>NZ_AUND01000014.1 GCF_000714535.1 Thioclava pacifica DSM 10166 | reverse complement strand
TCAAATCCTACTCCCGCAACCAACGATTTCTGCGAAAGCAGGTTGTCCAAAGCCTCGGCCTCCGAAAGGAAGTCGGGGTTTTGCTTTCCGGCTGCAAAGCGCAGGATCGCCCCCAGGTCGCCGCGCAGAACGATGGAGAGTTCGCCGTTCTCGGGCACGAGGGTGATTTCATCGACCAGTGACCGAAGCACGTCGACGGCGGCGCCTCGATCTTCCTCGGATTGCAGGTTCTCGCAGAGCTTTGCGATCCGATCCTGATACATCCGTGCCATGTTCGGGTGCAGCAATGGCGGCGGCTCGTCGGCATTGTCCAGAAGCTCGCTCAACTCCGCCTTCCTCGCCTCCAGCTTCTCGGCCTTGTCTTTGAGTTTCGCCGGCGGGAAGCCTTGAAGAATGGCGTCGACCATCTTGTCGAGCTCTCGGTCAACCTTCTCGAGTTCGCTCCTCCAGCCGGCCAAGTCGGCCCCGCGCTCGATCCGGAGCCGATTTACCTCGCGCGTGAACTCTGCACAGAATTCATTGAAGAGCTCCGGCGACATGAGATGCTTCCGAAGGCCATTCAAGATCGACGCCTCCAAGGCATCCCGACGGATGTTCAGACGGTTATCGCATGTGCCCTTGTTCCGCGACGCTGCGCAGCCAAGCAGGTCTTTCGAAATCAGGGAGTACCCGCCACCACAGCACCCGCACTTGATGAGGCCGCCGAAAAGGTGCTTCGGCCGCCGTCTATCGTTCATAGGATTGCTGCCTGTCGCCGACGTATCAAACGAAAGGCTCTTTTGCCTTTTCTTCACCGCGTCCCAGAGATCTTGGTCCACAATCCGAAGGTCCGGGACCTCCTGGACAACCCATTCACTTTCCGGGTTCGGGCGGGAGACGCGCTTGCCGGTGTCAGGATCCTTCATGTATCGCAGTCGGTTCCAGACGAGCCTACCGATGTAGAGTTCGTTGTTGAGAATGCCCGTCCCTCGTTTCGGGTTGCCGTGGATCGTCGAAGGCCCCCATTCCTTGCCCTGCGGTCCTGAAATGCCCTCCCGGTTCAAGGTCATTGCAATCGTCCGCGAGGATTGTCCGGACAAGTAATCCCTGAAGATGCGCCGAACGACGTTTGCTTCGGCTGGATTGATGTCCCGCTCGCCCCGATCGTCCGGATCGGCCGTGCGAATGACGTCATACCCATAACAAAGCCCACCACCGGAGCGACCCTTCTCAACGCGCCCCCGAAGACCGCGCCGGGTCTTGTCGGCTAGATCCTTGAGGAAGAGTGCGCCCATCGTTCCCTTGAGACCGATGTGCAATTCGCTGACCTCACCTTCGGACAGCGTTACGATACTCACACCTGCAAAGCGCATCCGCTTGTAGAGCCCGGCGATGTCCTCCTGGTCCCGGGAGAGACGATCCAGCGACTCCGCGAGGATCACGTCGAAACGGCCCTTCAGCGCATCCGAGATCAATTCCTGAACGCCGGGCCGAAGCAAGGACGCCCCGGAAATCGCTCGATCCGTGTAGCTGTCGATGATCGTCCAGCCTTCCCGCTCCGCGCGTGCACGGCAGATACGAAGCTGGTCCTCGATCGACGCATCACGTTGGTTGTCAGATGAATACCGAGCGTAAAGCGCTGCCTTCATGCGATGACCCCCTTAATCGCGGAGGCGAGCCCGTGCATGTCGCCTGTTCTCGGCCTCAATGAAATCTCTCGCAGCCTGCCGCGCCAACAAGCGAACAAGGGTGACCAGCCGCGGGTCATCACCAGCAGAAGTGAGGTGCGCGATGTTGCTCTCAGCCGCTCCGCTTTCCTGAGATGAGTCCTGGGCGTCCCTTGAGGCGTCAGCCCCCGGCCTGCTTTTCTGATCCCTTTGCATGAGCACCAGCCTGCCAGAGGCTGGCGCACGTACGAAGGAAAAAGCCTATGCACCATAGCGGGTTGAAGGTGGGGCGCGCGCATGCTCGCGTAGTCTGGCGCATTTATGGCTGCTACAGCGTCGCGCAAATCGGCGGCCCGGAATCCGGAGATACTGCGCTGTTCTATGCGGTTTCTCACCATTTAGGGACCCTAAGCTGTGGCAGGGCCCGAAGACCTTAGCCTGAACGAAGTCTGCCATAGGCGGCCCGAATCGCGCAACGCGGGTGTCCATGTGGCGCGGGAAGCCGCCACTCGGCCGGCGAAAGAGCAAGAGACTGGAAGGGGTGCCGTGACGGGTTGAGGGCTGGAGGAGAGGCCTCCGGCGCCCGTCGCGGAGGTTTTCCAATGAACACCGAAATTATCGATGCCGGGCGTGACATGAGCGGCGGCAACAAGGTGGATGTGTCGCGCGGCACGAACGTGGACCGGGTGTCGTCCGAGTGGTTCTCGCGGTCGGATGACGAGCGGTATCTGTCGCTCGACGACCTTTTCGCCTCGGTCAAGGGCCGGGCGGAGCGGAGCCGGACGCGCACGGTGGAGAGCGCAGCGATCCGGGTCGAGGCGCATCGCAACGACCCGGAGAAACTGAGCCTTGTCCTGCCGGGCACGGATGAGCCCATCGCGCCGACGCATTGGAGCTTTGGCCAGCTCTCGAGCCTTGTCGGTGCACCAGCGGCCTATCTGCGGCAACTGCCCGCGCCGCTGGCGGGGATCAACCTGCAGTATGGGCTGACCAACCACCGGGCGGAGCAGATCAAGACGATGGAAGTTGCGGATGGCCGTACGGAACTCCGTGCCGTGACCGGCCCAGACTATGGCCGCATCTACGACCATGAACTGGTCTCCGCCGTGCAGCGCATCGCAGGGAACGGCACGGGCGACACGCGCTGGAAGGTGCCGGGCGTGATCGACTGGTCGACCGGCATCTACAACCCGCGCGTGGACGTCACGAAGGAGACCACCACGCTCTACGCCTCCGACCGCGACGTGTTCCTGTTTCTCGTCGACGACCTGAACCCGATCGAGGCGGGGCTGCTGCCCGACGGCTCGCCTGACCTCTATTTCCGGGGCTTCTACTGCTGGAACTCGGAGGTGGGTGCCAAGACGCTCGGCATCGCCAGCTTCTACCTGCGCGCCGTCTGCCAGAACCGCAATCTCTGGGGCGTCGAGGACTTTCAGGAGATCACGATCCGGCACTCGAAATACGCCGCGTCCCGCTTCGCTCACGAGGCTGCGCCAGCGCTGAGCCGCTTTGCCGAGTCCTCGCCGGCGCCCTTCGTCGATGGCATCCGTGCGGCGCGGGAAAAGATCGTCGCGCGGTCGGACGAGGACCGGCAGGACTTCCTGCGCAAGCGCGGGTTCTCGAAGGCGGAGACGGGGCGGATCGTCGAGACGGTTCTGGCCGAAGAAGGCCGCCCGCCCGAGAGCGTCTTCGACTTCGTGCAGGGGATCACCGCCGTGGCTCGGTCGAAGCCGCAGCAGGACGCGCGCTTGGTGATGGAGGGGAAGGCGAAGGCGTTGCTGGAGATTGCCCGCTAGGAATAGCGCCTGCGCGCGTCTTCTAATTCAACTCGCGCGCAGCCGACCGATTTGCGAACCATCAAAGCCAATAGTTCGGGACTGCTCGCTTTGCCGGCACACCCCGCCTTTCAATTTTGGTAATCGACATTGCAATGGATTTCGCCGTCCCGTCCTGCTTTTTCCCAAGGGTGCTCATTTTTCTAGCGCCTCCTGCGACAGCAATTCCGAGGCCAGCTGTTCCGGCCGCCGCCAGTGGCCCACCCCAATGCGCGCCTAGTGCCGCAAGGCCTATAGTAGACGCCGCTTCAAATGCGAAAAGAGTTCCCGCAGTGAAACGGTCGCGTCCAATTTGTTTCTTGATGCTGGTTAGCTCAGCGTCGATGTGATTTCGTGCGTCTTCTAGGCGTTCGATAAGGGTCTCTTGATCTTTCATCTCCAAATCCAAATTCTGTTCTCTAGAGATGTCTTCAAGATATCGCCAGACCGACCGCCGAACACCCTCATACTCCTGGCGGATCGAAAAGAAGTCATGGATATTACTGCTTCCGACATTGTTCGGAACAAACAAGTCCATAGCGCTCTGCAGGAGCTTAAATCGATCCGCGCGATGCGTCTGATCACCGTCAAAGAGGTGATTTACATAGTTGATGCCACCGAACGTGATGCTTGGGACACCGTCAACGATTGAAGCCTCGCGCGCCATTCTTGCCAGCACGAAATCCGCCAAAACGGGATGACACAAAACGCCGTTGTGCTCGATTATCTCACCGGTAGCTGGATTTCTAAAATGCCCTACGCGCAAGGCCATTCCGTCAGTGAAGAAAATGTCGCGGAAGTTCGGCGGGAATTTTTCCTCGGCAACATACTTCCAGCCCTTTTGTGACCAACGCACAGCTATCTCATCGTCTTGACCAGGACTTACATGGCCGTACTGGTCGAAGTGAATTGGGGTCAGGTCTCCCTCTTGTTCAGTGTCTTCAACCAGCTTAGCAATAAGGTTCTCAGTCGCCTGCGCTACCCCATCTTTGTCCATCCACCCTGAGTAGCGGTAAGTAGGATCTTTCATTTCGATCAAGCTGTCGTCTTGAGAAAGAACTTCGTCGACATGTTGGCGACGCTGTACCTCGAATTGATCAACATTCGGAACGATCAGAGAGACTTTGTCGCTGAATAGAAGTAGCGATCGCAGCCTTTCCTGGCTTGGTGTGTAATGTGGATAATAAAGCATGTTCTCAATTCCTAGAATTGCGCAGGCGAGCCAACAGGGCACAGTTTCTAGCTCCATCCTAAGGCGATTTCCTTACAGCGGAAACACCGCAATCCTGTCCGGGTGCGACTAAGAGTGAGAGGGGTGCCGGGTTTTCCGTGCCGGGTTTGGAGGTCGGGAGAGAGGCTCTCGGCTGGCCCGTCGCGGAGATATCCCGATGACCAAGCAACAGAAGATCACCCTCAGCGCCTCGCGCGACATCCCCTTCAACAAGCTGATGCTCAGCCAGTCGAACGTGCGCCATGTCAAGGCGGGCGTGTCGATCGAGGAACTGGCCGAGGACATCGCGCGGCGGACGCTGCTCAGCTCCATCACCGTGCGGCCCGTGCTGGACGACAGCGGTGCCGAGACCGGCATGTACACGATTCCCGCCGGCGGGCGGCGGTTCCGGGCGCTGGAACTGCTCGTGAAGCAGAAGCGCATGAACAAGACCGCGCTGGTGCCCTGCATCGTGCGCACAGACGGGCTCGCCGAGGAAGACAGCCTCGCTGAGAATGTCCAGCGCGCGCCACTGCACCCGCTCGACCAGTTCCGCGCCTTCCAGGCGATGCGCGAGAAGGGCCGCACCGAGGAGGAGATCGCCGCGGCCTTCTTCGTCTCGGCCAGCGTGGTGAAACAGCGGCTGAAGCTCGCCGCTGCAGCACCCTCGCTGCTCGACGCCTATGCCGAGGAGGAGATGACGCTCGACCAGCTCATGGCCTTCACGGTCAATCCCGATCACGCGCGGCAGGAACAGGTCTGGGATGCTCTGCAGCGGCACTATTCGCGGCAGCCCTACGAAATCCGCCGCATGCTGACCGAAGGTGCGGTGCGGGCCTCGGACAAGCGGGCTCAATTCGTCGGGCTCGACGATTACGTCGAGGCCGGGGGCGAGATCCTGCGCGACTTGTTCCAGCAGGACGACGGCGGCTGGCTGCAGGATGCCGCCCTGCTCGACGTCATGGTGCGCGAGAAGCTCGCCGAGGAGGTCGAGGGGGTGCGCGCCGAGGGCTGGAAATGGGTCGAGGTCGACACCGAATTCCCCTATGGCCACACTTTCGGGATGCGCCGGGTCCGTGGCGAAGAAATGCCGATGAGCGACGAGGAAGCCGCCAGCTACCAGGCACTGAAGGCTGAATACGACGCGCTCGAGGCCGAGCATGCGGAAGCCGACGAACTGCCCGACGACGTTGATGCCCGGCTGGGCGAGATCGAGGAGGCGATGGAGGCCCTCGAGGCGCGCCCAATCCGGTACGAGGCAGAAGACCTCGCGCTGGCAGGAGCCTTCGTCAGCATCGACAGCTCCGGGCGACTGCGCGTCGAACGCGGTTATGTGCGGCCCGAAGATGAGCCGGTCGAGGAGGTGGAGGACACTGGCGACGTCGCACCGCAAGCGGCACCGGACGAAGACATCGATGACACCGTCGTGTCCACCGCGGACGAGGAGGAAGAGGATGACGGCCTGAAACCGCTTTCCGACCGCCTTGTCATGGAACTGACGGCGCATCGTACCCTGGCGCTGCGCAATGCGCTGGCCCAGGACCCGCAGGTCGCTTTCCTCGCGGCCCTGCACGCGATGGTCCTGCGGCTCTTCTACCGCTACGCCGTCGACAGCTGCGTCGAGATCGAACCGCGCAACGCGGGGTTCGGATCGCAGGTGCCGGGCCTCGGCGACACGGCCTATGCGCAGGCCATCGACCAGCGCCACGAGACCTGGGCGCGGAACCTGCCGAAGGCATCCGAGGACCTCTGGGTGGCGCTGACCGAGTTCGACAGCTGCAGCCGCGAGGCGCTCTTCGCCCATTGCGTGGGGATGAGCGTGAATGCCGTCCACGATCCCTACCAGCGCCGGCCCCGCGCTATCGCGCATGCGGATGTGCTGGCCGGGACCGTCGGGCTCGACATGGCAAAGGCGGGCTGGACGGCCACGGGTGACAGCTACCTCGGCCACGTGACCAAGGCGCGCATCCTGGAAGCCGTGCGCGAGGCGAAAGGCGAAGACGCCGCTGACCGGATCACCGGGCTGAAGAAGACCGAAATGGTGACGGCCGCAGAGGACCTGCTCGTGGGCACCGGCTGGCTGCCGGACCCGTTGCGTACGCCGCCGCTGCCGGAAGAGGACGCACAGGAAATCGAGCTGGTCGACGACGCGGACCGCACAGACGATGACCCTTCGGAAGACGATCCCGACAGCAGCGAAGCGCAATCGGCGGAAGACGGCGGCGATCCGGCTATCGGAGACTCCGACCCAATGGAGGAAGATGATCCCGTCGCCGGTGACGCCTTCGCCAAGACAGCCGCCGAGTGACCTACGAGCAGCACGGGACCTTCCCCCAAGGTCCAAAGTCAGGGGCCCGTCAGTCATGGCGGGCCCCTGATTGCGTCCAAGCCTCTTGGAGACCGCCATGACGAGCCCCGCCACCGAGCTTTCGCGCCAGCTTTCCCAGAACGCCGAAGCGGTGTGCCGGCACTATCTGTCGAACGGACGGAAGCAGGGTCACTACTGGCTGGTGGGCGACGTTCAGAACACCCCGGGCCGATCCATGTTCGTTCGGCTATCCGGGCCACTGTCCGGTACCCGTGCGGCCGGAAAATGGACTGATGCGGCCACGGGACAGCATGGCGATCTGCTCGATGTCATCCGTGAAAGCTGCGGCTTGGTCGACTTCAAGGACGTTGCCGATGAAGCCCGACGCTTCCTGAGCTTGCCCTTACCTGATCCACCTCGACAGCATTCTCCTCATTCACTTCCACCAGCTGCCACCGGATCTCAGGAGGCGGCACGACGCCTGTTTGCAATGGGCGTGCCGATCCGCGGCACCCCGGCAGAAGCCTATCTGCGCGCGCGTGGCATCGGAGCGTTTGACCAAATGCCAAGCCTACGGTTCCATCCCGCCTGCTTCTATCGGCCCGAAGGCTGCGGGCCGGTCGCGCGGCTTCCGGCCATGCTGGCCGCCATCACCGATCTCGAAGGCCGCCAGACCGGGACCCATCGCACCTGGCTGCGGCCGGACGGGAGCGCCAAGGCCGATATCGACACACCGCGGCGCGCGATGGGCGCTTTGCTCGGGAACGGGGTGCGGTTCGGCGCGCCCGGGGACGTGCTCATCGCCGGTGAGGGGATCGAAACGGTCCTGTCCGTGCGCTCGGCCCTGCCCGAAATACCCGCCCTCGCAGCGCTGTCGTCGGGACACCTGGCCGCCATCCGGTTTCCCGCTGGCCTGCGGCGGCTCTACGTGTTGCGCGACCGTGATCCCGCAGGCGCGGCGGCAAGGGATAGACTGGAGGCGCGTGCAGCCGAGTTCGGGATCGAGGCGCTGACTCTCACGCCGCGACTGGGCGACTTCAACGATGATCTCCGGCGGTATGGTCTGGCGGCTTTGCAAGCGCGGTTTCGGCTTCATCTCCACGTCGAGGATGCCGCTCGTTCCGTGCCGGTGTGACAGGGCGGCAATCGGGCTGGCGCTGTACGGCTCACAGCATCTTTTTCGCAGGGGCATCCCGCGCGCGGTTGCCATCCACGGGAAAGGCCGGCGCGCACGGCCTTCTCAGAGGGCAGGAGGCCCACAATCGGGACGGCCCGGCAATGGCCGCGCTCCAGCTATTTTCCGCCGCGCCCCGTTAGGGCGCTTTGCATCGCGAGGCAAAATAGCCGGGCTTGGCCATCAAGGCCCTCGCGAAAGGCTCGGGCTGCCCGACCGTCCCGCCCGTGGGCGCGTTCCTGCCACGAAGGCCGCGTTTGGCGCGCGGCTCCCCCGAGGAAGGAACCCGCAGATGACCCTCGATCCCGAAACCGATGCCCACGAGCCGCATCACAGCACGTCCTCGACCGCCCACGTCCTGACCGAACTCCAGCTCTACGGCTGGCGCCCCTACGAGGATGAACCCGATCCGCGCCCTTTGCCCGAGGGCAGCCAGATCGCCGGTGCCGTCGCCGATATCCTCGACGCCCTTGTCGCGACGCTGGGTGATACGCGCCTCGAACCCGATCTCGACGAACTGCTCTGGGGCGCGGTCAACCTCTTCCATCGCGCGCTCGCCCGGGCCGAGCGGCAACTCGACGACAACGAACAGGCGCAGCGCCGCCTGCAGCGGGAACAGGACGGCTCCGAGGTGAAATCCCTCGAACTCGAACGCCTCGTGGCCGAGGGGCAGAGCATGGTCGAACGGCGCACAGCGCTGGAACTCTTTCGTGACCTCGCCGCCGAGGGCTTCGAGCATCACCTCGGCAAACCCTGGCATCCCCGGACCGGCTCGCGCGTCAGCCATCGCAACCTGACCGCCGCGATGATCGACAGCCGGGATTTTCTCGCCGCCCGCCGCCGGGCCGAGGCGCAGCTGCTTCTGCCCGAAGGCCCCAAGGTGGCCGTGACCGGCGGGGCGGATTTCAACGATCACCGCGTGATCTGGGCGCGGCTCGACCGGGTCCATGCCAAGCACCCGGACATGGTGCTGCTCCACGGCGGTTCACCCAAAGGGGCGGAGCTCATCGCCTCCCGCTGGGCCGACAACCGCAAGGTGCCCCAGGTCGCCTTCCGGCCCGACTGGACCAAGCACGGCCGTTCGGCCCCGTTCAAGCGCAACGACGCGATGCTGGATGTCCTGCCGATCGGTGTGCTCGTCTTTCCCGGCACCGGGATCCAGGAGAACCTCGCAGACAAGGCCCGCAAGCTGGGCATTCCGGTCCTGAAGCATAAGAATAGCGCTTAGACCACGTCTTTAGAGCAGCGAGACTTGCATGTTCGACAACAAGTAGCCAGCCCATGAGTTGCTTCTCTCGAGAACTATGCGATTGGCGCTTCGCTTTTCTCGCCCAGGCCGAAACCTTTCAGCATCCAAATGGTCGATTTTGCTGGAAGAAGTTTTTTCTTTCCGGCGAGTCCCCTGAGGTCACCATAGGGGTTCTTACCAGTTTCTTGTTTCACGAACTCCCCCAAATCACTCATGTATTGCAGGGCATAGTATATTGCCTCTCGACGGGTTGGATCTGTTGTCTTCTTTCCGTGGATGAGCTTGTTTCTTATGTCCTGAGCTTTCGTTAAATTGGATTTGGCATCGGCAGGGATGCCTTTGGAGAAGATGTTCTTGAAGACCGCCGCATATTTTTCGGCAGTGAAGTGTTGCTTCTGAAGTTCACTATCAACTTTCTCCGAGGCGCAATCGTGTATTCGAATAAGCCCGCATTTAAGGGCGCGGTGATGCCCCTCTTCAAGCTTCATAAAGCAGTATGCCAAAGCAATTTCGTAATTTTTTCCATCGGCCAGTAGCGGCTCCAGCTTTCCCAAATAATTCTTCACATCCCCGTCGAGACCGTCGTAGATGGCTTTCAGGCCTTTGTAACTCTTGGGTACTGGCATCTTAATCCATTCCAATCACGAGTTGGTTAGTCCGTGTCCATGGGTGAGCAACAAGCATCGAAATTTCGCGCTGCATGTGAGTCTACACTAATCTCCTGAGTTCGCTCGGCAACGTCTATCGTCAGCAACGCTCTGCTGATTAGCACGGCAAGGCTTGACCGAAACACAATGTAGCATCACCATGACTTAGCAGAACCGGCGAAGCAGCATAGTCGAAGGCGGTGCGCACACTCGGGCAGCCTGTCGTGATCCCCGCAGTCACAGACCTACGGAGGCGTCCATGTCGCTTGTTCTTCTTGCCATCTCACTATCCATCGCGCTCGGTGTTCTGGCCTTCCGCTTCGCGGTCGTCGCACTGCCGGTCATGGCCGGGATCGCTGCGTTCCTGCAGGTGCATGAGGGCGGTGCCGGTTTCGGCCTGTCCTTCCTCGCAGGACTGGCGGGGGCGGCGGTCTCCGTCGCGCTCGTCATTGCCATTCTCTGTTTTGCTAGGAACCCGTTCCTTCGGCTCGGGGCGCTCGGCCTGTTTGCGGTGCCTGCTGCCGTGGCGGGTTACGCGCTGGCCCATGGCGTTGCGAAACATGCGCTCGACCCGGGTGTGATGCTGACGCTGATCTGCGGTGGCTGCGGCGCGGTCGTCGCCGTTGCGGCGATGATCAACCTCAATACCTTGGGCGTGGGGTTGCTCGACCCGTAGCCCTTGGTTGCGGCCGTCCCTGGTCAGTTGATCGCAGACGCGGTGGAAATCTGCGCTGCGACGGTCCTGGGTGATCGCAGGTCAAATCCAGAACCATCCCTCTCTTCTCGCATGACCATGGACCAACCGGACCGACGCCTGTGAGTGCGGTGAACGATGCCGGACGTGCTCGGTTCTGCCTGCGGGTTCTGGCCATCGGATACAGCGCGGCTGCGGCAAGCGACGGTGGGTGCATGAGGCCGATTGCCGATGGGCGCGTGATCTGGGGCCCAAGTTGCCCTTCGCAAGCAACATGCTTGGGCACGGCGTCCCCGTTGGCGCTCCCCCGAGAAGACCTGTCCCTCCTCCTGATTGATCCCCTAAGCCCGTCCGTCCGAGGCCGGCAACCCCGCGCGGCGGGACCCGTGTTGGCGTGTGCCACGCCTGCCCGCGCCACGTCCCGCCTTGGGGGTCGAGCGGACACCGGTGGCGTCCGTGCAGGCCACGTCCAGCGGTCTTTGACGGACCTCATCGGAGGGACGGTCCCTCCGGATGAATCAACGGAGACATACCATGCAGAACATCGTCATCCTCGCCGGCAACATCGGCCAGACCCCCGAGACCCGTACCACCCAGGGCGGCACCTCGATCACCAGCTTCACCCTTGCCACATCCCGCCCGCGCTATTCCGAAGGCCGGGTCGTCCGCGACGAAAACGGCTACCGCGTCCAGGACACCGAATGGCACCGCATCACTTGCTTCAACGGCCTCGGCAAGACGGTCCAGCAGTACTGCGAGAAGGGGATGAAGCTCCTGGTCCGCGGCCGCATCCACTACACCAAGTGGACCGACGCCGCGGGTGTCGATCGCTACGGCTGCGAGATCATCGCCGAGACGGTCGACTTCCTGACCAAGGCCAAGCAGGCCGAGGACGAGGATCCCTCCTTCATCGACGATGAGGACGACCAGTCCTGACACGGCAACGAAGCCCGGCGGCGCGAGCCGCCGGGCTCCTCCGCTGGCACTGTCGGACGCAGATCACAATTCGCATCATTCGGCGACATCCCGCCGCGCGCAGCCGACCAATCTGCGGTGAGTCGCGCCTTGGTCGGCTCCTGCGCGATCCAATGCCCGAAACGGCCGCTGACCGCCATGATCTCTGGCAAGACCCCGGAAATGCGACTAAAATAGTCGTAGTTCTGGCGTGTGTGAATGGCCGGGTGGGAGGTGATCATCATGATCACCGCCCGACAATCACGGGCCGCGCGCGCATTGCTGGGATGGACGCAGCAGGAGCTAGCCGATAAGGCCCTGGTATCACTGACCGCACTGAAGAGGCTCGAATCCGAGAAGGATCTTCGTGTCTACGAGTCGACCGAAGATCAGGTGCGGCGGGTGTTCGAGGATGCAGGCATCACGTTTCTGCATTCGGACAAGGGTGAAGGCGTCTTGATCGATGTGACCAAGGCGAAAAAGGCCAAGTGATCGTAGCCGGTTGATGCGGGTATCAGTGGCGCGCCTGTACGGAAAGGCAACTTTGGGAGGGGGGTCGTTTCTGCGATTCTGTAGGCAAATGGCACAGGGCGAGACGACATTTCTGGATGCTCCGCCGGACAGCGAAACGCTGACCGACTACGACCATGCTCATATGGTTCTCTACCTCCGCATTTTCGACGCTGCCGAGGAAGGAGCCGACTGGCAGGAAGTGGTCGAAGTCCTGTTTGGCCTCGATCCGAAGCATGATCCCGATCGCTGCAGAAACGTCTATGATAGTCACGTCGCGCGGGCCCGCTGGATGACCGAGCACGGCTATCGCGACCTGCTTCGGCAGGGGGGCGACGGCCCGAACGGCTGAGTCACGCCGAAACCCGCTCATGTCGGGTGGGTCGGACTCCCGGAAATCAATCAATACGTGTAAAATCAGGTCGTTTCTGAGAAGTTGACGAACGGGATTAGTCATGCCGTCGGAACGCTCCGGCTGGCGTTCCTCGGCAGAGTACGACTACGTCGAAGACCTGAGCGCGTCCGATCTCGCCTGGGAATGGCTGCGCCGCAACAAGCGCTACGCAAAGGACTATGCGACCCTCTCGAAGGCCGCCCCGGACGACGCGTCTCTGAAAGAAGCGCTACTCGACAACTGGGGGTTGCGATTTCGCGGCCGATCCCAACCTCCCGGCTCCAAAGGCCTGCGCACTCTGGGACCCCCGGATCGATCCCTCGGTGGTCGTGCTGCAGAAGGTTCCGGAGGTCCTGAGCGGCGCGGTGGAACCGACGATCCTGCCTGAAGGGACAGTCAAATACGCCCATGGCGGCCTCCTCCATCTTCTTGACGCCGGTGGGAAGCATCGCCTCCAAATTCTGCAATCGGATTCCGACGCCGATGTACTTGTGGCGATCGTCCCTCTCGATCAGGATGGCTTTGCGCGTCTCGACGCTGTCTTTCGCTTGCTTGCGCAGCTTCACGGCAGAGTGCTTCCTGACGACAAACGACTTACCCGCCAGAAGCGACTGCGTGCCAAACGCATGTTGCAGGTATATGACGGGCGCGTTGCCGGCGCGTCGCAGCGCGAGATAGCCGAAGTGGTCTTTCGATTGTCTCGGGTCAGCCGGGACGAGTGGCAAAGCGCGCCGGAGCGCTTCGCGGTCATGGCCTTGCTGCGCGACGCGCGAAAGATGGTTGACGGTGGTTACCTAGGGTTGCTTGGGCGTCGAGTCCTGAAATGATCCACGATCAAGCCTCTCTTTTGCCACGGCGTCAGCGCGCCAAAGTGCTGATCGGTCCAAATCT
This sequence comes from Thioclava pacifica DSM 10166, assembly GCF_000714535.1. GTDB lineage: Bacteria > Pseudomonadota > Alphaproteobacteria > Rhodobacterales > Rhodobacteraceae > Thioclava > Thioclava pacifica. The sequence goes on along the minus strand of NZ_AUND01000014.1, from coordinate 3,392 downwards.
GCTCAGTCGCCCGTTTACAATCCGCTTTTGGTCGCGTTTGCTTGTCTATTTCACTACTCGCAGCCGGGTTATGGCCCCTGGTAGCGGATGAAGGGCTCGCAAGTCTTCTTCGCTTGAGCGGAGCGCTTGCGCGAGATCGGACACACCGTAGCCGAGTTCCTCCAGATGCAGCCTTACGATCTCCGGAAGGACGGTGGGAGTTTCGACCATGAGATCGAGCTCGGGCGGCTCCGTTCTCCGGTAGCCCATCGAGCTCATCTGCCGCCAGAGATACTGGCTCTGATTGTCGGTAATCGCGCCGATCTCTTTTGCCCGGTAGAGAAGCGCTGCCATGGACACACGCCAAATCGGTTTCAGCGCGGCGAGCCGCTGGATCGTGAGGCGACGTCCGGAAAGGTGGGGCCGAATATCGCGCGCCGGCATGAGCAGCGCCGACGCGAACGCATTCGCCTCGTCTTCCATTTCCGGCGACGGTACCTGATGCATGACAACATGCCCAAGTTCGTGCGCTAGGCTGAACCGCTGCCGATCAGCCGGCATGTTCCGGTTGAGGAAGATGCACGGTGGCATATCCGATATCTGAACCGTGAAGCCATCCACCTTGAGCGCGGCGAAGTCGCAATGGACGACGATGCAGCCTGCTCGTTCTACCCATGCGACAAGTTTCCGGATCGGTCCCGAAGGGACGAGCCAGGTGCGCCTGATGAGATCCGCAATACGTTCGGGGTCGCCACCGTATTCGTCGACATCCAGACGTGGAAGGGACAACTCCGGTTCCAACTCGGCTGCATCGAGCAGTCTTCGGATATGAAGAATCCTGATGTTGAGTTCAGCTTCCAGGCGCTCGATCGCCTTCTGCCCAACACTCGCCCGCTTCCGGTATTGCACGCTCATCGGCAGGCCGATGACTCGGTCGTTCTGGAAGAAGAAATCGACCGGAAAATCCAAGGCTTCGCTGACGCTCGTCAACACTTCATCGGTCGGGCCGATCAGCCCGTTTTCAAGTTTCGAAAGGTTTGCCTGTGACACTCCTGAGCGCGCGGAAAGCTCTGTCTGACTCCATCCCCGCGCCTGCCGCGCTATCCGCAGCAGGTCCTGATTGAAATCGGCCGGCATCAATCTTGACGCTTCTTGCGGTCGTCCGCGGCGCCTTTGAGCTTGACGATGGACGCTGCGGGACGTTCGGGCTTCGGCTCGGGCATCGGCAACGAAACCGTGACCTCGTCCGAATCGAGAAGGCTGTTTTCCCAAGCGATCTGATCGCCGTTGCGAGCAACTACGCAGATGTCGTCGATCTGCGTTTCAAGACGATTCAGTTTGTACACGACCTCGACGCGTTGGACCTCCGGCAAGCCGAACAGGTCCTCGTCATGATCGTGAAAAGCGAGCGCCAGCTGCGTAGCGACATTCGACGAGCGGCCCGTCTCATCTGCTTTCTTGAACCGAAACAGAACAGTGTCCCGCACTAGGAACTTCATTGTCTCGTGGCCGTCGATCACATGGACGGCATCATGGTCAAGGAGGGCATTGTTCGCGCGCTCGATTATCTGCTCCCACACAAAGTTCGCGCGGCTGCGTTTGTATCGCCAGACGCCGTTGCGATCGCTGCCCAGCCAGTCCTCCCACGCCTCTCGGATCGCGGAAACGACATGCTCGCGGATTTCGTCCAGAACGGGACGCACGTTGGCTTCGCTTGGAATCGGCATGCTCGGGCCTCGCTTGTTTTGGAGGACCGTAGCCGCGCTGATTTACAAAATCAACCGCAAAATATTCACAGAACAATTCCGCGGGTTCGAAGCCTTGTAGCGCTTTTCTCCTGTTTCACAGTCACGAGAAATGGTCGACGGATCGACCTCTTCTTCAAGTGTGCGATTACCGCACCCCCATCTTCGCACTCCATCCAGCCTGTCGCACTCCGCCATCGTGGCCGCAACCAGCCGCCTTTGTCCGGCGGCCTCACGGACCCCACGGAGGCTTTCCATGCGACCAGACCACGCTCCCCTGCCGCCGCGCTATCTGCGCACCAAGGAGGCCGCGCAGTTCCTCAGCTTATCCGCGCGCACCCTTGAAAAGCACCGCACCTATGGCACCGGCCCGGCCTATCACAAGCTGGGTGGGCGAGTCGTCTACTCAATCGAGGATCTCGAAGCCTGGGTCCAGCGCGGTGCCGTGACCTCGACGTCTGATCCGCGCGGTGGCCGGGTACTACCCGCGAAGCGCCATGTGCTGACCGCGACCCCGCCCGCGGGCCGCGCTTTCCGCTGATCCGGCGGAGGCGTCCAAGATGTCCCGCAGTGCGTCAGAACGCGGCCAGCTCGATCTGTTCCAAGCTCTCCCTGGCGAGTTCGCGGTACGGGACGCGCAGGATCTCATGTCTTATCCCTTCTTTTCCTTGTCCAAGAGCCATCGCACGCGGCCCATCGAGTTCGCGGCGGGAAGTGTCGAAATCCGTGTCGAGGCCGTCGCGGATCACGGCATGGCCACGATCTGGGACGCCGATATACTTATCTGGACGGCCAGTCAGATCGTCGAGGCGCGCGATTCCGGGATTCGCACATCACGGCTCATTGCGGCGACGCCGTACCAGATCCTCACCTTCATCGGCCGCGGCACCTCCGCCCGTGATTATCACCGGTTGAAGGCCGCGCTCGATAGGCTGCAATCGACGACGGTTTGCACCTCGATCCGCCAGCCGGCCGAAGGACGCCGGCACCGGTTCTCCTGGATCAACGAGTGGACGGAGCGGACCGATGCCACTGGCCGCCCCGACGGGATCGAGCTGATCGTGCCGGACTGGTTCTACCGCGCGGTCCTCGATGACGCGCTGATCCTGACCATCGACCGGGCCTATTTCGAACTGACGGGGGGCCTTGATCGCTGGCTCTATCGGCTGGTTCGCAAGCATGGTGGCCGCCAAAGGGCAGGGTGGCGGTTCGAGATCCGGCACCTCCACGTCAAATCCGGGAGCCTCTCACCCTTCAAACGCTTTGCCTTCGAACTGCGAGACATCATCCGTCGACAGCCCCTGCCGGGCTACCGCCTGGCGCTCGAAATCGAGGCGCGGGGGCGTCGTCTGCTCGCCTTCGAGCCTTGTGGACAAGCTGTGGATGGGCTCGTGCCATCGGGAACCCCGGGTATCGTGCCATCGGGAACCGGACCCTCGTGCTATCGGGAACCCGGTTCGGGTTCATCCATCTCAAAAGACGACAGAATTCGGGGCCGTAACCTAGAGTCTAACTCAGAATCTAACTCTTGTTGCGCTGCCCCGGCTGGGGACAAGCCCGCACACGGACGCGCTCTATCCGTCGAAACGCACCTTCGGAATGACAAACCCGAGCGACCTCTCGGTACATCGAGGAGGGTGCAGACAAGCAGTGTCCCACCGGGTGGTG
>NZ_AUND01000013.1 GCF_000714535.1 Thioclava pacifica DSM 10166 | reverse complement strand
TGCTGATCGTGCCCTTCGTGCTGCATATCTGGAAGAACTGGCGCGCGATGACGAACTACTTCAAACGCGCCCCTATGGCCTTGGCGCTTGCCCTCTCGCTTGTCGCGGCGCTCGCTTTCGCGGTGCCCGCCGCCCTGCAATCGGATGGGACCGTGCGCCGCGGCCCTCCGCAATTCGCAATCGCCCAAGCGATGTTTGACGCCCCGCTCGCCACCGTCGCCCCAGTTTTCGGGCTGACCGAGGCAGAGGCGCTTGCCAAGCTTGGCGCGACCACCAACGGCCAGACCCTGACCCAGATCGCCGAAACGCAGGACAGTTCTGCCGCGACTTTGGCCCAGCAGTTGATGCAAACGGCTCAGTGAGCGGCACCAAATCCGTTGCCGTATCGGCGGGCGGTTCGTAAAACAAATGCAACTCTTGATTGCATTGCGAACCAACCTTGCCAGCCAAAGACTTCCTCACCCGTTCTCGCGCCGCCGCGCCGGTTCACCGGCTCTGGCGGCGCTTGGGCGGTTTGCGCGGTGCGATCGACCAAGTCGAGGGCGCAACCGTCACCGGCTGGGCCACACGGCGCAACGACGCGTCCCCTCTGACAATCGAGCTACATTGCGCAAAGGGGCGCCTCACGACGCTGCGCGCGGCTGCGCACCGCGCCGATCTTGAAGCGGCGGGCATTGGCACGGGCCGTCATGGATTTTCGATCACCTTGCCATCCGCCCTGATCGAAGCGGCGCAGTCCGGAGGCTGGATCGCGCTGCATGATGCGCGTTCGGGCGTGGAAATCGCTCGCCTCAATCTCGGCGCCGGCTTTCGCGAAGCCAAACAGGTTTCACCGCTCGCGCGTCATCTCTTCGGCCCGCTCCTGCGTCTGGACAGTGCGCGCATTCAAGATACCCGCCCCGCACTTTCCCCTCAGAGAGCGCTTTTCAGCACCCGCGCCGCCGTAGGCCCCGAGCCCCTTCCTGCCCCGCTCTTCGCCTATCTCGATTTCGTCCGGCATCGCGATGCCGATCCGGAAACCTTTCCCCCCGACCATGACGCCGAGCAGATCAGCGATCTCCTGCGCTTCTATCTCGACGACTACGGCGCAAATCGCACCGGCCTCCAGATCCCGCTCTCGCGCTCAGCGATCGACTGGCTCAATGCGGAGGAAACCGGGATAACGCGCGCCATGCGGCTCCTTGCCCCGTGCGTCGCTTCGAGCGTGCCCGACACCGAGAATGCAATCGCCCATTGGGCAACCGATCTCGCCCCCGGCCTCGGTCTCGCCGATTGTCTGATCCCAGAGGCTCACCGCACCCAGCTCCGCGAACCTCTCGCTGCCGGTCCATTCCCGCTCACCCGCTTCACCCGCCAGCTTCACGCCATCACCCCGGCGTTCAATGCCCTCGACCTGAGCCGCAGCGAAGATCGTCGCACGCTGACCCTCTCGGTGATGGCGCTCGCCCTCGAACAGCCCGCCTTCCTTTGGTTCCTGCCGCGCGCCGATCTCGACATCCTTCTCGATGGAGGCGCCTTCTCGAATTTCGCGACCGGCCTGCGTCGCGGCCCGCCCGTCTCGCGCGCCCGCTATGCAGCGGCCCTGCGCGCGGTCGGATTCGATCTCGAAACGCGTAGCTTCCTGCGCAGCCCCGAAGGTCATCGGATCGAGGCCGCGCGCCTGCCCGTGCCCGCAGGCTCACCCGTCGACATCCAGATCCTCGGCCCCTTTCACAAGGCCGCGGGGCTCGGTCAGTCGACCCGGCTCTCGCACGCGATCCTGGGCCACACACCCTACAGCCTCAACGCCGTCGATAGCGCCCGCGACAATCCCACGCCGAACCAACCTCGGATCGCGACCGGCGCCCCGCGCCCCGCACGCATCAACCTGCTGCATCTCAACGCCGAGGCCATCCCCACCGCATTTGCCTACGAGCCCGACATTTTCTCGGACGCCTACACAATCGCCTATGTCTACTGGGAACTCGACAGCCCCGCCCTCTGCCACCATCTTGCTCTCGATCTGGTCGACGAAATCTGGGTTTCATCGGAATATTGCGCCGAGATCTATCGCGGCGCGACCACCAAGCCGATCACCAATGTCGGCATGTGTTTCGAGGAGCCCCCCGCACTCGATCGCACCGAGGCCCGCCGCGCGCTGCGGGCCCGTTTCAAGCTGCCCGACACCGCCTTCACCCTGCTGGCGAGCTTCGACAGTTTCTCCTTCCTCCAGCGCAAGAACCCACTCGGAACGCTGCGCGCCTTCCGCGCGGCCTTTCCCGACGATGCGAATGCGCGTCTCATTCTCAAAAGCCAGAACCGCGCCAAGGTTCGCGATCCGGCACAAGCCGCACTCTGGGCCGAGATCGACCGCGAGATCTCAGCCGATCCGCGCATCCTTTTGCTCGATGAGACGATGGACTATTCCGAGGTTCTGCGCCTGATCGCGGGGGCCGATGGCTATGTCTCGCTGCACCGCTCCGAGGGCTGGGGCTTCGGGATGCTCGAGGCAATGGCGCTCGGTACGCCGGTTCTGTGCACCGGTTATTCCGGAAATCTCGAGTTCTGCGACGCGCAGACGGCCTGGCTTGTTCCCGCCGATCTCGTGGAGGTTCGCCCTCAGGATTACATCTTCGCGCGCCCCGACCAGCGCTGGGGCGAGCCCGACCAAACCGCCGCCATCGCCCAACTGCGCGCATTGCGCGCCGATCCGCAGCGACGCATGGAAAAAGCGGCGCAAGCCCGGATCCGGGTGCGCCGCGATTTCTCCCCCGCCGCTATCGCGCGCCGCTACGAGGCGCGCCTGCGGGAGATCTTCATCGAAATTGAGACCCGTTGATCAGGCCCAGCGCCCGATCGCGGTGACCGAAACCGTGCAGCTGTCACCGGATACGAAACTCGCCCCGTTCGCGGCATAAAGCACCGCCCAGGCACCCCCCGCGCCGATCCCCTCGAAGCCAGCAAAGGACACCGCACCCGCGCCGATTGCGGCGCCCGCCGCGAGACTGTCCGCATCGAGCGCAATGCTCAGCGCCGGGGCCGCGACAAAACCCTGCGGGAAGGACCAATAGAGCTTGAGCGCCCAATCCGCGTCGTAGACGAGGCTGAGGTTCTGCGTGCAGATCTGCGTGCCGTCAGCAAAGCGCACATATTCGCCCGAGACATTCGCCCCCCGTTCGATCACGGAACCGCCCGCTTGCGAGACCGTCCCCACGATCCCAGAGCCACTCAGCGCACCCTCGATCACCGCACCCTGCGCCATCACGGCCCGCCCGGTCGCCGCCTCGACTCGCAACCCCTCGAACCAGCTCGAACCATCCGCGCTTGCCTTGATCGCGAAATCGTCGTCGCCTGCGATCCCCATCTCGGCACGGCCCGACCAGTTCGACTGGAACAAAAGGCTGGCAGTTTCGCCCATCGACGCCTTGTTCACCTTGAGCTGATGGCCCGCCCCGGCATGGCTCAGCAGCGTCGCATCGGCCGAGACCGCCAGCCGGTTCGTCGCGTCATACGCCGTCGCGATCCCAACACCGTCGAGATTGGTCAACGCAGGCAGCGGCAGAGTGCCCCAAGCCCCGCCCACAAGGACCAGTTCCACTCCCTCATCGAGTACGAAAGCGCGCCAGCCGTCGCGCGGCTCCAGGAATTGCCAGGCCTGCGCCGACCACAGCGCAAGCTTGCCCGCCTGTCCCGCCCAGGCGCCCGTGACCCCCACCGGAAGCAGGTAGCGCGCCCCCTCGACCGGCGCGAGCGGCGGCGCGGTCTGGCTGCGCGAGAGCACCGCGAGCTGCACCAGCGCATCGAGGATTTGCAGCGCCTCGTTATGGGTGACATGTTTTTGCGCCTGGCTGCCGAGCATATAGGGCAGCGCCAGATTGGCCGAGAGATCAGACATCGAGAACTTCCTGCGCTGAGACGTGATGAGGCTGGACGATAGGCGGGCAGGGTTAACGGGTTTCGACCGCAGCGCGCGCTGGCTTGCACCCCTCCCGGCCCCGGCCTAGGGTCGGCGCGACCACAGGTTCAGGACTTTTCCGATGGCTCCGAAATTTGGCACCAGCGGCTTGCGCGGTCTCGTGACCGAGCTCACCGCCGATCTCATTACCGATTACACCCGCGCCTTTCTCGAGGCCTGCCCGACCGGCGGCACAGTTCATGTGGGCTGGGATCTGCGCCCCTCCTCGCCCGCGATTTCCGAAATGGTGATCGCGGCGATCCGTGCGGCCGGAATCGCGGCAGTCCGCGAAGGCGCCCTGCCCACGCCCGCATTGGCGCTGTCCGCGATGGAGGCCGGCCACGCCGCGATCATGGTCACTGGCAGCCACATCCCGGCCGACCGCAACGGGCTGAAATTCTATGTGCCTGGAGGCGAGATCACCAAGGAAGACGAGCGCGAGATTCTGATGCGGCTCGGTCAGGACTGGGAGATCGCACTCCGACCGGGCGCGCTGACCGAGGGCACGCAAAGCGCCGAAAATTACATCGCGCGCTACGTCTCGGGTTTCGGGACAGACGCGCTCGCCGGGATGCGCATCGGCATCTACGAGCACAGTTCTGTCGCGCGCGATATCCTGATCGCCACCGTCCAGCAGCTCGGGGCCCAGCCGGTGCCGCTCGCACGCTCCGACACCTTCATCCCCGTCGACACCGAGGCGGTCGATCCCGCAACCCGAACACGGCTTGCGACCTGGTGCGCCGAACATGCGCTCGATGCGCTGATTTCTACCGATGGCGACGCCGACCGGCCAATGGTCACGGATGGGACTGGTCAGATCGTTCCCGGCGACGTGCTCGGCGCGCTCACCGCGCAGGCGCTTGGCGCGCAAATTCTCTGCACGCCGATCTCGTCCAACACGATGATCGACGCGATGCCCGAATTCGCGCGGATCGAGCGCACGAAAATCGGCTCGCCCTTCGTGATCGCTGCGATGGAAAGCGCGCTCTTGGCCGACCCTCAAGCCAAGGTCGTCGGCTTCGAGCCCAATGGCGGCTTCCTGCTGGGCTTCACCGCGCAGGGACCCGCCGGACCGATCGCGCCGCTTGCGACCCGCGATTGCCTGCTCCCCATCCTCGCACCGCTCACCGCGGCGGCGCGCGCCGGGATCAGCCTCTCCGAACTCGTCGAGCGCCTGCCCGCACGCTTCACCGCTGCCGATCGGCTTGCCGAGATCCCCACCGACCGCTCCGCCGCACTGATCGAGGCGCTGGCCAGCGATCCGGCTCAATGCGCGGGCTTTTTCGACACGCTCGGCAAAGCAGAGGAAATGGACCGCACCGACGGGCTGCGCCTGCGTTTCGCCTCGGGAGAGATCGTGCATCTGCGCCCCTCGGGCAATGCCCCCGAATGCCGCTGCTATGCCGAGGCCGACAGCCCCGAACGCGCCCGCGCCCTGGTCGAGATTCACCTGGGAAAACTGCGCGACAGGCTCGGCTGAGATCAGAGATCGACCATCGCGTCACTGATCACGCTCAAATCAACATCGACGAATTCGATCGTCATCCCGAGATCGCTGAACAGCAAATCGTCACCCTGTTCGGTGATATGCGCGCGCACATCCGCTGCCGAATTGTAGTTGAATCCCTCGAAGCTGAGCTGATCCCAAGGCTCGAGATCTATGATCACGTGATAGCCGTCCTCCCCCGCGCGGAACACGAATTGATCGGCCATGATCCCGCCTTGAAGCAGGTTGTAGCCCTCGCCTCCGTCCAGAACATCCTCGAAATCGAAGGAGCGGAACCAGTCGATCTGCGTCTGCGCGGTCTGGGTGATCATCTCGGGACTTTGCGCAAAAGAAGCCACGACCCGCTCGCGCGTGTAGGCGCCACTGTCGAGTTGATCGAGCCACCAGGTCAGCCCGCCACTATCCGGCGCGCGCCCGAGCACGTTCTGATACAGGAGCGAGATGAACCCCTCGTCGTCGAGATCGCCATAGGTGCCCAGGAATTCCGGCGAATTGACGAAGCCCGACACCATGTCGAGGAAATCCATCCCCTCGGCCTGCATCTCGCTCCAATAGACCATGCCGCCCAGATTTGGTTCCCGCCCCAGCGTCGCCTGATACAGCCGGAACACATCATCGGTGAAATCGGTCTGCGCGCTGACCCGCGAAAGACCCAGCGTGTCGATCGCCGTCGCATCGCGAAATTCCGCGCTCTCGGAGAAACCGACGACAACCTCCTCGCGGCTCTTCAGGCCGCTCTCGAGTTGATCGAGCCACCAGCTCAGCCCGCCGCTGTCGGGATCGCGGTCGAGCACGTTCTGATACAGAAGCGTCAGGAACTCGGTATCGTCCGTGTCCTGATAAAGCGTCTGAAATTCGGGCGAGTTGATGAACCCGTCGGCCACCTGTTGCAGGCTCAGCGCGCCCGAACCCAGCACGTCGGTCCAGTAGGCGAGCCCTTTCGTATCGGGCGCACGATCGAGCGTCGCTTGATAGACACGGTAGATTTGTGCGGCGAACGGGTCGTAGCTGCGGTCGATCCGCCCGCCATTGAGCAGATCATCCCCGCCGAGCCCTTGCAGGATATCGGCCCCGTCATTGCCCACCAGCGTATCGTCACCGCCGCGCCCATCAATGAAATCGGCCTGCTGCGTGCCCTCGGTATGGATGTCGCCGATCTCGGGCGGCGTGATCGTGCTGTGCCACATGTCGCGCAGCTCGCCGATCTCGAAATCATCAGCACTCAGGCTGCGGCCATCGGCGGTCTGCACGAAAACCCGCTCGTTCCCGACACTGATCTCCGCGCCATTCGCGGTCGAGGTGATGTCGAGCGCATCCTTGGTGTAGAACCACGCCATACCCGAGAGGTCGAGCCGGTCGGTTCCCGGCTCGTAATCCATGATCCAGTCGGTCTGCCCGTCTGCATCGAGCACGAAGATATCCGCACCCTCCCCGCCCCAGAGCGAATCCGCTCCCGCGCCGTCTTGCAAGATATCGGACCCTGCCGCGCCCGTGATCCGATCATTGCCCGCGCCACCGCTGATGAGGTCGTTCGCGGCCGTTCCCGTGACCTGCCCGCCACCATCCGCCATTCGCAGCGCCAGCCCGGCCGGACCCAGCTCGACCCGCAGCTGGGTAATGCCCGTGCCCTGATCGCTCAGCTCCGCGGGCACATCGCCTACCACGAAGATATCGAGACCGGTCGCATCGGCGATCATCTCGGCGGCGCGCGGATCTGCGAGCGCGGTCTCGAGCCCGTCCGCAATCGTGCCGATCTGCACCAGACGCCCGCTCGGCAGGATGGTCAGCAGGCTCACCCCGTCATCGGACCCACCTGCGAGCACGTAGCTATGCGCCCCCATCTCGACCGTGTCGAGCGTCGTCACCCCCTGAAAGCGGGTCGTCAGATCGTCGTTCACCTGATCGGCGACGCTCATCACCCCGCCCGGGCCGATTTCGACCACCGAGATCGAACTGGAGCCTGCCGCGCCGAGCAGCGCGAAATTCTGCCCGCCCACGTTCACTGTCTCGATCGAGTTGGGCGTATTGATATAAAGCCCGTCGCGCATGTCGATCCGTCCGGCCAGTTCCAACTGCCCGTCAGCGCCCAGCGCGAGGCTCGTGAGACTGTTGTCATCGACCGAGGCCGCGAGCAGATAAGCCTGCCCGTTGATCTCGACCGCGTCGAGCGCCTGCACGTCATTGCTCTGCCACAGCGCACCCGCGTTGCCCTGAGCGATTTCCAAGATCCGCCCCCCCGAGCCGATCTCCCAGACATGCAGACCGGGATCCTGACTGAGCGAGCCGACGAGGAATTGGCGCCCCTCGATCGTCAGCGTCTCAATCGACAGGACCGGGCCGGGCGCGACATCCCCGGGCAGGGTGAAGACATCGCTGATCTTGCCAGTCGCAGGCTGCGGGCTCACCGCGCGGAACACCCCCGACGACGCCCCGGTGATCAGCAGCGCCGGGCTGCCGTCGATACTGATCTCGGTCAGCGTACCCGCCGCATCGAGCCCCTCTGTCTCGAACAGATAGGCACTGTCTTTCAGGGTCAGCCCGCTTTCGGGCAGGAGTTGCTGAATACCGCCGCCCGCATTGGAAATCGTATAGAGCTTAAGGCCATCCGCCTCCTGCACCAGAAGCAGATCCGATATCGACGCCATGAACCCGTCGGGCCCATCGATCTTCGTCACAACCGGCGTGATCTCCACCATGATCGTCTCCGCTTTTCCCGAAAGAGATTCCATCCTCGCTGGGTGAAATCCTCTCTGAGCGGATTAAGAATTCCCTTGCCGAAACCCGGCGGAAAAAAGAAAGAACCCTCGCTTTCTAATCAAACACGGCACAAATCCCGCGATCAGGCTGACGAGGCCTGAGCCATGTTATGTTCGTGCCGCGCGATGGCCGCCTCGACATCGTCGAAAAACTCCAATCGACCGTTCTCGAGTACGGCCGCGCCATCGCAAAGCGCGCGTACCTGTCCCATCGAATGGCTTACCACGATCGCCCCCGCATCGGCCATCCGCGCGCGAAACAGCTCCGCGCTGCGTTCACGAAACGCGCCGTCGCCGACCGCCGTGATCTCATCGACCAGATAGGTATCGAAGGCGATGCCCATCGAGACCGCAAAGGCCAGCCGCGCCCGCATCCCAGCCGAGTAGCTGCGCAGCGGCATCCGGAAATGGCCCTCGAGGCCCGCGACCTCCTCGACAAATGCGACCAGCTCATCGGTATCGACCCCGTAGATCCGCCCGATGAAACGGCAATTCTGCGCCCCAGTCAGATCGTTGTGAAACGAGCCCGCGAACCCCACCGGAAACGAGACCGAGCCGCGCGTGATCACCCGCCCGCGATCCGGGCTGAGCGTGCCCGCGATCATCTGCAACAGGGTCGACTTCCCCGCGCCATTGCGGCCCAGAAGCGCGATCACCCGGCGGGCGGGGAAACTCGCGCAGAGATCATTCGCGACCACCTTCACACCGCCATCGACTCGGTAGGACTTGCTAAGATGCTGCAACCGGATCATCGCCTGCCCTCAGCGCCGGTCGCGCACCGAATAGCCCGCAAGCGTACCAATCGCCCAGAGCAGAAACAGCGTCCCCGCGACCATCGCAAGCAACATCGCACGCCGGGGATATTCCGCACTCTCGGCCAGCGTCGGCTCCATATAGGCCGCGAGATAGCGGCTTTTGCGCCGTGCCTCGGCCGCGGCCGCATCGTAATTGGCGAGCGTCGCGGCATAGGCACGCTCGGCGAAGTCGCGTTCGGCCATCAGCCGTTCGAACTCACCCACGATATCGGCATAGGCCTGAGCGCCCTCGGCGCGCTGACCAATCCCGAGCTTCTCGCGCTCGGCCCGGATCCGCTCCTCGATCACCGCCAACCGTCTTTCGGCCTGCTTGAGCCGCGGGTCGGAGGCGTTGCGCACTGTGTCACGCAGCAGGTCGATGTCGATCATCACCTGCGCCTGCTGTTCCTCCAAAGTGCCGAGCACCCCTGCCTGACTTTGCAAGTCCATCTCGGGCGAGATCAGCTGGTGAGTGTTGCGAAAATCGGTCAGCTCCATCCGCGCGGCACTCAACCGCGCCTCGGCGCGGTCAAGCTCCCCGCGGGCATGCGCGATGGCGTCCTCGCGCGCGATCGCGCTGAGCCGGTTGATCATCTCGGAACTGCGGTCGAGCAGCGCCTGCGCGATGCGCTGCGCATCGGTCGGGTCGAAGGCCCGTACCTCGATGTCGAGCAGCCCTGCCCCGGCGCCCTGACCGACGCGCACCATCCGGCCCCAATACGCCACCAGGTCCTCGAGCGTGGCATCAGGCGCAAGTCCGAAGACATAGTCACCCCGCCCCCGCGACCAGATCGCGCGCAGATCGAGCGCAGCATCGAGCTCGGTCACCAGGGTCGGGCTCTGAATGAACGCGTGAAGAATATCGGTGTCACTTGAGCTGCTGCCCGAGAGGCTCGACAACCCGCCCAGCAGATCGACCGTCGGTCCAGCCTCTTCGCGCTGCACGGTGAAGCCAAGCCGTGAAACAAACTGGTCTGCCGCCTTGCCCCAAAGATAGGTCGCCGCTCCGAGTGTCGGCACGAGCACGAACAGGACGAAACTGAGAGCGAGCAGCGTGTGCCGCAGCCGCCAGGCGCTGCGCCGCGCCGGTCGAGGGGGCACGACGGGGCCGGGAACGGCCGGTTCTATTCGGCGCGCAGGAACAGGGTGGGTCTCGACCCGCGCGACCTCTGTATGCGGCTCGCGCAGAGCCTGCAGCTTCGGCGCTTCGGGAATCTCGCCGTCCTTAGCCTTTTCTTTAGCCAGAGCACCCAAGATCGCCTCCATATCCGGTCCCTTCCCCGAACCCTCTGGGCTCATCTAACGGGATCGGGCTTGCTTTTTGGTTAAGGAAGCTCCGCCGATGCCAGTCACCACACCGCCGGCCCAAACCCCCCGCTCACGCGGCGCAGGCTCGCTTCCCGCGCTACGCGCGATCTGGGCGCTGATCCTGCGCGAGATGTCGTCAAGCTACGGGCGCTCTCCGGGGGGCTATCTCTGGGCGTTTCTCGAACCCGTGGGCGGCATCGCGCTGCTGACCCTGGTCTTTTCGCTCACCTTCCACGCGCCGCCTCTTGGCGCCAGCTTCGCACTTTTCTACGCCACCGGGCTTCTGCCCTTCATGCTCTTTTCCGACGTGCAGGCGAAGATCGCCCAGGCACTGATCTATTCACGCGCGCTTCTGGCTTATCCCGCGGTAAGCTTCCTCGACGCCCTCATCGCGCGTTTCCTGCTCAACACACTGACGAAATTGCTGGTCTCTTACGCAGTGCTCGCCGGATGCCTGCTGCTGCTCGACACCGGTGCGCGCCCCGATCCCGCTCGCATTCTCGAGGCCTACGCTTTGGGCGCACTGCTCGCGCTGGGGATCGGCGTACTCAATTGCTACCTCTTCATCCGCTTCCCGGTCTGGGCACATGGCTGGTCGATCCTGATGCGACCGATGTTCATCGTCTCGGGCGTCTTCTTCCTGGTCGACCATCTGCCCGAACCTGTCGCGCGGCTGCTCTGGTTCAATCCACTCGTTCATGTGATCGGACGGCTGCGCGAGGGGATCTACAGCGGCTATCGGCCCGATTACGTCTCGCCGGCCTATGTTGTCGGCATCTCGCTGTGCTGCCTTGCGCTCGGGCTCATGCTGCTGCGCAATAGCTACCGAGATCTGCTCGCCCGCTAGGCCGCCATATCCCTCGCGCGCGCGATCCGATCATCGAGTTGCAGCAATCTCCCCCAAGCCCAGCGCCGCCGCGCCCGCCGATCAAGCGCGATCAATCGCACCAAGAGGTCAGCCACGACCGCATCCCAATCTGACAGCGGCGCAGTCCGGCGCGGCCGCTCCGGCACCCCTTGCGGCTCCAGACCCGTCGCATGGCTCGCCCGCGCGCAGCCCACATCCAGATCCGCAACGAGTTCGGCCAACGCTTCGCGATCGTCCAGGCGCGATGGCCCCGCTTCGATCTCGGGCAGATAGGGGCACTCTTCCTGCCAGAGCGGATCGGCCAGCACCTCTCGCACCATCTCGGTGGGCAGACACATCTCAAGCGTTTGCCGGTTCTCCTGCGTCAGAGTCGCAATCCGGCTCAGGTGATGCGGCGCGATCGCCCAGGCACGGCGCTCGGAGGGCGGGCACCAGCGCTGGACGATGAACTCCAGCGCTGCATCGTGACCGTCGCGGCGAAACCTCCGATTGCGGAGCAGAAATCCCATCAACGCGGGCGGCAAGGCGCCATGACGCGGCACCGCCTGCCCCAGATCGCTCCCGACCCGGGCGGCGAAATCGTTCAGCACATTGCCACTCGCGACATGCAACGTGAGATTCGGGATCTCCGACCAACGCCGCAGGTTCATGCCGAAACTGTAGGGCAGATGCCGCTGGCGCAGCCAGTCATCAAAGCTCGGACGCGTCCACACCCCCCATTGCCAAAAGGCCGCATTGAGCCAAGGCAAGGGCGGGCGCAGATAGGCGATCACCTCGACCGGCGGGAACCCCATCGCGGCCAGCGCCTTCGCGAAGCGCTCGGGATGGCGAATCCAGCCCTCGCTCGACAAAATCGGCACATAGCCATCGCGACGCCCCTGTGCGATTTCCAGCCCGATCGCGTGGAACAGGGTCGATCCGGACACCTGTCTTCCAAGATCGGGCCAGGACAGGTAGCCATAGGGTGACCAGGTGGCGAGATGGCGCAGCATCGCACCGCGCAACCGAACCCCGCGCCCCCGGACCGCCTGCAACGCGCTGTATCGCAACGACTGGCCCTGCGCACCGATCAAATCCGGCCGCCCACTCAAGACCGTCTGGAGCGCCGAACTGCCGCATTTTGGCGCACCGATATGCAAGATCGCCGCCCTTTCGCCCAGAACCCTCATGCCGCATCCCGCATCGGTTCGATCCGCGCGAGGAGCGGCGAGAGATCGATCGAACCCTGCCCCTCGGGCAACGGCAAGACGACACCCTGCGCCCCGGCGGCACGCACCGCTTCGGCCTGCGCGCCAAGATCGAAACAGGCGACCGGCAGCCCCGTCGCCAACGCTTCGTGCGTCGTGTAGGAAAAGGTTTCGGGCCAGATCGAGGGAATGAGCCAGGCGGAAATCCCGTAGCGCGCCATCAGCCGTGGCAGATCCGCGAGTCGGTAGGCGCCATGTACACTCGATGGAGGCGCCAAGCTATACCTCGGATCGAGCGTACCGATCACCACCAGGCGGCTACCCTGACGCGCGAGATCCGCACTCAGTGCCGCGACCACCTCCGCGCCTTTATGCGCACCGATATTGCCGAGCACGCCAATCACCGGCGCAGCGCCGCCGCTTGGCACCGCAAAGCTGCCAAGAGCTGCGAGACGCCCGCTCATCTCATGGGGACGCAGCACGATCTTGCCCTGCATCTTTGGCCAGACCTGCAGGACGATCTCGCGCGTAGCCTGTGAAAAAACCGTCACCTGATCCGCCGTCGCGATCGCTCGTCCCCAGGTCGATTGCCACTCTGCAAGTCCCGTCTCGCCCTGATGCGCCGGATCATCGGCAAGCGCGCCACCGGCCACGGGCACCCCTCGATAGCGCCCCTCGGCACATAGCAGCGTATAGGATGGGCTGATCGGGAAATAATCGTGGATCTCGATCTCCAACTTCTGCCCCGCCGCCAGCTCCGTCAAAATACCGGGCAGAGAAAGAGCATCGGGATCGCCCACTCCGCAGGCATAGATGACATGCCGCCGTTCGGCAGCGCTCAGCAGACGGATCATCAAAGGGGTATCGTCGCTGCGCGCCCGCATCACGCCCTCCGGCCCGTGCAGCTCGATCTGCCAGCGATGCTGCAACCCCACGCGCAGCACAGCCAATCGCCGCCCCGCTGCGATCTCCGCCGCAATCCGCTCCGAAAGATACTGCTCCACACCGCCGCCTTGCGCATGGGCGAGCCAAATTTGGAACGGGGCGCCCTGGCACGCCCCCGCATAGGCCAGCGCGAGAGCGAACCGCGCCGCGTGCAATCTGTCATTGGCCAGAAACTGCTGGATCGCCGCATCGTAGCGCGGATAGCGGCGACAAATTTCCGCATGGTTCTTCGCGAGCAGCCGCGCCTTCTCGGCCGAACCGAAGGACGCCCCGCCGCGATGCTCCACAAACAGCGTCGCGATCCCGAGATGCCGTCCGCCATGTGCTGCGGCCCGCTGACACCAATCGGTTTCCTCCCCATAGCCACGCCCGAAGGCGGGATCAAAGTGGGGAAGCCGCGCGAGAAATTCCGGCGCAATCGCCATGCAAAACCCGATCCCGGTGGGCAGCTCCGCCGTGGCGCGTTCTGGGGCGAGCTGCCGTGCGAGCGCGTCGATCCGATCCACGGCACCTTCGGGCAAATCACTGCGCCGCCCCATCGCGGGGACGGACAGGATCTCGGCATCATTGGCCATCGGCGTCACGCTCGCGACATCTTCTGCGGCCAGCGGCGCGACCAGCCGCGAGGCCCAACCGGGCGGCACAAAGACATCCGAGTTGAGCAAGATCACAGGCCGTTCTGGTGCGTGACACCGCACCCAATCGAAGCCACGGTTGACGCTCGCCACGAAGCCGAGGTTGCGTGTGTTCTCGAGCAAGGTCACGCGCGCGCGCACCGCCGCCCAGTCGCGCAGGAAAGGCCGCACGCGCGGATCGCTCGATCCATCCTCGATCAAGACCAGATGCCAGTCGAGATCGGTATGCGTTTCGACCCGACGCAGCGATTCGTCCAACAAATCTAGGGCGTTGAAGATCGGCATCACGATCACCACCGATCCCGCTGCCTGCCCCCCCTCGGGCGAGGCATCGGCAAAGAGATCCGTCGGCAGCTCGCCCGCGACAGCGGGGACCGAAAGACCAATCGCCTCTTTCACACGCTGGCGCGCTCGCAGATCTCCACGCTGCTTCCACCGCCATATCGCGGGCAGGAGCCACAGCAAGGCCCACAGGAACTGTATCAGCAGAGCCGCGCGGGCCCTTGCCATGAGCAGGCGCGAGACCTTTGGCAAGACGATCGTTGCCTCCTCGTTCCCCCGCGGCACGATCAGGGCAGCCGGCCCCGGTTCATAAGGCAGATCGAAGCGGAACCGCCCTGCATCGGCCCCGGGCCCCGCTTGCGGATGCGTCCAACTGGTTATCGCCCCCAGCCGCAGACCGATGTGTGGCGCTGCAATCTGCCCTTGCACCCGCAGCCGGTTACGCCGCAGCTCAATCCGCTCGATCCGACCGGGCAGACCGCTCAGATCGGGTACGCGCAACACGATCCGCAGATTCGATTCAACGAACCGGTCAAAAATGCGAAGAAACCTGCCCAGCACGCCGCTCTCCGTAACCAAGGGACGCGCAGCCCGTAACCGGGCGCGCCTGAACAGTTACGCGAAGAAGCGTTAATTTACGGGAAACGGCTGGCAGGGGCGGAGGGGCTCGAACCCCCGACCCTCGGTTTTGGAGACCGATGCTCTACCAACTGAGCTACACCCCTAGGCCGTGGCGTGGGTGCTAAGCCAGCGCGCAGGCGAAATCAAGAGCGATTTCACGATTTTCACCGAGATTGCGTTTCCCCCTCGCCCCCCGGCTCGACCGCTCAAGGATGCGTGTCGGAACACAGGCCCAACCCGCCTCGTTTTTCCGTTGAAGCCGTGCGCCATTCGCGCGGCAAAACGAAAGGAGATGACGATGACGAAGATCGCCAATGCCCGCATCCTGATCATGGCCACCAACGGGTTCGAGCAGTCCGAATTGATGGTGCCGCGCGACAAGCTCCGCGAGGCCGGAGCCGAGGTGCATATCGCATCGCTCGACGGCAAACCGATCCGGGGCTGGGACCAGACCGACTGGGGCGAGAGCGTCCCCGCCGATCGCAAGATCGCGGAGGTCAACGCCGCCAACTACGACGCGATCGTGCTGCCCGGCGGTCAGATCAACCCCGATCTTCTGCGCGTCGAAAACAGCGCGCTGACGCTGCTGCGGTCCTTCTACGATCAGGGCAAGACCGTCGCCGCGATCTGCCATGCGCCCTGGCTTCTGGTCGAGACCGGAATCGCCAAGGGCCGCAAGCTGACCTCCTATCACTCGGTGCGCACCGATATCGAAAACGCGGGAGGTGAATGGCGCAACGAGCCGGTCGTGGCCGATCAGGGTCTCGTGACCTCGCGCAATCCGAACGACCTTGATGCCTTCGTCGCCAAGATCATCGAAGAGATCGAGGAAGGCCGTCACATGCGCGAAGCCGCGTGACCTAGCTTCTCCTGCGTCTGTTGATCAGGCGCAGGAGCCCCATCACCGTCAATTGCCCCACCACGATCAGCACGCAGGTGATCACCAGATAGGTAAAGGCCGTGGCGGAATTGAGCCCCGGCATCCCCCCGAGATTGACCCCGAAAAGACCCGTCAGGAAACCTAACGGGAGGAAGATCGCCGAGACCACCGAGAGCACGAACGTGTTGCGGTTCACCCGGTCCGAAAGCTGGCTCGACAGTTCCTCGCGCAAGACCTGCGCCTGATCGCGCAGCTCGTCCATGTCTTCCGCGATCCGGGTCATCTTCAGGGTCTCTTCCTCGATCTCTCGCCGGGTCACCTCGTCGATCACCGGGCTTTGTGCCTGCGAGACCCGCAACAGCGCGTCGCGTTGCGGCGTCAGATAACGCCGCGCCGCGATCACCTTCAGCCGCAGTTCAAGCACGTCCTGACGCATGTGATCGGCCTGACCGGCATAGACCTGATCCTCCAGCGTCTCCGCCAGTTCATCGAGCTCACGCTGGAAATTCCCGATATTCAAGACGATGTCTTCCGTGAGGCGCACGAGGAAGGTCCCCGGATCGCTCGGCCCTCCCCCGTCATGCAGGACCTGGTTCATCCGCTCAATCGCCCGAACCCGCTTGCGCGAGATCGTCAGGATTCGCCGCGTGTCGAGATACATCCGCAGCGAGACCATATCCTCGGGGTCTTCGCCCTCGTTGAAGTTGATCGCCCGCAGGATCACGAGGATGCCCTCGCCCACCACGCTCGAGCGCGGCCGCGTATCCACGTCGAGCAGCGCCTCCACCGCCTGCGGGTCGAGATAGTCGAGCTCCTCACGGATCCAGGTCTGCGCCTGCGGATGGGTGCCATCAATATGCGCCCAGGCCAGCCGCTCGTCGCGCAGCGCCGCCACCACGTCCGTGGGACCATCGGGATCGGGCGCGCCGTTGAGCACGTGGGAAAAGAGGATCGGGCTCTGGGTCATCGGGTCTCGCGAGGCGATTGGCTTTTCAAGAGCCTAGCGCATGGTGGGCGCGGGACAAGCCCGCGCTTCACGGCGCGACCCGCGCAAGCGCCTCCGCATCCGCCGCCTCAAGTGCGGGCAAGGCCGCCCGGATCGCCTCGATCGGCCAGTCCCACCAGGCAAGCGCCAACAACGCCTCGACAGCCTCGGCCGGGAACCGCGACCGAACGAAACGCGCGGGATTGCCAGCAACGATCGCATAGGGCGGCACATCGGCGGCAACCACCGATCCGGCGGCCACGATCGCGCCCGCCCCGATCGTCACGCCGGGCATCACCATCGCATTGAACCCCAGCCAGACATCGGGCCCGACCACCGTATCTCCGATCGTTGCATTCTCATCGAGATAGGGCCCGACACTCTCCATATCGAAGATCCGGAACGGATAGGTGGTAAGCCCCCCCATCGGATGATTGGCCGACGCGGTTATGAAGCGCACCCTATGCGCGATCTGCGCGAAGGGGCCGATCACCAGCCGCTCGGGACAGCCGGGATAAAGGTAAGGCGCCAGTTCCGCCGCCGCATCGGGCACCGGGCTTAGCGGACTGTAATAGGCATAGCGCCCGACCGCGATATTGGGATGCTCGATCACCGCCTGAAGGAACACGGTCGGTTCATGCGGGGTGCCATCGGGCAGCAGGACAGGATTGCGGGTATCGGGCGCAGGAAAGCGCCGCGGCAGCGGATGAGCAGACATGGAGAGACCTCTCTCGATCAGGGTTTCAGGGAAACGGGATCAGAAAAGGGTCTTGTCCATCGGAGCCTCCATCGGTGTCGCTCCAGATTAGCGGATTTCGCCGCGCCGCGCCATGCCCGCTGTGGAGCCGGTGCCGCATATGCTAACCTATCCGCGAGACAAAAACCGGGGGGCACGCGATGATCAGCGATGCCGAAGCCTATTTCACCCGTAGCTGCGGGCGCTGTGCGCGGTTCGACACGCCCGATTGCAGCACGCAACACTGGGCCGAGGGGCTGGCGGCGCTGCGCGCGCTCTGCCGCGCGGCGGGCCTTGAGGAATGCGTCAAATGGGGCCATCCCTGCTACACCCATGCCGGGCGCAATGTCGCGATCATCGGCGCCTTTCGAGACAACTTCCGGCTGACCTTCTTCGATGCAGAGCGTCTGGAGGACCCGCGACAGCTCCTCGAACGTCGTGGTCCGAATTCGCGCGAGGCCGACATGCTGACCTTTACCGACGTGGCACAGGTCGCAGCGCGCGCCGAGGATATCCGGGAGTTTCTGGCGCAGGGCCGCGCACAGGCCGAGGCGGGGCCCCGTCCGAAGCGCGCGCCTGCGAAACTCGACCCGCCCGAAGAACTCAGAGCGGCGCTCGCAGCCGATCCGGCGCTGTCGAAGGCCTTCGCGGCGCTGACACCCGGCCGCCAGCGGGCCTATATGCTCGACATCGGCGCGCGCAAGAAATCTCAGACCCGTGCCGCCCGGATCGCGCATCACCGCGCGGCGATCCTGTCGGGCAAGGGCCTGCACGACCGCTAGCGCGCATCACGAAAGCAAAAGGGCCGCCCAACCGGGCGGCCCTTCGCAACTCGCTATGATCCGAAGATCACTCGATGATTTTCGAGA
>NZ_AUND01000012.1 GCF_000714535.1 Thioclava pacifica DSM 10166 | reverse complement strand
TTCGAGCATCGAGAAGCCCGCGCCCATCCACATCACCAGGAAACCGGTGACGAGGAACATGAAGGTGTTGAGAATGAAGCCGATCTCGTTGGCCGGCGGATCCATCGCGGCCGGAGCGGCATCTTGCGCCAGCGCCGGCAGGGCCACGGCGGTCATCGCAACCGCAAGGCCAGTGATTTTCGAAAGGTTTTTCATAGTCCTGTTTTTCCCCTGTCGCGTCTCAGAGCGCATCATCATTGGTTTCGCCGGTCCGCACGCGCACAGCCTGCGCGACGTCGAGCACGAAGATCTTGCCGTCGCCGATCTTGTCGGTCTTGGCGGCCTTGAGGATCGTGTCGACGACCTCGTCGGCGAGCCCGTCGGCCACGACGATCTCGAGTTTGACCTTCGGTACGAAATTCACGGCATATTCAGCGCCACGATAGATTTCGGTGTGGCCCGACTGGGCGCCGAAACCTTTGATCTCGGTTACCATCATCCCGCGCACGCCGATGGTGGTGAGCGCTTCGCGCACCTCCTCGAGCTTGAACGGCTTGATTGCTGCAATGATGAGTTTCACCTGACATCCCTTCCTTGGTTCAGCCCTTTCGGCACCGATCTTGAGCGGCACCGCACGGTCGTCAGAAAGCCCAGTTCGCTGCACCCGCACAAGGAATCGCGGGGCTCACAGGGCCTCGCGCCCCCGTGATGGCGCCTATTTTTTATACATTTTGTGCATCTTGCATAAAATTTACGCTTTTTGAGAAGCCGAATCGTGACTTTATCCGGGTCCACATCCCTCGGTCGCACGTGTAAATTGCGCACAACGAAAACCGAGGCAGCGGATCAGGCAGATGACTCAGAAGGGCGGACGGCAAGGGCCGTTGGTGGCCGACAAGCGCTATTCTTCGTCGAAGCAGCCCCCCAAGAAAGCGGCCCCCAAGCCGCGCAAAACCCGCGCGAAGAAACCGCGCCCACCGCGTCGGCACGGCCCGATCGTGGGCGCCGTCGTGGGGTTGGTGCGGCTCATCTGGCGGATCGTCTGGGGTATCGGCTGGCGCCTGGCGATGATCGTGGCGCTCGTGGTCGGCGTGGCGACGCTCTATTTCTATTCCACTCTGCCCGATTACACGCAGCTTCTCGACGGGCGCACGCGCGGCTCGGTCACGATGCTCGATGATGAGGGCAAGGTCTTCGCCTGGCGCGGGGAAACCTTCGGCGGCCAGATCGACGCGAAGAATGTCTCGCCCTGGCTGCGCGATGCCGTGATCTCGACCGAGGACCGTCGCTTCTACCACCATTTCGGCATCTCGCCGCGCGGCATTGCCTCGGCGATGGCGATCAACCTGCGCGAAGGGCGCGGACCGTTCGACGGCAATGGCGGCTCGACCATCACCCAGCAGACCGCAAAGCTTCTGTGTCTTGGCGTGAAGTTCGACCCCAAGGAATGGAAGAACGAGGCCGCCTACGAGGATGATTGCCGCTCGGGCGGACTGCGCCGCAAGATCAAGGAAGTGCCTTACGCCTTCGCGCTCGAACTGAAATACACCAAGGATCAGATCCTCTCGATTTACCTCAACCGGGCCTATCTCGGAGCCGGGGCACGTGGCTTCGAAGCCGCGTCCGAGCGTTATTTCGGCATTTCGGCGGCCAATGTGGATCCGCAACAGGCGGCGATGCTGGCGGGCCTGCTGAAAGCGCCGACCCGTTACGCCCCCACCAACGACCTCAAACGCTCGCAGGATCGGGCCGAAACCGTTCTGATGCTGATGCATGAGCAAGGTTATTTGAACGACCGGCAATATCTCGACGCGCGCAACAACCCGGCAACGCTCAGCCAGGCGGCGCAGAAGCGCGCGGGCGGCTATTTCGCCGACTGGATCATGGACACGATTCCCGACTTTCTGTCGCGCGACACGACCGAGGACGTGGTGATCAAGACGACGCTCGATCAGCGCATTCAGACTGCCGCCGAAGAGGCGATGCAGAATGTCTTCGACAACAAGGTCAAGAAAGACAGCGAGGCCGAGGCCGCGATCGTCGTGATGTCGGCCGATGGCGCGGTTCGAGGGATGGTGGGCGGACGCGCGACAAAGGTCACCGGTGCCTTCAACCATGCCACGATGGCCCAACGCCAGACCGGTTCGACCTTCAAGCCCTTCGTCTATGCGACCGCACTCGATCTGGGCTACACGCCCGATTCGATGGTCGATGACTCGCCGCTGACCGTGAAAATGCCCGGCTCGCCTGACTGGTCCCCGCGCAATTACGAGCGCAGCTACATGGGTCCGATCACGCTGACGACGGCGCTGGAGCATTCGGTGAACGTCGCGACCGTGCGCGTTTCCGAGGCCGTGGGCCGCGAGTATGTCATCAAGGTCGCGGAAGGCTTCGGTTTCGCTCAGGATCTGCCGAACCTGCCGTCAGTGGCGCTCGGGGTCGGCGAATCGGACCTGCTCGACATGACGGGCGCCTATGCCGGCATCCTCAATGGCGGCTCGTCGGTACAGCCTTACGGGCTGACCTCCCTGACGCTGAAAGGCGATGACCAGCCCCTGTTTGGCAAACCGGGCGGGATTGGCGAGCGTGTGATCTCGCAGAAGGCCGCGCGCGAACTGACCTATATGATGCGCCAGGTCGTGCTCCACGGGACGGGGCGGCGCGCGAATATCGACGGCTACGAGATTGCGGGCAAGACCGGCACCACCCAAAGCTCGCGCGATGCCTGGTTCATCGGGTTCACCTCCGATTACGTGGTCGGCGTCTGGATGGGCAATGACGACAATACACCGCTCAAGGGTGTGACGGGGGGCGGCCTGCCCGCCGAAATCTTCCACGAGACGATGAAGCGCGTGCTCGACGGCCAACCGGCGAAACCGCTGCCTGCGGCGAGCCCCGCGGAATGGCAGAGCCAGAGCCAGCAATATCCGGGCCAGACCCAAAGCGCGGGCGGCACGGCTCCGGCCGAGACCCGGCGCGAACGCCGAAACCCTTCGGATTCGATCCTGAAGGAGCTGCTGGGGATTTTTGGCGCAAACTGATCGTGCGATCCCGAGCCCGTGGCTCGGGATCAGCGCAAGCGCAGGGCTCAGCCCGCTTTCTTGAGATCCTGAATCAGCAGGTCGATATTGCCACGGCGACGATCGAGCATCGCCCCGATCTCGGCGCGCTCCGAGGCGAGCATGTTCACACCCTCTACGATCAGGTTGAAGAACTTGTCCGAACCCGAACGATCCGAGACCTGCCAGAGCACCTCGAAGGGAGCCTGTCCCGGCAGAGTCGCGATGGTCTTCACCTCGTAGAAGGATTTCACCGGGCGCGCGCCCTGGATCTGAAACTTCGCCCCCTGGAACTCGCGGAAGCGCTTGCCGTATTTCCGCGAAAGATAACCCTGAAACTCTCTGGTGAAGGCCGACATCTGCGCCGCGCTGGCGCTGCGGGCGGCAATGCCCAACGCGGAGCGCGCAATGACGTTCACATCGGCATATTTCGCGAAGATCCGCTCGAACATCGCGTAGAGCGCCGGCCCGGTCTTGCCCGAGGCGATTGCAGCGTTCACGTCATTGACCGCGCGCTGGATCAGCGCCTTGGCCTGCGCATCGGTCAGCGCGAGCGCCTGCCCCGGCAGGGCTGCCGCCGCCAACCCCGCCAGGCCGAGGCCCAGAACCGCCCGCCTATTGCAGCGCCGGGTCGTCATAGGGGTCGTAGGCATAGGCATCGCTCATCTCCTCACCGTTGAGTTCGAACCGGCGGTTCTGCAAATAGAGCAACCGGCCCTGCACATAGCTGTCGGCGCTGTCATAAAGCACCGAATCAATCGTCGAGCTGTAGATCCGGCGCTTCGCGAAATGCCCGCCCAGCCGTAGCGCCGAAGCCGCCACGCGTTCTCTCTCGGGCAGCGCGTTGAGCGGGTTGATGACGAAATCGACCAAGATGCCGAGCGTGTCGCGCTCGGTCGACGGGCCGACGAAGGGCAGCTCGACATAGGCCCCCTCGCCCACGCCCCAGACATGCAAGGTCTCGCCGAAATCGGTATCCGTCTCGGGCAAGGAGAAGCTCGAGCCCGCCGGATCGAAGATCCCGCCGAGGCCAAGAGTCGAGTTGATCAGGAAGCGGAACGTGTTCTTGATCGCGGGTTCGGGGCGCCCCTGAAGGAGCGAGTTCACCACCTTGCCCGGAAGCCCCAGATTGCTGCCGACATTATACAGGGTGCGCGAGACCGGGCCGGCGGGCTGATCGTCTTCGCCGCGGAAGAAAGCTGAGTCGACGGTTTTATTGAATTCATGGGTGCGCCGGTTCGAAGCCTCGTAAGGATCGTTGATCCCCGCTTCGCGCGGTACGGGCCCGCAGGCAGCGAGCGCAAGCAAGGTCATGCCGACGAATGTCGCCACGCCACGGCGCGCGCGCGCTCCGGCACGGCTGCCCGTATCGAGACTTGCTTTAGCCTGGCTCAAATTTCTGCTCCCAACGTCCCGCGTCAGTGTCGAAGACATAATACCGATACCCCCGCGCCGCAACGAATTGGCTCGGCAAACTGTGGAGTTCCACAGCCACCGTGATCGAAGCTCTGAAGGCGATTTACCGCAAATTCACCTCTGAGCACCACTCTGCTTGGGCCTTGCGCATCGCCGCAGAGGAAGAATCACCACTGCCGCGAGGAGGGAAACATGCCGATCGTCACCCGCGAGGAGCCCGCGCTGCGCAGCACTCTGATCCGAAAAGGTCAGGCCGAGATTGCCCGCCTACTGCGCGGTGAGGGAAAGCATATCACACTGGTCGTGCTCTTTGGCGCCTTGGTCAACATCCTCATGCTGACGGGCCCACTGTTCATGCTGCAGGTCTATGACCGCGTGCTGCCGGCGCACTCCTTTCCGACGCTGATAAATCTCTTCGTGCTCGTGGTCTTTCTGTTCGCGATGATGGGCGCCCTCGATTGGGCGCGTGGACGGCTGCTCGCCCGACTGGGTGCCGACTTTCAGACGCGGTTGGAGAAACGGGTCTTTGACGCGTCGATCCGCGGCGCAGCCGACCCCAATCGTGAGATGACCGCACATAATGCACTGCGCGATCTCGAGACGATCCAGCGTTACTATAATGCGCCCGTCGCACAGGCGTGGTTCGACCTACCCTGGACACCGCTCTATCTCGGCGTGCTCTTCGTTTTCCATCCCTGGCTGGGCTGGCTCGCCACGGCAGGTGGGGCGCTGCTCGTCACGCTATCAGCACTGACGCAATATTTCACACAGGACCGGCTGGGTGATGCGAGCCAGCTTGAAATCGCGTCGCGAAGGCTCGCCGATAGCTTGCTCAAAGATATCGACACCGTCACCGCCATGGGGATGCGTGAAACGGGATTCGCCCGATGGCGCGATTCGCGGCACCGTGCGATGGCCGCGTCGATCCGCGCCACGGACCTCAGCGGCAGCTTTCACTCGCTGATACGCACCCTACGCATGCTGCTGCAATCGACAATGCTCGCGCTCGGGGCCTATCTCGTCCTCAAATCCGAGGTAACGCCGGGCGCGATGGTCGCAGGGTCAATCCTGATGGGACGCGCCCTCGCCCCAGTTGAGCAGATCATTGGCGGCTGGACGGTCTGGAGCGGCGCGCGCAATGCGCGCCACCGGCTCGCCCGGCTTCTGGGGGCGTCCCCCGAGCCCGAAAGGCGGACCGAGCTTGCACGTCCCGCCGCCCGCCTCTCTGTCGAGGATATCGCAATCACGATCCCCGGAACGAGCCGTCCAACGCTTGATATGATCAGCTTCACCCTTGAGCCCGGCGAAGCTCTGGGCGTTATCGGGCCCGCGGGTTCGGGCAAAACGACGCTCGCGCGCGCGCTGTGTCGCAATCAGGCGCTCAGCTCGGGGGCCATTCTGCTCGACGAGGTCGAGCTTCATCAATACGAGCCCGATCGACTCGCCCGCCTCATCGGCTATCTGCCGCGACGCGTCACGTTCTTCGAAGGAACACTCGCGGAAAATATCGCGCGTCTTGAACAAAATCCTGATCCTCGGAAGGTCATCGAGGCGGCCAAACGCGCGGGTGCGCATCGAATGATCCTCGATCTGCCCAATGGCTATGAGACCAATATCAATCTTCATGACAACGTGCTGTCGGACCGCCAACGCCAACAGATCGCACTCGCTCGAGCGCTCTATTGCGACCCGGTCATCCTGCTGCTGGACGAACCCGACCTGAACCCTGCCAGCGATTCAGGTGCGTCCCTAAACACCGTGATTCGCGATCTGAAATCGCGTGATGGCTCGGTGGTCGTGATGGCCAACAGTCCCGCTTCTCTCGCTGAATGCGATCGCGTCCTTGTTCTCGACCACGGCGTCCAGCGCATTCTGGGTCCGCGCGATGACGTCTTGCGCCGCCTGATCACCTCCGCGAACCGCACACATCCTGCACTCAAGAAACGAGGTGCGGCATGACCGAAAAGACGCAGCGCCTTCCAACCGGTTTCGATGCGCCTCAAAGCGCAGAGTCAAAACACCTGCCAACCTTGATCGGCTTCATCGCCATCAGCCTGCTCGTCGCCGGTGTTGGAACATGGCTGCTCTCGGCGCGACTGGCGGGAACGGTCGGAGCGAACGGGCGCGTCGAGGTCGATAAGAACCGACAGATCATCCAACACCCGGATGGCGGTGTCGTTCAACGCCTGCTGGTCAAAAGCGGCGACCATGTCGAGAAAGGCCAAGTGGTCCTGCAACTCGAATCGGACGACAAGAAATCCGAACTCGCCATTATCGAAGCCTCCTATCTCGAACTCCTCGCCCGACGTGCCCGCCTCACCGCCGAACTTGAAAATACAAAGACTATCAACTTTCCGTCGCGACTCACCGACACCGCGCAGCTCCGTCCCGAAATCGCGCGCCTGATGGCGGGCCAAACCGCATTGTTCGAAGCGCGCACCCTGAGTTTCATTCAACAGCGCGCGCATCTTTCGATGCAGGCGCGCGAGATCGAAGCGCAAGGCGCCGGGGTTGATGCTCAGATCGCGGCGCTGCAGCGACAGACTAACCTCATAGAGCAAGAGCTCACCGCACAACGAAAGCTTCGGGACCGAGGACTTGCCCAAACAAGTCGCGTCCTCGCTCTCGAACGCGAAAGTGCCTCGTTGGACGGTCGCATGGGCGCGCTCAATTCACAGCGGGCTCTGGTCAAAGTCCAACGCGGCGAGGTCGTCCTCGCCGCGACGCGGCTTGTTTTGCAGCGTCGCGAATCCGTCGAAGCGGAGCTCGAAGAAACGCGGGCCAAGGCACTCGAGCTTGCCGAGCGTGAACAAAGGTTGCGACAACTGATCGAGAGGCGCGATCT
Source organism: Thioclava pacifica DSM 10166 (assembly GCF_000714535.1). Classification (GTDB taxonomy): domain Bacteria; phylum Pseudomonadota; class Alphaproteobacteria; order Rhodobacterales; family Rhodobacteraceae; genus Thioclava; species Thioclava pacifica. The sequence goes on along the minus strand of NZ_AUND01000012.1, from coordinate 602,833 downwards.
GCGCGCACCGACCAGCGGCATCATTCATGAAGTCATGGTTTCAGGCGATCACGCGGTGCTGCGCCCGGCAGAGCCCGTCCTTTCCATCATCGAACAAGACCGCCCCCTGGTGATCATGGCGCGGCTCGCCCCGATCAATGTGGATGATGTCAGACCCGGTCAGATCGCGACTTTGAGGTTTCCGGGCCTGACGTCCCGGAGCACGACTGAGCTGACCGGGGAGTTGACGCGGATCTCGCCGGATATTGTTTCTGATGCAACCACCGGAGAGACCTACTACCAGATCGAGATCGCCTTCGACATGGGCCAGATGGCAGCGCCACACCGTCAGCATTTGCTTCCCGGCATGCCTGCGGAGGTATTTTTACGCACAGCCAACATATCCCCGCTGCACTATCTTCTCAGTCCGTTCCTCTCCTTCTTTTCGGGAGAGCACGGACCGGTCTGACCCTTTACAGCCGATCGAGAAGGGTCTTCGTCGGCCATCCATCGGCAGGCAGACCAAGACGTTCTTGCGCAGCTTGCACCGCCGGACGGGTCTTCGCTCCAAGGATTCCGTCAACTTTGCCAACATCATAGCCCAGCTTTGTCAGCTTTGACTGCAAAAGCTTGATCTGAGCGGGACTCAATCCGCGATCTGGCGTGCCAGGTTTCATCCGTGCGGCCCCTTCGAGTCGGGTCGCGAAATACGCCGCCGTCGTGACATAGACGAAGCTCTTGTTCCACTCGAAGAGAACCCGGAAGTTGGGATAGACCAAGAAAGCCGGGCCATTCCGTCCCATCGGCAAGAGAACGGATCCGCGCATGCCACGTGCCAGCGTCCCCTGGCGGGCCTTCACGCCCATCGCCGCCCAGTCTTTTGTCGACAGCTCCGTCTCAAGGCCAGTCTTCGCCCAATCGAGAGAGGCCGGGACGCTAATTTCCTGCATCCACGGCTCGCCAGGACGCCAGCCGAGATCTCGCAACATCTTGGCGCCGGACATCAAGGCGTCGGGCGCAGAGGTTTTCAGCCGGACATGTCCGTCGCCATCCCCATCGACCCCGTTTCGCATGATATCGTCGGGCAGCATCTGTACCTGCCCGATTTCGCCCGCCCACGCTCCGGTCGTGCGTTGCGGATCGAAATCACCGCGCCGATAAAGTTCTGCGGCTGCAATCACTTGCGGTCGAAACAACTCGGGCCTCCGACAGTCATGTGCGAGCGTAAGCAGCGCGTTTCGGGTATTGAAGTTTCCTTGCACCGCTCCGTAATCAGTCTCGAGTGCCCAGAACGCGAGCAACACCCCGCGCGGCACCCCATAGGTGCGCTCGATCTGATCGAAGGTGGCAGCATAGAGCTTGGTGTTGCGCGCGCCATTCACCATTCGGTTCTGGCTGATAACCGCAGCTGCAAAATCGAGAAAACTTTTCTGAAAGACCCCTTGTGCCCGGTCGGCACGGAGTACTTTCGGTTCCTGCCGCGCCCCCGCAAGAAACCCGTCGATCTCGCGCGTACTGAGACCCGCAGATCGGAGCTCCGTGCGAATTCCGCCAAGAAAGGCAGACCAACTGCCGCCGCATTGCGCCTGGACAAAGGATGGCACGATCGTCAGGAGCACGATGAAGAAAAGCCGGCGCATGGTTACCTCCCCAACGGATCACGGCATCACGCTAACGCCGGGTCGCACGACCGGCAACCACCCAAGCCGTTGCAATTTCAGCACTCTTTGCACATGCGGCATGAGACCGGCCAAAAGGTTAACTTGCTTTTTACATTAACGTGATCAGCATGAAGCGTGGGGAAGCTGCTGGAGGTTGTCATGGAATTCCTGCCCAAGGAGGTGCTCGAAGGGCTGCGCGCAGCGCAAAAACGCGAGGCTGCGAAGAATGCGCGGCTGCGTGTTCTCGCGGGTGGCCAGATCTGGCCGGTACTGCGTCGCTTCAAGGGTGGCTTTGCGCTCGATGCCGATCAGGTCACCAACCTGCGCGGGCATATCGACCTTTATGACGGCCCCGAGCATGTCGCGACCTGCCTGATCGTCGCCTCCGAAATTCAGGGGCGCGAGTTGATCTGCACCGTCAAGCGCGAGACCGCGGTGAGCGACCGTGCGCCGCTCGACTTCGCTCAGGACGGTCCGCGGATCGCAGGATATCTGCCCGAGCTCTAAGCATTGAGGTAGAAAGCGGAAAACGCCGGGATCACCCGGCGTTTTTTCATTGCAGATCGGCGAATGCCGATTGCAGACGTTCTACAGCCTCGGCCACACGCGCACGCGGCGTCGCGAGGTTGAAACGCAGGAAGGACTCGCCGCCGGACCCGAAGGTATCGCCGTGATTGGCCGCGATCTTCGCCTCTTTCTCGACCCGGCGCGTGAACTCTTCTGGCGCCATGCCCGTCCCGGAAAAATCGACCCAGGCAAGATATGTGGATTGAAGAGGCATTGAGCGCAGCCCCGGAATTGCATTCACCCCAGCATCGAAAAGCGTCCGATTTTCATCGAGATAAGCGGTGAGCGCGTCGATCCAAGCGGCGCCTTCGGGGCTATACGCCGCCGTCGCCATCTTGATCCCGAAGCTGTTGGGCGCGATCCCGAGCGCTGCCATGCGCGCGGCAAACCGGGCGCGAAGTTCAGGGTCGGCGATGATGACATTGCCCGAATGCGTGCCCGCTATGTTGAAGCTCTTCGTTGTCGAGCTCATCATCACGACGGGTTGCTCGGGCGCGGCCACCGCCATCGGAATATGCACCTGCCCCGGCATCACGAGATCATGGTGGATCTCGTCGGAGACCAGCACAAGGCCATGCCGTTTCGCGAATGCCGCAGTCGCCTCCAGCTCGTCCCTGCTCCAGACCCGACCGCCCGGATTATGCGGCGAGCAGAGGATCAGCATCGTCTCCGAGCCGGTCATCAACGTGTCCCACACATCGAAATCCATCTCGTAGCGACCATCTTTCAGCACGAGCGGGCATTCTCGCACCTCGCGCCCCGAAGCTTTGATGACACGCGCGAAGGCATGGTAGACGGGCGACATCAACACCACCGCATCGCCGGGGCTTGTGAAGGCGTCAATGCACATCGCCGTGCCGTTCACCAGACCATGCGTGGTGAAAATCGAGTCCGGCGAGACCTCCCAGCCGTGCCGTTCGCGCATCCACCAACCAATCGCCGCGTGATAATCGCGCTCGTCGCCCCAATAGCCGTAAATGCCGTGAGCAACCATTTCCGCAAGAGCCGATTGCACGCAGGCGGGCGGTCGGAAATCCATGTCGGCCACCCACATCGGGATTCCGTCCTTGGGCGAGACGCCGTAGCGCTCTTCCATCACATCCCATTTCATCGAATGGGTGCCCACGCGGTCGATCATCTCGTCGAAATCGGGTTTGCTCATTACGGCCTCTTTTCTGCAAATCGCGCGCATCTGAGCAAAAGCGCGCGGGGGATACAAACGGCGTTTTGTCACTGGCACAATCGCCGCGCCATTGCACAGAAGGGCCGCTTCGCCTAAATCCCGATCCATGACGCTACGATCGATCCTCATCCATCCCGATCCACGCCTGAAGAAGGTGTGCGACCCGGTGCCCGAACTGACCGACGAGATCCGCAAACTCGCCGATGACATGCTCGCGACCATGTATGATGCGCCTGGCATTGGCCTCGCCGCGCCGCAGGTCGGCGTGATGAAGCGCGTCTTCGTGATGGATTGCGTCAAGGAAAAGGATGCGGCGCCCGAACCGATGGTCATGATCAATCCGGAGGTCACGTGGCATTCCGATGAGACGAATGTCTACGAGGAAGGCTGCCTGTCGATCCCCGAGCAATATGCCGAGGTCACGCGCCCGGCGGAAGTGCGCATGAAGTGGCTGGGCCTCGACGGTCAGACCCATGAGGAGCAGTTCGACGGCCTCTGGGCCACCTGCGCACAGCACGAGTTTGATCATCTCAACGGCAAGCTCTTCATCGACTATCTCGGCCCGATGAAGCGCAAGATGATCACCCGCAAAATGGAGAAGCTCAAGCGCGAGCGCGCTCGTAGCGGTGCCGCGAAGGATCCGATCCTCTGATGGCCGTGCGCCCTTTCATTCCCTATGACGACAGGCGCCTGCATCGCCCCGCCGAGCCGGTCGAGGCGATCACCGAGACAGTTCGTATGATCTGGGACGACATGATCGAGACGATGGACGCGATGCCGGGCGTGGGCCTCGCCGCGCCCCAGATCGGGATCATGATGCGGCTCGCGGTGGTCGATGCCTCCGACAAGCGCGGGCAGGCCATTCGCATGGCCAATCCCGAGGTGCTGCACGCCTCGATACAGATGCGCAAACATGACGAGGCCTCGCCGAACCTTCCGGGCGTGTTCGCCCCGATCGAGCGGCCGCGCGCCGTTACCGTCCGATTTCTCAATGAGGCCGGCGAGATGGAAGACCGCGATTTCGTCGGGCTTTGGGCGACCTCGGTCCAACACCAGATCGACCATCTGAACGGCAAGATGTATGTCGATCATCTCTCTCCGCTGCGCCGCAAGATGTTGGTCCAGAAATCTAAGAAGCTCCACAAGAGCTGAGGAGGACAGATGCGCGTCATCTTCATGGGCACGCCCGAGTTTTCCGTTCCCGTTCTCGAGGCTCTTGCTTCAGAACACGAGATTGTTGCGGTCTATTCCCAGCCGCCTCGTCCCGCAGGTCGCGGCAAAAAGGACCGCCCGTCGCCCGTACATGCGAAAGCGGTGGAGCTCGGTCTTGAGGTCCGCACGCCCCTAAATTTCAAATCCTCCGAGGATCGTGCAGCTTTTGCAGCGCTCGAAGCCGACATTGCGGTGGTGGTGGCCTATGGGCTGATCCTGCCGCAGGCAATTCTCGACGCGCCCGCGAAGGGTTGCCTGAATATCCATGCTTCGCTGCTGCCGCGCTGGCGCGGGGCCGCGCCGATCCACCGCGCGATCATGGCAGGCGATACGGAGACCGGGATTTGCATCATGCAGATGGAGGCGGGGCTCGATACCGGACCGGTTCTGCTGCGCGAGGCGACCCCGATCGGCGCGATTGAGACAACGGGCGAGCTGCATGACAGGCTAAGCGCGATGGGGGCCCGGCTGATCCTCGATGCGCTCACCCGGATCGACACGCTCACACCCGCGCCTCAGCCCGAGGCGGGTGTTACCTACGCCGCGAAGATTGACAAGGCCGAGGCGCGGATCGACTGGGCACGCCCTGCCGCAGATCTCGTGCGCCACGTCAACGGTCTCTCGCCCTTTCCCGGCGCTTGGTGCGAAGTCGACGGCGAACGGATCAAGCTGCTGCGCGCGACTCTGGCGCAGGGAATCGGTGCGCCCGGGTCGGTGCTTGGCGGTTTTACTATCGCCTGCGGCAGTGGTGCCCTGGAGGTGCTCGAAGCCCAGCGTCCGGGTAAACGCCCGATGGAGGCAGCAGAGATCCTGCGCGGCTTGACCTTGCCCGCGCGTCTCGACTGAACCTTGCGGTCGATTTCCAAGCTCAGAAATAGCTTCTGACCAGGGCACCCGAAAGCAGAACCCACCCGTCGGCCACCACGAAGAATGCGAGCTTGAACGGGAGAGCGACCACCGCGGGCGGCACCATCATCATGCCCATCGACATCAGCACAGCGGAGACGACGAGGTCGATGATCAAAAAGGGCAGATAAACGAGAAAACCAATCTGGAAGGCCCGCGTGATTTCCGAGAGCATGAAGGACGGCACGAGGGTCGAGAGGGGCGCCGTCGCAAGCTCCCCTTCGAAAGGCACGCCTTCGCGCAAAGCGGCGAGCGAAGTGAAGGTTTCGGGGTTGGTACGATTGGCCATAAAGGCGCGAAAAGGCTCTATGCCGCGCGAAAAGGCCTCCTGCCAGTCGATCGTGCCATCGACGAGCGGTTGGCCCGCGACGCGCCAGCTCTCAAGAAAAACCGGTTCCATGATGAACCAGGTGAGAAACAGCGCGAGGCTGATGATCAACATGTTCGGCGGCGATTGCTGCAAGCCCAGCGCCTGACGCAAGATCGACAACACCGTGACGATGAACGGAAAGGCCGTCACCATTATCGCGAGCCCGGGAGCGAGGCTGAGAAGCGTGATCGCCGCAACGATCAGGAGCGAGCGCCCCGCGAGACTGTCGCCATCGCCCAGAGACAAGGTGATGTCCTGCGCGGCCAGCGGCGTCGCAGAAAGCGTTAGGGTTAACGCGGCTAACCGAAAGACAGTTGAGACGCGCGCAGGTCCGATGATGCGCATGTCACAGCCCGTTTTGCAGATCGGCCACCTCAGTCAGGCGTACAGCCAGCTTACCGGCCTCCCCCTCGACCTCGGTCAACTCGCCTCGGGCGATCAACTTGTCGCCGACATAGAGCTCGACCGGGTCATCCACCCGACGATCAAGCGGTAGAACCGCGTCTTGCTTGAGACGCAGCAGATCGCGCACAAGCGGACGCGCCTTTCCGACAGAGATCGTGATCTCGATCGGCACCTGCGTGAAGGGGTTGCTGGCAGACGTATCGGTTCGGGCCGGGTCAGACATCGGTTTCGTCCTTCAAATCGGCATTGAAATAGGTGGTTACAGCGTTCGAGATCGCCGCGGTCACGGCATCGAGGTCGATCCTGGTCTCGCTTTCGGAAAACCGCAGGTAAACCTGACCCTCGCCGAGCATCTGCTCGGCCACGAAGCGGAGCGGAAGGTCTGTTTTATGCGCGAGCAATTCCTCGATCTGGGGTAGCGCGACAGGATTGGCGGAGATGACGATCGGCACCGAGGCAAGCGCCTCGGCTTCCGGTATAAGTTGCTCGACCACCACCCCCGCGAGGCTGTCACGCGCCATCTGCGGAAGGAGTTTTTCGCAGATCTCGACCAGGAGCGGGCGCAGCGCCTGAAGCATTTGAGCGCGTGCCTCTTGATAGGTAAAGGAAAGCGCCTGGAGGTTCTGCCCGAGATCGGAATGAAGGCGCGCCGTCTCTGCATTCTGCGCGGCGACCGCATCATCCCATCCCGCCTGATATCCGGTCTCGAAAGCGGCAAGCTTGGCTTCCTCGAATACGGCGGGATCGAGGGCAAGACCCTGCTCTTCCGGCGGTCCGGCTTCGAAGGATTCGAGTGTCAGCCGACCGCTCATCGCGCCTTCTCCCCGGCCTCATCCATCCAGCTACGCAGAATCTCCACCGTTTCAGCCTGGCGTTCTTCGATCATCTTTTTCAGGCGTTCGACGGGGTCGGTCGGGCGATCGATCTCGAAATCGGAATTGCTGGCCATCGGCAGATCCCCGATATCGAAATCGGACACGACCTGCATGTTCATCTCCGGCAAATCATCCTCGGCGATCTCACCCGTCAGCGCCGGACGCGATCCGGCCTCTGGCCCGGGTGGGGGCAATTCATTCATCGTGGGCTGCGCTTTTTGCAACAGGAGCGGACGGGCGACGAACAGACCAAGGACGATCGCCACGACTGCCAGCAGTGCGATCTGAATGATCTGTGTGAGATCCAGAGCCATCGCGCCGAACCCGCTCGCGCCCGCAGCGGTCCCCAGCTCGGGCAGCGGTTCGAACTGCATCGAGCGCAGAGTAATGACATCGCCTCGCGTTTCATCGTAGCCGACAGCCGAGGCAACGAGTTCGTGCAGATCCGCCAACTCCGCTTCGGAGCGTGGCTGCCAACTGGTCGTGCCATCCGCGGAGATCGTGGTCACACCGTCGACAAGCACCGCGACACTCAGCCTCTTGATTGCGCCGGGGGTGCGCAGCAATTCGCGCCGGGTTTCCGACACCTCGTAATTGGTCCGAGCGCGGGTCTCGCTCGACTGACTTTGCGACTTGCCACCGTCGCCCGCCCCGTTCTCGGGCAGGTTCGAGGCCACGGTCACCGCGCCGGGCCGGGTCGCATCAGAGGTCTTGGTATTTTCCTGCGTATCAGTCGAAATCGCGACACGACCGTCGGGATCAAAACGCCGTTCGGTAATCGCCTCACGTTCGTTGACCGTCTCCAGCGCGAGCTCGACCACCGCATTGCCCGGCCCGACACGCGCTTCCAGCAACCGCTCTACGTTCTGCTTGAGCACCGCCGCCCGATCCTGCCCGGCCGCCTGTCCAGCAGGATCATCCGAGGCCGGGATCAAACCTTGGGCTGTGTCGATAACCGAGACATCTTCGGGCGTCATGCCGGTCACGGCAGAGGCGACAAGGAATCGCAGCGCCTTGGCCTGAGCTTGACTGATTGCCCCCGCGGTGGTGGCGACTGTCACAGATGCCGTCGGCTCCAGTTCCTTGCGGAAGGGCTGGTTCGTCGGGTGCGCGATGTGTACGCGGGCGCTGCGAATCGCGGGGGAGGCGGCAATGGTTCTCGCCAGTTCCCCCTCTTTCGCGCGCCAATAGGCGGCATCGAACATCTGCGAGGTGGTGCCAAAACCAGAGAGCGAATCGAGCAGCTCATAACCTGCGGCCCCGTTCGCCGGCAGCCCCTGCGCAGCCAGTGCCATGCGCAACTCGTCGCGCCGCGGCGCTTCGACAAAAATCGAATCACCACGCACCTCGTACGGCACGCCGCGCTGTTCGAGCGCCGTGATCACTTCGCCCGATTCAGCCCCGCCCAGCCCTGCGTAGAGCAGCGCCATCGTGGGCTTGGACGCGATGGCGGAAATCGTGAATACGGTGACAATCATGGCTATTCCCGCCACGATCACCATTATCCGCTTGCGCATGTCGAGGGCCTGCCAGGCACCGGTAAGCTGTTGCAAGACGAACCTCCTCTGAGCGGGCTTCTGCCCCGTCGTCTCGGTCACTTTCCTGCATTGCGCTTAACAATCGGTTAGTCGGTTTCGGGCTATGCCGGTTGCGTCGAAGAAATTGGTGAGACCATGACGAACGCGATGGCCGGGGAGGAGACGCTTCCCAAGAAGAAATCGAAACTTCCGCTTCTGATCGGGCTCGTTCTTATGCTCGCGCTTGGCGGCGGCGGGTTCTACGCGGTCTATTCGGGCCTCGTGCTCGCGCCACATTCTGATGCTGCCATCCATGGCGCGGATGCGAACGTCCCAACGCCCGAAGCCTTGCCCGAGATTGCCTATGTGGCGCTCGATCCGCTTGCGATCTCACTCAACGGGACAGGGGCTCGGCACCTGCGCTTCGTGGCCCAACTCGAGGTTCCGCAGGCCTATCAGAAAGATGTGGAACTTCTGAAACCGCGCGTAATGGATGTACTCAACGGCTATCTCCGCGCGGTCGATGTGAAGCTGCTCGAAAATCCGTCTGCAATGATGCGCCTGCGCGCGCAGATGCTGCGGCGGATCCAGATCGTGACCGGCGAAGGACGCATCCGTGACTTGCTGATCATCGAATTCGTTCTCAACTGACGGAGGCTCCGATGCAACTCATCGCCGATCTTCTCACCACGCTCGCAGCCCTCGCGGCGGCGGGCTATTGCCTCGTTCTCGCGCGGCGGCTCAAGCGTTTCAACCAGCTCGAGAACGGCATGGGCGGTGCTATCGCCGTGCTTTCGGCGCAGGTCGACGATATGACCCGCGCGTTGGAGCGCGCTCAAGCCACTGCAGCACATTCGGAAACGCAGCTTCGCGCATTAACGGAGCGCGCCGAAAAAGGGGCCGAAAAGCTCGAGTTGATGCTCGCATCACTTCATGACCTGCCCGATGAGGAAGAGCCCAGGCGGCGAATCCTGCGCAGACGGCACCGCCATGAGACGATGGAGGCGGCGGAATGAGTGGAAATGCTCCTGGCCCGAAGTCGCACCGCGGGCGCAAGCGCTGGATCGGTCGCGGATTGTTGTGGATGATTGCCAGTGTCTTCGTCGTATCGGGTGGCCTGCGCGTCGTCGAAACGGCTGGGCTCGCCCGCGCGACCGAAACGACTCATGCCGCAGTTCAATCCGGTCCAAATGAGACGCAGGACTGCCCCTCCGAGCCCGGCTTGATGGCATTTTTGGCCGATCTGAAGGCGCGCGAAGCAAAGCTCATTGAAAAAGAGGGGCTGTTGAGCGATCGCAGCAATGCCGTCGCTCTGGCCGAAGCACGCCTCGAGAACCGCCTGCAGGACCTCATCTCCGCAGAGCAGGCGCTTGCGAAAACTGTCGCGATTGCGGATGGCGCTGCGGATGAAGACGTGGCACGCCTCGTCGCGCTTTACGAGAACATGAAACCGAAACAGGCGGCTCCGCTTTTCGAGGAGATGGCACCCGATTTTGCCGCCGGCTTCCTGGGCCGCATGCGACCGGATGCGGCAGCGGCGGTCATGGAAAGTCTCGATCCGAAGAAAGCCTATGCGATCAGCGTCTTGATGGCGGGCCGCAATGCCGGAGCCCCTTCCGATTAAGGATATTGGTCTTTTCTTAAGCCGAATCTGCAACGCTCGCCCGACAGAGTTATGAGAGGCATTCATGATCGGCATCATCGGCATCGTGATCATCTTTGCGATGGTCTTCGGCGGTTATGTGGCCGCGGGGGGAAAATTGGGGATCATCCTCAAATCACTTCCCTTCGAGATGATCATGATCGGCGGTGCCGCCGTTGGCGCGTTCGTTCTGTCGAACGACGTGGCTGCGATCAAACACACGCTCAAGGATGTCGGCAAAGTCTTCAAAGGGCCGAAATGGAAGCCCGCCGATTACCGCGATCTGCTGTGTCTGCTTTTCGAACTGATACGCCTCGCGCGCCAGAACCCTGTCGCAATCGAAGAACATATCGAAGCTCCCGACAGCTCGCCGATCTTCGGAAAATATCCCAAAATCCTGAACGATCACGAGGCGATCGACATCATCTGCGACACGATGCGTTCGGCCTCGATGAATTACGATGATCCGATCCAGGTGGAGGAGGTTCTCGATAAGCAACTTGACGCCAACTACCATCACGCGATGCACTCAAGCCACGCCATGCAATCGGTCGCCGATGCCATGCCTGCGCTGGGGATCGTGGCGGCTGTGCTCGGCGTCATCAAGACCATGGGCTCCATCGACCAGCCACCTGAAATTCTGGGAAAAATGATCGGCGGGGCGCTTGTCGGCACCTTTCTCGGCGTTTTCATGGCCTACGGCTTCATCGCTCCCTTCGCCGCACGTATGAAATCGGTGATCGACGAAGACAGCCATTTCTACAAGCTGATCCGAGAGGTCCTGGTCGCCAACCTGCACAATCACGCAACGAATATCTGCATTGAAGTCGGTCGGCAGAACACACCGCATCATATCCGTCCCAGTTTTGCAGATCTGGAAGAGGCTTTGAAAGCGGTGAAGTCGGAGGCGGCATGATCCGTTATCTCCTCCTATGTCTTTGCCTCTTTTGCACGCCCGCATTCGCCGCACCGATCATGATCCGCTCGGGAGAACATGAGGATTTCTCGCGGTTGGTGGTCTCATTGCCAGCAAACGCAAATTGGAACTTGCAAAAGACGAGCGATGGCTTCCGGTTGGCGACAGACATTCCCAATGCGCGTTTCCAAACGCAGAATGTCTTCCGCCTCATTCCGAAAACCCGCCTGACTGGAGTAACGGCGGGATCGGACGGCAGCTTGTTCTTTGAAACTGCACGAAATGTCGTAGCGCACCACTTCACGCTCGACGATGGTTCGATCGTGATCGATTTTCGAACTGCACCCGAGGTTCCTGCGACGGCAGAGGCCTCGTCGGAGCCTCTCGGTCCAGACCCTAACACAACCGAAGTGCCAACAGCCCCTAAAACGGTTCAACCGGCTGCCATAGGGGTGGAGTACCTCGACCTTTACTGGAAGAGCGAACCAGAACAGCCTGCGCAAGCCCCGCCATCGGCCCCTCCTCCCGAGATCCGGGATCGGAGCCCTGCTCCGCCAGATCCGACGCCCCCTCATGCGCAGATTTCGGAAATCGAAAAGAATCTCTTGCGGCAAATCGGCCGTGCTGCCTCGCAAGGGCTTATCTCGCTTGACCCGAACGAACCCTCTACCGCCCAGCAACACCCCGAGGTCGACATCGCGACGGAACCTCTGCCGCCGCCGCGCAGTGACCCGATCGCGCTCGAAAGTCATATCGCTTTCAGATCAATGACGGCGATCGACCGCGATCAACTTCAGACACCGCGCAACACCTATACGGACGCTGGCGAGACTTGCCCGCCGGAAAGCTATTTCGACGTTGGGGCATGGGTCGACGATCGACCCGTGTTTGTCCAGATTGGCGATGTGCGTCGCAAGTTGATGGGGGAGTTCGATATTCCGGATCAGAGCCGGGTGATCGAACTCGCAAGAGTATATATCGCTTTCGGTTTCGGTGTGGAGGCCCGCGCGGTCCTTGACGACCTGGCCGAACCTGGCCCGGACGTTACGGCACTGCGCTATCTCGCCGCGATGCTCGATGATGATCCGATTGCGAGGAAGTCGCCCTATGCGCGCATGACGGAATGCAACAACCCCGTCGCACTCTGGGCGCTATTGGGAGCATCGCCCCCGCCACAAAAACGCTCGGTCAATTTCGGTGCCGTAACCCGAAGCTACTCCGCGCTCCCGCCAGACTTACGACACGTGCTCGGACCGAAACTCGTCTCCCGACTAATCGCAATCGGCGCTCCAGACGTCGCGCAAAGCATCCGCGCCGCTCTGGCACGGGTGAGCGTCGAAGACAAAAGCGCACTCAATGTTGTCGACGTACATCTCGCGCATGACGTCGGCACAAAAGAAACAGGGGCAACGCTTGAAAAACTTGCGCAGCGAAACGCACCAGACGCGGTCGAAGCACTTTTGATGTTGATCGACCAAGAATTGGAAGACCGTCGCGTCGTTCCCGATGTTCAGATCGAACAGGCGCTCGCGCTCGCCTTCGAGCTTTCAGGCGGCACGGAAGCCCCAGCACTCTTGCGCGCGGCCACTCTAGGCTACGCATCGCAAGGCAACTTCGACGCCGCTTTCGCAGCTTCGTCAGAGTGGCCCCAGGCGATTGATCCTGAAACTCAAGCGGAGACGCGAGCGAGATTGCTCACAATGTTCGTCGAGCAACCTGATGACGCCCTTTTCCTGCGCTTATATTTTGCGCAACGTGAACCGATCTCAACTGCTGCCACCGACGGATCACTCCGTACCGCGCTTGCCAACCGATTGGTGGGACTCGGTATGGCCGACGCGGCGACCGAACTTTTGAAATCAGCCGATGAGCTAACCAAGACCGACAAACTTCTGCTGGCACGTGCGGCCCTTGCCGGACTCGACCCGGCGGCAGGCCTGGCGCATCTGAGGGGAGTTGACGGGAGCGCGGCCGACAGTCTGCGCGGTGACGCGCTCTCGCGCTTGGGCCGGCATGATGACGCACGCATGGCCTACTTGCGCGCTGGAGATGAAGAAAAAGCACGCGCAGAAGCCTGGCATATCGGCGACTGGAACACGCTTCACCAGTACGGGGATCCGATCGAAAAGAACTTTATCGACAGGTTCAGCCCCCCTGAGGACATTGAGAGCGAAGGCGAAACCGGCCCAATCAATGCCGCAAAATCTCTGCTCGCGGCCAGTGAAGAGGAAAGAAAAGCTCTGCATGACATGCTGGAACGATTCGAAATTTCCGGCGCCGGAAATTGAAACGCAGCAAACACTCTGCAGCTGCAAACGAATTCTCAACGAATCCGCCCTAATCCTGATCCGAGCAAGAATTGCGACGCAAAGGGAGAACCCATGCACAGGCTCGCTCGGGCAGTCTTCGTCCTTAGTCTCATTGGAACTGCGATTGCTTTTGCCCACAAGGCCCAAGCTGAGACACCCGCCTCGCTTTGTGAACGGGTTGCCGAAACGGTCGCCACCGAAAGCGGTGTGCCTGTCTCCGTACTCAAGGCAATTTCTTTAAGCGAGACAGGACGCAAATCCGAGGGCAGCTTCCGTCCTTGGCCGTGGACAGTGAACATGGAAGGCGAGGGGCATTGGTTCGAGACCCGAGATGAAGCCCTCCGCTACGTCTTCAAAGAATATAAGCGCGGGGCGCGCAGCTTCGACATCGGTTGCTTTCAGATCAATTACAAATGGCATGGAGAGAACTTTTCCTCGATAGAGGAGATGTTCGACCCACTTTCAAATGCACGTTACGCCGCCCGATTTCTCCGCGAGCTTCATAACGAAATGAAGGATTGGTCGCGCGCCGCAGGAGCTTACCATTCGCGCACGCAAAGCCATGCGGAACGGTATACAGCGCGTTTCGATCGTTTCCGAGCAACGCTGCACGGAGAGGGCCAGTCTCAATCGAGGAGTCTGGACAAACCGCGATATTCTACCGGTCCCAGCCAAGACAATTTTTCTGAAATACCAGAAATACCGGACATAGTTTCTGGGCAGCGTGCCGCTTTACCATCCCAGCCACGCGTTAACTCCTACCCGCTCCTGCAAAAAGGCGGCGCGCCTCCGCCGTTAGGCAGCGCGCCCGGTGCATCCTTGTTCGCTGCCGCGGTGGCAAAACACGGAGAGATGTGATGTCAGCACTTTTGCTCCGCCGCATCTTCCAGCCGACCATCCTGCTTTCGCTCGCCCTGATGGCCGTGATCGCGATGATGATCCTGCCCGTGCCCGCATGGGTTCTCGATGTCGGGCTGGCCAGTTCCTTTGCTCTCGCGATCCTCATCTTTACCGTGACGCTTTTCATCGAACGCCCGCTTGATTTCTCGGCCTTTCCCACGATCCTGCTCGCGTCATTGATGTTGCGACTGTCGCTCAACGTCACCTCGACGAAACTCATCATCGGCCAAGGCCACACCGGGACTGCCGCCGCTGGCAACGTGATAGAGGGGTTCGCAAATTTCATCATGGGCGGCTCGGTCCTGATCGGGTTGGTGGTCTTCTGCGTGATCCTGATCGTAAATTTCATCGTGATCACCAAAGGCGCGGGACGAATGGCAGAGGTCGGCGCGCGCTTTGCGCTCGATGCGATGCCGGGCAAGCAGCTGGCCATCGACAGCGACATGAATGCGGGCGCGATCGACCACGCGGAAGCCCGCGAACGACGCGAACGGGAGCAAGCCGAGACCACGTTCTTCGGCTCGCTCGATGGTGCCTCGAAATTCGTGAAGGGCGATGCGGTCGCAGGGCTGCTCATCACGATGCTGAACCTGGTCGTCGGGTTGATCATCGGCACGGTTGTGCACGGAATGCCACTCAATCGCGCGCTCGAAACCTATTCGATTCTGACGGTCGGCGACGGGCTGGTAAGCCAGATCCCCGCCGTCATCATCTCAATCGCCGCAGCCATTCTTCTTTCGCGTGGTGGCGCCAAGGGCTCGGCTGATTTCGAGCTGTTCCGGCAGCTCGGAAAATACCCCCCCGCGCTGACGACAGTCGCGGTTCTGATGGCTCTTTTCGGCCTCGTGCCGGGGCTGCCGTTCATTCCTTTCATGATGGGCGCGGCGTTGCTCGGCGGGGCTGCCTATATGCTGAACCGCGCAGCGAAGGCCCGAGCTCGGCGTGAGGCGATGAAAATGCCCGGCCCCGAGACCGAGCCGAAGCGCAAATCGATGGGGGATGTGCTGGATATCGATGACATCCATGTCGAGTTTGCGCCCGATCTCGTGGCAATGGCACTTGATCCTGCAACCGGCCTCGATGCGCGGATCTCGAACATGCGCAACCATGTCGCGACGAATTTTGGCCTGATCCTGCCCGAGATCCGACTGACCGACGACGCGGGGCTCGAACCGGGTCATTACCGAATCCGCATCCAAGGTGTCGAGCAGGCCCGAGACAGGCTCTTTCCGGATCATGTTCTGGCACTCATTGCGGACAATCGTGATTTTCTGCCCGAGGGAACGGAGGTGCGCGAGCCTGTATTCCATGCCCCGGCGCTTTGGGTACCCGCAAGGCGACAGGAAGATGCGGCGCTTGCAGGTTCGACCGTGGTCGGACCGACCGAGGTGCTTGCGACCCATCTGCTGGAAGTGATCAAGGCAAATTTCCCGCGCCTGATGACGCTGCGCGCACTTCGACGCCTGCTGTCGGAAGTCGCAAATCTCTCCGATCCCGCACGAGCGGAAGCCAATCGTCGCGTGCTTGACGAGCTCGTCCCGGACAAGGTTCCCGTCGATCTGCTGCTTGCCGTGCTGCGCCTTCTGCTTGAGGAGCGTGTCTCGGTCCGCAACCTCCTTTTGATCATCGAAGCGGTGGCCGAGGTTCGCTCTTTGCAATCTTCTGAGCTGATCAGCGAGCATGTCCGCCAGAGGCTCGGCTTCCAGCTTGTGGCCGAGCTGCGCCGCGACGACGGCACGATCCCTTTGATCCAGCTCGCACCCGACTGGGAAGAACGCTTCGGCACCTACACCATCGGCGGTGAGCCTGCGGGCGATGTCGCTCTTCCGCCTGATCTTTTCAACAAACTCGCTGCGAATATCTCCGACAGGCTGGCGATGGCGGGCAAGACTGGGGTGTTTCCCGCACTTGTCACCTCGGGTCGGCGGCGTCGGTTCCTGAAGACGGTCATGGCCGCGAAAGGTCTGAGCGCGCCGGTGTTGAGCTACGAAGAAATCGGGCTCGAGGCGCAACCGGCGATGGTGGGCGTGGTGGCAGCATGACGGATTTGCTCGCCGAATTGCTGCACAGCGTAGAGGGGTTCCTGCTCGCCGGATTCGCGCTGTTGTTACGCATCGGCGGGCTCGTATCTCTGGCTCCCGGGTTTGGTGAGACAAGTCTGCCAGCACGGATCAAGACGGTGGTCGCTCTCGGTCTCACCCTCATCCTCCTGCCCGCTGCTGCTCCGGATCTCGAACCGCTCGCAGGTCGCACAGGCCCGCCATTCTGGATCGCGACCGAGATCGCAACAGGCCTGTTTCTGGGTCTGGGGCTGCGGGTCTTCGTCTTCGCACTTCAGATCGCGGGCACGATCGCGGCTCAGGCTACGTCACTCTCGCAACTGCTCGGCGGGATGGGCGGCGAGCCGCAACCCGCGATTGGAAACTTGCTGCTGATCGCGGGCATCGCGGTACTGATGAGCTTCGACTACCACCTGCACCTCGTGGAGTTCCTGCTCGGTTCCTATCGCGTCATCCCTGCCGGCGGGCTGCCTGCAGCCGACGATCTGCGCCAATGGGGTCTCACCGGCATCGCGCACGCTTTCTCGCTAGCATTTGTCCTCGCGGCACCTTTCGTGGTGACCGGGCTGATCTACAATGTGGCGCTCGGGGCGATCAATCGTGCCATGCCGCAGCTTATGGTTGCCTTCGTAGGCGCGCCGGCATTGACGGCGGGCGGTCTCATCTTGCTGGCTATCGCCGCGCCTGGTGCGATCGTGATCTGGCGCGAAGCGGTTCTGAGTTTCCTTTCGGATCCGTTCGGAGCTCCGAGATGAGCGAGGATGCCGGCGAGAAGGAGTATGAACCAACACCGCACAAACTCGAGGAAGCGCGGCGCAAGGGTGATCTCGTTCGGTCCTCGGAAATCTCGGTGGCAGCGGTCTATGGCGCGTTCCTGATCGCCGTGCTGGGCATCGGCGCGCATGGTCTCGCCAGTTTCGGCACCCGCGCGATGGTGATGCTCGATCGCTCGGACGAATTATCCGAGACACTTCTTGCCGGAGGGACCGCATCCGGAGCACGGCTGATCCTTGGCCTGCTCCTGCCCGCAGCCCCGTTCCTGCTGTTGCCGATGATCGCGGCGCTCATCGCCTATTGGGCGCAGCGCGCGATCGTCGTCGCCCCAGAGAAAATCCGCCCGAAACTCAACCGCATCAACCCGATCGCGAATGCGGGTCAGAAATTTGGCCGCACGGGTCTTTTTGAATTCGCAAAGAGCGTGACGAAGCTCGCCGTCATCGCGATCGTGCTGGGTATCTTTCTCGCAAAGCGGATGGACATGATCCTTCTCACGCAGCGTCTGGCCCCTGTGCAAACGACCGAAGCCCTGTTTCGGATGCTGGTCGAGTTTCTGCTGATCGTGACCGCGCTCGCCGCAACAATAGGGGCCACGGATTATCTCTGGCAGCGCGCGGAATTTTTTCGCCGCAACCGGATGACGCGCAAAGAGCTGACCGACGAAATGAAGCAATCCGAGGGCGATCCCCACCTCAAGGCACAACGCCGTCAACGTGGCATGGAGTTGGCGATGGGCCAATCAGTGCATGAGACCGCAAAGGCCGATGTGGTGATCGTGAACCCGACCCATTATGCGGTTGCGCTGAAATGGAATCGGGCTTCCGGCCATGCGCCGATCTGTGTTTCGAAAGGTGTTGACGAAATTGCCGCGCGTATTCGCGAAGTCGCCGCCGAGAATGGCGTGCCGATCCATTCCGATCCGCCAACGGCGCGCGCCCTTTTCGCGGTGGTCGATATCGGCGCCGAGATCCGGCCCGAGCATTACAAACCCGTCGCCGCCGCGATCCGCTTCGCGGAGCGGATGCGCAAGCGCGCGAAGGAGCGGGGGCTATGAGCGCAAAAGCAAAGCGATTGGCAGGCCTCGCGCGACTGGCGCACCTCCAGTGCGAGGCGGAGCTCGCGGCACTGGCTGCCCTGACAACCCGTGAGCGAGAAATGGGTGCTCGACTTGAGGCGCTCAAGGCGCAAGGCCGCGATACCCATGCCCATCTCGCAACCGATCCACAGGCGGGGCTTCGTGCGTTGGCCTATTTGCGGTTTCTCGCGGTCGAAGAAGCGCGGGTGTCGCAAGCGCGCCAATCGCTTCAGCCCAAGATCGCAGCGCAGAAAGCCACGACCGCGCAGGCGGTCGGGCGTCATGACGTTTTGCAAAAGCTCGCGAAGGGGCGTTAGGCGAGTGTTCAGCTGTCCTGGCGAACGATGTCAGAGACGAGAACGGCGATCACCCCAGGTCCGAGAATTTCGCGGGCAGTCTCCGTGAGCGCCTTGCGCAGCAAATCCATGTTCGCGCTGCCGGTGAAAACCCCGCGAAACCCCCCGGCATTGGCGTGATCGAAGAGCACCTGAAGGAAGGCATCGCGCAGTTTCGGCTCGGCGCGATAGACGGCTTCGGTCTCGCCCACACGAACCTCGAGCGAGAGCGACAGGATCACCAGCCCCGACACCCGACCTTCGGTCACGAGCGGTACGATGAACTGATTGTTGAGTTTGACGAATTCGGAAGTCGTGACCTCATTGCCGTGACCGTCTCCATGCGCATCCTCAGCGGGAGCGGCATGGGGATCGACGGGCACGCATTCGCCCGTCTCTTCGGCTGGCGCGGGAGGCGGGCGCAGAAAATAGCCTGCAGCGCCACCCCCGGCGAGACCGATCAACGCGAGAAGAACGGGAATGATCTTGCCCAGCATCGCAGTACCTCAGAATGGCAGCAGGATATCGGCCACCTGCTGACCGTAACGCGGCTGCTGAACATCCGTGATCTGCCCGCGGCCGCCGTAGGAAATCCGTGCGCCGGCAATCTTGTCATAGGTGATCTCATTCTGTCGGCTGACATCCTCGGGGCGCACGAACCCGGTCACGATCAGCTCGCGCACCTCGTAATTGACGCGCACTTCCTGGCTGCCCTGTATACGCAGCACACCATTCGGCAGAGTCTCGATGATCGTCGCGGCGATGCGCAGAGTGAGCTTCTCATTGCGCGAAACCTGCCCGTCGCCCTTGTAGCTCGACGCCGAATTCGTCGCATAGGCATCAGCCATCGAGGCCCCGTCGGGCAGACGTTCGTCGATGCGTTGCGGAATTCCGAGCATCGACGGGATGCCCATGCTGTCCGACCCGGTGCGCGAGCGGCCGGTCGAGTTCGAAATCTCGGCCTTGTCGTCGATTTCGATCACCACGGTCAAGATATCACCGCGTTGCGCCGCACGTCGGTCGCCCAGAAGGGAGTTGCGCGAGCCCGACCAGAGCGAGGCTTCCTGCATCGGCGGGTGCGCCTCGGTGGTCTGGGGCATCGGTTGGGCGGACATCGCGAAGAACTCGTTTCCATTCTCGACCGGGGTGAAGGTCGGCGCCTTGCCGACCTGTTCGAGCCGCCCGCAGGCGATGAGCACGATCGAAAGGAGGAGGAGGGCGGGAGTTTTCATCGGCAAGTCCTCATTGTGAAACACGGGCGGAACCGTCCGGCGCGATCCACGCGCTCACGACAGCCTTTGACGCGGCATTCATCACGCGGATCGTTTCACCCGCGCCGGCGCGTTGCAGCGCGCGGCCTTCCGTGCGGATCTCGAGACCTGACTGGCGATAGATCAGCGGGATGATCTGATTGCGCTCGACGATCGCGGGTTCGCCCAAATCGCTGTAACGGATCGGGCGACCGGCATAGATAATCGCGCGGGTTTCGAGCCCCACCGCCTCCTCGGGGGCGGCGAGAATGCCGGCCACCTGGCCAGGCTGCAGCGCCACATCTTCCGAGGTGATCACGCTTTGCGCGCGCAAGGTGCGCTTGGCGACGAGAATATCGGCCGGGGCGAGTCCGGGCACCAAGATCAGCATAAGGGCAAGCACCTGTTTCATCAGCGCACCTGCGTTGTCGCGCCCAGCATCTGATCGGCTGCGGTGATGACCTTGGCGTTGAGTTCATAACCGCGCTGCGCCTTGATCAACTCGGTGATCTCGCGCACCGGATCGACCGAGCTTTCCTCCAGATAGCCCTGCCGCAGCGTGCCGAGCCCGTCCTGGCCAGGCGTGTTCACATTGGGCGGACCGGACGCGCCGGTCTCCAGAAAGAGGTTCGAGCCCATCGCCTCGAGCCCCTTCTCGTTGGTGAAACTCGCGAGGGTGAACTGGCCCAGAAGCTGCGGCTGCACCTGATCAGTGAAATAGGCGTAAACCTCGCCATCGGCATTGATCGCAACTGCGCGCGCATCGTCGGGGATAGTGATGTCCGGCACGACCGGGTAGCCGTCCGAGGTAACGATCTGCCCCTCCGCCGAGCGTTTCAGACCGCCATCGCGCGTGTAGGCCGATATTCCCGAGGGCAGGGTCACCTCGAGATATCCGGTACCGTCGATCGCCACGTCGAGATCGCCCCCGGTGGCCGAGAGCGACCCTTGAGAGAGGTTCACGGTAACAGCGGTGGGCCGCACGCCAAGACCAAGCTGGACGCCCGCGGGAATGGTCGTCCCGTCGGTCGCGTTGATCGTGCCGGGCCGCGTCATCTGCTGATAATGCAGATCGGCGAATTCCGCGCGGCGCGCGTTGTAGCCGGTCGTGGACATGTTCGCGAGGTTGTTCGAGATCACCTCGACGCGCATCTGCTGCGCGCTCATCCCGGTGGCTGCGATCTGAAGGGCTCTCATTGTTGCCTCCTGTTAGCGTCCGAGCGTCGAGATGACGCCGCGAATCCGTTCATCCTCGCGATCGAGGAAGGTCTGCCCCATCTCGTAGGCGCGCTGGACCTCGATCATGCGGGCGATCTCAGAAACTGGATCGACGTTGCTCTCCTCGAGATAGCCCTGCATCAGCACCGCTCCCTCGACGGGTTCAGCGCCAGCCTCGGCGCTAAAGCGCGTGCCGCCGACATGGCGCAGGCCGCTCGGGTCGCTGGGAGTGAAGATGCCAACCTGAGCGATCGGATTGCCACCCGCGGACAGCGTGCCATCGGGGGCGAGTGCGACATCCGTCGTGCCCGAGGGAATGGCGATCGGCGTGCCGCCAGGATCGAGCAGGCGGAACCCGTCGGGCGTCAGCAGCTCGCCTTCGGGCGAGGGGATGAAGCTGCCCGCGCGGGTGAGCTGATTGCCCTGCGGGGTCTCGATCATGAAGAACCCCTCCCCCTCGATCGCAAAATCGAAGGTGCCGCCGGTGCGGGTCAGCCCGCCCTGGCTCTGGTCGACATGGCGGCCATGGGCGTAGGCCATCGAGAGCGAGGGCTCGTTCCCCTCGAGCCCTGCGAGATATTCCGAGAAGATGACGCCCTCGCGCCGGAACCCGGTGGTCGAGACATTGGCGATGTTATTCGCCACGGCGCGCATTTCCTGCATCAAACCGGATTGGCGGGTGAGCGTGGTATAGATCGCGTTATCCATCTCAGAACCCCGCGATCATCGGCACAAGCGTGCTGCGGAAGAAATCGACCAGCGTGCTCGACATGAAGGACATCGACACCCAGAAGACGATCAGCATCGCGCCGACCTTGGGCACGAAGGTCAGGGTCATTTCCTGCACCGAGGTCAGCGCCTGAAAAAGGCCGATCGCGACGCCCGCGATCAGCGCCACCGACAGAAGCGGCGCGGCGATCATGACCGCGATCCAGAGCCCCTGCCGAAGCGTGTCAAAGAAGATCGCGTCCTGCATCAGACCGGCATCCTGAGGATTTCCTGATAGGCCTCGACGACCTTGTTGCGCACGGTCACCGCCGTCTCGACGGCCAGTTCTGTCTGCGCCAGCGCCTGCACGAGCGCATGCGGATCGGCATTGCCGGTCATCGCGGATTTGGCGGTTTCCTCGCCGGCCTTCACCGTCTCGGCAAAAGAGTTGGCCGCCTGCTGGAACAGGGTGCCCGGCCCGGCCGATTGCGGCTTGGGAGCGGCAGCCGAGCGGGCCTGGGCATAGCTTTGCGTTGCAAGAGAGGTTTTCACATCCATTCTGGATCTCCTCTGTCCTAGCGGCGAAGCAGGTCGAGCAGTGACGACGACATTTGCCGTGCCTGATCGAACATGCGCAGATTCGCCTCGTAGCTGCGCTGCGCTTCGCGCGCGTCAGCAATCTCGACCACCAGATCGACATTCGAGCCGTCGTAGTAGCCACTCTCATCGGCCATCGGGTGGCCAGGATCGTAGATTCGGGTCAGTTCGCGCCGGTCGAGCTGGACCGGGCCAAGCTGCACCCGCCCCGTCGTCTCACCGCCTTCGACCACCTCCTGAAACGAGGTGGTCTTGCGGTGATAGCCGGGCGTGTCCGCATTCGCGATATTCTCGGAGGTATGGCGTAGCCGCATCGACTGGGCCTTCATCCCCGAGGCGGAAAGCGCCATGGAATTGGTGAAATCACTCATCGTCAGCTCCTGCCAAGCGCGGTGCGCAGCACCGTCATCGAGGAGCGATAGATCGCGAGCGCAAGGTCATGCTGACGCTTGACCTCGACCGCCTTGACCATCTCTTCCTCGAGCGAGACCGCATTGCCATCGGGCGAGGTCACGCCCGGGTCGATGCGGGCCTCAGGCCCTGTGGTGACGCTGTGATCCGCGCCGATATGGCCCGCGCGGGTGGCGCGCAGGTCGGGGGCGGATTCGGATTGGTAAAGCTCTGCAAAGGCGGGAAGGTCGTGCGCGGCATAGCCGGGCGTGTCCGCATTGGCGATATTCTGCGCCACGGCATTCTGCCGGGCCGAGGCGTGCGTCGCCATCGCACTAGCCATTCGCATGATCTCAAGGTTCTCAAACATCGGGGCTTCTCCTCCGAGCTATCAACCAAGCTTTAAGAGCGAATCGTTTAGAAAACGTTTCGAGAACATCGGAGGGCCAGAATGGCATTCGCAGGATTTGACCTGTTGCGCGCCGAAATGCGTGGCATCGGTTCGGTACATGCTGTGGGGCGCGTAGCAGAGGTGCGGCGCGGCATGATCGAGGTCACGGGGCTCGCCCGGCGCGCGACCCTCGGCGACCGGGCAGTAATCCGCTGCAAAGGCGGGCACGAGATCGGGGCGGAGGTTCTGTCGCTCACCCGTGGCGCGGTCACCGTGCTGCCCGATGGCGCCGCCGACGGGGTGGCGATCGGCGACGAGGTCGAGCTGCTCGGCCAGGGCGGGATCGCCCCGCATGACAGCTGGATCGGACGGATCGTGGACCCGTTCGGACAGCCGCTTGACGGGCGGCCGTTGATCCATGGCGGGATCGAACGCGAGCTGCGCGCGAGCCCTCCGCCCGCCGCGCAGCGCAAACGGCTGGGCGACCGGCTGGAAACGGGTCTCGCGATCTTCAACACGATGCTGCCCTTGGTGCGCGGGCAGAGGATCGGCCTTTTCGCGGGCTCGGGCGTGGGGAAATCTTCTTTGCTGGCGAGTTTCGCGCGTGGGGTCGCGGCGGATGTCGTGGTGATCGCGCTGATCGGCGAGCGCGGGCGCGAGCTACGCGAATTCGTGGAAAAAACACTGGGCCCGGAGGGGATGGCGCGTGCGGTGATCGTCGCCGCGACTTCGGACCAATCGCCCTTGGTGCGCCGCCGCTGCGCCTGGACCGCGATGGCCGTGGCCGAATATTTCCGCGATCAGGGCCAGCATGTGCTGTTTCTCGCCGATTCGGTGACGCGCTTTGCCGAGGCGCATCGCGAAGTGGCTCTGGCTGGGGGCGAGCCTGCGAGCCTGCGTGGCTACCCGCCTTCGACCTCTTATCAGATCATGGCTCTGGGTGAACGTGCCGGTCCGGGCGCCGAGGGCTCGGGCGATATCACGGCGGTCTTCTCGGTTCTGGTAGCGGGCTCGGACATGGACGAACCCGTCGCCGATATCCTGCGCGGCGTGCTCGACGGCCATGTGGTGATGGAGCGCGAGATCGCCGAGCGCGGGCGGTTCCCGGCGATCAATCTGCTGCGCTCGGTTTCACGCTCGCTCCCCGATGCGGCCAGTCCCGACGAAAATCGGCTGATCGCCAAGGCCCGCGCGCTCTTGGGCGCCTATGATCGGGCGGAGATGATGATCCAGGCGGGGCTTTACGCCTCGGGCTCTGACCGGATGGTGGATGCCGCGCTGAAGGTCTGGCCCGAGCTGGATGCGTTCATAGCCGATACTGCGCCCGACGGCACGGCTGGCAGCTTCGCCCGGCTCTCCGCGATCCTCTCGCAGGTCGAAATCTAGAGCATTTCCCAGATCAGCTTCAGCGCCAGCAAGGTCGAGGTGGTCACCAAGAGCGGCTTGATCAGCCGCGCGCCCACCCGCATCGCCAGCCGCGAGCCCAGCCGCGCGCCCGCCACCTGCGCGAGCCCCATCGCGATGCCGATCCCCCACCAGGGCGAACTGACCAACATGAACCCTGCAAGCCCACCGATATTCGACGAGAAATTCAGCAATTTCGTATGCGCGGTCGCCTTGAGCACCCCATAGCCCGCCAGCGTCACGAAACCGATCATGAAGAACGCGCCCGTTCCCGGCCCCACCAGACCGTCATAAAAGCCGATCACCGGCACGAAGGCCGCCATGAACAGGCCCGGCGTGATCCGTTGCATCCGGTCGGTATCATCAAGCCCCGGGCGCAACGCGAAAAACGCGGCGATCGCGATCAGGACGAAGGGCAGAACCCGCTCGATCATCTCTGTCGGTATCTTCGAGACCAGAAGCGCCCCGGCGAGACCTCCCAGAAAGGAGATAGCCGCCGCCGGGATTTGCTCGCGTAGATCGACCCGACCCGAAGCCGCATAGGAGATCGCCGCCGTCGCCGCCCCAAACGTGCCCTGAACCTTATTCGTCGAAAGCGCCTGAACCGGCGGCGCGCCGGCGAGCAAAAGCGCAGGCACCGTGATCAGCCCGCCGCCTCCCGCAATCGAGTCGACAAAACCTGCCGCGAAGGCCGCGCCCACCAGCATCAGAACCAGATCAAGGGGAAGTTCGAACATCGCAGCGCCGCGCAATCTCTCAAAGCCTCCCCTTCTCATCCGCGGCCTGCCGAAAGTAAAGCCCGTTGCCTCGGCCCGCCGCCACCCGCTATCAGAAGGAAACCGCAGCCGGACCGCGTCATGAGTATCATCTTCGCCAAGAACACCGCCGGGGCGGCCCAAATTCCGAAAGGGCTGTCCTGATGATACCGCCGATCCGCAGCTATGGCGCGCTCGAAGGCTTCCTGGCCCCAGCGCGAGCGCAGTCCGAGCTCTGGCGCAGCGGGCTCGGTGCTGCGGCGATCGTGATGATCTATCTCGCCGCGGGTTGGGGCCTGTTGATCGTCCTGTCGCGCAGCATGCCCGAATTCATGCTCTTGCGGCTGATGAACGAGATCGCCGCGGGCTCGACGCCGCGTGGCCTGGTCATCCTGCTCTTGACCTTCGCCCCGCTTCTGCTCGGCACAATTTTCGTGACGCGCAAGTTTCACACCCGCTCGGCCGCCACCCTGTTCGGACCCGGCACGCTACGCACATTGCGCCTCCTGCTGCCATGGCTCCTGCTGTTTTCCCTCTTCACCTTCGCACTGGCCTTGCTGAGTGCGGATGCGGGCAGGTCGAACCCGCTCGCGGTGGTGCTGAGCTGGGCGCCGATGGCCGTGCCCTTTCTTGCGATCCAGATCACCGCTGAAGAGGTGCTCTTCCGCGGCTACCTGCTTCAGCAGCTCGGCGCGCGTTCTCGCAATCCGCTGGTCTGGATGGTGCTTCCCTCCGCGCTGTTCGGGGCACTGCATTTTTCACCAGGCGAGTATGGAAATCACGCGATCTGGCCGGCGCTCTGGGCCTTTGCCTTCGGCTGCCTCGCCGCGGATCTCACCGCCCGCACAGGTAATCTCGGGGCGGCCCTGGCCCTGCATTTCGCCAACAACTTCGGCTCGCTGTTTCTCGTGGGATTTTACGGCCAGCTCGACGGGCTCGCCCTCTACACAATCGTGATCAATACCCGCAGCGGGTTCGACCTGGCACCCTGGCTCGTGCTCGACATGCTCAATGTGCTGATCTGCTGGCTCATTGCACGGCTCGCCTTGCGGGTCTGATTGCAATTCCCGCCGCCCCGGCGTATCTGGGCTGAAGCGAATACCGCCCCTTGCGAGAGGCCTGCCGATGAACTGGATCACCAACTATGTCCGCCCGCGGATCAACTCGCTGTTCTCGCGCCGCGAAGTGCCCGAGAACCTGTGGACCAAATGTCCCGAATGCGGAACCATGCTGTTCCACCGCGAGTTGGCCGAGAATCTGAACGTCTGCACGAATTGCGACCATCACCTCGCGATCACGCCGCGTACCCGCTTCGAGGCACTGTTCGATGGGGGCATTTTCGCGGAGGTCAAAGTCCCCGAGCCGATCGCCGATCCGCTGCATTTCAAGGATCAGAAGCGCTATCCCGACCGGATGAAGGCAGCGCAGAAATCGACCGGCGAGAAAGAGGCGATGCTGGTCGCCGAAGGCGAAATCGGTCGCACCCCGATCGTCGCGGCCGCGCAGGATTTCACCTTCATGGGCGGCTCGATGGGCATGTATGTCGGCAACGCGATCATCGCGGCGGCCGAGCGCGCGGTGAAGCTGAAGCGTCCGCTGGTGCTGTTCTCGGCCGCAGGGGGCGCGCGGATGCAGGAAGGTATCCTGTCGCTGATGCAGATGCCGCGCACCACCGTGGCTGTTCAGATGCTCAAGGAAGCGGGCCTGCCCTATATCGTCGTGCTGACACACCCGACCACGGGTGGCGTCACGGCCTCCTACGCGATGCTGGGCGATGTGCATATCGCCGAGCCCAATGCGCTGATCTGCTTCGCCGGCCCGCGCGTCATTGAACAGACGATCCGCGAGAAACTCCCCGAGGGGTTCCAGCGCGCCGAATACCTGCTCGATCACGGCATGCTCGACCGCGTGACCCATCGCACCAAGATGCGCGAAGAGCTGATCACCATTCTGCGGATGCTCCTGAACCTGCCGCCCGCGGTAGCCGGAGATCTGCCCGCGCCCGAGAAAGTCGCGGAAGAGGCAGTGGCGCCCGAAGGCGACGCAAAGGCCTGATTCTTCTTCTTGATGAAAATATCTCGGGGGGCGGCGCCAGCTGCGGGGGCAGAGCCCCCTTTCACTTAAGCCCTGCGCGCCTATGCGCGCGGTGGCAGCGCCTCCTCTCCAGAACCAACCCCAGGGCCAGCCCATGACCGATGCTTCCGACGTGATCCTCGATCGTCTCATGGCGCTGCATCCGAAGGTCATCGACCTTTCGCTCGACCGGATGGAACGACTGCTCGCCGCGCTGGGAAACCCCGAGCGTGACCTGCCCCCGGTGATCCATATCGCGGGCACCAACGGCAAGGGCTCGACGCAAGCGATGATCCGCGCGGGGCTGGAGGCGGCGGGCAAGCGCGTCCACGCCTATACCTCGCCGCATCTCGCCCGGTTTCACGAGCGGATCCGGCTGGCAGACACACTGATCTCCGAGCCCGACCTGGCCGCGCTGCTCGACGAGGTCGAGGCTGCAAATGGCGGCGAAGCAATCACCTTCTTCGAGGTCACCACTGCTGCAGCCCTTCTGGCCTTCGCCCGCACCCCTGCCGATTACACCTTGCTCGAAGTGGGACTTGGCGGGCGGCTCGATGCGACGAATGTGATCGAGAGCCCGGCGCTCACGATCATCACGCCGGTCTCGATCGACCATCAGCAATTCCTCGGCGAAACGCTGCCCGAGATTGCAGGCGAGAAGGCCGGAATCCTCAAGCGAGGCGTTCCTTGCGTCGTCGGTCCCCAGCAAGAGGCGGGCCTCGAGGTGATCGAGGCGAAGGCTGAACGCCTTGGCGCGCCGGTCCTCGCTTACGGCCAACACTGGCAGGTCTGGGAAGAGCGTGCGCGACTGATCTTCCAGGACGAGACCGGTCTACTCGACCTGCCCCTGCCGAATCTTCCCGGCCCGCATCAGATCTCCAACGCCGGTGCGGCACTGGCAGCCCTGCGCCATCTGGGCTTCGACGAGGCCGCCTGCGAAGCCGCCGTTACCAAAGCCGAATGGCCCGCCCGGATGCAGCGCCTGCGCCGCGGGCCGCTGGTCGAGGCCGCCCCCGAAGCCGAGCTCTGGCTCGATGGCGGGCACAACCCGGCGGCGGGCGAGATGATCGCCCAGACGCTCGACCGGCTGCCCAAGCGTCCGACCCACCTGATCTGCGGCATGCTCAATACCAAGGATGTGACCGGCTACCTGCGCCCGCTCGCCGCCCATGCCGCGACGCTGCACGCCGTCTCGATTCCCGGCGAAGCCAATACGCTGCCTGCCGAAGCCACCGCCGAGGCCGCGCGTGCCGTCGGGATGCAGGCCCGCCCGTCATCCTCCGTGGGCGTCGCTCTGGCCGAAATCGTCGCCGCCGACCCGCAGGCCCGTATTCTGATCTGCGGCTCGCTCTACCTTGCCGGACGCATCCTGCGCGAGAACGGGTAAGGCTGCGGCCCCGCACGCCCCCTGTGCAGCGCCTCCGGTGGCATTGTAGCTGCCCCGTCCCTATCCTTTGCGGAAACAGCGAAGGGGACAGCCATGCAGCTTGAGCTTGGGATCGACACGTTCGGAGATGTGACGCGTGGTGCTGACGGGCTTCTGCGCAGTCATGCGCAGGTGATCCGCGATACGCTGGCCGAGGGTGAGCTCGCCGATCAGGTCGGGCTCGATTATATCGGGCTTGGTGAACATCACCGTCCCGATTTCGCGATCTCCTCGACCGAACCGATCCTTTCAGCGATCCTGGCCCGTACCGAACGGATCAAGGCAGGCACCTCGGTCACGGTTCTCTCTTCGGACGATCCGATCCGCGTTTTCCAGCGGTTCGCGACGCTCGACGCGCTCGCGCCGGGACGCGCCGAAATCACGATCGGGCGCGGGTCTTTCACCGAGAGCTTTCCGCTTTTCGGGTTCGATCTGAACGATTACGAAGTGCTGTTCTCCGAGAAATCGCAATTGCTGCACCTTCTGGCCACGCAAGAGAAGGTCAGCTTCGAGGGCGAAACCCGTACCCCCCTGAAAGGCGTCACCGTCTATCCGCGCCCCGAAACCCCGCTGCGCATTTGGCGCGGTGTCGGCGGCACACCGCAATCGGTCGTCGAGGCGGCCGCGATGCAGATGGACCTGATGATCGCAATCATCGGCGGGGATTCGACCCGATTCCGGCCCCATGTGGATCTTTTCCATCGCGCTCATGCCCAGATGGGGACCAAACCCGGCAGGATCGGCGTGCACTCGCCGGGCCATATCGCTGAGACGGACGAGATCGCCCGCGAGGAATATTTCGAAGGCTATGCACGCATGCATGACGCGATCGGCCGCTCGCGCGGCTGGCCGCCGCTTCGGCGCGAGGCTTACTTGTCAGAGGTCGAGCATGGGTCGCTTTATATCGGCAGCCCCGAGACCGTGGCACGAAAGATCGCGCGGACCGTAAAGGCGCTGGGGCTGTCGCGTTTCACGCTGAAATATAGCGGCGGGCCTCAGGACCCAGCCCATCTGCGCAAGACGATCGAGCTTTACGGCACGAAGGTGCGCCCGTTGCTAGCGGATATGCTGGACTAAACTGCGGCGGCCCAGTCGGCTGCCTGCATTTCGCGCAGGCGGCTGGCAGTGCGTTCGAATTCGAAGGTGCCCTCGCCTTCGACATAGAGGCGTTCGGGTTCATCCGCAGCCGAGCAGATCAGACGCACTTTCGCCTCATAGAGCGCATCGATCAGCGTCACGAACCGCTTCGCCTCGTTGAAATTCGAGGCAGACAAGAGCGGGATATCGTCGAGCAGCAACACCCGGACCGCATCGGCCACCGCGAGGTAGTCCGCCGGGCCGAGCGGTTGCGCGCACAGATCCCAGAAGCTCGCGCGGCCGACGCCTGCGTGAAAGTGCGGCAGCTCCACCTTGCGACCCTTCACCGTCAGTTCGAGCGTGTGGATGGCGTCATGGCCGGTCAGTTCGTCCCAAAGCGCATCCATTTTCGCGCGCGCTTCGCGCCCCGCAGGCGCGAAATAGACCTCTTCGCCCGAAAGACGGTGCTGGCGGTAATCGGTCTCGGAGGCCAGCTCATGCACGTCGAGCTTGTCACGGATCAGCGTGATGAAGGGCAGGAAGAGCTGACGGTTGAGGCCGTTCTTGTAGAGATCCTCCGGCGGGCGGTTCGAGGTGGTGACAACGGTCACGCCACGTTCGAACAGCGCCTCGAACAACCGGCCCACGATCATCGCGTCGGCGATATCGGTGATCTGCATCTCGTCAAAGCACAACAGCCGCAGCGAGCCCGCGACCTCCTCGGCCACCGGGCGCATCGCGTCGATCGTGTTGGCACGGCGGGCGTCTTCCAGTTTGCCCTGAATTTCCTGCATGAACGCGTGGAAATGGACGCGGCGCTTGGGCACGTCGGTCTGGCCGAAGAACATGTCCATCAGCATCGACTTGCCGCGCCCCACGCCACCCCAGACATAGAGGCCACGCACGCCTTCGACCGGTTTGACCTTGCGTGAGAAGAAGCCGCGTTTCGCGGGCTCGGGCTTTGGGGCTGCCTCCAGCGCGACACGGATCTCTTCAAGCTTCGGCAAGACGGCGCGCTGCGCGGCATCGGGGTTCAGATCCCCCTGCGCGACCATCATGTCGTAGAATTCGGGCAAGCTGCGTTTCATGGGGTTCCGATATAGCGCGATCACGGGATTGAAAAGCCCTGCCGCTTGCGCAAGCATCGTTGCCGAGGAGGACCCCATGGCCAAAGATCTACCCGTGCTCGGCGCCGCGCTGAGCCTCGATATGTTCGCCCATCACCGCGACTGGATCCTTGCCGATCAGCGGGATCTGGAATTGCAGAGCTTCTGCTGGCCCAATTCCTCCGACGAGGACCTACGCAAGATGGTGGCGCGCGCCAAGGATCTGCTCGATGGCTATGAGGGGCGTCTGGGCCTGCACGGACCCTTCACCTCCTTCAATATCGACTGCGCCGACCCCGCGATCATCGAGGTGATCCGATCGCGCATGCTGCGCGTGCTAGAAATCACGGCGGAACTGGGCGGCAACCAGATGGTGATCCACTCACCCTATTCGCTCTGGAAAGAGGCCGATCTGGAGCAGAACCCTGCCACCGGGTTCATTCAGGTCGAGCGGGTGCGCTATGTCCTGACCCCGGTGATCGAACGCGCCGAAGAGCTGGGCGTGACGCTGGTGATCGAGAATGTCGAGGATCTCACTCCGAGCCTGCGCGTAGATCTTGCGGCCAAGATGAAGAGCAAGGCGGTGAAAGTCTCGCTTGATACGGGCCACGCGCAGTTCATGCATCGGCGCTGCGGCGCGCCGCCGGTGGATGTGTTCGTTCATGCGGCAGGGGCGGCGCTGCAGCACGTTCATCTGCAGGATATCGACGGCTATGGCGACCGGCATTGGCATCCGGGCGAGGGTACGATCGCTTGGCATTCGGTCTTTGCCGCGCTGCACAAATTGCCGAAGATGCCGAGGCTCATCCTCGAGGTGAATGACGAGGTTGGCCTGCGCAAGGGCGCGAACTATCTGGCATCGCTGGGTCTGGCGCGGTAACGGCTTCGTGCAGGTCCGGTCCCTGCCTTGTGAAGCCCGGGGGCAAGGCGTAGTCTCTGCGCCGCAGAAAAAGCCGACAGGAGTGATCATGGCCAAACCGACCCCGCAACGTCTCCACCTCGTCTTCGGCGGCGAACTCGTGACCCCGAGCCGTACCGAGTTCAAGAATGTCGACGACATTCATATCGTCGGCATGTTCCCGAACTATGCCTCCGCCTATGCCGCGTGGAAGGCCGAGGCGCAGCGCACGGTGGACGACGCCCATACCCGCTATTTCATCGCGCATCTGCATCGCCTGCGCGACGAGGAGCTCGAAGTTTCGACCACCGAAGAACTCGGCGGCTAAGCAGGCGCGCGAGGCAGCTGATAGATGGCGCGGTCCCTTCCCCTCTGGCTTCGGTTGCGACTGGCTGCGCTGCGTCCGGCCGGGCCACAGGCGAAGGCGGCGGCCAGTATCGCGCGTGGAGATGGGCCGCTCCTATGGATCTGGTCGGGACCGGAGAGCCCGAAAGCGGCCGCCGTTCTGGCCCGTCGCGTTGCTGCCAAACTGCCGACGGCCCGGATCGCGCTGACCCTACCCGAAGATGCTCCCGAGCCGCGCGCACTGCCTGAAGGTGCGCATTGCTTGCCACATCCCGAAGACCGTCCCGCTTCGATCCGGCTCGTTCTGGACGCGTGGCGGCCCGATCTGGTTCTGGTCATGGGCGACACGCTACCTTCCGCGCTGGTCACGGAGGCCGAACGTCTCTCGGTCCCGCTGATCATGGCTGATGCCCATTTCGGAGATGGCGAGCCTCTGCGCCTCGACGATGCGACCCTCGCGCTGCTGGAGAAATTCGATCGTATCTATCTGCGCGACGGAAACAGTCTGCCGCTCGCAAGTGAACGTCTCTCGGGGCCGATGATCTCGGTCAGTGATGCGGCGATGAGCGAGCCGCCCGAGCCGCTCTACAGCTCCGAAGCCGAGCGCGCGTCGATGGCCGAGTCGATGGGCGCGCGCCCGGTCTGGCTGGCCGCCGCAGTTCCCGAGGCCGAACTCGACGCAGTCTTGGCCGCGCATCGCTACGCCCAGCGCCACGCCCATCGCCTGCTGCTTCTGCTCGCGCCGGATCGTGAGGAAGACGGTGCGCACCTTGCCGAACGCCTCGGTGCCGAGGGCTGGTCTGTCGCGCGGCGCTCGCTTGAGGGCGAACCTGAACCTACGACCGAAATCTTCATTGCAGATGACTCGCTCGAATACGGGCTTTGGTACCGGCTCGCTGCGCTGAGCTACATGGGGGGTACGCTCAGCGGCACAGGTGAAAACCCGCGCACGCCGATCGAGGCGGCGACGCTAGGTTCGGCCATCGTTCATGGCCCCAATCTCGGGCCTTATCGGGCGGAATATCTGCGTCTCGAAGGAGCAAAAGCCTGCCGCGGCGTGCGCAGTGCCGATGATTTACCAGAGCTTCTGGCGGATCTGATCTCACCGGAACGTTCGGCGCAGCTGGCCCATAATGCCTGGGCGCTCACGTCTGGCGGCGCTGGCGCAGTCGAGACTGTCGCACGCGATCTCTCGGAAATCCTGTCGGGCACGCAGCCCTCGAGGGCCGCGTGATGGGAGCGCCTGCATTCTGGTTCACGCGCCCCGATGCGCCAGCGCTGCGGGCGCGGCTCCTGAGCCCTCTTGGCGCCGTTTATGCCGCCATGACGCGCAAGCGGGTGCGACAGGTGGGGCTACGACTGGACGTGCCGGTGATTTCGGTCGGGAATATCAATGCGGGCGGAACCGGGAAGACCCCAACGGTCATCTGGCTTGTGCAGCACCTCGCCCAGCGTGGGATTGCGGCCCATGTCGTCACGCGCGGCTATGGCGGATCATTGACCGGGCCGGTGCGGGTGAACGAGCGCCAACACAGCGCTGATCAGACCGGCGACGAGCCGCTTCTGCTTTCGGCTTTCGCACCGACCTGGGTGGCGAAGGATCGCGCGGCAGGCGCGCAGGCGGCAGTTGCGGCCGGAGCGCAGGCAATCATTCTTGATGATGCGCATCAGAACCCGGCGCTGGAAAAAGATCTCTCGATCGTGGTCGTCGACGCCCATAAGGGCTTCGGCAATGGGCGCTGCCTTCCTGCCGGCCCACTGCGCGAGCCGGTCGAGGCTGGCATGGCCCGCGCCGATCTTCTGCTATCGATCGGAGGAGAGCTTGCGCAAAAGGATTTCTCTGATTTCTGGGGTTCCAGGATTTTGAAACCGCATCTGACCGGGCATCTTGCGCCGCTCCAGACCGGGATGGACTGGGACGGGTTGCCTGTGCTCGCCTTCGCCGGGATCGGCCATCCTGAAAAATTCTTCGCCACATTACGCGGTCTCGGCGCGGATCTTCTGCGTGGTGAGGCCCTGGAAGATCACCAGCCCTTCACCACGCGCCTTCTTCATCGGATCGAGACGGAGGCACAGATGCTTGGCGCGCAGATGGTGACGACCGAGAAAGATGCGGTGCGCCTGCCCGCGAACTTCCGGCCGAAAGTGCTGGCGCTTCCGGTGCGGCTGGAAATATCCGATCCCTCCGCGATCAACGTCGCACTCGAAAAACTCGGGCTCTGACAGGAAAAGGCCGGCCCCGAGGGACCGGCCTTGGCGTCAAGATACGACGTGATCAGTTCGCGGCTTTCGCCAGATCGTCGTCGAGGATCTTCTTGAAGTCGCTCCAGGACATGTTGGAGTATTTGGTCCCGTTGATGATGAAGCTCGGCGTTGCGTCGATCTTGTCGGCCGAAGCGTTCTGCTGATACGTCGCGACAAGCTGCTCCGCACGCTTTTCGTCATTCATGCAGGTCGTGACCTGATCCTTCGTCAGACCCGCCTGAAGGCCGATCTTGTGCAGATTGTCCACGATGGTCTGCTGCTTGCCATCGCCGATCCATTCACGCTGCTTATCATAGAGCATGTTGGCAATGGCGTAGTATTTCATGTCGCCGCCACATTGCGCGATCAGTCCAGCCCAGAGACCGAACTTGTCGAAATACACTTCCCGCTGAATGAACTTCACCTTGCCGGTGTCGATGTAATCGGCCTTCAGCTTCGGAAATTCCTCGGTATGCCAATCCGCGCAATGCGGGCAGGTGTAGGAGGCATATTCGATCACCGTCACCGGCGCGTCTTCCTGACCCAGAACCACATCGGGCAGCGTCTGCACGGCGTTCTGATCCGCGCTCGCCTCCTGTGCCTGTGCGGCGGTGATCAGGCTTGCCTCGCTGTGCTGGCTGGCATACCAGCCGCCCGCCGCGAGGACGCCCGCGACGGCTGCGCCGCCAAGGATCGAGAGAGTTTTGCTCATGTATCAGCCTTTCTTATGTCCGGCCCGCTCTGCGGACCTCGATAGAACGTTTCTTGCCAGTTGTTCCAGCGCCGATTTCAGACCTTCGTCCGCACAATCGGCCACCTGTTCTTGCGCCTTGGCCTCGATACGCGGATCGGGCGCGCGTGGTTCAGCCTTCGGTTTCGGAGTGAATTGCGCCTGCCCCTCGGCAAAGCCGGTCGGCGCGGTCTGCGTCAGCGAGATGCGCGAAATCGCGTTATAGCCGTAGCAGGCATTCACCTTCTCACGGATCTGCGGCAGCTGCATCTGGAGCATCGGCGCCGCAGCCCCCGTGGTCAGAAGCGTCAGCGTCGCTCCAAGCCCGCCCTTCGAGTAGCCAATCTTCACGGGGCGGCATTGTGCTGCCGTATCTTCACCCACCACTTCGGCCCAATGGGTCAGGAGCCGCGACACTGCGAACCCCCGCGACTCGCCCGCCGAACGAATCCGGTTGCTCAGAAGCCGGCCTGCGGCCTCGAAGCCACGCATACGCCTCGCGGGCGGGGATTGCGGGTCGTTCTTACTCATACGGGGCGAGGTTCCTCTTGATCCGTCCCATTCTAAGCAGCACATCGGGTCGGGCCAACCGATCCGGAAGAGGGGAGCATAAACATTGCGTGACGGTAAAGGGGCAATCGGCGAAAGCCTGCTCAAATGGTATGACGCCCATGCCCGGGTCCTCCCTTGGCGCATCTCGCCTGCCGATCGCGCAGAGGGCGTGGCGCCCGATCCCTACCGTGTCTGGCTCTCAGAAGTGATGTTGCAACAGACGACCGTGGCCGCGGTGCGCGATTATTTCCGCCGTTTTACCGAGTGCTGGCCCGATGTCGGGGCCCTTGCCGCGGCCGAGGATGCGGATGTCATGGCCGAATGGGCGGGGCTTGGCTATTACGCCCGCGCCCGCAACCTGCTGAAATGTGCGCGCGTGGTGGCGCATGATCTGGGTGGCACCTTCCCGGGAAAGGCGGCAGAGCTGCAAAGGCTCCCCGGCATCGGTCCCTATACCGCCGCTGCCATTGCCGCGATCGCCTATGACGAGCCGGTCGCGGTGGTCGATGGCAATGTGGAGCGCGTGGTCTCGCGCCTCTTTGCGGTCGAGACGCCCCTGCCGGGCGCCAAGCCCGAACTGACCGCGCTGACCGCCCAGATCACGCCGCAGTCCCGGCCGGGCGATTTCGCGCAGGCGATGATGGATCTCGGCGCCACTATCTGCACCCCGCGCAATCCGACCTGCGGGATATGTCCGCTGCTCGGGGAGTGCGATGCGCGTCACCAGGGAATTGCCGAGACGCTGCCCCACAAGGCACCGAAGAAGGAGAAACCGACCCGGCTCGGCTTTGCCTATGTCGTGATGAATGACGCAGGCGATGTGCTGCTCGAACGGCGCCCGGATAAGGGCCTCTTGGGCGGCACGCTGGGCTTTCCCGGTTCGGACTGGTCCGAGGCGCCAAGCCCGACGCCGCCGCTCGCCGCTGACTGGGTCGAAGCGCCTGTCGAGGTGCGCCACACCTTCACCCATTTCCACCTGATCCTGCGCGTCCATGTCACCCGCAGGGACACGGACGGCCTCACCCCCCGCGAAGCCTTCCGCCCCGCCGATCTGCCCACGCTGATGCGCAAGGTCTGGGATGCGGCCCAAAGCGCCGATTGGCCGCAAGCCTGAGCGATTGAAACGGGTTAGCCTTAGGCTAAGATGGGCGCGCAACAACCGGAACCTCCCCATGTCGAGCCGCGCCGAGATCCGCCGCCCCTCCCATGCCCTGCCCTTCTGGCTCTCGCTCGGCACCGTGCCGCTGGCGATGATCGAGGCATGGTTCGGCGGCTGGACCCTGATCCTGCTGCCCGCCTATGCATGGTGGCTGACGACGCTGCTCGACCAGCTTCTGGGCCGCAACGAGGACCAGCCCGACACCGACACCCCCGAGGCCGATCTTTTCTGGTATCGCGCGATCACGCTGATCTGGTTTCCGATACAAGCGGCGGTGATCTTCGGCACGATCTGGTGGGTGACGCATAGCAATCACCTGAACGGGCTTGAGATCGTCGCGCTGATGTTCGGCGTGGGCGTGATCTCGGGCACGATCGGCATCGTCTATGCCCATGAACTGCTGCACCAGAAGAACAGGCTCGAACGCTGGCTCGGCGATCTGCTGCTGGCATCCGTCCTCTACTCCCATTTCCGCACAGAGCACCTTCTGGTCCATCACCTCTGGGTCGGCACACCCCGCGACGCGGTCTCGGCGCGCTACAACGAAGGCTTCCACCGCTTCTTCTGGCGGGTGCTTTTCGAATGCCCAAACTCGGCATGGAAAGCCGAAACGCAGATGCTGGCGCGCGCGGGCCGCCCGGTCTGGCACCGCTCCAACCCGTTCTGGCGCTACGGCGCGTTGCAGGCGCTGGCGCTGCTCGCCGCCTTCGCGATCGGTGGCTGGATGGGGCTCGGCCTCTTCGTGCTGCAAGCCTTCTTCGCGGTCTGGCAGTTGGAGCTGACCAACTATGTCGAGCATTACGGTCTGACGCGGCAATACAAGGGTGACGGGCGCTACGAACATGTCCTGCCGCGCCATAGCTGGAACGCCGATCACATGGCCTCGAACTGGCTGCTGATCAACCTGCAGCGCCATTCGGATCACCATTACAAACCCGACCGCCGCTTCCCGCTGCTGCAAACCTACGATGCCGAGGAGGCGCCACAGCTGCCCTTCGGCTATCCCGGCATGACGGCGTTGGCGATGATCCCGCCGCTCTGGCGGCGCCGGATGAACCCGCGCGTGCGGGCCTGGCGGCGCAAATACTACCCCGAGATCGAGGACTGGACGCCCTACAACAAGGGCACGACCCCCTTGCCGCGCGGCTCTTTCTAAGAGCGGCCCTGCCGCTTTGCAGCCCGCCGATTGGAACTCGAGACAATGGCTCCTGATCGGCGCCCCACGGCATCGTTCGAGCCATTAAGGGCGAAACCCTTCTTCCAACTGCTTTGAAATATCCCCGCCGGAGGCTTCCCTGTTTTCCACAAGCGCAGGTCTCAGGTCACGACGCGCAAGGTCAGGTTGATCCGTCCACCTTTCGGCATGAGCGGACAGGTGCCGGGCTTGATCCGGTCGATCCCGTGATAAAGGAGCCGCGCGGCGCCTCCCATCACCATGACATCGCCCGAACGCAGCCAGAGGCTTTCCGTCTTGCCCCCGCGCGTTGCGTTGCCGATGCGAAAGAGCCCGTCATCGCCCAGGGATATCGAGACGACCGGCTGATCGAAGTCATCTTCGTCGCGATCCTGATGCATCCCCATCTTCGCGCCCTCGCCATAGAAATTGATCAGGCAGCATTCCGGAGCGCGCGTTGTGCCGGAGACCGCGTTCCAAATCGCAAGGATCGAGGATGGGATTTCGGGCCAAGGACAACCATCGGGATGGGTTTCCGAGTAGCGATAGCCACGCCGATCGGACACCCAACCGAAGCGTCCGGCTGAGGTCATACGCACCGACATCGGCTTGCCATAAGGGGTCATGGGCGAAAAGAGCGGGGCGCGCGCCACCACCTCACGAAGATCGGCGAGCAGAGCCTGTTGTTCAGCCACATCAAGCCAGCCGGGATAATGCAGGAAGCCACGAATCTCCTGCGGAGCGGGGCGTGCGGTTGCGTCCTCGGGAATTTCTGTCATTTTCTCGCAATCTTCCTCGGGGGAGCCTTCTTGCAGGCCGATTTGGCCCTCCTTATATACGCTTCGAAGCCGGTCGCGGACCACAGGGTCCTCCGGCAGAACATGAAACCGAAACCCAAGGGATAGGGGCCGGGGGCCTGAATGGACCCGTTCCCCGCCATATCGCCAAGAGAGGTAACATCATGGGTAAAGTCATTGGTATCGACCTCGGGACCACGAACTCCTGCGTCGCCATCATGGATGGCTCGCAACCCCGAGTGATCGAAAATTCCGAAGGGGCGCGCACCACCCCCTCGATCGTCGCCTATACCGACGACGAACGTCTGGTCGGCCAGCCGGCGAAACGCCAGGCGGTCACCAACCCGTCGAACACCGTGTTCGCCGTGAAGCGCCTGATCGGCCGCCGCACCACGGATGCGGAAGTCGAGAAGGACAAGAAACTCGTTCCCTACTCCATCGTCGACGGTGGCAACGGGGATGCCTGGGTCGAAGTGAAGGGTGAGAAATACTCCCCCGCACAGGTGTCGGCCGTCATCCTTCAGAAGATGAAGGAAACCGCCGAGAGCTATCTGGGCGAGGAAGTCACGCAGGCGGTCATCACGGTGCCGGCGTACTTCAACGACGCCCAGCGTCAGGCCACGAAAGACGCGGGCAAGATCGCCGGCCTCGAAGTGCTGCGCATCATCAACGAGCCCACCGCGGCGGCGCTGGCCTATGGTCTCGACAAGAAAGAAACGAAAACCATCGCGGTTTATGACCTCGGCGGCGGCACCTTCGACATCACCATCCTCGAAATCGACGATGGCCTGTTCGAAGTGAAATCGACCAACGGCGACACGTTCCTCGGCGGTGAAGACTTCGACATGCGCATCGTCAACTACCTCGCTGA
This sequence comes from Thioclava pacifica DSM 10166, assembly GCF_000714535.1. Lineage (GTDB taxonomy): Bacteria > Pseudomonadota > Alphaproteobacteria > Rhodobacterales > Rhodobacteraceae > Thioclava > Thioclava pacifica. The sequence continues at coordinate 562,979 of NZ_AUND01000012.1, read as the reverse complement.
CGAGTTCAAAAAAGAGCATGGCGTCGACCTGACCAAGGACAAGATGGCGCTTCAGCGTCTGAAGGAAGCTGCCGAGAAAGCGAAGATCGAGCTGTCGAGCTCGTCTCAGACCGAGATCAACCAGCCCTTCATCTCGATGGGCAAGGACGGCACGCCGCTGCACATGGTCATGAAGCTGACCCGTGCGAAGCTGGAAAGCCTCGTGAACGACCTGATCAAGGCCTCGCTCAAGCCCTGTGCCGCCGCGCTCAAAGATGCCGGCGTGTCGAAGGACGAGATCGACGAAGTCGTGCTCGTCGGCGGTATGACCCGCATGCCCAAGGTTGTGGAAGAAGTGACCAACTTCTTCGGCAAGGAGCCGCATAAGGGCGTGAACCCGGACGAAGTCGTGGCGCTTGGCGCGGCCATTCAGGCCGGCGTTCTGCAGGGTGACGTGAAAGACGTCGTGCTGCTCGACGTGACCCCGCTGTCGCTCGGCATCGAGACGCTGGGTGGTGTCTTCACCCGCCTGATCGACCGCAACACCACGATCCCGACCAAGAAGTCGCAGATCTTCTCGACCGCGGAAGACAACCAGAACGCGGTGACGATCCGCGTCTTCCAGGGCGAGCGCGAGATGGCCGCGGACAACAAGCTGCTGGGCATGTTCAACCTCGAGAACATCCCGCCGGCCCCGCGCGGCATGCCGCAGATCGAAGTGACCTTCGACATCGACGCGAACGGCATCGTGTCCGTTTCGGCGAAAGACAAGGGCACCGGCAAGGAGCAGAAGATCACGATCCAGGCTTCGGGCGGTCTTTCCGACGAAGAGATCGAGAAAATGGTTCAGGACGCCGAGGCGAATGCCGAGGCCGACAAGTCCCGCAAGGAACTCGTCGAGACCAAGAATCAGGGCGAATCGCTCCTGCACTCGACCCGCAAGTCGCTCGAAGAGCATGGCGACAAGGTCGATGCGTCGACGGTCGAAGCGATCGAACTCGCTGCCAACGCGCTTGAGGAAGCCCTCAAGACCGAGGAAGCAGGTAAGATCAAGGGCGCCATCCAGAACCTCACGGATGCGGCGATGAAACTCGGCGAGGCCATCTACAAGGCCGAGCAGGAGAAAGCCGGTCAGGGCGAGGCCTCGGACGAAGACGAGCCGCGCGATGTCGATGACGACATCGTCGATGCCGACTTCGAAGATCTGGGCGAGGACAAGCGCAAGTAATTGCGCGCGGAACGTTGGGCGGGCCTGCCGTATCTAGGCGGGCCCGTTCCCATGTTCCCCCAAGAGGGGTAGCCAATGGCAAAACGTGACTTTTACGACGTTCTGGGAATCGCCAAGGGCGCCTCGGCCGAAGAGATCAAGAAGGCCTATCGCAAGAAGGCCAAGGAACTCCATCCCGACCGCAACTCCGACAATCCCGATGCCGAGTCCCAGTTCAAGGAAGCGAACGAGGCTTACGAGGTTCTGAAGGATCCGGAGAAGAAGGCGGCCTATGACCGCTTCGGTCATGCGGCTTTCGAGGGTGGCATGGGCGGAGGCCCGCGTCCGGGTGGCGGCTTCGGCGGCGGCCCGGGTCAGGGCGATTTCGCCTCGGCCTTCTCGGATGTGTTCGAAGACCTGTTCGGCGACTTCATGGGTGGCCGTGGTGGTGGCGGTCCGCGCTCGCGTGCACAACGCGGCTCGGATCTGCGCTACAACCTGCGCGTCACGCTTGAAGAGGCGTTCAAGGGCACTCAGAAGACGATCAACGTACCGTCCTCGGCAGCTTGTACCGCCTGTAACGGCACCGGCGCCGAAGGTGGAGCAGAGCCGCAAACCTGTCCGACCTGCTCGGGTCTGGGCAAGGTGCGCGCGCAGAACGGCTTCTTCACCGTGGAGCGGACCTGTCCGACCTGCGGCGGTCAGGGCCAGGTGGTCAAGAATCCCTGCAAGGTCTGCCATGGTGCGGGCCGGGTGGAGACCGATCGCCAGCTTCAGGTCAACATCCCTCCCGGGGTGGAGACCGGCACCCGCATCCGTCACGCCGGCGAAGGCGAGGCGGGGCTGCGCGGCGGTCCGTCGGGCGATCTCTACATCTTCATCGAGGTCAAGCCGCACCAGATCTTCGAGCGCGAGGGCACCGATCTGCATTGCCGCGTGCCGGTGAGCATGGCGACAGCAGCGCTTGGCGGCGAGGTCGAGGTTCCGACGATCGACGGCGGGCGCTCGCGGGTGAAAATCCCGGCAGGCAGCCAGTCGGGCCGTCAGATGCGCCTGCGTGGCAAGGGCATGCCCGCGCTGCGCGGCGGCGGGGTCGGTGACATGTTCATCGAACTCGCTGTGGAGACGCCGGTGAACCTGACCGCGCGCCAGAAGGAGATCCTGAAAGAATTTCAGGAGATCGAGGCCGAGAACAACCCGGAAGGGGCGAGCTTCTTCAAGAAGGTCAAGAACTTCTGGGATGGCATGACACAATGAGAAGGCGCCTTCGGGCGCCTTTTTCACATCCTCTCGTCTGGGTTGGTTAAGCTTTTATTCATCGCGAATCGGCCATGCTGCCCGGCATGGACCAGACTTCACATAGCTGCCAAGAGCCCCCGCTGCCGCTGTTCGAGATCGACACCGCCAGCCCAGTCGCGGCCCCGGCGAAGCAACCTTCCTATCTAATCGACCACCGCAAGCGGTTGCGCGAGCGATTCATGGAGGGCGGCGCGCGGGCTATACCCGATTACGAGATGCTGGAGTTGGTGCTGTTCCGCGCCATTCCACGACAGGATGTGAAACCTCTCGCGCGGCGCCTGATCGACAGTTTCGGGGATTTCGGGCGTGTGGTCTCTGCGTCCCCCACGCGGCTACGACAGGTGACTGGCGTCGGCGAGACGGTGATCCAGGAACTCAAGATCATTGAGGCCGCCTCGCAGCGTCTTGCCCGCTCAAAGGTAATGCACCGCCCGGTTCTGAGCTCGTGGCAGGCATTGCTCGATTACTGCCACACCACACTGTCCCATGCCGAAACAGAGCAGTTTCGCCTGCTGCTGCTCGATCGCAAGAACCGGCTGATTGCGGATGAGGAACAAGGGCGCGGCACGGTCGATCACGTCCCGGTCTACCCGCGCGAGGTGATCAAGCGCGCGCTGGAGGCCAATGCCTCGGCGCTGATCCTCGTTCATAATCATCCCTCGGGCGATCCAACCCCTTCAGAGGCCGATATCCTGATCACCCGCCAGATCGCGCAAGCGGCGAATTTGTTCGGGATCGAACTGCATGACCACCTGATCCTCGGCAAGGATCATGAGGTCAGCCTGCGTGCAGAGGGCTATTACTGAGCAGCAGTGTTCGCCGCGATCTGATTGGTGAAACCGGGCAACGACAGCACAATCGCCCCGCCATTCGCCGGGCAGTTCGGCAGTGCGATCTCAAGCGGCATCGTGGGCTGCGCTTTGCCGCCAACCACGTTCCAGACCGATCCGCTGACAGTCTTGCCACAGCTTTCTTCATTGAGCGCAATTTCGAGCTCGAGCTCAACATCCGTCAGATTGGACGGCGCTGTGTAGATTTCGACGCGCTTGCCATCCTCAGTCTCGAACTGCGTCATGTACCCGCCTTTCGGCGTGTCATAGGTACGCGGGGTGGCGATGCTGACATGACCGGCATCATCAAATCCGGCGCCGTTCTCATAGGCGTTGAGATGCATCCCGTCGCCCTGTGCGCTGATCAGGATCACCCGGTTGATTCGCTCGAGCCCGGAAACAGCCAGGCTTTTCTGCGCGATTCGTTCGCCATGAGCGAATACCGTCAGTTTCGCCTGCGCTTCGAGTGCAGGCAGCAATTCAGACCAGTTTCCGCGCCCATCGGTCTGCCCGTCGAGCATCAGCTGGCCGTCATGAAAGACAATCTCCGCATTGCGCAAACAGGGGGCCGCAAGGGACACGTGCAGCAATCCGGCGCCGCTTGCATCCGCGCTCAGCTGCGCAGGCGCGCAATCGGGCAACGCCGCGGTGTCATCAGACTTGGGGCTCGCCGTGGAAGACCCCTCCGATCGGTCGATCTGTGTAGACATGCGTGTCGAGGCAAAACCGTCACCTGCTGCACTCGCCATCGCCGGGATCGCGCCCACGCCCGTGTCGCGCGCGATATCGCGGCTCGGTGGGTTGCGCAGGACGGTCTGGCTGATGAGCTGCACACGCGCGATCGGCGGCTTGAGCATCGGCTTGGGCAGACGAGGGGCGATCCGCTCCTGCCAATCAGCGATCGGCATCATCGGCGAGATATATTCCGTATCGAGCGCAGGCGAAGGCCCGACCGTCTGCATGACGTGCCCGGTCGCGGCTGCGAGGAGGAAGGTCGCGCCGATCATGGATATCTTGCGGATATTGCGCATCGCAGCCTCCGGCAAACTTACTTACCGGATTGTTAAAGGCGGAAAGCGGCGAAGCTGGGCGCGAATTAAGAAAACTTTGCGGCACGCTAAGGTTGTGCAATTCGCAAATATTGGGGAGTTCTCTAAGGATTCCGACTAGATATGGAAAAGGCGGCCGGGGCCGCCTTTTCTTTGCCGTATTTCGTCAGACAAGCTGCCCGTGGCAGTGCTTGAATTTCTTCCCAGACCCGCAAGGGCAGGGATCATTGCGTGCCGGATCGCCCCAGGTCGAGGGATCGGATTCGTCGAAACCGGGCAGAGCCTCCGCCACCACTTCGGCCTCAGCTTGCGGGGCCGTCGCCGCATCACCTGTATCGGCTTGCGGTGCAGCTTGAGGCTGCATCTGCGCCTGCATCTGTTCCTGTTCCTCGGTGGTCAGCGGACGGATGCGCGCAAGCTGTTGGGTCACATCGGCACGCAGGCTGTCGAGCATGATCTCGAAGAGCTGGAAGCTCTCGGTCTTGAATTCCGACAGCGGATCGCGCTGCGCATAGCCCCGGAAACCGATGGTCTGGCGCAACTGGTCGAGCGTGACGAGGTGCTCGCGCCATTTCGCGTCGATGATCTGCAGGAGAACCTGCTTTTCGATGAGCTGCATCGTCTCGGGACCAAAGGCCTCGGTCTTCTCAGCGATCATCGTATCGGTCGCCTCTTCGAGACGCTCGATCACTACGTCCTGATCGACGCCCTCTTCCTCGGCCCATTGCGCGATCGGCGCGTCAAGGCTGAGCTGGTCCATCACCGCTTGGTGCATGCCCTCGACATCCCACTGATCGGCATAGCTCTTCGGCGGCATGTAGCGGTCCACGAGATCTTCGATGACCTGCACGCGCATGTCGCGGGTGATCTCGCCAACCTCTTCGCTTTCCATGATCTCGCGACGCTGCGAGAAGACCGCCTTCCGCTGGTCGTTCATCACGTCGTCGAACTTCAGGAGCTGCTTGCGGATGTCGAAGTTGCGACCCTCGACCTTCGCCTGCGCGCGCTCGAGCGATTTGTTCACCCAGGGGTGGATAATCGCCTCGCCCTCTTTCATCCCGAGCTTCGACAGAACCGCGTCGAGCTTGTCCGATCCGAAGATGCGCATCAGGTCGTCTTCGAGCGAAAGGAAGAACAGCGAGCGGCCCGGGTCGCCCTGGCGGCCCGAGCGGCCGCGCAGCTGGTTGTCGATGCGACGGCTCTCGTGGCGCTCAGTCGCGAGCACGAACAGACCGCCCGCCTCCAGAACCTTCGCCTTCTCCTCGGCGGTCTCGGCTTCGATCCGCTTGCGAACTTCTTCGGGATCAGCCTCGGGGTTCGCCGCAAGCTCGTCCTGCACGCGCATCTCGACATTGCCACCAAGCTGAATATCGGTGCCGCGGCCAGCCATGTTCGTCGCGATCGTAACGGCGCCCAGACGACCCGCCTCAGCCACGATCTGCGCTTCCTGCTCGTGCTGGCGTGCGTTCAGAACGTTGTGCTTGATGCCTGCCTGGGTCAGCAGGTCCGACAGCATCTCGGATTTCTCGATCGAGGTCGTACCCACGAGGATCGGCTGACCCTTCTCATGCGCCTTGAGGATCGCCTTCACCACCGCGTCGTATTTCTCCTTCGCGGTGCGATAGACGCGGTCGTGATCATCCTTACGGGCGATCGGACGGTTCGTCGGGATCTCGACGACACCGAGCGAATAGATCTCGGCGAATTCCTCGGCCTCCGTGGCCGCGGTGCCGGTCATCCCGCCAAGCTTGTTGTAGAGGCGGAAGTAGTTCTGGAAGGTGACCGAGGCCAGCGTGACGTTCTCGGGCTGGATCTCGACGCCCTCTTTCGCCTCGATCGCCTGATGCAGGCCTTCCGACAGGCGGCGGCCCTTCATCATGCGGCCGGTGAATTCGTCGATCAGCACGACATCACCGCCCATGACGACGTAGTTCTGATCCTTGAAGAACAGCTTGTGAGCCCGAAGCGCCTGGTTCACGTGGTGAACGATCGTGGTGCTCTCGGGATCGTAGAGCGACTGACCTTCGGGCAGAACGCCCGCCTCGTGCAGGATTTGCTCGAGGAATTCGTTGCCCTCTTCGGTAAAGGTCGCGGTGCGCTGCTTTTCGTCGACGGTGTAATGCTCTTCGCTCAGCTGAGGGATGAACTTGTCGAGCGTGACATAAAGCTCCGAACGGTCATCCGACGGACCCGAGATGATCAGCGGCGTCCGGGCTTCATCGATCAGGATCGAGTCCACCTCGTCGATGATCGCGAAGAAATGGCCGCGCTGCATCATCTGATCGACCGAAGTCTTCATGTTGTCGCGCAGATAATCGAAGCCCAGCTCGTTATTGGTCGCGTAGGTCACGTCGGCCGCATAGGCGAGTTTCTTGTCGGGCTCCGGCTGGTACGGCACGACCACGCCACAGCTCATGCCGAGCGCATTGTAAACCTTGCCCATCCATTCCGAGTCGCGACGGGCCAGATAGTCGTTCACCGTGACGACATGCACGCCCTTACCCGCAAGCGCGTTCAGATAGGCCGGGAAAGTCGCGACGAGGGTTTTCCCTTCGCCCGTCTTCATCTCGGCGATATTGCCCTGATGAAGGAAGATGCCGCCGATGAGCTGCACATCGAAGGCGCGCAGGCCAAGCGCGCGTTTCGCGGCTTCGCGGCAGTTGGCGAAAGCTTCGGGCAGGATCTTGTCGAGGCTCTCGCCCTCTTCCTGCACGCGACGCTGAAACTCGCGCGTCTTTTCAATCAGCTGCTCATCTGTGAGCGGCGCAAACTCTTCTTCCAGTGCGTTGATCTTCGCCACCAGCGGGCGCACCGATTTCACCTTGCGGTCGTTCGATGAACCGAAGACCTTCTTCGCGAGTGTTCCGATGCCGAGCATGTAATCTCCGAGGGTAGCTGACCAGATCGTTATTCCCGACGCCTTGCTGCGAAGGGTTTGGCTGCCTAGAAGAGCGAGCGAAACAAGGCCGAAACGGCTCTTACAGACCCTTGGCGATGTAAGGGGCGACTGCCAGAGTGTCAACGCCGCCGGAAGACGCGGCCAAAAGGGAGTGGCAAGGATGCCGAAACTGACCCAACTTCTCGCAAGTGTTGCGGTTCTCGCGATGGTCTCGGGGACCGCAATGGCCGAAGAGGCGAAGACGCCTGCACCGGCCGATGCGGCCAAGGCCGAGACCACTGCCAAGCCGCGCACGGACCTGACCGCCGATACCGTTGTAGCCACCGTAAACGGCCAGGATATCACGCTCGGGATGATGCAGACGGTGCGCGACGGCCTGCCCGCGCAATACAAATCGCTCGGTGACGAAAAGCTGTTCAACGGCATTCTGGAGCAGCTGATCCAGCAGACCGCGCTGGCCCAGCTCGAGGAAAAGCGCATCACCCAACGCGACAAGATCGCGCTCGAAGTACAGAAACGCGCCTATCTGTCGGGTGCGATGCTCAACTACACCGCGGACAAGGCGGTGACCGATGAGGCCGTTCAGAAGGAATATGACGCGAAATACGCGAAGGCCGCACCGACCAAGGAATATCACGCCGCCCATATCATCGTGAAAACCAAGGAAGAGGCCGAGAAGATCAAGACCGAGATCGATAACGGCGCCGATTTCGCGGAAGAAGCCAAGAAGAATTCCTTCGACGGCACGGCGGCCAATGGCGGTGATCTGGGCTGGTTCAAGCTCGACGCGATGGTGAAGCCCTTCGCGGATGCGGTGGCGGGCATGAAGGACGGCGAGATCGTCGGCCCGATCCAGACCCAATATGGCTGGCACGTGATCAAGCTGATCGGCACGAAGATGGTCGATGCGCCCAAGCTCGCCGATGTTCGGGACGAGCTCGAGGGCGATATCCGTCAGGCTGCCGTGGAAAAGCGCGTGAAGGATGTTGTGGACGGCGCGAAAATCGAGAAGATGACCGACGGGATTGATCCGGCGGTACTCAAGGATCAGTCCATCCTCGGGAGCAACTGATCGACGAGAGGCGGGCGCGATGGCGAAGAAGAAATCGAAGGACGACAAAGAGCTGAAGACCAAGGTCAAGAAGCTGCGCGCCAAGATCAAGGCGCTGAAGTCCGATCTCACCGCCGCTGCGCCCGCCCCGATCAAGACAAAGACGGTGATGGTCTCGCCGCTCGCACCTGAGGCCTTCCCCGATCTGCCGCAGATCGCCGGTGTCGAGTTTGCCTCCGCCGCGGCGGGGGTGAAATATGCAGGCCGCACCGATGTGATGCTGGCCAAGGTCGCGCCGGGATCTTCAGTCGCGGGCGTGTTCACTACCTCCTCGACCCGGGCGGCTTGCGTTCTCGATTGTCAGGAAAAGCTGAAAATGCGCGTGCCGAAGGATTCAGGGGCCGCGATCATCGTCAACTCGGGCAATGCGAATGCCTTCACCGGCAAGCTTGGCCAGAAGGCCGTGGATCTGGTGACGCAAGGCGTCGCCAAGGCGCTCGATCTTCCCCCGAGCCGCGTGTTCTCTTCCTCGACCGGGGTGATCGGTGAACCCCTGCCCTACGAGAAGATCATCCTCGCGATCGACACGCTGGCCGAGCGCCTGTCGCCGGCGGGGATCGAAGACGCCGCCCGCGCGATCATGACCACCGACACCTATCCCAAGGGCGCCTGCGCGACGGTTCAGGGCGAGGGCGGCGAGATCAAGATTGCCGGGATCGCCAAAGGCTCGGGAATGATCGCGCCGAACATGGCGACCATGCTCGTCTATATCTTCACCGATGCGAAGATCACGCCTGCACGCCTACAAAAGATGCTCTCCCGGCAGGTAGAGGACACGTTCAACGCGATCACGGTCGATAGCGACACCTCGACTTCGGATGCGCTGATCGTGGCCGCCACCGGCCAGTCGGACGCTTCCGAGATTTCCGATTTGCGCAGCCAGGTCGCGAAGGATTTCGAGGCCGGCCTGCGGGCAGTAATGATGGATCTCGCCCATCAGGTCGTGAAGGATGGCGAAGGCGCCACCAAATTCGTCGAGATCCGCGTGACCCGCGCCGCCTCGGCCGAGGATGCTCACAAGGTCGCGATGGCGGTGGCGAACTCGCCGCTGGTGAAGACCGCGATCGCCGGCGAGGACGCCAACTGGGGTCGCGTCGTGGCCGCTGTCGGCAAATCCGGAGCCAAGGCTGATCGCGACAAGCTGACGATCTCCTTCGGTGACATGGTGCTCGCCGAAAAGGGCTGGCGCGTGCCGGATTATTCCGAAGAAAAGGCGAGCGCCTACATGAAGAATCCGGAGTTGGTGATCGGCGTCGATCTCGGGCTGGGGCGTGCGTCGAAATCGGTCTGGACCTGCGATCTCACCCATCGCTACATCGACATCAACGCGGATTACCGTTCGTGAAGATGGTTCTGGTCTCGGCGGTCGCGCTGATCGACGTGGACGGGCGCGTGCTTCTCGCACAGCGTCCGGAAGGCAAGTCGATGGCGGGGCTCTGGGAGTTTCCTGGAGGCAAGGTTGAACCCGGGGAGACCCCCGAGGCCGCGCTGATCCGCGAACTGGAAGAAGAGCTGGGCATCCGCACCCATGAAAGCTGCCTTGCGCCGCTGACCTTCGCGAGCCATGCCTATGACGATTTTCACCTGCTGATGCCGCTCTTTGCCTGTCGCAAATGGGAGGGCACGCTGGTCCCGCGCGAGGGTCAGACGCTGGCCTGGGCGCGGGCGCACGAGCTGCGTGATTACCCGATGCCGCCTGCCGATATCCCGCTGATTCCGATCCTGCGCGACTGGCTCTGATCGCTCCAGGCCCCGATTCAGTTTAAAATCCGCTCGAAATGTTCGCAAAATCGAAACAAATAGGGTTATTTTGTTTGCGTTCCGTAAAGAGTTTCGCGTTTAATCTCCCTTCATAGGGAGGAGAACCGATGCTCAGAACCATTCTCATCGGCAGCAGCGTCTCTATCCAGGGTGTTTTCGAACGCCAGCTGGAATGTGGGCGTATCCTCGTACGCGTGGGCGATACGCTCTTCGCGGGTCGTCCCGTCAGCGCCTGATCTGCACAAGGCGTCTTGCGACCGAACCGAATTCTGCTGCCAAACGCAAAACGGGGGCCCGAAGGCCCCCGTTTCCATTTCTCTCGTGCATCGGATCAGAGCGAGCGCTCGATCTCTTCGCGTTCGAAGATTTCGATGACATCCGCCGGACGGATATCGTCGTAATTCTCGAAGGCCATGCCACATTCCTGGCCCGACTGCACTTCCTTGACCTCGTCCTTGAAGCGCTTGAGCGTCTTGAGCGTGCCTTCGTGGATGACCACGTTGTCGCGCAGCAGGCGCACACCAGCCGAACGGCGGGCAACACCCTCGGTGACGAGACAGCCCGCGACCTTGCCGACGCCGGTGACCTTGAAGACTTCCTTGATCTCGGCATAGCCGATGAAGTTCTCGCGGATCTCGGCCGACAGAAGGCCCGAAGCGGCGGCTTTGATGTCGTCCACCAGATCGTAGATGATCGAGTAGTAACGGATCTCGACGCCCTTCTGGTTCGCGGCGTTACGGGCGGGCGCATTGGCACGCACGTTGAAGCCGATAACCGGAGCGTTAGAGGCCTCGGCCAGCGTGATATCGGATTCGGTGATAGCACCGACGCCCGAATGGATCACGCGCACGCGGACCTCGTCGTTGCCGACCTTCTCGAGCGCCTGAACGATCGCCTCGGTCGAGCCCTGCACATCGGCCTTCACAATGACCTGAAGCTCGGACACGCTCTCGTCTGCCTTGGCCTTCGCCATCAGCTGTTCGAGCGTCGTCGCGGCACCAGCGGCAGCACGTTTGTCCTTGGCGGCCTGCTCACGGTAATCGGCGATCTCGCGGGCCTGAGCCTCGGTCTCAACCACGTTGAGCACGTCACCCGCTTCGGGCGTGCCGTTCAGACCAAGCACCTCGACCGGAACCGACGGCCCCGCCTCTTCGACGCGGTCACCCTTGTCGTTGATCAGTGCGCGGACCTTACCCCACTGCTCGCCCACGACGAAGATATCGCCGCGCTTGAGCGTGCCGTGCTGCACGAGAACCGTCGCGACCGGACCACGGCCCACATCGAGCTTGGCCTCGATCACAGCGCCTTGCGCGGCGCGATCGGGGTTGGCCTGAAGCTCGAGGATCTCGGCTTGAAGCGCGATCGCTTCGAGCAGTTGATCGAGCCCCTTGCCGGTCTTGGCCGATACTTCCACGTCCTGCACGTCGCCCGACATCTCTTCGACGACAACTTCGTACTGGAGCAGCTCGGTGCGAACCTTCTGCGGGTTCGCATCGGGCTTGTCGCATTTGTTGATCGCCACGATCATCGGCACCTTCGCCGCTTTGGCGTGGTTGATGGCTTCGATCGTCTGCGGCATCACCGAGTCGTCCGCCGCCACCACCAGCACGACGATATCCGTCACGTTGGCGCCGCGCGCACGCATCGAAGTGAAGGCCGCGTGGCCGGGCGTGTCGAGGAAGGTCAGCACGGCGCCGCTCTCGGTGGTGACCTGATAGGCCCCGATATGCTGCGTGATGCCACCAGCTTCGCCCGAGACGACGTTGGCGTTGCGGATCGCGTCGAGAAGCGAGGTCTTGCCGTGGTCGACGTGACCCATGATCGTCACGATCGGCGGGCGCGGCTGGAGGTCTTCAGCCTTGTCCTTCACGGTGTCGATCACCTGTTCCACATCCGAATCCGAGACGCGCACGGCCTTGTGGCCGAATTCCTCGATCACGAGTTCGGCGGTGTCGGCGTCGATGGTCTGGTTGGCCGTGACCATCATACCCATTTTCATCAACGTCTTAACCACGTCCGCGCCACGCTCGGCCATGCGGTTTGCCAGTTCCGAGACCATGATGGTTTCGGGCAACTGCACTTCGCGGCTCTGTTTCTCAGCGCGGCTGGAGCCGCCCATCGCCTTCTGGCGGGCGCGTTCCTGCTTGCGTTTCATCGCGGCGAGCGAGCGCTGGCGGCCTTCGCCACCCGAAAGCGCATCGCTCAGCGAGAGCTTGCCGGAGCGACGGTTGCCATCGTCACGGCCTTTGCCGCCACGGGTATCACGCTCGGGCGCACGGGTGTCGCGCTCGCGGTCGGTCTTGCGCGGACCCGAGGCGGAGACGCCTTTGGTCTCGGCGCGCGCGGCCGCGGCTTCGACGGCGGCCTGATCGACCGGCACGTCTTTCTTCGGACCCGCCTTGCGGATCTCTTCTTTCTTCTTGTCGCGAAGTTCGGCCTCGCGCTTCTTGCGCTCGTCCTCTTCTTCCTTCGCTTTCAGCGCAGCTTCACGCTCGCGCTCTTCGCGTTCCTTGGCTTCGGCCTCGGCGCGGCGGCGCTCACGCTCTTCCTCGCGCGCCTTCTCCTCGGCGGCGCGGGCCGCGGCCTCTTCGACTTCGCGTGCCTTGGCAGCCTGGAGAGCCTTCAGACGGCGCTCCATCTCGGCATCCGAGATCCCGGCGGGACGTTTCGACGGATCGCCGCCAGCCGGCTTGCCGCCCGCAGCCTTGCCGGCGCCGGCCGCCGGCTTGTTCAGCACCCGCTTCTTGCCTTTCGTCTCGACCACGACGTTCTTCGTGCGCCCGTGCGAGAAGCTCTGCTTCACCTGCCCGGGGCGCCCGCCGCCCAGTCCGAGAGTCTTTTTGCCGTCAGTATCGCTCATGCCGTCTTCGTATCCTTCATGGCGGTCTTGCCGCCGTCCTGCTTGCGCAATCCCGCAAGCCTCGATGCGTCTTCAATCACGCGTGGGGTGAGGCCACCAGCTGCAAGCGCGCCGTGTATCGCACGATCGCGTCCGAATGCCAAACCCAATTCCTGAGAGGTGAGGCAGCCGAACCAGCGCCCGCCTTCGGGCGTCCACAGCTTGCCTTTGCCCCTGTCCGAGCCGTCGCTTGCCTGAAGCAGCACTTTCGCGCGTCCTTCGGCCAGCCAGCCCTTGACCTTTTCGAAGCCGACAACTGCCTTGCCGGCTTTTCGCTCCAGAGAAATAAGATCGACAACGCGGCTGGCAAGGGCCTTTTCGACCATTTCCAGCAGATTTTCAGGGGTTTTCGCGGGAGCCTTGGCAGCGCGCGCGAACAGACCCTTCTTCATTGCCGTCTCGATGGCAGTCCGGTCAGAGGTGATCCAGATCCCCCGGCCGGGCAGTTTCCCTGCCACGTCCGGATAGATCATCCCGTCCGGCCCGAGCACGAACCGGATCAGCCCAGCCTTCGGCTGAACTTCGCCGGTGACGATGCAGCGCCGTTCGGGATCGCTCTGCTCTTTCGGCTTGCCGCCGCGACTCATCTTGTTTCCTCTCCGGTCGAGTCCGAGGCTTACGCCCCGGCCTCCTCCTCGGTGTCTTCCGCGTCACCCTCGTCCTCGACCTCAAGCTCGGACGGGTCCACCCAGCCCAGCATGATGCGCGCGGTCATGATCAGGTTCTGCGCCTCTTCGAGGCTGACATCGAATTTCTCGAGCAGGCCATCGTCCTTCACGCGCTGACCGTCGACCGTGGTCCAGCCGCCGGCCAGTTCCCAGTCGGCGCAGGTCGCGAAGTCTTCCAGCGTCTTGATGCCGTCCTTGGCCAGCGCCTCGATCATCTGCGGGGTCAGCCCCTCGAAATCAAAGAGCGACTGTTCGACGCCCATCTCCTTCGCGGCTTCAAGCGCCTTGCGGTTCTGCTCCTCGATCACGTCACGGGCACGGGCTTGCAGCTCTTCAGCCGTACCTTCGTCCACGCCTTCGATCGAAAGCAGTTCATCCATGTCGACATAGGCCACTTCCTCGAGCGAGGTGAAGCCTTCCGCGACCAGAAGCTGCGCGAAGAACTCGTCGATATCGAGCGCATCGACGAAGAGCTTGGTACGCTCGGCGAACTCGGCCTGACGGCGCGCCGATTCCTCGGCCTCGGTCAGGATGTCGATGTCGAGCCCGGTCAGCTGCGAGGCCAGACGCACGTTCTGACCGCGGCGGCCGATCGCGAGCGACAGTTGCTCGTCCGGGACCACGACTTCGATCTTCTGTGCTTCCTCGTCGATCACCACTTTCGACACTTCGGCCGGCTGCAGCGCGTTCACGAGGAAGGTCGCCTGATCTTCGTTCCACGGAATGATGTCGATCTTCTCGCCCTGAAGCTCGCCGACGACGGCCTGCACGCGCGAACCGCGCATACCGACACAGGCGCCAACCGGGTCGATCGAGTTGTCATGGCTGATGACGCCGATCTTCGCGCGCGAGCCCGGGTCGCGGGCCACGGCCTTGATCTCGATGATGCCATCGTAGATTTCCGGCACTTCCATCTTGAACAGCTCGGCCATGAATTCCGGCGCGGTGCGCGACAGGAAGACCTGCGGGCCACGGGTCTCGCGGCGCACGTCCTTGACATAGGCGCGGATGCGGTCGTTCGGGCGATAGCTCTCGCGGCCGATCTTTTCGTTGCGGCGCAGGATCGCTTCGCCACGGCCGATATCGACGATGATATTGCCGTATTCCTCGCGCTTGACGACGCCGTTGATGATCGTGCCGACGCGGTCCTTGAACTCTTCGTACTGGCGATCACGCTCGGCTTCGCGGACCTTCTGCAGGATGACCTGCTTGGCCGATTGCGCGGCGATACGACCCAGATCGACCGGGGGAACCTCGTCCACGATCGTGTCGCCGATCTGCGGGTCTTCGAGGTATTGCTTCGCCTGCTCGACGGTCAGCTCGGCCTGGTAGTTCTCCAGCTCTTTGTCATCAACAACGGTACGCACGCGGGTGAACGTGGCCTTGCCGGTCTTGCGGTCGATCGAGACGCGGATGTCCATCTCGGCGCCGTAACGCGACTTCGCGGCGCGCGCGAGGCTTTCTTCCATCGCCTGGATCACCAGATCCGGGTCGATCATCTTCTCGCGGGCCACGGCTTCGGCGGTCTGCAGAAGCTCAAGCTGGTTGGCTGCGGTAATGGCCATCTCAGGTCTCCTCCTCGGGGGATTCGTCAATCTCGTCAAAATCGGTTTCGTCGATGCCCTCGGCCACTTTCTTCTGGCGCAGCATCTCGGTGATCAGGTCGTCGGTCAGCACGAGCTTCGCATCGGCGAGCAGGTCGAAATTGAGGCCAATCACGACCTCTTCCCCCTGGTCTTCGATCTCGATCAGGGCTTCGTCGCCCTCGGTGCCGCGCAGGATGCCCTTGAAGCGCTTGCGCCCGTCGATCGGCTCGGTGGTCTCGATCTTCGCCTCATAGCCTTCCCAGGCATCGAAATCCTTGAGCCGCGTCAGCGGACGGTCGATGCCAGGCGAGGAAACTTCGAGCGTATATTTGTCCTCGATCGGGTCTTCCACGTCGAGCGCGGCCGAAACGGCGGTCGAGATCGCGGCGCAATCATCCACGACGATCCCGCCTTCGGGACGGTCGGCCATGATCTGTAGCGTAGCCGTCTTGCCGCCCTGCAGCCGCAGCCGCACGAGCTCGAAGCCCAGCCCCTCGATCACGGGGGTCACGATCTCGGCCAGACGCCGGTCGATGGCGGTCTTGGCGATCAGGTCGGTCATGTCTTTCTTTCCGATCCTACAAAACAAAAAACGGGCCCTTGCGGCCCGTCACACGTTTCCGGTGGGCGTCAGGTTTGGACCCCGGCGCGCCGCTGTTGATGGCGATATAGTCCTGCGCAGCGGATTCCGCAAGCTAAACTTCAGGACCGGTTGTCGCGCCAGACCCGGAAGTTGAGCGCAGAGGCGAGGCTCAGCCACGCGAGATAGGGGATCACCAGAAGCCCCGCAATCAGATCGAACCGGAAGAAGGCCAGCATCATCGCCACGACCGCAGCCCAAAGACAGACGAGTACCGTCATTCCCATCCCGAGTCGATGCGCCCCGAAGAACACTGGTGTCCAGAGTGTGTTGAGCGCGATCTGCACAGCGAACAGCGCCAGCGCGATCTGGCTCCCCTCGACACCCGCCACGCGCGCCGCCGCATAGGCGACCGAGACGTAGAGATAGGTCCAGGCCACCGGGAACACCCAATTCGGCGGAGTGAAGCCCGGTTTCTTCAAACCCACATACCATTCGCCGGGCTTGAAGATGATGCCCGTCGCCGCCGCAGCGGCCGAGGCCGCAAGGAAAAGCAGAAAATAGGTCAGCGTCATGTCTCGGGCTCCGATCGAAATCCTTACGGATCAGGATCTAAGCTCATCCATCGCGCGGACAAGTCCGGCAGTGATTCCCGGTTCGCTCAGCGCATGGCCCGACATCGGCACGAGCTGTAGATGCGCACGCGCCCAGCCTTGCGCCAGCCGATGGGCCGAAATCGGCGGGCAGATCATGTCGAGCCGCCCCTGCACGATCTTCGTCGGAATATGCTCGATCAGGTGCCGATCGCGCAGAATCTGGTCGTCTTCCTCGAGGAAAGCACCGTTCTGGAAATAGTGGTTCTCTAGCCGCGCGAAGGCCCGCGCGTAATCCGAGGAGGCCTCGCCGGGCGGGCCGTCGAAGGCCACCGAGGCCAGCGCATTTTCCCACATCGCCCAATGGCGGCCATAGCGCGCCTCGGCCATGTAATCACCCGAGAAGAGCCGCTTGTGATAGGCCCCGATCAGATCGTGCTGCTCGTCTTCCGGGATCGGACGCCGGAAGTTTGCCCAGAGATCGGGATAGAACTGCCCCGCGCCACCGCCATAGAACCAATCGAGCTCGGCCCGCGTCGCCAGGAACACGCCTCTAAGAATCAGTGCCTCGACCCGGTCGGGATGGGCCTCGGCATACAAGAGCGCGAGCGTCGCGCCCCAGCTGCCGCCGAAGACCATCCATTGCTCGATGCCCAGCTCCTGCCGGATCTGCTCCATATCGGCGATCAGGTGCCAGGTCGTGTTGGCCGTCACGCTCGCATGGGGGCGCGATAGCCCGCAGCCGCGTTGATCGAAAAGGATGATCCGATAATGGCGCGGATCGAAGAACCGCCGCATCGTGGGCGAGCAGCCACCGCCCGGGCCACCATGACAGACCACGACCGGCTGGCCCTCGGGATGGCCCGATTGCTCGACATAGAGCACATGGCCATCGCCCACATCGATCCGGCGCTGATCGAACGGTTCGATCGGCGGATAGAGATGGGCGCCCGATGCGCGCTTTTGCCCTGCAGTTCTGTCCATGGCTGAACTATATAGATCAAACGAAGCGCCCGCCATGGGCGGATCGCAATTGAGCGCGAGGAGAGAGATGGCAGATCCGGCAAACAGCATCGACCCCAGCGAAGTCGCCAAGTTCGAGGCGATGGCGGCGGAATGGTGGGACCCGAATGGCAAGTTCAAGCCGCTGCATATGCTCAACCCCTGCCGGCTCGACTACATCACCACGCAGATCGCGACGCAGTTCGGCCGCGACCTGAAAGCGCCCCGCCCGTTCGAGGGCCTGCGCCTGCTCGATATCGGCTGCGGCGGCGGGTTGCTGGCCGAACCGATGGCGCGGCTCGGGGCGACGGTCGTAGGCGCCGATGCCGCCGGGGGCAACATCCCGGTCGCCAAGCTTCATGCCGAACAATCGGGTCTCGAGATCGACTACCGCCATTGCGCCGCCGAGGATCTGGCAGCGAGCGGCGAGCAGTTCGACGTCGTCCTCGCGATGGAAATCATCGAGCATGTGTCCGACCCGCAGGGCTTCGTGAACACGATTGAAAGCCTGATGAAACCCGGCGGGCTGATGATCTGCTCGACCCTGAACCGCAATCCCAAAAGCTACATGGTCGCGATCATCGGCGCCGAGCATGTGATGCGCTGGCTGCCCAAGGGCACGCATGAATGGTCGAAATTCATTACCCCCGATGAGCTTTACGAGCTGACGAAAAACGCGCAGCTCGACCCGATCGACCGGCGCGGCATGGTCTTCAACCCGCTCAGCTGGCGCTGGTCGCTCTCGGAGCGCGATCTCTCGGTGAACTACGCCATTGCGGCGGTGAAGCGGTAAGGGGCGCTGCCCCTCTTCGCATTCGCGAATTCACCCCGGGATATTTGAAGCAGTTGGAAATCAAAGACGGACTTCCTTCCAACTGCTCGAAATATCCCGGGGGAGACTGCCGTCAGGCAGGCGGGGGCAGAGCCCCCTCTTACTTCTTCTTCGGACGAAACGCCTTGATCCGCGCGGGATCGGTCTCGATATAGGCTGCGCCGATCAGGTCGAGGCAATAGGGCACGGCGGCGAAGACCGCGTCGAGGCAGGTCGCGATGGCCGAGGGTTTGCCGGGCACCATGATGATCAGCGACTTGCCCGCGATCCCCGCAGATTGGCGCGACAGGATGGCGGTGGGCACTTCGAGCAGCGAAGCGCGGCGCATTTCCTCGCCGAAGCCCGCAAGCTCCTTCTCGATCACATCCATGCAGCCTTCGGGTGTCTCGTCACGTGGCGCAGGGCCAGTGCCGCCGGTGATCAGGATCAGGTCGGCCTCGGCGGCGACGAGTTCGCGCAGCTTTTCAGCCACCGACTCGCGCCCATCGGGGATGATGTGGCGCTCGATCTCGAGCGGCGAGGTGACCACGCCGCGCAGGTAGTCCTCGCAGCCCGGACCGCCCTTGTCCTCGTATTCGCCGCGCGACGCGCGGTCGGAGACGGTGACGATGGCGGCCTTGGGCTGCGAAAAGCTCATTTCTTCACGCGCGCATTGCGGGTCGCGATCAGCTTCAGGCGCAGCGCGTTGAGCTGGATGAAGCCCGCCGCATCCTTCTGGTCATAGGCGCCCGCGTCTTCTTCGAAGGTCACGTGGGCCTCGGAATAAAGCGAGTACTCCGACCAGCGCGCCACGGTCCGGGCCGCGCCCTTGAAGAGCATCAGCTTCACCGTGCCGGTCACATATTCCTGCGTCTTGTCGATCAGCGCCTGCAGCGCCTCGCGCTCGGGCGAGAACCAGAAGCCGTTATAGATCAGCTCGGCATAGCGCGGCATGATCGAGTCCTTCAGGTGGCCCGCGCCGCTATCGAGCGTGATCTGCTCGATGCCACGGTGGGCCTCCAGCAGGATCGTACCGCCGGGGGTCTCGTAGACGCCGCGCGACTTCATGCCGACGAAGCGGTTTTCGACGAAATCGAGACGGCCAATGCCGTGCTTCTTCCCGTATTCATTCAGCTTGGTGAGGATCGTCGCCGGGCTCATCGCCTCGCCGTTGATCGACACCGCGTCGCCCTTCTCGAAGCCGATCTCGATATATTCGGGCTCGTTCGGGGCCTGCGTTACCGGGTCGTCGGTGCGCTGGTAGACATAGTCGGGCGCCATATCGGCCGGGTCTTCGAGAACCTTACCCTCCGACGAGGTGTGCAGCAGGTTCGCATCGACCGAGAAGGGCGCTTCGCCGCGCTTGTCCTTGGCGATCGGGATCTGGTTCGCCTCGGCGAATTCCAGAAGCTTGGTGCGCGAGGACAGGCCCCATTCCCGCCAGGGCGCGATCACCTTGATCGAGGGGTCGAGCGCATAGGCCGAGAGCTCGAAGCGCACCTGATCGTTGCCCTTACCGGTCGCGCCATGCGCCACCGCATCCGCGCCGTGCTGATGCGCGATCTCGACGAGATGCTTGGAGATCAGCGGGCGCGCGATCGAGGTGCCCAGCAGGTAAAGCCCCTCATAGACCGCATTGGCGCGGAACATCGGGAAGACGAAATCGCGGACGAACTCCTCGCGCGCGTCGAGAATGTGGATGTTCTCCGGCTTGATACCCAGCATCTCGGCCTTGCGGCGCGCCGGTTCCAGCTCCTCACCCTGACCGAGATCGGCGGTGTAGGTGATGACCTCGCAACCATATTCGGTCTGCAGCCATTTCAGGATGATCGAGGTATCGAGGCCGCCCGAATAGGCAAGCACGACTTTCTTGGGCGCGGACATGCGGCATCTCCCGGTTTTCTTGTTCCGCGACGGAATAGAAGCTTTTTTTCCAATGAACAAGGGCCGCCCCTCAGGACGGCCCTTTCCGATTTCATCCGAGCGCGGCTCAGGTCTCCGAGGTCGTGTCCACCGGCTCTTCCGTGCCCGTGTCAGTCGTTCCGGCGACCGGCTCATCGGCCGGCGGGTCGGTGACCTCCGGTTCCGGCGGCGGAAGGTCAAGCAGCTCGTGCAGATAAGCCATCGCCTCGGGCGAGAGCGTGCGGCCGTTCGCCGCTGCCGAGAGCGCGTCCTGCTCGGCTTGATCTGCCGTCGCGATTTCGCCCTCGAGATCGGTCACCGCCTGTTGGGCTGCGGCCAGATCGTCCGCATAGGTTTGCGCGGTCTCCATCTGGCCGTTGAGCGTGTCGAGCTGGTCCTGGTAATCGTCGGCCTCGGGATCGAGCGCATCGATCTGTGCCTGAATTTCCTCGGGCGTTGCAACGTCCTGTGCTTCAAGACCGGCGAGCGTTGCCTGCGCAGCCGTCAGCTCTTCACCGAGCGCATCAGCCGCGACCACGGCCGCCTGGTAGGTCGCGATGCGCCCGACCTGGCTGTTGGGCGAAGCGTTGGCAAGCGCCGTCGGGCTGGCGTGAGCCGCGTTCAGCCCCTTGAGCTCGGAGGCCAGCGCGCCGTGATTGCGCAGCTCGCCCTCACTCAGCGCCGGCTTGCCATTCGGGCGCGGCGAATCCGAGACAGCGTATTCGGTCGGCGTGGTGGAGCGTTTGGTTGCCTTGGTCTGGGTGCTCGAACGCGAAGCGGTGCGTTGCGCCTTCTGCGACTTGCCGCCGCTGAAGAGGTCGTCGAGGAACTTGGCCGGGCCGCCAGTCGCCTTCACCGAACCGGAATTGCCGCGGTTCGATGCACCACCAGCCGAAGCCGACTTGCCTGCCGAACCGGAATTGCCGCCGGCATTCCCGTTACCGCCACCGTTTCCGCCGCCATTGCCGCCGCCATTTCCACCACCGTTACCGCCGCCATTGCCGTTCTTGGCCATGGCGATATCGGCGCCGGTGAAGTGGCTCGTCGCAACCGGCGCAAGCACGAAGCTCGCGGCGACCATTGCGACGATCGAGTATTTCTTGAGGCTCATCCCGCCCTCCCGTGGCATCGAATTCAGTCAAACTCCCACCATGGTTAAACCGCAATTGGGGCCAAAACGAGGCGAATTTGCGGAATGCGCAGGTCGTTGCCGAACGAGACTCGGGCTTGCGCGAAGAACCGCCGAATCACCTTATCCCTTGCAAGATGGCCCCGGCTTGGGCATGGCTTTGACATGAGTGAATTTGCCCTGTCCGCCCTCGCTGCCACCCGTGCCCTGCGTGCGCTCTTCGAGCCCACGCCACTTCAGCGCAACGACCATCTCTCGGCGCGGTTTGGCGCGGAGATCTGGCTCAAGCGCGAGGACCTGACGCCAGTGCGCAGCTACAAGCTGCGGGGCGCGTTTACCGCGATGCGCAAGCTGCGCGAGAGCGACCCGGAGGCCAGCCACTTCGTCTGCGCCAGTGCGGGAAATCACGCGCAGGGTGTGGCTTTCGCCTGCCGCCATTTCGGGGTGAAGGGCACGATCTTCATGCCGGTCACGACGCCGCAGCAGAAAATCGACAAGACCAACACCTTCGGCGGCGATGCGATCGAGATCGTGCTGACGGGTGACTATTTCGACGACACGCTGGCCGCCGCGCAGGCGTTCTGTACGAAAGCCGGGGCGCATTTTCTCGCCCCCTTCGACGACGCATCGGTGATTGAAGGGCAGGCCTCGGTCGGAGTCGAGATACTCGATCAGATGAGCGAGGCCCCCGACCTGGTGATCCTGCCTGTGGGCGGGGGCGGTCTCGCCGCCGGGGTGACGGGATATTTGCGTGCGACCGCCCCTGCGACGAAGTTTCGCTTTGTTGAGCCCCTGGGCGGGGCGAGCCTGACGGCTGCCGTGGCCGCGGGCCATCCGGTCACGCTCGATCAGGTGAACAGTTTTGTCGACGGGGCCGCCGTGGCCCGGATCGGCGCGCGGCCCTTCGCCGAACTTGGCTGGGTGACACCCGAAATGATCCATCTCGCCCCCGAGGACCGGATCTGCATCACCATGCTGGAGATGCTCAATGTCGAGGGGATCGTGCTCGAGCCTGCCGGCGCGATGTCGATCGACATCCTGCCCGAGCTGGCCGAAGAGATCCGCGGCAAGCGCGTGGTCTGCATCACCTCTGGCGGCAATTTCGACTTCGAACGCCTGCCGGAAGTGCGCGAGCGCGCGCAGCGCTATTCCGGTCTGAAGAAATACTTCATCCTGCGCCTGCCCCAGCGCCCCGGCGCATTGCGCGACTTTCTCGAGATGCTCGGCCCCGATGACGATATCGCGCGGTTCGAATACCTGAAGAAATCTGCGCGCAATTTCGGCTCGGTCCTGATCGGGATCGAGACCAAGCGGGCGGAGAACTTCACCAAGCTTTTCGCCAAGCTTGATGCCGAAGGCTTCGTCTGGCGTGACATCACCGAAGACGAGACCCTCGCAGAATTCCTGATCTGAGGGCGATCACGCGGCGGCGGTGAACTCCGTCAACCGTCCCATGAACACCGCCTTCGACTCCCCGTAGCAATCGAGGATCGCGGCGACATCGACCCGGCCGCCGTCTCCGGCTGCGGCGAGACGTTCGCCTTGTTGGCACATGCCACCGAAGTCACGAAAGCCGATGTTCCAGGCCGAGCCTTTGAGGAAATGCAGATCCTCCTCCAGCCGGGCAGGGCGCGACCCAAGCGTCATCACGACCGCTTCGACTTCGTCGAGGAAAAGCTCGACCACTTCCGCGAACCCATCCGCGCCGATCTCTCCGCGCAATTCGCGCACGCGTTCCCAATCAATCATCCAACCCTCCGGCCACCGAGTTACCTTCACCGGGGATCGACCGTAGCGGCGAAAGCTTGCGAAAGACTTAAAGGCGATCGGGCAAGAAATTTTCACGAATTCTTAGCGCATTCCTAGCCTTATAGCAGCGTGCGGCAACGGATGACACATATGGCTGCGAGCTACGACGCGCCCCCTCTTGATCCCGCGCCCCCCAAGCCGGGGGCGCCGCGCCATGTCCTCGTGGTCGATGACAGCCGCATGCAACGCCGCATCCTCTCGGCGCAGCTGTCACGCTCCGGCTATCGCGTCACCGAAGCCGGCAGCGCGGAAGAGGCAATGGTGATCTGCGCCCGGACAGAGCCCGACATCGTGATCTCCGACTGGATGATGACGGGCATGACCGGACCGGAGTTCTGTCAGGCCTTTCGCGCCATGGATCGGCGCAGCTACGGCTATTTCATCCTGCTCACCTCGAAGGCGGAAAAGACCGATGTCACGCGCGGACTCGAAAGCGGCGCGGATGATTTTCTGTCCAAACCTGTGAACGGAGAGGAGCTGCGCGCAAGGCTCAGCGCGGGCAGCCGCATCCTCTCGATGCAGGAAGAGCTCAGCGCGAAGAACAACCTCTTGCGCGCCGCGCAGGACGTGATCGAGCGCGACCTGCAAGAAGCGCGCAAGCTGCAGCAAAGCCTCGTGCGCGACCGCCATCGCGACTTCGGCGCGGGCGCGGCCTCGCTCATGTTGCGCCCGACCGGCCATGTGGGCGGGGATCTCGTCGGCTTCTTCCCGATCAACGAGACACGTGTTGGCCTGTATGGAATCGATGTCTCGGGTCACGGGATAACCTCGGCGCTGATGATGGCGCGGGTGGCGGGATACCTGTCGGGGACATGGCCCGCGCAGAACATCGCCTTGATCCCCACCGGGCGCGACAGTTTCGCCAGCCGTCCGCCCGCGGAGGTAGCGCAGATGATGAACGATCTCGTGCTCGAGGAGATGCAGACCGAGAGCTACCTGACGCTGGTCTATGCCGATATCGACCTTGCGACGGGACAGATCGAACTGGTGCAGGCGGGCCATCCCTACCCGGTGGTGCAACGCCGGGACGGACGGGTCGAGTTTCTGGGCCAAGGCGGTTTGCCGATCGGGCTGATCCCCGGCGCGCAGTATGTATCGGTCAGCACCCGTCTCGCACCCGGCGACCGGCTGCTCCTGATCTCGGACGGGATCACCGAGGCGACCGACCCCGACGGCATCATGATCGACGAGACCGCTCTCGCGACGCTCATCCGAAAATTCGCAGGACTGAGGGGCCCCGACTTTCTCGACGCGATCTTGTGGGAGATCGAGGCTTACACCGCCGGCGACATCACCGACGATGTATCGGCCGCGATATTCGAGTTCCGTGGCCCGGGCCGCGTTCAGGGCTCGCGCAGAGCCTCACGCGATTTGTAGAGCGGTTTGAGCAGATATTGCAGCACTGTCTTCTCACCCGTGTGCAGCTCCACCACCGCCTGCATCCCGGGCCGGATCTCGAGCTGTTTCTGACGCGCGGGCAGATCCGCAAGATCGACCGAGATCGTCACCTTGTAATGGGGATCGCCATCGGGTTTGCGCTCGTCCTTGAACGTATCGGCCGAGACCAGCGTGACCGTACCATGCAGGCTGCCATAAATCGTGTAATCGTAGGCCGAGAGCTTGATCGTCGCCTCTTGTCCGGGCTGAACATGGGCGATGTCACGCGGCGCTATGCGCGCTTCGAGCACCAGCGCCTCGTCGAGCGGGATGATCTGAGCGATCTCTTCGCCAGGCCTTACCACTCCGCCGATCGTCGCCACCGGCAACTTGTTGACCACCCCGCGCATCGGCGCGGTAAGCACGGTCCGGTCGAGCTGATCCTCGGCCAGCTTGAGCTGTTGGCGCAGCGTGGCGAGCTTGCCCAGAACGTCGGAATGTTCGGCGGCCCGCTCCAATGCAGCCTTCGTATCGATCTCACGCCAGGCGCGCTCGGCATCTGAAAAGGTCTTGCGCGCCCGCGTCACCTCTATCAGCGGCGCCACGTCCTTCTTGTACATCCGCTCGACCAGATCGAGCTCCTCGCGTGCCTGGGCCATCACGTTCTTCGCCCCTTTCGCACGCGCCGACACATCGGCCAGACGCGCCTTGAGAAGCGCGCTTTCCGAGGCCACGATCTCCGGCACCAGCCGACGCTGTGCTTCGGTTACCTCAAACGTGTCGCGCCCCGACATCTCCGCCTCGAGCCGTGCACGTTTTATCTCCAGCGCCGCGATCTGATCTTCGAGATCGTCGACCTGGGTCTGATATTGCGTCGATTGCAGCCGCGCGATGACCTGCCCCGGCTCGACCACATCACCCTCGCCGACGTAAAGCTCCGCAAGGATCCCGCCTTCGAGGTTCTGGATGATCTGCGGCTTGGCCGAGGAGGTGATTTCGCCGGGGCCACGTACGATCTGATCGACCCAAGCCATCGAGGCCCAAAGCAGGAAGATCACGATCGCCGCAACGACGATCCAGATCGTGAGCGACAGTCTGCGCGAGCTGTCCTGAAGGGCTGCGTGGTCGATCGTCGTCATGCCTGCGCCCCCTTCGCTTGATTGAGATGGGCGAGCACCGCATCGCGTGGACCGTCGACCGCCAGACGGCCGTTTTGCAGGATCAGCGTGCGGCCGGTGAGCGACAATATCGGTACGCGATGGGTGGCGATGATCGCGGTGCGATCACCCAACCAGCCATCGAGGCGACTGACCAGCGTGGTCTCCAGCGTGGTGTCGAGGGCGGCGGTCGGCTCATCGAGGATCACCACCTGCGGATCCTGCAACCAAAGCCGCGCCCAGCCGATCGACTGGCGCTGGCCGACTGAAAGCCCCTCGCCGCCATCGCGGATCGGCAGGTCGAGGCCGCGCGGATGGTTGCGCAGGAACGGCCCGAGGCCTGCGAAATCGAGCGCGGCATAGAGCCGTTCGTCGTCTCGTTCGAGCTGGGTGAGGTTGAGATTATCGCGGAGGGTCCCCGCGAAAAGCCGCACGTCCTGACTAAGATAGCCCACGCTGCGCCGCAGATCGCGCGGGTGGATCTGACCGATATCGATCCCGTCGAGTAGCAGCCGGCCGTTTTGCGGCTCGTAAAGCCCTGCAAGAAGCTTGAGCAGGGTCGATTTCCCCGAGCCATTTGCGCCCAGCACCGCCACGCGCTGCCCTTGCGGGATCGCGAGCCCCGCGATCTCGACGGTGGGTGCGGCCTCCGGGTCATAACGGAATTCGAGATGGCGCAGCTCGAACGCACCGCGCAGCGTCTCGGCGCGCAAGTAGCGGCGGCCCGCGCTCTGGACCTGCTCGGCCCCAGCGATCGCATCGAGCCCAACCAGAGCCGATTTCACGTTCGACCAGCGCGCCAGCGTGCCCGCCAGTTGCGTCAGCGGCGCGAGCGTGCGCGAGGTCAGGATACCGATGGCGATGATCGAGCCGACGGTGAATTCGCCTGCGAACACCATGTAGGCGCCGATAACGACCGCGGTGATATAGGTGCCCTGCTGGATCATCTGCGCCCAGTAGGTCAGCGCCGAGGCGAGCTTGCGCTGCTCAGAGCTTTTCACTGCCGAGAGCGTCGTCAGCTCCTCCCAGATCCGCTTGATCCGGTCAGCGCCGCGCGTGGTGGCGACGGTTTCATGTTCGTAGATCGCTTCGTGCAACAGGCGGCTCGCGCGGCTCGAGGCGCCTTGCGTCGACTGGCTCAACGCGACCATCTTCTTTTGCAGGAACATTCCCGGCACCACCATGAGCACCGCCCCTGCGATCAGCACGAAGACCAGCGGGCCACCGATCGAGGCGACGAGGATCAGGAAGACGAAGAGGAAGGGGATATCGGCCAGCGTGCCGATGGTCGAGGCGGTGAAGAACTCGCGCACCGAGGAGAACTCGCGCATCGCGGCGAAAAGCTGGCTGGGCGCGCGTTTCTCGGGCGCAGCCTTCATCCCCAGAAGGCGATCCATCAGAAGGCCCTGCACCGAGAGTTCGATCCGCCGCCCGGCGAGATCCATCAGGCCGGAGCGCGCGAGTTTCAGCCCCATCTCCAGCACCAGCGCGAGCCCCGCGCCAAGCGCAAGTACCCAGAGCGTGCTTTCGGATTGATGCGGGATCACCCGGTCATAGACCTGGAGCGAGAACAGCGCGACCGCCACCGCGAGGATGTTGGCGAAGAGCGAGCCAAGTGCGACCTCGGCAAAGGCGCGGCGTTGCGTGCGGAACGCCCCCCAGAACCAATGGCCTTTCGTGTCCTCGCCGATATGGCGTTCCTCAAGCTGGCGCAGCGAGGTACGCGCGCGGATGATCCGGCCGGAAAAATGCGGAGAGAACTCGCGCAGCGGCACCTCCGCACGCTGATCGGGGCAGGTCTTGTCATAGATGAAAAGGCTCTCGCCCTCCTGCGCGGCGACGAGCACCATCTGCCCGTTCGCCATCTGCGCAAGTGCTGGCCACTGGCCGGGGGTAAGCGCGTCGATCGACTCGACCGAGGCCGTCATGCCAGCGACCCGCAGTACCGCGGCGATACTCTCGGGTTTGATCGTGGCGCCACTTTCGGTCGCCTCTCCGATCGCGAGCAGCATCTGTTCAAGCACATCTGAGGCGGGCAGTTCCGCGCCCAGAAGCCCGGCATAGGCGCTGGCCAGTTCGGCTCGGGCCTTCGCCCGGACGAGGCGCTGATCGGGGCTGGGGCCGCTGGGCGAGATGGCGGGACGCGGCATGACTCCATCGGCCGCCCCGCTCACGCGGGCGGCATTGATGTCGAACGCGATGACGCGATCAGTCACCCGCCTGCCACCTCCTCATATCCGGCTTCCATCGACCAGAAGCCCCTGCACCCGCGCGATCTCCAGCTCGGTCAGCGCGATCTCGTAGCGAAGCCCCACCTGCGCACGTTTCATCGCGGCGTAGCTTTCGTAATTGCCGACCAGCTCCATCAGCCGGCGGCGGCCCATCTTGTATTGCCGTTTGAAGAGCGCGAGCCCCGACTCGGCCTCCTCGACAAGGGCGGCATCTCGCATCTCGCGGGCGCGTAAATCCGTGAGCCTGACCTGAAGTGCCGACAGGCTGCGGGCGCTGTCCTGCCGCGCCTTCGCAACGCGTGCCTGTCCCGCCTCGGCCCCAGCCTCGATCGCTGCGAGCGTATCGCCCCGGCCAAAGCCCAGCATCTGAGTCATACCCATATTCACGCCAAGTGTCGGTTTGCCTTCGCCAGCGCCTGCGCGCAGCGCGAGGCCCGGAAGGTGACCAGCCTTGGCGAGCTGTGCTTCCGCTTCGGCCCGCGCCGCTTCGCCTTCGGCGCGCTTGACCGCGAGTGGCTCGGGCGCGGCCACCGGCAGCGCCACGTTGGACAGGCCGGTCAGGTGCTGCATCGGTTGATCGCTCATCGTCGCGAGCTGCGTCCGTGCCGCCTGCGCCGCCTGCCGGTCGGCCTGCGCTTCGGCCTCGGCCTCATGGCGTTTCTGCGCAACGAACCCGACCTCGGAGAGATCCGACAGCCCGCCCTTCGCACGTTCGCGCAAGATACGTTCGAACTCGGAAAGCTGCCGGGCGTTGGCGCTCGCGACTTCGGCCTGCGCCTCGGCCTTCAGCCCCGAAATGTAGAATTTCAGCCCGTCATAGACGGTGTCGTTCATCTCCTGAGAGAGCTCGACCGCAGCCACCTCGACATCGGCGGCGGCGAAATCGCGTTCGGCCTTCTTCGCGCCGTTGTCGAAGATCACCTGCTCCATCACCAGCTGAGTCACGAGATCGCCGAGGCTCGACAGGCTCACGCTCGGCCCGATCTGGGGCAGCCAGTTCTTCGACTTCGCCTGCGCGGTCAACCGCGCGACCCGCAATTCGGCCTGCGCGGCGCCTGCGGAATGATCCAGCACCGCCTGCGCAACCTCTGCATAGGGTCCGGTCGCAGGCAGAATAGACCGGCGCGCCGCGAGATCGGCGATCAGCTCAGAGCTTTGCGCATCCGTCCCGGGTTTGCGCGCGATACCGGCCGCGAGCGGCGCAGAGGCCGGATCGACCGCATTGCGCGTCGGGAAAGGCGTACCGTCGGCCAGACAACCCGACAGCGCCACCGTTCCGGCAAGCACCATTGCCCCGCGAAGACCGCGACGGCGATGGTGAACTGGCTGTGTCCGGCGCATCCTCTCCGCCCCCGTCAGATCGTCACATTGGTGATTTCGTCATCGATCAGCAGGGTCGTATCGCCGAGCGTGTAGATGCTCATGTCATGCCCATCGACCGTGGTGGTCAGACCGGTATCGAGCGCCCCCAGAGCGGTGACGTGGTCGTTGTCATTGCCCTCGATCGCGATCGTATTGTCCGGCCCGGTAAGCGCCTTGATCTGCGCCTCGGTGATCGTGAGTTCGGCCTCGGGCGCGAAGCTCAGGTCAATCTCGGCGAAGTCGAAGTCAGATAGGCCCGCCCGGTTGAGATCCACCGTGACCGCCGCGTTATTGTCGACCACGAGCAGCGTCGCCGCCTCGTTGCCCGCCGCATCGGTATCCGAGACCACCAGATAAGAGCCATTGGGCACCGTGCTCTGGAAATCATAGGAGGTGTAGGCGCTGCGCACGACCGGCGCGCCGTCGAGGGACACTTCGGAGACCGCACCGCCAGCATCGACCGCCGCAAAGTCCAGCGGATCGTCGGCATTCTCGATGAGCAACCCCACGAGCCCGGTTTCGACCCGCGAGAAGCCGATGATATCGGGAGACTCCGGCGCAACGAGGTCATAGGTGAAGCTGCCATCGGTTTGCGAGACGTTGCCCACCACGTCCGTAGCGAAGACCTGATAAGTCATCGTGCCTTCGCTGCCCGGCAGGTCGGCACCGCTGAACTGCGCACTCCATTGCCCGTCGGCACCTGCCACCAATGTTTGCGTCACGCCATTGGCCAGCACCACCTGCACCGTCGCGCCCGGCTCGACCGTGCCCGAAATCGCAAAGCCGCGCTCGGCCTCCTCGGCATTGACGATCCCGTCGCCAGCGACACTCGCGGAAATCGTGAAATCGCGTACAAGCGGGTCGAAGGTGATGACACTTTGCTGGAGTGCCGCGTTGCCGCTTGCATCGGTGGCGCGAACGCTGAGCACCTCTTGCATTTCCTCATTCGGCAAGGCGGAGGCGGGGATTGTCGCGCTCCAGCTCGTACCGGTTACGGTCGCTGCGATGGTGACGCCCGAGCCAAGCTGCACGGTAACCGCGCTGCCCGCCTCAACGGTGCCGCTCACCACGAGCCCGCCCGCCGCTTCCGTCGCATTGACGATCCCATCCGCGAGGATCGCATTCGGGGTCGGGGTGGCATGGGTCAGGTTCTGCACCTCGGTATCGACACGGAGCACATGGCTCGCCTGCGCGGTATTCCCCGCGAGGTCGGTGGCAAGAACGCTGACCGTCGCGTCATAGGTGCCCGCGGGCACTTCGGCAGCACTGAAGCTGGCGCTCCAGTTGCCCGACGCATCGGCCTGAACCGTCCGCGTGGTGCCCTCGAAATTCACCTGAACGGTCGCGCCCGACTCGGCGCTGCCGGTGATCGTGAGTCCGGAAGTCGCCTCGACCGCGTTGAGCAGATCATCACCGCCCGCCTGCCCGATATCGACTGCGACATTGGTTTCCAGATCGACGCTCACCGAACGGGTCGCCGAGACCGTGTTGCCCGCCGCATCGACAGCGCTGACCCGCGCCTCGTAAGTGCCTGTGGACAGAGCCGCGCCGGTCACGTCCACGCTCCAGCTGCCATCCGCGCCGACCGTGGCCGGCAGGGTCTGACCTGCGAAGCTGACCGTCACCGATTGCGTGCCGGGCTCGGACGTGCCGCTCAGTGTGATGCGGCCTGCCTCTTGCGCATTGACCACGTCATCAGCGGTGATCGGATCGCTCGAGAAGGCGACCTGACCGACGGTGTCGAGCTGAACCGCATGGCTCTGCGTCGAGACATTGCCCGCCGCATCAGTCGTCGTCGCGGTGAACGTCAGTTCGCGCTCACCGGTACCAATCTGCGCCGGCGAGAAGGTCACCGACCATTGGCCGCTCGCATCGACCGTCGCCGGCAGCTCCACTCCGCCCAGCGAGATCACCATCTGCGCACCCGGCGTGGATTGTCCGGTGATCGTCACACCGGCCTGTTGTTCGACGAGGTTGATCACGTCATCGCCCGCGACCGTGTCGAAGCTGATCGGATGCGGTTCGGTATCGACCGCGAGGGTGTCGCTCAGGGTCGTGACATTGCCCAGCGCATCGGTTGCCGTGACAGTCATCGCGGCCTCGTACGTGCCGCCCGGAAGCTGATCCTGCGCGAAGGTGACCGACCAGCTGCCATCCGAACCGACGGTGGTCGATTGGGTCTGGCCCATGACCTCGACAGTGATTGCCGCCCCCGGCTCGCCACCGCCCGAGACGGTGATCCCATCCGCATATTCGAGCAGGTTCTCGACATCGCCGGTCGAGCCCGCACCTTCGGTGATCGCCACATCCGGCGGCGTCATGTCGATCAGGAAGCCCGGACCATCGAGCGTATATTCGCTCCCATCCGGCGCAGTCACCTCGACAACAGCCTCGTGATCGCCGTCGGAGGGCAGCGTTTCGTCGCTAAAGATCACCTCCCAGGTGCCACCCGGACCGATCTCGACGCTCTGGCTCTGATCGCCGATTGTCACGGCCACGATCGAACCCGGCTCACCAGTGCCCGAAACCACAGCTTCCTGCGTTTCGGTCTGTGTGCTCAGCGTTGCCTCGCTCTGGGGATCGTCAACGGTAGGCGCGATCGACGCACCGCCATTCGAACCACCCGAGCCGCCCAGAAGCGCCGCACCGGCCAGCCCCGCCGCCGCCAGGCCACCGCCACCGAGCCCCGTCATGAGCGCAGGCGCAAAGGCCGCCATGCCGGTCGTCTCGTCTTCGGCAACGGGCGCGAGGATCTCATCGCCCTCAAGGAAGGCCAGGCGATCATTGGGGCTCCACTTGTCGCCCGTCACCTCCGGCTCGCCATAAGAGGCAAAAAGAACGCCATTGCCCATATCCTCCAGAGTCACCTGCTGGATTTGACCATCGGCCGAAATCAGCAACGTGTTCTCCTGCCCTTCGGGCGCCATGAAGAACCCATGCAGCGTGATCGTGCGGCCATCGGCCAGCGTCACGACCAGATCGCCGTCAAGTTTCTCATATTTGAGGATGTTTGCCTTGCGCAGATTGAGCGAGATGTCCTCGTCGGCCCCAACCTGAATGAACTCTCCGGCACTATCACCGGAAACAGACCCATAGATCACCGTGCCCGCGCCATCGCGCAGGGCAAAGTCAATCGACTTTACCATAATACTCGCTCCGCCTCTTAGGCTGGACTTATTGAACGTCCAGTCCCGCTCACCAAAAGGTGAACTTAACTTATTATTGATGTTTTATTACACATAAGTCGGCACTACGGCTAGAGTTTTGTTTACGCCGCGTGACAAATTGTTGTGCAATCGCATAGGTTTAGCGTTTCGCAACCGCAGATTGCGCCGCACGCCTCAGAATTGTTGCAAAACGCGCATCAGGAAGGCCCGGTCGCCGTCATTGGCAAGAAGTTCAATGGCTTCGCCCGGATCCAGCCAATAGGCACTATGACCGGGCTCGCTTGGCGCGCCTCGACAGAGCACCGGACGCGCCAT
Source organism: Thioclava pacifica DSM 10166 (assembly GCF_000714535.1). Classification (GTDB taxonomy): domain Bacteria; phylum Pseudomonadota; class Alphaproteobacteria; order Rhodobacterales; family Rhodobacteraceae; genus Thioclava; species Thioclava pacifica. The sequence continues at coordinate 530,256 of NZ_AUND01000012.1, read as the reverse complement.
CCAGATCGAGCAGAGTTTCTCCGCCCAGAGGTCGTATTCGGGCATGTAGGTGAAGCGTCGATAGGCCCCGAGCCGCCGCAAATTGCCGATCGACCAGCCGGTCTCCTCGTAGACCTCGCGATGCAGGGCGTTGATCTGCCCCTCACCGGGGTCGATGCCGCCACCGGGTAGCTGAAACTCAGGCACCGGCGTTTCCTGGAACGTCACCAGCACGCGCCCGTCGCGGATCAACACCGCATAGGCACCGGGCCGCAGCGTGTAGCTCTGGCCTTGTTTCACCCGCTCTCCGAACCGTGCGATCATTGGCTCACCCTTGGGTCTGTGGTTGCGACGCCTATATTGGGGCTGTATGGCAGGCTCCGCGCTGCCCGAAAACCCCCTAGGAGCCCCTCAGGAGCACCATGTCCAAGCTATCCCAAATCGCATGGGACGACACCGTACTGCCGTTCCAGCTCGACCGCTCGGATATCCGCGGTCGCGTCGCGCGCCTCGATGGCGTGCTCGACAACGTCCTGTCGCAACATGAATACCCCCGCGCCGTCGAGATGCTCGTCGCCGAGGCCGCGTTGCTGACAGCGCTGATCGGCCAGACGATCAAGCTGCGCTGGAAGCTCTCGCTTCAGGTGCGCGGCAACGGTCCGATCCGCATTATCGCCACCGATTACTATGCCCCCGAGAAAGAGGGCGCACCCGCGCGCATCCGCGCCTGGGCGAGCTTCGACCCCGAGCGGCTCGATCCCAAGGCGGATCCGTTCGAGCAGATCGGGAAGGGCTATTTCGCGATCCTGATCGACCAAGGGAAGGGCACCACGCCCTATCAGGGCATCACGCCGCTCAGCGAAGGGTCACTACGCGCATGCGCCGAGGCCTATTTCGCGCAGTCCGAGCAGTTGCCGACCCGCTTCTCGCTCTCCTTCGGGCGGTCGATCCTGCCCGGTCAGGGCGAGAGTTGGCGCGCCGGTGGCGTCATGCTCCAGCACATGCCGCCCGCCTCTCCTTTCGCGGCGAAAGACGGCTCGGGCGATATGGGCCTTCTGACCGCTGACGATATTCTCGATGGCGAAGAGGGCGAGAACTGGGCGCGTGCCAATATCCTGCTCGACACGGTCGAGGACATGGAGCTGATCGGCCCGACCGTACAGCCGACAGAGCTGTTGGTGCGTCTGTTCCACGAGGAAGCCCCGCGTGTCTTCGATCCGCAGCGGGTTGAATTCGGCTGCACCTGCTCGGCCGATCGCGTGCGCCAGTCGCTCTCGATCTACTCGGCGCGCGATATCGGTCACATGACCACCGATGACGGCAGGGTCACCGCCGATTGCCAGTTCTGCGGCGCGCATTACGAGTTCGATCCGCTGACGCTCGGCTTCGAAGCCCAGAAAAACCCGGATGGAACACCGCGCGAGGCATCGGATGAGTGATCCGCTCGCCCCGGTTCTGGCCGCCTTGGCAAGACCGGGGCGGCCTTCATCCGACTACGACCTGAACCCCGGTACTGTCCTGCCAGCGGATCGCATTCTCCGCCCCGCTGGCGTGCTGGTCGCCTTCGACTGTTTCGAGGGCGAGCCCCGGCTGCACCTGACGAAGCGCAGCTCGCATCTACGCCACCACCCCGGCCAGATCGCCTTTCCCGGCGGCAAGGTGGACCCTCAGGACGATGGCCCGGTGGGCGCGGCGCTACGCGAGGCGCGCGAAGAAATCGGCTTGCCCAGCGGCAATGTCGAAATCCTCGGGACGCTCGATCCGCATGAAACGGTGACCTCTTTCCTCGTGACCCCGGTCCTTGCCCGGATCCACACCCCGTTCGAGATCACCCCCGAGGCAGGCGAAGTGGCAGAGGCCTTCACTGTGCCGCTCTCCCATGTCTCGAATCCAACGAAATTCCGCGTCGAATCCCGACGCTGGCGCGGCGCACGGCGCAGCTATTTCGTGGCCCCCTACGGGCCCTATTACATCTGGGGCGCCACCGCGCGTATATTGCGGGCATTGGCGGACCGGATGGCGCAATGAAACTGACCGGAGACTGGATCGAGGCCACGCATACCCAACGCGTGCTGGCGATGCTCGAGACGGGGGGGCATCAGGCCTATCTCGTGGGTGGCTGCGTGCGCAACGGCGCGATCGACCAGCCTGTCCATGATATCGACATCGCTACCGATGCGCTGCCCGAACGGGTGATCGAGCTAGCGAAAGCAGCCGATCTGAAGCCCGTGCCCACCGGGATCGACCACGGCACGATCACCGTCGTCTCCGAGCATTACCCGCATGAGATCACCACCTTTCGCCGCGATGTAGAGACGCATGGCCGCCACGCGACGGTCGCCTTCTCGGATAACATCGCCGAGGATGCCGCGCGCCGCGATTTCACGATGAATGCGCTTTATGCCCGCGCCGATGGGGAGGTCATCGACCCGCTCGGCACCGGGCTGGCCGATCTCGACGCGCGCCATGTCCGCTTTGTCGGCGAGGCCGAGGAGCGTATCCGTGAGGATTACCTGCGGATCCTGCGCTTCTTCCGTTTCACCGCCTGGTATGGCCGCGATCTCGATGGCGACGGCCTCGCCGCCTGCGCCGCGAATATCGCTGGAATAGAGACGCTTTCGCGCGAACGCGTGGGGGCTGAGATGCGCAAGCTGCTGGCCGCGCCCGACCCCTCTCACGCGGTGGCGGCAATGGCGCAGAGCGGGGCTCTCACAGCGGTGTTGCCCGGCGCCGATGCGACGGCGCTCGCTCCGCTTGTGCATCTCGAAGACCGACCCGCGGACGCGATCCGCCGCCTCGCCGCCTTGGGTGGCGAAAACGTTGCGGAGCGCCTGCGCCTGTCGAACAAGGATTCCCGGCGGCTCGAGACATTGCGCGAAGCTCTGGCAAGTGGCGATGCCCCTGAGGTCTTGGGGTATCGCTTCGGCGCCGAGACCGGGGCTGATGCGCTCCTTTTGCGCCATGCCGTCATGGGTCAGGAGATGCCGGAGAACTGGCAAAACAGGGTCTGTTTCGGCGCAAAACAGCAATTTCCCGTCTCGGCCACAGATCTGATGCCCGCCTATCAGGGGAAGGCACTGGGCGATCGCCTGCGCGAGCTCGAAACCCGCTGGATAGCTTCGGGCTTCACGTTGAGCCGCGAGGCGTTGCTCGGCTGAGGCGCTGGTCTATATGCTGGGGATGAAAGCGAGCCGCTGATGATCGACCCCTTCTCCAAAGCCTCTGGCCCCCCACCGCATACGCTGGGCGCATTCCTGCGCTGGTGCCTCTCGGGCGCGGGCAAGGTGATGACGGTGGCGGGCCTCGCCTCGGTGCTGGCGGGCTCGATGGAGGTCGTTTCCGCCTGGCTTCTGGGGCGCGTGATCGACGCGGCGCTGGCCTCGGCCCCGGATCAGGTGCTGGCCGAGAATGCGGGGCTGCTTGCGCTCTTCATCGGCTTCTACCTGATCCTGCGCCCGCTGGCCTTCGCCGCCTCCTCGGCGACCACCAATCTCTTGATCCTTCCGAATATCCTGCCGCTGGTCCTCTCGAGGCTGCATCGCTGGACGATGGGTCAGGACGTGACCTTCTTCGACAACGATTTCGCAGGCCGCATCGCGCAGAAGCAGATGCAGACCGCACGCGCCGTGACCGATACCGTGGCCGAGACGATCAATACCGCGCTTTTCGCCGCGGCCTCGGTGCTGGGTTCTGTCCTGCTCCTTCTCGGGATCGACCGCTGGGGCGCGCTCGGGCTTGTGCTCTGGGCGATCGGACTGGGCTTTCTGATCCGGGCCTTCCTGCCGAAAGTGCGCGGTCACTCCAAGGCCCGGGCCTCGGCACGGGCGATGGTGACGGGGCAGGTCGTCGACACGATCACCAATATCAAGACGGTCAAACTCTTCGCCCATGCGGAACATGAAGATCGCGCCGCCTTGGGCGCGATGGAACGGTTTCGGGCCGCAACAGTGTCTTTCGGGCGCATCTCGGCCACCTATCGCACGGTGCAGATGGCCTATTCCGGCGTGCTGCCGGTGATGCTGGTCGGCGGCGCAATCCTGCTCTGGTCGCAAGGCGCGGCAAGCGCGGGCGATATCGCGGCCTCCGGGGCCATCGCGATCCGGCTGGCACAGATGTCGGGTTGGGTGTCGACCGCGCTGATGGGGCTCTGGACCCATATCGGCGAGGTCGAGGACGGGATGCGGACGCTCGCGCGCGGCTACGGGCTGACCGATGCACCTGACGCAACCGAGCTGGGGCGCGTGGCGGGTGAAATCCGCTTCGACCATGTCGATTTCGCCTATGGGCGGCAAAGCGGCGGCGTCGAGGGGATCGACCTGACGATCCAGGCGGGTGAGCGGATCGGTATCGTTGGCGCGTCAGGCGCCGGGAAATCGACCCTCGTTTCGCTTCTTTTAAGGCTCTACGACGCCGAAAAAGGTGCCATCCTGATCGACGGGACAGACATTCGCCGCGTCACCCAGGAGAGCCTGAGGCGGCAGATCGCGATGGTCACTCAGGAGACTGCGATGTTCAATCGTTCGGCGCGCGAGAACATCCTGTATGGACGCCCCGATGCCAGCGAGGCGGAGCTGATCGCAGCGGCCGAACAGGCCGAGGCGGATGGGTTCATTCGCGAGCTGGTCGATCACGAGGGCAATCGCGGCTACGAGGCGAAGCTGGGCGAGCGTGGCGTGAAGCTGTCGGGCGGACAGCGGCAGCGGATCGCGCTGGCCCGGGCCTTCCTGAAGGATGCCCCGATTCTTGTGCTGGACGAGGCGACCTCGGCGCTCGACTCGGAGGTCGAGGCACAGATCCAGCGCGCGCTTCACCGGGTTATGGCGGGCAAGACCGTGCTGGCGATCGCGCACCGGCTCAGCACGATTGCCGAGATGGACCGGATCGTAGTTCTGGACGAGGGCCGGATCGTGGAACAGGGAAGCCACGAGGAGCTGCTTACGGCAAACGGGCTCTATGCGCGGTATTGGGCACGCCAATCTGGCGGTTTTCTCCTCTGCGATGAGGCCGAGGATGCAGCAGAATAGGGTCTTTTCGGGCGCGTTCGACGAGAGTAGATGGATCGCATGAATTACGAGATAGAACGTCTGTCCCTGCACGCTGATGGCGTGGCGCATGGCCCCGAGGGGACCGTGCATGTAGCAATGGCTCTGCCCGGCGAAGTGGTCGAGGGAGAGGTGGAGGACGGGCGCATTGCCCAGCCGAAGGTCGTTACCCCTTCGTCCGAACGCGTGAAGGCGCCTTGCCCGCATTATCGGTCGTGCGGGGGCTGCGTGATGCAGCACGCCTCGGAAGGCTTCACCGCCGAATGGAAGATGGACGTCGTGCGCCAAGCACTGAGCGCGCGCGGGCTGTCCGTGCCCGAGATGACTATCTCGACATCACCGCTGCACTCGCGTCGTCGGGCGACCTTTTCGGGGCGACGCACGAAAAAGGGCACGCTTGTCGGGTTTCACGCACGCGCCTCCGATACGGTGGTCGAGATCCCGCATTGCCTGATCCTGCGTCCGGAACTGCTCGCGGTCGTGCCGCTTCTGAACGAGGCGACGGCGCTGGCGGGCTCGCGCAAAGGCGAAATTGCCTTCGCCGTGACGCTGTCGGAGGCGGGGCTGGAGATCGCCGCGTCGGGTGGAAAAGACCCTGATCCAGCACAATTCGAGACTTTGTCAGGTCTTGCACGTGAGCATGATCTCGCCCGTCTCAGCTGGAACGATGAAATCATCGCTGCCCGCCGTCCGACCATTCAGCGCTTCGGCAAGGCGCAGGTCGTGCCCCCGCCCGGCGCTTTCCTGCAAGCGACCCATCATGGGGAGGCCGCGCTTGTGGCCTTTGCCAAAGCTGCGGTGGGTTCGGCTCAGCGCGTGGCCGATCTCTTCGCGGGCTGTGGCACCTTCGCGCTGCCACTGGCCGAACAGGCTGAGGTTCATGCTGTCGAAGGGTCGGCGGCGATGATCGACGCGCTCGATCAGGGCTGGCGGCAGGCGCAGGGCCTGCACCGGATCACGAGCGAGACGCGCGATCTTTTCCGCAGGCCGCTTCTGCCCGATGAACTGGCGACGTTCGACGCCGTGGTGATCGACCCGCCCCGCGCGGGTGCGCAGGCCCAGATCGCGGAGATCGCCACCTCACCGCTGCCGCGTCTGATCCACGTCTCCTGCAACCCGGTCACCTTCGCGCGCGACGCCGAGACCCTGATCAAAGCGGGCTTCACGCTCGAGAAATTGCTCGTGGTCGATCAGTTTCGCTTTTCCGCGCATGTCGAGCTTGCGGCGCTCTTCACCCGCTAGAAGGCACGCCTGAAATCGGGTAAAAAGGGCCAAAAGAGCAGTGACCCGTGAACAGGCTTATCATGAACCGTCGAACCCTCCTCCTGGGCGGATGCGCCCTAGCTACCCTCGCCGCCTGCGGCGATTCAGGGAAATTCATCACCTATGACGGCCCCGTCGTTACGCAGATCCAGGTCTTCAAGGCCAACCGGATGATGTATCTGCTGCATGGCGATGAGGTTCTGAAGAAATACAAGATCGGGCTCGGCGGCGATCCGATCGGGCCGAAGCAGTTCGAAGGCGACGGCAAGACGCCCGAAGGCTTCTATTACATCAACCGCCGCAACCCGAATTCGGCCTATTACCTCTCGATCGGGATCAGCTATCCGAATCCGCAGCAGGTCGCCTTTGCGCAATCGCAGGGCAAGAAAGCGGGCGGCGACATCTTCATCCACGGGCGCGACGGCAAGAACAAGGGTCGTGGCAAGGACTGGACGGCAGGTTGCATCGCCGTGAAGGACAAGGAGATCCGGGAGATCTACGCGATGGTGCAAGACGGCACCCCGATCTTCATCTTCCCCTGACATGCGAAGGGCCCCAAGCGGGGCCCTTTTTCGTGGAAATCGGATGGGGCAGGCTCAGCTGCCGGTCACCATCGTCCACCAGATCTTGCCCGAAGGTTCCTGATACCAGCTGAAGCCCATCTGGGTCGCGCGCGGATCAAGGATCACGTCGCGCGTCACTTCGTTCGACATCCAGCTCGAGAGGGTTTCCATCTCGGTCTCGTAGGTCTCCGAGAGGTTCTCGCCCTCATAGGTGCCCGGATAGCCGGCGCGCGCCACGCGGTCACGCGGCGAGGAGCCGTCGGAACCCCAATGCCAGGGACGGTTCTGCGCCGCCATGTCCTTAGAATGGGCCAGCGCGGCGGTGGTCAGCGCGGCGTTCAACGTCAGCGGCGCGAGCCCGCGCACGGAGCGCAGAGAGTTGACGGATTCCAGAACGCGTTGCGGGATCACGGCAGCTTCGCGCGCGGTAATATTGTAGACTTTGGGAAGCGGGAGCCCATCGGCGCCAAGCGGTGCTTGCTGGTTCGTCGGCTGGCAGGCAGCCAGAGCAAGAACGGCGGAAAACACGAAAGCGGTGGCGCGCAACATCTTTTGTCAGCCCTTTGTTGACCTATCCGACTGCTTTACACGCTTGCTTCTGCAGGCGCAAACCCCTCTGTAGCGGCGCAAGCACACCGCGGGATCTTTGATTTGCAGGGGCCACTCGCTCACACTATATTTACGACGATTGTAAATCCGTGTTTTCGGAGCGCGACATGTCCATCAAACGCACCACCTTCGACCGCCGCACCTTTCTTGGCGGTGCAGCCTGCCTCGGCGCAGGGCTGGCTCTGCCTGCGCGCGCCCAGACCCCCGATGCCGGCATCGTGCAATATGAAACGGACGGTTACACAAACCAGCGCCGCAACATCTCGGGCTTCCTGAACCGCGAATGGCAGCCCTACTTCTCGAGCCTGCGCAATGGGGCGATCCTCGTCGATACCGGCTCGCGCGCGTTGCATTACTGGTCAGAGGATCAATCGATCTACCGGCTCTACCCGACCTCCGTTCCGGTCTCGGAAGAGCTGACCCGACGCGGGCGCACCGAGGTCATCCGCAAGGTCGAGGGGCCGAGCTGGGCGCCGACCCCGTCGATGAAGAAGCGCAATCCCGAATGGCCCGACTACGTGCCGCCGGGCCCCGACAACCCGCTGGGCACGCATGCGCTTTACCTGTCGTGGAAATATTATCGCATCCACGGCACCCACGACACGCGCAAGATCGGCCGCAAGAGCTCGAACGGCTGTATCGGCCTTTACAACGAACATATCCAGGAGCTGTTCGGTCTGGCTAAGGTCGGCACGCAGGTTCTGCTGATCTGACCCGCACGAAAGCTTGCAATGAAAAACCCCCGGGGCCACACGCTCCGGGGGTCATTTCTTTCTGGCTTTCAGAGTTCAGCGATTGCCGCCCTTGCCGCCGCCTTTCGAGCCGCCACCCGAGCCATCGCCCGAGCCATCGCCGGCGCCGCCATTCGACCCGCCAGCAAGCCCGTCGAGCTTGCCATGGGCCTCTCGCACCATGACGCCGAGCATCTCATCCTCGCCGGGCGTGTCGATCGACTGTGCGAGATTTTCCTCGTGATACTGCATTAGCAAATCATCTTCCTCGGTCGCCCAAGGGTTCGCATGACCCGCCCAGACCGCGCTGGAAGAGAGGGCCACCACGGTGGCCAGTACCAGTGTCTTCTTCATCTTCGTCCTTTCTGCTCAGTGCGCACCCCGGACGTTGCCGCGGCGCCGGGATACCTTGCGGCACCCCTTGCCCCCGCGCAGAAGATAGGCACGCCGCCCTCACGAGTCCGTGAGGCGGGATGTCGCATATTGCAAAAGTTTTCAGAAAAGCGAAGCATTTCGGCATGTTCTCGCCGATCCAAACGCGTGCAGAGCGCATCGAAACGTAAGTTCTGGGCCTGAATAGGGTCGAGTTTTATCGAGATCGAAGCGCGGCATGATGCGCTTTGCAATCGCCGCCCAGCTGTCTCAGCCCCCGGCGGATTGCCAGAAGAACCGCGTGAGGTGGAAAAAGACCGGCGCCGCGAAGACGACGGAGTCGAGACGGTCAAGCACGCCGCCCTGCCCCTCGATCAGGTGACCCCATTCGCGCACGCCACGCTCACGCTTGATCGCAGACATCACCAGCCTGCCGAAACTCCCCATCGCAGCGGTCACAAGGGCCATCGCCCAGGCCTGAATGGGCGTGAACGGCGTGATCCAGTAAAGCGCCGCCCCGATCAGACTCGCACTCAGCACGCCGCCCGCAAACCCCTCCCATGTCTTCGAGCGCGACACTTCCGGCGCGATCTTGCGGCGCCCCAGCAGCCTTCCCCAGACGAATTGCAGCAGATCGCCCGATTGAACGACGATCAGCAGGAACACGATCAGCATCAGCGAGCGATCCTCGTATCCGGGAATCCGCAGCACCAGAAGCGCGGGCACGTGGCTCATGCAGAAAACCGCGATCATCAGCGCCCATTGGGTCTGCGCGACGCGGGTGAGGTAATGATCGGTGCGCGCGCGGATCACCGAAAGGATCGGGAGGCCGAGAAAGGCATAGACCGGGATGAAGATCGCATAGAACCCATACCAGTCCCGCCAGACCGCGACATACTGGATCGGCAACACGACGAAGAAACTCGCAACAAGCGTGGAGTGATCGGCACGGCTGCGGCGGGTAAGCGTGAGAAACTCGCGCAGGGCGCTGAAGGAGGCGAACGCGAAGAGCAGCACCACCGCGCCCTTGCCGAGTACGAAGGTGACCCCGAGCAGCACGATCATCACCCACCAGCCGCGGATGCGGGCATTGAGCCTCTCGATCATTGCCGTGCTGCCGCCGCGCGAGAATTGCCAGCGCAACACCTGCCCGCCCAGTGTCGCGGCGAGCAGTGCGAGGAAAAGTCCACCGAAGATGCGGAGCAGGTCAGGATCCATCGCGCACCTCCTCGGGGGCAAGCGCAAGGAGCGCCGCTCGGGCACGCGCCATGAAAGCATCGCGGCCCTCGTCCGGATCGACCCTCAGCGCCGCGCCGAAAGCCAGGGTGCACAAGAGCGGCACCGGAATGATCGAGCCACGCGGCAGAACGCCGTTGAGGTTCTCGATCCAGACAGGGACAAACTCAAGCTCGGGGCGCGCTTGCCCGAGGTGATAGATGCCGGGGCGCATGTCCAGCAAAGGCGCCTCGCTCTCGTTGCGTCGACCTTCGGGGAAGATGATCAGCGACACCCCGGTTTCGAGCGCGGCGAGCATCTTCTCGACCGGGTTCTCGCTGCGATTCTCGCGCAGGCGCTCGATCGGGATGACGTTGAACACATCGAGCCCGATGAATTTCCTCAGTGGCGATTTCAGCCAGTAATCGGCGGCTGCAACAGGGCGCGTGCGCGCTCGCGTCGCGGCCCCGAGGACCGTCCAGATCAGGACCGTATCGGCATTCGAGCGGTGATTGGCGAAATAGACGGTTTGCCGGTCGGGATGGGGCGGGGCGGCATAATAGACACGCGGCGAGGTGATGAAGCGCGCGAAAAGCGCGATCGCTAATCCAGTGATCTGCGCCACGATCCGGCGTATGATCCCGCCCCTCTCGCCTGAATCCCTAGCTGCCGTCACGTCCCGAACCTGCGAAGCCTTTCAGGCGTCAGCAGACCCGAGACGTTACGTCATTTCAAGCGTCAAGCGATCCAGCCGGCGAGGTTTTCCCCGACAACTTCCATCAGCGCATCGATATGCAGGTCGTCATCGTTGAGGCAGGGAATGTAGGTGAATTTCTCGCCACCGGCCTCCTCGAAGGCCTCGCGGATCTCGCCATTGATCTCTTCGAGCGTCTCGATGCAATCGGCGCTAAAGGCGGGCGAGATGACGGCGATGTTCTTCTTGCCCTGCTTGGCGAGCTCGGCGACGTGCTCGACCGTGTAAGGCTTGAGCCAGACTTCGGTGCCGAAGACCGACTGGAAGGTGGTGTCGATCCCGTCCTTGTCCCAGCCGAGCCGTTCACGCAGCAGGCGCGAGGTCTTCTGGCACTGGCAATGGTAGGGGTCGCCTTCCATCAGGTAGCGGCGCGGCATCCCGTGATAAGAGGCCACGAGCACGTCGGGCTTCTCGTCGAGCGTGGAATAGACCCGCTCCACCGATTGCGCGAGCGCCTCGATATAGGACGGCTTGTCGAAATATTCCGGGGCCACACGCGCAGCCGGCTGACGCTTCTGCTTCATCAGCGCACGGAAGAACTGGTCATTCGCAGTGGCCGAGGTCGCGCCTGCATATTGCGGGTAAAGCGGCAGGAACAGGATCTTTTCGCAGCCCTGCTTGACCATCTTGTCCACGACCGACTGCGTGGAAGGGTTACCGTAGCGCATGCAGTAATCGACGATGACTTCTTGGCCATAGCGCGCCGAGACCGCATCGCGCAGCTTCGCGACCTGCTGCTTGGTGATCGTCATCAGCGGGCTCTCGTCGGCCTCGTTGTTCCAGATCATCTTGTAATTGGCGCCCGAGGTGAACGGGCGCTTCGACAGGATGATGAGTTGCAGCAGCGGCTGCCATTTCCACGCCGGGTAGTCGATCACGCGCTTGTCCGAGAGGAACTCGTTGAGATAGCGGCGCATCGACCAGTAATCGGTGGCGTCGGGCGTGCCGAGATTGGCGACGAGCAGGCCGATCTTCGCCTCCGGAACGGGGGGATGATCGGCGGGGGCATGGGCGAGGCGCGGATTTGCGTCTTTCGTCATCTTGTCACTGTCCTGTCGTCTTTTTCAGCGGAACCTAAACCCGACTTAACGGGTTTCCCGATCAGTGCCAATGCGGCCTATTCAACCGGGACAGGATCACTTACGTTCTACACATGGCAATGGATGACTTGACCGGCAAGAAACCGGCCCCGCCCGCGCTCGATCCCGACGGGGACGCGCTGTTTCTCGATTTCGACGGATGTCTTGTGGAAATCGCACCACGGCCGGATGCGGTGGTGATCCCCGAAAATCTGCCGCAAGTGCTCGCCCATCTTTCCGAGCAGCTCAACGGTGCGCTTGCTGTCGTCTCCGGCCGCTCGCTGCACGAGTTGGAGCGGTTCCTCCAAGGCTATGACGGGTTGATGGTCGGAAGCCATGGCGCCGAGGCGCGCGGCATGACGCCCCCGCTCGAGGAAAGCCCGGCCGATCTGGCGGAGCTCCAGGCCGAACTGGCCGGTTTTGCGCAGGAACAGGGTCTTTTATACGAGGAAAAGAGCCATGGCGGCGCGCTCCATTTCCGCTCCGATCCGTCCCGGCAGGACGAGGTGGAGCGCTTTGCCGAGACCCTCGCCGAACGCTTCCCGGCCTTCGCGATCCAACCCGCGAAGATGGCAGTGGAACTGCGCCCTGACGGATTTTCAAAGGATGGCGCGCTCGCGCTTTTGACACAGCTTCCGCAGTTTGCCGGTCGTGCTCCCGTCTATGCCGGAGATGACACCACTGACGAACCCGCGCTCGCCTGGGCCGAGGCACACGATGGCTACGGCATCAAGATCGGTGACGGGGAAAGCGCCGCGCGTTATCACTTGGCAGAGCCGCGCAACCTGCGCGATTGGCTCGCCGCTGCCGTGGAGGTGTAAGCATGGGCCGTCTGATTTGTCTGTCGAACCGGATCCCGACCGGGGCGAACCCCTCGGGCGGGCTCGTGGTCGCACTCGGCGATGTGCTGAGCGAAACCGGCGGGATCTGGATCGGCACTTCCGGCGAGATCGCAGAGAAGCCCGACACCTGCCTGCGCGAGATCGAAGGTGGGCCGTTCAAGCGTTTCTGCTTCGACCTGACCGAGGAAGAGCAGGAGAACTATTACGCGGGCTATTCGAACTCGGTCCTCTGGCCGCTCTTTCATGGCCGCACCGACCTGATGGAGATCCATCAAGACTATCTGAACACCTACAAGCAGGTGAATCGGCGGATCGCGAAGCTGATCGCGCCGATGATCCAGCCCGACGACCGGATCTGGGTGCATGATTTCCACCTGCTGCCCCTCGCCTACGAGCTGCGCGTTCTCGGCATTCAGAACCCGATCGGCTTCTTCCTGCACACGCCCTTCCCCGGCCCGATCTCGATGCAGGCTCTGCCCAACGGGCGCGAGGTCTGCCAGTGGCTATCGAACTACGACCTCGTCGGCTTGCAGGCCGAGCGTGACGTGCGCGCCTGCCTCGCCTCCATGGTCGAGATCGGTGAAGGGAGCGATCTGGGCAACGGATTCATCCATCTTGCGCCGAGACAGTGTCGAATTGCGGCCTTTCCGATCGGCATCGACACCGCCGAATTCACCGAGCTGGCCGCGCGCGAAATCGAGAAACTGCCCTCGGGCATTCTCAAGCCCGACCGCAGCCTGATGATCGGCGTCGACCGGCTCGATTATTCCAAGGGCGTGCCGCATCGGTTTCGCGCCTTTGGCGAGTTTCTGGACCGGCATGAGGAATGGCATCGTCATGTCTCGCTGCTGCAAATCTCGCCGCCGACCCGCGAAGGCGTGCAGGCCTATGACGACATTCGCGAGGAGACCGAGCATCTCTCGGGTCGTATCAACGGGCAATTCGCGGATATCCAATGGGCTCCGATCCGCTTCATCAACCGGCCCGTGCCGCGCGAGGTTCTGGCCGGTCTTTATCGCGCCTCTCAGGTCGCGCTGGTCACACCGCTGATGGACGGGATGAACCTCGTAGCGAAGGAATTCGTGGCAGCCCAGAACTCCGACGACCCCGGCGTGCTGATCCTGTCCCAATTCGCGGGCGCCGCCGAACAGATGACCGACGCTCTGCTGGTCAATCCGCATGACACCGAACAGATGGCGACCTCGATGCTGACCGCCCTGATGATGTCGCGCGGCGAACGGCGCGAGCGACATCGCGCGTTGCTCGACGGCCTGACCCGTCAGGATGTGCATTGGTGGTCGAACGCGTTCCTGACCGCTCTGGGCTGATCAGGGCTGACCGGGTTTCTGTCCTGCCGGCAATTCCATCGTGCCCAGCGCATCGGCGAGCCGCTGCGCAGCCGAGCCGGGGCGCAACGGTTTTGGCTGGGTCGGATGTGGTTTCCATCCGGTGAGCCAAACCATCTCGAAGGTCGCGCGCACCCGCTCATCGGGTTCCTGGTAAGTCTCGAAATAGAGCCGCAGCGCCTCGGCCAGAACGTCGCGCCGCAGGAAACGGCGGTTGCGTGAGGCCAGCGCATTGGTCTCGCCCATCGCCCGCAAATCCGACAGAAGCCGCAAAGGTGTCTCGTAGGTCACCTTGCGCGTCACCGCGTCGGCCACCGGCAGCGCAAACCCCGCCCGCTGGATCAGCGCGCCGAGATCGCGGATCTCGCCCATCGGCAACACGCGCGGGCTCAGCCCGCCGGTGATCGCGGCCTCCGCCTGCGCCAGCGCCGCTCGCAGCTCCGTCAGGGTCTGCCCACCGAACATCACACCAAGGAAAAGCCCATCTGGCTTGAGCGCACGCGCCGCCTGCACCATCTGCCCGACGGGATCATTCGCCCAGTGCAGACACATCGCGTGGACGACCAGATCATGCGCGCCCTCTTCCAGGTCGAGCACCTCATCGTCCGAGACCACTTTCGCATCGGGCAGGATTTCACGCCACGGATCGGGGAAAGCCGCGATCAGGGCAGGCGCTGTAAAGGTTCTGTTAACCTCTTGCAGCCTTTCATCGAGCTCGGCCGCCGCGTCCTCGTGCAAGAACAGCTCGGGCGCGCGAGTGGCGCGTTGGCGATGGCGGATCAGGGCCTCGCGGTCGGTAAGAAGGGGCGGCGTATCCATGTCGGGGGCAATCCTTAACTCTGTTCGGGGCCGGATGCTAGCGGCTGGGCGCGTCGGATTGCGCGCGCTCTTCCCGCCGCGCTGCATTGCCTGCGGCGAGGCGGTCGGCTCCGAGTTCGGCCTATGCGCTTCCTGCTGGTCCCAGACGGACTTCGCGCGCGGCACGGTCTGCGACGCCTGCGGCACGCCGCTTCCCGGCCAGGCAGAGGGCGAACGCATCCTCTGCGACGATTGCCTGATCCATCCCCGTCCTTGGACGCAGGGGCGCACGGTCATGCATTATTCAGGTACGGGACGCGATCTGGTGCTCGCTCTCAAACATGGAGACCGGCTCGATCTGGTCCCGCCGCTTGCCGATTGGTTGGCCAGCGCGGCCAGCCCACTCCTGAGCCCGGATATGCTGATCGCACCGATCCCGCTGCACCGGCTGCGGCTGCTCAAGCGACGCTTCAATCAGGCCGCCGAACTCTCCCGCGCGCTCGCAAGGCGTGGCGGACTGGACCATTGCGCCGATCTCTTTCTGCGCGCCCGCCCCACTGCGAGCCAAAAAGGAAAGAGCCGCGAGGAAAGGCTTGCCAATCTCGACGGCGCGATCCGGATCAACCCACGTCATTCCGGGAGACTCGCAGGCCGCGCGCTCCTGATCGTCGACGATGTGATGACCTCGGGCGCCACGCTTTGCGCCGCGACAGACGCCGCACTGGAGGCTGGTGCAACCCGGGTCTGCATTGTGACACTGGCGCGCGTTGCGAAGCCGCCCTAAATCCCTATAGTCTCGCAGACCATAGGGAATTGAGAATGAAACGCGTCGAAATCTACGTCACCCGCACCTGCCCCTTCTGCATCATGGCCAAGCGCCTTCTGGACAAGAAGGGCATCGCCTATGAGGAAACCGATGTCGGCCGCGAGCCGCAGCTGCGCGCCGAGATGATGCAGCGCGCCAATGGCCGCCGCACCGTGCCGCAGATCTTCATCGGCGGCGAAGGTATCGGCGGCTGCGACGAGCTGCATGCGCTCGAACATGCGGGCAAGCTCGATCCGATGCTGGCAGGGTGAGGCAATGAAGGCGGCACTCATTCAGCTTTCGGTGACCGACGATCCGGCAAAGAACCTGCCGGTGACGCTCGAGTTCATCCGCGAGGCCGCCGCCGCGGGCGCGCAATTCATTGCCACGCCCGAATGCACGAACCTGATCTCGTCGGATCGCGCCTATCAACGCAGCGTCCTCGAGCACGAATGCCACGACCCGACCCTCGCCGCGATCCGTGCCGAAGCCGAAAAGCTCGGCGTCTATGTCCTGATCGGCTCGCTCTGCCTGAAGACCGAGGATGATGACGGACGCTTTGCCAATCGCTCCTTCCTGATCGGGCGCAAGGGGGATGTGAAGGCACGCTACGACAAGATCCACATGTTCGACGTGGACGTGTCCGAGACCGAGCGCTACCGCGAATCCGAGGGTTACCGCCCGGGGCGCGAAGCGGTCCTCGCCCCCACGAAATATGCCCAGATCGGCATGTCGGTCTGCTATGACCTGCGCTTCCCGCATCTCTATCGCGCGCTGGCGCAGGGCGGTGCGCAGATCCTCACGATCCCCGCCGCCTTCAACGACACGACCGGCGAAGCGCATTGGGAGGTGCTGGTGCGCGCCCGCGCGATCGAGAACACCTGCTTCGTGCTGGCGCCGGCGCAATGCGGCAGCCATGCCACCCATGGCGACAAGCCACGCCGGACCTGGGGTCATTCGATGGCCGTCGCGCCCTGGGGTGAAGTGCTGGCCGATGGCGGCACCGAGCCCGGAGTGACGCTTGTCGATCTCGACCTCTCCCAGGTCGGCGCAGTGCGCACCCGCCTGCGCTCGCTCTTTCATGACCGGAGCTTCGACGGACCGTGAGCAGCCCCGAGACCGATCCGCTCGCGGCGACGCTCTTCGCCGAGGTCTTCATGGCCGATCAGCTCGCGCGCAACGTTGTCAGCCGCGCCCTGCCCAAGGGGATGGAAATCTCGCATTTCTCGGTGCTGAACCTGCTGGCACATATCAACGAGGAGCGCACGCCCGCCCAGTTGGCCGAGGCACTCCACGTCACGCGCGGCGCGATGACGAACACGCTGGCCAAGCTCGAATGGGCCGGCCATGTGCATATCCGCCCCGACTGGGACGATGCGCGACGCAAATGGGTGTCGCTCTCGCCCTCGGGACGGCGCGCCCGCGATGCCGCACTCGCCTCTCTGATGCCGATCATCGGTGGCATCGTGCGCGATCTGGGGCCTGACAAGGTCCGCGCGACCTTGCCCGTCCTGCGCGAGCTGCGCGCCCGTCTCGAAGAAAGCTGAGACCGAAAACGGGCGCTGCCCCTCTGACTTGCGGCCATGCCCCCAAGATAAATGACGTAGTCGCAGCGCAAACTGCCTGCTTTCCAATTGCATCAAATATCCCGGGGGAGTCTCCGCAGGAGACGGGGGCAGAGCCCCCTCTTTCCCTGTCAATTGTCGCCGTCCGGCGACGGGGGCAGAGCCCCCTCTTTTCCTGTTAATTGTCGCCGTCCGGCGACGGGGGCAGAGCCCACCGCCTCCCTTCGGTGCTTGTTGCGATCCAGCGCCGGAGGCCGCATCCTCGCCCCGGTCGCGGTAAACGAAAAGACCCCGCCGTTAGGCACGGCGGGGCAAGGCTGTGTCCCAGGACGGCCCTCGGACACCGGCGGTAACTTTTGAATATCGCGGAGGGCTGGCCTCAGTTCATCTCGGCGCGGATCTGCTGGCGCAGCAGGTCGATTGGGACCTGTTTGCCATCGCGCTTGAAGGTCCAGTAGGTCCAGCCGTTGCAGGACGGTGCGCCTTCGAGATGAGCGCCAACCTGATGGATCGAGCCTTTAACATCGTCGCCGATCAACGTGCCATCGGCGCGCACCTTGGCCTTGTGACGGCCGTTCATCGAGAAGAGCTCTTCGCCCGGGCGCAGCATGCCGCGCTCGACCAGCTGGCCGAAGGGCACGCGCGGTTCGGCACGTTTGGAGGTCGAAACCTCGAGGGCTTCCTTGTCGAATTTGCGGATCTTGGCGAGGCGCTTGAGCGCCACTTCGCGGTAGGCAGCCTCGCGCTCGATACCGATGAAGTCACGGCCGAGCATCTTCGCCACGGCGCCCGTGGTGCCGGTACCGAAGAACGGGTCGAGGATTACGTCGCCCGGGTTGGTGGTGCCGATCAGGATGCGATGCAGCAGCGCCTCGGGCTTTTGCGTCGGATGGGCCTTGTCACCGTTCGAATCCTTCAGGCGTTCGCCGCCATTGCAGATCGGGATCACCCAGTCGGAACGCATCTGTACGCCCTCATTGAGCGATTTCAGCGCCTCGT
Organism: Thioclava pacifica DSM 10166; assembly: GCF_000714535.1. Taxonomy (GTDB): domain Bacteria; phylum Pseudomonadota; class Alphaproteobacteria; order Rhodobacterales; family Rhodobacteraceae; genus Thioclava; species Thioclava pacifica. The sequence goes on along the minus strand of NZ_AUND01000012.1, from coordinate 512,294 downwards.
AATTGAAGGTGTATTTCGCGCCTTCCGACTTCGACGCCCAGATCAGCGTTTCATGCGCGTTGGTCAGGCGCTTGCCGCGGAAATTCGGCATCGGGTTCGATTTGCGCCACACCACGTCGTTGAGGATCCAGAAGCCCTGGTTCTGAAGCTCGGCCCCCATGCGGAAGACGTTGTGATAGGAGCCGATCACCCAGATCGCCCCGTTGGGCTTGAGAATACGGCGCGCGGCGGCGAGCCAGTCGCGGGTGAAGCTGTCATAATGCGAGAAGGAGCCGAACTGGTCCCAAGCGTCATCGACCGCATCGACCTTGGAGTTGTCAGGGCGATGCAGGTCGCCGCGCAGCTGAAGATTGTAGGGCGGATCGGCAAAGATCAGGTCAATGCTGTTCTCGGGCAGCGAATTCATCATCTCGATGCAATCGCCTGCAAGAATTTGGTTCAGGGGCAGCGCCTGCTGCGCCGCCGGGGACTTCGTCTTTGCCATCTTTTTTGCCTCTTAACTGCCCGCCTCGGGGGATGCCGGCTTGTGCCGATCTATGGCTTCAAAGATGAGTCAAAGGTGATTCGCCGTCAATTTCTTTTTTGAATCAAGGGGTTACACTTTTTGCTTGGCACAAGATATTGTGGACAGGCTTGAAGCTTCGTCTATGAACGGGGGTAACCCCTAAATCTAGAAGGGCCTGCAAATGGTCCTTCGTGGGGTAGCCCGCATTCCGTTCCCAGCCGTAGCCGGGATACTGTTGCGCCAAATCCACCATGAGCAAATCTCGCGCCTCTTTCGCCAGGATCGAGGCTGCCGCGATCGACAGAGAACGCGCATCGCCCTTCACGATCGGCTCGGCTGAAAGGCCCAGATCACGCGGCACTCGGTTGCCATCGACCAGCACGTGATCGGGCTTCTGCGCAAGCCCCGCGACCGCCCGGCACATCGCAAGATGCGCCGCGTGGTAGATGTTGATCTCGTCGATCTCCTCGACGCTGGCATGCGCGACGCACCAATCCGCGCTTTCCATGATCTGCCCGGCCAGATCGGCGCGGCGCTTCGCGGAGAGCTTCTTTGAGTCGTTCAGGCCGTCGGGGATGCGCGCGGGATCGAGCACGACGGCCGCGGCGGTGACCGGACCGCAGAGCGGGCCGCGACCGACCTCGTCAACGCCCGCGATACGGGTCAGACCACGGGCAAGGGCGGCTTCTTCGAAAGAAAAATCGGGGATCTGTACCATCGTTCGGGGATGCACCGGATCGGCGCAGCGATCAAGCGCCGCATTCTTGAGATCACCCCAAGGCACAATGTGAAAAGGGCGGAGACCCGTGGTCTCCGCCCGCTGCTCGACGTTCTTGATGACGTCTGCCTTATGTTCAGCGCCGCGACAGCCGGATACCCTGATCCTCGAGACAGTTGCGCCCATAGACGGTCTCGGTGTCGTGGCGTCCGGTCTTGATGGTGAAAGCGCAATTGCGCGGAAGGCGGGAGCGCGTGTGGCGGTCGAGGCAATCGGCCGAGACGACCTCACCCCAGCCATTGCGCGTCTTCACCTTCTGCACGCAGGAGGCGGGCAGATGGATGCGGTCGCGGCCATAGCGGTCACGCTCGCGTTCCCGTTCGCGGGCACGGCGCGCCTCCGCCTCGCGGCGTTCACGCTCGATACGCTCGCGCTCGAGCCGAGCCTGACGCTGCTTCCAGGTCTCGCGCGGCATGTAGGCCGGCGCGGGTTGCGTGCGCCGTTTCTTCTGGTCATCGTTCATCGAGTCGATGATCAGTGCCGCAGCGCCGATCCCGAGCAAAATGGCGAGCGTGTCACGGTCCTTGTCGCCAAGCGCGGCGGCAGGCGTGGTGCTTGCAGCCATCGTGCCCAGCGCGACGGTGGTGGCGGTGAAAAGCGCAGTCGCTTTTGACTTGAAGCTCATCTTTCGGTCCTCCGGTCGGGCAGCCCCCCAGGGCCGCGATAAGTCGATGGGAGGACCGTGCGGCGAGGCGGTGGAGTCAGGCAATAACGGGCGGTTGATATCCGATAACAGAACCCGCAACCCCCTTCGGCTATTGAATAACAGCGGCTTTGGGCGCAGCGTGAGCGGCATGAAACACGCATTCCTCATATTGGCGTTTCTCGCCTCTGCCTCGGCCGCTCAGGCCCAGTGCTATGCCGATTACAAGGCCAAGCGCGACAACCCGTTGCAGCTGCAATATGGCGTCGCGCAGGTCTCGGACTCGGCCTGTTCGAAAAAGGCCGCGGCGCGCGAATTGGCGCCGAGGCTCGAGGCTGCGGGCTGGACCTTGCTGACGGTCCTCTCCACATTCGGGCCCGAAGGTTTGGAGAAAAGGAAAGCCAGTGCCGGAAAATACTTCCTCCGTTACTGACAGCCTGCGGCTGGGTTCACGCGCGGTCCTGGCCGGGGTCGTGGCGGTGGTCGCGATCCTCGCGATCACGGCGGGCTTCCTGTTTGCCAAACTCCCCGACGCGGATGCGTTCAACGCCCGCGTCGAACAGATCTTCGTGCAAAACGACAACCTGACCTCGCAGGCGGAGATCAAGCTGCTGGAGGTGCTCGCGCAATCGGGCACGGCGTTCTCGGACGTGCTGGCGAATTACCGGGTGATCATCTTCATCCTGCTGATCTTCGCCGCCGCGCTTCTGCTGGCCGCGATCATCTTCCTGCTGCTGTTGATCGGGCTGAACAAGCGCATGACCGAGATTCGCCGCGCCGGGATCGAGGTGCAGTCCTTGCGCATCCTGCGCAGCGAGAACGCGGTGATGCTCAACGACATGGCCTTCAGCCTGACCCCGGCCGCGATCGAAACGCTCTCGGTTCTGGCCGAGGCCCGGATGGATGACGATATCCTGACCGGCGCGCAGATCGAGGCGATGATCTCCGGCCGCAACGAGGCCGATTGCGACGAGGCGGCGGGCGCGACCCGGATCAAGCGGCTGCGTGACAGCCTCGGAAATCAGCTCGTCAGCGAGCTTCTCGTGCGCAACATTTCCCGCAAGGGCTATGCGCTTAGCGTCGCGAAGGACGCGATCCGCGTCGACTGATCCGGTTGCGTCAGTGTTACATGCGCCCTATATCGCAGGGTCTGTTGACCTGCGGGGGAGCCATGTCCGACACGCCCTTCTACCTGATCGACGAAGCACGTCTGCGCGATAACATGCGCAAGATCGAACGTCTGCGCGAGCGCTCCGGCGCGAAAGCCCTGCTGGCGCTGAAATGTTTCGCGACCTGGTCGGCCTTCGACATCATGAAGCCTTACATGGACGGCACCACGTCGAGCTCGCTCTTCGAGCTGCATCTGGGGCGCGAGAAATTCGGCAAGGAAACCCATGCCTATTCGGTCGCCTGGTCGGATGACGAGATCGACGAGGCGATCGGCTATGCCGACAAGATCATCTTCAACTCGCTGAGCCAGCTCGATCGCTTTGGCGAGAAGGCCGCGCATATCGAGCGTGGTCTGCGTCTGAACCCGCGGTTTTCGACCTCGGGTTTCGATCTGGCGGACCCGGCGCGGCCCTTCTCGCGGCTGGGCGAATGGGATACCGAGCGGCTGGAAGCGGCGATGGATCGCATCTCGGGCGTGATGATCCACTACAATTGCGAAAATTCGGATTTCGCGCTCTTCGATCATCAGCTGTCGCGGATCGAGGCGGAGTTCGGCGATATCCTGAAACGACTGAACTGGGTGAGCCTCGGCGGCGGCATCCATTTCACCGGCGCCGATTACCCGCTCGACGATCTGGCCGACCGGTTGAAGAAGTTCTCGGATGATTTCGGCGTACAAGTCTATCTGGAGCCCGGAGAAGCCTCGATCACGCAGACGGCCTCTCTCGAGGTGACGGTGCTCGACATCCTCGACAACGGCAAGAAGATCGCCATCGTCGACAGCAGCATCGAGGCGCATATGCTCGACTTGCTGATCTATCGCGAGACCGCGAAACTGCCGCAACACGGCGAACACGAATACCAGATCGCGGGCAAGACCTGCCTCGCGGGCGACATCTTCGGCGAGGCGCGCTTCGACAAGCCGCTTCAGATCGGTGACCGGATCTCGATCGCGGATGCCGCCGGTTACACGATGGTCAAGAAGAACTGGTTCAACGGCGTGGCCATGCCCGCCATCGCCATCCGCCGCGAAGATGGTAGCATCGACCGGATTCGCGAGTTCACCTATGAGGACTACCGCGCCTCATTGTCCTGAGGGCCTTTCGCGCCCCCTTCCCCTGTCCTGTCGAAAAGGAGACAGCCGAAGTGAAAAAGAACGTGCTCATCATCGGAGCGGGCGGCGTCGCCCAGGTCGTGGCGCATAAATGCGCGCAGAATAACGACATCCTGGGCGATCTGCACATCGCCTCGCGCACCAAATCGAAATGCGACGCGATCATCGAGAGCGTGCATGAGAAGGGCGCGATGAAAATCGAGGGCACGTTCGAGGCGCACCAGGTGAACGCGCGCGACACGGCCGCCGTTGCGGATTTGATCCGCAAGACGGGCGCGCAGATCGTGATCAATGTCGGTTCTGCCTTCGTGAACATGTATGTGCTCGACGCCTGCATCGAGACGGGTGCTGCCTATATCGACACCGCGATCCATGAAGAGCCTGACAAGATCTGCGAAACGCCGCCTTGGTACGCCAATTACGAGTGGAAGAAGCGTGAACTGTGCACCGAGAAGGGCGTGACCGCGATCCTCGGCGCGGGCTTCGATCCGGGCGTGGTGAACGCCTATGCCCGTTTCGCGATCGACCAGATGGATGAGGTGAAGTCGATCGACATCGTCGACATCAATGCGGGCAATCACGGCAAGTATTTCGCGACCAATTTCGATCCCGAGATCAACTTCCGCGAATTCACCGGCACCGTCTATTACTGGGAAGACCAGCAGTGGAAAGAGACGTCGATGTTCGCCTCTGGCCACAAATGGGACCTGCCCGTCGTCGGCCCGTCGCAGGCCTATCAGTCGGGCCATGACGAGGTGCATTCGCTGGCGACCAACTATCCGCAGGCCGATGTGCGCTTCTGGATGGGCTTCGGCGATCACTACATCAACGTCTTCACCGTTCTGAAAAACCTCGGCCTTCTGTCCGAGCAACCGGTGAAAACCGCCGAGGGGTTGGAAGTCGTGCCGCTGAAAGTGGTGAAGGCCGTGTTGCCCGACCCTGCCTCGCTCGCGCCGAACTACACGGGCAAGACCTGCATCGGCGATCTTGTGAAGGGCACCAAGGACGGCAAGGACGTGGAGTATTTCGTCTACAACGTCGCCGATCACAAAGAGGCTTATGAGGAGGTCGGCTCGCAGGGCATCTCCTACACTGCGGGCGTGCCGCCGGTCGCGGCGGCGATCCTGATCGCCCAAGGCGACTGGGACGCAAAGACGATGAAAAACGTCGAAGAGCTCGACCCGAAACCCTTCTTCACCCAGCTCGACCGGATCGGCCTGCCAACCCGCGTTCTCGTCGGCGGTCTGGGCGGCGAGGACAAGGCCTGGACCGAGATCTGATCGGACCGCCAGAAACACGAAAGGCCCGCAATTCGCGGGCCTTTTTCGTTTTCACTGGTGATCCCGGCAGGATTCGAACCTGCAACCTGCCCCTTAGGAGGGGGCTGCTCTATCCAGTTGAGCCACGGGACCACGCAGCGCCTTTGATGCCGTCAAAGCAACGTCTGTGCAAGTCGGGAGCGCAGTAAATGAAAAGGGGATGCGTATTGGCCCACCGCATCCCCTTTTTGAAACCTGTCACCGCGATCGGAGTCTACACGCGGGTCCAGTTTGGCCGGCCGCCGGATTGTTTGGAGTCTGGCCCGGATGCCGTTATCGCTAACATATGGAGCATCATCCGCTTGCGCAAGGGAAATGTTTGGCGCTAACAAGAATGAAAATGAAGGATCTCCGCCGTGTCCCGTCCCAATGACTCCCGCCGTCCCCTGACGCTGCGCGACGTTTCCGAAGCCTCGGGCGTTTCGGAAATGACGGTCAGCCGCGTGCTGCGCAATCGCGGCGATGTCTCCGATGCGACGCGCGAGAAAGTGCTCCACGCAGCCAAGACGCTGGGCTATGTGCCCAACAAGATCGCGGGCGCATTGGCCTCGCAGCGAGTGAACCTCGTGGCGGTGATCATTCCCTCGCTCTCGAATCTCGTCTTTCCGAAAGTGCTCTCGTCGATCTCCGACGAACTTGAGGATACCGGGCTCCAGCCGGTCGTGGGCGTGACCAACTATTCGCCCGAGAAGGAAGAGCAGGTTCTCTACGAGATGCTCTCCTGGCGGCCCTCGGGCGTGATCATCGCTGGGCTCGAGCACACGCCGGCTGCCCGTGCGATGCTGGAAAACGCGGGCATTCCGGTTGTCGAAATCATGGATGTCGATGGCGAGGGTGTGGATTCGGTCGTCGGCATCTCGCATCGCCGTGCCGGCCTGCACATGGCAGAGGCGATTATCGCCGCGGGCTATCGCAAGATCGGCTTCCTCGGCACGAAGATGCCGGAGGATCACCGTGCCCGCAAACGGCTCGAAGGCTTCAAGGAAGGGCTCGCGAAGGCCGGGATCGAACTCGCGGATACCGAGTTCTACGCGGGCGGCTCGGCGCTGGCGAAGGGGCGCGAAATGACCGAGGCGATGCTGAAGCGCACGCCGGATCTCGATTTCCTCTATTACTCGAACGACATGATCGGCGCGGGTGGCCTGCTGTGGTGCCGTGACAACGGGATCGACGTTCCGGGCAAGATCGGGCTGGCCGGGTTCAACGGGCTCGAGCTTCTCGAGGGGCTCTCGGTGCAGCTCGCCACGATGGATGCCTGTCGCGGCGAGATCGGCAAGAAGGCCGCGCAGATCATCGCGGGGCGGTCGCAAAGCGGCATGATCGGCGGCGAGGTGATCGAGCTGGAGCCGGTGCTCGAACCCGGCGAGACGATCCGCAAGCCCTGATCAGTTCAACGCGCAGCATCCGGTGAACACGAGGTCTTCTTCGGGCGTGCGCAGGAAGAAATCGATCCCGATCGCATATTGCCGATCGCTCATCCCATCCGAGCATTCGCGGCTGCGCAGAACCGTGAAGCCCTCGGCCCCGTCGCCCCGGATCTTCCAGCCGATCGTTTCGAACGCTCCGCTCTGCGGCGCGCCACTCCATTCGATCCCAAGGCTGTGCGGTTCCTCACCGGGGATCTCGAGGGTCAGCAGGCCGGGTTCGTAGATGACGCTCCAGAACGGCTCGTTGCCGTAGCAGAAGAGCGGCACGCGCTCGGTCCACCACGGCGGCATCGGCTCGGGATCGAGATAGCGCGCCGAGACCCAGCCCGACTGCTCGCCTGCATTCAGACGCCGCCATTTGCCATCCTGCGAGGCGCCCGTGATCTCGATCAGCGTGGTGCCGGGCGGGATGACCCCGACGATCGGTGCCGAAGCCGAGGGCTCGGCACGGATGTTGAGCACATCATTGGCCGCGACACCCGTCACATTGGCATAGAAGGGGAAACTCTCGGCCGAGGCGGGCGCGGCGAGAGCCATGAGGACAAGCGGTAGGATCAGGACCAGACGTTTCATGGCCTCACCCTACTATCGCCGCGCGCCCCAGCTCAGCGAGGCGTATTGCCGCGTGTAGAATTCGCCCATCAACCCGATCATCAAGAGCGCCAGCCCGACATAGAGCGGGTAGTGCCAATTCGAGAAATGCGGGTTGTAATTGATGAAGGTATAGCCGCGCGCCTGGTCAATCGTGTGGAACAGCGGGTTCCAGTCGAACAGCACGAGCATCTTGTGCGGCAGGTTGTTGGCGAGAAACATCTTGCCCGAAGCGATCATGTTCGCGCGGCTGTAGATCTGCTGGATCACGCCCACCACATCCGGTGCCCAGGGTTTCGCAGCAAGGAAGACGAGCCCGATCGCAAGCCCCACGAACCATGACAGCAGCATCATCGCCAAGGCGCCGACCCAATCGTAGATCTCGATCGGGTGAAACGCCGCGTGGTAGATGAAGAGCACCGTGATCATCGAGAGCATCTGGATATAGAGGGTGCTCAGCGCCGCCGCCGAGATCGAGATCGCCGTGGTCATCGGCGCGTGTTTCATCATCGCCGAGGTCGGCCCCTCTGCCCCGAACACGGCGCCAATGGTCTTGGTATGGGTCAGGAACAGGAAGATCCCGCTCATGACGTAGAGCAGGAAATCGCCGCGCACCGAATTGCCGCGCAGACCGAGCACGCCGAACATGATGTAAAAGGTCAGGATCAGCAGGATCGTCTGCACCATGTTCAGCAAAAGGCCCACCAGCGCATTGCCATGCGATTGGCGCAGCTTGCGAACAGTGGCGTGATAGATGAGCTCCAGCAGGCTGAAGGTCGATCCAAGCGTGGAATTGCTGCGATCTGCTTTGAACATTTTCCTGCCAATCGGGTGCGGCGCGCCGCCAGCCTATCGGGCAAACCTTGCCCAAGCCTTGTCGCCGCATCATAAGGGGGGAGATAAATCATAGCAATCAGGCCAGAATTTGGCGGAACGGAGTGATCATGGATTTTGAGCATCTGATGCAGGTGATGCGCCGGCTTGCTCTCGAAGCGGGCGACAAGATCATGGAGATCTACAATTCCCCTGATTTCGAAGTGAAATCCAAATCCGACAACTCGCCCGTGACCGAGGCCGACGAGGCCGCCGATGCGCTCATCTCGGCCGGCCTGCGCGAGGCCTTTCCCGATGTCGCACTTGTGACCGAGGAGCAGGCGGCAAGCCACGATCAGGACGTGTCGACCTTCCTCATCGTCGATCCGCTCGACGGCACCAAGGAATTCGTCCAGCGCCGCGGCGATTTCACCGTGAACATCGCCTATGTCGAGGACGGCAAGCCGGTGCGCGGCGTAGTCTATGCGCCCGCGAAGGGGCGGCTCTTCTACACGCTCGCCGATGGGCGCGCGGTCGAGGAGGAAGGCCCGAACTTCCCGAAACAGGCGATGGGCCCGCACAAGCCGATCACCGTCTCGATGCCGGACAATCGCGGGCTGATGGTGGTCGCGTCGAAATCGCATCGCGACCAGGCGACCGACGATTACATCGGCAAATACGCGGTGAAGGATATGCGCTCGGCCGGTTCGTCGCTGAAATTCTGCCTCGTGGCGACCGGGGAGGCCGATCTCTATCCGCGGCTCGGGCGCACGATGGAATGGGACACGGCAGCCGGCGATGCGGTGCTGCGCGGCGCGGGTGGCGAGATGGTCCGCTTCGACGATCACACGCCCTTCACCTATGGCAAGCCGGGCTTCGAAAACCCGTTCTTCATCGCCTACGCCCCCGGCGTTCTTTTGGTGAAATGATGTCCGTTCTCATCGTCATCCCCGCCCGCTACGCCTCGACTCGCTATCCCGGCAAACCGCTCGTCGAGCTGACCGGCTGCACGGGCGAGAAAAAGACCCTGATTCAGCGTAGCTGGGAGGCCGCGCAGGACGTGCAAGGCGTCGACCGTGTGGTCGTGGCCACCGATGACGACCGCATCCGCACCGCCTGCGAGGCTTTCGGCGCCGAGGTGGTGATGACTTCGGAAAGCTGCCGCAACGGGACCGAACGCTGTGCCGAGGCGGCGCAGGCGCTTGGTGGCGGCTATGAGATCGTCGTGAACCTGCAAGGCGACGCACCGCTGACGCCCGCCTGGTTCATCGAGGATCTGGTGGCAGGGCTGCGCGGCAATGATTGGGCGGAGCTTGCCACCCCGGTTCTGCGCTGCGAGGGCGAGATGCTCGCCAGCCTGCGCGAGGATCGCCATCACGGTCGCGTCGGCGGCACCACCGCGGTCTTCGGCGCGGGCAATCGTGGGCTCTATTTCTCCAAGGAAGTGATCCCCTATACCGCCGAGAGCTACCTGCCGCATGATCCGACCCCGGTCTTCCATCATGTCGGCGTCTACGCCTACCGACCGAACACGCTCGCCGAATACGCGACCTGGCCGATCGGTCCGCTGGAGACGCTCGAAGGGCTCGAACAACTGCGGTTCCTCGAAAACGGGCGCGCGGTGCTTTGCACCGAGGTCGAGGCGCGCGGGCGCCAGTTCTGGGAGCTCAACAACCCTTCCGACGTGCCCCGCATCGAGTCGATGATGCGCGAAATGAGTCTCGCCTGAGCCGGATTCGCATCACGCAGAGTTTCCATTTTGCGGGAACCTGAGGCGTTCGGGCCGATTTTCCCCTTACATGCGCAACAAACAGCGCGTGATTATGCGGCAGCGCGGCAGGTTCCTTGTTCCGCGCTGCAAGACTCGCCACAATGGCATCAATTACAGCGCTTCGGCGCAGCAAAGATAAAGGTGACGAATGAAACGCAAGGTGACGAAGGCGATCTTCCCGGTTGCCGGCCTTGGAACCCGCTTCCTCCCCGCCACGAAGTCGATCCCGAAAGAGATCCTGACGCTGGTGGACCGCCCGCTCATCCAATACGCCATCGACGAGGCGCGCGCGGCCGGGATCAAGGAGTTCATCTTCGTGACCTCGCGCGGCAAGTCGGCGCTGGAGGATTACTTCGACGACGCGCCCGAGCTTGAGACCGCGCTGCGCAAGAAGGACAAGAAAGACCTTCTCGAAGAGCTGAAGAAAACCAACATGGATTCCGGCGCCATCGCCTATGTGCGCCAGAACAAGCCGCTCGGCCTTGGCCACGCGGTCTGGTGTGCGCGTCGCCTCGTGCATGACGAGCCCTTCGCGGTCATCCTGACCGATGACGTGATCGCCGCCGAGAAGCCCTGCCTCCAGCAGATGATGGAAGCCTATGAGGAGACCGGCGGCAACATCGTCGCAGCGATGGAAGTGCCCTCGGAGAAAACCTCGTCCTACGGCGTCCTCGACATTTCCGAGGTGAACGGGCCGATGGTGAAGGTGAAGGGCATGGTCGAAAAGCCCCAGCCCGATGTCGCGCCTTCGAACCTCGCCGTGATCGGGCGCTACATCCTGACGCCGGAGATCATGAGGAACCTTAACAAGAAGGAAACCGGTGCGGGCGGAGAGATCCAGCTCACCGACGCGATCGCGCAGGAGATTGCCAACGGAAACCCGGTTTACGGCTACCGTTTCAAGGGCCAGCGTTTCGATTGTGGCTCCAAGGCGGGCTTCCTTCAGGCCACTGTCGCCTTCGGTCTCCAGCGCCCCGATCTCAAGGACGAGTTCGGCGAGTATCTTGGCGATATCATGAACATGCGGACGGCAGCCGAGTAAGCGATGAAGCCGCATGTTCTGGTCACTGGCGGTGCGGGCTATATCGGCTCGCACGCCTGCAAGGCTTTGAGCCGGGCGGGCTATGTCCCGATCTGTTTCGACAATTTCTCGACCGGCTGGAAAGAGGCGGTGAAATTCGGTCCGCTCGAAGAGGGCGATCTGGCCGATCGCGCGCGTCTTGATGAGGTCTTCGCGAAATATCAGCCCATCGCGGTGATGCATTTCGCGGCGCTGAGCCTTGTCGGCGAGTCGATGCAGAACCCCTCGAAATACTGGCGCACCAACGTCAATTGCGCGCTGAACCTGATCGAGGCGGCGGTGGAGGCCGATTGCTGGAACTTCGTCTTCTCCTCGACCTGCGCGACCTATGGCGATCAGGACGGGGTGGTTCTGAACGAAGAGACCGAGCAACGCCCGATCAATGCCTATGGCGGCTCGAAGCGCGCAATCGAGGATATGCTGCGCGATTTCGGCGCGAGCCACGGGCTGAATTCGGTGATCTTCCGCTATTTCAACGTCGCCGGCGCCGATCCTGACGCCGAGGTGGGCGAGCAGCATGTGCCCGAAACCCACCTGATCCCGCTGATGCTCGATGCGATCGCGGGCAAGCGCCCTGCGCTGACGGTCTTCGGTTCGGATTACCCCACGCGCGACGGCACCTGCATCCGCGATTACGTCCATGTCTCCGATCTGGTCGATGCGCATGTGCTGGGGCTGAAATGGCTGCAAGACAGCAAACCCTCGCGGGTGTTCTGCCTGGGCTCCGGCAACGGGTTCTCGGTACGCGAAGTGATCGACGCCTCGCGCGCGGTGACCAATCGCGACGTGCCGATCGTCGAGGGCGAGCGCCGTCCCGGTGATGCCGCCTGCCTCGTGTCGGGCTCTAAACGTGCCCTTGAGGAACTGGGCTGGCAGCCGCAACGCTCCGATCTTTCTGTGATGATCGGCGATGCGTGGCGCTGGCATCAGGCGAAAGAGTATGAATACTGATCCGCGCCAAGCGGATCAGGAGAGGGCATGGCATCACGCCGGGAGCTATGGGAGGCCTACAGGCTGCGCCTCAAGCGCAAGCACTTCCTGTGGCGTGCCCTGCGCAAGCGTCATCAGCTCGACCGCCTGACCGATCGCACCGGCAAGATCCGCCCCGGCGACATCCTCGCCTTCGCGGTGGTGCGCAACGAGGCCGCCCGCCTGCCTTATTTCCTGCGCCATTACCGCGATCTGGGGGTGAATCACTTCCTCATCGTCGACAATGGCAGCACCGATGGCACAACGGCCCTCTTGGCCGAAGCGCGCGATGTCTCGCTCTGGACGACGCAGGCAAGCTATCGCGCCTCGCGCTTCGGTCTCGACTGGATCACCTGGCTGATGATCCGGCACGGGCATGACCACTGGTGCCTGACCGTCGATGCCGATGAGCTGCTGATCTACCCATATCACGACACTCGCCCGCTGCCTGCACTGACCGATTGGCTTGATGCGTCCGACATCCCCGCCTTTCCGGCGATGATGCTCGATCTCTACCCGAAAGGGCGGATCGGCGCGCAGACTTACACGGCTGGCCAGGATCCCCGTCAGATCCTGAGCTGGTTCGACGCGGGCAATTACGCGATTACCCGGCAGAAGCACAGTGACGCGCTCTGGATTCAGGGAGGGCCCCGCGCGCGGGCTTTCTTTGCGCAGCGGCCGCGGCGGGCGCCGACGCTCTCGAAGATCCCGCTGGTACGCTGGAACCGCCGTTTCGCTTATCTGAACTCGACCCACTCGCTGCTGCCGCGCCATCTCAACAGGACCTATGACGATGCCGGCGGCGAGGCGATTTCCGGGCTGCTGCTGCACACAAAATTCCTCGACACGGTGATCGAGAAATCCTCCGAGGAAAAAGCGCGGCGCGAGCATTTCGGTCGCCCCGAGGAGTTCGAACCCTATTACGACGCGATCATCGCCGACCCGCAGCTTTGGACGCCGCACTCCGCACCACTCGGAGACTGGCGTCAGCTGGAGGCGCAGGGGCTGATGTCGCGAGGTGGTTGGGCCTGAATGACTGTTGCCAAATTCGCAACATTGGGTGACGCGAAGGTAATGCAAACCCTTCTCAGTCGGCCAAAAACTGGCTAAGAGGCAAGAGCCTATTGAATCCAAAGGGGAAAACTTGTCGTTTTGAACAAGGCGACAGTTAATGCGTTGATAAGTATATTAAGCGATAAAGGGCCGCATTTGCGGAAGGGACGATAAGTGGGACTGAGAGATCTGGTCAGGCTGCGTCGAAAACGCAGGTTGAAACAGGTTCGCGCCTTTCGAAAACGGCGGGAACTGAGCCCGCTTTCCAATCGTACCGCCCAGATCCGCCCCGGCGACGTGCTTGTCTTCGTCACCGCCCGCAACGAACGCATCCGACTGCCTTATTTCCTGCGCTACTACCGCGACATGGGCGTGCGTCATTTCCTTTTCGTCGACAATAACAGCGATGACGGCTCGGCCGAGTATCTCGCTGAGCAGGAAGATTGCTCGGTCTGGACGACGACGGCCTCCTACAAGGCCTCGAATTTCAGTATCGACTGGATGAACTGGCTCCTGCGCAAATACGGCACCGGGCACTGGACGCTGACGCTCGATCCCGATGAGTTCTTTGTCTACCCGTTCTGCGACACGCGGCCCATTCAGGCGCTTACCGACTGGCTCGACACCTATGGCATCCGCTCTTTCCCGGCGATGTTGCTGGATATGTATCCGAAGGGTCCGATCGACGCGAAACCGTACCGCGAGGGGCAGAACCCTCTCGATATCGCCTGCTGGTTCGACGCTGGCAATTACATGATCAAGACCAACCCGGAATATCGCAATCTCTGGATTCAGGGAGGGCCACGTGCGCGGATCTTCTTTCCAGATGCGCCGAAGAACGCGCCCTCGCTCAACAAGATCCCGCTGGTGAAATGGGAGCGCGGGCATGTCTATCTGTCCTCGACCCACATGCTGCTGCCGCGCGGGCTGAACCAGGTCTATGACACGATCGGCGGCGAGATGGCCTCGGGCTGCTTGCTGCATGCAAAATTCCTCTCTCCGCTCACCGAAAAGGTCGAAGAGGAGCTGGAACGCCAACAGCATTATGCAGGGTCGCGCGAATATCACGCTTACGCCCGGACCATCTCAAAAGAGCCTGATTTATGGTGCAAATGGTCGGAGAAATATATCAACTGGCGTCAGCTCGAGATCCTCGGGCTGATGTCCAAAGGCAATTGGGCTTGAGGGGATTTTACGCGTGACGGTCGGTTTCATCATGATGTGCCACACCGCGCTCGACCGCGCCGCGCAGGTCGCGCGGTTCTGGGCCGAGGGTGGCGCACCGGTGGTGATCCATGTCGACGCCCGGGTCACCGCGCATGATTACAAGAGCTTCAAGAAAGCCCTGGCCGATCTCGACAATGTCTCCTTCTCGCGGCGCTACAAATGCGAATGGGGGACCTGGTCGCTCGTCGCTGCCAGCCAGGCCGCGGCCGAGCAGATGCTGGAGCGCCATGCCGAGGTGCGCCATGTCTATCTCGCCTCCGGCTCGTGTCTGCCGTTGCGTCCGCTCAAGGAACTGACCGACTACCTCGACGCGCGCCCGTTTACCGATTTCATCGAAAGCGTAACCACGACCGAGGTCGGCTGGACCGTCGGCGGCATCGATATCGAGCGTTTCACCCTGCGCTTCCCCTTCTCGTGGAAAAAGCAGCGCCGCCTCTTCGACCGTTATGTCGAGTTTCAGCGCCGCGTCGGCTTCAAGCGCCGCATTCCGTCGGGGCTCGTCCCGCATTTGGGCAGCCAGTGGTGGTGCCTCACCCGGCAAACCTTGTCCGCAATCTTGCAAGACCCCGACCGGCCGCTCTACGACCGCTACTTCAAGCGCGTCTGGATTCCCGATGAAAGCTATTTCCAGACCCTCGCGCGGCTCTATGCCACCTCGATCGAGAGCCGGTCGCTCACGCTGACCAAGTTCGACTTTCAGGGCAAGCCGCATATCTTCTACGACGATCACCTTCAGCTTCTGCGCCGCTCGGACTGTTTCATCGCGCGCAAGATCTGGCCGCGGGCGGACCGTCTTTACCAGACCTTTCTGTCGAAAAATGCCGAAAGCTCGGCAATGGCCGAACCCAACCCGGCCAAGATCGACCGGCTGTTCTCGAAATCCATCGAACGGCGCACGCGCGGTCGGCCCGGCCTCTACATGCAAAGCCGTTATCCGAAGAAGGACCACGAGAACGGCAAGACCTCGGCGCCCTATTCGGTCTTCCACGGCTTCTCGGATCTCTTCGAGAATTTCGACGGCTGGCTCGCGAAATACGTGGGCGCCCGAGTGCATGGCCATCTCTACGCGCCCGAACGCGCCGAGTTCGCTGGTGGCGAGCGGATGTTCAACGGCTGCCTGACCGACGACCCCGTGCTGCGCGACTACAACCCGCGCGCCTTCCTGACGAACCTGATCTGGAACTCGCGCGGCGAGCGTCAGTGCTTCATGTTCTCGCCACGCGACAACCAGGCGAACAACTGGTTCACCGCGACCGACCCGAACGCCCAGATCTCGGTGATCACCGGCGCTTGGGCCTTGCCGCTGTCGCGGATGAACGAGAATTTCGCGACGATCCGGCGCGAAGCCGCACGGCTGCAAAAGCGCGAGCTGGAGCATCTCGAGATCCTGCGCTCGATGTATGTGAAGGCACGGGTGCGGATCTGGACCGTGGCCGATTTCATCGAGAACCCGATGGAGCCCTTGCAGACCATCATCGACGAGATCAGCCCCCGTGCCACGCGCCGGCTCACCGAGGCGCCGCAGATGGTCGAGCTGACGGGCTTCAGGCAATTCCTGCAAAACCTCAAGAACCAGGGGATGCAACCGCTCGTGATGGGGGATTTCCCGCTCGATGCCGGCGAAGAGCGCAACGCGAACCGCCGCGGCCGCCCCTATCTGGTGAAGTAAGATGGCGAAGTTCGACAGTTTCGTGGTCTTCGCCGAAATGCGGACCGGGTCGAACCTGCTCGAGGCCGCACTCAACAGCCTTGATGGCGTCACCTGCCATGGCGAGGCCTTCAACCCCGCCCTGATCGGCTATCCGAACCGCAAGGATCTGGTGGGCGTGAGCAAGGCCGAGCGTGACGCGGACCCGCTGGTGCTGTGGCAGGCGATCAAGGCGCAGGATGGCCTGAACGGTTGTCGCTATTTCCACGATCACGACCCGCGCATGCTCGCCGTCTTCGTCAACGACCCGAAATGCGCCAAGATCGTGCTGACCCGCAATCCGATCGAGAGCTATGTCAGCCTGATGATCGCGCGCGCCACCGGCCAATGGAAGCTGGGCGATGCCAAGCACCGCAAGGCGAGCAAGGCGCGTTTCGATGCCGACGAGTTCGAGGCCCATCTCGAAGGGTTGCAGGATTTTCAGGTCACGCTGCAAAACGCTCTGCAACGCTCGGGCCAGACCGCCTTCTACATTGATTACGAGGATGCGCAGTCGGTCGAGCTGCTCAACGGGCTCGCGAAATGGCTAGGCGTCGAGGCGCAGCTTGAGAAGCTGCCCGACAGTCTCAAGGTCCAGAACCCCGAGCCTCTGGAGGCGAAAGTCTCGAATTTTCCGGGGATGGAAGCGTCGCTGGCACGGCTCGATCGGTTCAACCTCTCGAAGACCCCGAATTTCGAGCCCCGGCGCGGCCCCGGCGTGCCGGGCTTCATCGCGAGCGAAGCGGGGCTGCTCTATATGCCGATGCGCCCCGCAATGGATGCGCCGATCCGCGACTGGCTCGCCCAGCTCGGGCCGCTGGAGGAAAGCTTCTCGCAAAAGACGCTGCGCCAGTGGAAGCGCCGCCATACCGGCCATCGCAGTTTCACCGTTCTGCGCCACCCGCTGATGCGCGCACATCTCGCCTTCTCGGCGGTGTTGAACTGGGACAACATGCTCGAGACTCGTGCGGTGCTGCGTCAAAGCTACAAGCTGCCGATCCCTGCGGAAGGCGATGCCATTGCGTTTGGCGCCTATGCGGAGGCGTTGATCGCGTTCCTTGGCTGGCTCAAGTCCAACCTCGCGAACCAGACGAGCTTGCCGGTGAACGCGCTCTGGGCCACGCAATCGGCCCAGTTGCAGGGGATCGCGCAATTTGCCCTGCCCGACATGCTGCTGCGCGAGGACCGGCTGACGGAGGATCTGGCTTTTCTCGCGCATTCCGCCGGGATCGAGGCGCCTGAGTTCGCGCAGATCGATGGCGACACCGCGCCGATCAAGCTGGCCGATATCTGGACTCCGGATCTCGAGGCCGCCGCTCGTGAAACCTATACGCGCGACATGATGCAGTTCGGTTTCGGACCCTGGAAAGCCTGAGCGCCAAAAGAAAAGCGCGCCGGACAGGCCGACGCGCATTTCAATCTCATCTTTGGCAGGATCAGGCCGCCTGACGGCCCTGCGCCTCGGTCAGCACCGCATGCAGCGCTGCCGGATCGGTATTTGCGCGCAGTTTTTCGCAGGTTTCCGGATCGCGCATGGTACGCGACACGAGCGCAAGCGCCTTCAGGTGCTCCACCCCGGAATCCTTCGGCGCGAAGAGCGCGAAGACCAGATCGACCGGAAGCCGGTCCACCGCGTCGAAATCGAGCGGTTTTTCCAGCCGCAGGAAGACGCCGACAACCTCATCGAGCCCGTCGAGCCGCGCATGCGGAAGCGCCACGCCATGACCGACACCCGTCGGCCCGAGGCTTTCACGCTCCTGCAAGGCATCAACAGTCTGCGCCGCGCCGAGCTTGTAGACCGACGCGGCGATATCGCCGAGATCCTGAAAAAGGCGCTTCTTGCTTGTGACGTTCGACAGCACCTTCACGGCGCCCGGCGCAAGCAATTTAGAAAGTTCCATTTAACTCGTCTTTTCCGCGCCTTTTTCTTCGGCGCTCATTTGCTGTTGCGCGGGTCGATCCAGCCGATATTGCCGTCTTCGCGGCGATGGACGACGTTAACCCCGCCATGTTTCTCGTTGCGGAACACCAGAAGGGGCGCATGCGACAGCTCCATCTGCATCACCGCTTCGCCAACCGAGAGCGTGGGAACCTTGGTTTCCATCTCGGCCACGATCATCGGCGCGCCATCAGCCACCTCGCCCGACTCGTCATTCTCATCGGATGCGAGCACATACAGGCCCGCAGCCTCGAATTCAACCGGTTCGACGCGGTCGCGGTGATGATCTTTCAGCCTGCGCTTATGACGGCGCAGTTGCTTGTCCATTTTTTCACGGCAGCTGTCGAAGGCTGCGTAGATCTCGGTGGCATGCCCCTTCGCCGACGCCGTCAGGCCGGTCGAGAGGTGCACGGTCGCTTCGCAGATGAATTCATGCGCGTTCTTGGAGAAGGTGACCGTCGCGTCCGTCGGGCGCTGCATGTATTTGTCGACGACTTCGCCGAGCTCGGTTTTGACATGGGATTGCAGAGCTTCCCCGATGTCGATCTGCTTGCCACTGATCTGGTAACGCATGGATTTCCTCCTTCACGCATTGGCCTGCTTCACCCGACCCTGACAGGGGCGGGTTGCAAGCCAGTTAAATTCTTCTCGAAAGCGCGTAGCGGGCCGTGCTCCGGGTTGCAAGGCGACAGGCCGTAGCTGTCCGAAACAAGCTCGGTCTGCGCGCAGGGGATGGGAACAACGGTCACGCATTTGAATCTTATTTGGGTATGGAACCGGGGGGGTGTCAACGGGTCACCTTCGCCGCAGCGCAAAAGCCGCGCTCACGCGGCGCTCAAAGGATGCGGAAGTGCTGCCCGAGATAGACGCGGCGCACGTTTTCGTCCTGCACGACTTCTTCGGTGGTCCCCGACATCAAGACCGTCCCGTCGTGCAGAATGTAAGCGCGGTCGACGATCTCGAGCGTCTCGCGCACGTTATGATCGGTAATCAGCACCCCGATGCCGCGATCCTTGAGCTGGGCGACCAGCGCGCGGATCTCGGCCACGGCAATCGGGTCGACGCCAGCGAAAGGTTCGTCGAGCAAGAGATATTTCGGATCGGCAGCAAGGCAGCGCGCGATCTCGCAGCGCCGCCGCTCTCCGCCCGACAGCGCCAGTGCAGGCGCCTGGCGCAGATGGCCAATCGAGAAATCGCCCAGCAGCTCTTCGAGCCGCTCGCGGCGCGTATGCGGGTCAGGCTCGGCGATCTCCAGCACCGCCATGATGTTATCTTCGACCGAAAGCCCGCGGAAGATCGAGGCTTCCTGCGGCAGATAGCCGATCCCCAGCCGCGCGCGCCGATACATCGGCAGGCCCGTCACGTCGCGCCCGTCGATCAGCACCTCGCCCGCATCAGGGCGAATCAAGCCGGCGATATTGTAAAAACAGGTGGTCTTGCCCGAACCGTTCGGACCCAGCAGCGCTACGACCTCCCCCCGCGAGAGATCCAGAGAGACATCGCGGATCACCGGGCGGCGGCGATAGCTCTTGCGCAAACCCCGCACCTGCAAGCCGCCCTGCCCCGCCACCGGGGCGAGCCCGGTCGCGTCCTGTTCCCCCGTCGTAACCGACATCACTGTCCCCCGGTCTTGGTCGCGGGTTTGAGCAGCGTGCGCACGCGCCCGTCCATCTGGCCGGTGCCGGTGCGCAGATCGACATTGAGCTTGTTGCCCGACATCACGTTCTCGCCCTGAGTCAGAAGCACATTGCCGGTCATCACCACGGTGCCCGCCGCCACGTCATAGACGGCTTCCTGTGCCTCGGCCTCCTCGGTGGGCGAAACCAGCGTCACGCCGCCCGTCGCATGCAGCGTCGAGATCTTCGAGCGGTCCTTCGGATCATAGATGACCTCGACCTCCGCCGCCTGCATATGCATGGTGCCCTGATTGACGCGCACATCGCCGCTGAACACGGCCTGTCCGCTCTCCTGGTTCACCTTGAGACTATCCGAGAGCACCTCGACCGGCGCGTTCTGGTCCGCGCGGATGCCCGCGAAGGACAGCTGCTGCGCCGTCGCCAGAACGGGAAGCGCGATCGTAATCAGGAAAGCTGCGGGAAAAGGCGTCCGAAACATGAAAACCCTCACTGTTGCGGCTGATATATCAGCTTCACGCCGCCATTGAAAACAAGATCATGCCCTTTGCCATCGGCCGTGGGCGTCATTTGCATCGAGCCTGCGTCAAGCGTGCCGAATGGCGCCTCGCCATGGATCGGACCGGGCGAGCTCAGCAGGCTGCCATCGGTCTTCATGACCATCTTATCGGAATTCATCCGGTAGCCATCCGAAGTCTGCATCGCGACCTTTTCCGACAGCTCGACCTGACCCAGATCGGGCCGGAACAGACCCGCATTCGAACTCAGGTCCGTGACATGCCCGTCCGGCGCGGTGAGCTTCGCTGCGAGTTGATCGGCACTCGCGCCACCTGTCGCCTCGGGCGATGTACGCGCCTGTTTCGCGGTCACCGACAGGGTCGAGCCATCATCCGTCACCCCGGAATATTCCGGCCGGGTCAGTGCGTTCTCGCGCGCGAGCTTCTCGACGTCGACCTTGGCGTAGGGGATCGCCGCGCTCGGATCGATCCGGCGCGAGATCAGGAAGATCGTCGACAAAAGGACAAGCGCCAGCAGCGGCAGGACGACCTTCGCCCAGTTCACCAGCTGCGTATGGCGGTTGTCATAGATCATCAGACGATCCCGGCACGCAGACAGTCATGGATTTGCAGGAAGCCCACGGGCTTTTCGTCTTCCACGACGAAGAGACAGGTGATCTTGCGCTCATTCATCTGCGCCACGGCCGCCTCGGCCAGCTGGCCCGGCGCGATCGTGCGCGGATTGGCGGTCATCACCTCGGCCACCTTGTGATCGAGCAGCCCCTCCATGTGACGCCGCAAATCACCATCGGTGACGATCCCGGCCAGACGCCCCGCCGCGTCGGTGACACCCACGACGCCAAAGCCCTTCTGGCTCATCACCAGCAGAGCCTCGGGCATCGGCGTCTCGAGCCCGACAAGCGGCATCTCGCGATGCATCAGGTCAGCGACTTTCGACAGCCGCGCGCCCAGCTTGCCGCCGGGGTGGAAGGTGCGGAAATGCTCGGCGGTGAATTCGCGATGCTCCATCAGCGCCACCGCCAGCGCGTCGCCCAGCGCGAGCGTCATCGTCGTCGAGGTCGTGGGAACGACGCCGGTGCCGCACGCCTCTTCGGCCGCAGGCAGCACCAGCGCCAGATCCGCCTGACGCAGCAGGGTCGACTCCGGTCGGCTCGCCACCCCGATCAGCGGAATGCCGAAGCGCCGCGTATGGGCGATGAGGTCGGCCAGTTCCGGCGTCTCCCCGGAATTCGACAGCACCAGCGCCAGATCATCGCGCGTGACCATGCCCAGATCGCCATGGCTTGCCTCTGCCGGATGCACGAATTGCGCGGGCGTGCCGGTCGAAGCCAGCGTCGCCGCGATCTTGCGCCCGATATGGCCCGATTTCCCCATTCCCGAGACGATGACCCGCCCCTTGGTCTCGAGGATCATCCCCACCGCACGCGAAAACTCGCCATCGAGACTGTCGGCCAGTGCCGCCAGCCCCGCCGCCTCGATCCCGATCACCCGCTTGGCGATGCCGGAATAATCAGTGGTGGAAGATGTCATTGGGCTCCTCCCATCCCAGCAGATCGAGCTTCGCCCGCGTCGGCAGGAAGTCGAAACAGGCCTGCGCAAGCTCCATCCGGTTCTCGCGCTCCAGCCGCTTCACCAGCTCGGCCTTGATCTTGTGGAGGTGCAGCACGTCCGAAGCCGCATATTCCATCTGCGCCTCGGTCAGCTCCGCCGCACCCCAATCCGAGCTTTGCTGCTGCTTGGAGATATCGACACCGACCAGTTCCTGCACCAGCACTTTCAGCCCGTGCCGATCGGTAAAGGTGCGCACCATCTTCGAGGCAATCTTCGTGCAGAAGACCGGCTTCGTCTCGACCCCGAAGGCATTATAGAGCGCGGCCACGTCGAAACGCGCGAAATGAAAGAGCTTTTCGACGTCGGGATCGGCCAGCATCCTGCACAGGTTCGGCGCCTCGGTCTGACCTTTCGCGATCTTCACCAGATGCGCATCGCCATCACCCGAAGAGAGCTGGACGAGGCACAAGCGGTCGCGCCGCGGGTCGAGCCCCATGGTCTCGCTGTCGATGGCCACGACAGGCCCAAGATCGAGCCCTTCGGGCAGGTCATTGTGATGCAGGTGGATCGCCACGGCTTGTCCTCTCAGATCGTTCTGCCGGGCATATAAGCGCTTTGCGCCCTACTTGCCAACGCGGGAAGACCGCAGCTGCGATCACCCGTCCTTGCGCGGCGGCTTCGGATTGGGAGCAAAGAGCTCGGGATGCGCCTTGAAGAGCCGTGACAGGGTCCGATAGCGACCGCCACGGAACTTCCCGGTCTCATGGATCAGGCGCAGCAATTCGATCGAGGCCAGCGGCAGGCTTTCGTTCTCGCGCGGCGGAAGCACCACGTCCGCAATCCGTTCCTGCGAGACCCCCGCGAGTTCGAGTATGAAGCGCCCCATCAGACGATCCGCGCCAATCTCCTCGGCCATGTCGAGCACATGTAGCCGGTCGCCCAGCAACCCGCGGAATTGCTCGATAATCCGGCGGGGCGCGTCGAGATCGGAGTGATCCTTCGCCCAGGTCTCGAAATCAGCCTTCACGCGCCGCATCTTGAACGCCTGGTTCCAGGAGCTGCGCTGCCAGGATTTCGGTTCCCGGTGATAAATAACGTAATGGACATCATAGCCCGAGAGGGCCGCGTCGAGATGGGCTACCCAAGGCAGATAGTTGGTCTGTTCGGGCGGATCGAAAATCTTCCCGGATTCGATGCCGATCATGTTCTCATCCGAGATGATCAGGGTTTCAAACTCCATGGTATCAATCTTGCGAACCATCTGGCGCAGCGCCACTTCGTGCCGGAGCTTCCACCAGAAGAGATGCCCGCTGCGTCGGTATTTGAGCGCATATTTGCGTAGCCGGTAGGTCAGCTCGTCCTTGGGCGACGCGACAATCCCATCACCCAGACGATCGCGATTGGCGGCGAGCATCCCTTGGATCGTCGTGCTTCCCGTCTTCGGAAATCCGAGATGAATGATGATGCGGCGTTTCTGGGCGGACATGGGATCACTTTACGTAGCGGGCATGTTTCAGGGCGCGGGTGTAGCTTCGCAGGTCGCCTCGAACAACAGTTTTCGGACTGTCGCGAGATCAAACGATGGCTGCGCCGGCTCGCGGGCTCACCATAGTTCGACCCAAATCCACTGCCCTCGTTCCCGAAATGCACCGCATCATCGGCGCATCATCTCAAGCGTTGATTTATCGGCTCAATTCCCCGAAGGAAGAAAAGCACCCCGCGAAAGAAAAGACGCTCGACCCTCATGGCTTCCCTTCCGGCAAATGATCTGCGCGACAGGATCGCGCGACCGGCCCTCAATGCCCTGACACCGTTTTTCCGAAAATATCCCAGTTCCAGCCCGTGCAGCCTCTTTCACATGATTCCGCGCGGCGCGTTTTCACCCGAAGACGGTTTTTTCTACAATCGCGTGCCGAAAGCGGCGAATACGACCGTCGCCCGGATCCTGTCGGAACATTCCGCCTATCGCCGCCCGCTCTCGGGCGAAGGCGACAAGCACAGATGGCTGCGCCCGCCTTACATGTCGCGCGCTCAGGTCGCAGCACTCGAGACCGATGCCGTCGTGACCTTCACCGTCGTGCGCAATCCCTTCACCCGGCTGCTGTCGTCCTATCACGACAAAATCCTGCGCGGCCCGCGCATGGATCGCTGGAAACACATGCTCGAACTCGACGAGAACGGTCAGCCGAGCTTTCTCTCCTTTTGCCGCTTTCTCGATCAGGGCGGTCTCTATCGCGATGCCCACTGGGCGCCGCAGAGCGCGCTGATGCTGCTGCCGATCGAGGCCTTCGATCATATCTGCAAAGTGGAAACGCTCGATGCGGATCTCGCGACGGTCGTGCAGCGGATCTGGGGAAGCGACGGCCCGGCGGAGCTTCCGCGGGCGGGCAATCCGACGAATGCGGAGGGAAAACTTCGCGCGGCCTATTGCGAAGAAAGCGAAGCGCTCATCCGCAAACTTTACGCGGCTGATTTCGAAGCGTTCGGATACGCAACCGACCTTTTTTGAGTGCGCTCACGCGGGGCTTTCCTCGCGGGGCTTCCAGCGGATCACCCGCCAGAGATAGATCAGAACCAAAGCGATCAGCAGACCAGTCGACACCGGGTTCACCCAATCCGCTACCTCGCCATATTGCTTGTGCAACAAGAAACCCGCGATCGTCAGGAAACTCGTCCAGAGCGCCGAGCCGACGGTCGTATAGGCAAGAAACGGCACGAAAGGCATCCGTGCCATCCCCGCAGGCACCGAGATCAATGTGCGCGCGCCCGGCATCATCCGCCCGAGAAACACCGCCGCCCAGCCGTGGCGGTCGAACCAATGTTTCGTGCGGGTGATGTCGCGCGGAGCGATCCCGATCCAGCGCCCGTGGCGGCGTGAGAGCGCACAAGTCGCTCCAGGCCGATCTTCAGCCCGATCCAGTACCACAGCACAGCGCCGATGACCGACCCAGCCGTCCCGGCCAGGATCAGCCAGACCAAGGAAAACTGCCCCTGCGCCGCCATGTAGCCCGCCAGCGGCATGATCAGCTCGGAAGGGATGGGCGGAAAGACGTTCTCGGCCAACATCAGCCCAGCAATGCCCAGATACCCAAAAGCCGCGATCACGCCGGTAATCCACTGAAACATGGTGCCTCCTTTGCAGGAGTTACGCAGCCGCCCCGGCCCGGGTTCCGAAACATGCCGCGTTGCAGCGCCCCGGAAACGCAAAAACCCGGGCCGAGGCCCGGGCTTTGGAAGGTGATGGTGAGCCGTGCAGGATTCGAACCTGCGACCCACTGATTAAAAGTCAGTTGCTCTACCAACTGAGCTAACGGCCCATCACAGGGCGCGTCTCTACAAACCCGCGTCGGGGGGGTCAAGGCATAAAATTCACAAAAACTACGCATCTGGAAAAAACCGGGCCGCAGGCGTATATCGCGCGCCATGAATACAACGCGCACAGCCTCCGGCCTGCCCTTCATGAAAATGCACGGGCTCGGCAATGATTTCGTCGTGATCGACGCCCGCGAGGGCGACGATCCGGTCACGCCTGCGCTTGCGCGCGCGCTCGGAGATCGTCATCGCGGCGTGGGGTTTGACCAGCTTGCCGTGATCCGTCCGGCACAAAGTGCTGATTTCACGCTCGATTTCTGGAACTCTGATGGATCGCGCGCGGGCGCTTGCGGCAATGCCACCCGCTGCGTGAGCGATTACATGATGCGCCAGCTCGGGCAGGATCACGTCACGCTTGTCACCGAACGCGGGGCGCTTTCGGCGCTTCGACGCACCGATGGTCTCGTCTCGGTCAATATGGGCGCACCGATTCTCGAGCCTTCGCAGATCCCGATCCTGCCGGGCACCGATCCCCAACATCTGCCGCTCGGGGGCGATCCGGTTGCGGTGGGCATGGGAAACCCGCATTGCGTCTTCTTCGTCGAGGATGCCGAGGCTGTCGAGGTCGCGATGCAGGGCCCGGTGATCGAGCATGATCCGCTCTTCCCCGAGCGCACCAATGTCGAATTTGCCTCGCTCATCGGCCCCGACCACCTGCGCATGCGCGTCTGGGAGCGCGGCACCGGCATCACGCTGGCCTGCGGCTCGGGCACCTGCGCCACCGCCGTCGCCGCGAACCTGCGCGGCCTCACAGGCAAACGCGTCCTTGTCGATGTCGATGGCGGCCAGCTCGAGATCGACTGGCGCGAGGACGGCGTCTGGATGACCGGCCCGACCGCGCATGTCTTCGACGCGACCCTCACCCCCGAATTTCTGGCCGCGCTATGAAGCCGCCCGTTTTCTCGACGCTGGGCTGCCGTCTCAACGCCTATGAGACGGAGGCGATGAAGGAGCTGGCCGAGCAGGCCGGTCTGGAGGGTGCGGTCGTCGTGAACACCTGCGCCGTGACCGCCGAGGCCGTGCGCAAGGCCAAGCAGGAAATCCGCCGTCTGGCGCGCGAGAACCCCGGCGCGCCGGTGATCGTGACGGGCTGCGCCGCGCAGACCGAACCCGAGACCTTCGCCGCGATGGGCGAGGTCACCAAGGTCATCGGCAATCACGAGAAGATGCAGGCCGAGACCTGGGCGCAGCTTGCCCCGCAAGGTCCCGATTTCATCGGCCAGACCGAGCGCGTCATGGTCGATGACATCATGTCGGTGAAGGAGACGGCCGGGCATCTGATCGACGGATTCGGCCGGCATAGAGCCTATGTGCAGGTGCAAAACGGCTGCGATCACCGCTGCACCTTCTGCATCATCCCCTTCGGTCGCGGCAATTCGCGCTCGGTCCCGGCGGGTGTCGTGGTCGAGCAGATCAAGCGTCTCGTCGATCGCGGCTTCAACGAGGTCGTGCTGACCGGGGTGGACCTGACGTCATGGGGCGCGGACCTGCCGGGCGAGCCGCGCCTGGGCGATCTGGTGATGCGCATCCTGAAGCTGGTGCCGGACCTGCCGCGCCTGCGGATCTCCTCGATCGATTCGATCGAGGCGGACGAGAACCTGATGCTCGCGATCGCAACCGAACCGCGCCTGATGCCGCATCTGCATCTGAGCCTTCAGGCGGGCGACGACATGATCCTCAAGCGGATGAAACGCCGCCATCTGCGCGACGATGCCATCGCCTTCACCGAAGAGGCGCGCAAGCTACGCCCCGGCATCGTCTTCGGCGCGGACATCATCGCGGGCTTCCCGACCGAGACCGAGGAGATGTTCGAAAACTCCCTGCGGCTCGTCGATGACTGCCATCTGACCTTCCTGCATGTCTTCCCCTATTCCGCGCGCAAGGGCACGCCCGCCGCCCGGATGCCCGCCGTCAAGGGCCCGATCATCAAGGAGCGCGCCGCGCGTCTGCGCGCCAAGGGCGAGGCGGCTCTGGCCGCCCACCTTCAGGCGCAAGTGGGAACCGAACAGATCGTGCTGACCGAAGGCCCGCGCGTGGCGCGCACCGAAGGCTTTGCCGAGGTTGCCTTCGAGACCGACCAGCCCGAGGGTACGTTGATGCGCGTGCGCATCACCGGCCATGACGGGGCGCGGTTGCTGGCGGGGTAAGGAGGCGCTGCCACCGCCGTCGCCGGATGGCGACGTGTCTCAGTCAGAAAGGGGGCGCTGCCCCCTCTGGCCTGCGGCCATTCACCCCCGGGATATTTCATGCAGTTGGAAGGAGGGGGCTTTCGTTTTCCCTCTCTTGGGCTAGCTTGTGGCCCATGCTGCGGATCAACGATCAGATTGCCATCGAGGATTGGGAAATCACCGAGAGCTTCACCCGGGCGCAGGGCCCCGGTGGGCAAAACGTGAACAAGGTCTCGACCGCGGTGGAGCTGCGCTTCGAGGCGGAACGCTCGCCCAATCTGCCGCCGCCGGTCAAGACCCGTCTGCGCCGGATCGCGGGGCGGAAATGGACCACCGACGGGGCGCTGATCCTGCAGGTGCAGGACACGCGCTCGCAGGCGCGCAACCGCGACATCGCGCGCGAGCGTCTGGCCGAGATGATCCGCAAGGCGCTGGAAAAGCCGAAGACGCGGATCGCGACGCGGCCCACGCTCGGGTCCAAGAAGCGGCGGCTGAAGGCGAAGACGATCCGGGGCGAGGTGAAGGCGCTGCGTGGGAAGGTATCGGATGGGGAATGATCTGCTGCAGCGGCGCGCGCGGCTTCTGGGCCCGAACGTGCCGATTTTCTATGATCGCCCTGTCGAGATCGTGCGCGGGCAGGGCGCGTCTCTGTTTGACGCCCACGGGCAGCGCTACCTCGACGCCTATAACAACGTCGCCCATTGCGGCCATTCCCATCCGCGCATCGTCAAGGCGATCTGCGAGCAGGCGGGGGTGCTGAATACCCACACGCGCTACCTGCATGAGGGCATTCTCGATTATGCCGAGGCGCTGCTGGGCAAGGTCAGTTTCCCCGGCCAGCTTCTGATGACCTGCACCGGCTCCGAGGCGAATGACGTGGCGCTGCGCATGGCGCAGGCGGTCACCGGCAAGCGCGGCTTCATCGCGACCGACAACACCTATCACGGCAACACGACGGCGGTGGCGCATCTGTCGACCCGGCGCCCGCCGATCGGGGGCTGGCCCGATCATATCCGCCGGGTGCCCGCGCCGGATAGCCTCGCGCCTCTGGGCGGCTCGCTCGCCGCGCAGCCCGAGGCTTTTGCCGCGCATGTCGCGCGCGCCATCGACGAACTCGAGGCCAGCGGCCACGGTTTCGCCGGTTTCATGCTTTGCCCGATCTTCGCCAATGAGGGCATGCCCGGCGTCGCCCCCGGTTTCCTCGATCCCACGGTGGAGGTGATCCGCCGCGCCGGTGGGCTGATCCTGTGCGACGAAGTTCAGCCCGGTTTCGGCAGAATAGGGTCGAATTTCTGGGGCCACGAATGGCTGGGCTTTACCCCCGACGTGGTCACGATGGGCAAGCCGATGGGCAATGGCCACCCCGTCGCGGGGCTGGTGGCGCAGCCTCAGGTGATGGCCGCCTTCCGCGAGGCGTTCGGCTATTTCAACACCTTTGGCGGCAATCCCGTTTCGGTCGTCGCGGCGATGGAGGTCTTGCGGGTGATCGAGGACGAAGGCCTGCAGGAGAATGCCGCCGAGGTTGGGGCCTATCTGCTTGGCGGGCTGCGCGAGCTCTCGCATCCGCTGATCGCCGACACGCGCGGGCTTGGCCTTTTCCTCGGGATCGAACTGGCGCGGGATGGCGAGCCTGCCAGCGCGGAGGCAGGCCGGATCGTCGAGGCGATGCGCGACCGCCACGTGCTGATGGGTCGGGTGGGCCGCGCCCAGCATATCCTCAAGATCCGCCCGCCGATGGTCTTCTCGCGCAGCGATGCCGACGAGCTGATCGGCAAGCTCACAGACTGTTTCGAGGAGCTGCCCGCATGAGTTCTGACAAGATCGCGCAGGCGATGGCGGAGACCGCGCTTTATTCCTGGGGGCAGGCCGCCGAACCGCCCCGGTTGGTGAAGAACCGCGAGAATATCGTCTTCGAGGCGCGGCTGAAGGATGGCCGCCGCGTGGCGCTGCGGCTGCACCGGCCCGGCTATCAGGGGCGACAGGGGATCGAGGCCGAGCTGCGCTGGTGCGAGGCGCTGGCCGAGCAGGGCCTGCCGGTGCCGCGCCCGGTGCGTGCGCTGAACGGCGAACTGACGGGCCAGGTGCGCAACCGGGTGACCTCCTGCGTTGAATGGCTCGAGGGGGTGCCGATCGGGGCGGGGGATCTCCCTCTTGGGCCAGATGCTGCGCAGGTGCGCCGCGAGGCCGAGGCCCTGGGCGCGCTGATCGCGCAGTTTCATACCGCCTGCGACGCCGCCCCGCCGGATGACTTCACGCGCCATGCCTGGGATCTCGAGGGGCTTTTGGGCGAGCAGGCGCTCTGGGGACGGTTCTGGGAGCATCCGCAACTCACCACGGACGAGGCCGCGACGCTGATCGAGGCGCGCGATCTGGCGCGGGCACGCCTTGCATTGGCCGGCGATATCGGCCCGATCCATGCCGACATCCTGCGCGAGAACGTGCTGAGCGGTCCGGCGGGCCTCGCGCTGATCGATTTCGACGATTGCGGGCCGGGCTATCGGCTTTACGACCTCGCGACGGCGCTCGTGCAGGGCTGGGGCGACCCGCTCTGGGCCGCGCAGGCCGAGGGGCTGGTGGCGGGCTATCGCGGCGCGCGCGCGTTCCCGCCGGAACAGGAGGCACTGCTGCCGCTTTTCATAGCACTACGTGCCTTTGCGTCCGCTGGCTGGATTGTGACCCGCGCCACCCCTTCCGATCCGCGTCAGAGACTGTACCTAGAGCGTGCGCTCGACCTCGCGCGCCACCTGATCGACGACACGCCGCCATGGGAGACCGGCAGATGAAATGGGCCACCACCGTTGCGAAGGGCATTCTCGGCCATCGCCCCGCCTCGTTGCAGGTGGCGGCGCTGTGCCTGCGCGTGCGCGACGGCAAGACCCAGGTTCTGCTGATCACATCCCGAGATACCGGGCGCTGGGTTCTGCCCAAGGGCTGGCCGATGCGGGGCCGCTCGCTTTCGGGCGCGGCCAAGCAGGAGGCCTGGGAAGAGGCCGGTGCACGCGGCAAGATCGACAAGGAACCGATCGGCGATTTCCGCTATGACAAGATCCTCGACAGTGGTCTTGCGGTGCCAACCGATGTCGTCGTTTTCCTGCTGCGGGTGGAGCAACTGGAGAAAACCTATCCGGAGGTCGGCCAGCGCAAGCGCAAATGGTTCGCGCCGAAAGAAGCCGCCAGCCTCGTCGCCGAAGAAGGATTGCAGAAGATTCTGCGCAACCTTTGAGAGAGAGACGCCTGCGCAGGCTTGTCACAAAGGCCCATTCCCGCTAGGCCACCGGGGATTTGTGACACCCAGACGACAGGTTCGTGACAGTGGCCAACCAGAACCCCGACCCCCGCGTCAATCAGTGGAAAACTCTCGATAAGGATCTCAAGCGGATCGGTCGGGTCGAAGAGGGCGCGCATTTCGTTGCGCGCGGGCTCGTCGCGCCGGGTCTGGCGCTGGCCTTCATCGTGCTCGCGGGTCTCGTCGCGGCGCTGCTGATGGGCGGGCAGCCCGGTCAGCTCGTGGTGATCGCGGCAGCCGCAATCGGGGCGTATATGGCGCTGAATATCGGCGCGAATGACGTGGCCAACAACATGGGCCCGGCCGTGGGCTCGAAGGCGATGACGCTGCTGTTTGCCCTGATCATCGCTGCGGTCTTCGAATCCCTCGGCGCGCTTGTCGCGGGCGGGGACGTGGTGAAAACCGTCGCCAAGGGCATCATCGAACCGACGGCCCTGCCCGATTCCACCCATTTCGTCTGGGCCATGATGTCGGCGCTTCTGGCTGCCGCGCTCTGGCTGAACCTCGCGACGTGGCTCGGTGCGCCGGTCTCGACCACGCACTCCATCGTCGGCGGCGTCGTCGGCGCCGGAATCGTTGCGGCGGGCTTCGGTGCGGTCGACTGGACCTCCATGGGGATGATCGCGGCAAGCTGGGTGATCTCGCCGGTGATGGGCGGTGTGATCGCGGCCTTCTTCCTCGCGATCATCAAATCCAAGGTGATCTATGTCGACGACAAGATCGCCGCCGCGCGCAAATGGGTGCCGATCCTGATCGGCATCATGGCGGGCGCCTTCGCGACCTATCTCGCGCTGAAGGGCCTCAAGCACCTCTTCAAGATCACCCTGCTCCAAGCGATCGCGATCGGCCTTGTCGTCGGTGTCGGCGGCTGGTTGATCACCCTGCCGATGATCCGTCGCCAGTCGGAGGGGATGGAGAACCGCAAAAAATCGCTCAAGTCGCTGTTCTCGGTCCCGCTCGTGGTCTCGGCGGCGCTGCTGAGCTTTGCGCATGGCGCGAATGACGTAGCCAATGCGGTCGGCCCGCTCGCCGCGATCGTCCACACCGTCGAGCAGGGCGATATCGCCGCTCAGGTCGGCATCCCGTTCTGGGTCATGGCGGTCGGCGCGCTCGGCATTTCAGTCGGCCTCCTGCTCTTCGGGCCGAAGCTGATCAAGCTGGTGGGCAACGAGATCACCAAGCTCAACCCGATGCGCGCCTATTGCGTGGCGCTCTCGGCGGCGATCACGGTGATCGTGGCGTCCTGGCTGGGCCTGCCGGTTTCCTCGACCCATATCGCGGTCGGCGGCATCTTCGGCGTGGGCTTCTACCGCGAATGGCATGCCGAGAAACGCGCCCGCGAACTGGGCATCAAGAAGGGCAAGCCCGTGCCCCCCGAAGAGCGCAAGCGCCGCCTTCTCGTGCGCCGCTCGCATATGCTGACCGTGGCCGCGGCCTGGGTCGTCACCGTTCCGGCCTCGGCCGCGCTCTCGGCGGTGCTTTACCTGATCCTGAACGCGATCACCTGAGCACTCAGACGAGAACCTTCATCGCCTGCTGCTGGCCCACGTCGAAGACGCGCTTGTAGCGGGCGATCTCTGCCTCCGGCCCCATCGCCTTTTCCGGGTTGTCCGACAGCTTCACCGTCGGATGCCCGTTCGCCTCGACCGCCTTGCACACCAGACTGAACGGCGCGAGCGCATCATTCGGCACCAGCCCGCGGAAATCGTTGGTCAGCAGCGTGCCCCAGCCGAAGCTCACCTTCACCCGACCGGCGAATTGCGCATGCAGCTCGCGGATCTTGTCGACGGTGAGCCCGTCCGAGAAGATCACCAGCTTCTCGCGCGGATCCTCGCCGCGCGCTTTCCACCACTCGATCGCGACCTCGGCCCCCGTCGCCGGATCGCCCGAGTCGATCCGGATCCCCGTCCAGCCCGCCAGCCAGTCCGGCGCGTGCTCCAGAAACCCCTTCGTGCCGTAAGTGTCGGGCAGGATGATGCGCAGGTTGCCCTCGTGCTCCTCATGCCAGTCGGCCAGAACCTTGTAGGGCGCCTGCGCCAGCTCCGCGTCGCTCTCGGCCAGCGCGGCATAGACCATCGGCAGCTCATGCGCGTTCGTGCCCACCGCCTCGATATCGCGCCGCATCGCGATCAGGCAGTTCGACGTGCCGGTGAAGGCGCCACCTTCCGAGATATCGCCCAGCCCTTCCAGCATCGCCTGCACGCACCAGTCCTGCCACAGAAAGGAATGCCGCCGCCGCGTGCCGAAATCCGCGATCCGCAGATCGTCGAGTTCGCGCAGCGCCTCGATCTTCTCCCAGACCTTGGTCATCGCGCGGGCATAAAGCACCTGCAACTCGAACCGCCCCATCCGGTTGAGCACGGCGCGCCCGCGCAGCTCCATCAGGATCGCCAGCGCCGGGATCTCCCAGAGCATGACCTCGTGCCACGGCCCCTCGAAGGTCAGCTCATACTGCCCGTCGCGCTTTTCGAGCGTGTAGGGCGGCAGTTGATAGCCCTCGAACCACTCCATGAAATCCGAGCGGAACATCTGCCGCTTGCCGTAAAACGTGTTGCCGCGCAGCCAGGTGCTCTCGCCCCGCGTCAGCTTCAGAGAGCGCGCATAATCGAGCTGTTCACGCAGCTCCCCCTCGTCGATCAGCTCCGCCAGCCGGATCGCCTTGGTCCGGTTGATCAGGCTGAATTTGACGTTGGTGTCGGGCTTGTTGCGGAAAATCGACTGGCACATCAACAGCTTGTAGAAATCCGTGTCGATGAGCGACCGCACGATCGGGTCGATCTTCCACTTGTGGTTATAAACGCGGCTCGCGATATCGACCATCGGTCAGGCCTCCAGCTTCACGCCCGCCGCGCGCATCGCCTCATGCGCGGCAACCAGCGAACCGTCGAGGTCGATCGCCCGGCACGCGCCTTCCAGCACGCGCGCCCTGAACCCCAGCTTCGCGGCATCGAGCGCAGACCACGCCACGCAGAAATCGGTGGCGAGGCCGACAAAGCTCAGCTCCTCAATGCCCCGGTCGCGCAGGTAGCCCGCGAGCCCCGTGGTGGTCTTGTGGTCATTCTCGAAAAAGGCCGAATAGCTGTCCACTCCCGTGCGAAAGCCCTTGCGGATGATCATCTGCGCCCGCTCCACCGCCAGATCGGGATGGAACGCGGCGCCCTTGGTGCCCTGAACGCAATGATCCGGCCAAAGCGTCTGCAGCCCATAATTCATATGCACCTGCGTAAAGGGCGCTGCGCCCTCATGCTGGCTCGCGAAAGAGGAATGATCACCCGGATGCCAGTCCTGCGTCAGCACCACCGTGTCGAACTCGCTCATCAGCACGTTCACGCGCGGCAGGATCTCGTCCCCGCCCGCCACAGCCAGCGCGCCGCCGGGGCAGAAGTCGTTTTGCACGTCGATCACGATCAGGGCTTTGGTCATCTTGTCTCTCCCGCAGGCTCCTCTCATGGGTAGGGCGCGGACCCCATATGGTCAACGGCTCTTGCCTAAAGCCCCCGCGCGGCGCTAATGCCTGCCCCATGTTCACCGTCGCCGCGCTTTATCATTTCACCCGGTTCGAAAATCCCGAGGCCCTCAAGGCCCCGCTGGCGAAGCTCGCGTGTGCGCAAGGCGTGAAAGGCTCGCTCCTGATCGCGCGCGAGGGGATCAACGGCACCATCGCGGGCTCGCGCGCGGGGATCGACGCGGTGCTGGCCCATATCCGCACCCTGCCGGGTTGCGCCGATCTGGAGTGGAAGGAAAGCACGGCCGAGCAGATGCCCTTCGGCCGGATGAAGGTGCGCCTCAAGCGCGAGATCGTCACCATGGGTGAGCCCGATATCGACCCGAAGGCCCGCGTCGGCCACTACGTCGAGCCGCAGGACTGGAACGACCTGATCTCCTCGCCCGACACGGTCGTGATCGACACCCGCAACGATTACGAGATCGAGATCGGCACCTTCGAGGGCGCCATCGACCCCGGCACGAAATCCTTCCGCGAGTTTCCGCAGTGGTGGCGCGACAACGCGCACCGTTTCCACAACAAGCGCGTCGCGATGTTCTGCACCGGAGGTATCCGCTGCGAGAAATCGACGAATTTCTTGCTCGCTGAGGGCGTGCCCGAGGTCTATCACCTCAAGGGCGGCATCCTGAAATATCTCGAAGAGATGCCCGAAGAGGGCTCGCTCTGGCACGGCGACTGTTTCGTCTTCGACCAGCGCGTGAGCCTGCGTCACGGGCTCAAGCAGGGCGACTATGACAGCTGTCACGCCTGTCGCCGCCCGGTTTCGGCTGAGGACAAGCGCCATCCCGATTATGAGGAGGGCGTCTCCTGCCATCGCTGCATCGGTGAATATTCCGCCGCCGATCGCGCGCGGTTTCGCGAACGCGAGCACCAGATGCGCCTCGCCGCCGAGCGCGGAGAGACGCATCTTGGTCGCGATTAATTATCCGCGCAGGTCTGCGTCAGGTCATTGCAACCTTGCGTGACGACGGGGCTGCCCGTGCCCGGGAAGTCGAGACGCGGCAGCGAGAAATCCCCGATACCGGCCGAAGCCGCAGTGGCACCGGCAACACTCAGGATAAGGGCGAAAGCGAAGCGTTTCATGACGAATCTCCATAACTGAACTCGTTCGTTCAGTTAGGAATATGAACCGATCCGTTCAGATTGCAAGAGTTTCTGAACTGATTAGTTCGAAATGCTGCATTGCATTGCGTGCAAACCCCGCTATTTTGGAATCGTTCTAAAAAGAGAGGGCCTCCCCATGCTCCCCGGATTTGCCTCCCGCCGCCGGTTCGATGACCTGTCTGAGCAGGAAGTGCTCGCGCTCGCGATTTCCTCGGAAGAGGACGACGCGCGCATCTACCGCCAATATGCCGAGCACCTGCGCAAGGATTTCCCCGCCTCGGCCAAGATCTTCGAGGGCATGGCCGCCGAGGAGGACGAGCATCGCCGCCGTCTCATCGCGCGCCACACGGAACGCTTCGGCGAGGTGATCCCGCTCATTCGTCGCGAACATGTCGCGGGCTTCTACAACCGCAAACCGATCTGGCTGGCGAAGAACCTCTCGCTCGACACGATCCGCGGCGAGGCCGAGGCGATGGAGCGCGAGGCGGGCAAGTTCTACACGCTGGCCGCGCAGCGCAGCTCGGACGCGGCGACCCGCGAATTGCTGGGCGATCTGGCCGCGGCCGAACTTGGCCACGAGAAGAAGGCCGAGGAACTGACTGCGACCCATCTGGGCGAGGATGAGCGCGACGAGGAAAACCGCGCCGCGCATCGCCAGTTCGTGCTGACCTGGGTGCAGCCGGGCCTTGCCGGCCTGATGGACGGATCGGTCTCGACGCTGGCCCCGATCTTCGCCACCGCCTTTGCCACGCAAGACCCGCATACCACGCTGCTCGTCGGCCTCGCAGCCTCGGTCGGCGCGGGCATCTCGATGGGCTTCACCGAGGCCGCCCATGACGACGGCGTCATCTCGGGCCGCGGCTCGCCGATCAAGCGCGGCATCGCCTCGGGCGTGATGACCGCGCTTGGCGGTCTGGGCCACGCCCTGCCCTACCTGATCCCCGATTTCTGGACCGCGACCACGATCGCGATCATCATCGTGTTCTTCGAGCTCTGGGCCATCGCCTGGATCCAGAACCGCTACATGGAAACGCCCTTCCTGCGCGCCACCTTCCAGGTCGTGCTCGGCGGCGCGCTGGTCTTTGCCGCCGGCGTGTTGATCGGCGGCGGCTGATCCCAACCGCCGCGCGGCTTGCGCATGAGGGACGCTCCGCGGGGGATATTTGAAGCAGTTGGAAGATGAGTGCTGTTCCATCCTTCCAACTGCTCGAAATATCCCCGCCGGAGGCCTCCTGCGCTTTCCAAACAGCGCAGCGGTTTCATTCCCTGTCTGGCACTTGTCCAAACTGCATGCTAGCGCTTGGCCATGCTCGAGATCTTTCTCAAGACCTTGCCCTTCTTCGCCCTGATCGGGCTTGGCTGGTTCGCCGGGCAAATCCGCTTTTTCACCGCCGAGGCGACCGCGTGGCTGACGAAATTCGTCTTCTATTTCGCGCTCTCGGCGATGCTGTTCAAATTCTCCGCCAATCTCGATCTGGGTCAGCTCTTCGATCCACAGTTCATTCTCGCCTATATCAGCGGCTCCGGAGCGGTCTGGCTGATCACTTTCGCCGTCGCCAGGGCGCGCAAGCTGCCGACCGCGCTTTCGGCAATGGAGGCGCATACGTCGATGACCGGCAACACGGGTTTTCTCGGCGTGCCGATGCTTGTGGTGCTGCTGGGACCGGCTGCGGTCGGGCCGGTGCTGATGGTGCTGAGCTGCGATCTGATCGTGTTTTCCTCGATCATCACGATCTTCATCACTGCCGCGCGGCACGGGAAGGTCTCTCTCGCGCCGATCGCGCTGGGGCTGGTGAAGAACCCGATGATCGTCTCGATGCTCGCGGGGCTGGCCTGGGCTGGTTTGAAACTGCCGATGCCGGGGCCGCTCGAAGAATTCATGACGATTCTCGGCGCGGCGGCCACGCCGGGTGCGCTTTTCGCCATCGGCGCCTCGCTCGCGGGGAAATCTGCCGAGAAGCCGGCGCCGGCGGTCTGGCTCTCTTTCGGCAAGCTCTTTCTGCACCCAGCCGCCATCGCGATCACGTCGCTTCTGATCTTCGATGTCGATCCTTACGCGGCGGGCGTGATGATCGCCGCCGCCGCCCTTCCCGTCGCGGGCAATGTCTATATTCTGGCGCAGCATTTCGGGGTGGCGCCGCAGCGTGTCTCGGCCTCCATCCTCGTCTCGACCGCCGTCTCGATCCTCACGGTTCCGGCGGTCATCCACTGGGTTAACGGCTGAGGAGGCTTTGATGAAAACGATCTCGGAAAACCGCTGTTTCGGAGGCGTTCAGGGCGTCTATTCGCATATCTCCAAGGTCAATGACTGCGAGATGACGTTCGGACTGTTCCTGCCGCGCGAGGCCGAGGACGGGCCGGTGCCGGTGCTCTGGTATCTCTCGGGGCTCACCTGCACGCATGAGAACGCGATGACCAAGGCTGGTGCGCAGGCCTATGCCGCAGATCACGGGATTGCCTTGGTCTTTCCCGACACGTCACCACGCGGCGAAGGCGTGGCGGATCACGAGGATTACGATCTGGGCCAGGGCGCGGGCTTCTACGTCAACGCCACGCAATCCCCCTGGGCGCCGCATTTCCGGATGTGGGATTACATCGCCGAGGAACTGCCCAACGCGATCGACGCAGCCTTCGAGATCGACCCCGAACGGCAGGCGATCACCGGCCATTCCATGGGCGGGCATGGCGCGCTGACGCTCGCGATGTCGCTGCCCGACCGGTTCCGCTCGGTCTCGGCCTTCGCACCGATCGTGCATCCGACGCAAAGCGATTGGGGGCGCAAGCAATTCGATGCCTATCTTGGATCCGATGAGGCGGCTTGGGCGGCACATGACGCAACCCTTCTGATGCGCGAGAACGGCTTCGACGGCGAGGTGCTGATCGATCAGGGCGGCTCGGACCAGTTCCTCGATCTTCTGAAGCCCGAGGCGCTCGCCGAAGCGATGGCCGCGCGTCGTCAACCCGGCACCTTCCGGATGCAGGCGGGCTACGATCACAGCTATTACTTCGTACAAAGCTTCATCCCCGATCACCTCGAATTCCACGCCGAGGCGCTCTGGGCGTGATCTGGGTCGATGCCGATGCCTGCCCGGTGAAGGCCGAGGCCGAGCGGGTCGCGACCCGGCTGGGCGTCAAGCTGATGCTG
Organism: Thioclava pacifica DSM 10166; assembly: GCF_000714535.1. Classification (GTDB taxonomy): domain Bacteria; phylum Pseudomonadota; class Alphaproteobacteria; order Rhodobacterales; family Rhodobacteraceae; genus Thioclava; species Thioclava pacifica. The sequence goes on along the minus strand of NZ_AUND01000012.1, from coordinate 473,924 downwards.
GTCTCGAATGGCGGGCTGCGGCCTTCGCCCAATCCGCTGGTCGAGATGATCTATGTCGATCAGGGGCCGGACGTGGCCGACATGTATATCGCCGAACGCGCGGGCCGGGGCGATGTGGTCATCACCAATGACATTCCGCTGGCCGCGAAATGTGTCGAGGCGGGCGCACGGGTACTGCGCCCCGATGGCGAGGCGCTAAACCCTTCCAATATCGGTAACGTATTGGCAACGCGGGATCTTATGGCCGATCTTCGTTCGGCCGATCCGTTCCGGCAGGGCGGTGGCAAGCCGTTCTCCAAGGCCGATCGCGCGCGGTTCTCGGATGCGCTCGACCGGGTGGCGCGGGCGGCGATCAAGGAGGCAGGCAATGGTTAAGGCGGTGATCTTCGATATCGGCAACGTGCTGATCGAGTGGCAGCCCGAGCGGCATTACGATCGGATCATGCCTCGCGAAACGCGCGAGGCGATGTTCGCCGAGGTCGATTTGCACGGCATGAATGACGAGATCGACCGCGGCGCGCCGTTCCGCGAGACGATCTATGCCTGGGCCGAGAAATACCCGACCTGGCGCGATGCGATCCGGCGCTGGCACGATGACTGGATCGAGATGGCCGCCCCCGAGATCCCGCATTCGCTGCGGCTGATGAAAGCCTTGCAGGCCAAGGGGATGCCGGTCTTCTCGCTGACGAATTTCGGGATCGGGAGTTATGATTATGCGGCGACCCATTACCCGTTTCTGCGCGAGTTCGACCGCGATTTCATCTCGGGTCATATGGGCGTAACGAAGCCCGATCCGAAGATCTATCAGATGGTGGAAGAGGCGACGGGGCTTTCGGGCGCCGATCTGATCTTCACCGATGATCGCGCGGACAATATCGCGACGGCGCATACCTTCGGCTGGAAGACGCATCTCTTCGAGGGGCCGGAGGGCTGGGCCGCGCGGCTGGTTTCGGAAGGGCTGCTGAGCGAGACCGAGGCCACATAAGCCTGGCTTATGCAGACCTCGCCTGCATAAGCTGCGCTTATCTCAGGCCCGTTTCGCGATCGCGACGCCCAGAAGCTCCAGCACCTTCGCCTCGATCTGCGGTGCATCCATGCCCGCCGAGCGATACATGTCCTCGGGCGAGGCGTGGTCGATGAACGTATCAGGCAGGACCATCGAGCGGAATTTGAAGCCGCGATCGAAGACGCCCTGATCCGACAGATACTGCGCGACATGGGAGCCGAAGCCGCCGACCGCGCCTTCCTCGATGCAGATCAGCGCCTCGTGTTCGGCCACGAGCCGGTCGATCAGATCGGTGTCGAGCGGCTTGACGAAGCGCGCATCGGCAATCGTCGGCGCAAGGCCGCGTGCGGCGAGCGCTTCGCGGGCTTTGAGAACCTCGGCCAGACGGGTGCCGTAGGACAGGATCGCGACGCGCGCGCCTTCCGCAATCATCCGGCCCTTACCGATTTCCAGCGGCACGCCTTCTTCGGGCATGTCGACACCCATGCCTTCGCCGCGCGGGTAGCGGAAGGCGATCGGGCCTTCATCATGGGCGGCGGCGGTGGCGACCATGTGGACGAGTTCGGCTTCGTCGGCGGCGGCCATCACGACCATGCCCGGAAGGGACGACATGAAGCCGATATCGAAGCTGCCCGCATGGGTCGCGCCATCGGCCCCCACCAGACCCGCGCGGTCGATGGCGAAACGCACCGGCAGGCGCTGAATCGCCACGTCATGCACGATCTGGTCGTAGCCGCGTTGCAGGAAGGTCGAGTAGATCGCGCAGAAGGGTTTCATCCCCGAAGCGGCGAGACCGGCCGAGAAGGTCACGGCGTGTTGCTCGGCGATACCCACGTCGAAACAGCGGCGCGGGTAGTGCTCGGCGAATTGCTTGAGCCCCGTGCCATCGGGCATCGCGGCGGTGACGCCGACGATCTTTTCGTCCTTCACGGCTTCCTTGATCAGGCTTTCGGCAAAGACCTTGGTGTAGCTTGGCGCGTTCGAGGGGGATTTCTTCTGCTCGCCCGTCGCCACGTCGAATTTCGCGGTGGCATGGCCACCATCGGGGCGGCTCTCGGCGGGGGCGTAACCCTTGCCCTTCTTGGTCAGCGCATGGATCAGCACCGGGCCGGTCGCGCGGGCCTTGAGCGTGCGCAGGAGCGGCAGGAGCTGGTCGAGATCATGCCCATCCACCGGGCCGACATAGGAAAAGCCGAGCTCTTCGAAGAGCGTGCCGCCCATCGCCATGCCCTTGAGCATTTCCTTGGCGCGGCGCGCGCCTTCCTGGAACGGTTCGGGCAGAAGACTCATCGCGCCTTTCGCGGCCGATTTCAGATCCTGCAGCGGGGCTTCGGAATAAAGCCGGGTGAGGTAGTTCGAGAGCGCCCCCACGGGCGGAGCAATCGACATCTCGTTGTCGTTGAGCACGACGAACATCCGCTTGCCCAGATGGCCCGCGTGGTTCATCGCCTCGAAGGCCATGCCGCCCGACATCGCGCCATCGCCGATCACCGCGATCGCATCGCCCGTCTCGGCGCCCAGCTCGCGGCCCATCGTGAAGCCGACAGCCGCCGAGATCGAGGTGGAGCTATGGCCCGCGCCGAACGGGTCATAGGGGGATTCCGAGCGTTTGGTGAAGCCCGACAGACCGCCCTTCATGCGCAGCGTGCGGATACGCTCGCGGCGGCCCGTGAGGATCTTGTGCGGGTAGCACTGGTGGCCCACGTCCCAGATGATCTTGTCGCGCGGCGCGTCGAACACTGCGTGCAGCGCCACGGTCAGCTCGACCACGCCGAGCCCCGCGCCCAGGTGCCCGCCGGTCTGCGACACGGCTGAGATCGTCTCGGTGCGCAGTTCATGGGCGAGCTTTTTCAGCTCGGCATCGGTGAGGCTCTTGAGATCGGAGGGCAGCCGCACCCGGTCGAGGGTCGGCGTTGCGGTCGGATCTTTCGGCGTATCGGTCATCGGCTTGCCCCCTGAGGCGCGCTACATCTCGCGGGAGATAACGAAACGCGCGGCCGCTCGCAAGTTTTCCGCCTTCTCTGCGTAAGGGGAAACGGCGTCGATCGCGTCCTGGATCAGGGCATCGGCACGGGCGCGGGCGCCATCGAGACCAAGCAGCGAAACGAAAGTGGCTTTGCCCGCCTCGCTATCCTTGCCGACACGCTTGCCGGTGGCGGCCTCATCGCCGGTGACGTCGAGGATGTCGTCATGGATCTGGAAGGCGAGGCCGACCGCTTCGGCGTAAGCCTGCAAGGGGTTTTGGTCTTCCCCGGCGAGGATCGCCCCGGCACGGGTGGCAAAGGAAATCAGCGCCCCGGTCTTGCCCGCCTGCAGCGCGATGATCTGGTCAAGCGTGAGCGGTTCGGGGGCGGTCTCGGCGGCGATATCGAGCGCCTGACCGTGGCCCATACCGGCCGCGCCGGAGGCTTTCGCCAGCGCCGTGACAAGCGCGATGCGCCGATCTGCCGCGCCGAGGATGGGATCGGCGCAAAGCTCGAAGGCCAGCGTCTGGAGCACGTCGCCGGTCAGCACGGCGGTCGCGTCATCCCATTTCACATGCACGGTCGGCTGGCCCCGGCGCAGGTCGTCATCATCCATGCAGGGCAGGTCATCATGCACAAGCGAATAGGCGTGCAGCGCCTCGACGGCGGCGGCGGCGGGCATCGCCTGCGCCTCCGGGATGCCGAAGATCGCGGCGCTTTCGAGCGCGAGAAAGGCACGCAGACGCTTGCCGCCTTGCAGCGCGTAATGCATCGGGGCGCGCAGCGGACCTTCGGGTTGTCGGGCAACGGCCGCGTCGAGCGCAACCTGAACGGAGCGCTGAACCTCTTTCAGGCGGGTCTCGAACATTTACAGACCTTCGGCCGGCGCCGTGCCTTGCGGGGAGCCATCGGCACCGAGCGTGATCTTCTCGACGCGCTCCTCGGCTTCCTTGAGAAGCTTCGTGCAGCGCTCCTTGAGCTTCGCGCCACGCTCGTAAAGTTCGATCGAGCGATCCAGTGGCACGTCGCCATGCTCCAACTGGCCCACGACCTCTTCGAGAGCCTTCATCGCCTCTTCAAAGCTCATCGCGTCAATATCGCTCATTCGCCTCAACCCTCAGACATACTGAAATTGCGGGGACTCGCGCCCCCGCCTTTCAAAAGCATATCCGGATCGCGAAGTCGAGATCACCCCGCGAGCCAGACCGGTTTGTGAACGATACGTCGCTTATTGCTGGATCGATTCGAGATAGGTCGCGAGCGAGAGCACGCGCCCGCGCGTTTCCAGAACATCGGTATAGGAATTCGGATCGTGCCCGCCCTCTTCCATGAACACGTCACCGAAAACGGGCATGTCGCCGCCATGGCCGCGCACGCCGGTGCGCCCGTCGATGATGTGGATGACCTTGAGCATCGGGTATTCCCCGTCATTGGCCGCGGACAGAGCGGTCAGATCGCTCGGCTTGATGTTCAGAAACTCGGCCATCGCGCCGTCGCCCTTGCCCTCCAGGCCATGGCATGACGAGCAATACTGGTCAAAGAGACGCTTCCCGACTTCGGCATTCTGAGCGAAGGCCGGGGTCGTGACGGTGAGCGCCGCAAAGGCGGCGAGACTGGTGATGAAGCGCATTTTCTTCCCTCCCACAAAGGTTACGCAAGGGAAGGGTAGGCCCGAAACGTGATCTCGTCTGTGATCTCCATCAACGAAATAAGGCGCTCCATATGCGATGGAGCGCCTTATCGAAAAGGGCCGTCTCTGGGTGAGACGGCCCTCCGAGATCTACGGAGATGGTCCGGTTAGGGTCCGAAGGATCCAGCCGTCCCAGTCAAGGCTCTTTGCCCTAGGGTTTGCCCTCAGGCCACGGCCCCCCTGACTGTCCCGACACCTCTCTCCACTATCACTCTCGACACTGGACCACCTCCTTTCAATGCGTTGCCGTTATCCACAGCGTGCCACAGATTTTGTGTGTGGCAAGAAGAATTACGCAATCCTTGGAGAAAGTTTGGTAACAATTGCCTTGAAAGGCAGCAGAGCGACCAAAGTTAAGGCAAGTTTCACAAGCCAGTCTGCACAGGCAAGCGACACCCAGAGCGGAACCTGCGGACCAAAGCCCAGAAGCGGCAAATGCTCGTTCGCCCAGGACACGTCATTGGCCGGCTCGAGGAAGGTCAGCGAGGCCGAGAAGGCGATCGAGAAGAAGATCATCGTGTCGAGCGAGGCGCCGATCAGGGTCGAGACCGCAGGGGCCTGCCACCACACGCCGTTGCGCAGCTTGTCGAAGACGAGGATGTCGGCCATCTGCGCGATCAGGAAGGCGGTGCCCGAACCGATCGCAATGCGCAGCGTCACGGCGGGATATTCGAAGCCGTCGCCCTGCAACATGATCTGGCTGCCGATCAGCGAGCAGATCACGCCCACGACGAAACCGGCGAAGACGACACGGCGGGCAGCGCCCGGGCCGTAGATGCGGTTCATCACGTCGTTGACGAGGAAGGCGAAGGGATAGGTAAACGCACCCCAGGTGAGGAAGTTGCCCAGAAGGAACTGCACCAGGATGTTGGAGGCCACGACGATGATGGCCATGGCAATGATGCCAGGAATGTAGCGGGTCATGATGTTCAACCGTTTTTACATGGTAGCGGAGACATGGCCCGGACCGTTCCGGGCAAGGGCGCGCGATACGCGCTTGTAGCGCGTGCGTCAATCCCTCTTGGCGGTGCGCTGCGGGGATGCGAGGCGATATTCGACGATCTCGGTGCGCTGGAACGGGAAGAAATTGTCATCCGAAATCATCGTGAGCCGGATCGCGCCGCTCGCATCGCGCCAGACCGAGATCCCTTCGAGATTGTCGTGCCGGCCCGCCCCGGTCTGCAAGAGCACGTCACCACCCGAGAGGGAATCGTCCTGCACGTCGAAGACCTGCACGCGGGTGAGAAAGCCCAGAAGCCCCCAGAAATCACGCTCGAGAACATAGAGCCGGCCATCGGGGCCGAAATCCGCGCCCGCCGGCAGCCAGTTCCCGTCGCGCGGGATCGCGAAGGGCTGGTCCCATTCGCCATTGCGATAGCGCCAGACCGGGAAGGGTTTGCGCGTGCTGCCGGAGTCCTCGGGCATCGTGTAGAGCGTGCCCAGATCGTCGATGGCCAGCGCTTCGAGCGAGGAATTGCCTTTCATCTTCGCGAAGGCTTTCGGGCGCGGCAAGAGTTCGGCCGGGCCGCCATCGGTGGGGAAATGCGACACCCGCGCGAGCCCCTCGAAAGAGATATAGACCGATCCGTCGGGGGCAAGCGCAAGCCCCTCGCTATCGCCCAGATGCCGGGTCAGAACCTTGCCCTTGGAGCTGTGCAGCCAGTTCGGCCCCTCGGTTATGGTGACGCCGGTGATCCGCTCCGACGCATCGCGATCGAGCTGACCGCGCCAGATCGTGGTGCGGTCGGACTGGGTAACGAAATCGCGCCCGTCGGGACCGAGCTCAAGCCCGGAAAACCCGCCAAAGACGCTCACGCCCGGCATGGTCCAGTGATAGCTTTGCAGGAATTGCGCGCGCGGATGCGGCCCGGCGGGGGCGAGCCCCGCCAGCAGGGCCAGCCCCGCGCCGAAGGCTAGCGCGAGGACAGAACGGCGCGGCATTGGGAGGGGAGATCCGACATCACATAGGTCTTGGCTGTTTTCTTCGGCGGACCCTTCGGCGGCTTCGGTGCCGTCTTGGGCGGGTTGAGATAATCCGTCACCCACCACATCAGCGTGTCATCGCAACCATCGCCTCCCTTCGACAGCTGCGCGACCGTGGGTTTCTGGGTCTCGCAATATCGCGCGCCGGGCGGGCATTTCAAGCGCACGTGGAAATGCGTGTTGTGCCCGTAGATCGGCCGGATCTTCTGAAGCCAGGCGCGATCCCCGCGTGGCGCGGTATTGCACATCGCGATCTTTGCCGCCGCGGCGACGAAGATCCGGTCAACGCGCGGATCGGAGGCCGCGTGACGCAGCAGCGCCATATGCTGCGGCGTCCAGTTGCCGTTGACGCTGCGCTGATCGGCCGTGCGCACGGAAATCGAGGAGATCTTCTCGCGCTCGGAGCGGCTGAGGTCGAGCCGTTTCGGCGGCAGCATCCAGATGTCGGCATCGAGCCCGATCTGGTGGCTCGCATGGCCGCCCGTCATCGGACCGCCGCGCGGCTGGCTGATATCGCCGATATAGAGACCTTTCCAGCCCGGCAGGCTCGCGGCAAAGCGCGAGAGGTCCTGAAGATAGGAGAGCATCTCGGGCTGACCCCAGTTGCGATTGCGCGACAGCCGCATCGCCTGCCAGGTCGGCCCGCTCTCGGGCATTGCCTGAAGCCCGGCGGCGCAGCCGCGCGAATAAAACCCGATCGCGGAAGGCGCCTGTTCGGAGGGCGCGGATTTCGCGCCGAAGAGCACGCGGGCAAGCGGCTCGGAGGCGACAGGCGAGGCAATGAGCGTAAGCGAAAGGGCGGCTGCGAAAAACTTGGCGATCATGATTGGGGCTGTCCGTCGGGGCTGTGGTCTCCGTTGGTTCGCACCCAGCCTAGCAGCAGAAGGCCCAAAATCAAAAGCACGATGATCGGGGTGATGCCGATCGACTGATTGTCCGAGATCTGCGTCACGACCCCGATCGAAAGCGGCGCAATGAAAGCGGTGGCCTTGCCGGTGAGCGCGTAGAGGCCGAAATGCTCGGTGATCTTCTCGGGATCGGCCTGGCGGACCATCATCGTACGCGAGGCCGATTGCAGCGCGCCGCCGCAAGCGCCGATCATGCCACCAAGGATGTAGAAGGCGATATCGGGCAGCGAGCTGTCAGGCGAGACGGCCATGCCAAAGACGCTCTCGCGCGAGACAAAGACGATGCCCACCACGACGAGCGTCAGCAAGATCACCGTGGTCACGATCACCGCCTTGGGCCCCCAGCGGTCATCCGCCTTGCCGCCGAGCCAGGCAAAGAGCGCGCCGGTGATCGTGCCGAGGATACCGAAGATGCCGATCATCGTGATCGACCAGTTCAGAACCCCCGCCGCGTAGAGCCCGCCGAATGTGTAGATGCCGTTCAGCGCATCGCGGTAGAACATCGAGCTGAGCAGGAAGGAAAACAACGAACGCCGGTGCGGCAGCGTCCGCAGCGTCGCGCGCAGTTCCGGCCAGGCGCCGCGCAGCGCGGTGCGCACCGGCAGCGCGTCGGCCTTGCGCGGCTCCTTCACCCAGAGGAAGAACGGGATCATGAAAACCGCGTACCAGAGCGCGGTGAGCGGACCGACGGCGCGGGTATCCTCGCGGGTGGCGACATCGAGGCCAAAGAGCGGGTCGATCCCGAGCATGGTCTTGCCGGTCGTCGGGTTGGCCTGAAGCAGCAGTAACATGATGATGAGGGTGATCATCCCGCCGATATAGCCGAAGGCCCAGCCCGAACCGGAAATCCGTCCGATCTCCTCGCGCGGGCCAAGATCGGGCAGGATCGCATTGGTGAAGGTGGTGGCGAATTCCATCCCGATCATGCCGATCGCGAAGGCGATCATGATCGCCATAAGGTGGAAATTGCCGGGCTCGGCATACCAGAGGAACCACGCGCCCACGAAATACATCACCGAAAAGACCCAGATGAAGGGCATGCGGCGCCCCGAGCGGTCGGCGATGGCGCCGAGGAAGGGCGAGGCAAGCGCGATCACGATCCCCGCAAGCCCCACACCATAGCCCCAGACGGTCTGCGCCGCGGTGCCCGAACCCAGCAGATCTTTCACGAAAGGCGCGAAGATGAAGGTGATCAGCAGCGTGTTATAAGGTTGGCTTGCCCAGTCGAAAAACCACCAGCCCCAGATCCGTTTCTTCGCGGTGATCATCTGCCCTGCCCCCCTCATGTGGCGCGCCGATTGGGTCTGGCGGCCTTTGAGGAGGATGAAGCCCGAAAAGGGGCGTCGGCGCAAGCGTCACGGTGAAGGTGAGAGGTGAAGGGCGCGCCCGAGCCTTGGGTGGGTGCTTTGCTCCGCTTGCGGTCTGCGATTTCTCTCGAAAGCCCGCAGCTCGGTCGTGCCCGCAATGGCACCGCAAATGCGCCCAGCCGGCGGTCGGGTGCTGACCTGCGTGTCGATTTAAGGCTCTAACCCGCCTCAGATCTCCGGCGGCCAGGGGCGTTTCGCATCCGCCTCGGCCCAGGCGGTGACAAACTCGGGCAAAGGCGGGGAGGGCTCGGACACGCCCATTTCCTCCAGCACCCGCGCGGGCGGGATCATCCCCTGTTTCGAGGTCACCGCGCCGCGGATCAGGATATGCGAGGAGCACTCACCGCGCGTAAACATCGCGTGTTCGAGCCACATCCAGCGATCGTCCCAGCCGATACAGCGCGAGCGCATCTCGATCTTCTGGAAGGCCTGCACGCGGCGGCGATAGCGGGTCGTGTTGCCCGCGACCACGATGCCCCATTTGTTGCGCTTGAGCACGGCACCCAGACCGGTGCGCATCGCCAGCGGAATCCGCCCCAGATCGTAAAGCGTTAGCGTGCGGCCGTTATTGAGCTCCATCCACAGGTCGATATCCCAGGGCCAGCAGATATGGTGGCTGATATGGGTGCCCGTGACCGGCAACGGCGGGGCGTTGCGGAACTTCACGATCTCTTTGGCCATGCGGATGACGGGATACATGCAACCAGTCGTGCTGCGACGCAGCGGAAGCGTCAAGAGAGACGTTACGGAAAATGCGACCCAGCCTGCGGTTGCAAAGGCGGTTCGGCTCGCTTACCTGTCTTTGCGACCCAAAGCGGAGGTGTTCGATGGTCACGCTCTTTCAGGCGCTGGTGCTGATCCTGAACGTTATCTGGTTCATCATGATCGCCCATATCATCATGAGCTGGCTGATCAATTTCCAGGTGCTCAACCTGCGTCAACCGCTGGTGGCACAGATCTGGTTTGGCCTGAACAACCTGCTTGAGCCGATCTACGGGCGCATCCGGCGCTTCCTGCCGGATACGGGCGGGCTGGATCTGGCACCGCTGGTGGCCTTCATCGCACTGATCATCATCCGTCAGGCGCTCTTCAACAACGCGGCCTTCTTCTACGGCAACAGCTTCTGATGCCAGCGGCTGCGGCAGCCGAAGCCCCCGCCGAGCTACTGGCGCGGGTCTGGGGGTTTGACGCCTTCCGGCCCGGCCAGGAAGAGATCGTGCGCGCGGTGATCGCGGGGCAGAACGTGCTCGCCATCATGCCGACGGGTGGCGGAAAATCCTTATGTTATCAACTTCCTGCGCTGGCGCGCGAGGGCGTGACGGTGGTGATCTCGCCGCTGATTGCGCTGATGCGCGATCAGGTGCGCGCGCTGCGGCAGGCCGGCGTCGAGGCGGGCGCGCTGACTTCGGGCAACACCGAAGAAGAGACCGAAGAGGTCTTTGCCGCGATCGACGAGGGGCGATTGAAGCTGCTTTACATGGCACCGGAACGGCTCGCCTCGGGCGGCGCGGGGCATCTGCTCAAGCGTGCGGGCGTCAGCCTGATCGCGGTGGACGAGGCGCATTGCGTCAGTCAGTGGGGTCATGATTTTCGCCCCGATTACCTGCGCATCGGCGAGCTGCGGCGCAGCCTTGGCGTGCCGCTTGCGGCCTTCACCGCCACCGCAGATGAAGAAACCCGCGCCGAGATCGTCAACCGGCTCTTCGACGGGAAGACCCCGGAGAGCTTCCTGCGTGGCTTCGACCGGCCGAACATCCATCTGGCTTTTTCGCCCAAGGATCAGCCGCGACGCCAGATCCTGAACTTTGCCGCCGCGCGCAAGGGCCAGTCCGGGATTGTCTATTGCGGTACGCGGGCCAAGACCGAGACTTTGGCGAAGGCGCTGACCGAGGCGGGGCATCTGGCCTGCCATTACCACGGCGGGATGGAGGCCGAGGAGCGCCGCGCAGTCGAGGTGCGCTTTCAACAGGAAGACGGGCTGATCGTCGTGGCGACCGTGGCGTTCGGGATGGGCGTCGACAAGCCGGACATCCGCTGGGTCGCCCATGCCGATCTGCCGAAATCGATCGAAGCCTATTATCAGGAGATCGGACGCGCGGGCCGGGATGGCGCGGCGGCGGAAACGCTGACGCTTTACGGGCCCGACGATATCAAGCTGCGCCGGAGCCAGATCGACGAGGGGTTGGCCCCGCCCGAGCGCAAAGAAGCCGATCACGGGCGGCTCAATGCTTTGCTGGGCCTCGCGGAGGCCACCGAATGCCGCCGGGTGAAGCTGCTGCGCTATTTCGGGGAGGACGCCGCACCTTGCGGGAATTGCGATCTCTGCGACACGCCGCCCGAGCTGTTTGATGGGACCGAGGCAGTGCGCAAGGCGCTCTCGGCGGCGCTGCGCTCGGAGGAACGCTTCGGCGCGGGGCATCTGATCGAGATCCTTCTGGGGTCGGAGACCGACAAGATCCGGCAGTGGGGCCATGACAAGCTACCGACTTTCGGGGTGGGCCGCGACCTGAGCCGGGCACAGTGGCAGGCGGTGTTCCGGCAGATGATGGGGCATGACCTGATCCGCCCCGATGCGTCGCGGCACGGGGCGCTGGTAATGACCGAGGCGGCGCGACCGATCCTGCGCGGCGAGCAATCGATCACGCTGCGCCGCGATCTCGTGGCGAAGGCTACAGCGAAGAATGTGGTGAAAACGCTGGTAAGCGAGGAAGATGCACCGCTGCTGTCGGCGTTGAAGGCGAAGCGGCGCGCATTGGCCGAAGCGCAGGGCGTGCCCGCCTATATCGTTTTCACTGATCGCACGCTGATCGAGATGGCGGAAAAGCGACCGATGAGCCTTGATGAAATGGCCGGGATCGGCGGCGTGGGCGCGAAGAAGCTTGAAAGCTACGGCGCGGAGTTTCTGTCAGTCATTGCGGGCGCGGTGGACGAAATGCACCCGGCGCGGCGCAAGCTGGCCGGACGGCAGGAAGGCGAAATCTATGACGTGCTTCTCGCCGAGGCCACGCGACTTCAGCGCGGCGAGGACGGGATCGGGAAACCGCTTTCGCTCTCCCATGCGACGCTGCGCAAGATTGCCGAAACACAGCCCCGCGACCGCATCGCCATGGGCCGGATTTCCGAAATGAACGAGTCGAAACTCGAGCGTTTTGGCGATGCCTTCCTGGAAATCCTGAGCGCCTATCGCTGATCTTCCGGGGGCAGCGGCGGGCGCGTGGCTTCGGGGGCGGTCGCGGCGATACGCTCCGCGATGAGCGATTTCTTCAGCGGCTTGGTCAGATAATGGTCGACCCCGGCGGCGAAGATCGACTCGCTGTCACCCTCCATCGCGTGGGCCGTCAGCGCGCAGATCGGAACATGTGCCCCCGGACCTTCGGCCATGCGGATCGCGCGGGTAGCCTCGCGCCCGTCCATTTCGGGCATCGAGATATCCATGAAAATCAGATCGGGCGCGAAGTCGCGCCAGATTTCGACCGCCTCACGCCCGTTACTGGCAAAGCGCAGGTCGATATCGAGATCCTTCACCATCTTCGAAAAGACGAGTTGGTTCGTTCGGTTGTCCTCGGCCGCAAGCACCCGCATCTGCCGGGCTGGGAGCTCGGCAGCGGGAGCTGGCTCCAGCGGCGCGTCGGGTTCAGGCGGCGCGCGTTGCGAGACATCTTGCAAGGCGCGGAAGAGCTCGGATCTCAGCACCGGCTTTTGCAGGCAGCCCGTGACATCGGTTGTTTGCGCGACGCGTGCGGCTTCCGGATCAGAGCTGAGCAACAGGATCGGGACATCGCGACCTTTTGCGCGAAGGCTCTGGGCGAAGGCGATCCCGTCGAGCGACGGCATGCGGTGATCGGTGAGGATCACGTCGAACTCGGCCCCGTCGTCGATCACGTGCAGGGCTTCTTCTGCGGAGCGGCAAAGGGTGACCTCGAGACCGTAGGTTTGCAGCTGGCGTTCGAGGATGATGCGGTTGACCAGAAGATCGTCGACCACGAGAGCCGCGCGCAGGGTGATCGGGGGGCTTGGCACGTCGATCGGCGTCGCGGGCTCGGCGCGCGGCAAGGTCAGCTTGAAGCCGAAGCACGACCCCTCGCCCAGCGCGCTGTCGACCCAGACCTCGCCGCCCATCAGCTGCACGAGGCGATGGGTGATCGCAAGGCCAAGGCCGGTGCCCTCGAACTTTCGGTTCGAGTCCGCCTCGACCTGATTGAACTCCCCAAAGACATGCTCGAGCAGCTCGGGCGCGATGCCGATGCCCGTATCCTCGACGGTGATATGCAGCTCATATTGACCTTCATCGCGCTCGAACCCGACTACGCGGGCAAGCACGTGACCAGCCTGGGTAAACTTCACCGCATTGCCGAGCAGATTGGTGAGGATCTGGCGCATCCGTCCGGGATCGGCGGTGAAGCGGGTGGGCAGGAACAGGTCGTAATCCACCAGCAGCTTCAGCGCGCGATCTTTTGCGCCGGGCTGTAGCAGAACCATGATCTCGTGCAGGCAGCGTTCGAGATCGAAGGGCTCGGGATAGAGCCGCATCCGCTCCGCCTCGATCTTCGAGTAATCGAGAACGTCATTGATGATCGTCAGCAGCGCCTCGCCGGAAGAGTGGATCGTATCGGCATAGAGGCGCTGTTCCTCGGTCAGGTCAGTTTCCGAGAGAAGATCGGCCATTCCGACGACGCCGTTCATCGGGGTGCGGATTTCGTGGCTCATGTTTGCGAGAAAGGCGGATTTCGCGCGATTGGCGGCTTCCGCGCGGTCGCGGGCCTCGCGCAGCTCTTCCTCGCGGCGGACCGCGTCGGTGATGTCCTGCGCATAGGTGACCAGATCACCCTGCGCCCCCCAGCGGTTGTTGATGCGGAACCAGCGGCCATCATGGGTCTGGATCTCGACCGGGGGGATTACCTTGCGGCGGATCCGTTCGCTCATTTCGAAATGCCAGTCCTGCGGATCGCGGCCTTGCAGGTCGAACAATCCACGCTGAGCGGCGATGCGCGTGACCTCGTCATAGGAAACGCCTGGACCGATCGCGATCTCTCCTTCGAAAAAGGAAAGATAGACGTGGTTTGCGGCGACGAGCCGCAACTCGGTGTCATAGACGGCGAACCCGTCCGCGATCGCATCGACCGCATCCCAGAGTCGGCGCTGCGCGATCATCGCCATCGAATTGGCCCGCTCGAGATCAGTGCGGACGCGGTCATTCTCGCCGATCAGGCTCGCACGTTCGGATAGCGCCTTGGCCAGCCCCTCGCGCTGCTCGACAATCTGATCGGAGAGCATGCGCGCATGCATCGCGAGCTTCTGATTGGCCGCGAAAAGCTCCCGGCTTTTTTGTTCCAGAAGTTTTTCGGCGGCGAGGCGTGATCGCCGCTCCTGTGCCAGTTTATCTGCGATCGACGCATGCATGCCGCCAGACTGCCCTCGAATGTCTCTCGGCGGGCAGATTGGCAGAGGTGCATGAACATGCCCTTAACTGCGATGGGGGGCTTGGCGAGAGAAAATCACGAAAATCCGATCTATCTCCCGCCGCCGGATCAGACCCGCTCGATCGCGAGCGCGATACCCTGGCCGCCGCCGATGCACATGGTGATCAGGGCGCGCTTGCCGCCGGTGCGCTCGAGCGCATGCATCGCCTTCACGATCAGGATCGCGCCAGTAGCGCCGACGGGGTGACCCAGCGCGATGGCGCCGCCATCAGGGTTCACCTTGGTCGGGTCGAGGCCGAGCTCGCGCGAGACGGCGAGGGCTTGCGCGGCGAAGGCCTCGTTGCTTTCGATCCAATCGAAATCGGCAGCCGACAGCCCGGTCTTGTCGAGCAGGGCGCGCACCGCCGGGATCGGGCCGAGACCCATCACCTCGGGGCGCACGCCCGCGATGGCGTAGCCTGTGATCTTGGCGCGAGCCTTGAGCCCAGCCGCCGCGGCGGCCTCTTCGCGCGCGATCACGAGAGCGGCGGCGCCGTCATTGATGCCCGAGGCATTGCCCGCCGTGACCGAGCCCTCTTTCTGGAACACGGGCTTGAGGCTCGCGAGCTTGTCGAGGCTGGTGGCCTTGGGGTGTTCGTCGGTGTCGAAAACCACGGTGCCCTTGCGCGAGGTGATCTCGACCGGGGTGATCTCGTCCTTGAAATGGCCCTCGGCGATGGCTTTCGCGGCGCGCTCCTGGCTCTCCATCGCGAAGGCGTCCTGATCCTCGCGCGAGATCGAGCACTCGGCGGCGACATTCTCGGCGGTCACACCCATATGGCCGGTGCCGAAGGGACAGGTCAGCGCGCCGGTCATCATGTCGAGCATCCGCGTATCGCCCATCTTCTGACCGAAGCGGGCGGCGGGCATGATGTAAGGCGATTTGCTCATCACGTCGCAGCCACCGGCGAGCGCGAAATCCCCATCGCCGAGCATCAGCATCTGCGCCGCCGAGACCACCGCCTGCACTCCCGAGCCGCAAAGGCGGTTCACGTTCATCGCGGGCGTGCCAACCGGAACGCCCGCCTGCACGGCAGCGACGCGGCTGAGATACATGTCGCGCGGTTCGGTGTTGATGATGTGGCCGAAAGCGACCTGGTCGATTTTCTCAGGGGCGATGCCCGCACGCGCGATCGCCTCTTTCGAGACGAGGGCGGCGAGGTCGATGGGCGCGAAGCCCGAAAGCGAACCGCCAAAGGTGCCGATGGGCGTGCGGGTGCCGGAAAGAATGACGATGCCGGTCATGGGGGCCTCCAGATTTGTGTTGCGCGTGAGGGTAATCCCTTGGCGGAACTCGGACCAGCGGGACTGCGTCATAATGACGGCACGTCACAAAGGCCTTCACGGGGGGTTGAAACACGGGAGGTCGTAAACACATTCACGAAGGCGAATATGATACAGGAGACAGAGATGAGCGCGAACCCGATTGTGAAGGGCTTCTGGGACAAGCCGACCGGAAGCTGGCAATATGTTTTCCACGACCCCGAGACGATGAAGGGCGCCGTTGTCGATCCGGTTTGGGACTACGATCACCAGGCCGGGGCCACGGGCAATGGCAATGCCGAGAAGATCCTCGATTACATCCGGGAGACCAGGATCGAGGTGGAATGGGTTCTCGATACGCATCCGCATGCCGATCACTTCTCCTCTGCCGTCTGGCTGGCCGAAAAGCTGGGCGCCAAGCGCGGGATCGGCGAGCGCGTGCGCAAGGTGCAGAGCCTCTGGGCCGGGATCTACAACACCCCCGATTTGCCGCAGGATGGCAGCCAGTGGGACCACCTCTTTGCCGAGGGCGAAACCTTCACGATCGGCAATCTCGAGGTTCGGGTGATGCTTTCGACCGGGCATACGCTGGCCTCGATCACCTATGTCGTGGGCGATGCGGCCTTCGTGCATGACACGCTGATGATGCCCGAAAGCGGCACGAGCCGCGCAGATTTCCCCGGTGGCTCGGCGGCCGAGCTGTGGGATTCGGTGCGCGCAATCCTCGATCTGCCCGCCGAGACGCGGCTGTTCATCGGTCACGACTATCCCGGCGAGGGTGAGGAGCCGCGTTGCGAAGCGACCGTGGCAGAGCATCGCGCGCGCAACAAGCATGTGAAGGACGGGATCAGCCGCGAGGAGTTCATCGCCACCCGCGAGGCGCGCGATGCGACCCTGCCACTGCCGAAACTGATGCTGGCCGCGCTTCAGGTGAATATCCGTGGCGGGCGCAAACCCGAGGCGGAAGGCAATGGGCGGTCCTACCTCAAGATCCCGCTCGACTATTTCGAGCCGCGCTGAGGTTTAGCCGCGCGGCAGTTCTGCCCGGCCCTCGGGCGTGAGCAGCCACGCGTCGCGGCCCTCGATCACCACTGTCGAGAGCGGGTGGCCATAACCCGCGCCGGAATCGAGATTGAGGCGGTTACCATAATGGGTGGCCGCCTCGATATTCGTATGGCCATGCACCACGAGCGCTCCATGATCGCGCCGGTCAGTCAGGAACGGTTTACGGATCCACAAAAGGTCATCCTCGACCTGATCTTCGAGCGGAATACCCGGACGGATGCCGGCATGAACGAAGATCGCCGCGCCGCGGGTGAAATAGGCCGGTTGCGCCACGAGCCAGTCGCGATGGGTCTGCGGGATGGCAGTGAGTTCTGGCGCGATATCTTCGAGCGGGCGGGAGAAGGCATCGGGAATACCATAGCTCTGCAACGTCGCCTCGCCACCGACGCGCGGGTTGAGATAGGAGACATGGGGGCTGAGGATCGGATCCTCGGTGAAAGGATCCTCGAGAAAGCCCAGGAACATCCGGTCGTGATTGCCGCGTAGCACGATCCAGTTCTCGCCACGGCCCTGACCCTGCATCAGATACTCGATCACACCTGACGAGTCCGGCCCGCGATCAACGAGATCTCCGACGTGAACGATTGGAGCCTCCTGATCCCCGCAAGCCGCGCGATCCGCCGCGATCAGCGCATGGGCTGCGTGCAGTTTCGCCAGATGGCCGTGAATGTCTCCGATCGCATAGGTCCGCATCTTGATCCCCGAATGTAAAAGGCCCTCCGCAGGTGCGGAGGGCCCTGTATCCGACCTCAGCTAGATCAGCCGAGGGTGAATTCCAGCGGCTTGACCTGCTTGAAGTTCCCGCTGTCCTTGAGCGCCTTGACCACGGCGGGCGAGACTTCCTCGTCCACATAGGCGATTGCGATCGCCTCGCCGCCCTGCTTCGAGCGGCCGAGGGTGAAGTTCGCGAGGTTCACGCCATGCTCGCCCAGCACGGTGCCGAGCTTGCCGATGATACCGGGCACGTCCTCGTTGGTGGTGTAGAGCATGTGCTCGCCCACTTCGGCGTCGATATTGATGCCCTTGATCTGGATGAAGCGCGGCTTGCCATCCGAGAACACGGTGCCCGCGATCGAGCGCTCCTTGCTCTCCGAGACGACGGTGACCTTGATGTAGCCCTCGAAGGCGCCGGTGCGATCCTGCGAGGTGGTCGAGATCTGGATACCACGCTCTTTCGCGATAACCGGGGCGGAGACCATGTTCACGTCGGGCTGCGACGCTTTCAGGATGCCCGAAACCACAGCGGCGTCGAGCGCCTTGAGGTTCATTTCCGAGGCCACACCGTCGAAGGTGATGTTGATCGCCTTGATCGCATCCTCGGTCATCTGGCCGATGAAGCCGCCGAGGTGCTGGGCGAGTTTCACCCAGGGGCCCATGACCTTCGCTTCTTCAGCGGTCATCGAGGGCATGTTGAGCGCGTTCTCGACGGCACCATCGAGCAGGTAGTTCGCCATCTGCTCGGCCACTTGCAGCGCCACGTTTTCCTGCGCCTCAGTCGTCGAGGCGCCGAGGTGCGGGGTGCAGACCACGTTCGGCAGGCCGAAGAGCGGGTTTTCGGTGGCGGGCTCTTCCGAGAACACGTCGAAGGCGGCGCCCGCGACATGGCCCGACTTGATCAGATCGGCCAGCGCCTGCTCGTCCACCAGACCGCCACGGGCGCAGTTGATGATGCGGACACCCGGCTTGGTCTTCTGCAGGTTCTCGCGCGACAGGATGTTGCGGGTCGAATCGGTCAGCGGCACGTGCAGGGTGATGAAATCGGCGCGCTTGAGCAGTTCGTCGAGTTCGACCTTTTCCACGCCCATGTTCGCGGCCTTCTCTTCGCCAAGGAAGGGATCATAGGCGATAACCTTCATCTTGAGGCCACGCGCGCGGTCGCAGACGATGCCGCCGATATTGCCCGCGCCGATCACGCCGAGGGTCTTAGCGGTCAGCTCGACCCCCATGAATTTCGACTTTTCCCACTTGCCGGCCTGGGTCGAGGCATCGGCTTCGGGGATCTGGCGGGCGACCGCGAACATCATCGCGATGGCGTGCTCGGCGGTGGTGATCATGTTGCCAAACGGCGTGTTCATCACGATCACGCCTTTTTTCGAGGCGGCTTCCTTGTCGACGTTGTCGGTGCCGATACCGGCGCGGCCGACGACTTTCAGGTTGGTCGCGTTTTCGAGCAGCTTCGCGGTGACCTTGGTGGCCGAACGGATCGCGAGACCGTCATATTTGCCGATCACCTCGGCGAGCTTTTCCTTGTCCTTGCCGAGCTTGGGTTCGAAATCGACCTCGATGCCACGGTCACGGAAGATCTGGACTGCGGTTTCGGAGAGGCTGTCGGAGACGAGAACTTTGGGCGCCATTTCGGAGCTCCTTGAATTTTCAGAAAATCGGGGAAGGACGGGCCCGGAGGCCCGCCGATCTGTCAGGAGTTACGCCTGAGCGGCGATCTCGGCTTCAAAAGCGTATTCGATCCAGGGCAGGAGCGCCTCGACATCCGCCTTTTCGACGGTCGAGCCGCACCAGATGCGCAGACCCGCCGGGGCGTCGCGATAGGCGCCGAGGTCAAGGCCCACGCCTTCAGCCTCAAGCCGCTTGGCGACAGCCTTGGCAAACGCCGCGCCGTCCTTGATGCGGTCATCGGTGAACTTCACGCAGACGGACGTGGTCGAGGCGGTCGCCGGATCATTGGCGAGATTCGCGATCCAGTCGCGCGCGTCGCAGAAATCCCAGACCGCTTTTGCGTTGGCATTCGCGCGCTCGACGAGACCTTTCAGGCCACCGATCGACTTCGCCCAGTTCAGCGAGACGAGGTAATCTTCGACGCAGAGCATCGAGGGGGTGTTGATCGTCTCACCCTTGAAGATGCCTTCGATCAGCTTGCCGCCCTTGGTCATGCGGAAGATCTTCGGAAGCGGCCAGGCGGGGGCGTAGTTTTCCAGACGCTCGGCAGCGCGGGGGCTCAGGACCAGCACGCCGTGGCCGCCTTCGCCGCCCAGCACTTTCTGCCAGGAGAAGGTGGTGACGTCGAGCTTGTCCCAGGGCAGCTCCATCGCGAAAGCGGCCGAGGTGGCGTCACAGATGGTCAGGCCTTCGCGGTCGGCCGGGATCGCGTCACCGTTCGGGACGCGCACGCCCGAGGTGGTACCGTTCCAGGTGAAGACGACGTCGGTGTTGAAATCGACGGTCGAGAAATCGACGATGTCGCCATACTCGGCGGTCTTCGTCTCGGCTTCGATCTTGAGCTGCTTGACCACATCGGTCACCCAGCCCGCGCCAAAGCTTTCCCAGGCGCACATGGTGGCCTTGCGCTCGCCCAGGAGCGACCACATCGCCATTTCGACGGCGCCGGTGTCGGAGGCGGGCACGATGCCGATGCGGTAATCGGCGGGCACGCCCAGAATTTCGCGGGTGGTCTCGATCGCCTCTTTCAGCTTCGCCTTGCCGATGGCGGCACGGTGCGAACGGCCCAGAGGCGCGTCGGAGAGCATGTCGAGGGAAAAACCGGGGATCTTCGTGCAGGGGCCCGAAGAGAAGCGCGGGTTTGCCGGCCGCGCGGCCGGAGCGTCGATAGCCATTGCTGGTATCCTTCCAGATATATGCCCTTCGTTGGGGAAGGGTGTCCCACCGCCGCCATTACGCCCGCCCTTGCTCTGGCGCAAGGGAAATTTTTGGTCTAATGCGCCGCTTGAAGTCACGGAACCGACATTTCCACCGACATTCCCCAAGGAGCGCGCATGTTTACCGCCACGCTGATCGCCGACCCGAAAGAGGCCAATCTGGATCAGGCCACGCTCGATGCGCTTTGTGGTGCCTGGGGCGGGGGCGATGCGCGCTGGCTCAACCCCAATGTGGCGGCGGAATTCTGCGTCGAACAGGTGCCGTCGAATCGCTGGGAGGCCTGGGAAGGGCTGCAGGGGCTCGGCGTCGATCTGGTGGTGCAGCCGTCCGAGGGGCGAAAAAAGCAGATGCTGCTCGCGGATATGGATTCGACGATGATCCAGCAGGAATGCATCGACGAGCTGGCCGATGTGGCGGGCGTGGGCGAGCGCGTGAAGGAGATCACCGCGCGCGCGATGAATGGCGAGCTGGACTTTGAGGGCGCGCTGACCGAGCGGGTCGGTCTGCTCAAGGGGCTGCCCGAAGGGGTCATCGCGCGGGTGATCGAGGAGCGCATCACCTTCATGCCCGGTGGGCATGACCTGATCGCGACGATGAAGGCGAACGGGGCCTATTGCGCGCTGGTCTCGGGCGGGTTCACGGCGTTCACCGGCTATGTCGCCGAGACGCTGGGCTTTGATGAGAACCGCGCGAACCTGCTGCTCGTCGAGGAAGGCAAGCTGACCGGTGTACCCTCGCAGCCGATCCTCGGGCGGGAAGCCAAGGTTCAGGCTTTGCTGGAAATTTCGGAAAGACTGAAGCTCGATCATGCGCAGGTAATGGCCGTGGGTGACGGGGCGAACGATCTGGGGATGCTGAAGCTCGCCGGAGCGGGCGTGGCGCTGCACGCGAAACCGTCCGTGGCCGCCGAATGCGATATCCGGATCAATTTCGGCGATCTGAGCGCGCTTCTGTATATTCAGGGCTACGCGGTGGAAGACTTCGCCTGACCGCCCTGCCAGACCCCGGTCAGGCACCAGTTTTCGTCGAAATGCACCAGATCCCCGGCAAGGCCCGGCGCGATCCGGCCCGCTGGCGCGCCGATCGCTTCGGCCGGGATTCGGGTGGCCATGGCGAGCGCCTGTTCGGGGGGCACGCCAACCGTCTCGATCATGAAGCGCACCGCCTGCGGTAGCGACAGATCGGCCCCGGCGAGCGTGCCATCCTCGAGCCGCAGCGCGCCGTCGCGGCGCAGGATGCGGCGACCGGCGAGGGTGAATTCGGCGAGGTCCGAGCCCGCGCAGGCCATCGAATCGGAGACGAGGAAGATCTCGCCCTGACGTTTCGCGGCCAGTGCCAGCCGGATCGTCTCGGGGTGGACATGGATGCCGTCCGCGATCAGTCCCACCGCGACGGGCTGCGCCAGCGCCGCGCCGACGAGGCCCGGCTCGCGGCTCCCAAGCTGGCTCATCGCGTTGAAAAGATGCGTGACCATGCGCGCGCCTGCGACAATCGCCTCCTGCGCCTCCGCAAAGCTGCATTCGGAATGGCCGAGACTAACCACGATCCCGGCCTCGGACAGCCGCGCGATCTGCGCGGGCGTGGCATTGGCGGGCGAGAGCGTCACCAGCAGCGCGGGCAGCCCGGTTTTGGCCTCCAAGAGCGTCTCGATATCGTCGTCGTCCATCGGACGGATGCAGCCCGGCGGATGGCAGCCGGGGCGCTTGGGGTCGAGATGCGGGCCCTCGAGATGCAACCCACCGAAGCCCGGCACCCGTGAGACCGCGGCGATGCCTGCGGCGAGCACGGTCTGGGTCGCCGCACGTGTGTCGGTGATCAGCGTCGGCAGGATCGTCGTGGCCCCGAGCCGAGCGTGCGCCGCGCAGATCGTCGCGAGCGTGTCGAGCGTCGCGTGCCCGTCGAGCATCACGCCACCGCCGCCATTCACCTGCAGATCGACAAGGCCCGGCGCGAGCGTGCCGCCGGGGAGTTCGATCACCTTGCCCTCGGGCAGTTCCGCGATCGGGCAGAGCGCCGAAATTCGACCCTGTTCCAGCATAATCGCATGGTTTTCATGAAAGGCAGCGCCGTCGAAAACGCGTGCAGCCGTCAGGATCAGCTTGTTCAAAACGCATCCTCCATTGCCAACGCGAGGGCGCCGTCGAGCGCGTTGCCCTTCGCCTCGGCGCGGGGCCAGTCGTCCAGCGCAAGCGACGGGCCCAACCCGCCGATCCATGTCACCGGAAGCGGCGTCTCGGGTTGCAGCAGGGTGATCGCCGCGCGCAGTTCCGTTTCGGCGGCGGCGCGGATCTCGGCAGCGGCGGCGTCGTCCGATTCGAGCACGCGCGGGGCGAAGCGCGCCCAATCGGCAGAGCTGGCGCGCAGGCTGAAACCGATCAGCCCGGAGCGCCCGTCGATCTCTTCGAGGAAGGCGCGCAGGAAGGGGGTGATCTCGCAAAAGCCGTCGATGGCGCGGCCCGCGCGCATGCCCAATGCGCGGCCGATCCAGGCGCCCGAGGCCTCGTCGCCCAGCCGCAGCCCCCAGCCGCCGATGGAGTGGATTTTCCCGCCGATCTGGCGTGCGAAGACCGACCCCGTTCCTATGGCCGCGACGATCCCGTCCGCGTGGCCCAGAGCGCCGCGCACCGAGGTCGTCACATCCTGCGTGACATGGGCGCGAAAGGGCAGGCGCGCGATCAGCGCCTCGCCATTCGGAGTCAGGTTGGCACCTGCGAGCCCGAGCACGGCGCGGATATCGGACGGCGGAATTTCCCCGGTCGCCTCCCGGCAGGCCGCAAGGATATTGCCGAGCGCCCCCTCGAGATCATTCGCGATATTGGCAGGGCCTGCCTCGCCGCGCCCGATCACGCGGCCAGACGCATCCGCGAGAACCGCCCGGCACCCGCTGCCTCCGCCATCGACGCCCAGAAAATGCATCCCTGCCTCCGTTTTGCGCGTAACAGTGCCAAATCGCGCGGACGAGAGAAAGCGCGTAACGTATGTCGCACCCAAAACGACTTGGGGAAAGATCGGAACGTCTCTATCACTGGGACGAGAGCAGCCGGAGGACCATGCGCAAGCCCCTGATATTCCTGATCCTGATCGCATTGGCGGTGATCGCGGCGGTGCTCGTGGCCGATCCCGATCCCGATCTGCTGCGCAAGCTTCATGCAGGGTTGACCGATTGGCGCGACGCGCATCCGCTTGCGCTGCCGATCGGGTTCTTCGTGACTTACGTCGTCGTGACGGCGCTGTCGCTGCCCTTTGCGGTCTGGCTGACGCTGCTGGGCGCGGCGCTGCTGGGCTTCTGGCAGGGGCTGGTGCTGATCTCGTTTGCCTCTTCGATCGGGGCGCTGCTGGCGTTTCTTGTGGCGCGCTACCTGATGCGGGATTGGGTGCGCGGACGGCTCGGGCCGAGGCTCGCGAAGATCGAGAAAGGGGCGGCGCGCGATGGTGCGTTCTACCTGTTCTCGCTGCGGCTGATCCCGGTGGTGCCCTTCTTCGTGATCAACCTCGCCTTCGGTCTGACGCGGATGAAGGCTTGGAGGTTCTATGTGATCTCGCAGCTCGGGATGCTGCCGGGGACGGCGGTCTATGTCGCGGCGGGCGCGCAGCTTGGGGAGTTGGACAGCCTGTCGGGCATCGTCTCGCCGGGGCTGCTGGGCGCGTTCGCGGCGCTGGCGGTGTTTCCCTGGGTGGCGCGGGCGGTGCTGCGACTCTGGGCGCGCAGGCGGGCCTATCGCGGCTATCAGCGTCCGGCGAAGTTCGACCGCAACCTGATCGTGATCGGGGCCGGGGCGGCGGGGCTGGTGGCCTCATACGTCGCGGCGCAGGCCAAGGCGAAGGTGACGCTGGTGCAGGAAGGCCCAATGGGGGGCGATTGCCTGAATTTCGGCTGTGTGCCGTCGAAGGCGCTGATCGCCTCGGCCAAGGCGGCGGGGGCGGCGCGCGGCTCCGAGGCGCTGGGAGTGCGCGCGGAGGTTTCGGTCGATTGGTCCGTGGTGACGCGGCGCATTTCCGAGGTGATTGCGCAGATCGCGCCGAATGACTCCGTCGAGCGGTATGAAGGGTTGGGCGTCGAGGTGATCGAAGGTCATGCGCGGCTGGAAGACCCCTGGACGGTGCGCATCGGAGAGCAACGGCTGACCGCGCGTGGGATCGTTCTGGCGACCGGGGCCGCGCCGGTGATCCCGCCGATCGAAGGGATCGAACAGGTCGAGCCGCTGACTTCGGACACGCTTTGGGACGCGCTGGCAGCGATGGCCGCGCCGCCCGAGAAAATGGTGATCCTTGGCGGTGGTCCAATCGGCTGCGAGATCGCGCAGGCCTTGGCGCGGCTTGGGGCGGGCGTGACGCTGATCGAGGCGGCGGAGCGGCTGTTGATCCGCGAGGATGCGGAGGCGGCGGAAGCCATCGCGGCGGCGTTGCGCGCGGATGGGGTCGAGCTGAAGCTCGGCGCGAAGGCGATCCGTTTCGGGCGCGACACGGGCAAATGGCTGGAGCTGGAGGACGGCTCGAAGATCGAATTCGACACGCTGCTGGTCGCTGTCGGGCGCAAGGCGCGGCTCGAAGGGTTTGGGCTGGAGGAGCTAGGCATCCCGGCAAACCGCGTGATCGAAACGAATGAGTATCTCGAGACGCTGACGCCGAATGTCTACGCCGCGGGCGATGTGGCGGGGCCGATGCAGCTGACCAATGCCGCCGGGCATCAGGGCTGGATCGCGGCGGCGAATGCGCTGGCCGCGCCCTTCTGGCGTTTCAAGGCCCATGCCGCGCCGATCCCGCATGCGGTCTTCACCGCGCCGGAACTCGCGCGGGTGGGGATGACGGCGTCCGAGGCCGAGGCGGAGGGCATCGCGCATGAGGTCACGACCTATCCGCTGGGCGATCTGGATCGGGCACTTGCCGAAGGCGCGGGCGAGGGCTTCGTGCGGATCGTGACCGCGAAGGGCTCCGACAAGATCCTTGGTGTGACGATCTGCGGGGCCCATGCCGCCGAGGTGCTGGCCGAGTTCGTGCTGGCGATGCGCCACGGGCTGGGCTTGGGCAAGATCCTCGCGACCCCGCATGTCTATCCGAGCTGGTCCGAGGCCGCGAAGAACGCCGCCGGGCGCTGGCGGCAGGCCCATGTGAACCCGCGCACGCTGCGGCTCGCGGAGCGATTCATGGCGTGGAGGCGCGGATGATCGACGCCGCTCTCCTTCCCCTGCAGCGCGCGATGTTGCAGCCGCCCGCGCAGGCGCTGGCCGCACGCGGTGTGCGTGCCGATCAGGTGACGGTGGCAGGCTTCGCGCTGGGCCTTCTGGCGATCCCCGCGATTGCTTTCCACGCCTATTGGCTGGCACTTGTGTTGATCCTGATGAACCGGATCGCGGATGGACTCGACGGGGCCATCGCGCGGATCAAGGGGCCGACCGATCGCGGGGCGTTCCTCGATATCGCGCTCGATTTCCTGTTCTACGCGCTGATCCCGGTGGGTTTCGCGCTGGCCGATCCCGCGCGCAACGCGCTGCCCGCCGCGATCCTGATCGCCGCTTTCGTCGGCACCGGGTCGAGCTTTCTGGCCTTCGCCTCGATTGCCGCGAAACGGAAGATGAGCACCGACGCTTACCCGACCAAGGGCATCTACTACCTTGGCGGGCTGACCGAAGGGGCCGAGACGATCCTCTTCTTCGCGGCGATCTGCCTCTTCCCGCAGGCCTTCCCGATCCTTGCCGGAATCTTCGCTGCTGCCTGTTTCGTGACCACTCTGACCCGCTGGCTGATGGGCTGGCGGGCGTTTTCCTGAACGGAGAGACTATGAAGTTCCTGTTGTCCGCCCTGACCCTTGCGCTGCCGCTTGCCACGCCCGCTTTCGCCGACTGGGCGCAAACCGAGGCTGAGGCCAAGGGCCAGACGGTCTATTTCAACGCCTGGGGCGGCGATCCGCGCACCAATGCCTTCATCGAATGGGTGTCGGAGCAGATGCAGGAAAAATACGGCGTTACGGTCGAGCAGGTGAAGCTGAGCGACACCGCCGAGGCCGTCTCGCGCGTGCAGGCCGAGAAGGCGGCGGGCAAGGATGAGGGCGGGGCGGTGGACCTCATCTGGATCAACGGGCCGAACTTTCTCGCGATGAAAGAGGCGGGGCTTTTGCATGGGCCTTTCGTGGCCGATCTGCCGAATGCGAAATATCTCGATCTGTCGACGGGCTCGGCGGCGAGCACCGATTTCACCGTTCCGACCGATGGCTATGAGAGCCCGTGGCGGCTTGCGAAATTCGTCTTCGATTACGACACGGATCGGGTGAGCGAGCCGCCGAAGGATATGGCGGGGCTGCTGGACTGGGCCAAGGCGCATCCGGGCCGTTTCACCCATCCCAACCCGTCGAATTTCATCGGCGCGAGCTTCCTCAAACAGGCGCTGGTCGAGATGGCGCTCGATCCGGCGGCACTGTCGCAGCCCGTCACCGATGCGGGTTATGCGAAAGAGACCGCGCCGCTCTGGGCCTGGTATGACGCGCTGCGCCCGTTCATGTGGCGCGAGGGCACGGCTTTCCCGGAAAACGAGAGCGTGCAGGCGCAATTGCTGGCCGATGGAGAGGTCGATTTCGGGATGCATTTCGACCCGGCCGCCCCGGCGGCGATGATCGAGCAGGGCGTGCTGCCGCCCTCGGTCCGGGTCTGGGTGCCGGAGGGGGGCACGATCGGGAATATCTCCTATGTCGCGATCCCCTATAACGCGGCGCATAAGGCGGGGGCGGAGCTGGTGGCGAATTTCCTGCTCGACCCGGCCACGCAGGCGCATATGCAGGACATCCGCGTGCTGGGCAGTTTCTCGGTGCTCGATCCTTCCAAGCTGGATGATGCAGCGAAGGCGGCTTTCGCGGCGCTGCCGACCGCGCCTGCGCTGCCGACGCTCGACGATCTCGGCCCGACCCTGTCCGAGCCGCATCCGAGCTGGATGACCAAGCTCACCGAGGATTGGGCGCAGCGCTACACGAAGTGAGGTCCTGATGCGGCTTGCGGGCGCGATCGTGACGCTGGTGATCGGCGCGCCCGTGATGATTGGCGCGGTGCTGACGATTGCGACCGCGTTCGGCTGGCAGCCGGGGCTGGGGCGGGTCGATCTGGGCTTTGGCGGGTTTGTCGAAGGGGTCGGCGCGCCGGGTATCCTGACCTCGCTGCGGCTGACGCTGGTGACGGGGATCGGCGCGACGGTGCTGTCGCTGGCGGCCTCGATCCCGCTGGCGCGCTGGCTGGTGACGCGGCAATCGGCCTCGCGCTGGATGACGCCGTTGCTGGCGGTGCCCCATGCGGCGCTGGCGATCGGGCTGGCTTTTCTGATCGCGCCCTCGGGTTGGGCATCGCGGCTGGTCTCTCCTTGGGCGACGGGGTGGGCGCTGCCGCCGCAGATCGTGACGGTGGGCGACCCCTGGGGGGTGTCGCTGATCCTCGGGCTGATGCTGAAAGAGGTGCCGTTCCTGACCCTGATGACGCTGGTGGCCGCCGCGCAGCGCCCGGTCTCCGAGCAGATGGCGGCGGGGCGTGCGCTTGGCTATGCGCCGGGGCGTGCCTGGGCGCGGATCGTCTGGCCGCAGCTTTACCCCGCGCTGCGGCTGCCGGTGTTGATCGTGCTCGCCTTTTCGCTGTCGGTCGTGGACATGGCGCTGATCCTCGGGCCGTCGAACCCGCCGACGCTCGCGGTGCGTATCCTGCGGCTCTACGGTGCGCCCGATCCAGCGCAGGCGGTCCCGGCCTCGGCGCTGGCGGTGTTGCTGCTGGCGGTTATGGCGGGGAGCGCTGCGCTTTGGCTGGCGGGTGAGAAAGCGGTGGCGCGGATCGGTAAAGCAGCGATCTGGCAGGGGCATCGCGGGCGTTCGGGCAAGAACTGGCCTGCGGTCGCGCTGATCGGTGGGGGCGGCGCGCTGGCGCTGGGGGCACTCGGCGCGCTGATCCTCTGGAGTCTCGCGAGCTTCTGGCGGTTCCCCGATGCACTGCCTGCAGATTTGACGCTCGAACGCTGGGCCAGTGCCGATTGGGCGGGGCCTGCGCTGACGAGCCTGACGCTCGCGCTGGCTTCGACGGCGCTGGCGATGATCCTTGCCGTGCTTTGGCTGGAAAGCGAGGATCGCGCGGGGAGGCGCCTGCCGCTGGGTGCGCTGATCGTTCTGCCGCTTCTCTTGCCGCAGATCGGGTTCCTGCAGGGGCTGACGACCGGGTTTCTCTGGCTGGGCCTGCCGCCGGGCGCGCTGGCCGTGACTTGGGCGGAACTGCTGTTTGTCTTTCCCTATGTGATGATCGCGCTGGCCGGGCCGTGGCGGGCGCTGGACCGCGCGCAACTGGCGAGCGCGGCGAGCCTCGGGGCGGGGCCTTGGCGCCGGCTCGTCGCGGTGAAGCTGCCGATGCTGCTTGGTCCGATCTGCGCCGCGGCGGCGATCGGGGTGGCGGTGTCGGTGGCGCAATATCTCGCGGTGCTGCTGCCGGGCGCGGGCCGGGTGCAGGCGCTGGCGACGGAAGCCGTGGCGCTGGCCTCTGGCGCGGATCGGCGGCTGGCGGCAATCCTCGCGCTGATGCAGGCGGCGCTTCCCTGGGCGGGGTTTGCCCTGGCGCTCGCGATCCCGGCATGGTGGCATCGTAACCGGCGTGGGCTACGCGGAGGGGCGCTATGACATTGGAGCTGATCGCGCTGAGCCTGACTGCGCCGGGGACGGAGGACCCACTTTTCGCGCCCCTCTCACTGGTCGTGGCGCCCGGTGAGGTCGTCTGCGTGATGGGTCCGTCGGGGATTGGAAAGTCCAGCCTGCTCGCCCATATCGGCGGGCATCTTTCGCGCAGTTTCACCGTGCAGGGAGAGGTCCGGCTCGACGGGCAGGATGTCACCGCGCTGCCCGCCGAGAAACGCGGGATCGGGATGCTGTTCCAGCAGGCGCATCTTTTCCCGCATCTCTCGGTGGGCGACAATCTCGCCTTCGGGCTGTCCCCAAAACTGCGCGGGAAGTCCGCGCGGCGCGCGGCGGTTTGCGAGGCGCTCGATCAGGCCGGGCTTTCGGGGATGGAAGACCGCGATCCGGCGACTCTCTCGGGCGGGCAACGCACCCGCGCGGCGCTGATGCGCACGCTTCTGGCCCAGCCGCGCGCGATCCTGATCGACGAGCCTTTTGCCGCCCTCGATACGGGTCTGCGCGCCGAGATCCGCAGCTTCGTTCTCGACCACATCCGAGCGCGCAATATCCCCGCCCTGATGGTCAGCCATGACGAAAGCGATGCGAAGGCCGCCGCGCGCACGGTAACCTTGCGCCGCTGAATGCGCGCCGCTTTGCCGCCTCGCACGGGCTTGCGGGAACGCAACGCAGGAATTATCCCCTTTCTCCATGTTTGGCCGAGTCTCGTTTTCCGCGTTCCGCCCCCTTACCGCGCTTGCCGCGACCCTCGCGATCGCGGGGCTTCTGAGCGGCTGCGTGCCGGGCGAGTTCGGCACAGCGCAAGTCGCGCAAGCGCGCACCTCGCTTGCCAATGGCGCGCTGACAGTGGCGGCGCCAAAAGGGTGGTGCATCGACCCCAAGAGCCTGCGCAACTCCGGGGCCGGAGGCTTTGCGCTTTTCGGAAATTGCGCCGCGATCTCTAAAAACCCCGATGATGCCCATGCGCGCCTGCCCGCGCTGCTGAGCGTCACCGTCGGCCCGCCCGCGATAGAGGACGAAGCCGGCAAATTGTCGAAGGCGCGGCTTCAGAAGATCGGGGAGTTCTTCGGTTCCGAGATTGGCCGCGCTGCGCTGGCGCGCTCCGGCGAGGCCAGTGACGTGACGATCCGCAAATCCGAAATCACCGACGACATGCTGCTCCTGACGATCAGCGACGGCTCGAAAACGGGCGGCCCGCCGATCGCGACGACCTATCTTCGCGGGATCACCGATCTGGGCGGCCGCATCACCGCGCTCGCGGTCATGCCGTTGAAAGACGGCGCAATGAGCGCCGATGCCCAGCGCGGCCTGATGCGCGATTTCGCGGCGGCGATCCGGGCCGCGAACTGACACCTGAGCGCCCGGACTGCGACGCCAAGGCCCTGATTTATGCGCTGTTTTTCTCAGAATTCCCCTTTCGTGAAGGCGGATTTTAAGAAATAACACAGTTCAATAGGATGGCGTCGCGTCTTGCGAGCCTGATCTTTTTTAAACGTTTTGAGGATGATGGCCGTGGGGCGTGGCTCTTCCTTCTTTGACCGTATCAACGAGCGTCGTACCCTTCGACGCTGGCAACGTGCGGCGCAATCGCTCGATCATCTGGGGGCTGACGGGCTGCGCAGCTTGCGTGGTCAGGCTCGCAACCTGCGCAATGAAATCGACGGTGTGTTGCGCGCAACGCAGTCTCGGCTGCAAGCGGCCTTTCCCGACACGGTGGCGCTTACTCAGCCCGCTGGCAGCGATTGGGCCTGGCGGCCCGAACTCTGGCGCACGCCTGTACAGCCGGTGGGACTTGCCGGGGCGCAAAACCGGGCGCAGCTTGGCCGCGAACTGACCCTGTTCCACGATTGCACGCATTCCGAGATCACGTTGCGCCAACAACGCAATTGGGCGTCCGACACGATTGCGCCGTATGGGCTGCGCATGGATGTGCTAGGTTTCGATGGCAGCTTCCTGTCGCTGGTGATCGACCTTCCCGAAAGCGCATTGCGCGGCTTGCAGCTCAATCACCTTCTGCGACTCGAGATGGATCTGGCGCTGGAGCGCCCGCTCGAGATCTTCTGCCGGCTCAATATCAAACACGGCCCCAATCACGAGCAACTGGTTCGCGAATTGCCCGGTGGCGGGGGGGCACAGTTCGTTGAATTCGACCTCGCCTATACGCGGATGAACGAAAAACGCCTCGAGAAGGCCTGGGTCGACATCATCTTTGAAAGCCCCCGCCTCAACGAGATCGAGCTGCGGGACGTGACCTTCGCGCGCTATCCGCGGGCGGAAATCTGAGGGAGGCGCGGATGCTGGAGACGACGCGGATCAAGGGTGGGCGCTGGGAAGCCCGGTCAAAAGCGCAGGATCGCCCCGAGTTGGAAGTACGCCATCTGGGCGAGGTGCTTGAGGGTCTCGAGGTGAGCGGTGGACCGGGCGACTGGCGGATCGTGCAACCGATTCCCCGCGAGCTTCTGAACGAAGGCGTTCTGACCTTCCTCGTCTGCCGCAAGGGGCGCGAGGAAATCGTCGACCGCTTCACCCTCGTCGCGGGAGCCCCTCTGGCCGAGGATCTGCGTGCCGAGATCGCATTGCTGCGTGCCGAACTTGACCTGCTCAAGCGCGCCTTCCGCCAGCATTGCGCCGAAAGCGAAGGCTGATCTCAGTAAAAGCCATTTACTTCAATGCGCTCGCCCGAATTTCTGTGGTCGTGAAGACCGCGAGACATCGGACGTTCTGAGCGAATTTCCTATAGCCGGAAAAGCAAGAGCCCCGAGAAACCAGATGGTCTCGGGGCTCTTGGCTGTATTTGGTGCCCAGGAGAGGACTCGAACCTCCACGCCTTGCGGCACACGGACCTGAACCGTGCGCGTCTACCAATTCCGCCACCTGGGCAGGTGTCGTGGAGCGCGAGATACAGAGGCCCGCGAGCACTGTCAACGGGGATCGGCAGGAAATTTTCGCGCCTATGCCGGTTGCGGGTCTTTACCCTTGTTCCTGTGGGGTCTTGGCGGTAATCAAGGGACAAATTTGTCGCAAGGAAAGGCCTCTGCCCATGTCCAAGCTGGTCACGATCTATGGCGGTTCGGGGTTCGTAGGGCGCTACATCGCGCGGCGCATGGCCAAGGATGGCTGGCGCATTCGCGTCGCGGTGCGTCGTCCGAACGAGGCGCTCTTCGTCAAGCCTTACGGCGCTGTGGGTCAGGTCGAACCCGTTCTGTGCAACATCCGTGATGATGCAAGCGTGCGCGCCGCGATGCAGGGCGCCGATGCGGTGATCAACTGCGTGGGCATCCTCGTGAACGAGGGCAAGAACAAGTTCGGCCCGGTTCAGACCGAGGGTGCGGGCCGCGTGGCCAAGATCGCCGCGGAGATGGGTGTGAAGTCGCTGGTGCAGATCTCTGCGATCGGGGCCGACGCCAATAGCGAGAGCGAATATGCGCGCTCCAAGGCCGCCGGCGAGAAAGCGGTGCTCGACGCCTATCCGAATGCGGTCATCCTTCGGCCCTCGATCATCTTCGGCAACGAAGACGGGTTCTTCAACAAATTCGCCTCGATGGCGCGGTTTACCCCGGTTCTGCCGATCACCGGCGGCGACACGAAGTTCCAGCCGGTTTTCGTCGATGACGTGGCCAAGGCTGCGGTTCTGGGCGCGGAGGGCAAGGCTGCTCCGGGAATTTACGAGCTTGGTGGGCCCGATGTCGAAACCTTCCACGACCTGATGAAGCAGATGCTGGGGGTGATCAATCGCCGCCGCGTCGTGCTGTCGCTGCCGCGCTGGATCGCGTCGATCATGGGCGGTGTGTTCGATCTGGTTCAGACAGTCACCGGCGGGCTTGTGGTCAACCGCATTCTCACGCGTGATCAGGTGAAAAACCTGCAAACGGACAATGTCGTCGCCGAGGGCGCGAAGGGTTTTGCCGATCTCGGCATCCAGCCGATCGCGATGGGCGCGGTGCTGCCGGGCTACCTGTGGCGCTTCCGTCCGGGTGGACAGTATGACGCGATCAAGGCTTCGGCGAAGAACCTGCGCAAGATCTGAGATCTGCGCGGGGTCTGATACGAGTGTCCGGCGCACGTCGCGCATCTGAACAAGGCGATATTTCGTGAATTATCTCAACGATGTACTGCTCGGTGTGATCGAGGGGATCACCGAGTTTCTTCCTATTTCGAGCACCGGGCACCTGATCCTCGCCGAACATTGGCTCGGTACGCGCTCGGATACGTACAATATCGTCATTCAGGCGGGTGCAATCCTTGCCGTGACGCTGATCTACTGGCGCCGGCTGATGGAGCTGCTGTTCAATTGGCGCGAGCCGGAGAACCGCGATTACCTAGCGAAACTGACCGTCGCCTTCCTGATCACCGCTGTTCTGGGTCTGATCGTGAAGAAGATGGGGTTCGAGCTGCCCACCACGATCCAGCCGGTCGCTTGGGCGCTGGTGATCGGCGGTTTCTGGATGCTCTTTGCCGAACGTGTTGCCGACCGGCAGGCAGACAATTCCACAATCTTCTGGCGCGTTGCGATCGCTGTCGGCATCGCGCAGATCGTGGCCGGGATCTTTCCGGGCACCTCGCGGTCGGCCACCACGATCTTCGTTGCGATGCTGCTGGGCACCTCGAACCGGGCCGCGGCGACGGAATTCGCGTTTCTCGTGGGCATCCCGACGATGTATGCAGCGAGCGGCTATGAGCTGCTCAAGCAATTCACCTCGGGCAGCGCACAATCGGAAGATTGGACCGGCCTCGGCATCGCGTTCGTGGTTTCGACCGTTACCGCCTTCATCGCGGTGAAATGGCTTCTCGGATACATTCAAGGGCACCGGTTCACGATCTTTGCGATCTACCGGATCCTCTTCGGCGGGCTTCTGCTGACGCTTGCGGGCCTCGGCGTGCTCGGTTGATGGGTCCGCGAATCAACGATTCGTATCCGCGTAGCCTCAAGAATATCAGGGCTTCTTGAGATTAAGGTAACGCCAGCTGACCTAAATTTCACGATCCTGACGCTTATTCGTGACGCTCAACGCGGATTTTCTGTCATTTAGGTCAGCAGAGCTTACTTTTAATGCTCCGCGAAGCGGTGTAGCAATGCGCACCCACGTTTTACCCAGGGAGGCGCCGACATGGCCAAGCAACCGATGCTCAAGTTCGTCCACACGGCGAAGGAGATGCCTCAAAAGCGCGATGCAGATGTGCGCTCCCATGATTTCAACGAGATCTATCGCGAATTCGCCGCCGACAAGGCTGCCGAGCAGGCGAGCCGTTGCAGCCAGTGCGGCGTGCCCTACTGCCACACGCATTGCCCGCTGCACAACAACATCCCCGATTGGCTGCGCCTGACCGCCGAGGGCCGGTTGCAGGAAGCCTATGAGCTGAGCCAGGCTACCAATACCTTCCCCGAGATCTGCGGCCGCATCTGCCCGCAGGACCGCCTGTGTGAAGGCAATTGCGTGATCGAGCAGTCGGGCCACGGCACCGTCACCATCGGCGCGGTCGAGAAATACATCACCGACACGGCCTTCGACATGGGCTGGGTGAAGCCGATCAAGCCCGCCACCGATCGCGCCGAAAGCGTCGGCATCATCGGCGCTGGCCCCGGCGGCCTCGCGGCGGCCGACGTGCTGCGTCGCGCGGGCGTGCAGGTCACGGTCTATGACCGCTATGACCGCGCGGGTGGGCTGCTGACCTATGGCATCCCCGGCTTCAAGCTGGAAAAAGACATCGTCATGCAGCGCGTGAAGCAGCTTGAAGATGGCGGCGTCGAGTTCGTGCTCAACTGCAATGTCGGCACCGATATCTCCTTCGACGCGATCCGCGGCAAGCATGACGCGGTGCTAATCGCCACCGGCGTCTACAAGACGCGCGAGCTGACCGATCCGGGTGCGGACGCGGCGGGCATCGTGCGCGCGATCGACTATCTGACCGTGTCGAACAAGCTCAGCTTCGGTGACGAGGTTGCCGAGTTCGAAGACGGCACGCTGAATGCCGAAGGCAAGCGCGTCGTCGTGATCGGCGGCGGCGACACCGCGATGGACTGTGTGCGCACCGCGATCCGCCAGGGCGCGACCTCGGTGAAATGTCTTTACCGCCGCGACCGCGCGAACATGCCGGGCTCGCAGCGCGAAGTGCAGAACGCCGAGGAAGAGGGCGTGGAATTCGTTTGGCTCGCCGCTCCGGCCGGCTTCTCGGGCAACCCTGTTTCTTCGGTGACCGTGCAGAAGATGCGCCTCGGCGCGCCGGATGCGTCGGGCCGTCAAAGCCCCGAGAAGATCGAGGGCGGTCTCTACGAGGAGAAAGCCGATCTCGTGATCAAGGCGCTCGGTTTCGAACCCGAGGATCTTGCGAGCCAATGGGAGAGCAAGGATCTCGAAACGACCCGATGGGGTACGGTGAAGGCATCCTTCGGAACCCACGCGACCTCGATCCCCGGCGTCTATGCGGTGGGCGACATCGTGCGCGGCGCGAGCCTCGTTGTCTGGGCGATCCGCGACGGTCGCGAAGCGGGCGATGCGATCCTGCGCTATCTCGAGAACCAGGCGGCGGTGGCGGCGGAGTGATCCACCCCCGCGTTTTCGCGAAAGGATGAACTGGCAATGCGGTCGAACTCTCTCGGCTTGGCGATCGGCGGGGTGCTCTTCAGCGCCCTGTCCGCCCATGCCGCGAATTTCGCGCCGCCCACGGGCTGCGAGGTCTACATGACCGTGCAGATGCACAATTGTCAGGTTGCCAATTACTACACCTGCGCTGGTGATCCGGCCGGCGATCAATGGTCGGCCTATGCCGATGGCGAAGGCGTCTATTACATCAGCCATATCGATGCTGAGACGCGCTGGCTTGAAAGCATCTCGACCGATACCGGCGAGATCGAGCTTTTCGACGCGGGTTCCTCGAAGGATGCACCGTCCTTCTCGGCGCTGCTCTCGGATGGCAAGGACGATTACGATTTCGTCACGCGCAGCAATTTCCGTGGTCTTCAGCGCTATCGCGGAGTCGACACGCTGACCGGCAAATCGGTCACGATCGACGATGTGTCCCTCGAGACGATCACTTTCGAGTTGCGCGAGGATGATGAGACCGGCGCGCTTCTCTCGCACCGCACCGGCACGCAATATATCAGCCGCAAGCACCGCCTGTTTCTCAGCGGCGCCGAGCGGTTCGAGAACGCGCAGGGCGATGTCGTCGAATATGACGACAGCCCCATACGCTTCGACTTTCCCGGCGATCCCGGTTTCTCGACCGAGACGCCTGAATATGACTGCGACCTGATGATGACCGAGGCGACCGATCTGGCGCCCACCCGCATCGGGTTCGTCCCCAATTTCCGCTCATTCTCCAAGGAGGCACTGAGATGACCAAATATGATGAAGCCTGGGTGGCCGCCGAGGAAGCCAAGCGCCAGTGGATGAATGAGCATTCGCTCTGGAAAGAAGATGACGAGAAAGCGTCTTGCGGCGTGGGTCTCGTCGTGGCGATCGACGGCAAGGCCTCGCGCAAGGTCGTCGAGAGCGGGATCGACGCGCTTAAGGCGATCTGGCACCGCGGCGCGGTGGATGCCGATGGCAAGACCGGCGACGGCGCTGGCATCCACGTCCAGATCCCCGCCCCGTTCTTCTACGATCAGATCCGCCGCACCGGCCATGAGCCGGACATGGAGAAAATGGTCGCCGTGGGTCAGGTCTTCCTGCCGCGCACCGATTTCGGCGCGCAGGAACGTTGCCGCACGATCGTTGAATCCGAAGTTCTGCGGATGGGCCACTACATCTACGGTTGGCGCCATGTCCCGGTGAACACCGAAGTGCTGGGCGAGAAGGCCAACGCGACGCGCCCCGAGATCGAACAGATCCTGATCCGCAACGAGAAGGATATCGATCAGGAGCAGTTCGAGCGCGAGCTCTACATCATCCGCCGCCGCATCGAGAAAGCGGCGATCGCGGCGCAGATCAACGGGCTCTACATCTGCTCGCTGAGCTGCCGCTCGATCATCTACAAGGGCATGATGCTGGCCGAGCAGGTCGCCGAGTTCTACCCGGACCTGAAAGACGAGCGCTTCGAGTCGGCCTTTGCGATCTATCACCAGCGCTACTCGACCAACACCTTCCCGCAATGGTGGCTGGCCCAGCCGTTCCGGATGCTCGCCCATAACGGCGAGATCAACACGATCAAGGGCAATATCAACTGGATGAAGAGCCACGAGATCCGCATGGCCTCTTCGGCCTTTGGCGAAAGCGCCGAGGATATCAAGCCGATCATTCCGGCGGGCGCCTCGGATTCGGGCGCGCTCGATGCGGTGTTCGAACTGATGGTCCGCTCGGGCCGCAACGCGCCGATGGTGAAGACGATGCTCGTGCCCGAGCCGTGGTCGAAATCCACGGAGAACATGCCCAAGGCGTGGCAGGACATGTATGCCTATTGCAACGCGGTGATGGAGCCCTGGGACGGGCCCGCAGCACTTGCGATGACCGATGGCCGCTGGGTCTGTGGCGGTCTCGACCGCAACGGTCTGCGCCCGCTGCGCTACGTCATCACCGGCGACGGCGTGCTGATCGCTGGCTCGGAAGCAGGCATGGTGCCGGTCGACGAGGCCTCGGTCGTTGAGAAGGGCGCGCTTGGCCCGGGCCAGATGATCGCGGTCGACATGGCCGAGGGCAAGCTCTACCACGACGTTGAAATCAAGGACAAACTGGCCGCAGCCCAGCCGTTCAGCGAATGGGTTGGCAAGGTCACTGACCTCAATGCAATCCTCGTGGACGTGCCTGAGGAGCCCAAATATTCGGGCGCCGAACTGCGCAAGCGTCAGATCGCTGCGGGCTTCTCGGTCGAGGAGATCGAACAGATCCTTGCGCCGATGGCCGAGGACGGCAAGGAAGCCATCGCCTCGATGGGTGACGACACGCCGCCCGCGGTTCTGTCCAAGCAATATCGCCCGCTGAGCCACTTCTTCCGTCAGAACTTCAGCCAGGTCACCAACCCGCCGATCGACAGCTTGCGCGAAAGCCGCGTGATGTCGCTCAAGACGCGGTTCGGCAACCTCAAGAACGTGCTCGACGAAGACAGCTCGCAAACCGAGATCTGGATCCTCGAAAGCCCCTTCCTCGCGAATTCCGAATTCGACGTGATGCTCAAGGAATTCGGTGAGCAGGTCACGATGATCGACTGTACCTTCCCGGCCAATGCCGATCAGGAAGCGCTGCGCGACGGTCTGACCCGGATCCGCCACGAGGCGGAAGACGCGGTGCGCTCGGGCTCGCTCCATATCGTGCTGACCGACAAGGGTCAGAACCAGGACAAGGTCGCGATGCCGATGATCCTTGCGACCTCGGCGGTGCATAGCTGGCTGACGCAGAAAGGCCTGCGGACCTTCTGCTCGATCAACGTTCGCTCGGCCGAATGTATCGACCCGCATTACTTCGCCGTGCTGATCGGCGCTGGCGCAACGACCGTGAACCCCTATCTCGCGCAAGACACGCTGGCCGACCGCATTGATCGCGGCCTGCTTGGCGGCACGCTCGTCGATGCGATGCGCAAGTATCGCGATGCGATCGATTCCGGCCTGCTGAAGATCATGTCGAAGATGGGGATCTCGGTGATCTCGTCGTATCGCGGCGGTCTGAACTTCGAAGCAGTGGGCCTGTCGCGCGCGATGGTCGCGGAATACTTCCCCGGCATGCACAGCCGCATTTCCGGCATCGGTCTGCACGGCATCCAGCACAAGCTGGAGCAGGTGCACGCGAAGGGCTGGAAAGGTGGTCAGGACGTGCTCCCGATCGGCGGCTTCTACAAAGCGCGCCGCACCGGCGAGGCGCATGCCTGGGGCGCGCAGTCGATGCATATGCTGCAATCGGCCTGCAACCGCGCGAGCTATGATCTGTGGAAGCAGTATAGCTCGATGATGCGGGCGAACCCGCCGATCCATATCCGCGACATGCTCGACATCAAGTCGCTGGGCAAGCCGGTGCCGATCGAAGAGGTCGAGAGCATCACCTCGATCCGCAAGCGCTTCGTCACGCCCGGCATGTCGCTTGGTGCCCTGTCGCCCGAGGCGCACAAGCTCCTCAACGTCGCGATGAACCGGATCGGCGCCAAGTCGGACTCGGGTGAAGGCGGCGAGGATCCGGCGCATTTCGTGCCCGAGCCCAATGGCGACAACCCCTCGGCCAAGATCAAGCAGGTGGCCTCGGGCCGTTTCGGCGTGACCGCTGAATACCTCAACCACTGCGAAGAGCTCGAGATCAAGGTCGCGCAGGGCGCCAAGCCCGGCGAGGGTGGTCAGCTTCCGGGGATGAAGGTCACCGACCTGATCGCGCGTCTGCGTCACTCGACCAAGGGCGTGACGCTGATCTCGCCGCCGCCGCACCATGACATCTACTCGATCGAAGACCTCGCGCAGCTGATCTACGACCTCAAGCAGATCAACCCGAAGGTCAAAGTGACGGTGAAGCTGGTGGCGTCGTCCGGCGTCGGCACGATCGCGGCCGGCGTGGCGAAGGCGAAGGCCGACATCATCCTGATCTCGGGCCACAACGGCGGCACGGGCGCGTCGCCCGCGACCTCGATCAAATACGCGGGTCTTCCGTGGGAGATGGGCCTGACCGAGGCGCATCAGGTGCTCGCGATGAACAACCTGCGCGAACGCGTCACTCTGCGCACCGATGGCGGTCTGCGCACGGGCCGCGACATCGTGATGGCGGCGATGATGGGGGCCGAGGAATACGGCATCGGCACCGCGGCCCTGA
Source organism: Thioclava pacifica DSM 10166 (assembly GCF_000714535.1). Lineage (GTDB taxonomy): Bacteria > Pseudomonadota > Alphaproteobacteria > Rhodobacterales > Rhodobacteraceae > Thioclava > Thioclava pacifica. The sequence continues at coordinate 434,248 of NZ_AUND01000012.1, read as the reverse complement.
TCGCGATGGGCTGCATCATGGTGCGTCAGTGCCAGTCGAACACCTGCCCGGTGGGCGTCTGCACGCAAGACCCCGAGCTGCGCGCCAAGTTCACCGGCACGGCAGACAAGGTGGTGAACCTCATCACCTTCTACGCCCAGGAAGTGCGCGAAATCCTCGCCTCGATCGGCGCACGCTCGCTCGACGAGGTGATCGGTCGCGCCGATCTGCTCACGCAGGTCAGCCGTGGCTCGGCCCATCTCGACGACCTCGACCTGAACCCGCTTCTGATCACCGTCGATGGCTGGGACAAGATCGTCTACGACCGCTCCAAGCCGCGCAACTGGGTGCCCGATACGCTCGATGCGGAGATCATCAAGGATGGTCACCGCTTCTTCGAGGATGGCGAGAAGATGCAGCTCAGCTACGCGGTGCGTAACACGCTGCGCACCATCGGGACGCGCGCGTCGAGCCATATCGTCAAGAATTTCGGGATGCGCAACGCGCTGCAGCCCGACCACCTGACGGTGAAGCTGACGGGCTCGTGCGGCCAGTCGCTGGGCGCTTTCGCGGCGCCGGGGCTCAAGCTGGAAGTGTCGGGCGATGCGAACGACTATGTGGGCAAGGGTCTCTCGGGGGGCACGATCGTCGTGCGTCCGCCGATGATCTCGCCGCTGGTCGCGGCCGAGAACACGATTATCGGCAACACCGTGCTTTACGGTGCGACCGACGGTTACCTGTTCGCGGCTGGCCGCGCGGGCGAGCGTTTCGCAGTGCGCAACTCGGGTGCGAAGGTCGTGGTCGAGGGCTGCGGCTCGAACGGCTGTGAATACATGACCGGCGGCGTTGCGGTGATCCTCGGCTCGATCGGGCCGAACTTCGGCGCGGGCATGACGGGCGGCATGGCCTATATCTACGACCCGGAGAACATCGCCGAGGAGCAGATCAACCTCGAAAGCCTCGTCACCTGCGGACTGGGCCACGAGCATTGGGAAGCGCAGCTGAAGGGCCTGATCGAACGCCATGTGGCCGAGACCGGCTCGCGCAAGGCCGCCGATATCCTTCAGCATTGGGAGGCAGAGCGTGCGAACTTCCTGCAGATCTGCCCGAAGGAAATGCTCATCCATCTGCCCTACCCGCTGAGCGACGAGCCGCAGGCGGTTCCGGCCGAATGAGGGAACCTTCCCGCAAAGCACACGTTGAGAGGGCGAGGCGCAAGTCTCGCCCTTTTGCTTTGTCTGGAGGTAACGATGTCAGAACTGCTCGTCATGGCCCATGAAACGGAAGCCGCCGGCTTCGCGATGCGCGAGGAACTGGAGGCGCTGCGCAAGGAGGGATTCTTCGATGCCGAGGATATCGTCGTCGTAACCCGCGAAGAGACCGGCGAGGTCCGTCTTCATCAAGGCGCGAACACGACCGCGATGGGCGCGATCGGCGGCGCGGTATGGGGTGGGCTGATCGGTCTCGTCTTCATGTCGCCTGTGGTCGGTGCCGCGATTGGCGCCGGGGCGGGAGCCGTGGCCGGTCACGCGACCGATCTCGGGATCAATGACGATTTCCTGCGCGATGCGGGTCAAAGCCTGCCGCTGGGCGGCTCTGCGGTCTTCGTGCTCTTGCGCAAGGGTAGTGCGGCGGAAATGCTCGAGCGGATGCAGACGCTTGGTCATGCGACAGGTCGCGTTCTCCAGATTCCCGTGCCCGAGGATTTCCATCAGCGGCTCGAAACCGCGCTCAAGACCGGCGGCACCACGGCCTTTACCGGTGAAGAAATCGCGGAGGGCGCGACAGGATCGTTGGCAAGAATGGTCGGCCCCTCGGCGCTATAAAGGCCCCAAACCCCTTCGAAACCTATTCCAAACTCACGTAAGCGTGGACGCGGTCACCCGCGTCTGCCCCATTTGCGCCACATTTCGCCGCTAAATTGGAAACAATCATAGGGCGAAAATCGCCGTCGAGCAGCGCAAATGGCAATCTACTACGATCAGTTTTACACGCTCGATCCGGGGAACCCGCCTTCCTCGGGAACTGCCATTTCGCCTGAGACTCTCTCGATCAACGACCGAAACAATGACGGCTGGATCACCCCCACGACGCAGGGCGGTGGTCGATATGACCAGATCGACGGGGTGCGCGTCACGGCGGTCTGGGAAGGCGACACGATCACGCTCGCGAAGCCCAATGGCGTGGAATACACGGTTACAGGCACCACTTTCTATCTCGAAGACGGGCGCGCGGTGTTCACGCCGACCGACGGCTCGATCCTGCACAATTCCACCTTCATCAGCTCGACCTATGTCACCCAGAGCACGCAGATGGCGGTGGGCGATCTTGGGCCGGAATGTTTCGTCGCCGGCACGATGATCGCGACGCCTGACGGGGAACGGCCCGTCGAATGGCTGCGCGCGGGCGACCTGGTGATGACGCGCGATGCGGGGCCGCAACCCATCCTTTGGGCGGGCGGCCGGCGGGTGCGCGGCTATGGCAGCTACGCGCCGGTACGCTTCGAACCCGGAACGCTGGGCAATACCCGTCCTCTTCTCGTCTCGCAGCAACACCGGATGCTGGTGAGCGGCTGGCGCGCCGAGCTTGCGTGCGGCTCCGACGAGGTACTGGTCGCAGCGAAACATCTGACTGATGGCCGCTCGGTTCGCGTGACCGAGATGGCGTATGTGCACTATGTGCATCTGCTGCTCGACGCGCATCACATTCTTCTCGCCGAAGGGGCGCCGAGCGAGAGCCTCTTTCCCGGCAACATGATCCTCGAGGATGACCGTCAGATCAGCGCCGAAATCCGCGCGGCGTGGCTCCAGCACAACGCCGCGCCGATCGAGACCATGGTAACTGCGCGACAGGTCGCGCGTGGTCCGGAAATCGCGCTTCTGGCGGCTTGACCGGTCCCGTCTCCCCATGACTTATGGGCGCATGGCGACGAAGAAGAAATCGAGCAGATCCGCGGGCAAGAGCAAGGCTCGCTCGGGACTCAAGCAAGCGGCAAGCGCCCCGTTTCGGCTGGCGCTGAAATGGCTTGGAAGGGCGGCGCTCGTCCTCGTCGCCGTGTTTCTGGCGCTCATCGTGGCGTTCAAATTCGTCAACCCGCCAACCACCTGGACTATATGGAGTGAACGCCAGCGTCTCGGCGCGGTCGACCAGCAATGGGTCGCGCTCGAGGATGTCGCCCCGGTACTCGCGCGCTCCGTGGTCGCCGCGGAGGATGCGAATTTCTGCAATCACTGGGGCTTCGACATGCGCGCGATCCGCGAGGCGCTCGACGAGGGCGCCAATCGTGGCGCCTCGACGATCACCCAGCAAACGGTGAAGAACGTCTTTCTCTGGCAGGGGCGCAGTTGGCCGCGCAAGGCAATGGAGGCGATGCTGACCCCCTTTGTCGAGGCGATCTGGGGCAAGCGCCGTATCCTTGAGATTTACTTGAACGTGGCCGAGTTCGATGAGGGCGCCTTCGGAGTGGATGCGGCGGCATTCCGCTATTTCCGCACCTCGCCCGACAAGCTCAGCCCGTATCAATCCGCCCTGATCGCCGCTGTGCTGCCCGATCCGAAAGATCGCTCCGCTGCGAAACCCACGAAATTCCTCGCGCGGCGCGCTCAATCGATTATGGACGGCGCAGCCACGATCAAGAATGACGGGCGCGCAAACTGCTTCGAGTGATCACTCTGCCGGTTCAGCCATGGGACGCATGACCGCGAAAAGCTCGGCAACCTTGATCCCGAATTTCCGCATTTGCGAACGGTTCAGCATCGTTCCGTCCGGCATCAGATAAATCCAGTCCGTCACGTCCAGAACATGTCCGCCCGCGTCTTCGGGCAGGCGCAGCCGGTAGCGCATCCGCAGCGCATTGCCCATCTGCTCCATTTCGGCCGTGCCTTCGATATCGGCAGCAGTGGAGCTGATCTCGCCGTTCGGCCCGAACTGGATATTCCAGGCGCGGGTTTGGCGGCGGCCCGAAGCATAGTCGAACTCTTCCTCGATCACACCGCCTTCATTGGTGAAGCTGCCTCGCATGATGGCCCGGAACCGCGAGGTGACGCGACCGGTGGGGCCGTAGATCATCCCATGCGCCTCGACGGGTCCCTCGAAGGCGCGTCGGATGTCAAATTCCGGGGTTTCGGCTGCGTAATCCCCACTGCTTTGCGCGGGAAAGGCAAAGAAGAGATGGCGGATCAGGATCGCCGCCAGGATGAGGATCGCCAGTGTCAGAAGAATCTTCGTCAACATTTCAAGCCCTCGCATGTGCCAGTTGGACCTGCACGACATTGGTGTGGCCAACCGCAAAGGCGGCAGCGCAGGCCTCGAGGTAATATTGCCAGTTGCGCAGAAACTCCGGCCCGAAGCCGAGCTGTGCCGCCCTGGCGCTGCGCTCTTTGAGTCGGGTCGCCCATTGCCGGCAGGTCTCCGCATAGTCCTGGCCGAAGGCGAAGCTTTCTTTCACGGCAAGACCGGCCTTCGCCGCCTGATCGCGGATCACCCCGTCTGACAGAAGCATCCCACCGGGGAAGGTATATTGGCGGATGAAATCGGAGGTGTTGCGATAGGTTGGGAAGTAGGAATCAGAGACTGTTATGGCCTGAATCATTGCAGAGCCACTCTCGGAGAGGCGCTCCTTGAGTGTGCTGAAATAGGTCGGCCAGTAGCGCTCGCCCACCGCCTCGATCATCTCGATCGAGACGATATGATCAAAACTTCCGGGGGTCTTGCGGTAGTCCTGAAGCCGGATATCCGCCCGGCCATCGAGACGCGCATCAGCATAGCCCTTCTGGCTGGGCGAGATGGTGATGCCGGTGACATGACGGCCCTGCTCGGCGGCGCGTTCGGCGAAATGGCCCCAGCCGCATCCGATCTCCAGCACCCGCTCGCCACCGCCCAGGCTATCGAGGATCCTGTCGAGCTTGCGGTTCTGAGCCCGGTGCAAGTCATTATCGCCCGGCGCGAAAAGCGCGGAGGAATAGCTCATCCCCTCGTCAAGCCAGATCTGGTAGAACTCATTGCCAACATCGTAATGCGCGCGGATGTTGCGCGAGGCGCCGCGCAGCGAGTTCGCGCGCATCAGCCGGTCGATGATCCGGAATTTCAGGTTCGACCAGAAACCCGCATAGGCATAACTGTCGACCAGTTCGAGGTTCTTCAGCGCGAGGCTCAGCAGCGCCTCGATCGAGGGCGTTTCCCAGAGGCCCGCGATATAGGCCTCACCCAGACCGACGTCGCCCCGCGAGGCCATCATCACGATAGCCTGCCAGTCGCGGATCTCCATTTCGGCCTGCGGCTGACCGCGTCCGAAATGGCGGCGCGATCCGTCGGGCAGGCGCAGGGTCAGCGATCCATGCGCGATCTGCTCGCACATCTCGAGAAATTCCGCGCGGATGCGGTTCGTCAGGAAAGGCATCATCGGCTGATCTCCTCGCTGGGGGGTGTCGGGCGCGGCAGGTAGCGCGCGCCCTTGAGCTTGAGTTGCAGCGCCTGCCAATAAATCAGGCCAAGCGTGCGGATTGGGGTAAGCGGACGGCGTAGGGCCGCGAAAAGCAACGCCTTCGAGGTCAGCGGCTGGCGCATGGTGGACAGCGTGGCGATCACACCCTCTTCGCCGTTGCGATGGTCGATACGGATACGAATTCGCTCGGCGTCGATATGGAAGCGAAAACGATAGTCGCCCGCGATCTTCTGGAAGGGCGAGACGTGGAAGATCTTCTCGGATTCAAGCTCGGTTTCCGCTGTAATAGGCTCGAACTCAGGTGTCGCGCAGAGATAGGAATGCCGATCGCCGAAGGTGTTGTTCACCTCCGCGATCACCGAACGGAGCTGATCGTCCTCATCATAGGCCAGCCAGAAATTCACCGGGTTGAAGCCCGAGCCAAAGATCCGCGGTTGTGTCAGCAGCAGGAGCCGCGCCGGCTCCGGCGCGCCGAGCGCGGCCAATTTCCGGCGCACCCATGCAGCCCCCTCGCCCTGCCCCGGCGCACCGCCGTAATCGCGATCGTCCACCCGCGCCAGATTGACACCTTTGCGCGAGAAAAGCCGGGGCCACGGGCCCGGCGCCTCGGGATCGAGCAGCACGTAATCGACATGGTAGCGGAACTTGTGCCCGATCGCGCCGCGGCGCGCATGGATCGTCTCGCCGGGGCAGAATTGAGCGATCATGCGGGCACCGCCTCAAGCTCAGGTGCGGGGATCGCACCGCGATTGAGCGCCCTGGCCACCCGCACCGCAGAGGCAAACCCGTCCTCATGAAACCCGTGACGAAGCCACGCACCCGCATACCACGTCCGGTTATGGCCCTGGATCGCCTGAATTTGCTCCTGCGCGCGCAGGGCGGCGCGATCGAAAACCGGATGCCAGAAGACTTCGTGGTCGTAAATGGCCTCTTCGGCGATTGGATTTTCGGGATTGAGCGTAACGAAGAGAGGATCATTCTCCGGGATATTCTGTAGCCGGTTCATCCAATAGGTCACGCCGAGCCGGGTCTCGTTGGCCCGGGTCTGCGCCTGATAGACCCAACTCGACCAGCAGGCACGGCGCCGCGGCATCTGCCGTTCGTCGCGATGCAGATAGACATCATTGGGCTGGTAACGCACCGCCGAGAGCGCTGCGCGTTCCTCTCCGGTCGGGTTTGGCAAAAGCTTGAGCGCCTGGTCGGAATGAGTGGCGATGATCACCTGGTCGAACTGCTCAGGAGGCGCATTTTCCGCCGTAATAGTCACTGATTTCGGGCTGCGCTGCACCGCTTTCACTGCCGAGCCTACGCGGAAATCTACCCCACGCAGGCGCAAGGCACGCTCCAACCGGGTCACATATTCGATCGAACCGCCCGAGACCGTCCACCATTGATGCTGCCCGGTCGCCGACAAGAGCGCGTGGTTCTCGAAGAAGCGCAGAAGGCTGCGGGCCGGAAACTCTCCGATCTTGTCCGCCGGGGTGGACCAGATCGCGCCACAGATCGGCAGCAGATAGTAGCGCCGGAACCACTCGCCCATGCGCAACTCGTCAAGCAACTGGTCGATCGTCACATCATCGCTTTGCCCCATCGCGACGGCCTTGGTGTTGAATTTTGCGATATCGGCGATCATCCGGGCAAATCCCGGCCGCAGCAGATTACGCTTTTGCGCAAACAGACTGCCGAGGTCGCGCAGCGCATATTCGATCCGCCCTTGATCAATTGTGATCCCGAAGCCCATGTCGGATTTCTCCACCGGCACATCGAGCTCCGAGAATAGCCGCGTCAGATGCGGGTAGTTTGCGTAGTTGAACACGATAAAGCCTGTATCGACCGGCTGATTTCCATTGCGCCCCGCAACGATGGTGCGTGAATGCCCGCCAAGACGATTTTCCGCCTCGAACACCGTTACGCGGTTGTGAGGCGCCAGCTGCCACGCCGAGGCAAGCCCCGAGATCCCCGATCCAATGATCGCGATCCGCTGGGCGTGAGGATGCAAGGCATCGAAGGACATCGCAATTCTCCCAAAGACTTGAAGACGTAACGCCGGATGTTAGGGTTTGGATCAGAAGTTTTTTAGCCTTCCTGTGATCTGCCTGCGCTTTGGGCGCGTAGACGGTTCATGCTGAGGGATGCGACAACAAACCTTGAGACGGAAATGCCCGCGCCGATGGCGGCGGGGCTCGCCTCTGCCGGGAAGAGAATGGACGACCGCAAAACGTCAGCGAAATCGCCCGAAACCGTCTGCGAACAGACCGAATGGCTGGTCGCGGTGCGGGATCGTCGCGACAAAAAGGCCTTCGCACGGCTTTACGATCATTTCGTGCCGCGCCTGAAGGGCATGCTGATGCGCTCGGGGATGCCGGGCGCTGCAGCCGAGGACGTGGTGCAGGATGTGATGCTGACGATCTGGCATAAGGCCCATCTCTATGATGAAAGCCGGGCGCGGGCTTCAGCCTGGATTTACAGGATCGCGCGTAATCGTCAGATCGATGTGATCCGCAGGCGACCGCGCCCCGTTCCTGACGAGATGGTCGCGGAGGCCGAGACGCGCGAGACGCCCGAGGCTGATGCGGTCGTCGGGCTGGAGCAGGAGGCGATGCAGTTGCGTCAGGCGCTCGAAACCCTGCCCGAAGCGCAGAGGGATATCATCGAGCGCGCCTATGTGGGCGAGCTCACGCAGGCGGAAATTCGCGAGGCCACGGGCCTTGCACTTGGGACGATCAAGTCGCGGATCCGGCTCGCGCTGGAAAAACTGCGACACGAATTGAAGGATTTGAGAGAGGAATGACGGAGATTACGCATCACTTGCCCGATTGGCTGATCCGGTCCTACGCGACCGGCTCGCTGGGCCATGCGTTTTCGCTGGTCGTGGCGGCGCATGTCAGCCAGTGCGACGATTGCCGGGCGCGGCTCGAGGCCGAGGAACTGGCGGGCGGGCTGGTTTTGGAATCCCTCGGCGCGGTTTCGGCAAGTGACGATCTGCGCAAGAGAGTGTTCGACGGGCTCGACAGTGATCCCCCTGCCGCCTTCACCGCGGCTGAGCGCTCGGGGATCTACCCCGGCGCCGTAGTCGAGGCGATGGGTGGCGCCCAACCGAAGTGGCGTGCACTTGGTGGCGGTATCCGGCAGGCCATCCTGAGCGAGGATCGCGACGGTTCCGCCCGGTTGCTTTATATTCCCCCGGGGATGGCTGTGCCCGATCACGGCCATAACGGCCTGGAGCTGACGCTGGTCCTGCAAGGATCATTCTCGGACGAGACGGGGCGGTTCGGGGTCGGCGATGTGGAGGTTGCGAGCGATGATCTCGATCACACACCGATCGCCGGTATGGAGGATGTCTGCATCTGCCTCGCGGCAACCGATGCGCCCTTGAAGTTCAAGAGCTTCCTGCCGCGTCTGTTGCAGCCGATTTTCCGGATTTAGACCCTAAATCAAGCGAAATAGCGCCCCAATCCAGATCGCAACCGTCCCCGCCCGGCTTTGGCGATAGAGCCCGAGCCGGGCGAATTGCACGATGCGAGAGGGCAAAGGCGCCTGGCGCATCCGAACGAAGTCATCAAAAACCGACCGGTTTTCTGGTGTAAACCGATGACGCGAGGCGGCCAGTTCCGCAAGTTGCGCCTCGGTCCAGTCCCGCCATTCACCTTGAAGAAACCGGCTCAACCGGCTGATCCTTGCACGTGCGCTGAGGTTTTCTCCCTCCGCATTTCGCCCGTGCTGTCGATAGTAGAGCGTGGGGCGATCATCGTGGATCAACCGCGCATCGCAGGCCGACATGAGCTGATAAAGCCACCAGTCGAATTTGAGGATCGGCCCGGCCTCGGCCGCCGCCTCCCGCGCGAGCCGCGCCGCCGCCGGGTTGAGCACGATCGTATTGCCCGCGGCGACATTCTGCACCAACGCATTGCGAAACCCCAGCGGGCGTGGGCGTGGTGGCGAGGGGTGGGATTTTTGAAGCTCTGCCCCCGTCACGAGGCTTCGAGAGCAGTACAACGCAGGTCCGTCCGCGTCGCGCAATTCCGACAGTGCCCACGCGAGCTTCTCTGGAAACCAGATATCGTCCTGATCGGAGAAGGCGACAAAATCCGCTGAATTAGGGTCTGTTTTTATCAGAAGAGATTGAAAATTCGGGCCTGCCCCCGCTTTGGGTCCTGAGTGCCGGTGAACTTTGTGGCCCTGCGCTTCAAATCGATCCAAAGCCTCACGCGCTGATTGGCCCGAACTATCGTCGCCGACGATCAATTGCCAATCCGCGTGGCTCTGCGCCGAAATGCTGGCGAGTTGATCCGCGATATCTGGCCCCGGCTCATGCACGGCCATCAGAATCGTGACGCGGCCCATCGCCACTCACTCGATCAAACGCAGAAGATACTCGCCATAGCTGTTCTTGCCGAATTTCTTTGCTCGGGTCGCCAGCGCCTCGGCGCTGATCCAGCCCTTCTCGAAGGCGATTTCATCGGGCGAGCCGCTTTGCAGACCCTGCCGCTCCTCCAAGGTGCGCACGAAGTTGCCTGCATCGAGCAGGCTGCCATGCGTCCCCGTGTCGAGCCAGGCGAAGCCGCGGCCCATCTGGGTGACCGAGAGCTTGCCTTCATGGAGGTAGGTTTCGAGAAGCGTCGTGATCTCCAGCTCGCCACGCGCCGAGGGGGCGATCGTCTTTGCCCGTTCCGGCGCGGTGCCATCGAGGAAATAGAGCCCCGTGACCGCGAATTGCGAGGGTGGCACCTCGGGTTTCTCAATGATCGCGCGGGCTTTGCCGTCCCCGTCGAAATCGACTACGCCGTAGCGTTCGGGATCTCGGACCCGGTAGCCGAAAACAGTGCCGCCCTCGGTCTGCTCATCCGCGGCCTTTAGCACGTTCTGAAGCCCCGCGCCGAAGAAGATGTTGTCGCCCAGAACCATCGCCGAGGGGCTGCCGGCAAGGAAATCCTCGGCCAGCAGATAGGCCTGCGCCAGACCGTCCGGCGAGGGCTGGGTGATATAGGTCAGGCTCAGCCCCCATTGGCTGCCATCGCCCAGCGTGCGGATGAACTGCTCCTGATCGTGGGGCGTCGTGATGACCGCGATCTCGCGAATGCCCGCCAGCATCAGCGTCGTCAGCGGGTAGTAGATCATCGGCTTGTCATAGACCGGCAGGAGCTGCTTCGAGACGCCCATCGTGATCGGATAAAGCCGCGTGCCCGAGCCGCCCGCCAGAATGATCCCCTTGCGCGTCATATCGTCCCCAGTTCGGTTAACACTTCCTTCAATCCCGCTTTCCAATCGGGTCTGTTCGGGCCGAAGACGGCCAGATCGCTGCAGTCGAGCCGCGAGTTGAGCGGCCGTTTTGCGGGCGTCGGATAGGCGGCGGAGGGGATATCCTCGACCACCACGTCGCGCCCGGCCTGCGAGAAGATCTCTCGCGCGAAGCCTGCCCAGCTTATATCGGGACCCCCTGAGAAATGGTAAACGCCGCTCTTCTCGGGCGCGCGCTGCAACTGCGCTGCCATCGTCAGGCAGGCTTCGGCGATGGCGCGGGCGGGCGTCGGTCCGCCGATCTGGTCGGCGACGATGCTCAGGCGATCGCGGCTTTCCGACAGGCGCACCATCGTCTTCACGAAATTCCCGCCATGCGCCGAAAAGACCCAGCTGGTGCGCAGGATGGCGAAGGGGCCGCCTTCGGCGCGGATCGCCTGTTCGCCGGCGAGCTTGGTGCGGCCATAGGCACCCAGCGGGCCGGTCGGATCGGTCGGTTTGAACGGCGCGTCGCCGGAGCCGTCGAAGACATAGTCAGTGGAGATTTGTACAAGCGGGATGCCAAGGTCGTGGCAAGCATTTGCCATCGCGCCAGGGGCGTCGCCATTGACGATCTGCGCCAGCCCCTCTTCATCTTCGGCCTTGTCCACGGCGGTGTAGGCGGCGGCGTTGATCACCGCCTCAGGCTCGGCGTCCCGGATCGCCTGTGCGGCGGCGTCGGGATCGCTCAAATCGACCCTATTCCGGCCTAAAAACGCCGCATCTGGCATAAGGCGCTGTAGTTCCTGCGCGACTTGGCCGGTCTGTCCGAAGACGAGGATCATGCTTTGCCCAGCCTCTCGCCGACACCGTGGCGCTCCAGAAGCGGCCGCCACCAGTCCTCGTTCTCGAGATACCAGCACACGGTACGCTCGAGCCCTTCCTCGACCGTCACACTCGGCCGCCAGCCCAGCTCCTCGCGGATGCGGGTCGGGTCGATGGCGTAGCGGGCGTCGTGGCCGGGGCGGTCGGTGACGAAGGTGATTTGCTCGGCATAGGGTGCATCGCCCGGGCGCAGCGTGTCGAGAATGGTGCAGATCGTCTGGACCAGCTCGAGATTCGACCGCTCGTTCTCGCCACCGATATTATAGCTGCGGCCCAAAATGCCCTTCTCCAGCACCAGAAGCAGCGCGTCGGCGTGATCTTCGACAAAAAGCCAGTCGCGCACGTTCGAGCCGTCGCCATAGATCGGAAGCGGCTTGCCTGCGAGCGCGTTGAGGATCACGACCGGAATCAGCTTTTCGGGGAAGTGATAGGGGCCGTAATTGTTCGAGCAATTGGTCAGCACGACCGGCAGGCCGTAAGTCTCATGCCAGGCGCGCACGAGGTGGTCCGAGCCCGCTTTCGAGGCGGAATAGGGACTGTTCGGGGCGTAGGGCGTCTCTTCGGTGAACTGGCCCGTGGGGCCGAGCGAGCCATAGACCTCGTCGGTCGAGATGTGGTGGAAGCAGAAGCTCTCGGGGCGACCCTCGGCCTCCCAATAGGCGCGGGCCGCCTGCAACAGGTTGTAGGTGCCCATCACGTTCGTCTCGATGAAAGCGCCGGGGCCGTCGATCGAGCGGTCGACATGGCTCTCCGCCGCCAGATGCATCACCGCGTCGGGCTTATGGCGGGCGAAGATCGCGGCAAGCGCGTCCGCGTCGCGAATGTCGGCCTTCTCGAAGGCATAAAGCGGGCTGTCGGCCACGGGCGCGACATTTTCGAGGCAGGCGGCATAGGTCAGCGCGTCGAGGTTCACGACCTCATACCCGCGCGAAATGGCCAGACGCACGACGGCCGAGCCGATGAAGCCTGCGCCGCCGGTGACGAGAATCTTCATGCCACGCCCTCCCAGGTGAAGGGGCTGTCGAGGTCGGCGAAGGCAGGCGCCTCGGCATCCTTGCCGGACAAAACAGGCTCTATTCCTGCGGAAAGCGGCCAGTCGATGGCCAAATCCGGATCGTCCCAGCGGATCGCGCCTTCACATTCGGGCGCGTAGTAATCCGAGCATTTGTAGACGATCTCGGTGCCCGGCTCGAGCGTGACGAACCCATGCGCAAAACCCGCCGGGATCAGGAGCTGCTTGCCGTTCTCGAAGCTCAACTCGGTGCCGAACCACTGGCCATAGGTCGGGCTGCCCTTGCGGATATCGACCGCGACATCCCAAAGCCGCCCGCGACCGCAGCGCACGAGCTTCGCCTGCGCATGGGGTGGCGCCTGAAAATGCAGCCCGCGCACCGTGCCCACGGCCTCGGAAAGGGAATGGTTGTCCTGCACAAAGGGAATCTCGATCCCGGCCTCGGCGAACCGCTTCGCCGAAAAGCTCTCCGAGAAAAACCCGCGGTGATCGCCGAATCTCTGCGGTGTGATCACCAGAACGCCGCTCAATGGGGTCGTTTCAACCTGCATTCGCCCTGCCCATTATTGCTTTGAGGAATTTGTGCCAAAGCCGGGCCACAAAAGCCAGTCGCTTTGCAGCGTGGCTCGAAATCTGGGGAATTTCGGGAAATGGTCGGAGCGAGAGGATTCGAACCTCCGACCCCCTGCTCCCGAAGCAGGTGCGCTACCAGGCTGCGCTACGCTCCGACCGTGGGCGGGGAATTAGCGGCTTGCGCAGGCTTTTGCAAGGGGGTCTGGCTCAGCTTCTTGAATTGCGTGCGCGAAGGCCCAAAACGCGGCCCAGAAGTGACGAGCGAGGCGCGGTCACGGTCTCGCTCCGGCCACGGGTGCGCAACACGGGCTGGTTTTCCGAGGTCTGCGCCGTCGCCTCACGGAAAACGATGTAGAGACCCGATGCGATCACCACGCCCGCACCGATCAGAGTCGTCGAGTCGACGCTCTCGTCGAAAATGATCCAGCCGTAGAAAATCGCCCAGAGGATCTGCGAATATTGCATCGGCGCGACAATCGCGGCTTCGCCCGCCCGATAGGCCAGAATCTGCAGGAAAGATGCGGTGAGCCCGAAGATCGCGATCACCGCCATCAGTCCAAGATCAGGCAGCTGCAATGGCACCCAGATGAAGGGAAGCGAGAGCCCCATAGCGATGACATTGCCCAGAAGCGGAGAGAGGAGCAGCACGACCGAGCGTTCCTCCGAGCCGATACGACGCACGATTACCGAGGCCAATGCACCCGTCACCGCCGCCGTCATCGCGGCGAAATGGCCCAGCGCCAGATCGGATTGACCTGGGCGCACCACGATTACCACGCCGATCAAGCCAAGGATCACAGCCGCCCAGCGATGAATGCCCACCTTCTCCCCCAAAAGGGGGATCGAGAAGACGGTCACCAGAAGCGGCAGCGCGAAAAGCAGCGGGTAGACCTGTGCCAGCGGCAGGGTCGAAAACGCGTAGAACGCGCAAAGACCGGTGATGACAGTGGTTACGACCCGCGCGATCACCCATCCGGGATGGATGGGACGCAGGCTCCCTTCACGCTTGTCGTTGAGCAGGATCACCGAAAGGAGCGGAAAAGACAGAAGCGCTGCAAAGAACACGATCTGCACCGGCGAATAGGCCTGGCCGAGATGCTTGATGATCACGTCATGGGTTGCATAGATACCCATCGACAGCAGGCCGAGACCCGCGCCGCGCGCGTTGGACTTTTTGCCGAATTCGGGCATGGGAGGCTCCGGGTGTTAACGCTCACATTTTGAGCGGTTGCGCCGGAGTTGCAAGGCGGGAATGGAAAAAGGCGCGAGCTTTCGCCCGCGCCTTTCGTTTGAGTGTCCGACTGGATCAGAGCGATGCGTCGAGCGCCGCAACGATCTTGTCGCCCATCTCGGAGGTCGAGACCGGCACGCCGCCTTCGGGGCCCATCAGATCCGCGGTGCGCACGCCATCGGCCAGCACCTTTTCGATCGCGGTTTCCAGACGGGTCGCCTCGTCGCCCTGATCGAAGCTGTAGCGCAGCGCCATCGCGAAGCTGAGGATACAGGCGATCGGGTTGGCCTTGCCCTGACCCGCGATATCGGGCGCCGAGCCGTGCACGGGCTCGTACATCGCTTTCGGGCGACCGTTCTCCATCGGCGCGCCGAGCGAGGCCGAAGGAAGCATCCCGAGCGAGCCGGTCAGCATCGCCGCGCAATCCGAGAGGATGTCGCCAAAGAGGTTGTCGGTCACGATGACGTCGAACTGCTTGGGCGCGCGCACCAGCTGCATCGCGCCGTTGTCGGCATACATGTGCGACAGCTCGACCTCGGGGTAGTCCTGACCGACGCGGGTCACGACTTCACGCCAGAGGATGCCCGATTCCATCACGTTGGCCTTCTCCATCGAGCAGAGCTTCTTATTGCGGCGCATCGCAAGCTCGAAGGCGGCGCGGGCGACGCGCTCGATCTCGGACTCGGTGTAGCGCTGGGTGTTGATGCCCACACGCTCGTTGCCCTCGTTGAAGATGCCGCGCGGCTCGCCGAAATAGACACCGGAGGTCAGCTCGCGCACGATCATGATGTCGAGGCCGGCCACAACATCCTTCTTGAGCGACGAGAAATCGGCCAGCGCATCGAAGCACTGCGCGGGGCGCAGGTTCGCGAACAGGTCCATCTCCTTGCGCAAACGCAGCAGACCGCGCTCGGGCTTCACCGAGAAGTCGAGCACGTCGTATTTCGGCCCGCCCACGGCACCGAGCAGCACCGCGTCCACTTCCTGCGCCTTGGCCATGGTCTCGTCGGCCAGCGGCACGCCGTGCTTGTCATAGGCGGCCCCGCCTACGAGGTCTTCGCTGACATCGAAGGCGAGATCGCGCTTGGCGCCGAACCAGTCGATGATCTTGCGAACCTCGGCCATGACTTCGGGGCCGATCCCGTCGCCGGGCAGGATGAGGATGGAGGGGTTGGACATGAGGCTTATCTCCCAAGAAAACAGGGTCGGGATGGGCCTATCCCCTGCCCGCCCCTTGGTCAAGCCGCAGCACTCTCGAAAGCGTGTCTGGACGATCGGCAATGGCTTGCCGAGGGTTCGGCGAGGTTTTGCGGATCGCGAAGGAACCGAGTGGCACCCGCGCGCGGATCGGCGCATGCTTGCGCGCAAGAGCAGAAAAAGAAATGAGGCCGGAAATGACTCGCAGGGTGCTGATCCTGGGAATGGGCGGCGTGTTCGGTACCGCCGCGGCGCGGGCATTCCGGGCAGCCGGCTGGGATGTCGATCGCTACAGGCGCGGAACCGACATGGGGATTTCGGCGCGCGGTGCGCGCTGGATCGTGAACGCGATGAACCCGCCGAACTATCACGATTGGGCCGGGGAAATCCCGAAGATCACGAGCCAGGTTCTCGCGGCCGCACGCGACAGCGGCGCCTCGGTCATGGTGCCGGGCAATGTCTATGTCTACGGGCGCGAGCCCTCACCCTGGTCAATAAAGACGCCCCATCATCCCTGCACCCGCAAAGGCCGCGTTCGCGCCGAGATGGAGGAGCGGTATCGCGCCCATGCAGAGGATGGGCATTCGGTCGTGATCCTGCGTAGCGGCGATTTTATCCACCCCGAAGCGGCGAATACGATCCTCAACCGGCTTATGCTTAAGGATCTGCGCAAAGGTCGGATCACGTCGCTTGGTAAACCCGAAGCCCGCCGGACCTATGCCGATCTCGATGATCTGACACGTGTCGCGGTGCGGCTGGCCGAGACGGGCGACGCAGAACCGGGGCTGCTTGATCTTGGATTTCCGGGTACGGTTTTCTCGGCGCGGGAACTGGCGGAGGAACTGTCGCGCCAGATGGGCCGCGAAATCGCAATCAAACGCTTTCCCTGGATGGCCCTGCTATTAGCATCTCCGGTTTGGGAGCTGGCTCGGGAACTGCGCGAGATGCGTTACCTCTACGATATGAGCCACTCGATCGACGGCTCCGAGTTTTCTGCGCGCTTTCCCGATATGACTCCGAAGACGCTCGAGCGGATCGTGTTTGAGCATCTCTACATTCGCGGCCTCAAGGTCGTGCCGGATCAGGGCAGGACGATGTCGACCCAGACGAGCTTCTGACGCGAAGCCGTCGCGGCGGCGTCTGCCAGGGGTGCATTCGGCGGAGGCCAGACCACCCCGGCCGCTGCGACGGTCAGATCGCTAGAGGGCAAGACATACTCGACGCGCAGATTGCCCGGCCCATCGAAATCCGCCGTATCAAGCGCGGCGTCGCCCATGTGGTCTGCATCGACAGCGAGCGCCGCGCCTGCGCTGCGAGGCTTGGGATCTTGCAAATGGCCGCTGGCAAGAAGGGCATGAAACGCGGCGCGCTGTCCCTCGCCATCGACCGGATCGAGATTGAAATCACCCATCAGAACGAAGGGCTGTGGCGGTGGCGGCTCAGGCAGGTCGCCATCGAGGTAGCGCAGCCAGAATGCCGCCTCGTCATGATTGCGCCAACCATTGCGATCCTCGGGGCCGTCAAAAACCGGGGGTGTCGCGGCAAACGCAAGAATGTGCAGCTGCGCGCCCACCCCGATCTCGACCGGCACGTCCCAATGCGCGCTGGAACTGAGCCGTTGCACCGCCTGCGCATCCTCCGAGATGTCCGCCTTGCCGATCATCGTCCCCGGCAGATCCCGCCAAAGCAGGCCCGTGAAATCCCGCGCCTCATCGGCAAGGATCGGGCGGCGCGACAGAAGCGCCATTCCGCCCTGCCCCGGAAACCGGCCATAGCCCTGCGCATCACGCGCCTCACCAAGCAGCCCATTGCCATCGAGATCGGCGCCACTTTCCATCCCGTTATTGGGGCGAGGCGCATAGAAATAGGGGTAAGGCTCGGCCAACGTTAAATTGAGCGCGCCCAGCGCCTGCCCGTCGAAATCCCAGTCGATCCCGGTGAGCAGCAAGATATCGGGCGATATTGCTGCGATGATCCCGCGCACGGCGGCGATTTGCGGATCGTCTTTTCCGATGTCTTGCAACAGCAAACCCGGCCCGGAGCGGCTCAACCCGGCATCCCAAGTGGCAACGCGCAGGGTTTCAGAGGCCGCAGGTCCCGAGAGAGACAGCGCGATGATCAGGCCGGCAAATACTCGTTTGCGTCCTGAAGGCGGCGCTTTTCTTCGATCATGTGCGCGACCCGGCCCAGCGCGATGCCGCGCATGAACAGGCTTGCAGGCAGGAAAGCCCATGCGGTCACCATCCAGATCAGCGTGTGCGGGCTTTCCAAGGTCACGACAACGAAATTGATCGAGACAATCTTGAGCACCGCGGGAATGAGGAAGGGCAGAAGGAAGCCCAACGCAATGTTGAACCAGGCGTCGCGGCGCAGGCGCTCGACGACATCCCCACCAGCGGTCGGGTCGAAAGTAGGCAGGTTGACCCAGACGTTGAACTTGGTCTGTGCTTGCGGCCAGCCGATCAGGCGCAGGATCACGACAAAATAGCCCAGCGTGATGAGCGAGATGAGATACGCCATCCCCGCAGCCGTGCGCACCATTGCGATATGCTGTGCCCCCGCATCAGCCGGGAGCGCAAGTTGCAGCAGGCGCACCGGGCTGTAAGGCACGTCGATCGAGGAAGCCACAGTAGAGCCCATGACCTCAATGAAGCGCGTCAGGGTGGAGGGATAGAATTGCGACAGCTCCGCCAGCGTCAGCAACAACACCGTCGCGAAAAGCGAGATGAAGCGGATGCGGTTGAAAGGCGGCGCGTCGCGGAATTCGACAAGACCGGGGTAGACCGACGCGTATTCGAAGAAGGTCAGCGCCGCTGCGAACAGCGCGATCAGCGCCACGATCTGTGCGGTATCGCTGCTGGTATCAGGAAGGATCAACGCGGGGATGGAAATCACCACCGCGACCAGAATTGCGCGTAGAAGCGCCCCTGCCAGACGTGAAAACACTGCCCTACCCCTCTATCACGGCCGGGTTCGATACATTGCCGAACCGCATTTTCTCGTGATCGCCGCCAATTGTGACGGTCTGCCTCATTCTTGCCATGAATTTGCCCATTTTCATGCCCCCTGGCAATCTTTCCCTAAGATTAACAGTTTGTTTCTGCCGATTTGGGGGAAGAACTGGTGCGGCTTTGCATCAAAAAAGGCGCAAAAATGTGGCACTCTAGACGATGCCACAAAATATTGTGGCTAGATGCTTTTTGACCTCTACTCAATCACAGGTTGCGCGACGAGAGGCCAAGAACCACCAAACCGATTCCATCGGCGAGCAGCTGGATTCCCAGCAAAAGCCCCAAAAGCGCCGTCGCCGCATGCTGAAAGTCAGAAAAAACGAGCACCCCGATCAGAATCGAGGCCAGCCCGGTCAGCAGCAGCATCCAGCGAAGTTGGCCCCCCGGAAGTTGAATCCCGATCGCGAGTCGCAGCGCCCCCATGATCAGAAAGAGCACACCAACGACTGCGGCAAGCGAAACCGTTCCCGAGAGCGGGTTGGCCATTAGCCAGACGCCCACGACGATATTGATAAACGCCACAAGCCCGTGCCAGAGGCGATGCGCGCCATCGCGGTCATTATAGGCGAGCCACGCTTGAATGACGCCGCCAATCAGGAAAAGCGCGCCGAGAAACGTCGTGATCGCGAGCGAGGCGGCGAAGGGATTGGCGAGCGCCAGCAGCCCAAACAGGATCATCGCGCCACCGGTTGCCAGAAAGAGCGTGGAGGGTTTCATCGCAATTCTCCTGCACCTTATATGTCAAATGACAAACCCGCAGCATGGGCGCGGGTTCCCTGTCTTCAAAGCAAAAGGCCGCCCGACAGGCGGCCTTCGCTCAAATGTGAAGCGCGGTCAGACCCAGGGGCGCGCTTGTGCGGCTTGCGCCTCGAACGCGTCGATCGCGGCGGCCTTCTCGAGCGTCAGGCCGATATCGTCGAGACCTTCGAGCAGGCAGTGCTTCTTGAAGGGATCGACGTCAAACTTGATCGTCTCGCCTTCCGAGGTCGTGATCTCCTGATTTTCGAGATCCACCGTCATCCGGGCGTTCGAGCCCTTCTCGGCATCCTTCATCAGCAGATCGACCTGCTCCTGCGGCAGCACGATCGGCAGCATGCCGTTCTTGAAGCTGTTGTTGTAGAAGATGTCGGCGAAGGAGGTCGAGACGATCACCTTGATGCCGAAATCCGCCAGCGCCCAGGGCGCGTGCTCACGCGAGGAGCCGCAGCCGAAATTGTCACCCGCGATCAGGATCGAGGCTTCACGGTATTGCGGCTTGTTGAGCACGAAATCGGGGATCTCGTTGCCCTGACGATCATAACGCATCTCGTCGAACGCATGCACACCGAGCCCGGTGCGCTTGATCGTCTTCAGGAAGCCCTTGGGGATGATCATATCGGTGTCGATATTGACCAGCGGCATGGGGGCGGCGATCCCGGTAACTTTTTCGAACTTTTCCATTCTCGTCGCTCCTTACGCGTCTTCCAGTTCCATCATCTCGCGCACATCGGTCAGATGTCCGGTGACGGCAGCGGCGGCAGCCATCGCGGGGCTCATCAGATGCGTGCGGCCCTTGTAGCCCTGACGGCCCTCGAAGTTGCGGTTCGATGTCGAGGCGCAGCGCTCGCCCTCGGCCAGCTGATCGGGGTTCATTGCGAGACACATCGAGCAGCCCGCCATGCGCCATTCGAAGCCGGCATCGGTGAATATCTTGTCCAGACCCTCTTCCTCGGCCTGCGCGCGCACGAGGCCCGAGCCCGGCACGACCATGCCGCGCACGCCCGGAGCCATCTTGCGACCCTTGAGCACTTCGGCTGCGGCGCGCAGATCTTCGATCCGGCCGTTGGTGCAGGACCCGATGAACACCACATCGATCTTGATGTC
The DNA here is from genome assembly GCF_000714535.1 of Thioclava pacifica DSM 10166. Taxonomy (GTDB): domain Bacteria; phylum Pseudomonadota; class Alphaproteobacteria; order Rhodobacterales; family Rhodobacteraceae; genus Thioclava; species Thioclava pacifica. The sequence goes on along the minus strand of NZ_AUND01000012.1, from coordinate 413,837 downwards.
GGTCAGCTTGGTGCCCGGCTCGAGACCCATGTAATCGAGCGATCGGCGTGCCGCCTCGACCTTACCACCAGTGAAATCTTCCGGCGCGGGAACAACGCCCGAGATCGGCAGAACGTCCTCGGGCGACGTGCCCCAGGTCACGACGGGCTCGATATCCTCGCCCTTGATCGTCACGACCTTGTCAAAATGCGCGCCTTCGTCGGTGTAAAGGGTCTTCCACCAGTTCAGCGCGGCTTCCCACTGGGCGCCCTTCGGCGCATGGGCCCGGCCCTTCACGTATTCGAAGGTTTTCTCGTCCGGCGCGATCAGGCCAGCACGCGCGCCACCCTCGATTGCCATGTTGCAGACCGTCATGCGGCCTTCCATCGACAGATCACGGATCGCTTCGCCGCAATATTCGATGACGTGGCCGGTGCCGCCACCGGTGCCGGTCGCGCCGATCACCGAGAGGGTGATGTCCTTGGCGGTCACGCCCGGGCGCAGATGGCCGGTGATCTCGACCTTCATATTCTTCGATTTCTTCTGGATCAGCGTCTGGGTTGCCAGAACGTGCTCGACTTCCGAGGTGCCGATCCCGTGGGCGAGCGCGCCGAAAGCGCCATGGGTCGCGGTGTGGCTATCGCCGCACACGACGGTCATGCCCGGCAGGGTCCAGCCCTGTTCGGGGCCGACGATATGCACGATACCCTGACGGATGTCGTTCACCGGATAATAGTTAACGCCGAATTCCTTGGCGTTCTTGTCGAGCGCCTCGACCTGAATGCGGCTTTCCTCGTTCTCGATCACGCCCGAGGCGCGGTCGGTCGTGGTCGGCACGTTATGGTCCGGAACGGCGATGGTCTTTTCGGGTGCGTGAACCTTGCGACCGGCCATGCGCAGGCCTTCGAACGCCTGCGGCGAGGTCACTTCGTGGACCAGGTGACGGTCGATATAGAGCAGGCAGGTGCCGTCTTCGTCTTCGGACACGACATGCGCGTCCCAGATCTTGTCATAGAGGGTCTTCGGAGCGGACATGGCTCTCACTTTCCTTGGATAGCTGGTTTTGGACATGGGAATGCGGGCGCGAACGCCCAGGGGCGGCGCGCCGTCAAAGTCGGGCCAGCACCGAGCGGCTCTCGCCGTAGAAGCGCTCGCGAAGACGGGCGCGGTCATCCATGTCGAAAACGAATGTCATGGCGCGCTAAATACGGCGAATCCTGCGATCTGGCAATCGAAGAGTCTGCGTTTGGCGCGCGTGACAAAGCAAGCTAACGTGACCCTATGGATTTCGCGAACACCGACATGCTCAACACGCTGGCCTCAATCTGGAGCCAGGTAGAGATTTTCTTCCGCTCGATGGTGCTCCCTTCGCGGCTGTGGCAGTTCGCGATCATCGCTGGCTGCTTCGCGCTGGCCCATCTGGGTCGGATCTGGCTGGCGCCGAAAGTCGACGAATGGGGCCGTCAGCGTGAGCTGTCGTCGCGCCAGTTGCGCACCCTCATCCTGTTCCGCCAGCGCCTTCGCGGGATCCTGTTCATCATTTTCGCCTGGGGATCCGTGATCACTCTCGATGCGGTCAAGGGTTTCTATTCATGGCGCTTTCTGGTGGTCCTCGCCGCAACGCTCGTCACCGCCTGGCTGATCGTCGGACTTGTTGCGCGCCTGATCCGCAACGGCTTCCTGCGCGCCATCGTGCGCTGGGGCGCGTGGATCTGGGTCACGCTTTACTACCTCGGACTCTGGGACGAGACCGTGAAGATCCTCGATGGCGCAGCGGTCGAATTCGGCGGCTTCCGCATCACCGCCTATGCACTTCTGAAGGCGATGGTACTGACGACGATCCTGCTGTCGATCGCCCGGATCGTCTCGGGCCAGACCTCCGCGCGCATCCGCACCAACGAGGATATCAGCCCCTCGATGAGCGAGCTGGTCATCAAGGTCATGCAGGTCCTGCTTTACGGCGCGGCGCTTTTCATCGGCATCAAGGCCGTGGGATTCGATCTGACCGGGCTTGCCGTTCTGTCGGGCGCGATTGGCGTGGGCCTCGGCTTCGGCTTGCAGAAAGTGGTGTCGAATCTCGTCTCCGGCGTGATCATCCTGATGGACAAGTCAATCAAGCCGGGCGACGTGATCAGCCTTGGTGAAACCTTCGGCTGGATCAATTCTCTGGGCGCGCGCTATGTCTCGGTGGTCACGCGCGACGGCAAGGAGTACCTGATCCCGAACGAGGATCTGATCACCGGGCAGGTGGTCAACTGGTCCCACTCCAATGAGTTCGTGCGGATCGACCTGCATTTCGGCACGTCCTATCACGACGATCCGCATCGGGTGCGCAAGCTTGCCGTCGAAGCCGCGCAATCGGTGGGCCGCGTGCTGAAGGACCGGCCAACCGTCTGTCATATAACGGGTTTTGGCGACAGCTCGGTCGATTATATCCTCCGTTTCTGGATCACCGATCCGGTCGAAGGCCTCACAAATGTGCGCGGCGCGGTCTATCTTGCACTTTGGGACGCTTTCCACGAGAACGGCATAACAATTCCCTTCCCGCAACGCGAAGTGCGCGTGCTGGAGGGCTCGCAACTTGCCGTTCAGCCTGACCGCGAAAATCCGCCGCAGGAAAATTGAAATCGCGCAGAGGCGATGCTACCTTAAAAATATGGCCTGCGCCGGGGCCCTTTCGGCGCGCAACCTCTGGAGGACCATGTCCTGTCTCATCTTTCTCTCGTGCCGAGTGATGCCGGCACAAAGGCGGCGGCCATGAGCATGAAGGCCGTGAACGCCGAAGCTACGAGCGAAGAGATCCTCGCTCGCGTTCTTTCTTCCCTCGAAGATGACAAAGCCGAAGACATCGTGACGATCGACCTGCGTGGCCGGTCCTCGATCGGTGATTACATGGTGATCTGTTCGGGTCGCAGTTCGCGTCAGGTTGGCGCGATCGCTGAAAAGCTGACCGAGCGGCTCAAGGAAGAGTTCGGCCGCATCTGCAAGGTCGAGGGGAAAGACCAGGGTGACTGGGTGCTGATCGACAGCTCCGACGTGATCGTTCACGTCTTCCGCCCCGAAGTGCGCGAGTTCTACCAGCTCGAGAAGATGTGGATGCCCGCGGGCGCTCCCGTCTGAGCTTGATGATATGAAGATCACGATCTGCGCAGTGGGCCGCTTGCGCAAGGGCCCCGAGCGTGAGTTGATCGACGACTACCTCAAACGTTTCGAGAAATCCGGGCGAGCCTTCGGGCTCGGCCCGGCTTCCGTCGTAGAGGTCGAGGACAAAAAGGGACTGGGGCAGGGCGCGGAGGCGGAATTGCTGGCGCGCGCAATCCCCGACGGCGCTGTCATCGTCACGCTGGATGAGCGCGGCAGCCTGATCTCCTCGCCGGACTTTGCGAAAAAGCTGGAAGGCTGGCGCGACGGCGCGCGCGATGTTTGCTTCGTCATCGGTGGCGCGGACGGGATCGACCCGTCCTTACGCGAGCGCGCCGAATTCTCGATCTCGTTTGGTAAGATGGTCTGGCCGCATATGCTGGCGCGCGTCATGCTGAGCGAACAGATCTACCGCGCCGGTCAGATCATCGCCGGCACACCCTATCACCGGGTCTGATCCGGTTGCCGCGAAGCCCCGCGAGGCGTAAGAGGGGGCAACACATCACGGAGGCCGCCATGACCCGCCCGAAACCCGTCGTCCTGTGCATTCTCGATGGCTTTGGTGAGCGAAAGGAACGCGAGGGCAACGCGCCCTTGCTGGCCAATAGCCCGAACCTCGACCGGATCATCTGGAACAACCCGAACAAGTCGACGCTCATCACGTTCGGCCCCGATGTCGGGCTGCCGAGCGGTCAGATGGGCAATTCCGAGGTCGGCCACACCAATATCGGTGCGGGCCGGGTGGTGGCGATGGATCTCGGCCAGATCGACCTCGCGATCGAAGATGGGTCTTTCTTCAAGAACGAAGCGATCCTGGCCTTCATCGACACGCTGAAGCAATCCGGCGGGCGGGCGCATCTGATGGGCGTGATCTCGGATGGCGGGGTGCATGGCCATATCGAGCACACGCTGGCCGCCGCGAAGATGGTCTCGGAGGCGGGCGTGCCGGTGCTGATCCATGCGATCACCGACGGGCGCGACGTGGCGCCCGACAGTGCCAAACGGTTTGTCGGCGATCTTTGTGATCGGCTGCCTGAAGGCTGCACCGTCGCGACGGTCGATGGCCGCTACTACGCGATGGACCGCGACAACCGCTGGGAGCGGGTGGGCCTTGCCTATGACGCGATGATCAACGGCAAGGGGTCGAGTGCCGAGACACCTGTTGCCGCAGTCGAGGAAAGCTATGCGCGCAAGGAGATGGACGAGTTCATCAAGCCCACCGTGATCGGCGATTACGAAGGTGCCAAGGATGGGGACGGCTTCTTCTGCCTCAACTTCCGCGCCGACCGTGCACGCGAGATCCTGCGTGCCATAGGTGAGCCGGGTTTCTCGGAATTCGACACGGGCACCCGCCCGGATTGGGCGGCGCTGCTGGGGATGGTCGAATATTCCGACAAGCACAACGCCTATATGACCACCGCCTATCCGAAGCGCGAACTCGTCAATACGCTGGGTGAATGGGTGTCGAAACAGGGGCTTACGCAGTTCCACCTCGCCGAGACCGAGAAATATCCGCATGTGACCTTCTTCCTCAACGGCGGCAAGGAAGAGCCTTGGGATGGCGAGGATCGCTACATGCCGAAATCGCCGAAAGTGGCGACCTATGACCTGCAGCCCGAGATGAGCGCGCCCGAGGTGACCGACAAATTCGTCGAGGCGATCGAGAAGGGCTATGACCTGATCATCGTGAACTACGCCAACCCCGACATGGTTGGCCATACCGGCTCGCTCGAAGCCGCGATCGCTGCGGTGGAAGAGATCGACCGCGATATCGGCCGTGTCGTAGAGGCGCTGGAAAAGGCCGGGGGCGCGATGATCATCACTGCCGATCACGGCAATTGCGAAACCATGATCGACCCGGTGACAGGCGGGCCGCATACCGCGCATACCACCAACCTCGTGCCGGTCGCGATGATCGGCGGGCCGGAAGGGGCGAAGCTGCGCGAAGGTCGTCTTGCCGATCTCGCCCCGACTCTGCTGGAGCTGATGCAACTGCCCCAGCCCGAAGAAATGACCGGAAAGAGCCTGATCGTATCGTGATCCGCCTAGCGCTTGCAGCTCTTCTGATCTCGGCCGCGCCGCTTTGGGCTCAAAGCGCGGCCGATACGGCCATCAAGGCTTCGGCCGATCTGCGCAATGCGATCACCGCACTCGACGATGCGCAAACAAAGGCGGATCGGATCGCTGCGCTGACCCAGACCATTCAGGCCTACGAGATCGGCCTTGGTGCGCTGCGCGATGGTCTGCGCCGCGCGGCGATCCGCGAACGCGAGATCAAGCAGGGCTTCGATGCGAAGCGCAACGAACTGGGCGGCCTGCTCGCGGTGATGTCGACGATGCAGCAATCGGACGGGCCACTTCTGCTACTCCATCCCTCCGGCCCCGAGGGGTCGGCACGCTCGGGTATGGTGCTGTCCTCAGTCGCGCCCGCACTTCAGGAAGAGGCCGAGGCGCTGAGCAAGCAGCTCGACGAGATCGCGACCTTGCGCAAGCTGCAAGAGGGGGCGCGGGCGGTCCTCGAAGACGGGATGATTTCGGTGACCAAGGCGCGCACCGCCCTATCGGAGGCGATTTCGGAACGCGACAAACTCCCGCGCCGCTATCTCGAGGAGCCCGAGGAACTGACGAAGCTCGTGCAAAGCGCCGATACTCTGGAGGGGTTCGCGAGCGGCCTGAGCGGGCTCGAGAATGATATTGGCCCGCCGATGGAAGATTTCGGGGCCGCGAAAGGTAGCCTGAAATTGCCGGTGATCGGGTCGGTCCTGCGCGGTTTCAATGAAACCGATGCGGCCGGGATCAAGCGTCCCGGTTTCGTGATCGCAACGGAGCCGGCAGCACTCGTCATCACACCGTGGCCCGCCACGATCCGCTATCGCGGCCCCTTGCTGGACTACGGAAATGTGATGGTGCTGGAACCGGCCGAGGGCTATCTTCTGGTTCTTGCGGGGCTCGGGACCGTCTATGGTGAGGTGGGAGACGTCTTGCAGAAGGGAACGCCGATCGGCCTGATGGGCGGAATCCAGCCGGGAGCGAAGGAATTCGGCCAGGAATTCGTCAAGGCCGCGTCAGATGGCGCTGGTGCAGATCGCAGCGAGACGCTTTATTTGGAGCTGAGAGAGGGCGGCAAGCCCGTGGACCCGACACCGTGGTTCACCCAGACGAAAGACGACAAGGGTTGAGTATGAAAAAGTTCATGATGGCAGCGCTGGGCGGCACGATCGCAGGCGCAGTTCTTTCGACGCAGGTGGCGGCCCCGCTGATGGCCCAGGAGACCAAGCAGCCCGAGACCGTCTATCAGCAGCTCGACCTGTTCGGCGACATCTTCGAAAAGATCCGTCAGGATTACGTTGAGCCCGTCGACAGCAAGAAGCTGATCGAGGCCGCGATCAACGGGATGCTGAGTTCGCTCGACCCGCATTCGAGCTACCTGCCGCCCGATGATTACGCCGATATGCGCGTGCAGACTCGCGGCTCGTTCGGCGGCCTCGGGATCGAGGTCACGCAGGAAGACGGTTTCGTGAAGGTCGTATCGCCGATGGATGGCACCCCTGCCGCCGAGGCCGGGATCAAGTCGGGTGACTTCATCACCGCGGTTGACGGCGAGTCCCTGATGGGCATGTCACTCGATCAGGCGGTCGACAAGATGCGCGGCCCGGTTGGCTCCGAGATCACCATCACTCTCGTGCGCGAAGGCGAACAGGAACCCTTCGACGTGACCCTGACCCGCGACACGATCAAGCTGACTGCCGTGCGTGGCCGCCATGACGGTAACACCGTGATCCTTCGCATCACGACCTTCAACGACCAGACCTATCCGAACCTCGAAGACTCGATCAAGAAACAGGTCGCCGAGATCGGTGGCATGGACAAGGTCGACGGCTTCATCATCGACCTGCGCAACAACCCCGGCGGGTTGCTGACCCAGGCGATCAAGGTCGCCGATGCCTTCCTCGACAAAGGTGAGATCGTCTCGACCCGTGGCCGCAACCCGCAAGACAGCGAGCGGTTCAATGCGACGCCGGGCGATCAGGCCGATGGCAAGCCGATCGTTGTGCTGATCAATGGAGGTTCGGCCTCGGCTTCGGAGATCGTGACCGGTGCGCTTCAGGATCATCACCGCGCGATCGTCGTTGGCACCAAGAGCTTCGGTAAAGGGTCCGTGCAAACCGTCATGCCGATCCAGGGCGAAGGTGCGATGCGCCTGACGACGGCGCGGTATTACACGCCCTCGGGTCGCTCGATCCAGTCGCTGGGCATCGCGCCTGACGTGGTGGTACCGCAACCCGATCAGCCGAAAGCCGATCAGAAGGCCGAGGATGACAAGGCCGCGCATCAGATGACTTCGGAAGCAGATCTGAAGGGCGCGATCACCAATGACTCGATGACCGAGGATGAGAAGAAGCAGGCCGAGGACGAACGCGCCAAGGCCGAAGACGCCGCAAAGCGTCGCCTCGACGACTTCCAGATGTCCTACGCGGTCGATCTGATCAAAGGGCTCGCTGCGCTGGCGCCGGAAATGCAGGGCGAGAAAGCCGCTGCCGCCCCGGCCACGACCGACGAAACCAAGAAAAACTGAGGGGAGGGGGCCTGCGAGGGCCCCTTTTTCACATGACGCCCGAAGAAATTGCCAAGCTTCCCTATCGCCGCAATGTCGGCGTCGTGCTGATGAACCCGGCCGGGCTCGTCTTTGCCGGTCAGCGCATCGACAATCCTGATCCCGCCTGGCAGATGCCGCAAGGCGGGATCGACAAGGGCGAAAAACCGAAAGAAGCGGCTTTGCGCGAGCTGGAGGAAGAGACCGGGGTGACGCCCGATCTCGTGGAGTTTGTCGCGAAGACCGGCGATTGGATCACTTACGACCTGCCGCATGATCTGGTGCCGAAGATCTGGAACGGGCGTTGGCGCGGGCAGGAACAGAAATGGTTCCTCTACCGCTTTCTGGGTTCGGACGATCAGGTGAAGATCGAGACCGATCACCCGGAATTCTCGGTCTGGCAATGGATGGACTTCAACGAACTCGTCGAAAAGATCGTGCCGTTCAAACGCTCGGTCTATGAGGCGGTTCGCGCCGAATTTCGAGACTATCTCGGCTGAATCTTCAGAAATCGAGACCCAGATCCAGGGTGCGCGCCGAATGGGTCAGCGCACCTGAGGAGATATAATCGACACCGGTTGCCGCGACTTCCGCGATGCGCTCGAGCGTCATGTTACCCGAGGCCTCCAGGACAACGCGGCCTGCATTCAGCGCCACGGCTGCACGCAGCTCGGAGCTATCCATATTGTCGAGCAGGATGACGTCCGCGCCGCCGATCTTCAGCGCCTCTTCCATCTGGCGCAGCGTGTCGACCTCAAGTTCGATCCGCATCATGTGGCTACGCGCGGCCTTTGCGGCTTCGAGCACCTGACGAATGCCGCCCGCCGCTGCAATGTGGTTGTCCTTGATCAGGATCGCGTCGGACAGGCCGTAGCGGTGATTGAACCCGCCGCCATGAGTAACGGCCGCCTTTTCCAGCGCACGCAGCCCCGGCGTCGTCTTGCGCGTGCAGGTGATCCGCGCCTTCGTACCTTTGGTTTTCTCGACGAAGCCCGCCGTTTTCGTCGCAATGCCGCTCAGCCGGCCCGCAAAATTCAGCGCCACGCGTTCCCCCATGAGGATCGAAGCTGCCGATCCGTCGATCGTCATCAGCGTCTCGCCTTTTTGACAAGGCTTGCCATCAGGAACGAGGGTCGAAACACGCAAACCGGGATCGACCAGCCGAAAAGCCATCGCCGCAACCTGCATTCCGGACACGACACCGTCTTCACGAGCATTGAGCCGCGCCGAATAGGTCTTGCCCGCCGGGATCACCGCTTTGGTCGTGGCATCGCCCATCGGGGAGAGATCTTCCACCAGAGCGGCGCGGACAATCGGTTCGAGCAGGAGATCGGGCAGCATGTCAGTCCTCCAAGGCGGCGGCGCGAATGTTCAGCGCCTCGGCTAGCGTTATTTTCGTTCGATGCGCCATTTTGGGATCTGTTTCGGGGAAATCAGACCGGAAATGACCACCGCGGCTTTCCTCGCGCGCGAGTGCGGCCGCTGCGATCAACGTGGCAGTCGCTGTCATGTTCCGCATCGTTTCGGTCATCGCGTTGGCTTCGACCTCGGCAATGACGCGCAGCGCCGATTTCAGCCCCTCCGCATCGCGCACCACCCCGACCCCGTCGGTCATCGCCTTGCGCATCCGCTGCAGCGCCGCCTCGTTCACCGGGATATCGCCCGGCGGGAAATCGGGTGCAACCTCGGGTGCCGCGTCGCTGTTTCCTAGTTCCGCCGCAATCCCCAGAGCACAGATCCGCGCGAAGACCAAAGCCTCGAGCAGCCCATTCGATGCGAGACGGTTGGCCCCATGCAATCCGGTCGACGACGCCTCACCGCATACCCAAAGACGGTCGAGTGAGCTACGCCCGCCCACATCCGTGTCAACGCCGCCCATGTGGTAATGCGCAGCCGGCGCGACCGGGATGGGCTGAGAAACAGGGTCTATTCCAGCACGTTTGCACGCATCGGCCACCGCCGGGAAGCGCGTCAGCACCTCCTCGCCCAGAACAGCCCGAGTATCGAGCGCAGGCTCACGCCCCGCTTGTCGTTCGACATAGACAGCGCGGGCGACGATATCGCGCGGGGCCAATTCAGCATCGGGATGGACCGGAATCATGAACCGCTCACCGCGATTGTTGATCAGCGTCGCGCCTTCACCGCGCAAAGCTTCGGTTGCGAGCGGGGCAGGGTCTTCGCCGCTGGCGATCGCGGTGGGGTGGAACTGTACGAATTCCGGATCGGCAATCCGGGCGCCGGCGCGCGCCGCCATCCCGATCACCTGGCCCCGAATGCGCGGAGGGTTCGTCGTGACAGAAAAAAGTCCGCCCGAGCCCCCGCCCGCCAACAAAACCGCAGGGCATTTCACCAGAATTGCGCCGGAAGGCTCATAGGCGCGCTCGATCCAGACGCCAGTCACGCGACCGTCCTCGACTTCGAGCCCAGAGGCCAGAACCCCTTCAAGCACCTGAACCGATGGCGTTTGCCGGACTGCACCGATCAAGGTCTGCATGATCTCGCGACCCGCCTGATCGCCCTTCACCCGCACGACGCGCGCCTGACTGTGCGCGGCTTCGCGCGACATGACGTAGTCGCCCGCGTCGTTGCGGTCGAAAGGTGTGCCAAGTTCGGTCAGCGCAAGGATGTGCTGACGCGCATCTTCCGTTACCAATCGTGCGATTTCGGGCGAAACGGTGCCTGCGCCTGCCGTCATCGTGTCGCGCGCGTGCGACGCGGGCGTATCCCCGACCGACATCGCCGCCGCAACGCCGCCTTGGGCCCAGGCAGAGGACGCACCCTCACCCAGAGTTTCAGGCGAGATCACCAGAACCGGGCGCGGCGCAAGGCTCAATGCCGCGTAAAGCGCTCCGAGCCCCGCGCCGACAATGACGATCCGCTGCGTGTCGATCACTTCGCGGTCGCCTGCGAGAGTTCGATCATCCGCTCTACCGCGATGCGGGCCTTCGCGGCGATTTCGGGATCCACGATGACCTCTTCGGTGCCGGTGTGCAGCGACCAGAGGATCTTCTCGAGCGTGATCTTCTTCATGTAGGGGCACATGTTGCAGGGTCCGACGAAATCGACCTCCGGCAGTGCGTCCGCAATGTTCGAGGCCATCGAGCATTCGGTGACCAACATCGCCTCTTTCGGCTTGTTGGTCTCGACGTAGTTGATGATGCCCGAGGTCGAGCCCGAGAAATCGGACGCCGCGACCACATCCGGCGGGCATTCGGGATGCGCGATGATCCGGGTGTTCGGATGCATCGCGCGGAAGTCGTTGATATCCTTAGCGGTATACTGCTCGTGCACGATGCAGGAGCCTTCCCACCAGACCACATTCTTTTCGGGCACCTCGTTGGCCACGTTCTGCGCAAGGTACTGATCCGGCGTCATGATGACCGTATCGCTATCCATCGCGCGCACGATCTGAGCGGCGTTCGAGGAGGTGCAGCAGATATCGGAGGCGGCTTTCACCTCGGCGGTCGTGTTGACGTAGCTCACGACGGGCGCACCGGGATATTTCGCGCGCATCTCGGCAATACCATCGGCGGTGATCGACTCCGCGAGAGAGCAGCCCGCCTTCATGTCGGGGATCAGAACCGTCTTGGAAGGGTTCAGGATCTTCGAGGTCTCCGCCATGAAATGCACGCCGCATTGCACGATGGTCTGCGCCTCGACCTTCGTGGCCTCGATTGCGAGCTGAAGACTGTCGCCCACGACATCGGCAACGCCATGATAGATTTCCGGCGTCATGTAGTTATGCGCGAGGATCACCGCGTTCTTCTCGCGCTTCAACTTGTTGATCGCGCGGATATAGGGGGCATAGCGCGCGAAATCGGGCAGGGGGATCACGCGGTCCATCTTTTCATGGATCTCGTGCATCTCCTCGGCGAGTTCGATCGACGGCGCGAGATCATAGCTCTCGGCCAGCGTGGCGCGCATTTCGGTCAGGTCCAGCATGGGCTTTCCTCCCGCTCGTTCCCGGAACAGGCCTTGGATTTAAAGAGTGTTGACGTCCGGTTAAATGGGAAAGTTGCGGGAAACCCCGCAAAAATGGAGTTTTCAGTCGTAGCGATGCCAGATCGCACCCTCTCCGATCTTCCCGACAAAGGCAGCGTGGGCTTCGGCCTCCTCGGCGGTGAGCCGCGGCGGCAGGGGCTCCGGGCGCGGTTTCGGGCGCCACGCCTCTTGGGCGCTAGCGCCGGATTTTCGTCCCGTGTCAATAGGTTGGAGACCAAATCCCGGCTGTCTCCCACCGATCAGCTCCAGATAGACCTCGGCCAGGATCTCGCTGTCGAGCAGGGCGCCGTGCAGCGTCCGGGACGAATTGTCGATGCTGAACCTGCGACAAAGCGCATCAAGCGTAGCGGGTGAACCAGGAAATTTTCGCCGCGCCATGGCGAGCGTGTCGAGCGCACGGTGATCCTCGATCAGCGGCATTCCAGCCCAGCGCAGTTCGGCATTGAGGAATTTCATGTCGAACCTGGCGTTGTGGATCACCAAAACGGAATCCGTGCCGATGAACTCCAGAAACTCGAAGCCGATCTGTGCGAATTTCGGCTTGTCAGCGAGAAACTCATCACCCAGCCCGTGAACCTGAAACGCTTCCTGCGGCATCGAGCGTTCGGGGTTGATATATTGGTGATAGGTCTTTCCGGTCGGCATGTGATTGAACAGCTCGACCGCACCGATCTCGACGATGCGATCGCCTTCATCGGGCTCGAAGCCCGTGGTCTCGGTATCGAGAACGATCTCACGCATGTCGATCCTCCCTGATCTTCGAAATCAGGTTTCGCACATCTCGACGGGTGTCCTCAAGGTTCACTGTTTCGATGACATAGGTCGCCCGCGCGCGTTTCTCGGCGTCGGGCATCTGGCGCGACAGGATAAAATCAAGCTGATCCGCTGTCATGCCGGGACGTGCAAGGACGCGGGCGCGTTGAACCTCGAGCGGGGCCGAGACGACAAGGGTTGCATCGCAGCTCTTGTCGGCGCCCGTTTCGAATAGAAGCGGGATATCGAGCAGGATCAGATCGGCTTTCGGATGATCCGCGATGAAGGCTTCACGTGACGCGGTCGTCAGCGGATGAACGATCGATTCAAGGCGAGATAGAGCCTGTTTATCCGCAGAAAGGATCTTTTTCAGTGCGCCGCGATCCACGGCACCATCGATGATTGCCGAAGGAAAGACCGCGGCAATGGGTGCGACGGCCGCGCCGCCCTTTTCATAGATCTCATGCACGGTGCGGTCCGCATCCCAGACCGGCACGCCTTCCTCGGAAAACATCGTGGCGGTCGTCGATTTCCCCATCCCAACCGACCCGGTCAGTCCGAGGAGGAAAGGGCGGCTCATGCGTTCAGGACCGCTTCGCGCAGGCCTTCTGTGACCTCGGGGCGCTGACCAAACCAACGCTCGAAACCGGGGACAGCCTGATGCAGCAGCATGCCGAGACCATCGACAATCACGCAGCCAGCCTCTTCGGCTTCGATAAGGAATTTCGTCTTCAGCGGCGTATAGACGATATCACAGCAGGTCGCGCCGGGTTTGAGCGCGTCGAGCGGGACGCGGAATTCCTGCTTGCCGACCATGCCGAGAGACGTTGTGTTCACCACGGTCGTCGCGTCTTCGAGCATGTTACCCGCCTGAACCCAGTCATAAACGACGAGCCGCGCACCAAACTCCGCGCGCAGCGCATCAGCGCGGGCACGGGTGCGGTTCGAAATCCGGATTTCGGGCGCGCCGCTTTCAAGAAGCGAAGCGACAATCGCCCGCGCAGCACCGCCCGCACCAAGCACGGCGGCCGGCCCAATGGTCGCGTCCCAACCAGGGGCGTTTTGTTTCAGATTGGCGATGAAGCCATAACCATCTGTATTATCAGCGTAAATCTTTCCGTCCGGGCGGAAAATCAGCGTATTGGCCGCGCCGATCAGCGCCGCGCGATCCGAGATCACGTCGGCAATCTCCAGTGCGCGGATCTTGTGCGGGATCGTGACATTCACGCCGACGAACCCGGCCTTGGGCAAGGTGCGCAGAACGGTCTCGAGATCCTCGGCGTCCACGTCGATCGGCACGTAGTACCCCGTGATCTCGTATTGATCGAGCCAATGACGAAACAGCACGGGAGAGCGGGAATGCGCAATCGGAGAGCCAATGACACCGGCCAGGGGAATCCGCGGATGATCACTCATGTCAACAACTCTCCTCGGGCATGCAGCCAATTCAGAAATTCGATAAGGGGCAGGCCCAGAACTGCAAAGTAATCGCCCTGAACGCGGGAGAAAAGCCGAACGCCCTCTTCCTCGAGTTTGTAGCTTCCGACCGACCAGCGGATGCTGTCCCAGTTGCGGGTCACGTAGTCGTCGATGAAAGCGTCGGAGAGCTCATGCATCGTCAGCCGCACTTCTCCCACATGACGCCAAAGCGGTTCGCCATCGCGGATCGCCACCATCGCAGACAAAAGCTTGTGCGTCTGACCGGACAAGGCGCGCAGTTGCGATTTCGCATCTTCTGGCGTCTCGGGCTTGGAAAACACCGTGCCCTTGAGTTCGAGCACCTGATCGGCCCCGATCACGAGGACAGCCGGATTGCGCGATGACAATTTCGCAGCCTTCATCTCGGCAAGGAAATCGGCGACATCGCGCGGCTTCGCGCCTTCCGCCTCGAGGCTATGCTTGATCGCCTCTTCGTCGATGCGCGCAGGTTCAGCCGTAACGGTCAGCCCGGCATTGCGCAGAAGCTGGGCGCGGATTTCAGAAGCGGAAGCGAGAAGGATGTTCATGGACCTGTGGATAAGCGGATGCAGAACTCTCTGGGCGAAACTGGGCATAACCGGGTTGAACCGATATCTCCACAAAATCCGGCACCTTCAGGGCAAGTTTGCGAAAGTTTTCTACCTGGGGAACGCGCTTGTCCCGGGATGGGGGAGAAATCGGTGATCCAGAAGATCATCCAGAGGTTTATCCACAGGATGACCTAGGCGTAATCACTAAAAAATATGTTTTTATTCAGTATGTTAACTATATTTTTTCTGAGGAATGACTTCTTTGGGGTGCGGCTTTCCCGACTGTGGAGAAATCCTTGATAAAGTGTTAATCCACACCATCAACAGGACCAACAACAACATCATCTCTTTTCTTAAATATATTTATTTTAGAAGAAGAGCTGGTGACCCCGGAGGCGAGATGACCGATTTCCTGAGCAACTGGTACCCATGGATCAAGGCCCTGCACGTGATGTCGATCATCACCTGGATGGCAGGTCTGTTCTACTTGCCCCGGCTTTACGTCTATCACGTCGAAGGACTGAAGAAGAAAGGCATCGTACGCGATACCGATCAGGAGCTTCTGTTTCGCCATCAGGAACGGCTGCTTTTGAAAGCGATCATGAACCCCGGAATGATCGCGAGCTGGCTCTTTGGTTTGATGCTGGTCTTCACGCCTGGGATCGTGGACTGGTCGACGATCTGGCCCTGGACCAAGGCGGTAGCTGTGCTGGGGATGACCTGGTTTCACATGTGGTGCGCGAAGGAGCGCAAGGCATTGGCTGATGGAAGCGCCAATCGCACGGGTCGCTATTATCGGATGATGAACGAGGTGCCGACGGTCTTCATGATCGTGATTGTCTCCTCGGTGATCGTGAAATTCTAAGTTTCATTGACTCCGAGCGCCGTTGCGCTTATCTCCCGCGACAAGCCCCGGCCGTCCTGGCCGACCGGTTTTTCTGAGACATGACGATATTTCGCGCCCACCGGTCCTTGGTGCGGCGCCAGCTTCAGGTGATGCCATGAGCGAAACCCGCCTCAATCTTTCCGATCTCAAAGCCAAGAGCCCCAAGGAACTGCTGGCCCTGGCCGAAGAATGGGAAATCGAAAACGCCTCGACGATGCGCAAGGGCGAGATGATGTTCTCGATCCTGAAGGAGCATGCCGAGGATGACTGGGTCATCGGCGGGGATGGTGTGCTCGAAGTCCTTCAGGATGGCTTTGGTTTCCTGCGCTCGACCGAGGCCAACTATCTTCCGGGCCCGGATGATATCTATGTTTCGCCTGACATGATCCGTCAGCACAGCCTGCGCACCGGTGACACGGTCGAAGGTGTGATCCGCGCGCCGGGTGAAAACGAACGGTACTTCGCGCTGACCAAGGTCGAGCAGATCAACTTCGAAGAACCGGAAAAAGCCCGCCACAAGGTGGCCTTCGACAACCTCACGCCGCTTTATCCCGATGAGCGTCTGAAGATGGAAATCGAGGATCCGACGATCAAGGATCGCTCGGCCCGGATCATCGACCTCGTGGCGCCGATCGGGAAGGGGCAGCGCTCGCTGATCGTGGCGCCGCCGCGGACCGGTAAGACGGTCCTGTTGCAGAACATCGCACATTCGATCGAGCGCAATCACCCCGAGTGCTACCTGATCGTGCTACTGATCGACGAGCGTCCGGAAGAAGTGACGGACATGCAGCGTTCGGTGAAAGGCGAAGTGATCTCCTCGACTTTCGACGAACCGGCAACGCGGCACGTGGCTGTTTCGGAAATGGTCATCGAGAAGGCCAAGCGTCTGGTCGAACACAAGCGCGACGTGGTGATCCTGCTCGACTCGATCACTCGTTTGGGCCGCGCCTTCAACACTGTTGTCCCGAGCTCGGGCAAGGTATTGACCGGTGGTGTGGACGCCAACGCTCTGCAGCGTCCGAAGCGTTTCTTCGGTGCCGCACGGAACATCGAAGAGGGCGGCTCGCTGACGATCATCGCGACCGCGCTGATCGATACCGGCTCGCGGATGGACGAGGTTATCTTCGAAGAATTCAAGGGCACGGGTAACTCGGAAATCGTGCTCGACCGCAAGGTGGCCGACAAGCGCGTCTTCCCGGCGATGGACATCCTCAAGTCCGGCACCCGGAAAGAAGATCTGCTCGTCGATCAGAAAGATCTGCAGAAGACCTATCTGCTGCGCCGCATCCTGAACCCGATGGGGACGACGGATGCGATCGAGTTCCTGATCTCGAAGCTCAAGCAGACGAAGACCAACGGTGAATTCTTCGACTCGATGAACGGCTGAGGCCGCTCTATCTTCCGCAAGGAAGAGGATTGCGATGGACACGATCTATGCTCTGGCCACGGCCCGCGGGAAAGCGGGCGTGGCCGTCATTCGTATTTCGGGACCGCGGGCCTGGGAGGCCGCGCGCGCGCTGGCAGGATCGCTGCCGGAGCCGCGTGTGGCCGGGCTGCGCAAGCTGCGGCTTGAGGGGGAGGAACTCGACGAGGCTGTCGTCCTGTGCTTCGAGCACGGCGCGAGCTTCACCGGGGAAGAGGTCGCCGAGCTGCATATCCACGGGGCAATCGCGACAGTTTCCGCGGTGCTGCGCGCGTTGGGGCAGATCGATGGGCTACGCTTGGCGGAACCGGGGGAGTTCACCCGGCGCGCACTCGAGAATGAGCGGCTCGATCTGGCGCAGGTCGAAGGTCTGTCCGATCTGATCGAGGCCGAGACCGAAGCCCAGCGGAAACAGGCGTTGAAAGTTCTGTCGGGGGCCGTCGGGGATTTGGTGGAGGATTGGCGCGCGAAACTGATCCGGGCGGGAGCACTGATCGAGGCGACGATCGACTTCGCGGATGAGGAAGTTCCGGTCGATGTCTCGCCCGAGGTACTTGAGTTGATCGACGCAGTGGCCTCCGGGCTGCGCGACGAGCTGCGCCGGATCGGGGCGGCGGAACGTATCCGCGAGGGTTTCGAGGTTGCGATCGTGGGGCGTCCGAACGCGGGAAAATCCACGCTCCTGAATGCGTTCGCGGGTCGTGAGGCCGCGATCACTTCCGAAATCGCGGGCACGACGCGCGATGTGATCGAAGTGCGCATGGAGATCGGCGGACAGGCAGTTACTTTGCTCGATACCGCTGGCTTGCGTGAGACCGAGGATGTCGTCGAGGCGATCGGGGTAGAGCGTGCCCTCGATCGGGCACGTCAATCCGACTTGCGGCTGTTCCTGCTCGATGGGGCTGAGGTTCCGCTAATTACACCGGAACCGGGCGATCTGATTGTTCACGGCAAGGCCGATGTCGCGAGCGCCGAAGGGCTGAGCGTGTCGGGTAAGACCGGCAAGGGGCTGACGGAACTGCTTGCCGCGATCGAAGAGCGCTTGTCCGGGCTCAGCGAGGGTGCTGGCGTGATGACGCGCGAGCGCCACAGGCTTGCGATGGAACGCGCATTCGGGGCTTTGGAATCAGCGCGAGATGAGGTATTGCGCGGGTCTGACCGGAGTGAGCTGGCGGCGGAATCGCTGCGCCAGGCGGCGTGGGCGCTGGAGGCGCTGCTCGGTCGGGTGGATGTCGAGAACCTTCTGGACGAGATTTTCTCGAGCTTCTGCATCGGTAAGTAAGGAGTGTTTCACGTGAAACATTACGACGTCATCGTGATTGGCGGCGGGCACGCCGGCACCGAGGCAGCCCATGCTGCGGCCCGGATGGGTGCGGATACCGCGCTGGTGACGTTGCGCGCCGATGCGATCGGGGTGATGTCCTGCAACCCGGCGATTGGCGGCCTGGGCAAGGGTCATCTGGTCCGCGAGATTGACGCGCTGGATGGTGTCATGGGCCGGATTGCCGATGAGGCGGGGATCCAGTTTCGACTTTTGAACCGCCGGAAGGGGCCCGCAGTGCAGGGCCCACGAGCGCAGGCGGATCGCAAGCTCTACCGGGAATCGGCGCAGCGACTGACTGCGGCGCAACCGAACCTGACGGTGATTGAAGGGGAGGTGACCGACCTGCGTGTTGAGGGGGGGCGCGTGACGGGCGTAACCCTCGCGGATGGTGCGCAGCTTGATTGCAGCGCTGCGATCTTGACCTCGGGCACTTTCCTTAATGGCGTTATCCATATCGGGGATCAGAAGCGTCCTGGTGGACGAATTGGTGATAAGCCGTCAGTTGCTTTGGCGGAGCGGCTGAAAGCGCTTGATCTGCCGCTCGGACGACTCAAGACCGGCACGCCGCCGCGGCTCGACGGGAAAACGATCGACTGGTCGCGGCTGGAATCGCAACCGGGCGATGATGACCCAGTGATGTTTTCCTTCCTCAACAAGAAGCCGTTCGTGCGGCAAATCGCTTGCGGCATCACCCACACGAACGAGAAGACGCACGAGATTATCCGAGATAATCTTGACCGTTCGGCAATGTATGGCGGTCATATTTCGGGCGTTGGTCCGCGCTATTGCCCCTCGATCGAGGACAAGATCGTGCGGTTTGCCGAAAAGTCTTCGCACCAGATCTTTCTCGAGCCGGAAGGCTTGGACGACGATACGGTCTATCCGAACGGAATTTCTACTTCGTTGCCGGCAGAAGTGCAGGAGGATTACGTTCACTCCATCTTCGGATTGGAGGAGGCGAAGATCGTTCAGCCCGGTTATGCGATCGAATATGACTTCGTCGATCCGCGCGCGCTGGATCTTTCCCTGCAGCTTCGTGTGCTTCCGGGGCTATATCTTGCAGGTCAAATCAACGGAACCACAGGATATGAGGAGGCTGCCGCACAAGGTCTTGTCGCGGGTCTTAATGCGGCGCTTGCCGCCCGCGATGCGGAGCCGGTCCATTTCAGCCGGACCTCGAGCTATATCGGCGTGATGATCGATGACCTTGTGTCGCGCGGTGTAACCGAGCCCTATCGCATGTTCACTTCCCGCGCTGAGTTTCGTTTGACGCTGCGTGCGGATAATGCTGATCAGCGCCTTACCCAAACGGGTATCGACCTGGGTTGCGTGAGCGAAGGGCGGCGGGAAGCCTTCGAGGCGAAGATGGATGCCCTGACCGCTGGCCGAGAATTGATGGAATCGATCACCCTGACGCCGAAGGCTGCCAAGGATAAAGGGTTCAAGGTCAATCAAGATGGCAGTCGCCGCTCGGCCTTCGACCTTTTGTCTTTCCCGGACATCACGATGGAGCAGTTGCAGCAGGCCTTGCCTGAGCTTGCTGATTTGTCTCCGGATGTTGCCGCGCAGCTTTCCATTGATGCGCTTTATGCCAATTACGTCGCGCGGCAGCAGCTCGATGCGGCATCTCTCAAGCGCGATGAAGGTTGGGAAATTCCGGAAGGTTTCGAGTATTCCGCGCTGAACGGCCTTTCCAATGAACTCAAGGCAAAGCTTGAGCGAGCCCGTCCGCGGACGCTCGGCCAGGCGGGTCGCGTCGATGGTGTAACCCCGGCCGCGCTCACCTTGATTCTCGCGAAGCTGCGCCAGGCCAAGCGGGAAAAAACGGCATGAGCCAGTCTGAGGCGGAGCGCTTCGGGGCGCGCTTTGATGTTTCACGTGAAACATTGGAGCGGCTTGAGGCTTACGAATCGCTGCTTGCGAAGTGGAATCCCGCGATCAACCTCGTTTCCAAGTCGACTCTCGCCGATACTTGGGCGCGCCATTTCCTCGATTCAGCGCAGCTTTTTGATCTCGCGCCGATTGAAGCGCGGTCTTGGGCGGATCTGGGGGCAGGGGGCGGCTTTCCCGGCCTGGTGATCGCGGTGATGTCGCTTGAGAAAACGCCGGAACGAGAAGTGGTTCTCGTCGAATCCGATCTGCGTAAATCTGCTTTTCTTTCGACCGTGAGCCGAGAGCTTGGCTTGAAAACCCGTATTTTGGCGAAGAGAATCGAAGAACTTGACCCGCTCGGCGTCGAAATTCTCTCAGCTCGGGCACTCGCGCCGCTATCTCAGCTTCTGGAATTTGCTGAGCGCCACCTGCGGCCCGACGGCACCGCGCTTTTTCCGAAGGGCGCGCGCTGGCAGGAAGAACTTGCACAGGCCCGGGAAAGCTGGTCCTTTGACTGCGAGGCGAGTCCAAGCCTGAGCGATCCGAACAGTGTTGTCCTCAAGATAAACGGAGCCAAGCGTGTCTGATCCAATTCGCGTGAAAGAACCGAAGATCATCGCGATCGCGAATCAGAAGGGCGGGGTGGGCAAGACGACGACGGCGATCAATTTGGCTGCCGCACTTGTCGAATCCGGGCAGAAGGTGATGCTCATCGATCTCGATCCGCAGGGAAATGCCTCGACCGGGTTGGGCATCGAGCCCGATCAGCGCGATATGACGACCTATGATCTTCTGATCGAAGACGCGCCGGTGTCAGCGGTTCTGCACAAGACGGAAATCGAAGGGCTCTACCTGTGTCCGGCGACGACCGACCTGTCCTCGGCGGATATGGAGCTCGTTTCGACCGAGAAGCGCAGCTACCTTCTTCACGATGCCCTACGACATCCTGATGTAGATGCGTATGAGTTTGACTATATCTTGATCGACTGCCCGCCTTCGCTCAGCTTGCTGACGGTGAATGCGATGGTCGCGGCGCATTCGGTTCTGGTGCCTCTCCAGGCGGAATTCTTTGCGCTTGAAGGTCTTTCGCAGCTGATGCTGACGATCCGAGAAATTCGGCAAAGTGCCAATCGCAGCCTGCGGATCGAGGGCGTCGTCCTGACGATGTATGATGTGCGCAATAACCTCTCGCAGCAGGTCGAGGCTGATGCGCGCGCAACATTGGGGGAATTGGTGTTCCGGACGATGATTCCGCGCAATGTGCGCGTGTCCGAGGCGCCGTCTTATGCAATGCCGGTGCTCAGCTACGATAGCGCGTCGCGCGGGGCGGTTGCTTATCGCGCCTTGGCGACCGAGTTGGTCTCGCGCCATGCAGCAGTGAAAAAGGGAGCATGATCCATGGCGGAAAAGCGTGAAAAACGGGGTCTCGGGCGTGGTCTTTCGGCGCTGATGGCAGATGTCGATCTCAATCCGCGCGAACCGACCGCTGCGCCGCGTCGCGCCGAGCAATATGTTCCCGTCGAGCGGATCGAGCCCAATCCTGACCAGCCGCGCCGAGATTTCGAACCGGGTGCGCTGGAGGAACTGGCGGCATCGATTCGCGAGAAGGGCGTCATTCAGCCGCTCATTGTTCGCAAGCACCCGACCAAGCCGGATCATTTCGAAATCGTTGCCGGCGAGCGTCGCTGGCGCGCGGCGCAGATGGCGAAGGTGCATGAGCTGCCGATCATCCTGCGCGAGTTCAACGACACGGAAGTGCTCGAGGTCGCGATCATCGAAAACATCCAGCGCGCAGATCTCAATCCGCTGGAAGAGGCGCTTGCCTACAAGCAGTTGATGTCCCGCTTCGGTCATACACAAGAGAAGCTTGCTGAAGCGCTTTCGAAAAGCCGCAGCCACATCGCGAACCTTATGCGTTTGCTGCAATTGCCCGACGAAGTTCAGACTTATCTGCGCGAGGGCAAGCTTTCCGCCGGGCATGCGCGGGCGATGATCACGGCGCCGGATCCTGTGGCGCTTGCACGTCAGGCGGTGTCGAAGTCGCTTTCGGTGCGCGATGTCGAGCGCCTGGCGAAGAAATCCGACGCTCCAGAACGCGCACCGCGGCCGAAGCCCCAGAAAGATGCCGATACGCGGGCGCTTGAGGGCGATCTCTCGGCGACGATCGGGATGAAAGTCGCGATCGAACACAGCAGCAACGGCTCGGGCAAGCTTGTCGTGTCCTATGACGACCTCGAGGCGCTCGATCGGCTTTGTCAGCTGCTCAGCAGCGGTCGCTGATCACGTATTTGGCCGCGTCCAGATGAATATTGAAACGCCGACCAGTGTGATCGCCTGAATTGCCAGCAGCATTGGTTTGAGCCCGATCAGCACCGAAATCGTGAAGGCCGCCGCGATCGAGATGGATGCGGCGATTTTCGCACGTTTCGAGATTGCGCGCCGCTCCTGCCAGTCGAGGATCGAGGGCCCAAAGCGCGGGTGGGTGACCAGCCATTGGTGCAATCGTTCGGAAGATCGGGCGAAGAAAAACGTCGCAAGCAGCATGAGCGGTACGGTCGGAACGAGCGGCAGGAAGATCCCGATCACACCGATCGCGAAAGATATCAGGCCGAGAATGAGCCAGAGGATGCGCATCAGGGCATCAGCTCTCGGATGATGGCATTGAGAACGGGCTGACCTTCTTTCGTTGCTGAAATTCGACCCTGTTTCTGCGTAATCATGCCAATTTCCTCAAGATGTGCGACGGCGTTCGGATCGAGCGGCGCGCCGGAAATCTGCTCGAATCTTGCCGCTTCGAGACCCTCGGAGAGCCGCATAGAAAAAAGAAGATACTCGATCGCCTGTTCTTCGTCATCCAGCGCTTCCCGCGTGTTTTCGCCGCTCCCCGTTTCTTCGACCTGTTTCAGCCAGGCGCCTGGCTGCTTCGGCGTGTCTGTTGCGTGGCGCCGCCCGTTCAGTGTCAGGCGCCCATGCGCACCCGGACCGATCCCGACATAGTCGCCATAGCGCCAGTAGATCAGGTTGTGCCGGCTTTCCGCGCCCGGATGCGCATGATTGGAGATTTCATAGGCTGGCAGCCCATGCCGTTCGCAGATTTCTTGCGTCAGGAAATACATATCCGCCGCGCTTTCGTCCTGCGGCAGCCCGGGAAGCTTGCCCAGATCATGCCGTGCTCCAAAAACCGTGCCGGGTTCGATTGTAAGCTGATAGAGCGACAGGTGGTCGATCGCCATGTTCAGCGCTTCATTCAGTTCGGCGCCCCAGGCGTCGAGCGTCTGATGCTGACGGGCATAGATCAGGTCGAAGCTGACGCGGTCGAATTGGTTGCGCGCAATATCAAAGGCGCGGCGCCCCTCGGCCACCGAATGCATCCGTCCCAGTCGGCGCAGATCATCGTCGTTCAGCGCCTGCATCCCCATCGAAATCCGGTTCACGCCTGCCTCGGAAAAGGCTCTAAACTTGCCGGATTCGATACTTGTGGGGTTTGCTTCGAGGGTGATCTCAAGATCGTTCGAAAGTGGCCAAGAAGCACGAACCCTGTCGAGGATTGCGGCGACAAGGTCGGGATCCATCAGCGATGGCGTGCCGCCACCGAAGAAGACCGTGTTCAGAATTCGTCCTTCGGTTTCCCGAGCGGCGCGGTCGATCTCGGAGAGATAGGCGGATTGCCAACGCTTTTGGTCGATCGCAGTCGCGACATGGGAATTGAAGTCACAATAGGGGCATTTGGCGGCACAGAACGGCCAGTGGAGATAGAGGCCGAAGCCCCCGTGCCGCCAATCTTCGATCATCCGCGGAAGGCCGTGACTTCGATCTCGACCTTCATCGCAGGATTGACCAGACCGGCGACGATCATCGTTGCCGCCGGGCGGATATCACCGAACGCTTCGCTCAGCGCGGGGATGATCTCTTCCATGTAGGAGGGGTCGGTGATGATGTAATTCGCCCGGACGACATCGCTCATCGAAAAGCCCGCCTGGTCGAGCACGCCACGGATCGTCGTGAGCGTATTTCGAGCCTGTTCCAGCACGGAATCGGGAAAAACCTTGGTTTCCGGGTCCGCTCCGGTAGTGCCGGCGACGAAGCACCAATCGCCTTGGACGACGGCACGGGAATAGCCGAGTTTTGGCTCGTAGGGCGATCCGCCGGAGATATTTTGCCGCTTGGACATGTCAGGCCTCGAAGATTTTCACGAATTTGCGGAATGCATCGGCGCGATGCGAGATCTCGTTCTTCTGCTCGGCGTCCATCTCGGCGAAGGTCAGGTCGTAGCCGTCGGGTTGGAACATCGGATCGTAGCCGTGGCCGAGCTTGCCGCGCATCGGCCAAACCAATTGGCCCTCTACGCGACCGTCGAAGACTTCGTCATGCCCGTCGGGCCAGGCCAGAACGAGGGTCGCACGGAACCGGGCGGTGCGTGGAGCAGGGGCCGCGATCTCGTCGCAGGCTTTCCAGGTCTTCTCCATCGCCATGGTGAAATCGCGCCCGGTCGGCGTGGTTGCCCAATCGGCGGTGTAGACGCCCGGCGCACCGTTCAGGCAATCGACCTCGATGCCGGAATCGTCGGCCAGCGCAGGCAGGCCCGTCGCCTTCGCGGCGGCATGGGCCTTGATCCGGGCGTTGCCGACAAAGGTGCTCTCGGTCTCCTCGGGTTCGGGGAGGTTCATCTCCTTCGCGCCGACAACCTCAATGCCGAAAGGCGCAAGGATCGCCTTGATCTCCTCGAGCTTGCCCGCGTTATGCGTGGCGACCAGCAGCTTCTTGTCGGTGAAAGCCCTCATGCGGTGGCGGCCTTCTGTGCAGCGACCAGCTGGGCGACGCCCGCTTCGGCCAGATCGAGCAGCTTGTTCATCTGATCGCGCGAAAAGGTCGCGCCCTCGGCCGACATCTGAACTTCGATCAGCTTACCCGCGCCGGTCATGATGAAATTGCCGTCCGTGCCCGCTTCGCTATCCTCGGCATAGTCGAGATCGGCGACGGGCTGGCCCGCATAGATCCCGCAGGAAATCGCGGCGACATGGTCCATCAGCGGATCGGAGGTGCAGGCGCCGGTCTTCAGCAGCTTGTTCACCGCCAGACGCAGCGCGACCCAGCCGCCGGTTATCGAGGCGCAGCGCGTGCCGCCATCGGCCTGAATCACATCGCAATCGACCACGATCTGACGCTCACCCAGCGCGGAACGATCCACGCCAGCGCGCAGGGCGCGACCGATAAGGCGTTGAATTTCAACGGTTCTACCGCCCTGCTTGCCCGCCGCAGCCTCGCGCCGGTTGCGCGTGTTGGTGGCGCGCGGCAGCATCCCGTATTCCGCCGTCACCCAGCCAAGGCCCGAGCCCTTCAGGAACGACGGCGCGCGGTCCTCGATCGTCGCGGTGCACAGCACATGCGTGTCGCCCATCTTGATCAGGCACGACCCTTCCGCGTGTTTCGTGACACCGGTCTCGATTGAAATCGGGCGAAGGTCGCTTAGCTCTCTACCGGAAGGGCGCATTTCTGAGATCCTTTGAATTGGTTTGCGTCCCATTTGATCGCGCTCAAGCAGCGATGCAACCCCCCGGCCGAGATTGACCTTCGGCCTCACGCAGCTTTAATTCACGGTGGATGAGGTGCGATGAGCGACCAGAACAACATTCTTTCCGAACTGAATGACCGCTCCCGTGAGGTGTTCCGGCGGGTGGTTGAGGGTTATCTCTCGACGGGCGACCCGGTTGGCTCGCGCACCTTGACGCGCGCGATGAGCGAAAAGCTCTCGGCGGCGACGATCCGCAACGTGATGCAGGACCTGGAATACCTCGGTCTTCTCGACAGCCCGCATGTCTCGGCAGGGCGGATTCCGACGCAGATGGGTCTGCGGCTTTTCGTCGATGGCGTGATGGAAGTGAACCATCTGGGCGATGAAGACCGCGCGGCGCTGGATGCGACGATGGGCGCGAATTCCGGCGATGTCGGGTCTTTGCTGGACCGGGTGTCGAACGCGCTTTCGGGCATGACCCAAGGGGCGAGCCTTGTTCTTGCGCCGAAGCATGAAGCGCCGATCCGGCACATCGAGTTCGTCTCGCTCGCGCCTGACCGTGCGCTGGTCGTCTTGGTCTTTGCGGATGGGCAGGTCGAAAACCGCGTTTTCACGCCGCCAATCGGACAAACGCCGTCCTCGATGCGCGAGGCCGCGAATTTCCTCAATGCGATGGCCGAGGGCCGGACGCTCTCCGAGCTGCGCGGTCATATTCAGCGAGAGATCGCCAAGCATCGCTCCGAGATCGATTCGCTCGCGACCGCGCTGATCGATAGCGGATTGGCGGCCTGGGAGAACAAGGGCGAGAGCTACGAGCGTCTGATCGTGCGTGGGCGGGCGAATTTGCTGGGCTCCGAAGATGATCTCGACCGGATCCGATCGCTCTTCGACGACCTCGAGCGCAAGCGCGATATCGCTGAATTCCTCGATCTGGCCGAGGATGGTGAGGGCGTGCGCATTTTTATTGGCTCGGAGAATAAACTTTTCTCTCTTTCGGGTTCCTCTTTGGTGGTCTCTCCATATATGAACGCTGACCGAAAGATCATTGGTGCGGTCGGAGTGATCGGGCCCACGCGGCTCAATTACGGGCGGATCGTGCCGATCGTGGATTACACAGCGCAGCTGGTCGGGCGGATGATTTCCGGCCAGGGCAAAGGGTGAATGGCATGAGCGAGAAAAAAGACGAGATTGCCGAAGATCAGGCGCAGATTGACGAAACCTTCGAAGACGTAATGGCAGAAGAGAGCGACGAGCTTGAGGCGCTGCGCGCCGAGCGCGACGAGTTCCGAGACCGTTTCATGCGTGCGCTGGCCGATGCCGAGAATGCGCGCAAGCGGGCCGACAAGGAACGTCAGGAAGCGGCGAATTACGGTGGCACGCGTCTGGCACGTGATATGTTGCCGGTGTTCGACGCGCTCTCGCGCGCATTGGAAGCGGCGAGTGAAGAGGTCCGGGCCCAGGCTGGTGCGCTCGTTGAAGGCGTCGAGCTGACCCAGCGCGAGCTTCTCAACGTTTTCGGCCGCCACGGCATCACCGCTGTCAAACCGGAGCTTGGCGAGAAGTTCGATCCGCAGATGCATGAGGCGATGTTCGAGGCGCCTGTG
This sequence comes from Thioclava pacifica DSM 10166, assembly GCF_000714535.1. Classification (GTDB taxonomy): domain Bacteria; phylum Pseudomonadota; class Alphaproteobacteria; order Rhodobacterales; family Rhodobacteraceae; genus Thioclava; species Thioclava pacifica. The sequence goes on along the minus strand of NZ_AUND01000012.1, from coordinate 386,738 downwards.
CCCGGCACCAAGGCCGGCGACATCATCCAGGTCATGGAAAACGGGTTCATGATTCACGACCGGCTGCTGCGCCCGGCGAAAGTGGGCGTCAGCTCCACGCCGAAGAGCTGACGGTGTAGCTGGGGGCTCTGCCCCCAGACCCCCGAGATATTTGCATCAAGAAGAAGATCATTCCGTGAGGAGGGCTCGAAGTTCGTAGAGGGCGTCGAGCGCTTCTTTCGGCGTCATGTCGTCGGGGATCAGTGTTTTCAGGCGGTCTTCCAGCTCGGAATTTCCGGCGGGTGCCGGGGCCGGTTGCGGCGTGTTAGAGACTGAAAAGAGCGGCAGATCGTCGATTACCGCCTGTTTCTTTCCGCCGCCTTCGCGCTCGCCTTTTTCAAGCGCATCGAGAACGACACGTGCCCGTTCCACGACGGAATGGGGGAGCCCTGCGAGCCGGGCGACCTGAACGCCATAGGACCGATCGGCCGCGCCTTTGCGGACCTCGTGGAGGAAAATCACCTCGCCTTCCCACTCCTTGACCGCGACGGTCGCGTTTTCCACGCCGTCGAGTTTCGCGGAAAGTGCGGTCATCTCGTGGTAATGCGTGGCGAAAAGCGCGCGGCAGCGGTTGCTGGCGTGAAGGTGTTCCATCACCGCCCAGGCGATCGAGAGGCCGTCATAGGTCGCAGTGCCGCGGCCGATCTCGTCCAGGATAACGAGGGCGCGGTCATCGGCCTGATTCAGGATCGCGGCGGTCTCCACCATTTCCACCATGAAGGTCGAGCGTCCGCGCGCGAGATCGTCCGCGGCGCCGACGCGACTGAAGAGTTGTGAAACAAGACCGATATGCGCAGCTTTCGCCGGGACGAAGCTGCCGGCCTGGGCGAGAAGCGCGATCAGGGCGTTCTGGCGCAGGAAGGTCGATTTACCGGCCATGTTCGGGCCGGTGAGCAGCCAGATCGCGGGGGTCGTACCTTCCGTGAGTTCGCAATCATTGGCGATGAAGGGTTCGCCGGATTTCTTCAGCGAGGCTTCGACGACCGGGTGACGCCCGCCCTCGACGATGAAGGCGCGGCTGTCATCGACCTTGGGTTCTGTCCAGTCCTCGGCGCGCGCAAGCGTTGCGAAGGCGGCGGCGAGGTCGATTTCGGCTAGGGCGCGCGAGGCCTCGTTGATCGGCCCGGCATGGTCGAGAATGGCCTGTTTCAGGCTCGAATAGAGCCTTTTTTCAATCTCCAGCGCATGGTTGCCTGCGTTCAGAAGCCGGGTTTCGATCTCGCTCAGTTCGACGGTCGTGAAACGCACCTGGTTGGCGGTGGTCTGACGATGGATGAAGCGTTCGGACAGCGGCGGGGCGAGCATCTTCTCGGCATGGGTGGCGGTGGTCTCGATGAAATAGCCCAGCACGTTGTTGTGCTTGATCTTCAGGGAATTGATCCCCGTGGCCTCGATATATTCGGCCTGCATCTTCGCGATCACGCCGCGGCCTTCGTCGCGCAGCTGGCGGGTCTGGTCGAGCTCTTCGTCATAGCCGGAGGCGATGAACCCGCCATCGCGCGCCAGAAGCGGCGGCTCGGCAATCAGGGCGGCATCGAGAAGCGCGGTGAGGCTTTCATGGCCGACCAATGCCTTGGCCACACCGGAGAGAAGATCCGGTGCATCGACCGAGCCAAGCGCCCCGGCGATCCGTTCGACCTGTTCCAGACCGTTGCGGATCGCGGCCATGTCACGCGGGCCGCCCCGATCGAGCGCGAGGCGTGACAGGGCGCGGTCCATGTCGGGGCAGCGCTTGAGATCGGCGCGCAGATCCTCGGCAAAACGGGTCTCGTTGAGCAGGAATCGGACGGCGTCGTGACGGGTGTGGATTTCCGAGAGCTTGCGCGAGGGGGCGGACAGACGCCGTTCGAGCAGTCGCGCGCCGCCTGCGGTCACGGTGCGGTCGATCGCATTCAGCAGCGAGCCGTCGCGCCCGCCAGACAAGGCCTGCGTCAGTTCCAGATTGCGCCGGGTCGCGGCGTCGATCTGCATCGCGGCGTCGCTTTCCTCGTGGATCGGGCGGCGCAGCAGGGGAAGTTTCCCTTTCTGGGTGATCTCGAGGTAATCGACGATCGCGCCCATCGCCGCCATCTCGGCACGGGAGAAACTTCCGAAAGCGTCGAGCGAGCCGACGGAATAGAGCGCTTGCAGCCGCGTCTCGGCCGCCTGGCTGTCGAAGCTCGCGCGCGAGAGGGGAGTCATTGCTGCGCGCATATCAGAGACTATTTCGGCGCAATCGGCCTCTTTTGCCTCGCTGACCAGCACTTCGCGCGGGGCAAGGCGTGCAAGCTCGGGTCCCAGCCGCGAGAGCGGGCAGGGTGTGACCCGAAACTCGCCGGTGGAGATATCGACCCAGGCCAGCGCCGCCTCGTCGCGGACTTCGGTCCAGGCGGCGAGGAAGTTATGGCGACGTGCTTCGAGCAGGCTTTCCTCGGTCAGCGTGCCGGGGGTCACCAATCGCACGACATCGCGTTTCACGACAGATTTCGAGCCGCGTTTCTTCGCCTCGGCGGGATCTTCCATCTGCTCGGCGATCGCCACGCGGAAGCCCTTGCGGATCAGGGTCAGCAGGTAGCCTTCGGCGGCATGGACCGGGACGCCGCACATCGCGATATCTTCCCCCAGGTGCTGGCCACGCTTGGTCAGAGCGATATCGAGGGCGGCGGCCGCATCGACCGCATCCTGAAAGAACATCTCGTAGAAGTCGCCCATCCGGTAGAACAGGAGCGCGCCCGGATTGGCCTCCTTGATCCCCAGATATTGCTCCATCATCGGTGTGACGGTCGGCTTGGCCATGTGCCCCCCAAATCGCTGTCCGGCGACCCTACAAAACCCCGGATTCGGGCGCAATTCCGTTGAGTGAAGGATCACGGGACGTTAAGAGGGGCGAATTGCAGGAGGAGCACCGGCCCATGCCCACCAAGAACCGTATCACGCCCGAAGAGGCGCTGGCATATCACCTCGACCCGCGTCCGGGGAAGTACGACATCACCGCATCCAAGCCGATGACGTCGCAGCGCGATCTGTCGCTGGCCTATAGCCCGGGCGTTGCCGTTCCGGTCGAAGCGATCGCGGAGAACCCCGAGCTGGCCTATGATTACACGGTCAAGGGCAACATGGTTGCGGTGATCTCGAACGGGTCGGCCATTCTGGGGCTGGGTAATCTCGGTGCACTGGCCTCGAAACCGGTGATGGAAGGCAAGGCGGTCCTCTTCAAGCGCTTCGCGGATGTGAACGCGATCGATATCGAGCTTGATACCGAGGATGCCGACGAGATCATCAACGCGGTCAAGCTGATGGGGCCGACCTTCGGGGGGATCAACCTCGAGGATATCAAGGCGCCGGAATGTTTCATCATCGAGCAGCGGCTCAAGGAGATGATGGACATCCCGGTGTTCCATGACGATCAGCACGGCACGGCGGTGATCTGTGCCGCAGGTCTGATCAACGCGCTGGAGTTGTCGGGCAAGAAGATCGAGGACTGCAAGATCGTGCTCAACGGTGCGGGCGCGGCCGGGATCGCGTGCCTTGAGCTTGTGAAGGCTATGGGCGCCAAGCACGACAATTGCATCATGTGCGACACAAAGGGTGTGATTTATCAGGGTCGCACCGAGGGCATGAACCAGTGGAAATCGGCCCATGCGGCGGTGACCGAGGCGCGCTCGCTGGAAGAGGCGATGGAGGGGGCCGACGTGTTCCTCGGCGTCTCGGCCAAGGGAGCTGTCACGCCCGAGATGGTGCAGGCGATGGCCGATAATCCGGTGATCTTCGCGATGGCGAACCCCGATCCCGAGATCACGCCCGAAGAGGCCCAATCGGTGCGCCCGGATGCGATCGTGGCGACTGGGCGCTCGGATTATCCGAACCAGGTGAACAACGTCCTCGGGTTCCCCTACCTGTTCCGCGGCGCGCTCGATATTCATGCGCGCGCGATCAATGACGAGATGAAGATCGCCTGCGCCCGTGCGCTGGCCGAGCTGGCCCGCGAGGATGTGCCTGATGAGGTCGCGATGGCCTATGGCCGCAAGCTGAGCTTCGGGCGCGATTACATCATTCCCACGCCCTTCGATCCGCGCCTGATCCATGTGATCCCGCCGGCGGTGGCGAAAGCGGGGATGGATACCGGCGTCGCGCGCCGTCCGATCATCGATATGGAAGGCTATGCGCAAAGCCTCAAGGCGCGGATGGACCCGACCGCCTCGATCCTGCAGGGCATCCAGAGCCGCGCGCGTCAGGCGCAAGCGAAAATGATCTTCGCCGAAGGTGACGATCCGCGTGTGCTGCGTGCGGCCGTTGCCTATCAGCGCTCGGGCATGGGGCAGGCGCTTGTCGTCGGCCGCGAGCAGGATGTGAAGGAAAAACTCGAAGCGGCGGGTCTTGGAGATGCGTATCGCGAATTGCGCGTCGTCAACTCGGCAAACTCCAAACATACCGAGACCTACAAGGATTTCCTCTATGCGCGCCTGCAACGTCAGGGCGTGGACAAGGAAGACGCGCATAAGCTGGCGACCCGCGACCGGCATGTCTTTGCGGCGCTGATGCTGGTGCATGGGCATGGCGACGGGATGGTGACCGGGGCCACGCGGAAATCGGCGCATGTGCTGGAACTCATCAACAAGGTGATCGACGCCAAGCCCTCGGATGGCGCGGTGGGGATCACGGCGGTGCTGAACAAGGGCCGGGTCGTGCTGATCGGCGATACGCTGGTGCATGAATGGCCCGACGAGGAAGACCTGGCCGATATCGCGACGGCGGGGGCGCATGTGGCGCGGGGGCTGGGTCTCGAGCCGCGCGTGGCCTTCTGTTCCTTCTCGACCTTCGGGTATCCGGTCTCGGAACGCGCGACGAAGATGCATGTCGCGCCGAAAGTGCTCGACGCGCGCGGGGTGGATTTCGAATATGATGGTGAGATGACCGTCGATGTGGCCTTGAACATGGATCAGATGAAGAACTACCCGTTCTGTCGTCTGACCGGTCCGGCGAATATTCTTGTCGTCCCGGCGCGCCATTCGGCCTCGATCTCGGTGAAGCTGATGCAGGAGATGGCAGGGGCCACGGTGATCGGGCCGATCCTGACTGGAACGAGCCATGCGGTTCAGCTCTGCTCGACCTCGTCGACGGTGAACGACATCCTGAACATGGCGGCACTGGCGTCGTGCAAGCTCTGTCTGAAGGATTGATTCTGGACGGGGAGGGGCTCTGCCCCGCTGCGCTCGCGCGCAGCCCCCGAGATATTTGATATCAAGAAGAAGGATGGGCCGATGATCTACAATCTCGGATCGATCAATGCGGACCATCTTTATCGGCTCGAACACTTGCCCGCACCGGGAGAGACGCTCGCAGCCGAGAGCTATACGCTGGGTCTTGGTGGCAAGGGTGCGAACCAGTCTGTCGCGATTGCACGGTCCGGGGCAAAGGTGCGCCATATCGGGGCGATCGGGGCCGATGGGCGTTGGATGCTCGAGCGCCTGGAGGCGGCCGGGGTCGATTGCGCCCATGTTTGCGAAGTCGAAGGCGCTTCGGGGCACGCGATCATCACGGTCGATGCGGGTGGTGAGAATGCCATCGTGATCCATGCCGGTGCGAACCGCGAGATCGCGGAGTCGCATGTGAAACAGGCTCTCGATGGCGCCGGGGCGGGTGATGCTCTGATCTTGCAGAATGAGACAGGGTTGCAGGTCGAGGCGGCGCGATTTGCGCAGGAACAGGGTCTATTCGTGATCTATTCCGCGGCCCCTTTCGATGCGGAAGCGACGCGGGCGGTGCTGCCCTTTGTCTCGCTCCTTATCGTGAATGAGATCGAGGCCGCGCAGCTTTGTTCGGCGCTTGGCGTGACGCTTGGGGAGCTTGAGGTCGAGAATGTTCTGGTGACGCTCGGGGCCAAGGGTGCCGTCTGGCATGATGTCGCTCGGGGCCACGAGATCCGGGTTAAGGGGTTTCCTGTCGAGGCGGTCGATACGACCGGCGCGGGCGACACCTATACCGGTTACCTCGTCGCGAGCCTTTCGGAAGGGCTCGCCGTGGATGAAGCGATGCGGGTCGCGGCTGCGGCTGCGGCGCTGAAAGTCACCCGGTCCGGCACGGCGGATGCGATTCCAACCGGTGCCGAGGTTGCCGATTTCCTGTCCGCTCAGCCGAGGGCGTAACCGGTTCCGCGCACCGTGCGTACCGGATCGGAGCCGCCATAGGCCATCAGCGCCTTGCGCAACCGCCCGACATGCACGTCGATCGTGCGGGTATCGACATAGATGTCGCGGCCCCAGACCCGGTCTAGAAGCTGATCGCGCGTCCAGACGCGACCGGGCTTTTCCATCAGGGTCGAGAGCAGGCGGAACTCGGTCGGCCCGAGTTTCAGGGGCTGGCCGTCGCGGAAGACCCGGTGTTCCTCGGCGTCAAGCAGGATATCCTCGTAGCTGAGTCTCTCACCCATCGTGGCGGGGCGGGTGCGGCGCAGCTGGGTGCGCACGCGGGCCATCAGCTCGACAACCGAATAGGGTTTCACGACGTAATCATCGGCGCCGGTTTCCAGCCCGCGCACGCGATCCACTTCTTCGGAGCGCGCTGAGAGCATGATGATCGGGATGTTGCGGGTCTCGGAATTGGCCTTGACGCGGCGGCAGATCTCGATGCCCGAAACATTGGGCAGCATCCAGTCCAGCACGATAAGGTCGGGCTTTTCCTCGTTCACGAGCAGCAGCCCTTCGTCGCCATTTTCCGCCATCACGACACGGAATCCTTCGGCTTCGAGGTTGTAGTTGAGAACCTCGCGCTGGGCGGATTCATCCTCGACGACAAGAACGCAGGGCTGTTGAGCGGGCGACATCTATCAGGACTCCGTCTTCACCACGCTCGAGCTTTTCGGGCGCGAATCCTCGGGGAGCTCGCCGGTGACGAGATAGATCACTTGCTCGGCGATCGAGGTCGCGTGGTCGCCCATACGCTCGATATTCTTGGCGATGAAGTGCAGGTGCATGCAGGGCGTGATGTTGCGCGGATCTTCCAGCATGTAAGTCAGGAATTCGCGGAACAGCGCGTTATACATCTGGTCGACTTCGATATCGCGGCCGCGCACATCCGCGGCGAGCTGTGCGTCGCGCTGGATATAACTGTCGATCGCGTCACGCAGCATCGATTCGGTCGCTTGCGCCATGCGGCGGATCGCGGCGGTTGTGCCGTTGATCTGGGGGCTTTCAAGCAGAACCTGGCTGCGCTTGGCGATGTTCTTGGCATAGTCACCGACGCGCTCGAGGCTGGCGGAGATCTTGATGACCGAAAGGGTCACGCGCAAGTCACGCGCGGCCGGGGCGCGCAGGGCGATCAGGCGCGCAGCCTCGTCATTGATCGTCTCTTCCAGCGCATCGACGGCCTTGTCCTGATCGCGGACGCGCTGTGCAAGTTCGCCATCGCGCTCTTCTAATGCGCGGACGCTTTCCAGGATCTGCTCTTCAACAAGACCGCCCATTTTCACGACCAGCGCCTGAACTTTCTCCAGATCGCGGTCAAAGGCGGAAAGAATATGCTCGCTCATGCCTGTTCCTCCTCAGCCGATGCGGCCGGTAATGTAGCTTTCCGTCCGCGGGTCGGTCGGATTGGTGAAAATCTTGTCGGTATCGTCGTATTCCACGAGGTTGCCGAGATGGAAAAAGGCCGTCTTCTGCGACACGCGCGCGGCTTGCTGCATCGAGTGCGTCACGATCACCACAGAGAAATTCGCGCGCAGCTCGTCGATCAATTCCTCGACCTGGGCGGTAGCGATCGGGTCGAGTGCCGAGCACGGCTCGTCCATCAGAAGCACTTCAGGCGAAGTCGCGACGGCACGCGCGATGCACAGGCGCTGCTGCTGACCACCCGAAAGGCCGGTGCCGGGCGCATGGAGGCGATCCTTCACCTCGTTCCAGAGAGCGGCCTTGCGCAGCGAGCTCTCCACCACCTCGTCGAGTTCGGCGCGCGAGCGGGTCAGCCCGTGAATCTTCGGCCCGTAGGCGACATTGTCATAGATCGACTTGGGGAAGGGGTTCGGCTTCTGGAACACCATGCCCACCTTCGCGCGCAGCTGCACCGGATCGACGCGCTTGTCGTAGATATCTTCGCCATCGAGCAGGATATCGCCATCTACGCGGCAGATGTCGATCGTGTCGTTCATCCGGTTCAGGCAGCGCAGGAAGGTCGATTTCCCGCAGCCCGACGGGCCGATGAAGGCGGTGACCGTCTTGTCGAGAATATCGACACTGACATCCTTGATGGCGTGGGTCTCGCCGTAGTGGACCTGCACGTCGCGCGCGGTGATCTTGATCTCGTCCGTAGTCACGGCTCTCTCCGTAAACGTCATATCGTTCATGATCCTGCCTCCTTACCAGCGACGCTCGAATTTGCGGCGCAGGATGATGGCGATGATGTTCATGCCCAGAAGGAAGATCAGCAGAATGATGATACCCCCCCAAGCGCGTTCGTAAAATGCCGGGTCGGCGCGCTTGGCCCATTCGTAGATTTGCGCGGGCATGGCCGAGTTCGGCGAGACGAAACCGTCCCAGAACCCGTCCGGCGCATTCGTGGCGATGAAGCCCACCATCCCGATCAGCAGGAGCGGAGCGGTTTCACCCAGCGCCTGAGCAAGACCGATAATCGTGCCGGTCAGGATGCCGGGCATCGCGAGCGGCAGAACGTGGTGGAACGTAGCCTGCATTTTCGAGGCGCCGATGCCCAGCGCCGCATCGCGGATGGAGGGCGGCACGGCCTTCAGTGCAGCGCGGGTCGAGATGATGATCGTCGGCAGCGTCATCAGGGTCAGCACGAGGCCACCGACCAGCGGGGCCGATTGCGGCAGGTGCGCGAACTGAATGAACACCGCGAGGCCGAGGATCCCGAAGACGATCGAGGGGACAGCCGCGAGGTTCGAGATATTCACTTCGATCAGGTCGGTGAAACGGTTTTTCGGCGCGAATTCCTCAAGATAGATCGAAGCGGCGACGCCGATCGGCAGGGCCAGCACCAGCACCACCAGCATCATGTAGAATGAGCCGAGCATCGACACCCCGATACCGGCCTGTTCGGCGCGGCTGTCGGACGCGTCGGAGCCGAGGATAAAATCGAGGTTGAAACTCTTGTGCAGGATCCCGGCCTTGATCAGCGCGTCGGCGAGATCAAGCTGTTCGACGGTGATGTTCTTGTCCTGCGCGATCTCGGCACGATGAACCCGGCCTTTGAGGTAACCGTCGACCCGCGAGGAGGCGAGGATTTTCGCGGTTACCGTTTGCCCGATCAGAGAGGGATCGGCGAGAACGCGATCACGCAGCTGGGCCGCGGCCGAGCTGGAGATCAGGTTCTTCATGTCCTTTGTCTTCGAAAGCGGAGTCTCGATCCCGGCGCTCTGAACCGCGTCGAGCAGCCCTTTTTCGATCAGCGGGGCATAGGTGAAGGTCGTCGCCTTCTTCAGATCGGCCGGGTCGCGATTGCCTTTCTTGTCGAGCTTCGCCGGGTCCAGGTAGACCGGCACTTCGAGAAAGCTCTGCTGGAAGGCAGAAGCGCCGTTCACGACAATCGTCGAGAGCAGGATGATCAGAAAGGCGATACCGATGCCGATTGCGCCGATGCCGAGCATCTTGAAGCGGGACTCGGCGGCGTTTCGGCGCTTGGTGCGCGCGTCGATCTGGTGCAGCGAGCGTTTCGTCGGCTGCGCGTCGTGCAGGGTCGCGTCGCTCATTCGTATTGCTCCCGATATTTGCGCACGATGTAGAGCGCGAAGATGTTGAGCCCCAGCGTCAGGATGAAGAGCGTCATGCCGAGCGAGAAGGCGACCAGTGCCTCGGGCGATGCGAAATCGGCATCGCCGGTGAGCTGGCTGACGATTTTCGCGGTGACGGTCGTCATTGCTTCGAACGGGTTCATGCTGAGACGAGCAGCAGCACCGGCGCCGAGCACGACGATCATCGTCTCGCCGATCGCGCGCGATGCGGCCAGCAGTTCGGCGCCGACGATGCCGGGAAGGGCGGCGGGCAGCACGACCTGCTTGATGGTCTCGGATCTTGTCGCGCCCAGCCCGTAGGAACCGTCACGCAGGCTCTGCGGCACCGCGTTGATGATGTCATCGGAGAGTGAGGAGACGAAGGGGATAAGCATGATCCCCATCACGAGGCCAGCGGTCATCACCGCAGTACCCGCATGCATCCAGCCACCATCGGCGAAAGCGGCCGTGGGACCGGCCGGACCGAAGATCGACAGCAGGAACGGGCCGACGGTGAGAAGCGCAAAGAGACCGTAAACGATGGTCGGGATACCCGCGAGCACCTCGAGCAGCGGCTTGACCACGCCGCGCACCGAGCGTGTCGCGTATTCGGAGAGGTAGATCGCCGCGAATAGCCCGATCGGCACGGCGACCGCGAGGGCGATGAAGGAAATATAAAGCGTGCCCCACAGAAGCGGCAGGATCCCCAGCTCCGACCCGCCACCGAAACTCGGGGTCCATTCGGTGCCGAAGAAGAACTTGGTGATCGGATAGAGGCGGAAGAACTCGATCGTGTTGAAGACGAGCGAAAGAACGATGCCGATCGTGGTCAGGATTGCGAGGCTTGCCGCCGCGATCAGCAGACCCTTGATCCCTGCTTCGACCGCGTTGCGGGCGCGGAAATCGCGCGCGATCAGCCGCAGGCTCAACGCGAGGCCAATCAGCGCGGCGATTGCCGTCACCACGATTTGCAGGATCGGATTGGCCTGGAAGATAACCAGCAGCACATAGAGAACGAGCGCGGGCAGGAGCGTCGCCATCGCGACCAGCATGCCCGAATAGCTCGGCAGGGAATGCAGCAGGCGAGGGTCGCCGCCTGCGGTTTGCAACGCACGCATACGTCCGGCGAAAAACCCGCCAAGCGTCAGTGCCGCGAGGAGCACAGCGATCCACAAAACAGCCATCGGGAACTCTTGTCTTTGGAAAAGGACCAAAAAGGCGTTGGGGGCGGCGCTGGGCCGCCCCCGGGGCAAGGTTTACATGCCCGAGTTCATCGTGGTCTCGGCGGCCACGGCTTCCTGGGTCTGGGCCAGTTCCGGATCCGACACGAGGCCGTATTGAGCGAGCGGACCATCGGCGCCAGCCATGTCGTCGGAGACGAAGAACTCGGCATATTCCTTCAGGCCCGGGATCTGACCGATATGTGCTTTCTTCACGTAGAAGAAGAGCGGACGCGACACCGGGTAGTCGCCCGAAGCGATGGTTTCGGTCGAGGGGGTCACGCCGGACATGGTCGCGACTTTCAGCTTGTCGGTGTTGTTCTCGTAGAAGGCCAGACCGAAGACGCCGATGCCGTTCGGGTTCGAGCCGATACGGGCGAGGGTTTCGGTGTAGTCGCCGTCGATGTCCACGGCCTTGCCGTCGGTGCGCACTTTCATGCACTCTTTCGCGGCGGCTTTCTCGTCCATGCCCGAAGCGACATAGGCTTCCATGGCGCCGGTGGCCTCACAGCCAGCCTCGAGAACCTTCTCTTCGAAGACTTCGCGGGTGCCGTGCTTGGTGCCCGGGATGAAGGCGATGATGTCAGCGTCGGGAAGGGCTGCGTTGAACTCGTTCCACTTCGCGTAGGTGTTGTCGACGAGCTGACCGTCTTTCATCACCTTCGCGCCGAGCGCGTTGTAGATGTCGGACGGGTCGAAGGCGTCGAAAGCCGGGCCGTCTTTTTGGCTGGCGAAGACGATGCCGTCATAGCCGATGCGGACTTCCATGATATCGGTCACGCCGTTCTCGGCGCAGGTCGCGATTTCCTTGTCCTTGATCTTGCGCGAGGCGTTTGCCACGTCGATCGTGTTTTCGCCAACGCCTTCGCAGAAACGCTTCAGGCCCGAGGACGAGCCGCCGGATTCCACGACCGGGGTCGGGTAGTCGAAGTTCTCGCCGAAGGCTTCGGCGACGATCGAGGCGTAGGGCAGCACGGTCGAGGAACCGGCAACCTGGATGTTGTCGCGGGCGAAGGCGGTGGTGCCGGTGGCGGCGACGATCGCGATCGCGGAGACGGCGAGTTTCACGGATTTCATGGATCACTCCCAGTGTTCATATACTCGGGCCAACTTGGGCCTCGAGGGGGTCCTACGGCGCTTGGGTGACGCTTATGCAAACCTTTTGTAACAGGTTAATGACAATCCACGCTTGCGTGAATGACCGTGATCAACCGCGCGAAATCGCCTGCGCGATAAGGGTGGGCACCTCACGATGGGCACCGATCTCAGCCAAGAGCTGCCCACGATAGCCAGCCTCTTGAAGTGCCTCGGGAATATCGCCCATGACATGACCCGCGCGCAGGGCGAAGAAGGGCAGGCAAAGCCCGTCCGGCACCTTTTCGGCCACGTCTTTCAGAAAAGGCGGCTCTTCGATCAGCGCGACATGCACCGCGGGCATGTCGGGATTTTGGCGTAGGGTTTCCGCCATATCGTAGACGGAGTTGCGCGATTTGCGTGCAATTTTCGACCCATGCGCGACGAGGATCAGCGGTGAGTCGGACAAACGATTGCCGGTCTCGCGTGCCGCAGCTTCCAAGACCCGCGTGATCAGAGCGGGCAGGGCCGGGTCCACTCCGAACGGTGCGAGTTGGCGAGCCTCCACCCCCAGCGCGGCCAGTCTGCGCGGTAATTCCGTGCGGGTGAACCAGCCCTCTGCCATGAAGAACGGATAGATCCACGGTGCATCGAGCCCATCGAGCGCGGCTTCGAGCGAGCCAGGCATCGCCAGCGTCGCGCCCCGGACCTCGCGATCGGGCAAAAGCGCGCCGACCGCCTCGGCCAAAGCGCGCAACGCCTTTTCTTGGGGTTCGGGATCAGACGGCGAGCCGTGCGCGATGAGGATGACCGGGTTCATAGCGAGTAAACTAACGGTCTTTGGTCGATGTGCAAACGGCTCGGAGATAGCAGCAGAAAAAGAATAACAGCCTGAATTTGAGAAAGATTTGCAGGACTATAAATTTGCGCGAAGCCAGCCGTTCGGCTATGCAAAAGAGACCGGCCAGGATGGCCAGACCCGATTTACAGTTTCACGTGTGGTGCGTAGGGGAGCACGTGGGTGACGGAGGGTTCTGGTAGGGGTGCCGGAACCCTCCATGTCTTTTCAAGTCAGTTTGGATCAGTCTCGCCCATGGCGCAGACGATGTTCCATTCTTCCTCGGTCACTGGCTGTACCGAGAGGCGCATGGAAGTCACCAGCGACATGTCCGACAGGCGCGGCTCGGCTTTCACATCGGCCAGAGTGACGGGCTTGGTGAAGGGGCGCACCGCCTTGAGATCCACGCAATCCCAGCGCGGATCGTCGGTGGTCGAATCGGGATGGCTCTCGGCTACAACCTCGCAAATCCCCACGACTTCCTTACCGATATTCGAATGATAGAAGAGGCCGCGATCACCGATCTTCATCTCGCGCATGTTGTTGCGCGCGAGATAATTGCGAATTCCGTCCCATTCCTCGCCCGCATCACCCTTCGCGACGAGATCGTCCCAGGAAAATTTATTGGGCTCGGATTTGAACAGCCAGTAGCGCATCAGCCGATCACCTTCTTCCATTCCTGCACGCTCACGGTCTCGAAAAGGCCCGCTGCGGCATAGGGATCGCCGGCCGCCCATTCTTTTGCAGCGTCGAGGCTGTCGGTTTCGAGGATCACGAGAGAGCCAGCCATCTGGCCTTCTTCGATGAACGGACCCGCCATGAAGACGATGCCCGTCTCCTTGATATAGGCGAGGTGCTTCTCGCGGGTGTCGAGACGGATCTGAAGCGCGCCGGGTTTGTCGCGGCAGATGACGGCAAAGAACATATTATTCCTCCTTCAAGGGACGCGCGAGCAGGATCTGCATTGCCTCGCTCACGCTGATTTCCTGCTGGGTCAGGGCGTTGACCATCGCCGCGACCGGAATTTCGATCTGATGTCTTTCGGCCAGCGCATTGAGCGCCTTCGCGGTGGCGACGCCTTCAACGGTGATTGCGGCATCGAAACCTGCTCCCGATCCGAGCGCATAGCCGAGTCGAAAATTGCGCGACTGCTCGGAGGTGCAGGTCAACACGAGGTCCCCGAAGCCCGAAAGGCCCGAAAGCGTCTCGGCCCGCGCACCCAGTGCCAGTGCGACGCGCAACATCTCGGCGAAGCCTCGGGTCATCAGTGCCGCGCGCGCGGAATCGCCAAGACCCGCACCGATCACCGTGCCAGCGGCAATTGCGTAGACATTCTTCAGCGCGCCCCCCAGCTCCGCCCCGGTCGTATCGGTGGTGCGGTAAAGCCGGAGCGTCGGGGTCGAGAGTTCGGCCTGAAGCGCCTCGGAGTGATCCGCGCAGGCGAGCGTCAATGCCGTCGGCAGGCCGCGCGCGATATCGGCAGCAAAGCTCGGCCCCGTGAGCACCGCCGCGCGCGCGCCCTGCACGAGCGAGCGGATCAGTCCGGTCGGGCCCTGACCGGTCGCCAGGTCGATCCCTTTCGAGCAGGACACCAGAGTCTTGCCTGTAAGCGTCTCGGCATGGGAGTTCAGAAACCCGGCCATCTGCTGCATCGGCATTGCGAGAAGCAGGGTATCGGATGCGAAAGCCGATGCGATTTCTGAAGTAACAGAGACGTTCGCGGGCAGCTTTACGCCCGCAAGCCGCCGCGTATTCTCGCGCGTCGTCTGCATCGCCTTCGCCTGATCGGGATCGCGCGCCCAGAGTGTGACCGGCCCTTTCTGCGCGAGGCTGGCCGCGAGGGCTGTGCCGAAAGCGCCCGCTCCGAGAACTGCGATGCTCATGCCTTCGCCCCTTTCTTGCCCGAGCCCAGCAGGGGCGCCGCGGTTCTGTCGAGCGGCCAACGCGGGCGGGCCATCAGGTCCATCCCGTCGCGTGCCCCGCTTTCATAGCGCTCGATCCCCGCCCAGGCGATCATGGCCGCGTTGTCGGTGCAAAGCCGCAGGGGCGGAGCATGAAATCTTGCGCCCATTTCCTGAGAAACAGTCTCTAAACCGGCACGAATTGCCTTATTTGCAGCCACGCCACCCGCCACGGCGAAGCCCGGATGACCAGGGTCATGCGTAAGATATTCGGCCAGGGCACGGCGCGATTTCTCGACCAGGACATCGGCCACGGCCTGTTGAAACGACGCGCAGAGATCGGCGCGCGTCTGACGCGGCAGCCCGCCATGCGCCGCCACGACCTGATCGCGGGCGCGCAGCAGAGCGGTCTTCAACCCGGAGAAAGACATATCGCATCCCGGGCGATCAAGCAGCGGGCGCGGGAAGGCGAAGGCTTTCGGATCGCCCTTCGCGGCTTCAGCCTCGACCGAAGGCCCGCCGGGCTGCGGCAGCGCCATCAGTTTCGCGGCCTTGTCGAAAGCCTCGCCCGGTGCGTCGTCGATCGTGCCGCCAAGCCGGGTGAAGTCCTCCGGCCCATGCGCGATCAGGAACTGGCAATGCCCTCCCGAAACGAGCAGCATCAGGTAGGGAAAGGCCAGCCCATCAGTCAGTCGCGGTGTCAGCGCGTGGCCTGCGAGGTGATTGACGCCGACCAGCGGCAGCCCAGATCCGGCAGCAATGCCCTTGGCGAACATCACGCCCGACATCACGCCTCCGATCAGCCCGGGACCTGCCGTCACGGCGATCCCGTCGAGCGCATCGATCCCCAGATTGGCTTGCTCCAGCGCCTCCTCGACACAGAGATCCAACTTTTCAGCATGGGCCCGTGCGGCGATCTCCGGGACAACCCCTCCGAAGGGCGCGTGCAGCTCGGTTTGGCCGGCGACGACGGAGGACAGGATCTCGGGCTGGCCGTCATTGACGCGCACGATCGCCGCCGCGGTATCGTCGCAGCTCGATTCCAGACCGAGAAAGGTGAGCGTCTTCGTCATCCGGCGCCATGTTGCGTGGGTGTTTCAACGCAGGTAACACCGGGGGAGCGTTCACACAATCCCGGGGCGGCGAATGGTCCAGGAGCTCGCGCGACCGATTCTTCTCGTGACCCGGCCCGGTGCCGGGGCCGAGCGCTTTGCGGCGCGGTTTCGTGAGAGATTCGGTGCCGATTGGCCCATCGTGCTCTCACCCCTGATGCGGATACGGCAAATTGAAGCGGATATTCCGTCGGCGGATGCGGTGATCTTCACCTCCCAGCATGCGGTTGCAGCTTTGGCCGCGCGCGAGCAAGGCGCAGGCCGGGTCGCCTATTGCGTCGGTCAACGCACCGCGCAAGCTGCCCGCGCGGCGGGTTTCGTCCCCGTCACCGGGCCGGGTGATGCGCAAGCCCTCGGAGAGTTGATTGTCGCGGAAAAACCGCAGGGAGCTTTGCTTTTCGCGCGGGGGGAAGAGGTGGCATTCGATCTGGGAAATTGGCTTAGTTCCGCTGGAATAGAGACGAAAAAGGCAATTTTGTACCGTCAGGAACCCCTGCCTCCCAGCAATGCGGCGATGACTGCGCTGACCGGAGATGCGCCCTGCCTCATCCCGCTGTTTTCACCAAATGCGGCCCGGCGGCTTTGCGAAATCTTGCCGCCCAAGACCGGGCCCCTGTGGGTCGCCATGATGAGCGAGGCAGTGGCCAATGCCTGCAAAAACCCTAGTTTCACGGCGATGCAAGTCGCGCCGCGACCCGATTTGGAGGGAATGCTCGACGCGCTCGCTGCCTTGCTGCGCGCGCAAAAGGCGGGTTGAGCCGAACGAGACGGGCTTCTAGATTGATTTCGACGCGCAATTTCAGTGCGGCAGTGGAGGGTGCAGATCATGGCGAAACGAACAACCCGCAGTTCCAAGAGTGAAGACAAGCCGGGAGATCTGCAGGAAGATGCCGTGGTTGAAGAGGCGGCGACCGAGACCCCCAAGATTGATGATACGCCCCCAACCGAGGACGCTTCGGCGCAGGAGGCGGTCGAGGCGACCGATCCTGTAACCGAGACGACGGAAAGCGATACGGTCGAGAGCGCGGCGGCAGAAACCGAAGTCGCAGATGCAGAAGCTGCGACCGAGGATAGCTCTGAAGGCTATTCAGAGACGATCGATACGCCGGAGCCGGAAGAAAGCGCAGAGGTTGAAACTCAACCCGAACCGAGCCCCGAACCGATGACGCAGCCTGAACAGGTTGTCGTCAAGAAAGGTGGTTTCGGTTCTGCCCTGCTTGGCGGTGTCGCGGCTGCGGTGATCGGTGCAGGGGTTGCGATCTACGCCTTGCCGCAATTGCCTCCCTCCATCACGGAAAAGCTGGGATTGGGTGGTTCGACCCAAGGCGCCGACCTGCAGGCGGCGCTTGCGGCCAAGCTCGATGCCCAGGCCAATAAGATCGATGCGCTCAGCGAGGAGCTTGCAAGCCTTAAATCGGCTCAGCCGCCTGCCCCGGATCTTTCGGGCGTGCAAACGGCGCTGGACCAGATTTCGGCTGAAGTTCGCGGAAACAAATCCGCGGTCGAAGATCTGAAGACCCAGATCGCAGGCATGGTTCAAGGCGATAACGCCGCCGCGCAGGCCGGGATCGAGGCTGCGGCGAAAGCGGCGGAGGAGCGAATCAAGCAAGCCGAAGAGCAGGCACAAGCTCTCAAGGCGCAATCGGAGGCGGCGGCCAAGGCTGCGATGATCCAAGCCGCGGCGGCCCGGGTAAAGGCTGCGCTTGATGCGGGTGTGCCGCTCGACGCGCCACTGGCGGATATGCGCGCAGCCGGAATCGCGGTTCCTGCGGCGCTTTCGGGTGACATTCCGACCCTGCAATCGCTTCAGGCGAGCTTCCCGGATGCGGCGCGCGCTTCGCTTGATGCGGCGCGGAGGGCCGAAGCTGGGTCCAGCCTCGGCGATCGCGCCGGCGCCTTCCTACTGTCGCAGATTGGTGCCCGCTCGGTCTCCCCGAAAGACGGAGATGGACCCGATGCGGTGCTCTCGCGGGCGCAGGCGGATGTGGATGCGGGGCAGATCGGTGCCGCGCTTGAGGAAATCGGTAAACTGCCCGAGCCCGCGCAAGCACCGCTGGCCGATTGGGTGAGCAAGGCGCAGGTGCGGGTGGCGGCGATCGACGCGGCCAACCAGCTTGGCGCGGCGCAGTAAGGAGACGCAGATGCTTTGGTCTTTCATCAAAATCGCGCTCTTCCTGATCGTCGTTGCGGCGGCCACGTTGGGGCTTGCCCATCTTGCCGATATGTCTGGCGGGCTGCGGCTCACCACGATGGGCATGGAATTCACCCTTGGACCGCTTCAGGCGGTGATCGCGGCGATCGTCGTTTTCGTGTTGATCTGGCTGGTGATCAAGATTGTCGGTCTGGTCGTCGCTTTCCTGCGGTTTCTCGCGGGAGATGAAACGGCGATCACCCGCTATTTCGACCGCAATCGCGAACGCAAAGGCTATCAGGCGCTTTCTGAGGGCATGCTTGCGGCAGCCTCCGGAGAGGGGCGCCTGGCGCTTTCCAAGGCGGCGAAGGCCGAGCGGTATCTGCAACGTCCCGAACTGACGAACCTTCTTATGGCTCAGGCGGCGGAGATCGCGGGGGACAAGAAGCGCGCCACCGAGGGCTACAAGCGACTGCTGTCGGATGACCGCACGCGTTTTGTCGGTATCCGAGGGCTGCTTCGCCAGAAGCTTGAAGAGGGCGACACCGAGACCGCGCTTAAGCTGGCGCAGAAAGCCTACGCGCTCAAGCCGCGTCATCGTGAGATGCAGGACACGCTGTTGTCGCTCCAGACCGAAAAGGGTGACTGGAAAGGCGCGCGGGAGATTCTTCAGGCCAAGCTGCGTCAGGGTGAATTGCCGCGTGATGTGCACAAGCGTCGCGATGCTGTGCTCGCCTTGCAAGAAGCCAAAGGCGTGATGGAGGAAGGCGCGAGCGTCGAGGCACGAGAGGCAGCGATCGCTGCGGCGAAATCCTCGCCCGACCTGATCCCGGCCGTGGTGATGGCGGCGCGTGCCTATATCGACAAGGGTAAGCCGCGCGCTGCCGAGCGGATTTTGCGCAAGGCATGGGAGGCGCAACCGCATCCCGACCTTGCTGCCGCCTATGCCGAGATCAAGCCCGACGAGAGCGCTGAGGCGCGGCTCAAACGTTTCGCGACCTTCCTCTCGGCGCGGCCCGATCACGAAGAGACTCGCCTGCTGAAAGCCGAGCTGAATATCGCCGCCGAAGATTTTCCGGCAGCACGCCGTGCGCTGGGCGATCTGGTCGAAACCCATCCCACCGCGCGCGTGCTGACGATCATGGCGGCGGTCGAACGTGGTGAAGGCGCGGAAGATGTGGTTGTGCGCGGTTGGCTGGCTCGGGCGCTGACGGCGCCGCGCGGCCCGCAATGGTGCTGTGACAAGTGTCAGAACATTCAGGCAGAATGGGCGCCGACCTGTGACAATTGCGGTGGCTTTGACACGTTGAGCTGGCGCGAACCGCAGCAGGGTTCCGCGCCGCTGCCGCACGGTGCGGAGATGCTGCCGCTGATCGTGGGCAAGCCGAGCGAGCCGATGGTGGATGCCGAGATTCCCGAGGCGGAGATCGTCGAGGGGGCCGAAGACGGAAAGGAAGAGGCGGAAACCGCGACGAAGTGAGCATTTTGGGGCTACACATCCCCGAAATGGCATGCTAATCGCCCGCCACAGTGCCGGTGTAGCTCAGCTGGTAGAGCACGTCATTCGTAATGATGGGGTCGGGGGTTCGAGTCCCTTCACCGGCACCACTATCCTCCGAGATAGTCGAGAAGACAGCCGTCCCAAGGGGCGGCTTCTTTCGTCTCGATAACCGAAAAGATCGCGGGTCGAGGCGTTGAATGAAGCCTCGACGGCTGACTCGATGGGGCGCCATACCGATATTGGTGCCGACGACCTCAATTCACAATGAATTCAGCGTGTAACGCACCGGCTGCATTTATGCTTTTGAGGATGTCGATCATGTCGCGTGGGCTCACGCCGAGCGCGTTGAGCCCGGCAACCACCTCGGAGAGGGAGCTTCCCTCAGACACTTCGGCCATGCGAATGCCGGGTTCTTCGGTCAGCGTTGCCTGAGAGCGCGGCACGATCACCGTCTCGCCTTGCGCGAAGGGGTTTGGCTGCACGACGAGAGGGCGTTCTTCGACTTTGAGCGTTAGGTTCCCCTGGCTGACGGCCACGCGGGAAATACGCACGTCTTGCCCCATGACGATCGTGCCTGAGCGCTGATCGACAACGACGCGGGCGCGCTGTTCAGGCTCTACCGAGAGATTCTCGACCCGGCCGATCGCATGAGCGACAGAGCGTGCTCCGGTCGAGCGGATGTTCAGTGCGACCGTTCCGCCATCCATCATCTCGGCAACGCGTCTGCCGTAGTCGCGATTTATCGCGGTC
Organism: Thioclava pacifica DSM 10166; assembly: GCF_000714535.1. GTDB lineage: Bacteria > Pseudomonadota > Alphaproteobacteria > Rhodobacterales > Rhodobacteraceae > Thioclava > Thioclava pacifica. Next base: position 366,472 of record NZ_AUND01000012.1, on the reverse strand, counting down.
TCGATCCGCGCAGCGGTGGTAAAATCGGGTGTCCGCAAAGCAAGACGGATAGTCGAGAGATCGTTGATCGCAAAATCGATTTCGCGCTCAACGCGGCCGCCCGAGGGAATATTGCCTGATGTCGGTACGCCTTGTGTCACCGAAGCTCCCTGTCCTTCGGCGCTTGCGCCGCCGGCAATGATCATGCCCTGTGCGACCGCATAAATCTCGCCATCAGCGGCCTTGAGTGGTGTCATCACCAGCGTTCCGCCTAGAAGGCTTTTGGAATCGCCAATCGCCGAGACCGTCACGTCGATCTGACTGCCTGCACGGGCGAAGGGCGGCAGGGTCGCCGTCACCATCACCGCTGCGACGTTTTTCGGCCGAAACTGCTCTCCGGTAACGTTAACGCCGAGCCGTTCGAGCATGTTCGACATGATCTCTTCCGTGAAAGGCGCATTGCGCAGCCCATCTCCTGTGCCATTGAGCCCGACCACGAGCCCATAGCCGATCAGATCATTGCCCCGGACCCCGTCAAATTCGACGAGATCCTTGATCCGGATCGGCGCAGCGCTTGCGAGCCCAGGCAAAAGCAAGGTGAGGATCAGAAGGACAAATTTCATTACATATAATCCGTCATCGAAAGCGACGAGAGCCGCGATGTGAGCGTGTAGAGAGTCTCAAGCTGGGTGCGGACCGCTTCGAGCGCGCTTGCACTCTCATAGGGGTCCGCTCCGATCAGCTCGTTGCGCGCGATCTCCAGTGCCGAACGCTCCGCCGCGTTTCGTACTGCGGCATCGGCGATCTTGGCCTCGATTGTTCCGAGTTTGGCCGCCAGACCGGCAAGCGCATCATCCCCTTCGATCACCCGCGCCCCGGCAGCATTGGCCATGCTGCTGCGGGCTTCGAGATTGCCGGAAAACAAGCCGTCTGACAGCAGCGCCGCCATCGCGATACCCTTCATCGCATCGCGCAGAGCCGGATCGCTCGCGGTGATCTCGATCCGTGCGGTTTCGCCCTCGGCGATCCGGAATTCGGATTGGGGCGTGCTCCCCTGATACTGCGTGGCGGAGAAACCGGCTGCATCATCAAACCAATCGTCGATCCGTGCGACCGCGTCGTTGGCATCGGTTACGCCGGCAAGTTCTGCCGACAGCGCAGCAAGAATTGACACGGAGTCGGGCAAAGGACGTGTATCCGTGGCGCCTCCGGAGAACAGATAGCGACCGGTGACATTCCTATTCAACATTGAGATCAGCGTATCGAACCGTGTCGCCGCGTCGTTGACGGTCGCGTCGATCATCGGTTTGGTCGCGGTTGTTGCCGCCGAAAGCAGAGCAACGCCGATACCGTCATTGAGCGACCGGATCGTTTGCAGCGAATTCTGCACGGTGCCGGCGACCAGATCAGCCTCGCTCGTCGCGATATCATAGGAATCGAGAACCGAGCGGCTCCGGTCGATGCCAGCAAGCGAAGTGAAATCCCCGGAAACCACCACCCCAAGATCTTGCTTGAGCCCGGTCATCACTTCCTCGGTCAGCTTGGCCATCGCGGTTTTCAGTTGCAGGTTATGCTGACGCATCTGGAAGCTCTGCGCCATGTCACCGACGGAAAGGTAGTTCATCTTACAGCTCCAGAAGTTGTTGGATCAGCGCGTCGACAGTCTGGATCACGCGGGCATTGGCGGCGTAAAGCTCTTCGACCCGAAGCAGGTTCTGCATTTCCTGATCGGTATCGACACCTTCCGAGAGGGCCATCGTGTTGAGCGTTTCATGGCGTGTTGAGGCAAAGGTTTCGCGTGATTGAGCGGATTGGCGGGCGCTCGAAACGCGGGACAGCATATCGGCGGCGAGACCAGAACTGCTGCGCAGGGACGGACCGAAATCGCCAGAGGCGGGCAGGGTTTCCTGTCGTAGCGCATCCGCGAGCGCCGAGATCTGCTCTGAGTTGCCTACCGGGCCGGGCGCCGTTGAACCCAGACCGTCGCGCAAGCGCCAGAGCGCGCCGCCTTGGGCGGGATCGGCGAGCCCGTTAATCTTGATCCGGCTCGCCAGTCCGATCTCGTTCAGAGGATCGAGCGGCCCGCCATTCTCGGTAAACAGACCGGGTGCGCCTAGCGGGAGCGTGGGATCGACCGCAGGATCGGAGAAGCGTGTGATCAGGTCGCGGGCATATGCGTCGATCTGGCTTTGGGCTTCAGGGGCGATCTCGTCGCGGATCGCGAATAGTGCGCCGAGCGTGCCACCGCCCATAACCCGGTCGTCGGCGCTCGAAATCGCCATGCCGTTCAACGTGAGGCCCGAAAGCGCTCCCGTGTCTTGTGTCATATCCGCGGTGATGATGCCTGTCGGGGTGAAGCCGATTTGCGCAGGGTTTCCCTCCAGCAGAACGGCGCCGCCCGTTGTAAAGAGGGCTATCTGATCGTTTTCGCGTGCGACCTGGCGCACTGGAACGATCTGCGAGACCTGATCGACGAGCGCCTGTCGCTGGTCGAGAAGCGCATTGGCGTCGTGGCCCGAGGCGCGTTCGGAGAGGATGGTTGCGTTTAATTCGTCAATCTGGGCGAGCGACTCGTTGAGAAAGGCGACCTGATCGGCGATTTGCTGGTCAGCGGAGATCCGGCTCTGCTGAAGGCTTCGCGACACTGTGTTGAGATGGGTCGCGATTGCGTCCGCGCTATCGAGAACGGCTGCGAGGCGCTCGTTGCTGTCGGGGCGGCTTGAGGCCTCGATCAGCGTCGCCTCGAAATCGGCGAGCTTCTGTGACAGTGAATTCGGATCCTCGGGCGTCCCGAGCCAACCTTCGAGCTGCGTGAGAAAATCGCTGCGCAGGGACGCGTTTCCGACCGCGGCATCGGCGAGTCGCAAATCGCTACGCAGGCTCTCGTTCACCATGCGATCGACGCTGAGCACGCGGACACCTGCCCCGTCGCCCCCCAGAACCTGGGCGCCCAGACGGATCTCTCGCCGCGCGTAGCCTTCGGTCAGGGCGTTCGAGGTGTTGGAGGCCACGACCTCGGCCATGCGTGAGGCAGCGTTGAGCCCCGACAAGGCGTTGGAAAGGGACTGAGAAATGCTCATCATGGCCTCCGCAGACGGATCCGTTCAGGATCAGCGTTTGATATTCGTGGTCTCCTGCAACATCTCGTCGACGGTCTGGATCACCTTCGCGTTCGAGGAATATGCGCGTTGCGTCTGGATCAGATTGGTCAGCTCCTGAGCGACATCGACCGTTGACCCTTCGCGCGCATAGCCTTCGATCGAGCCGGTCGGTCCGTCACCTGCGTCCCACAGAAAGAATGACCCAGAGGTTGGCGAGACCTGAAAGGTCTGATTGTCGAGCGCGATCAACCCGTTCTGGTTCGGCACGTCGACCAGCGGGATTTGATAGACGGTGCGGATAAAGCCAGTGTCATAAGTCGCCTTGAGATAGCCGTTCTCATCGATCTCGACTGCAGTGAGATTGCCCACTGGCGAGCCATCCTTGGTTATCGAAGTCGGCGCGAAACTGTCGGAGAGTTGGGTCAAGCCGTTGGTGTCGCCGATCTTGCCGATCGTCACTTCGAGAGGGCCGCCAGCGACGGTGAGCGAGAGCGCTCCGGTGGCGGTGTCATAGGTGCCGCCCGAGACCACGGTGACCGAGGCGAGCGTGCCTCCCGCGCCGCGGCTGTCGTCGAAGGTCAGTGTATATTCGCCAATAATGCTTTCATCGGTTGCGGCGGTCGCCGGATCGTCGACGGTCGCGCTGTCGCGAATGACCATCGTCCAGGTGTTCGATGAACCTGTGGCCGGAATCGTCGGCGTGAAGGAGATGTCGAGTGTTTCCGAGGTGCCCAGATTGCCGAAATATTCGACCGAGAGCGGCAATGCCTCTCCGGTTGCGCCGGCCTCGGTGTCGACGGCGGGCAGGTTTACCCCGAGATTCATCCGCGTGGTTGGATCGCCCGCGGTCTGGTTGGCATTGATCACCACCGGCACGAGCCCCGCCGTCGTGTCGCGCGGAAGAACCGGGATCGTACCATCGGCATTGGCGGGCCAGCCGAGCAGAACGAGGCCCGATTCCGTCTTCAGCGTCCCATCCGCATCGGTGCGGAAGGCACCCGTGGTCGTCATCATCATCGGCTGATCGCCGGTGGTGTTGTCGAGCGAAACCGAGGGGATTACTGGCAGCATCCCGCGCCCTGAGACCGCGATATCAAGAGCATTCGCGGTGGAGACAAGCGACCCGCGTTCTTCGATCAGGCGCGTGGTTGCTGCGCGTACGCCGCCCGCTGAATAAGAACCCGCGCCACGCGCCTGATTGATCACCATGCTCTCGAATTCGGCAATCGCCCGTTTGTAGCCATAGGTACCCGAATTCGCGATATTGTCCGAAATCGTGGCGAGTCGGGTGGCATTCGCGGCCAGCCCGGCAACGCCCGCGTTCAGCGAGGAGGAAATGGACATGAGTGCGCCTTTCTGCTGCTGCGTCCGAAATTGGCAGCCACACTGGCGCACGGGTGTTTAAGATCCCCCTAACATCCGCAAAATTTCGAAATCAGGGTTAGCGCCGGTCGCGTAGCAAGATCACTTCCAGCCGGTTGTTGCGCCCGTCCATCGGCTGCTGCACCGACGGTTTGCGATCGGCAAATCCAGTGACCCGCTGGATCCGGCGCTTCTCGAAACCGGAATTTTCAAGTAGGCCGCGCATCGCCTGCGCCCGGGCGCTCGACAGCTCCCAGACGGGATCGCGGGCGAGCATCTGCGGATAGGCACGGGTATGTCCGTTGATCGCGAGATCATTGTGCACCAGACCGAAGACTCGCGTGAGCATGGCGGCCAGCTCCTGAAGGATCGGCGCGGGCGCAGAGCTGTCGGCAAGGAAAAGCGGCTCTCCGGGCAGATCGAAAAACTCGACGATCAACCCTTCGTCCGTCACCTTGGTCACGATATGCCGCGCGAGTTGCTGCGTCACCATCGACTCGCCACCCACACCCATCAGCGCCTGCTCAATCGACTTGGCCATCTGATCGAACTGAGCCTTGTCGGTGTCCTGCTTGTCCTCGGCCGAGGACTGCCCGCGGGCCTGACGTTCCTCAGTCGGCCGATACGATGCTGCCCCCGTTCCGGTCTGGGCAATCTGATCTTCGGAAAAGACGGAATCGCCCCCGAAGGCGCCCTCGCCGCCGCCGGAGATGCGGTTGATCGGGATCGTCGGATTGAAGTAATCCGCGATCCCCTTGCGTTGTTTCTCGGTTGTCGCGTTCAGCAACCACATCAGCATGAAGAAGGCCATCATGGCGGTGACGAAATCGGCATAGGCCACTTTCCACGCCCCACCGTGGTGACCGTCGCCCCCCGAAACCTTCTTACGCTTGATGATGATTGGCGCCGCGTTGTCGCGGTTGCTCATCCCACCACCTCTTTTCACCCACAGACCGATGTAGCAACGCCGCATTAACAGGCCGTTTACGGATAAAATGCGCCCTATTTCGTGGATCGCTTGTCGTCGCGCGGCCAATTGCTAGATTTGTCGAATGAGCTTTCAGACCTCCCCACCCAAACTCGATCCGGCGCAGTTGATGGCCTGTCCGCAATGCGATGCATTGCATCAGGCGGAGCATCTGCCGGACGGACAGCGTGCGCGTTGCGTACGCTGCGGGACGATTCTGATTTCTCCGCGCGAGCGGTCTTTCCTGCACGTGATCGCGTTTTCCTTTACGGGCATGATCCTGATGATCGGGGCGATCTTCTTCCCGTTTCTCGAGATCTCGACCCGAGGCCTTCATCATGAAAGCTCGATCTTCGGTGTCGCGATGGCCTTTTCCGAGGGCTGGCTCGCACCGCTGGCCTTTGCGGTACTGTCGATGATCGTGGCCCTCCCGGTGTTCCGCTTTGCCGCGCTGATCTACACGCTCTGGCCACTGGCCAATGGCAAGCCCGCCTGGCCACATGCGGCAACGATGTTCCGTCTGGCCGAGGAGTCCCAGCCCTGGGCGATGGCGGAGATTTTCATCATCGGGACGGCTGTGGCGCTGGTGAAGCTCGCCGGGCTCGCCAAGGTCTCGCTCGGGCCTGCCTTCTGGGCGTTTTGCGTGTTGATCATCGTGATCGCGTTGAAAGATTCTTTTGTTAGCAAGTGGACGATATGGGACGCGATCGAACGCAAGTAAACGTGCTGACAGCGACCGATGCGGGGCTGATCGGCTGCACGCGTTGCGGCAAGGTCTGGACGCCCGATCACGGCTATTGCGAGCGCTGCGGAGCGGCGCTGCGTCCGGTCGACAAGAGCGGGTTGCAGAAGGTCTGGGCCTGGTGGTGGGCCGGGCTCATCTTCTACATCCCGGCGAACCTTTATCCGATGCTGCGCACCGCGACATTGGGAGCCGAACAACAAAACACCATCGTCGGCGGCGCGATCGAGCTGTGGAAGCACCACAATTACGGCGTGGCCACGATCGTCTTCGTCGCCTCGGTGATGATCCCGATCGGCAAGTTCATCGCAGTTGCCTATCTTGCGCTCGCCGTCGGCAATGAGAAACGCCGCGGTGGACATCCTCATCTGCATCTCTACGAGGTGGTCGAGTTCATCGGTCGCTGGTCGATGATCGACGTGTTCGTGGTGGCGATCCTCTCGGCTCTTGTGCAATTGGGCTTCGTTGCCTCCATCCATCCCGGACCGGCGGCGGCCTCATTCGCCCTGTCGGTTGCATTCACCATGCTTTCCGCCCAAAGTTTTGACCCGCGTCTGATATGGCGTGGCCCTGAAAGAGTGATTTGATGAGCGATAATTCTGATCCTGGCTCCTCCGGGCCCATGCCCGCCAAGCTCGAAACCTCCGAAGCGCCACGCCCGATCTGGACGCGGCTTTCGGTCGTCTGGGTCGTGCCGCTGATCGCACTTCTGATCACCCTTGGGGTTGCATGGAAGACGTTTTCCGACCGGGGCATGCTGATCGAGATCGATTTCAAGGATGCCACCGGCGTCGAGATCGGTACGCCGCTGAAATTCCGCGAGGTCGAGGTCGGAAAGGTCGAGACGATCGGTTTCACGCCGGACCTGACAAAGGTGCGGCTTGGCGTGCGGGTGGACAAGGATGTTGCGCCCTATGTCGATAACGAGACGAAGTTCTGGCTGGTGCGTCCCGAGGTCTCCGCGCGTGGGATCGAAAATCTCGGCACGGTGCTGTCGGGCACCTATATCGAGGGCTTCTGGAACGACAAGCCCGCCACGCCGCAGACGAGATTTGAAGGGCTCGAGCAGCCGCCGATCTCTCCCGACCCGACCCGCGGCACGATCATCGAGCTGCGCGCCAAGGATGCGGGCGGGATCGTCGATGGCGCGCCGGTTCTTTATCACGGGCTGACGGTGGGCCATCTGCAAAATCTGCGTCTCGACAAGGATGGCTCGGGCGTCGTGGTCGATGCGTTCATCGAGGCGCCGCATAACCAGCTACTGACCACCGCGACACGGTTTTGGGACACGTCAGGCTTCTCGGTGAAATTCGATGCCTCGGGCCTGACGCTCGACGTGCGTTCGCTCGCGACGCTGGTGCAGGGCGGGGTGGAGTTCGAGACGTTCACCTCGGGCGGGGATATCGTCGAGAATGGCCATGCGTTTAGGCTCTATGGCAGCAAGGACACGGCCGAGAACTCGGTCTTCCAGTCCGACGTGGTCGACCCGCCGCGCTACACGCTTCTCTTCGACGACCCGGTGCAGGGGCTGGAAGTCGGCTCCAAGGTACAGTTCCGCGGCGTCGAGGCAGGTGAGGTGACCGCGCTTGCGATCAAGATCCATACCGATGCGACAGGCCAGCGCTATGCCCAGCAGCAGGTCACGATTGCGCTCTCGCCCGACCGGCTCGGGCTCGCGCGCGATGCCGATGCGGAATCGGTCACGCAATTCCTGCAAGGCGAGGTCGAGGGCGGGCTGCGCGCCCGTATCGCGGCGATCGGTCTTCTGGGCGGGACGATGGTGGTGGAGCTTTCCGACGTGCCTGATGTGGCCGCGGCCGAGATGAATCTCGAGACAGATCCCTTCCCGTCGATCCCGACCGCACCGGCCTCCGAGAACGATCTGGCGAAATCGGCCAAGGGCGTGTTCAAGCGCATCGAGGGGCTGCCGATCGAGGACCTCATGAATTCCGCGATCCGCACGCTCGACTCGATCTCCGCCGTGGCCGAGAGCGAGGACACGCGCAAGGTGCCGGGCGAACTTTCGGGCTTGCTCGAACAGCTCAAGACCTTCGCGGCCGACCTCAACAAGAAGGATGCGGCCGACAAGACCGTGGCGGCGCTCGATCGGGTCACCGAGGCGGCCAGTTCGGTACTTGAGGAAATCTCCGGCCTTGATCAGACGCTGGCTTCTGCCGATCGTGCCGCATCGGCCATCGCAGATATGCCGCTCAAGGATATGGGCGAGAAACTCGACACGATTCTTGCCGATATCAACGGCCTTCTGAACAAGCCGGGCACGCAGGATCTGCCGCAATCTCTGAATGCGACGCTGGAGCAGACCGCGGCGATCCTTGAGCAGCTGCGTCAGGCGGGCGCCGCCGACAAGCTCAACGAGACGCTCGATGCCGCCCAAAGCGCCGCGCAATCGGTTTCGAAAGCGACCGACCGCCTGCCCGAGCTGACCCGGCAGCTGCAATCGCTCGTCGATCAGGCGCAGGCGCTGGTCGCGACCTATGGCCGGGGCTCGAACTTCTCGAACGAGACGGTCAATATGCTGCGTGAGCTGCGCCGGTCGATTGCCGATATCGGCTCGCTCGCGCGGATGATCGAACGTAATCCGCAGGCCTTCATTCTGGGCCGCTGACAGGAGATGACGATGAAACCCTTCCAGATTTTGCCGCTCTGCCTGCTGGCGCTCGCCGCCTGTTCGGATCCTGAGAAGATCGCGCGCTATCCGATCGACCCGCCCACCGCGGAGAAGGCAGTGCCGAACCGGCTGGGCCGGGCGGAGCTGCGCGAGGTTTCGATGCCGCAATACGCGACCGCACAGGAAATCGCTTTCCAGACCGCCGATGGCGCGCTGCGTTCGAACCCGGACAATCTCTGGGCGGATGATCCGGCCCGCGCTTTCACCTTGTCACTGGCACGGCAGATCTCGGCGCTCTCTGGCGCGACCGTGATCTCGGAGCCTTGGCCGCTCGCCGATCCGCCCGCGCGTCGGGTCGAGGTCCGGATCGAGCAGATGCTGCCCGGTGCGGATGGTCAGCTGCATGTCGCAGGGGTCTATTTCGTGACGCCCGCAGGCTATGAAGGCGGGCGCGATGTTGTGCGGCGCTTCGATTTCACCGTGCCGATCGCGGATCAGGAGCCCGGCACGATTGCCAAGGCGCAAAGCGCGGCGGTGACGGTGCTCGCGCGGCGGATCGCTCAGCTCGACTGATCGGGGCGGAAGCTGCCGAACTGCCCGCCCGAGAAGATGAGTGGCGCGCCATCCGTGGTGCTCTCGAACCGTGTCACCCGGCCGATGATGATCGTGTGATCGCCGCCATCATGGCGTGCCTCGGTGACGCATTCGAACCGGGCGAGGACATCTGCCAGAAGCGGTACGCCCGCTTCGTTCTGGGTGTAATCCAGCCCCGAAAACCCGTTGCCGCGTCGCGTGAAGCGATGCGCGAGATATTCCTGATCGTGACGCAGCACATGCACCGCGAATGCTGGCGTTTGGGTGAAATGGGCATGGCGGATCGAACTGCGCGCCGCAGACCACAGGATCAGCGGAGGATCGAGCGAGACCGAGGCAAAGCTGTTGACCGTCATCCCGACCGGCCCGTGATGGTCGTCGCATTCACAGGCCGTGACCACGGTTACCCCGGTGGCGAAACGCCCCAAAGCATCACGCAGGCGTCGTGCATCGAACGGGTCGGGCGCTTGCCCGCCAGGCACCGTGCGTTCCGCCCGGTTCATGGCGGCATCGATATCGTCGCTTTCGCTCATCCGATCTCCCTCTGCGCCCAGACATAATGGCCCGGGCGGGGAGGGCAAGGCTCAGCGTTCCAATCCGATCACCCGATCGAGAGAAAACCGCCCCGGACCTTGTGTGATCACGGTGAGAAAGGCCACGGCCCAGAGCCCATGCGTCACCCAGGCGCCCGGATAGACGAAGATCTGTATCACCAAGGTCATCCCCAGAAGCGCCAGCGCCGAGAGTCGTGTCGCGAGGCCGAGGATGAGAAGCATGGGGAAGAAATGCTCGGCAAAGGTCGCCATGACCGCAGCCCAGTGATGCGGGATGAAGGGGAGGGCGTATTCATACTGGAAGAGAGTGAAGGTCGAGTCCTTGATCATGAACCCATCGACCTTGGTGCGTCCCGACATCCAGAAAACTGTGGCCGGAAAGAGCCGGGCGGCGAGCAGGATGACCTCACGCGGGATGTAGGATGTCGCCCTGATGATGCCCTGATAAAGCCGAGGCAGACCTTGTTTTGGCGGATTCGTCCCGAATGTGCTGGTCATGTCGTGTCTCCTCCCTTTTTGTCCGCGCCGATGATCAGCGCGTTCTTCACGAGCAACAGGAATGCTGCATTCAACTCGAATCCCTCTCCTGTGGATGCCTGGGCTTCGGCCACGGTGCGACCGTAGGCGAGGGCGGATATGAAACGCCCGATCGGCGCAGGCACCGCTTGGGTGATCACGTCGTCGAGCCCTTTGCGTGCGATCAGAACCGTCTCAGGCGCCCATTGCGCGGCTGTCGGCGCGGGCGGCCCACCCGGTTGTTGCGAAACCCAGATCGACCCTGCCGGAGTAAGCATCTGCAAAACCTGCACCGACGGATGGAGGAAAAGCTGCAAGTCCTCACCGGCCTCTTGCGCAATCGCCTGCAATTTCTGAGGCGGCACAGGCTGCGCATCTGAGGAATGATAGGCACGGCTGCGCGCCCATTCGATCCGTGCGACGTCGGGCAGGTAGATCAACGACTGAAACGTCTCTATTTCAGCAAGAAATGCCGCAAACTCTTCGCCCCACGCGATCAGGAGCGGCGTTTGCGGTGGATGCCGGTCAATGAAAAGCCGCGCCACCCCCTTGAAGCATTCATCGCCCAGAAGCCGCTCGATCACCGGATAATGGCGCGCCAGGGCCCGCGAGAGCCCATGCGCGACATTGTTGCGATAGACATCGAAGCGGCGCTCGGTCTCGCCCGGCTGGCGCGCGGTTGCGTTCTCGGGTGCGGCGCCACCATTGATCGCATCGCGGAAGCTGCGCGCGAAGTCACGATGCGAGAGCATGGCTCTGTCCTTCCAATATGGAGCGCGCACGCTCCGCTTCGGCCATCAGAACCGCGAAGGCCGGCACGTCGTTGTCCCATTCGATCAGGCTGGGCAAAGGTCCAATTTTCGAGACTATTTCGCCATAAAGCGCCCAAACCGGCTCCGCGACCTCACGGCCGTGGCTGTCGATCAGGAGCGGTCCCGAGGGCAGCTCTTCCTCTTCATGTCCGGCGAGATGGATCTCGTTAATTTTGGCGAGCGGGAAGGCATCGAGATAAGCGCGTGGGTCCTGTCGGTGGTTCACGCAGGAGACGAAAACATTGTTCACATCCAAGAGCAGCCCGCAGCCGGTGCGGCGGCTGATCTCGGTCAGGAATTCGGTCTCGGGAATGTCGGAATTATCGAAGAGAACATAGGTCGCGGGGTTTTCCAGCAGCATCCGGCGGCCGAGATGGTCCTGCAGCTCGTCGATATGATCGCAGACGATCGCTAGGGTCTCCTGCGTATAGGGCAGGGGCAGCAGATCATGCATCCAGACCCCGCCATGACTCGCCCAGGCGAGATGTTCGGAGAAACTCTCGGGCTCGTAGCGATCGCAAAGCGTTTTCAGCCTTGCGAGATGGTCGCGATCGAGCGGATCGGGGCCACCGATCGAGAGGCCGACCCCATGGATCGAAACTGCGTAATCCTCCCGCAGCCGCTGTAACATCGCATGAGGCATGCCCCCCGCGCCCATGTAATTCTCGGCATGGATTTCAAAGAAACCCAGATTGGGCTTGGTTTCTGCGATGGCGGGGAAATGCTCGGGCTTGAAACCCAGCCCAGGTTTGCGCGGCAAAGTCATCGTGGCCTCCCTTGAAAGAGGAGGGGCGGACCAATCCGCCCCGACCTGTGATCACATTTCCTTCGGCATGAGCGAGCCCATCCCGTGCGGTGTCTCGATCGTCTCGCAGGTGCCGGCCGGGACGAGTTTCCAGGCGTTGCCCTGGTAGTCCATCGTCGCCGTACCTGCGCAGGTCGTGCCGGGGCCCGCCGCGCAGTCATTTTGACCCGCCATCGCGACGCCGTAACACTTCTCCATCTTCATATCGTCTGCATGGGCAGCGCTCGCGATGCCCATCGCACAGCTCAGAGCGGCAGCGATGCCAAGAGTGGTTTCGGTCTTCATGGTGATCTCCCTGATTGGATCGTTATCGGACCCGTTGCGGTCCTGATCTCTCTTCGGGACCGATCGCGGCGTCGTTACAGGCTCACGCCGCTGTGATCGAAAAAAGTTTTTCACAAGCGCTGTAACGAAGGCATGATCGACAACGAATGGATGGCGATGATGCATGATCGGCAAGCAGACTGGACGCGGCTTCTCAGGGCCGCCAACGCGGGTGATACGCGTGCCTATGGTCTGTTTTTACAAGCCGTGACGCCGGTGCTGCGGTCGGTTGTGCGGGCACGTGGGGCGGGCCTGCCGGAAGCCGATTGCGAGGATGTGGTTCAGGAGGTTCTGCTCGCGATCCATCTCAAGCGCCACACCTGGCGCGAAGATGAACCGGCGGCCCCCTGGTGTTACGCGATCGCGCGGCACAAGGTGGTGGACGCGTTTCGCAAGCGCGGTCGGCGGATCCATCTGCCGGTCGAGGATTTCGCGGAAATGTTGCCCGCCGCCCCAGAGGCCGATCCAACGGAAAAGGCCGATATAGAGACGTTTTTGAGTCATCTCGAGCCGCGCGCCGCGGATCTGGTCCGTGCCATCGGGCTCGAGGGGAAGAGCATCGCCGAGACGGGGGATGCGATGGATATGAGCGAGGGGGCGGTGCGTGTGATGTTGCATCGTTCGCTCAAGAAACTGGCCGCGCTTCGAGAGAGGCTGATCGAGATATGAAGACCGAAGACCTGTTGGAAATGCTGGAGAAGGACGAGCTGCGCGAGCCGCGTGCAGGCCAGGTGCTCTGGCGCTGGCTCATCCCGGCGCTGATCCTGTCCGCGCTGGCGATGGCGGGGATACTGGGTGTTCGGTTTCCGATGGAAAAGACCCTGATGACGCCCGAGATCGCGCCGAAATTCTACCTGCCGCTCCTGCTCGGGGTGATTGCAATGCCGATCGCGGTGAAATTCGCGCGTCCGCTGGCACGGGTACGGCTGAGCTGGGCATGGGTTTTTCCGGCGATTGGACTGCTCTTGCTCGGTTATGCCTTTGTCACGACACCTGAAAGCCAGCGCATGATGGATTTCCGCGGCAAAACGATCCTGCCATGCTTGCTCTCGATCCCGCTGTTTTCAGCGCCGATCCTTGTCGCTGTCCTGACCAGTCTGCGTCAGGGGGCGGTGATCGCACCCCAGCGTGCGGGGGTAGCGGCGGGACTTGCGGCCGGGGGGCTCGGCACGGCGATCTATGCGCTTCACTGCACCGAGGACAGTCCGCTTTTCTACGTCACCTGGTATGGTGCGGGGATCGCGATCACGGTGATCGCGGGGGCGCTTTTGGGACGGGTCTTGTTGCGCTGGTAGGCTCTATTCCGGCCAGAAAGCGAGGTTTTCGAGAAATGCGGCATGCAGCTTCGCATTCGAGACGATCACACCGTTCGAAAGCGGCGGCGCGCGATTGAAGTGCAGATCCTTTCCATGCCGGTCCGTCGCCAGCAGCCCCGCGCGTTGCGCGATCAGGCTGGCCGCGGCGATATCCCATTCCCAGGCCTTGCGCAGGGAAATCGTCGCATCGAACTTGCCCTCGGCCACGAGGCAAAGACGCCAGGCGAGCGATGAGCGGAAGCTGCGCTTGTAGCCCGGTAGACCATGCCGCCAGTGGGTCGGATTGTCCGAGAGCTTCGAGGTGAGCACGGTCGCCCCCTCAAGTTCAGCGCGCGCGCCTGGCGCAATCGGCACGCCATTGAGCAGCGCCGGGCCGTCAATTGTCGCGGTGTAGGTGAGGTCGTGAACGGGAAGGTGCACCACACCCGCAACGACCTCGCCGCCGCGCGCGACCGCAAGCGCATGGGCGAAACTGCCATCATCGTTGAGAAAGGCGCGGGTGCCATCGATCGGATCGACGATGAAGGTCGCGGGCGCTGCAAGCCGCGCCGGATCGTCCGCGCTTTCCTCGGACAGCCAGCCGTAATCGGGCCGCGCGCCGCGCAGATGCTCTTCGAGTTGGGCATTCACCGCGAGATCGGCCTCGGACACAGGGCCTGCCCCGTCATCCTTTTCCCAAGAGGCCGGTGCTTTCTTCCAGTATTTCAGGGCGAGCTTCCCGGCCTCCTTCGCGGCCTCGGTCAGCAGCGTCAGATCAGTCTCCGGCAAGCGTCATCCCTTCGAGAAGCAGCGAGGGCACGATATGGCTCAGGTGCAGGCGCGCATCGTTGGCGGGCCGCAGGCTGCGCAGCATCTCGCGCAGGTTGCCCGCGATCGTGCATTCATTGACCGGATAGACCGGCACGCCATTCTCGACCCAATAGCCCGAGGCCCCGCGAGAGTAATCGCCCGTATTGGGGTTGATCGTTGCGCCGATGAAAGATGTCACCAGAAGCCCGGTGCCCATCTCGGCCAGCAGATCCTCGCGGCTCTGGTCGCCTTGGGTCAGGGTGACGTTACCGACCCCGGGCGAAGGTGGCGCTGACGTTCCGCGACCGGCATTGGCGGTCGATTGCAGTCCCAGCTTGCGCGCGGTGGCCAAGTCGAGCGTCCAGCCTTTCAAAACGCCGTTCTCGACGATCATCCGGCGCGCAGTCGGCAGGCCTTCGGCGTCGAAGGGGCGTGAGCCAGAGACGCGCTTGCGATGGGGTTCCTCGCTTAGCGAGAGATGATCGGGAAGCACCGGCTGATCCATCGCATCGCGCAGCCAGGAGGCTCCGCGCGCGATCGACTGGCCGTTGATTGCCGAAAGCAGATGCCCGATCAGGCTGCCCGAGACACGCTCGTCGATCAGGACCGGATAGGCGCCGGTTTTCGGGCGGCGGGGATTGGCGCGGGCCACGGCACGCTCGCCTGCCAGTTGGCCAACCTCGCGCGCGCTGGGCAGATCGGCTTGGAACACACGGCTTTCGGCGGCCCAATCGCGCTCCATCGACAGGCCTTCGCCCGAGATCGCGACTGCCGAAACCGATCGCGCACTGCGATCGTATCCGCCTGCGAAACCGTTCGAGGCGGCGAGATGCATCCGGCGGTAGGAATAGGCGGCCGATGCGGATTGCACCTGCGAGACGCCCTCGACAGTCAATGCCGCCGCTTCGGCTTCCAAGGCATCGCGTTGCAGATCGGCGGCGGAGGGCTCGGCGCTTGGATCGGCCAGTTCCATCCCCGCGGCATCGCGAGTGGCCGATAGCTGCGTTGGATCGGCGAGACCGGCAAAGGGATCGTCGGGCGCTTCTTGCGCCATCGCGACCGCGCGCTGGGCCATCTCGTCAAGGGTGCGGCTGGAAATATCAGAGGCGGACACGCAGGCTTGCTTGCCGCCAAAGAGCACGCGCAGACCGATCTCGATCCCTTCGGAGCGTTCGGCCTGTTCGAGCTTGCCTTCGCGCACGTCGATCGCGACCGACCGTCCGTCCACCGCGATCGCATCCGCCGCAGGGGCGCCAGCGCGTTTCGCAGCTTCCAGAAGCGCCTGGGTCAGATCGGACAGGGACTGCTCGGACATTTCCACCTCTTGAGAAAGACCGGAGCCGCCCGGGTGTCCCGGACGGCTCCGCGCCGTTATGTATTGTCCTTACTGGACGCGCTGGCCGTTGACGAGGATTTCCCCACCATCCTTGAACTCGACCTTCGATTCATAGGCGTCATCGCCGGTCGGCTTGGCGTAAAGCCCCAGCATCATGCGGCCGAACATGATCTGGTCCTGCGGAACCAGACCCATTGCGACAAGCTTGTCCATCAGCGCGTTTGCCCCGGTCAGGCTGAGGTCGATCGCGCCCTTGGGCATCGGCACCGGCCCGCCATTCTGGATTTCCAACGCGCCAGAGCCGTTAAGCTCCGCGCCGACGACGGAGAGGTGCACGTCCTTGATGTCGACCGAGTTCACCTGCATCGGCGGCACGGGCATGGCGGCGACGGCCGGCGAGAAGAGATCGTCGGTCAGTTGCATCTTGCCGGTCACGTCGATCTTCAGCGTTGCCGGATCGCGCGGCAGGTTCTGGCCCGGATCGAACATGTTCCACAGGTCATCCGAAACGGTCAGCCCGTTGAGCGCGAACTTCGCTTTGAAATCCTGCTCTGCATCGCCTTTCGACACCGGCATCGCGAAATCCATATTGGCCGATTCCAGTGCGAGATTGATCGGGAAGGGCAGCTCTTTCGTGGTCATCTGGACCTCGCTGCCGTCGCTCGTGCCGGCGAGGTGAATGCCGTCCTTCGACATGCCGATATCGAGCGTGCCGCCATTGTCGGTGGTCTTCTGCGAAACCGGCCCGTCGGGACTGTCCACGTTCATGGCATATTCCGAGCCCGCATATTTCAGCGCGACCTGGATATTCGCCCCGGCATTGAGCGCCTCGTCGAGCTTCTCCATCGGAACGCCGTTGGGCAGCACGAAGCGACCGTCATAGGTGATATCCGAGACCTGCCCATCGAGCGTGAAGGTGCCACCCCCTTCGGGATCGGCCCCCGAGGCGGTGAATTTCACCAGACCGGTCTTGAGCGCCGAGGTCACGTCATGTGCCTCGCCCATCTTCATCTCGTAGGTGCCGGTCGTGTTTTCCATCGAGAGCCAGACCTTGACCGGGATCGCCTGATCGCCGGCATCGCCGCTCTGGTCCATCTCCATGGTCACCTTGGGTGCGTCGATGGTGTAAATCATGTCCTCGGGCGTACCCGAGACCACGACCGAGCTATCGGTCTGCGTCATCACCATATCAAGCGACAGCGCCGGTTGATCGGGCAGGTCCGAGCTTGCGACGCCGGTCATCTTTTCCGACATCGTCGCTTCGACCGTGCCATCGCCGCGGTCGCGCAGTTTCAGCTCGGGGATCGTCATTGCAAAGCTGGTACCGTCCATCTCGTTCGTGAGCTTCACATCGGTGATGGTAAGCGTATCGCCGCTGCGGTCGGAGCTGCCGACCATCACGTCATAGCCGTAGCTCTGATAGCCTTCCTGCCAGCCTTCCCAAACCTGCTCGGGCGTGACATCCGCGAAACCGGCAGTGGTCGAGAGAAGCGTGAAAATCACCGCGCCGGTTCCGGCGGGTTTCAACCAGGACATGACGATACCTTTCGATAGAAACAAAATCGGCTCATCCTCCCGTGGGGATGCGCAATGGTCAAGGCCCGGTATCGCTGTTAGATCGAAGGGAAGATGGCAAAGCGGGAGATTGTGATGATCCGCCACCAGATCGAGGACGGGCTTTGGACCGTGACGATTGACCGGCCCGAAAAGGCCAATTCTCTGACGCAGGCGATGCTGAGTGAAATCGCCGATCTCGCCGAGCGCGCCAAGGCCGAGGAGGCGCGGGTTTTCGTGCTGACGGGCACTGGGAAAGTGTTCTCCGCGGGGGCTGATCTGGAAGAGGCCCGCAGTGGCACGCTGGCGACCGATCCGGTTTGGGAGCGGCTCTCGGGTGCGATCGCGGCACTGCCCTGCCTGACGATCGCCGCGCTCAACGGCACGCTGGCGGGCGGCGCGATGGGGATGGTGCTCGCCTGCGATCTGCGGATCGCGGTGCCCGGCGCCAAGTTCTTCTACCCGGTGATGAAGCTCGGGTTCCTGCCGCAGCCATCCGATCCGCCGCGCATGGCCGCGCTGATCGGGCCCGCGCGAGCGAAGATGATCCTGATGGCGGGTCAGAAGGTCGAGGCCGAGGAGGCGTTGGGCTGGGGGCTGATCGACCGCATCGTGACCCCCGAGGCGCTGATGGAGACTGTGACGGGGCTCGCGGCGGATGCGCGCGGGGCCAAGCCGTCGCATGTCGCGGGGATCAAGGCGCTTATCCCCTGAACGAAAACGGCCCGGGAAACCCCGGGCCGAATGCATGGCTCAAAAGGCGTCCGCTCAGGCGTAGACGCTTTCTTTGCCGAAATGCTTGGTCAGCATGTAATAGACCACGGCGCGATACTTGTTGCGCTCCGAACGGCCATAGGTCTCGATGACGCTGTCGATCGCATCCATCAGCTCGGGGCCATCCGCGAGGCCGAGCTTCTTGACGAGGAAATTGTTTTTCACGGTTTCGAGCTCGCCCTTGTCCGAACCGGCCACGGTCGACGCGTCGGCATCATAGATCGACGGGCCGCAGCCGATCGTCACCTTGGTCAGAAGATCCATGTCGGGGGTCATGCCGCACTTGTTCTTCAGATCGTCGGCATATTTTTCGATCAGCTCGTCTCTTTTTCCCATAAGTCCCACCTGTAATAATTGTGTCCTCTGAAGCCGAGGCAGGCGCAGGGTAAGCCCAGCGCCAGAAATTACAAAGCCAAAATCTTGGGAAAAGCCGAGTCACTTTCCCCCACGACACGAGACGCATTGAGTGAAGGTCGGATCGAGTTCAAGCCGGCGGAGGGGGATCGGCTCACCGCAGCTGTCGCAATAGCCGAATTCACCCTCCTCGATCCGGGCCAGCGCGGCTTCGATCGCGGAGATACGGGCATGACGCCGTGCATCGAGCGCATTGGCCATCGCCTGGTTCTGCATCGCATCCATCCGCGACAGTCGCCCGACGCTTTGCTGATCCAGCTCGACCGGTTTGCGCGCCTCGGCGGTGTCTTCGGAGTCCGAGCGCAGGTCTGCAAGCTCGGTTTCCAGTCTGGGCCGGAAAACCCCGGCCATCTCTTCCGGCTCCACGCGCGCCTCCCTCACCCGTTGGATAAGGCAGCCTAACGCGGAGTCCCGCTTGCGACAAACAAAGGCCGCACCCGAAGGCGCGGCCTTGTCGAAGCGAAATTCGCGTCGATCAGTAGCGGTAATGCTCGGGCTTGAAGGGCCCTTCGACCGTGACGCCGATATACTCGGCCTGATCGGGGCGCAGCTCGGTGAGTTTCACGCCGATCCGCGCGAGGTGCAGGCGTGCGACCTTCTCGTCGAGATGCTTGGGCAGGATGTAGACGCCCGGCGCATACTCTTCGCCCTTGGTCCACAGCTCGATCTGCGCCAGCACCTGGTTGGTGAAGCTCGCCGACATCACGAAGCTCGGGTGGCCGGTCGCGTTGCCGAGGTTCAGCAGGCGGCCTTCGGACAGCAGGATGATCCGGCTGCCCGAGGGCATCTCGATCATGTCCACCTGGTCCTTGATGTTGGTCCATTTGTGGTTCTTCAGGCTGGCCACCTGAATTTCATTGTCGAAATGGCCGATGTTCCCGACGATCGCCATATCCTTCATCGCGCGCATATGCTCGATCCGGATGACGTCCTTGTTGCCGGTGGTGGTGATGAAGATATCGGCGCTGTCCACGACGTCTTCCAGCACGACGACCTCGAACCCGTCCATCGCGGCCTGCAGCGCGCAGATCGGATCGACTTCGGTGACTTTCACGCGCGCACCTGCACCGCGCAAGCTCGCGGCCGAACCCTTGCCCACATCGCCATAGCCGCAGACGACGGCGACCTTGCCGGCCATCATCGTGTCGGTGGCGCGGCGGATGCCGTCCACGAGGCTCTCTTTGCAGCCGTATTTGTTGTCGAATTTCGACTTGGTGACGGAGTCGTTCACGTTGATCGCCGGGAAGGGCAGCAGGCCCTTCTTGTGCAGATCGTAAAGGCGATGCACGCCGGTCGTGGTTTCTTCCGAGACACCCTTGATCGCGTCGCGCTGCTGGGTGAACCAGCCGGGGCTTTCCTTCATGCGCTTCTTGATCTGGGCGAACAGCGCCTCTTCCTCTTCCGAGGTGGGCACTTCGATCAGATCGGTCTCGCCATTCTCGACGCGCGCGCCAAGCAGGATGTAGAGCGTCGCATCCCCGCCATCGTCGAGGATCATGTTGCAGGTGCCTTCCTCGAACTGGAAGATCTTGTCGGTATAGGACCAGTATTCCTCGAGCGTCTCGCCCTTGATCGCGAAGACCGGGGTGCCGCCCGCGGCGATTGCCGCCGCTGCGTGGTCCTGCGTCGAGAAGATGTTGCACGAGGCCCAGCGCACATCCGCGCCGAGCGCTTTGAGCGTCTCGATCAGCACGGCGGTCTGCACGGTCATGTGCAGCGAGCCCGCGATGCGCGCGCCCTTCAGCGGCTGGCTCTCACCGAATTCGGCGCGGCAAGCCATCAGGCCCGGCATCTCGGTTTCGGCAATGTCGAGCTCCTTGCGGCCATACTCGGCCAGGGCGATATCCTTGATGATGTAGTCGGCCATTTGCGGCTCCCAAATCTGAATTTGGGCGCTATGTAGCACCGCAATGGTGAACCGGCAATGAAACCTGCCGTGCCGTCACGCCGCGGGCAGAATTCCCTCGCGATGGAGCAGCGCAACCGGATTGTCTCCCTGCTCCCAGCCCATCCCCGACGAGACGACGCAGGATACACCATCCGCGCGGGTGTAAACCGCTGTCCAGGTGCCCATGACAGATGACGCCCAAAGCTCCACCGAGCGATTTTTGCCAACAGCTTTCTTCACGCGCGGGCTTTCCGCAAAATCGTGATCGAGCGTTTCCAGCAGAGTCGCGCGCTGGTCGCAATAGGGCACATCGGGGCTTTGGGCGGCGCCGATCGTCGTGATCTTGTCGAAAGCTGACAGGTCGCCATAGGGGATATTCGAGCCGATATCGTCCATCGGACGCCCGTCACCCTGATATCCGTCGAGCATGATCTGCCGCGGGGTTTTCTCCAGCGGGGCGATGTCGTTCGTGACCTTAGCGATCGCGATGGTCGCTGGGATCGAAACGATGGCGATCCCGGCTAAAAGAATGGATGTCTTCGAGGCGTGCATGATGCGTCCCCCCTTTTCTCTCCGTGTCGGGAAGCAAACTCTGGGTGCGACAAAATGTTCCCAAAGGCTCTGGCGTTTACAGGCGGGGGCGGTTTGGGTAGTGCAGGAAAACCCGGCCAATGCGCCGTCATACCCATTCAGAGAGGCTCTCATGAAACGTGCCTGGCAACGCATGCTTTCGGGGCGCAGGCTCGATCTTCTGGATCCGACGCCTGTCGATATCGAGATCGAGGATATCGCGCACGGCCTGGCCTTCGTGGCGCGCTGGAACGGGCAGACTTTCGGGGATTGGCCTTATTCGGTGGCCGAGCATTCGCTTCTGGTTGAACAGATCTTCACCTATCAGAACCCGAAGATCGACCCGCGCTGGAAACTTGCGGCGCTGCTGCATGATGCGCCCGAATATGTGCTGGGCGACATGATCAGCCCGGTAAAGGCCGCGATCGGCGAGGGCTATGGTGTACTCGACGCCAAGCTCGATGCGGCGGTGCATATCCGCTTCGGCCTGCCTGCTGCTTTGCCAGTGAAAATCAAGCGGGCGATCAAGAAGGCCGATATCGTTTCCGCGCGGCTCGAGGCTGAACAGATCGCGGGATTCTCGACTCAGGAGGCCGACAAGATTTTCGGCAAGATCGCCCCTGAATTTACCGAGCGATTCAAAATTCATTTGCGCCCGCCTTCGGAAGTCCGAAAGGATTATACGGCGCGGCACGAAGCGCTATTGGCGGAAATCTGAAAAATAAAAATGCCCGCGGATTGCGGGCATTTTCAATTCTGGCGCGAATTTTAAATCGCGAGATCGTCCAGAGATTTACCCGCTGCGAGCGCTGCTTCAACCCAGCGCGGCTTGCGGCCACGGCCGGTCCAGGTCTGGCTGGCATCGTCGGGATTTGCGTATTTCGGAGCAACTGTCCGGCGCGGTTTCGACGAGCCACCGGTCAGTTCCGCCAGCGAGAACCCCATATCGCGGGCTGCTTTTTCCAGCTGTTCCAGCGCTTCTTTTTTCTTGCGGTCTTCATAACCGGCAATGGCCTTGTCGACCTGTTTGCGCAGGGTTTTCAGTTCGTCGAGGCTCATAGTTTCGAGATTCATGAGAAATGCTCCGGAATTTTTCCGGAGCATTCATAACATACCAACTTTAATTTCAAGTGGTTTTTTTTTAATTAACGCGGGCTGCGTTTCGCCAGAATACGCTGAAGCGTGCGGCGATGCATATTCAGACGACGCGCGGTTTCCGAGACATTCCGGTCGCACAATTCGTAAACGCGTTGGATATGTTCCCAGCGAACGCGATCGGCGCTCATCGGGTTTTCCGGCGGCGGCGGGGCGGTTTCGCCCTTGGCCAGAAGCGCGTTGGTCACGTCGGTCGCATCGGCGGGTTTGGCGATGTAATCGGTTGCGCCCATCTTCACCGCGGCGACGGCGGTGGCAATCGCCCCATAGCCAGTCAGCACCACGATCCGCGCGTCGGCGCGCTTTTCACGCAGCGCCTCGACCACATCGAGCCCGTTGCCATCCTCGAGACGCAGGTCGATCACCGCGTAGGCGGGCGGATTGGACTGAACGATCGCGCGTCCGGCGGCGACGGTTTCGGCAGTCTGCGTCTCGAAGCCGCGTTTTTCCATCGCGCGGGCAAGCCGCGTCAGGAACGGCACGTCATCATCCACGATGAGAAGCGACTTGTCCGGTCCGATATCCGCGCTTTTATCCTCGGCCATGAGAGCCCCCGTCCTGTTTTGCTGATCCGGTTTTAAGCTCTTGACCCTTCGGGGTCAATTTCCGCTTTCGGCGGTCTCTCCGGCTTTCTTCCACGCATCGACGAAGCAGCCCACCTTGTCAGCCATCTGCTCGGGCGTGGTGTCGCGATTGAAATATTCGACGAAGCCGATTTTCGGGAATACGAGATAGCTCTGCGTCGAATGGTCGATCAGCGTATAGGGGTCGCCCGGATCCTGAACCTTGAAATAGGTACGATATTCCTGAGAGGCCTGTCGGATCTGCTCGGGCGTGCCGGTGAGGCCGATCATCTTCGGGCTCATAAGTTCGGTAAAGGCGCGCAGCGTCTCGGGCGTGTCGCGCGCCGTGTCGACTGAAATGAAGATCGGCGTGACCGAATAGCCGCGGCCTTCCAGAATGGCGACTGCTTCGGCATTGCGCGCGCTGTCGAGGGGGCAGACATCGGGGCAATAGGTATAGCCGAAATAGATTATGCTCGGCTCGGTGATCACATCCTTGTCGGTCACCGTCTTGCCGTTCTCGTCCGTGAGGGTGAAGGGCCCGCCGATCTGACCCGTGCCGCCTGCGACCACGCTCGAGCGGCATTGCGCGAAGATATCGTCATTCGCGACGCGGGTGCTGGCAAACCAGGTAATCCCCAGCCCGGCCACCACGGCAATCGCGGCGCCAATGGCCGAATATTTCGCGACAGTGTTCATTTGCTCGTCTCCCTCGTGTCCGCGGTGCATTGATCGCGCGAAGAGGGCCGATTATCAATGTTTTCGTGCAGCGTTTCTTTCGCGTTGCGCGGTTTCGACGCGGAGGAAACATGGCCCAACGCCTGGAGGCCCAGCCCGGCCCGGCCGAGACGCATCACGACTGGGTGCGGCTTCGCACGCTCATCATTTTGCGCTGGACGGCGATCCTTGGACAGCTCGGTGCGATCCTCGTCACCTATTATGTCTATGATATCGGGCTGGATCTTCCACTTTGTCTTGCAACGGTCGGCGCGGCGGTGGCGGCAAACCTCGTGGCGATCTTCCTGTTTCCCGATACCAAGCGTCTGACTCAGACCGAAGCCGCTGCGACGCTGCTTTTCGATATGGCGCAGCTGGCGCTGCTCTTGTCGATCACCGGCGGGATGAACAACCCCTTCGCCCTTCTGATCCTTGTGCCTGTAACGATCGCCGCAACCGCGCTCGAACGTTCCGCGACGATCTTCCTGGGTCTTTCGACGATGGTCATGATCTCAATCGTGGCCGTCATCTACCTGCCTTTGGTCAGCAAGACCGGCGAGGTGATCGCGGTGCCTCAGGTGTTCGAATTCGGCTATTGGCTCGCGATCATCATTGGCGTGGCGTTCCTCGGGGCCTATGCGCACAAGGTCTCGACGGAGGTACGCTCGATGGGAGATGCGCTGCGTGCGACCCAGCTTGCCCTCGCACGTGAGCAGAAGCTGACCGATCTCGGTGGCGTCGTCGCCGCGGCCGCGCATGAGCTGGGGACACCGCTTGCAACGATCAAGCTGGTGAGTTCCGAGCTGGCCGACGAGCTCGACGACAAGCCCGAGCTACGCGACGATGCGCTACTGATCCGCGAGCAGGCGGATCGGTGCCGTGATATCCTGCATTCGATGGGGCGTGTCGGGAAAGATGATCTGCACATGCGCACCGCACCCCTTCTGGCGGTATTGCGCGAGGCGGCCGACCCGCATCTCGAGCGTGGCATCGACATCATCTTCGATGCTCACCCGGCCGAGGGGGGCTCTGATCGCCAGCCGACGATCTATCGCTATCCCGAGCTGATCCATGCCCTGCGCAACTTCATTCAGAATGCTGTGGATTTCGCGCGCTCCACCGTCTGGATCGAGGCCGAATGGGATTCCGAACGCATCACCGTGCGGGTCATCGATGACGGCAAGGGCTTTCCGACGAATGTGCTCAACCGCATTGGCGACCCGTTCTTGCAGCCGCGCTCGAACGCGTCTGAGCGCAAGGATTACGAGGGGATGGGCCTCGGCGTGTTCATCGCCAAGACGCTGATCGAGCGTACCGGTGGACGGCTGAGCTTTGCGAATGGAGATGCGCCCTATGCCTCGGCCTCCGATAATCCGACCCGCTCGGGTGCGGTGGTCGAGGTGGTCTGGCCCGCCCAGCGCATCCTTGCGCAGCAGGAAGGGGCGCTGGGGTTCAATCAGCCGATCGAGCTCTGATCCGCCCGCGGATTTAGACGCAAAATAAGACTTAACGCGGAATTAACTATTTGAGCGGCATGCTCCGAGCCGGATAGCTTGGAGGCGCCCGATGATGAACAGCGCATGGTTCGAAGCCGCATTGATTGCCCTGACCTCGGTCGGGGCGACGGTCATCGCGCTCCTGATCGTCTGGCTGATGATCGGCCGCAAACGCGCTCAAGGCCTGGAGCCCGCCAGTTCCGACGGGCTGGAGGAGACGGTTTTCCTCTTCGACAATGAGGAGCTGGTTGATGCGACCCCTTCGGCGCGGCGTCTGCTTGAGGCGACGCCCATCGGGATCAGCGACTGGGCGCGGCTCTCGGCCTTCATCGCGCCGCGGTTTTCCGATTTTCACACCCGCATCGCGGGTCTCGCCGAACATGGGCAGGTCGAAATGACGGAACGCTCGGAAACACCGGGTTCCGAGCGCATGCGGCTGATCGCGGAAGATGTCGGCGGCCTCGCCCGGATAACCCTGATCGATCCGGGCGCGGAAGGGCGCGGAATTCGGGTCGATTCCCTGTCGCAACGTGCACTTGAAGACGAGCTGGAAATGATGCGCTCCACGCTTGATCGCTCGCCGGTGATGATCTGGCGCAGTGATGCGACAGGTGCCGTAACCTGGGCCAATCGCGCCTATCTGCTGCGTGCGGACGCGTTCGAGGAGGATGGCGAAGGGTTCACATGGCCTCTGCCGGTCCTCTTCGACCTGCCTGCGCAGGGGCATGAAGAGGCCGGTCATGTCCGCGTGAAACTGATGGAGAAAGAGGAGGGTACGCGCTGGTATGACTGCCAGTCTTTCACCCTGACCGGTGGCGCGATCCATTTTGCCCTGCCCGCCGACGCGACCGTGCGCGCCGAAGCGCAGTTGCGTGAGTTCGTGCAAACCCTCACCAAGATCTTTGCCGATCTCACCACGGGGCTCGCGATTTTCGACCGTAACCGCCAGCTTCAGCTGTTCAATCCCGCGTTGATCGATCTGCTGCAACTCGGCCCGGACTTCCTCACAGGCCGTCCGACGCTCTATGCCTTTCTCGACCGGTTGCGCGAGACCCGGATGATGCCCGAGCCGAAGGATTACCGTAGCTGGCGCATCCAGATGACCGAGCTTGAGCAGGCCGCCGCCTCGGGCTTCCATTCCGAGACCTGGAACTTGCCCAACGGCCAGACCTACCGTGTCACCGGTCGCCCGCATGCCGACGGCGCTGTGGCGTTTCTCTTCGAGGATATCTCGGCCGAAGTTTCGCTGACCCGACGTTTTCGGGGCGAGATCGAGATGGGGCAGGATGTGCTCGATGCGCTGCCCGATGCCGTCGTCGTTTTCCACCCGTCGGGGGAGCTCGCACTTTCCAATACCGCCTATGCACATCTCTGGGGGCTGGAGCCGGAAACCACACTTGGTCGGATCACCCTGTCGGATGCGATCGCCCAATGGGAGGCGCTGGCCGAACCGACCGCGCTCTGGTCGCGTCTGCGCGCGGTGGCGCGCGAATTTGGTCGGCCCGAAGCGTTTTCTGAGATGATTGCCCTGACGAACGGGCTTCGCGTCAGCTGCGCGTTGCAAAGCCTGCCAAGCGGAGCCGTGATGGTTCGTTTTTCCGAACCCGTACCTCGCGAGACCGCGATGGCCGAGCACAAAGCGATGGCGGTTCTCGGGCAGGGTTAACCGCTTGCAGCGGACGTGGGGCAGGTTAAAACTTGCGCCATGCCCTCGACGCCTTGCCTTGACCTTCCCGATCCGGATGCCACGACCCGCCTCGGGGCGCTTTTCGCGCATTTTGCGCATTCCGGCGATGTCTTGTTGCTCGAAGGGCCAATCGGCGCAGGAAAAACTCATTTCGCGCGGTCGTTGATCCAGGCACGGCTGGGCCGCGCGGAGGACGTGCCCTCGCCGACCTTCACCCTCGTCCAGACCTATGAGGCCGATTGCGAAATCTGGCATGCCGATCTCTATCGCCTGAGCCATCCCGACGAGGTTTACGAGCTCGGCCTCGACACCGCTTTCGAGTCCGCGATCTGCCTGATCGAATGGCCCGACCGCTTGGGCTCCACCAGTCCCGAGGGCGCTTTGCATCTGCGTTTTGAACAAACAGACGACGGGGCCGCCCGGCGGGTCTGTTTCAGCGCGCAAACGCCCTTGGTCAGCGCCGTTCTGGAGGCGTGGGATGACTGAAAAAGGCTCTATTCCAGCCTTTCTCGCCCGCGCCGGATGGTCAGATGCCCTCCGGGCGCCGCTCGCAGGCGATGCTTCGGCGCGCAGTTACGAACGCCTGACCCGCGCGGGGGAGACCGCTGTGCTGATGAAGGCTCCGCCCGGGCCCGAAATCGCGCGCTTCCTGCGGATCGGGGCGTGGCTGTCCGAGGCCGGGTTTTCGACGCCGCAACCGCTGGCGCGCTCGGATGAGGACGGGCTGCTGCTTCTTGAGGATTTCGGCGATGCCCTGATGGCGCGGCGTTTGGCCGATCATCCTGAGGAAGAACCCGCGCTGTATCGTGAGATCACCGAGATGCTTCTCGCGCTGCATCGCCACGCGCCGCCCGAGGATCTCGCACGGCTTGACGGGGCGGGTCTCGCATCCCTTCTCGATCTCGTGCCCGCTCATTACCCCTGCACGGATCAGACCGCTGCCGCGCAGTTGAAATCCGCCATCGCTGAGACATTCGAGACGCTCTCGCAAGAACCGTTCGTGATGTGCCTACGCGATTTCCATGCCGAGAATATCATCCTTCTTGACCGGCCAGGCCTTGCCCGGCTGGGGCTGCTCGACTTTCAGGACGCGGTGCAGGCGCATCCGGCTTATGATCTCGTTTCGGCCCTTCAGGATGCGCGTCGCGACGTCTCTCCGTCGGTCGAACGCGCCGAGATTGCGCATTACGCCGCTGCGACGGGGCTCGACCTCGATCGCTTCACTGCGATCTACGCCCTTCTCGGTACCCAGCGCGCGTTGCGCATCCTCGGCATCTTCGCCAAGCTCTGCCGGGTCGATGGCAAGCCCCATTACCTTGCCTTCATGCCGCGCGTCTGGGCCTATATAGAGCGCAACCTTTCCCATCCCACTCTGGGCCATATTGCCGCGCTCCTGCGCGCGGCCTATCCGCGCCCCACGCCGGATCTGATCAAGGAGCTGCAAGCCGATGCCCCCAGCCCCTGACGCCATGATGGTCTTCGCGGCGGGCCTGGGCACGCGGATGCGCCCCCTGACCAATGACCGCCCCAAGCCGCTCGTCGAAGTGGCGGGAAAGCCGCTGATCGATCATGCGCTTGATCAGGCGCAGGCGGGCGGTGCGCGCCGCATCGTGGCGAATGTCCATTATTTCGCTGATCAGATGGTCGCGCATCTGGCTGGGCGCGGAGTGGTGATTTCGGACGAAAGCGACGAGATCCTTGAGACCGGCGGCGGATTGCGCAAGGCGCTGCCGCTTCTGGGAGAGGGACCGGTTCTCACGCTCAATACCGATGCGATCTGGACTGGTCCGAACGCGATTGCGCGGCTGCGTGCCGCCTGGGATCCTGATCGGATGAGCGCGCTCCTGATGCTTGTGCCACCCGACCGGGCATTGGGTCATACCGGCGCGGGGGACTTTACCTGCGACGAAGAGGGGCGACTGACGCGTGGTCCGGGCTATGTCTATACAGGCGCGCAAATCATCAATCCTGCTGGAATAGAGACGATTTCCGAGGAAAAATTCTCGCTCAACCTGCTCTGGAACCAGATGATCGCAGAGGGCCGGCTTTACGGGATCGTGCATGAGGGCGGCTGGTGCGATGTGGGTCGCCCGGAGTCGATCCCGCTGGCCGAGGGGATGCTCAATGGTGGTTGACCCCGGCGCGCATATTTTCGCCCTGCCGCCCGGGGTGGATTTCCCGCGCGAGCTGGTCGCGGGTCTGATTGAGCGGTTCGCGGACCGCCCGCCCGAAGCGATGGCGCGGGTGCGGCTTTATCTCAACTCCGGCCGGATGCGGCGGCGCGTCCGCGAGTACTTCCTTGAGAGTGGTGCACGGTATCTGCCGCAGCTCTTGCTGATCAGCGATCTTGGCGCCGATCCGCTCGCGGGCCTGCCGATGCCGGTCCCGAGCCTGCGCCGCAAACTCGAATTGACCCGCCTCGTCGAGGAGCTGACCCGCCGTCTGCCGGAATTCGAGGCAGGATCTAGCCATTTCGCGCTGGCAGAAAGCCTCGCGAGCCTCATGGCCGAGATGCAGAGCGAGGGCGTGCATCCCGAAAGGCTCGACCGGCTCGATATCGCCGAGACCCATGCGCGCCATTGGCAACAGAGCCTCGCCTTCATTCGCATCATCGCGCGCTATTTCGAAACTGATGGCGAGCTCGATGCCGAAGCGCGTCAGAGGCTGGTGGTCGAGACGCTGGCCCAGACCTGGCGCGACGCTCCGTCCGCGGATCCGGTGATCGTTGCCGGCTCGACGGGGTCGCGTGGCGCGACGGCGCTGTTCATGCGGCTGGTGGCCCATCTGCCCGAAGGGCTGGTCGTCCTGCCAGGGTTCGACCGGGATATGACGGATAAAGCATGGAATAGTCTCGATTCCAGCCTGTTTCCTATCGAAGATCACCCCCAATATCGCTTTCTCGCACTGCTGCGCGGCCTGGATCTCACGCCTACATCGGTTCAGGATTGGCGCGCGATTGCGGCCCCCGATCCTGCGCGCAACCGGTTGGTCTCGCTTGCTTTGCGGCCTGCGCCGGTGACCGATCAGTGGCGCGAAGAGGGCGGTTCGCTTGGTGATCTCGAAACGGCTTGTACTGGGCTCTCGCTGATTACGGCCCGTGACCCGCGCGAGGAGGCGCTGGCGATTGCGTTGGCCCTGCGCGAGGCGACGGAACGGCAGGTACAGGCGGCGCTGATCACCCCCGACCGGCTTCTTGCGCGGCGCGTCGCGGCGGCGCTCGACCGTTGGGGGATTGTGCCCGATGACAGCGCGGGCCAGCCGCTCCAGCAGACCGCGCCGGGGCGGCTGCTGCGTCATGTCGCTCAGATCGGCGGGCAGCAATTGCCGATTGCCGAGCTGATGATACTGCTCAAGCATCCGCTCAGCGCAACCGGGGCGGGGGGTGAGGCGCGCGGCCGTCACCTGCGCAACACGCGCGAACTGGAGCTTTATCTGCGCCGGAACGGGCCGGCCTTCCCGGACGCGGATGCGCTTGCCGATTGGGCTGCGAAATCCCCGGAGGAGCGCGGAATCTGGGCGGAATGGCTCGCCGGGATCCTGTCGCAGATCGTGGCCCCGTTGCCCGATCACCTCCCCACTCGAGTCGAGGCGCATCTTGCACTTTGCGAAGCGATCGCCGCGGGCCCAGGTGGCGATCCGGCTGCAAGCGAGCTCTGGCGCGAAGCGGGTGGGCGCGAGGCGCTCCGCCTGATGAGCGATCTGCGCGAGCAGGCCGAACATGCCGGGGATGTCAGCGCCGCCGATTATGCCGATCTGATCAATCGGCATCTGCAAGGCGGGATGGTCCGCCAGACGCTGACGGCCCATCCGCTGATCGCGATCTGGGGAACGCTGGAGGCGCGCGCGCAAGGTGCGGAGCTTGTGATCTGTGGCGGTCTGAACGAGGGAAGCTGGCCCGAGGCGCCAGCGCCCGACCCGTGGCTCAGCCGCCAGATGCGGTTGGAATCGGGTCTGTTATTGCCTGAAAGGCAGATTGGCCTTTCCGCACATGACTTCCAGCAGGCCGTAGCTGCGCCGCAGGTCATCCTCAGCCGCGCCGGGCGTGATGCCGAGGCACAGACGATTCCCTCGCGCTGGCTCAATCGTCTTTTGAACTTGATCAAAGGGCTGCCCGAGCAGAACGGGGCGGCCGCGCTCAAGGCGATGGAAGCGCGCGGGCAGCGCTGGATCGATCTCGCGCAGGAGCTGGAGCGGCCGAAGATCACGCTTACGCCTGCGCCGCGCCCCTCGCCGAAGCCCCCGGTCGAGGATCGCCCACGCGAGCTTCCCGTAACCGCGATTCAGACCCTGATCCGCGACCCCTATGCGATCTATGCGCGCCGAATCCTGCGTCTTCGTCCGCTCGATCCGTTGCGCCCCGAGCCCGATCCGCTCCTGCGTGGTCAGGTGCTGCATGAGATCGTCGAAACCTTCGTGAAAACCCATGTCGAGGGCGAGACACTCGACGCCGCTCGTACGCGCCTTCTCGCAATCACGCAGGAGGTTCTCGAAGCCAAAATTCCCTGGCCCAGCACGCAACGCATCTGGTTCGCACGCATCCATGGCATTGCCGAGAAATTCTGCCGCGACGAGGAGGGCCGACGAGTCAAAGGAACCCCGGCCGTGATCGAGAAAAAAGGCTCTATTCCACTGCAAAAAGTGAATTTCACACTTTCTGCGAAACCCGACCGGATCGACATTCTCGAAGATGGCAGTGCCGAGATATTTGACTACAAGACGGGCGAGCCACCGGGAGACGCAGAGGTTCTGGCCTTCAACAAGCAGATGCTGCTCGAGGCGGCGATGGTGAGCCGTGGCGCGTTCGAGCAGATCGGGCCGCGTGACGTTTCGGCGATGACCTATATCCGGCTCGGCGGGGATGGCGAAACGCGGACGATGGGCCAGACGATCAAGGTCAAGGACCGCGAAGAGACGCCCGAGGATAGCTGGGCGAAACTCGAAGAGCTGATCGCGCGCTATCTGCGCCCCTCGCAAGGTTTCACCGCGCGCCGGGCGATGCAGAAAGCGCGCGATGTGTCCGATTATGACCAGCTATCGCGGTTTGGCGAATGGGACATCACCGACACTCCGCCCAAGGAGGGTTCGGCGTGACCCAGTCGGCAAGCGAACGGCAGCAGCAGGCCTCGGTGCCCAGTCATTCGGTCTGGCTTGCGGCGAATGCGGGTTCGGGAAAGACCAAGGTTCTGACGGACCGGGTGGCGCGGATGCTGCTTTCGGGGACAGAGCCGCACCGGATCCTTTGCCTCACCTACACCAAGGCCGCGGCGGCCGAGATGCAGAACCGCCTGCTCGGGCTTCTGGGCAAGTGGGCGATGATGGAGGAGGTCGAGCTGCGGTCGGCGCTTCGCGATCTCGGGGCCGAAGGACCGCTGGGCGCAGATGAGCTTGCCACTGCGCGGCGCCTTTTTGCCCAGGCGATCGAGACACCGGGCGGGCTGAAAATCCAGACGATCCATGCCTTTTGCGCGGCCTTGCTGCGTCGGTTCCCACTCGAGGCGAAGGTGCCGCATGGCTTCTCCGAGATGGACGACCGCGCCGGACAATTGATGCGCGAGGATGTGTTGGAAGAGATGGCCAGCGGGCCTGATCGTGACCGCCTCGACGCGCTTTTGTCGATCTTTTCGGGCGAGGATTTGGCCGCGCTCGTAGGTCAAATAAGCCATAACAGTGTCGGTTTTCCGAAGGAGATCGACCTCGAAACACTACAGGCGGCCTATGGGCTGCCAGCCGGTTTCGACAGCGCGCGACTGTTGGCCCAGACCTTCCGCGCAGGCGATCTGGCGCTGATGCGCGAGGTCACGCCCCAATGCCTCGCGAGTGGCGCGAATGACCAGAAACTTGGCCGGGCGCTGGCGGCGATTACGGATCTCGATCTCGGCGCGATGCAGGCGCTTGAAGAGGTGCTTTGCGTCAAGAATCCCAAGGAGGGGCCACCTTATCAGGCCAAGGGCGAGAAGGTCGTGACGAAGGGTCTCGCAAAGACGCTCGGCGCGGGCGCATTCGAGGGTCTGGCCGACCTGTCGGAGCGAATCGCCGAGGCCCGACCGAGGCGTCTCGCCCTTGTCGCAGCTCAGCAAAGCCTGATCCTGCATCGGTTTGCCCAAGCCTTCCTTCCGCGGATTGACGCCTTCAAGGCCGCTCGCGGCTGGCTCGATTTCGACGACCTGATCGACCGCGCGGCAGCGCTGCTCGAAGATCCGTCGGTCGCGCAATGGGTACTGTTCAGGCTCGATGGCGGGATCGACCACATTCTGGTCGACGAGGCTCAGGATACGAGCCCCCGCCAATGGCGCGTGATCGAGCGGATCGCGGAGGAATTCACCGCAGGCGAAGGTGCGCGCGAGAAGCAGCGCACGCTCTTTGTCGTGGGCGACCGCAAGCAGTCGATCTACTCCTTCCAGGGCGCCGATCTGGCTCAATTCGAGACTATGCGGGCCCATTTCACCGAAAAGTTCCGCGGCATCGGGCAGGCGCTCGTGACGCTGGAGCTTGAACATTCCTTCCGCTCGGCAGCCTCCGTGCTGCGCGTCGTCGACGAAAGCTTCGCGCGTGGAGCAGAGGCTGGGCTGGGCGGTGCGCCCTCGCATATCGCTTTCCGCGAGACGCTTCCCGGTCGCGTCGATCTTTGGCCGGTGATCTCGCAGGAGGAAGCCATCGAGGAGGGCGACTGGTCCGATCCGGTAGACCTGCCAAGCAGCGCCTCGGATGTCTCGGTCCTCTCGCGCGCGATCGCCAGCGAGATCCGCGAAATGATCGCCTCGGGCGTCCAGATTCCCGATCACGAGGCGGAGGGCGGTGCGCGCCCGGTCCATGAGGGCGACTTCCTGATCCTCGTGCGCCGCCGTTCGGAGCTTTTCACCGAGGTGATCCGCGCTTGCAAAGCCATCGGGCTTTCAGTTGCGGGCGCGGACCGGCTCAAGCTCGGCGCGGAACTGGCCGTGCGCGACATCCGGTCGATTCTCGCATTCCTGGCGACGCCCGAGGACGATCTGTCGCTCGCCGAAGCGCTGCGTTCGCCACTCCTGAACTGGTCCGAGGCAGAGCTTTACGCGCTCGCCAAACCGCGCAAGGGCTTCCTCTGGGAGGCACTGCGTCACGATACCAGCCGGCCCGATACGCTCGCAATTCTACAGGATCTGCGCGATCAGGCCGATTTCCTGCGGCCTTTCGAGCTGATCGAGCGACTTCTGACCCGGCATGGCGGTCGCGAGAGGTTGCTGGCGCGGCTCGGGCCGGAGGCCGAGGACGGGATCGACGAATTGATTTCGCAGGCCTTGGCTTTCGAGCGCAACGAGGTGCCGAGCCTGACCGGGTTCCTAGGCTGGCTCGAGGCGGATGATGTCGAGGTCAAGCGTCAACTCGAAGGGGCGGGACGCGCGATCCGGGTGATGACGGTGCATGGCTCGAAAGGCCTCGAGGCGCCGATCGTGATCCTGCCCGACACGGCGAAGAAAAGAGAGCCTAATCCGCCCAAACTTCTGCGTTTGCCCGAGGGTCCGGCCGCCTGGCGACAACCGACGGCGCAGGCGCCCGCCGCACAGGACGTAGCCGCGGAGGCCGAGAAACGGGCCCGCGAGGAAGAGGCGCTGCGTCTTCTCTATGTCGCGATGACGCGGGCCGAGAAATGGCTGATCGTAGCCGGGGCTGGCGATGTCGGTCAGGGCGACGAGAGCTGGTATGCGCGGATGCAATCGGGGCTCGATCATGCCGGTACAGAAAGTGTCTCAGCTCTTTCCGAGGAGTTGCGTGCGCATGGCGAGATCCTGCGTCATTGCAATGGTGACTGGCCCGCGACGGCCATTGCCCCGGCTTCGATGGACCAAGTCACACCGCCGGAGCTTCCCGTTTGGGCATTGACCCCCGCGCCGGATGTCGCGCCAACCCCGAAACTGCTTTCGCCCTCTGATCTGGGGGGCGAGAAGGCGCTTTTCGGAGAGGGTGGTGCAGGCGATGAGGAGGCCGCAAAACGGCATGGTCGAAATCTCCACCGTCTTCTCGAACATCTCCCGCTTCGGCCCCGCGCCGATTGGCCCGAGATCGCTCGGATTCTGCTCTCGCAAGGCGAAGATGCGCTGCTTCCTGCCGAAATAGAGCCTGTTTTGACCGAGGCGCAGACGGTACTCGATGCGCCGGGCATGGCGGATTGGCTGGGCCCGGACACGTTGGCCGAAGTCGAGATCACCGCTGAAATCGCCGAGCTCGGCGCACGTATTCACGGGTTCATCGACCGGATGCGGGTCGGTCCGGAGGGTATCGAGCTGCTCGATTACAAGTCGAACCGCGTGGTTCCGGACCGTCCCGAGGATGTCCCCGAAGGGATCGTGAAGCAGATGGCCGCCTATCGAGCCGCGCTGCGCCAAATTCATCCCGGCCAGCCGATCCGCTGTTCGATCCTCTGGACGCGGAGCGGCGCGATCATGCCGCTCTCTGATGCACAGCTTGATGCGTCATTGCGAACACCCCCCGTATCTTGACGTGATGCGGGCCGGGACATACCTTCGCTGCAACCGAATTCTCAGGAGGCTGATATGGCTACCGTTGCTGTTACCGACGCCACTTTCGACGAGGAAGTGCGCAAATCCGATATCCCCGTCGTGGTGGATTTCTGGGCCGAATGGTGTGGCCCCTGCCGCATGATCGGCCCGTCGCTGGAGGAAATCTCGGAAGAGATGGCCGGCAAGGTCAAGGTCGTGAAGGTGAACGTGGACGAAAACCCGGACAGCCCGGCCGTTCTCGGCGTTCGCGGCATCCCGGCGCTGTTCCTGTTCAAGGATGGCGAGGTTGTCTCGAACAAGATCGGCGCCGCACCGAAAGCCGCGCTGCAAAGCTGGATCACCGAATCGATCTGATCGGATCTGACCGATTTGAGGAAGAGGGCGCCCGGTTGGCGCCCTTTTTCATTGGGCTGAATGCGCTTTTGTCGGGCAGAGGCGCGAAGCGGTTTGGATCCACAGTTTAGATCGGCCAACCGCAGGCCCACAGCTGTGCGCGCAGGCGATCCTCGAACTCCGGACGGCCCGCGTTCAGCGCGTTGAGCTGCAAGAACCAGTAGAGATAGCGTGCGACCGGCGGCGTCTGGCGTAGTTTCCCGAAGGCGGCCTCGATCCCGTCGCGCGGCACCGATCCAGCGATGTGATGGAAATCCGACAGGCCAAACAGGACCGCCGGTTTGCGCAGGAAGAACCCCTCCAGCGCCAGCGCGCTGTTCTGCGTGGCCACGAACTTGCACCGCGGTAGCAGCTCGTGCGATCCGCCGCTTTGGAACCGGAACCTCGGAAAGCGCGCATTGAGCGCTTCAAGCGCATTGATTTCGGCACCGTCATAGTGCTCGCGCGGGTGCAGTGTCGCCACAACCGGCCCGTCGTGACGGGCGATCACCTCCTCGATCATCTGCACCGGGCTCACAGCCTGGAACGAGCGATGATCGAGCAGCCGTCCTTGAAGCGGAATGAAGGCCAGATTGTCGTCGTTGCTCGGTTTTACGCCGGGATAGAGCCTTTTTCGCATGGCGAAGAAGAACTGCGCGGCGGCCTCTCCATCCACCGAATTCGCCGCGAATGTCGCCTGCGCCACCGGCCAATCCCACCGTTCGGCCATTTTCTCGACATGCCAGAACGCCCCGACATAGCTTCGCCGGCAGGTCAACGCGCGCGCATGCGTTGGCGCCTCCATCCGGTAAAGCGCATAGCCCGGTTTGTGGGGGGCCTCGTGACGCGCCTCGGGCCCGGTTTCATGCAGCGAGACGCTCCAGCCAGCGGCTTCCACCGCCCCGATCAACCGTCTGAAAAAGTTATGGCGACCCGCCCGGACATCTTCCAGGATCCAGTCGTCGAGATAGATCGAAAGATGCCGTTCATTCATGGCGTGAAGCTAGCGTCGGGCCGGGGAACGGGCAAGCGGGGTTGCAGCCCCGGCTTCGGGGTTACATATCTTTTGCGCAAACGGAGGAACGACATGGCCGAAGAGAAATTCCCGGGCTGGCATGGCACCACGATCGTCGGCATTCGCAAAGGCGGCAAGGTGGTCGTCGCGGGCGACGGACAAGTCAGCCTTGGCCAGACCGTCATCAAGGGCACCGCGCGCAAGGTGCGCCGCCTTAGCCCCGGCGGGCACGATATCGTCGCGGGCTTCGCCGGTTCGACCGCGGATGCCTTCACCCTGCTTGAACGGCTGGAGAAAAAGCTGGAGTCCGCGCCCGGTCAGCTCGCCCGCGGCTGCGTGGAGCTGGCGAAGGATTGGCGCATGGACAAATACCTGCGCAATCTCGAAGCGATGCTGATCGTCACCGATGGAAAGGATCTGTTCGTCCTGACCGGCGCGGGCGATGTGCTCGAGCCTGAGCATGACATCGCGGCTATCGGCTCCGGCGGCAACTATGCACTGGCCGCGGCACGCGGGCTGATGGAGACCGATCTCGATGCCGAGCAGGTCGCGCGCCGTGCGATGGCGATCGCGGCTGATATCTGCGTCTACACCAATGGCAATCTGACGGTGGAGACGATCGGCGGCTAAGCCCGATCCGCGCCTTACAAGACACATCCGGCACGCCTCGCCTGCCGAACCCCACGGAGCACTCCATGACCGATCTGACCCCCCGCGAAATCGTCTCGGAACTCGACCGTTTCATCATCGGCCAGAAGGACGCAAAGCGCGCCGTGGCCGTCGCGCTGCGCAACCGCTGGCGCCGTCAGCAGCTGCCCGATGACCTGCGCGACGAGGTTTACCCAAAGAACATCCTGATGATCGGCCCGACCGGCGTCGGCAAGACCGAGATCTCGCGCCGCCTGGCGAAACTCGCCCGCGCGCCATTTCTGAAGGTCGAGGCCACGAAATTCACCGAAGTGGGCTATGTCGGCCGCGACGTGGAACAGATCATCCGCGATCTGATGGATGTCGCGATGGTCGAGACCCGCGAATACATGCGCGAAGAGGTCAAGGCGAAGGCGCATAAGGCTGCCGAGGATCGCGTGATTTCCGCGCTCGCGGGCTCGGACGCGCGCGCAGGCACTCGCGATATGTTCCGCAAGAAGCTCCGCGATGGCGAGCTGGACGACAAGATCATCGAGCTCGATGTGGCCGATCAGTCCGGCGGCATGCCGATCGGGATGATGGGCGGCCAGCCGGGGATGGAACAGCAGATGCAGGGCCTGCAAGACCTGTTCAAGGCTTTCGGCGGCAACCGCACAACGCGCCGCAAGATGACCGTCTCGGAAAGCTACGACTTGCTGATCTCGGAAGAGGCCGACAAGCTTCTCGACGACGAGACGGTGAAGACCGCCGCGCTCGAGGCCGTGCAGCATTCCGGCATCGTCTTCATCGACGAGATCGACAAGGTCACCGCCCGGGCCGAGACCCGTGGCGCCGATGTCAGCCGCGAAGGCGTGCAGCGCGACCTGCTGCCGCTGATCGAGGGCACGACGGTGTCGACCAAATACGGCGCGGTGAAGACCGACCATATCCTGTTCATCGCCTCCGGCGCTTTCCACATCGCGAAACCCTCGGATCTGCTGCCCGAATTGCAGGGCCGCCTGCCGATCCGGGTCGAGCTTCAGGCGCTCACGGAAGAAGACTTCACCCGGATTCTTTCCGAGACCGACAACGCCCTGACCCGGCAGTACGAAGCGCTGATGAAGACCGAAGAGGTCACCGTCAGCTTCACCGCCGACGGGATCGCCGCACTCGCGCGCATCGCCGCCGAGGTCAACCGCTCGGTCGAGAATATCGGCGCCAGAAGGCTCTATACCGTCATGGAACGCGTCTTCGAGGAGCTCTCCTTCACCGCGCCCGACCGGGGCGGCCAGAGCGTCACCGTCGATGCGGCTTTCGTGGAAAACGAGCTGGGCGATCTGACCCGCGACACCGATCTGAGCCGTTACGTCCTCTGACCCCTAGCGCCCCGCGTGGGCTTTGCTATCCTCGGCCCTGAATTGTTCGGGGCCGGGTATGGGTCGCATTCTGGTTGTCATCATTCTGGTCACGCTTTCCGCCTGCGCCCCGCGCGGGCGGCTGGCCTATCTCGACCACCCCGACCCGAATGCGCGGGCGATCTTCGTGGGTTCCACCCGCGCGCCCGATCCTGAAACCGGCCAGCCTTTCGGGTTCGAGCGTAGCCCCGAGCTGCGTCTGGCGCGGTTCGATGTCGCGACGCCACCTGAACGCCAGACTGCCCAGATCGACTATCCCACGACCGGTGGCACGCCCGCCGATCCCAAGACACAATTCATGATCTCGCAGGCCCAGATCGACCTGCCGCGCGCGCAGTTCCTGTCGGAGCTGCGCACAGCGCTTCGCCAGAACAAAGGCGAGGCGGTGGTCTTCGTCCATGGCTTCAACAACTCCTTTGCCGAAGGCCTCTACCGCATGGCGCAGATGGGCGAGGATTTCGATCTGCCCGGCGTTATGGTGCATTATTCCTGGCCTTCGCGGGCAAATGTTCTGGGCTATGCCTATGACCGGGATTCCGTGCTGTTCGCGCGTGACGGTCTGGTCGAACTGCTTGGAGATCTGCGCGCGGCCGGGGCCCGTCGCATCCTTCTCGTGGCGCATTCTCTGGGCACGGAACTGACAATGGAAGTGCTGCGTCAGGAGGCGATTGCGCAGAAACAGGGTCTGTTTTCGAGCCTTGGCGGCGTCATTCTGATCTCGCCCGACATTGCGGTGGACCTGTTTCAGACCCAGGCCGACGCGATCGGAACGCTGCCCCAGCCCTTCGTGATCTTCACGTCGCAAAAGGACCGGGCCTTGCAGCTGTCCGCGCGGTTGACCGGGCAAAGCGACCGGCTCGGCAATCTCGAAGATCTCAACCGGATTGCGCGCTACAAGGTCACCGTGGTCAATGTTTCGGCTTTCAATACCGGAGATGGGCATTTCAACGTCGTCACCTCGCCAGCGCTGATCCGTCTACTCGACAGCACCGGCCAGATCGCGAAAGTTCTGGAGGGCGATCAGCGTGGGCGTACCGGGCTCGGGCAGGCGGTTATCCTGACGGTCGAGAACGCGACCCAGATCGTG
Organism: Thioclava pacifica DSM 10166; assembly: GCF_000714535.1. Lineage (GTDB taxonomy): Bacteria > Pseudomonadota > Alphaproteobacteria > Rhodobacterales > Rhodobacteraceae > Thioclava > Thioclava pacifica. The sequence goes on along the minus strand of NZ_AUND01000012.1, from coordinate 326,817 downwards.
TTGGCCCCAATCTCGGGCGGTTAGCGCATCCGGCGCAGATAGACGTAATAGGCGCCCGAGCCGCCATGTTTCAGATGCGCCTCGCTCACCTGCATCACCGCCGGGGCCAGAGGCATCAGCCGCAGCCATTGCGGCACCTGATGGCGCAGCACGCCCACCCGGCGCGGGATCGGCCCGTCATCGTCGCCGCGCTTGCCCTTCCCGGTGATCACCAGCACCAGTCGCTTGCCGTGGCTCTGGGCGGTCAGGATGAAGCGGATCAGCTCGGGATGAGCCTCGGCCAGCGTCATCCCGTGCAGGTCGAGCGTGGCTTCGGGCTTCAACTTGCCGCGCGTCATCGACTTATGCGCCTTGCGGTCCATCACGACCGGCTGACGGGCAAGATGTTCGCCCGGCCCGGGAGCAAGATCATGGCGCGGCGCGCAGGGTTTCGCATGCTGCCCCAATTGGAAGCCGCGCAGCTCTGGCCGGTTGGGCTTGGGTTTGGCGCTCGGCGCCAAGACAGGCTCTGTTTCAGCGGAATCTGGCTTTTCCGGGCGGTAGCGATGGGTCGAGGCGGCGACGCGATCCCAGAGTTCGCGCTCTTCAGGGGACAGTTTGCGGCGTTTGCTCATGCGCGCCTCCGCAGGGCGACCATCCGGCCCTTCGTGTTGATTGCCCCCGCGATGTGCCCGGCCTCCGGGCCGGAGCCTGTGAAGATATCGCCGCGTCCTGCGCCCTTGATCGCCGAGCCCACATCCTGCGCCACCATCAACCGCTGGCCGAAGCCCGGGCAGTCGATCCAGACCGGGCTGCCGAGCGTCACGTGTTCGGGGTCCACCGCAAGGCTGCGCCCGGCGCTGACGGGTCGTCCCATCGCGCCCAAGGGGCCGGTCTCGGGTGGAATCTCCAACACGCGGAAGAAGACGAAAGACGGGTTATGATTGAGCAGCGCTTGCACCTCGCCGGGGTTTTCGCGCCCCCATTGGCGGATGCGATCCGGCGTCATCTCCGCGACAGGCGCGACCCCGCGTGCCACGAGTTCCTTGCCGATCGAGCGATAGGGATGACCGTTCTTGCCGTCATAGCCCAGCCGCAGGCTGGTTCCGTCCTGAAACCGGATCCGTACCGAGCCCTGGACCTGCGCCAGAAACGCCTCGATCGGGCTGTCGAGCCAGACCAGCTCCCGCCCTGCCAGCAAATCGCCTTCAACGATCTCGGCGCGGGTGAACCAAGGCGTATCAGACCCTATTTCAGCGGGTTTCGCATAAAGCGGATAGGTAAAGCGCGCGGATTTCTCGCGCGCGCCGTTCAGCTCAGGCTCGTAATAACCGGTAAAATGAGCTGCGCCCTCGGCAGCAATCTCGACCGGCTCGAACAGTGCTTCAAAGGCGGCTTTCGCATCATCGGTCTCGATCGGAGCCAGCCCGCTCAGATCGGCCGTGACGCAAAACGCCGCCCAAGCGGCGGCGTGATCGTCCCGGTCCCAGCCGGGAATATCGCTGAAGGACAGCGCCACCGGGCTTAGCCGCCCGTCGCGACGAGCTGCCAGTTCGGATCGTTGGCGCCCATCGTGCGCGCGAAGGTCCAGATGTCACGCTGCTTGCGCGGCGTCTTGGGGTCGCCCTCGACCACCTCGCCGGCGGCGTTGCGCGCAACCGAGATGATCTCGGCCCCGAAACGCACCGTCACCTCGGCCTCGTTGGTGGTGTGGTCGAAATCGGCATCGCTGAGGACCAGTTCGCGCAGCCCGAGGAACTCCGCCTGAACATCGAGCCCCTGTTCCTTGCGCGCGTTCACCGCCGTCTCGAAGGCCTCGTAGACCTCGGGCGCCAGGAACGGCTTCACCTTCTCCAGATCGCCGGTCTCGAAGGCCATCAGGATCATCTCGTAAGCGCCACGCGCGCCTTGCAGGAATTGCGAGACGGAGAATTGCGGCTCCACGCGCTTCATCGCGGCCAGTGCCACCGCGGCGGTCGAGCCTTCTGGCACATTGTCGATGATATCGTGGTCCGGTCCACCCTCGATCACGTCGAAATCGCGCTTCGGCGCGGAGTCGGGCGCGGTTTCGGGAATGATCGGCTTCTCATAGCCTTCACGCGTGCCAAGCACGCTTTTCAGCTTGAGAATCAGGAAGATCGCGATTGCCGCGAGAACGATAAGCTGGATAACGGCACCGGACATCGAGACCCCGAGTTTTTTGCTGTGTTTGTCGTTTGGTCGTTGGGTACTTATGTAAGGCCTCGACAGGTTCAAGTCCACTGGCGCGCCCATGCGTCGCGGACGAGCGAAAGAGGATGCAATGTGGATCTTTTTGGCCTTCCTGGCCGTCCCGCTGATCGAGATCGGGCTGTTCATCAAGGTGGGCGGGCTGATCGGACTCTGGCCGACGCTGGGGATCGTGCTGCTGACGGCGATCATCGGCACCTCTTTGGTGCGCCGCGAGGGCGCGCGCGCGATGAACGATCTGCGCGACTCTCTCAATGAGCTGCGTGATCCATCCCGTCCGTTGGCGCATGGCGCGATGATCCTCGTTGCGGGGGTTCTGTTGCTCACGCCGGGGTTCTTTACCGATGCGGTGGGGATCTTGCTTCTGATCCCGGGCATCCGCGACTGGGTGATGAAACATGCCGCGAGCCGCGTGAAGGTGACGCGCTTCGAGATGGGCGGGGCGTATCGTACCAACGCCTATGACAATCGCCGGCCCAACGATCCCGAGATCCTCGATGCCGAAGAGGCCGAGGAGATGACCCATCGCCAACCGCCCTCGGATGGCCCCTCGGGCTGGACCCGTCATTGAGAATTGAGGCGCGCGCAGCAGGGTGCTAAACCCCTCCCAGACAATTCTGGAGAGGTCCATGACGGAAGAAGCAAACGGCGCGGCCGCGGCCGAGCAGCCCCAACTGCGGATGAACATTCTCGCGCAATTCGTGCGTGACATGTCCTTCGAGAACAACGTGGCCCTGAAAGGGCTCCAAACCGCCGATATCCAGCCCGAGATGCAGGTGCAGGTGAGCCTCGACGCGAAGAAGCGTACGCAGGACAACCAGTACGAAGTGATCACCAAGTTCAAGGTCGTCTCGACCAACAAGGCCGACAACTCGACCCTGTACCTGCTCGAGCTCGACTATGGTGGGATCTTCCACGTGGAGGGCGTGCCGGAGGATCAGCTCCATCCCTTCCTGCTGATCGAATGCCCGCGTCAGCTTTTCCCCTTCGTGCGCCGCATCGTTTCCGATGTGACCCGCGATGGCGGTTTCCCGCCCTTCAACCTCGAGATCGTCGATTTCGTCGCGCTCTACCGCAACGAGCTGGCCCGTCGCCAGCAATCCGAAGCGGAAGGTCAGATGCTCTCCTGAGCCGCTGACACGATCGTGAGGGCCCGGGGGCGCGGCATGCTGCCTCAGGGACAAGCTGACACCGTGACTCGACGCGGTCTCAGCCCCATCTTTGCCTCGTGCCCCCGGATTCTCCGGCGTGGCACGGGACGCAAGGTTACAAATGGGACAGATCCAGGCATGGATCGACGGCGAATTGGCGCCGGTCGAGTTGATGGAAGCGCATCGAAAAGGGCTCCGCCACAGGGCGGTGTCCATTTTTGTCATGGATGGGGATCAGATCCTGCTCCAGAAGCGCTCCGCGGCGAAGATCCATTCGCCGGGTCGGTGGTCCAATACCTGTTGCAGCCATCCCAACTGGGGCGAGCGCCCTGAGCAATGCGCGGTACGGCGTCTGCGTGACGAGCTGGGTATCGAAGGGCTCTATCCCGCCCATGCGGACCGGGTCGAATATCGCACCGAGGTCGATGGCGGGCTCGTCGAGCATGAGGTGGTTGATGTCTATATCGCCTTTGCGCGACCCGGCATGGCGGTCAAGCCCGACCCGAAAGAGGTTTCGGACACGCGCTGGGTCGGCCTTTACGACCTCGCAGCGGAGGTCAAACGCCATCCCGATCGCTTCTCGAATTGGCTGCGGATCTACATGCAAAAGCATATGGACCGGATCCTGCCGACGCTGATTTGCTGAGGACGGAGTTTTTCCGCCGATCTTGTGGTTTTGATCGGCGGAGGCTTGCGCCTGCTCTGGCCATTTCATTCGATAACTGCGAGTTTAGCTCTGATTGTCCGGAGACGCGAAACGATGGCATCCAAGCGAATTCGAGTTTTTCTGTTGAGTGTGACCGCGCTGGTATCGCTGTCGTCGCCAAGCTTTGCCTATGATTTGAAATTCCGCACGCCCGGTGCGGAGTCCGGGCTGAAATCGGTGCTCGAAGGCGCCTCGCTTCTGGTTCAGAACAAGGATGCCGAGGGCAAGGACGGGCAGGATGTGCTCGCCGCCGCACGCGCCGATTACAATCGCATCGTCTCGACGCTCTTTGCGCAGGGCTATTACTCGGGCGTGGTCTCGATCAAGATCGACGGGCGCGAAGCGGCGAATATCCCGCCGCTCGATGCGCCCGCCAGCGTGACGCAGGTGACGGTCTCGGTGAATCCCGGCCCGCTTTTTCATTTTTCCCGCGCCGAGATCGGTCCGGTCGCGCCCGGCACCGATCTGCCCGAAGGCTACGCGCCAGGTCAGGTCGCCCAGTCGGGCGTGATCATCGACGCGGCCAGCAAGGCCACGACGAAATGGCGCGACGAAGGTCATGCCAAGGCGCAGGTTGCCGCGCAGGATATCGTCGCCAATCATCGCGCGAATACGCTGTCTTCCGAGATCCGTATCGCGCCGGGTCCGGTGGTGACCTTCGGCAAGCTTGAAACCTCGGGCAATCAGCGTCTGCGCACGAAGCGCCTGCGCGAAATCGCGGGCTTCCCGACGGGCGAAGTCTATGACCCGAAGAAGCTCGACGAAGTGCAGTCGCGGCTTCAGCGCACCGGCATCTTCTCGTCTGTCGCGATCACCGAGGCGAAGACGCTCAACCCTGATGACAGTCTCGATGTGACCCTCGCAGTGGTCGAGCAGAAGAAGCGCAAGATCGGTCTTGGGGCGGAACTCAACAGCACCGACGGGCTCGGGCTGTCGGGCTATTGGCTGCATCGGAACCTCTTTGGCGGTGGGGAACGGTTCCGCATTGATACCGGAGTGAGCGGGATCGGCGGGGCGACCGGAGGGATCGACTATTCGATCGGAGCGCGGATTGACCGTCCTGCGACCTTCAACCCCGATACGAACGCTTATGTGACGACCGCGCTCAGCCACAAGAACGAGGATGATTACGACGAGGACGCCTTCGATATCGGCTTTGGTCTGACGCGCATCTTCAACGACAAGCTTACCGGCGACATTTCGATCAATTACGGTTGGTCGAAGGTCACCGACACGTCCGGCGAAACGATCTTCCGTGAGGTCTACCTGCCCACGAAGCTCACCTGGGACGACCGTGACAACAAGATGGACCCGACCAAGGGCTTTTACGTTCAGGCCGGGGTCACGCCCTTCTTCGGGCTCGACCAGACCACCGGGACGGGTGCGCAGCTCACCGGTGACCTGCGTGCGTATAAAAGCTTCGGCGAGAGCAAGCGCTTCGTGCTGGCTGGCCGTTTGCAACTCGGCAGTGTCGTCGGCGCCGATCTCGAAGAGACCCCGCGCGACTACCTCTTCTATTCGGGCGGCGGCGGCACGGTGCGCGGCCAGCCCTACCAATCGCTCGGCGTGAAGGTACTCGACGGCGGCACCCTCGCCACGGGCGGCACCGAATTCGTGGGCGTCCAGAGCGAGGCGCGCTTCGGGATCACGAAGAATATCGGCGCGGTGGCGTTCTACGATTACGGCTATGTCTCGGGTGGCGGCGAGAGCGGCTCGCAGGCCGGTGCAGGTCTCGGCGTGCGTTACAAGACCGGCATCGGTCCGATCCGGCTCGATGTCGGATTCCCGGTGAGCGGCGACACCGGTTCGGGCGCACAGATCTATATCGGTATCGGGCAGGCCTTCTGATGAGACGTTTTGCACTTCTTCTCGCCCTCTGCCTGACCCCGTTGATCGCCAGCGCGCAGGACAGCACCCCTCAAACCGACAGTGGCGCGGGCGCGGCGACCGCCGAGCAGACTGCGCGCGACCGCTCCTATCTGACCGGGCTGATCGAGGATAACCTCTCGGGTGCGGGCCGCACCGTGCGGCTCGACGGGTTCGAAGGCGCGCTGAGTTCGCGCGCGACCTTTACGCAGCTCACGATCTCCGATGCGGATGGCGCGTGGCTCACGATCAAGGACGGCGCGATCCAGTGGAGCCGCTCGGCCTTGCTCACCGGAAAGATCGAAATCGACGAACTGTCCGCCGCCGAGATCGACCTGCCGCGCCTGCCCAATGCGCAAGCCAGCGACGGCACGCCCAGCCCCGAGGCAAAACCTTTCGCGCTGCCCGAACTGCCGGTCTCGGTCAATATCGGCAAGATCGACGCGAAGAAGGTAATCCTCGGCGCGCCGATCCTGGGGCAAGCCGCGACGGTCAAGGTGACCGGCTCGATGTCCCTGGCGGGCGGCGAAGGCAAGGCCAAGCTCGCCATCGACCGGATCGACGGGCAGAAGGGGGCGTTCTCGCTGACGGCCGCCTATGACAACGGCACGCGCGAACTGGGCCTTGATCTTCTGATCGATGAGGGTCAGGGCGGCATTATCACCAAGCGCATCGGCCTGCCGGGCGAACCGCCGATGACGCTCGCGGTGTCGGGCAGTGGTCCGATCGCCGATTTCACCGCCGATATCGTGCTGAGCACGCAAGGCCAGCAGCGCCTTGCCGGGCAGGTGACGGTGAAAGAGGCCGCGCCGAAAGGCGCTCCCGAAGGCGCACCCGCCCAGACCAATTTCTCGGCCGCCTTCAGCGGCGATGTCCGACCGCTTCTGCCCGAAGACTACCGCGCCTTCTTCGGCGACGCGGTTGCGCTCGTGGTTTCCGGCAGCCGCAGCGCCTCGGGCCAGACCCAGATCGATGGGCTCGACCTGAAGTCGCGCGCGCTCCAGCTGAGCGGCTCGGCGCTGATCGGCACCAACAACATGCCCGAGAAATTCGACCTGACCGGCCAACTCGGCCTTGGCGACGGGCAAGAGGTGCTGCTTCCGCTTTCGGGCACGAAGACCTGGGTGCAGTCGGGCACGATCAACCTCGCCTATGACAAGGCGCAGGGCGATGGCTGGAAACTCTCGGGCACGCTCGATCAGCTCCGCCGCGAGGATGGCACGAAAATGCTGACCGCGAACCTCTCGGGCTCGGGCCGGATCCGCCAAAGCGCGCCGCCCAGCGTCGGCGGCACGATCATCCTCGGACTGAACGGACTCGAGTTCGCCGATTCCGCGCTCAGCGAGGCGGTCGGTCCTTTCGCCACGGCGAAGGCGGTCTTCTCCTGGCAGCAGGACAAGCCGCTGCGGCTCTCACAGCTTTCTCTTCTGGGCCGTGACTACCGCGCCGACGCCAATCTGACGATCTCCGATCTCGACAAGGGTGTGACGATCAAGGGCACCGCGCAGGTCAATCATTCGGATATCAGCGTGATTTCGGGGCTCGCGGGCCGCCCGCTTTCGGGCCAGGCGCAGGCCTCGGTCGCGGGCAGCTACACGGTGTTGACCGGCGCTTTTGATGCCGATCTCAATGTGATCGGTCAGGACATCGCGATCGACCAGCCGCAGGCTGACCGCGCGCTTGCGGGCCGCTCCGAGATCACCGTTTCCGCCAAGCGCGACGAGACCGGTCTGGCGCTCGATACGCTCAATGTGAAAACGGCGGCGGGGACGCTCCAGGCGCAGGGCACGCTGGCGAGCAAGGATGGCAAACTCACCGCCAATCTGAGCGCGAAGGATCTTTCGATCCTCGGTGGCGGCTATCGCGGCGGGGTCGATGCCGACGCGACCGTCACGTTCTCGGGTGAGACCTACACGTTCAAGCTCGATGGCACGGGTCGCGCGCTCGCGATCGGTCAGGCCGAAGCCGACAAGATTCTGGCCGGCACGACCAAGTTTTCGCTTCTGGCCGATTATACCGCGGGCCAGATCCAGCTGCGCGATCTGCAACTCAACAACCCGCAGCTCGATGTCTCGGCGCAAGGGGCGGCGGCGGAGAGTGGGCGCACGCTCGATCTGAATGCCCGCCTGTCCAACGCGGCCTTGCTCGCTCCCGGCTTTGCCGGGCCGGTGAGCCTGTCTGGAACGGTGGGCGAAGATGGCGCAGGCTACAATCTCGCGCTTTCCGGCTCCGGTCCGGGCGGCACCGAGGCGAAGGTGTCTGGTCGCGTCTCCTCTGATTTCAACGATGCCGATCTGAGCATCACGGGCCAGGCCCAGACGGCGCTGATCAACGCCTTCATCGAGCCGCGCTCGCTGCAAGGCCCGCTGAGTTTCGATCTGCGGCTCAAGGGAAAGCCCGGCCTCGGCGCGCTTTCGGGTACGGTCAGCGCGACGGGCACCAAGATCGTCGCGCCGAATCTCGGCTTGGTGCTGGACGACGTGAAAACCAATGTGAACCTGTCGGGCGGGTCGGCGCAGCTTGATCTCAACGGACGGCTCAGCACTGGCGGATCGCTGAGCATCAGCGGGCCGGTCGCGCTGTCGGCGCCCTATAGCGGCAATCTCACGATCCGCCTCGACCGAGCGCGGCTACGCGATCCCGAGCTGTACGACACCCGCGCTTCGGGCACGATCACCATGGATGGGCCGCTTGCGGGCGGGGCGAAGATCGCCGGACGGATCACGCTCGAGGATACCGAGCTGCGCGTGCCGTCCTCCGGGCTTGGCGGCGGTGCGGCGGTGCCCGAGGGCATGACCCATACCGGCGAAAGCGCGGCAGTGCGCCAGACGCTCAACCGCGCGGGGCTGCTCTCGACGGAGCCCGCCACGGCAACGGGCGCGAAGACTGGTCCGTCCTATCCGCTCGATGTGACGATTGCCGCGACGCGCGGGATCTTCGTGCGCGGCCGCGGGCTTGACGCGGAACTCGGCGGCAGCCTGCGTGTCACCGGCACGACCTCGGATGTGATCCCGGTCGGGCAGTTCAACCTCGTGCGCGGGCGTCTCGATATTCTCGGCCAGCGCTTCACGCTCGATCAGGGCAAGATCGCTTTGCAAGGCGCGCTCGTGCCCTGGCTGACCTTCACCGCGACGACGAGCCAGGACGATTACACGATTTCGATCAATATCGAAGGTCGCGCGACAGAGCCGAATGTCACGTTCACCTCCTCGCCCGAGCTGCCGCAGGACGAGGTTCTCGCGCGGCTGATCTTCGGTCGCTCGATCGAGAACCTCTCGGTGTTGCAGGCGGCGCAGCTCGCCTCGGCCGTGGCCACGTTGGCGGGTAAAGGCGGCGAAGGGATCATCGGCAATCTGCGGAAGAATTTCGGCCTCGACGATCTCGATGTGTCGACCGATGCCGAGGGCAATACGCAGCTCAAGGTCGGGAAATATCTCACCGACAACATCTATACCGATGTCACGGTGAGCGGCGACGGCACCTCGCAGGTCAACCTCAATCTCGACGTGACGAAGAATGTGACGGCGCGTGGATCGGTCGACTCCGAGGGGCAGAGCACGCTCGGCGTCTATTTCGAGCGGAACTACTGATCGCATAAGCGCAGCTTATTCCCGAAGCAGATGGATAAGCTGCGCTTATTCGGCCTGGGCCTGCGCGTCTTTCTCCGCCTCGGCCGCCGCGATGGCCTGACGTTTGCGAAAGGCGGAAAGCTCGGCATTCAGCGCCGCGCCAAGAAGCACCGAAAAGGCGCTCAGGTAGAGCCAGACCAGAAGCGCGATCACCGCTCCGATCGAGCCGTAGACCTTGTTGTAATTGCCGAAATTCGCGAGGTAGTAGGTCAGTCCGAGCGAGCTGATCCCCCAGACCGCCGCCGCCAGCACGGCGCCGAGCGTCAGGATCGGATCGCGCCTGCCTTCGGTATTGGGACCGTAGCGGTAGAGAATACCGAGCGCGGTGAACATCAGCAGGATCATCGCGCCCCAAGGCAAGCCCGAGAGCAGAAGCTTTGTAACCTCATGAAACGGAAGGAAATTCACGACGATCGGCACGATGACGACGGTTGCCAGCGCGGCGAGCATCACGCCCACGAGGGACACCGTCATCAGGTACCCCATGACGAAGCTCCAGATCGTTGCGCGCGGCTTGGTGCCGTGGATCACGTTGAGGCTCAGCACCAGCGCCGCCACACCAGCGCGCGCCGAGAACAACGTCACCGCTGCCGAGATGATCACCCCGATCCCGATCGTCGAGCGCGGCCCGATCAGCCAGCTCTGGATCTGATCGTTGATCAGCGCATAGGCCTCGGGCGGGATGAACTCGGAGGCGACCTTGAGATAGGTATGGATCACCGCCGGATCGGCGAAGGCGCTCCAGATCGCGATGGTGGCGGAGATGCCGGGAAAGATCGCGAGCATCGCATAGAAAGCGACACCGGCCGACACGAGGGTGATATTCGACTCCACCAGTCGTCCGAACAGGCTGAGGCCGAATTTCGCTGTTTCTCTCACGCGGATCTCCTTTGCGCTCACCATTGCGCAAGCCCTGCGCGAGCGCAACTTGCGGCGGACCCATGGCTGTGATCTGTTTTCGCTAACATTGCAGGAGGAGCCGATGACCTATCATCCCGCCGAGGATCGCTATTCACGCATGTCCTATCGTTATTGCGGGCGCTCGGGGCTGAAATTGCCCGCTGTCTCGCTGGGGCTGTGGCACAATTTCGGCCATGACACGCCGCATCAGACGAAGCGCGCGATCTGTCAGGCCGCTTTCGATCATGGCATCACCCATTTCGATCTGGCCAACAATTACGGCCCGCCGCCGGGCGCGGCCGAAGAGGCGTTCGGGGAGATCCTGCGCACCGATTTCGCGGGCTTCCGCGACGAGCTGATCATTTCGTCGAAGGCGGGTTACGACATGTGGCCGGGGCCCTATGGGGAATGGGGCAGCCGGAAATACCTGATCGCGTCCTGTGACCAGTCGCTGAAGCGGATGGGGCTCGATTATGTCGATATCTTCTATTCGCACCGGTTCGACCCCGAGACGCCGCTGGAAGAGACGATGGGCGCGCTGGAGCATATCTGGCGCTCGGGCAAGGCGCTTTATATCGGGATCTCGAGCTACAATTCCGATCGCACCCGCGCCGCGGCAGCGATCCTGAAAGAGATGGGCGTGCCGCTGCTGATCCACCAGCCGAGCTACAACATGCTCAACCGCTGGGTCGAGCGCGACGGGTTGAAGGACACGCTGAGCGAACTCGGCGTCGGTTCGATCGCCTTCACGCCGCTTGCACAGGGGATTTTGACGAAGAAATATCTGGGCGGGATTCCCGAAGGCTCGCGGGCCGATCAGGGCAAGTCGCTCGATCCGGGTACGATCACCGAAGGAGCGCTGGAGAAGGTGCGCGCGCTCAACGCGATCGCGGAGCGACGCGGGCAGACGCTGGCGCAGATGGCGATTGCCTGGGTGCTGCGAAATGGCGGCATCACTTCGGCGCTGATCGGGGCCTCGAAACCCGAGCAGGTGGTGGATTGCGCCGGTGCAGTGTCGAATCTCGAGTTCACCGAGGAGGAACTGGCCGAGATCGACAGCCATGCGAGCGATGAGGAGGTCAACCTCTGGGCGCGATCCACGGAAGGGGTTTGAGGTGAGGCGATCAAGCGCGCTCGTGGGCCGGCGCGGATAGCCTTGGCCCACGAGATACCTGTGCAGCAGAGGTAAACGCTCCTGATCAAGGCGCGTGTGGTACCTTGAAGGAAGCGACTCGGATCGGGCGAGGGCGCCATGAAAGTCCTTGGATCGATCCTATCGGCCTTGCTTCTGGCCTGTATCACGACGGTGCAGGCGGAGACGCTGCCGCTGCCCGAGGGGGTGATCAGCCTCGCGAGCCCCGAGGGTGAAGCGCTGCTGGTGGGGGCTGAGGCGCGGAATGACTATTTTCCGCTGAGCATCAACTTCACGACGCAGATCAATCCGGCCTATTGTGGGCCGGCGACAATCGCGATGGTTCTCAACGCGCTGAACGTACCGCGTCCGGCATCGAAGAAGACCCTTGGACTGGGCTTGTTCGATCAGGAGAACATCTTCACCCCGGCGGCCGACGCGGTGAAGCCGGCGAAGGCGATCCTCAGCCCGCCCTATGGGATGACGCTCGACGATCTGGGCGGTTTGCTGGCGGCCCATGATCTGAAAGTGACGGATGTTCACGCAAGCGAGTCCGATCTTGATGCGTTCCGCAAGACGGCGGTGGCTGAGCTTGCCGATGACGATCACTTCATTCTGGTGAATTATCTGCGCAAGGCGATTGGGCAGGAGTCGGGCGGACATATTTCGCCACTTGGCGCCTATGATGCGGATACCGATCGGTTCCTGATCCTCGACGTGACGCGCTACAAATATCCGCCGGTCTGGGTGACGGCAGAGGCACTTTTCGCTGCGATGAATACGGTGGATTCCGACAACGACGGCAAGACGCGAGGCTATGTTAGCGTCTCGCGCTGATCGGAACCTGATGAAGAAAGAAAAAGCCCCGGAGCATCCTCCGGGGCTTCCAAATTAGGCTCTCTTCCTGCGGAAATCAGGCCGCGAGCGTCTCCGTCGAGGAGAAGAACATCGCCTGGCTGACGGCCGATTGCACCTGGCTTTCGGTATAGGGCTTGGTGATCAGGAAGGCCGGTTCCGGGCGCTCGCCGGTCAGCAGACGCTCGGGGAAGGCGGTGATGAAGACCACGGGCAGATCGGGGCCGAACTGCGCGAGAATGTCGTTCACCGCATCGATCCCCGAGGAATTGTCGGCGAGCTGGATGTCGGCGAGAATCAGGTCGGGCTTTTCCTTCGCGGCAAGCTCCACCGCCTCGTCGCGGGTGCGCGCGATGCCGGTGATGGAATGGCCCATATCCTCGACGATGGCGCGAATATCCATCGCGATGATGGCTTCGTCCTCGATGATCATGATCTTGCCCGAGATCGAGCTTTCCATCTCGCGGATGGCGATGTCGATCAGTTCCTTCGCCTCATCGGCGTCGATCTGCATGATCGCGCCGATTTCCTCGACGCGGAATCCCTCGATCGAGTGGAGGAGCAGTGCCTCGCGGGTGTTCGGCGTCAGCGTGGACATATGATCCTGCGCACGCGCCGAGAGGCGGTTATCGGGTTCACCCAGAGGGGAGCCAGCCGACGCCCAGACAAGGTGGAAAGCATGGAACAAAGCGACCTTCGGGTCGTTGTTCTCGAAAGGTGACGTATCTTCGAGGATCGCCTCGAGCGTAGCAGCAGCGTAACGGTCGCCGCTGTCCTGGCTGCCGGTCAGTGCACGCGCATAGCGACGCAGATACGGCAGGTTGGCCCCGATGGTGTTGGCGATATCTTCGGACATGTAAGCCCCCTTTTTGACTTTTCTCGGGAACCGAACGTCTGGCCCCGCGTTTGGTTCCGTGCAAAGAATGTGGGATCGGGAACCGGAATGTATAGTGACATGCCTGACGAAAAGTCCAAGGCCAGTATCCGAGAGCAGATTAATGAAAACCTCAAGCGGGTTTACGAAGAGGCGCTTCAGGAAGAGGTGCCGGATCGGTTCAAGGATCTCCTGGCTCAGCTGAAGGCAAAGGAGGGCGGCAAATGACGACGCCCTCCCGCGCCGCCCCGGCCACCGATGCGCGCGACCCGCGCGATGAACTGCCTGAACATCTGGGTGCTCTGCGCGCTTTCGCGCTTTCGCTGACGCGCAATTCCGCGGCGGCCGATGATTTGGTTCAGGATACGATCGTGAAAGCCTGGTCGAATATCGAGAAATTCGAGCGCGGCACGAACCTGCGTGCCTGGCTGTTCACGATCCTGCGCAACACGTTCTATTCCGACCGACGCAAACGCAAGCGCGAGGTGGCCGATCCCGAGGGGATCCATGCCGCGACGCTTTATGAAAAGCCGGCTCATGACGGGCGCCTCGCGATGAACGACTTCGTCGTGGCCTTCGATCAGCTCAGCCCCGAACATCGCGAGGTGCTGACGCTGGTGGGTGCCTCGGGCTTCTCCTATGAGGAAGCGGCCGGGATGATGGGCGTCGCCGTCGGCACGGTCAAGAGCCGGGCGAATCGTGCGCGTGCACGGCTTGCGGAAATGCTCGGTCTCGAAGAAGGTGAGGATATCCTTGCGGGCGCCGATCGGAACTCGCTCGCCGTGATGGGTAAATCCGGAGTCGCCGCCGCATGAGTTCTGAAGCCGCGAAAGCGGCAGTGGAAGACGAAACAAAGGCCGCCCCGATCCGGAAACGGACACGGGGCGGCCTGTTCTTTCTTGACGGGCTGGGGGTTCGGCTGGCGCTGATGCTGGCGGTTGCGCTCTTCCCGCTGCTGATCATCGCCATCTTGCAATCCACCTCGGTCGTGCGCGAGGCACAGGCGCGCTCCGAGGCCGCGCTGATGGGCGAGACGATGCGCGCCGTGGCCGGTGAGTCGCGGGTGATCCAGCACGCGCAGGATGCAGCGCGTGTGCTGGCGAACACGGTGCAGCCGTTGGTCGGCAATGCCGAGGCCTGTTCGAAATGGATGCGTGAAATCTCGCAGGCCTTCCCGAATTTCTCGCTCGTGGCCTTCATCCCCGATACCGGACAGATGACCTGTTCGAGCACCGGTCAGACCTATGATTTCGCCGGTCAGGACATCTATCAGCGGATCTCGAAGGCTAAGGGCACGACCTTCTACGTCAATCGCAATGCGCCGGTTTCCAACACGTCGGTTCTTGGGGTGGCGCAGCCGGTCTTCAACAATATCGGTCAGCATATCGGGATCGTGACGATCTCGATGCCCCACACCGAGCTGTCGCTGGCCGAGGACGGGCCCAAGCTCGCCGATGACCGGCCGTTGGTGATCATGACCTTCGACCGTGACGGCACGATCCTGACCTCTTCGGACGGGTTGTCGAACACGCAGGCGCATCTGCCGGCGGATCGTTCGCTCAAATTGCTGGCGCAGGCGGGGGCGGTGACCTTTTCGGGCGATTCCAACCGGGGCAACGAGCGGGTCTATTCCGTCGTCGAACTGGTGCCCGACGAGCTTTACGCGCTGGGCAGCTGGCCCGCGCAGGCGGCCTCGGCGCTCAGCCCCTTTGCAGATATCTCGCCGGTGCTGTTTCCGGCGCTGATGTGGGCCGCGAGCCTGCTGGTGGCCTATTTCGCGATGCAGAAGCTGGTGATCGGCCATGTGCGCAAGCTCTCGCGGGCGATCACGAATTTTGCGACCGGAAGTCGCATCGTGGGCAAGCTCGATCTTGCGGGTGCGCCGTCCGAGATCCGCGATCTTGCCGAAGCCTATGACCGGATGACCGAGACGATCCTGCATGACGAGGCGGAATTGGAGGACATGGTTCACCACAAGGAGGTGTTGCTGCGCGAGGTGCATCACCGGGTGAAGAACAACCTCCAGCTCATCGCTTCGATCATCAACATGCAGATGCGTCAGGCCCGCACGCCCGAGGCGAAGGGTTTGATGAAAGGCTTGCAGGAGCGGGTGATCAGCCTCGCGACGATCCACCGCGGGCTATATCAGACCTCGGGGCTTACCGATATTCGCGCACAGGAGCTGCTGCCCGATATCGTGCGTCAGATCACGCGGCTTGCGACCGGGCCGGGGCGGCATATCGCCGTCGATTGCCAGATCGACGATATTCACCTGACACCGGATCAGGCCGTGCCGCTGTCGCTTCTGCTGACCGAAGCGATGACGAATGCGATGAAATACGCCTCCGCGAGGCAGGGCACACCGAAGCTCGATATCAGCCTGCGGCGCGGTGAGGGGATGCAGGCGCGGCTGCGCGTGGCCAACACCGTCGATCCCGATGCGGAGCAATCCGAGACGGTGGATGGTACGGGGCTCGGCTCGCAATTGGTCAATGCCTTCGTTCAACAGCTCGCCGGTCAGATGCGGATCGAGACGCTGGAGACCGAATATATTCTCGAGACGGATTTTGCCCTGCGCCCGCTTGTCGAGAGCGAGTTGCGCCATGTCGAAGGGTTGAAATCCTCTCGGAGTGAAACAGGTTCATCAGAGTAACGCATGGGTTTCACACCGCTGTGATGGGCTTTGCGCCATCGCGGCCGTCACAAAGCAGGCCGTATGGATCGGTTGAAGAAAGCGGGAATTCGGGCCGAGAGCAGGGCGAAGCTGCTCCTGACGGCGGCTGAGGCCTACCCGGCGCTCGAGGCCGCCTTTCTGGATTCGCGCCACGAGATCCATGGCTCCTTCCGTGTCTTTGACCTGAATACGAAATTGCGTTCGAGCCGCGGGCGTGAGGTCGGGCAGACGTGGTTCGACATGATCGTCCACGTGCTGAGGCGCGGGGTCGAGATCCGGATGGACCTGTGCGATTTCGATCCCTGCGCGCGGCCCGAGCTGCACCGGATGACGTGGTCCTCGATGCGGATGTTTGCGGCGGCGCGCGAGCTTGCCGGACCGCGTGCGAAGCTGCGGGTGCGCGCGCTGATGCATCCCGCGCAGGCCGGAATCGTGCCGCGACTTGCCTTCTCGCCCATGGTCTGGCGCAAGCTTGGCAACCATGTGCGCTGGCTCAACGAGATGCCCAGGACCGAACGGCTGGCGGCGCTGCGTGATATGCCGGGGCTGGCGCGGCATTTGCAGCAAAGTGACGACGGAACGCTGTCGCGCCGGCCTGGGGCGCTGCCCGAACTCTGGCCCGCGACGCATCATCAGAAGCTCGCGGTTTTCGATCACAAAAGGCTCTATATCGGCGGATTAGACCTCGATGACCGGCGTTATGATACGCCCGATCATGCGCGCAAGGGCGAGCAGACCTGGCATGATGTGCAACTGATGATGACCGGGCCGGTGGTGAAGGAAGCGAAGGCGCATCTGGAGGGGTTTCACGAAAGCTGTGCCGGGGCGGACAAGGCTCAGCCGCCGCGCCGTTTGCTGCGCACGCTGTCGCAGCGCCGCAGCCGGAACCTGTTCCATATCGCGCCGAAAACCTATCGCACCGAGATCGAGAGCGCGCATGAGATGCTGATCTCGCGGGCCCAACAGCTGATCTATCTCGAGACGCAATATTTCCGGTCGCGCAATCTCGCGCGGCATCTGGCCAAGGCCGCGCGCGCCAATCCGCGGCTGGGGCTGATCCTGATCCTGCCCGCCGCGCCCGAGGATCTGGCCTTTGCCGACAAGCCGGGGCTCGATGTCCGCTATGGCGAGGCACTGCAAGCGCGGGCGATCGAGACGCTCATGGAAGGGTTCGGAAGCCGCCTGTTCGTGGGCTGCCCCGCCACGCCGCGCGAGCCCTCCTCGCACGATGACGGGGTAATGCGCAGCAAGGGGGCGCCGCTCGTCTATGTACATGCGAAAGTGTCGATTTTCGATGATGAGGCGGCTTTGATCACCTCGGCCAATCTCAACGGGCGGTCGCTGCGCTGGGATAGCGAGGCAGGGGTTTATCTGCGGCGCAATGACGGGATCGAGGCGATGCGCCACCGGGTGATGCGCCACTGGTTGCCAGCAGAGCCGGAAGAGGCATTTTTCGACCCTACGCGGGCGGTTTCGGCCTGGGCGGAGCTTGCGCGGATGAACGCGGCGCAACCTGTCGAGGACCGGCGCGGCTTTCTGCTGCCCTACAATCTGCAAGCGGCGAGACGCGCTGGGCGGAGGCTGCCGTTCATTCCAGAGGAAATGGTCTGAGGGTCAGCTCTCGGAACTGGCGTTGGCCATGGTCGCTTCGCGCGGCTCGGGGAGGCTATCGGTCAGAACGAGCGCCCATAGCAGGAGCGGAATCGCGACCACACCGCCCAGGGGCCCCCAGAGCCAGATCCCGAAAGTCAGTGAGAAAAACACCAGCAGTGGGTTGATCCGCATCTGCCGCCCGATCGCGGCGGGGGTGACGAACTGCCCTTCGGTGGTGTTGAGCGCGATATAGATCAGCGGCGGCAGGATCACGCGCGGCCCGTCGAAGGCGGCTATCCCTGCAAAGATCAGGGCCACAACGAGTGTCGCGGGGCCGAGATAGAGAATGTAATTGATCAGGAAAGCCACGATCCCCCAAAGCGGCGCATTGGGCAGGCCGATGAGCTGCATCGCGACACCGACGAGGAAGCCGAGCCCCGCGTTGATCACGGTGATCGTCAGGAAATAATGCGACACGCGCGTCTCGGCGGTGCGCAGGCGGTTCGCGGTCGTGCCGCGCTGGGCGGGTTCCGCGAGATGCTTGGCGATCCAATCGTAGATCTGCGGGCGTGACAACTGAAAGAAGAACAGCGTGCCGATATAGATCAGCGCCTGCGCCAGAAGTGCAGGGGCGAGCATGACGATATCGGCGGCGTCCGGCATCGCGCTCTTGTCCGAGGAGGCCGCCTTCTCCTTCGCGGCGTCACCCGCTGGGGCGATGGCTTCGCTGACCTGATCGGAGGCGTCCTGAATGCCCTGCACCATGTGGCGCATGTCGATGATGGTGGAGCGCATGTCGTTCCAGACTTTCGGCGCCTGACGCGACAGCTCGGACACGACGGGCTGGATCACCAGAACCAGCAGCGCCGCCACCATCAGCGAGATCACGAGCGAGGTAAGCGCCCCCCAGACAGGCGCATATCCTCTTTTCTCCCATGCATCGGAAATGGGTGAGAGCACGATGCCGACCACCAACGCGAGCGTGACGGGGGCAAAGAGGCTCTCCACCTGATCGAGCGCGGCGACAGTGGCGATCACGGCGATCACGACAACCGACGCGCGCGAGAGGGTCTCCAGGCGATACATGGTGAATAAACAGTCTCCCGGTGTTTGGCAGACAACTCCGGCCGGGCAGAGTGGTTCCCGACTTTATTGTGCGCAACCGGCGGAACATCGAGGCGAGCGAGACGTTACTTCCACAGAGATTTTCGAAAGCACTTCTGAAAGGAGAGACGCGATGAATTGGGACGAAATCAAAGGCAACTGGAAGGAACTCAAGGGCAAGGCTCGGGAGAAATGGGGCGAGCTGACCGATGACGAACTGGCCCAGGCCGAGGGCCATCGCGAGCAGCTCGTGGGTCTCGTTCAACAGAAATACGGCAAGTCCAAAGAGGCGGCCGAGAAGGAAGTCGACGAATGGTTCGACAAGGTCTGATCAGAGACTAATCCAGCGGAAAACGGCGTATCGGGAGACCGATGCGCCGTTTTTCTTTTGGTCCGATCTGGTGAAGCCGCGTAAGAAAAGGCCGCATAAGAAAAGGCCGGGCGCGATGCCCGGCCTTTCAATCATGTGTTGGTCGCGATCAATGCGCGATGTGATTACCCGAGCCGCTCGGGCGCTTTACCTCGGCCTTGCCCTCGCGCAGCGACTTGCCGACATCACGCAGGGTGCGGTTGGCCTCGTCAGCAAGTTGTTGGGCAAGACGCTCGGCCAGATCCTGACCTGCGCTCACGGCTTGATCCGAGATATCGCGCGCGGTCTGGGCGGCTTCGTCCTTAGCGGTCTCGGAGACCGAACGTGCGGTCTTCTTGAACTCGCTTTTGACGTCTTCAGCGACTTTCCGCACCCGAGATTTCTCTTCGACATAGAGACGCTGGGCCTCGTCGATCAGGCGGTTCGCGCGCGGGCCGAAGCTGCGGCGGTTAATGTCAGGCTTGGGCATCGCGCTGACGATGGCCGCACCAATGGCGATGCCGAGCGCGGTGGCGATCAGCGGATGATCCTTGATCATCTGCTTGCCGCTCGATCCGGCCTTCACCGCGCCGTCCTGAATCTTCATCCGGGCGGAATAAGCCGCTTCGCGCGCCTTGATCACGCGCTCGCGCGCCTCGTCGCTCAGATCGCCAAGCCCCGACGCCAGCGAGCCGCGCAGATCGGCGGCGAAATCCGCGAGGACATCGGCGCGTTCCTTGACGAAATCGCGCGCGCTGTCGCGCGTGGAGTTGGCGTCGATCTCGATCTGGTCGAGGCGAGCCGAGGCTTCGGCGCGCAACTCGTCGATCTCATCGATCCAGTCGTCAGTGACCGGCGCGCTCGACATCATCAGCGGATCGGCCTCGGCAATTTCGTCTTCAACCTCGGCGCTGTCGGATTTGCGGTTCTTCAAGAGGAGCCAAGCCAGACCGGCGCCGGCGAGCGCAAAGGCCACCGGGTTTTCGCGCACGGCCTCTTCGGCGCGTTTGGCGACGGGCTTGGCGTAATCGCGCACCAACTGCGAGACCTGATCGGACAGGTAATCGGGGGCGACGCGACCCGTCAGGTCGGCCAGCGTCGAGGCGAGATCGGCGCGCTCATCGCGCAGGCGGTCTTCGATTTCCTTGATCGTTCTCTTCTCGGTCATTTCAAGCTCTCCTTGAGGGCCCGCGCATCGGCGGACAGGTTCTCCTTGATCCGTTCGGGAGGGCTCGAGACCTTGCGCAGCAGCGAGATCGCCACCAATGCGAGGATGATGCCTAGGATGAGGAGCACCGCGCCCACGATCAATGTCGCGGGGCCTTCGGCGATTCCGGCCCATTGCAGACCGAGGATGGCCGACTGCGTCAGCGGGAAGATGGCGCCCAGTGCAAAAACCAACGCAATCGCGGCGAGGATCACCGCATTGCGCAGGAGGCTTGCACGATGGGCGGCCTCGGCCCGGACGAGCTCGGCTTCGGCGCGCGCGATCTCGCGGGTCTGTTCGACCACGCGTTCAAGCAACTCGCTGACAGTGCCGCGCTTGTGGTGGCCCGTGTCATCATCGCCAGGATGTTCGCTCATCAAAGTCTCCCGAACGGTGCGTGGCGGGGTGCCACGCCGTCTGGTCTCTCAACGCGACCAGAGGGTGTGGGTTCCCGTCAGCAGGTGAACCGAGTGGCGGCAGTTTACGACTTCGCACGCGGTCCGGCGATGAGCCATATCAAGAAGCCCAGGAGAGGCAGCAGGAAGACGAGAAGCGCCCAGAGCACTTTCGCGCCGGTGCCGCGGTTGGAACCGACGATCGAAACCAGCGCCCATATGTCGAGCGCGAGCAGCACAATCCCCCAGAAACCGCCCAGTTGTGTCATGTTGAAGTGCATCGCCTCTGCCTTTCTCCCGATGAGTTGAGTGACTCAGGTTCAAAAGAATCGCGCTCGCGAAACGCTCCGCCGCGCGTGAGGTTCCCGAAATAAGTTCGGCCCCGATTCCGGAACCTGACACTGTTGGGCGTGTTTGTCTGCCATGAAAGGCGCAGCAAGTCGCGCCGTTGTTTGAAACAGATGCAAGGAGATGACCCATGCTTGGTTGGGCCCTGACTTTCCTCATCATCGCGCTCATTGCCGCGGCGCTTGGTTTCGGCGGCATCGCTGGCGCGTCGGCCGGGATCGCACAGATCCTGTTCGTGGTTTTCCTGATCCTGTTCGTGGTGGCCATGGTCGCCCGCGCGGTTCGCGGCAAGCCGCCGGTCTGATCCGGGGATGAGATGAATTTCAAAGGGCCGCTCCTTTCGGGGCGGCCCTTTTTTCAATCGAGCGTGCGGCGGAACCGGCTGAGGGCTGCCAGCGCGAAGATCACCACGAAAAGCCCCAGCACCCAGAGCGGCCCCGAAACATCGGCAAAGCTCGCCCCCTTGAGCATCACGCCGCGAATCATTCGCAGGAAATGGGTGAGGGGGAGGGTCTCGCCGAGGTATTGCGCCCAGTCGGGCATGCCCCGGAACGGAAACATGAAGCCCGAGAGCAGGATCGAGGGCAGGAAATAGAAGATCGTCACCTGCATCGCCTGCATTTGCGTGCGCACCACGCTCGAGATCAGGTAGCCGAGGATCACCAGAGCCATCACGAAGAGCAAGATCCCCGCGAAGAGGAGCCACAAGCTGCCCATGAAGGGAACGTGGAAGATCAGCTTCGAGGCCGAGAGCACCACGACAACTTGCACCGCGCCCACGCCGAAATAGGGCAGTACCTTGCCGAGCATGATCTCGAGCGGGGAGACGGGCATCGAGAGCAGGTTCTCCATCGTGCCGCGCTCGGTCTCTCGCGTCAGCGCCATCGAGGTCATCATCACCATCGTCATCTGCAAAATCACGCCGAGCAGACCCGGGACGATGTTGAACTGTGTGAGCCCCTCGGGGTTGTAGAGTTTGTGCACGACGACCTGAACCTGCTGGGCGGCCTTGGTCTTCTTGTCCCACTCCTGGCCCGTGGCGCGGGTGACCGCGTCGGAGGCGACCTGACCAAGCGTCGAGACCGCGCCCGATGCCACCGCCGGATCGGTCGCATCGGCTTCGATCAGGATCTTCGGATTGTCGCCGCGCTCCAGGCGCGTTCCGAAGTCGGAGGGTACGGTGACCACGAAGGCGACCGTTCCCGAAGCCAGAAGATGCTCAGCCTCGGCGGCGCTCGCATTGGGATAGATGAAATTGTAATAGCCCGTCATCTCCAGCGCGGTGACCATTGCGCGGGTGTATTTGTCCTCATCGGCCGCGACGAGGGCGGCGGGCAGGTGTTTCGGGTCATTGTTGATCGCGAAGCCGAACAGCATCAGCTGCATCAGCGGCACGCCCAGCATCATCGCGAAGGTCAGCCGATCGCGGCGCATCTGGATCGCTTCCTTGCGGATCAGCGTGAGCAGGCGGCGGAGAGAGAAAAACCGGTTCATGCC
Source organism: Thioclava pacifica DSM 10166 (assembly GCF_000714535.1). Taxonomy (GTDB): domain Bacteria; phylum Pseudomonadota; class Alphaproteobacteria; order Rhodobacterales; family Rhodobacteraceae; genus Thioclava; species Thioclava pacifica. The sequence continues at coordinate 304,329 of NZ_AUND01000012.1, read as the reverse complement.
ATATTGTCCTGCGCTTCGCCCATGAGCTGGATGAACACGTCTTCAAGGCTGGTCTCGGCGGGTTTGGCGTCACTTTGCGTGGCCGAGGCTGCCTCGGTCACGGACCGCTCCAATTCGACCCTGTTCCGGCCGATAACGTGCAAATCCGTGCCGTATGGAGCGACTTGATCGACGCCGGGTTTGCCTTTGAGAAGGCGCTGGGCTTCGGACAGGCGCGGACCCTTCAGCACGAAGGTTGACAGCCCTGCATCGCGCACCACCTCGGGCACCGTGCCGCGGGTGATCAGCTTGCCATAGGCGATGTAGTTGATCCTGTGGCAGCGCTCGGCCTCGTCCATGTAATGGGTCGAGACGAGTACCGTCAGCCCGTCGGCAGCGCGTTCGTGGATCTCGTCCCAGAACTCGCGCCTTGCCTTGGGATCGACACCTGCGGTGGGCTCGTCGAGCATCAGAAGCTGCGGTCGGTGCATGATACAAGCCGCGAGCGCGAGGCGCTGTTTCCAGCCACCCGAGAGCGAGCCCGCGAGCTGCGTGCGCCGCGATGTCAGGCCAAGGTCGGCCAGCGTATCGCGCACCGCCTGACGGCCGAGCTGGTAGACACCCGCGACGAAGGAGAGGTTCTCCTCGATCGTGAGGTCTTCGTAAAAGGAGAATCGCTGGGTCATGTAGCCGACCTCGCGTTTGATCGTCGGCCCTTCATGCAGGATGTCATGGCCAAGCACGCGACCCTCGCCCTCGTCAGGGGTCAACAATCCGCACATCAGGCGGATTGTCGTGGTCTTGCCCGAACCGTTGGGGCCAAGAAACCCCGCGATCTCGCCGCGCTTCACTTCAAGCGAGACATGATCGACCACGGTCTTGTCTCCGAACCGTTTGGTCAGGCCCGAGACCTCGATGGCGTTTTCCTCAGCCATCGGTCCCTTCCCGCGTCACATCGACGATCTGGCCGGGTTTCAGCGTGCCGGGTTTGGCGGGCCGCGCCTCGACCAGGTAGACGAGTTTCTGCCGGTTTTGCAGCGAGTAGATCACCGGCGGGGTAAATTCCGGCCCGTCGGCAATATAGGTGATCGTCGCGGTCAGATCGGGCGCGCAGCCGTCGCAATGCACGGCGAGCGTATCGCCGACCTTCACGCTGGAGAGGCTCTTTTCCGGAAGAAAGAGGCTGAGCTTCACTGCGTTGTCGGGCAGGATCGAGAGGATCGGCGTGGAGGGCGAGACGATCTCGCCTGCGCGGTGGATGACGTTTGAGACAATCCCGCTGGCGGGCGCGTGCAGGTCGCGTTTCTCCAGAACCCAGTTCGCCTTGTCGAGATCGGCCTGTCCCGAGCGCACGGCGGCCTCGGCGGCGGCGATCTGTTGCGGGCGGGCGGGAAGTTTTGCGACGTTGAGGTTGGCCTGTGCCTCCGCGACCTTCGCCGTGGCGACCTCGAGCGTGGTGCGCGCATCGTCGAGCTGGGTCTGGGTCGCCGCGCCGCGCTCGACCAGGGTTACGATGCGGTCGACGGAGCGTTTGGCTTCGGCCTCCTGGGCCTGCGCCGAGGCCAGCGTGGCGGCGATCACCTGAATTTCTTCGGGGCGCTTGCCTTCGAGCAGGTTGGCCAGCTCGCTTTTCGCCTTCGCGACGGCGGCTTCGGCCTGCGCAACGGCAATCTTCGCGTCGCTCTTTTCAAGCCCCGCGACCACCTCTCCGGTCGTCACGCGGTCGCCGCGTTTTACGGGAAGCGTTTCGATCTGGGCGGTGGTGACCGGTGAGATCAGGACGTAATCGCCCTCGACATAGCCGGTGGCCAGTGGGGCCGGGGCCGCACAGGCGGAGAGAAATCCAGACAGGATCGGGATTGAACACAGGATCATGGGGTAGCCCTCCGGGCTTGGGCGAGCAAGGCTTCGAGATTGCCTTCGAGCACGCGGTAGATGTCTTCGGCCTGATCGGAACCCATCTCGGCCCAGCCCATGCGGCGCAGGACGATCTCGGAGCCGAGGCGGAAATAGAGAACCTGCCCGATCATCGAAAAGGCGCGCAAAGCCGTCTCCGGGCTGTCGTCCGGGACGCCGGCTGCGATCGACCAGAGTGTACTGAGCCGTTTATGAGCGATTGATATCAAAGAATTGTAAAATATATCAATTGTTTCGCTTTTTTCCGAAATTTCGCGAACAACGAAATTGATCATCGTGGCAATGCTGGATTCGGTCAGGACGCGAAAGGTGAGCGCATGTAGAAGCCGCTTGAGAACGGTCTCGGCAGCCTCGGGTGTGAGGCCATCGAGCGGGACGGGCGGGCCAAGGATCTCGTGCATCCGGCGCACGAATTCCTCGGCGCAGGCGCGACGCAACCCCTCCTTGCCGTCGAAGTGATAGGAGATCGAAGCGACATTCGTCCCGGCCCGCTCGGCGATTTCGCGTGTCGAGGTGGCAGCGAAGCCTTTCGTGCCGAAAAGCGCGATCGCCGCGTCGATGAGCGCAAGCGCGGTGCCTTTGGGCGGTGGGGCGATGACTTGATCCATGAGTGCAGATTTAATCAAACGTTTGATTAAAGTCAAGGGTCCACAATCCGCCGCTGCTTGAGGTCGGGCTGCCGGGGCTCTAAGCCTGACCCATGCGCATCCTCGACAACATCATCAGTGACCGCGGATCGAAATATGCGGTCTCGGGCGGGCCCTGCGCCTCCGAGCAAGAGGCCAAAGCCTTCATCAAGGAGCTTTGCCGCAAGAAGAAATTCGCCAAGGCGACCCACAACAGCTGGGCGCTGCTGAGCGCCGACGCGCCGTTGAAGAACGATGATGGCGAGGCTGGTGCGGGTATGGTGATCCTGCGAATGCTGGAACGCGAAGGGCTGCATGACCACATCATCGTGGTCACGCGGTGGTTCGGCGGCACGCATCTCGGCGGTGACCGCTTCCGGCATGTGCAGGACGCGGTACGGATCTATCTCGACGCGCTACGCGGGAACTGACAGGAACGTTCTGCGCGGACCGCGGAACTTGTCGCGCGGCGCGGAAGACACCTGCCGCTTTCTCTGATCATTGCAGCGCCTGAGAAAGCCGTGTCGCTAAAGGACGCCGCCCAGACCGATGTCCGCCACAAGATGCCCGTTGCCGATGTTGCGCAGCGATAGACGCTGTGGGTGTTCACCCAGCTTGTAGACCGGGCTTGGCACCTCGCCGGACAGGCGCGGCGTGGGCGGGCGGACCCTGCCGGGATCGGGGATCGGAACGGCCGCCATCAGGCGCTTCGTATAGGGATGCTGCGGCGAGCCGAAGATCTGCGCCCGCGTGCCCATCTCGACGATCTGACCCATATACATCACCGCGATCCGGTCCGAGATATTCTCGACCACGGCCATGTCATGGCTGATGAACAGGTAAGCGATGCCGAATTCGCGTTTCAGCGCATCGAGCAGGTCCAGCACCCGCGCCTGCACTGAGACATCGAGCGCCGAGACGCTTTCATCCGCGACGATCAGCTTGGGTTGCAGTGCCAGCGCGCGGGCGATGCAGATCCGTTGCCGCTGACCGCCCGAGAACTCGTGCGGATAGCGATCAAGCTGATCGCGGGTCAGCCCCACCCGCTCGAACAGCCCCGCGACCTTCTCGCGCTGCTCCTCGGGCGTGCCGATGCCGTGGATGACCAGCGGCTCGGCCACGAGATCGCCCACGCGCATCCGCGGATCGAGCGCGGCCATCGGGTCCTGGAAAACGATCTGCACGTCGCGGCGCATCTCTTTCATCTTGGCGCCGCTCAGCCCGCCCATCGTGTGGCCCGCGACCTCGATCCGGCCCTGATGCGGCACGAGCCCGGTCAGCGCCTTGGCGATGGTGGATTTGCCGCAGCCGCTTTCGCCGACAAGCGAGAAGGTCTCGCCCTCCATGATGTCGAAGCTGACGCCCTCGACCGCGTGGACGCGGTGCGTCACCTGCGACAGGATCCCGCCGCGAATGTCGAACCGCACCTTCACGTCGCGCAGGCGCGCCACGGGTTTCGCCTCCGGGGAGGCTGCCCGCGCGCCGCTGCCGTCCCCCATGCGCGGCACCGCCGCCAGAAGATCTTGCGTGTAAGCCTCGCGCGGGTCCGAGAAGATCTGCGCAACCGCGCCCGTCTCGACGGCCCGACCCTGTTTCATCACGATCACCCGCGCGGCCATCTCGGCCACGACGCCCATGTCATGGGTGATCAGGATGATCGCGGTGCCCATCTCTGCTTGCAGATCGCGCAGCAGGTCGAGCACCTCGCGCTGCACCGTCACATCGAGCGCGGTGGTCGGTTCGTCCGCGATCAGAACGTCGGGGCGCAGCGCGAGCGCCATCGCAATCATCACACGCTGACGCATCCCGCCAGACAATTCGTGCGGATATTGGCCCATGCGGCGCTCGGGTTCGGAAATCCGCACGCGGCGCAGGGCTTCCAGCGCGCGGGCCCGGGCCTCGCGTTTCGTGACCGGCTCATGGGCGCGGATCGCCTCGGCCAGTTGCAGGCCGATCGTCAGAACCGGGTTGAGCGAGGTCATCGGCTCCTGAAAAATCATCGCGATGCGATTACCGCGCATGGCGCGCATCCGGCTTTCGGGCAGGCGCGTGAGGTCTTCGCCCTGGAAGCGGATCGCCCCGGCGCTGACGTGCAGGGCAGGGGGCGGCAGCAGCCCCATGATCGCGAGCGAGGTCAGCGATTTGCCCGAGCCGCTTTCGCCCGCGATGGCGATGGTCTCCCCGCGCGCGAGCGTGAAGCTGAGGTCGCTGACCAGCGGACGCTCGCGCCCTTCCGAGCGCACCGAGATCGTGAGCCCGTCGACGGACAGCACCGGCTGGGCGGCCTCCGGGGCCAAACCGGCCCCGGCGTTTGTTTCTCGCACTTCGATCATTCGAACACGTTTCTCGGGAAATAGAAGCTGACGACCCAGTTGGGCATGTCCACGATCTCGGAGATCCGCAGATCGCCGCAGGTCGAGACCAGCATATAGGCATCGACCGCCGACATGCCGCGCGTCTTGCACAGCAGGTCGATCATGCCCGAGACCGCATCGCGCGCGCCCGACATCAGGTCCGGGCCAATGCCCGTGGTGACCTCGTAGCCCGCCGTATCGAGGTGGCGCGTGACCGGCCCCGGCGTGGTGAAGCGCGGGAATTTCAGCGTCTCGTTCTTGATCAGATCGAAGCTGAGCACACAGTTCATCGGGCTCTCGATCGCGGTGCCGCAAACCTCGCCATCGCCTTGCGCGGCATGGGTGTCGCCCACGGAGAACAGCGCGCCCTCGACCTCGACCGGCAGGTAGAGCGTGGCGCCCGCCGCCAGATCGCGGATATCAAGATTGCCGCCCACGCGGCGCGGGGGCACGATGGAATGCAGGCCCGCCTCGGCCGGTGCGACGCCGATCGTGCCGCAGAAGGGCTTGAGCGCGACCTTGCCTTCGCTGCCCCAAAGCGCCTTGTCGGGCGAGGCGGCGTCGTATTTCCAGATGTTGAGCGCCGGGTCCTCGAACTGATCGGCGAGCAGACCGAAGCCGGGGATATTTGCGGTCCAGCCCCAGGCAGAGCCCTCCTGCTCGCGCGGGGCGAAGCTGTCGATGGTGACTTTCAGAACGTCGCCGGGCTTGGCGCCTTCGACAAAGATCGGCCCGGAGACCGGATTGATCTTGCCGAAATCGAGGGTCTTCACGTCTTCCACGGTCGAGGACGGCCCGAGCTGTCCGGCCGAGCTGTCGTGGCAATGGAACTCGATGGTCGATCCCGGGGCGACCGTCTCGGCCGGGACAAGCGAGTTGTCCCAGCCGAAATGGTGCTGTGCGCCGTGGATCGTGTAATCACAGGCTTTGCACATGCGCGTTTACTCCGTCACGTAGACGTAATCGTAGTTCACCGGGATCGAAACCGGATCGACATAAAGCGCATCGGCGCCGCCCATGCGGGTCGACTTCATGGTGTAGCGGTTCTCGTTGAACACCGGCACCCAGGGCGCGTCTTCCATGACCTTCATGTAGACGTCCGACCATTTCTGCAGGCGCTCGTCCTGCTTGGCCGGATCGGTGATCGAGTCCGCCTCGGTGGCCATCGCATCGAGATCCTTGTTGCAATACCACGACCAGTTCCAGCCGCCTTCAACCGCACCGGCACAGCCGAGGATCGGGCCGTAGAAGTTCGACGGATCGGGGAAGTCCGCGATCCAGGCCATGCCGCCCGACCAGATCATCGGCGCGGTTTTCGGCGTGCCGCCCGCCTCGATCACGTTGGCCTGCGCCAGCGCCTTGATGTCGGCCTTCACGCCGATCGCCGCCAGATCCTGCTGGATCGCCTGCGCGATGCGCGGGTTCGGGTCGGTGTTCATCACGTAAAGCTCGGTCTCGAACCCGTCGGGCAGACCGGCCTCGGCAAGCATCTCCTTGGCTTTTGCAGGATCGAAGGGATAGCCTGCGTAATCCTTGGTATAGCCCGGCATCGAGGGCGGCAGCGGCTGGGTCGCGGGGGTCGCGCGGCCGTTGATCATTTGCACGATGCGATCCTTGTTGATCGCCATGTTGATCGCCTGACGCACCTCGACCTTGTCGAAGGGGGCCATCTCGACATTGAGCGTGATGTAGCCGGTATGCAGCTGGCCGCCCACGACGACCTGCTTGGCCTCGTCGGGATTGCCCATCACCTCGTTGAACTTCGCGGGCGGGATGCCGTCGCCGGGCACGTCCACCTCACCTTTCTGCAGGCGCAGCAGCGCCACGATCGGCTCCTGACCGACTTCAAAGGTGATGCTGTCGAGGTAAGGCACGCCCGAGCGCCAGTAATCGGCGTTCTTCTGCAGGACGAGCTGCTGACCGATGGTCCAGTCGGCGAGCTTGAATGCGCCGGTGCCCACGGGATGCTTGCCGAAATCGGTGCCGTATTCGTCGACCGCTTCCTTCGGCACGACCGAGGCGAAGTTCAGCGCCATCACGTGCAGGAAGGTCGCGTCGGGGCGCGAAAGCTCGATCTTGACGGTGTAGGGATCGACGACGGTCACGCCTTCGAGGCTGGTGGCCGAGCCATCCGCCATCGCGTCATAGCCCTTGATCGAGCCGAAGAACCCGGCACCCGGCGATTGCGTCGCGGGGGTGGTCACGCGGTCGAGCGAGTATTTCACGTCCTCGGCCGTCATCTCGCGGCCGTTGTGGAATTTCACGCCCTGGCGCAGCTTGAAGGTGAAGGTCGTGCCGTCGTCGGAAATCTCGTAGCTCTCGGCAAGACCCGGGCGCAGCTCGGTCGTGCCGGGGACGTAATCCATCAGCCCGTCGAAGACGGATTTGATCATCGACCAGTTCTGCCAGTCATAGCCGATCGCCGGGTCGAGCGTGGCCACATCGTCCTTGTAGGTGACGATGATATTGCCGCCGGGCTTGGCGTTCGGATCGGGCTGGTAATCCTGCGCCGAGGCGAGGCTGGCGAGACCCAGCGAGAGCGACAGCGCGCTGGTGGCAAGGATGTTTTTCATCAGGCTCATTTGAGTTTTTCTCCGTCTGTTGGACTTTTCTTCTCATGTGCTCCCCGGTTGACCCGGGGTATCTGGTTGCGATCAGCGCAGCTTGATGCGCGGGTCGATGAAGGGGGTGATGAGGTCGGCGAGCAGGTTGCCCAGCACGATCGCGCAGGCTGAGACGAGCGTGACGCCCATGATGATCGGAATGTCGACGCGCTGGATCGCCTGCCAGGCGAGCTGACCGATGCCGGGCCAGCCGAAGACGCTTTCCACGACGACAATGCCCGACATGAAGATGCCGATGTCGATCCCGATCATCGCGATGATCGGCAGGATAGCGTTGGGCATCGCGTGCAGCGCGAGCACCCGGAAGCGGCGCAGCCCCTTGGCGCGCGCGGTGCGGATATAGTCCGAGCGCAGCACGTCGATCATGCTCGAGCGCATCATCCGGCTATACCAGCCCGAGCCCATGATCCCGAGCGTCAGCGCCGGCAGCACGAGGTTCGAGAAGCTGCCATAACCGCCGATCGGGAACCAGCTCAGCTTGACCGCGAAGACATAGAGCAGCAGCAGCCCCACCACGAATTGCGGCGCCGAGACCGCGACGAAAGAGGTGATCATCAGCGACTGATCGAGCGCGCCTCCGCGGCGGATCGCGGCCACGATGCCGAGCGTCAGCCCCATGATCAGCTCGGCCACGATTGCGCCCAGCATCAGCAGAAGCGTCGCGGGCAGACGGGCGGCGATCAGAGTCGCCACTTCCGTCTTTTGCAGGTAGCTGCGGCCCATATCGCCTTGGAAGAGGCCCGTCAGGTAGCGCCAGTATTGCACCACGAAAGGCTGATCGAGGCCCAGCTGGTGGCGGATATTGGCAACCGTTTCAGGTGTGGCCGAGCGGCCCGCGATCTGGCGCACCGGGTCGGCGGGCAGCACGAAGAGCAGGAAGAAGGTGATGAAGGACACGCCCAGCAGGATCAGGGCGGCCTGAATCAGGCGGCGGATCAGATAGGCCAGCATCACTCACGCCCTCTCTGCGTCGGGTCGAGCACGTCGCGCAGCGCATCGCCCACGAGGTTGAAGGACAGCGCCAAGAGCAGGATCGCCGCGCCCGGAATGAAGACGAGCCACGGGGCCGCCTGGAAATAGGTCTGGTTCTCGAAGATGATGTTGCCCCAGCTCGGCGTCGGGGGCTGAACGCCCACGCCGAGATAGGACAGCGTCGCCTCGAGCAGCACGGTCGTCGAGATCCCCAGCGTGCCCCAGACGATGATCATCGGCACCAGATGCGGCAGGATATGGCGGAAGAGGATGCGCGCGGTTCCTGCGCCCAGCGTCTTCTCGGCGGCGACGAATTCACGCTCGGCCAGCGCCGAGGTCTCGGTATAGACCACCCGCGCCGTCTGCACCCAGTTCACCAGCGCGATCACCATCGCGACGATCCAAAGGGACGGCGTGAAGATCGCGGCAAGGCAGATCGCCAGCAGCAGCGCCGGAAAGGCCATCATCAGATCGGTGAAGCGCATCAGAACCGCGCCGATCCAGCCGCGGAAATAGCCCGCGGTCACGCCGATCAGCGTGCCGATGATCAACGCCAGACCGTTCGCCACCACGCCGATAATCAGCGAGGTGCGCGCGCCGTAAAGGATGCGCGAGAACAGGTCGCGCCCCAGAAGATCGGTGCCGAGCCAGAACTTCTCGCCCGGCGGCATCGGCGCGCCTTCCAGCGTCAGCCCGTCGAACATCTGGTCTTGCGGCGCGAAAGGCGCGATCCAGGGCGCGAAGATCGCGCCAAGCGTCACGATCGCGATGATCGCCATACCGAGGATCGCGAGCTTGCGCCGCAGCAGACGGCGCAACGCGCTTTGCGGGCGGGCCGGTCCCTCAGCCAAGGTCGCGTCGGTCATCGGGGCCCCCTTGTTCCTCGTGATTGGCGACGATGCGGCGTGCGGCATCCTCGAAACTGACGCGCCAGGCCATCGCCATCTGGCGCAGTTGGTCATAGGCCTCGGATTCGGTCTTGCCGCGCGCGGCCAGCAAAGTGACGGCCCGCACGACCGTCTGGCGTTCATCGAGCCTGCGGCGCAGATCCGCGATCTCGACCGAGAGCGACTGGCGCGCCTCGAAGGCCAGTCGCGCGATCAGCAGCGCCGAATAGACCCCACCATCGCCCACCGGCTTGAGAAGCTGCGCATGCGCCCCCGCTTCGAGCGACCACTCGATCCGGCCCGGCGCTTCCGAGCCGATCAGCGCGATCATCGGCATCGGGCTTTGCCCCGGTTTCCACGGGAACTGCTCGTCATAGCCTTGATCGGCATCGAAGAAGACGAAATCGCCCGAGAGCGCCTCGGCAGGCAGCTCCGGCCAGCAATGAACGACTGTCAGGCCGATCGCGCGCAATTGCCGCTCAAGCGCCTGCACGGTCGGGTGCGGACGGTGCAGGATATAGGCGTGCGCGCCGCCAAGGTTCGGGATGCGGATCTTGCGCTTCATGACACCACCTTCAGGCGCGGCGCCCCGGGTGCGACCGCTTCGCGGCCATGGGCGAGATAGGGATCGCCTGCCACCGGAGCGAAGCTCTCGCGCACCGCGAAGGCCCCGTTCTCGACCTGCGCGATCAGCACGGGCAGCTCGGTATGGTGGGTCGCCAGATCAATGCCCTCGCTGCCCGCGGGCGCATCGGCCAGAAGCTGCGCGAGACTTTGCTCCGGCGCGCCTTCATGGCCTGAAAGCAGCCGCGCCAAGCGATAGACCGAGGACCAGGCGGCTGCCTCGTGCGACGAGCCGAAATTCCGGTTCGTGACCTCGGGCCAGCCCGAGGCTCCGCGAAAATAAGGACCTGCCGCGACCAGCCCCTCGGCGGCCGCCGGATGGATCGCCGGCATTTCGCATTCGGTGAGATTGCACGACAGGATCGGGCAGGTCTCGGGGCGGAAATGCGGGTCTTCCTGGCCGAGGCGGTGATAGGCTTCGAGGAAGGCGTATTGCGACGGGCCAATCAGGTTGTTGAGAACGAAATCGGGGCGCGTGGCGCGAATTTCGTCGATCATCCGGTCGATCTCGAGCGAGCCGAGCCGCAGGTAGCGCTCGCCCAGCACCTCGCCGCCCGCAGATGAGATCACATCGCGTGCGAGCCGGTTCATCTCCCAGCCCCAGATGTAATTCGATCCGGTCAGGAAGCCCCGGCGGCCGAGCCGCGCAAAGGCCCAACCCAACAGGGGCAGAAGGTGCTGGTTCGGGCAGGCATGGGTGTAGACGATGTGATCGGAGGCCTCGAACCCCTCGTAGGGCACCGCATACCAGAGCGTGCCGCCGAATTTCTCCAGCGTCGGGATCACCTCTTTGCGGCTCCACGAGGTGACACAGCCGACTACATGCCGGGCGCCGCTCTCGCGCAGGATTTCCTCGCAAAGCGGGCCATAGGCGTCGATATTGCCCTGCGGATCGCGCTCGACCGGGATCAGGCTCAGTGGGAAGTCCGGCAGGGCGTTGATCTCGGCGATCGCACTCAGCGCACCGATGCGGCACGCCTCGGAGATCAGCGAATAGCTCCCCGAGCGGGAATAGAGCAGTCCAAGCTCGATCCGTTTCTTCATCTTCACCCTCGCGGTTTCTTCGGAGCCAAAACGCAAAACGCCTCGCTGACTGTCCGCAAAAGCGCGGTGTCAAAGCGAGGCGTGAATGCCGTTCGGATTTTTCCGATGTGGCTTTAAGTTCGCAGCGAGGGGGGCTGACGACAAGACTTAACGGAGTTGTCGTTCGAGCTTCGGCAATCCAGCCTCACATTCTTACGAATTTTGCACAATTTTTGAGCAGAATGTTGCGTTGAGTGGCGAAGTTTGATCACGCCGCGGTGAGAATCACGTTGATCGAGTGCGGGCAACTCACGACGAGGCCTGTCTGAATTCCGGCTCGTTGCCCTCCCGATCGAAAGGTCACCCCACTCTATAGCTGCCGTTCCCAAGGGGATCCTCTGCTGTGGCGCCGCTTTGCTCAGCCAGACGTTTTCCTGCGCGGAACCTAAGGTTGCGACGTGAACTCGGCTAGCCCACGCGCGCCCTCGCCGGTCGCCCGTCTCGTCGATGTCTGAGCGTTGGCGGATCGCGACGAATGGGGCCAGCATGTCAGAAAGTGCCGCGCTTTTCGTATAGGTGCGCGAGCCAATCGACATCTTAATTGCCGAGGAGTGTGGCGGAGAGGCAGACATTTCTGTCGGGCGGAGCAAACTCCACGGCTTGCGCCCTGTTTGAACTGCGATCATCGAAGCTGGGCGAAACAGTTTGGCTTTCATCGATGATGAGAGTTCCATACTGCAATAGGTCAGTCTTTTCCCTTTGGGGGTGGTTATCGGTCTCTCGGGGGACTTCGGAAAACGTTGCGAGCTTCGGGGCGCTAAGCTTGCGTTAAGAGTAGTGCGCTCCGCATCGAAATGTGGCTCGGCCTGCGGGCTCGGATCACGCGCTACTGATAGTCAGCGAAAGCGATGGCGCGCCATGGGGCGTTCGCGTAGGGCGACGTTCGTGCTATTCGGAGCGTTACCGACCGCCACAAGGTTCTTCCGAAATGGACAAGCTCTCCGTCATGCAAGCCTTTCGCCGCATTGTCGAACGCGGCAGTTTCGTGCGTGCCGCGGAGGACCTCGGGGTTTCGCCTGCACTTCTGAGCCGCGAGATCAAGCTGCTGGAAGAAAGCCTCGGGAGCTCGCTGCTTACCCGCACGACGCGCGCGATGTCGCTGACCGATGCCGGGCGGCTATACTACGACGAGGCGAGCGGCATCCTCGATGCGGTGAAGACGGTCGAGACGCGCATCCGCGATGGGGCGGGGGCAGTGCGCGGGCATCTCAAAGTGAATGCGTCCAGCTCGTTTGGTCAGACGATGATCTCTCCAATCCTGCCGGAGTTTCTCGACGCACATCCCGATCTTCGGCTGTCGCTCTCGCTTGACGACCGGATCGTCGACATGGTCGAGGGCGGCTTCGATGTCTCGATCCGTATCCGACCCGCGATGCCGGATTCCGCCCTGATCGCGCGCAGGATCGGCACGATGCGGCAGCGTATTTTCGCTTCGCCCGCCTATCTTGCCGGGGCCGGTTTACCCGAGCGACCGGAGGATATCGCAGGGCATAGGGTCATCGGCTTCCTGCTGGCCGACCATCTGACGAAATGGGCGTTGAACGGGCCAGAAGGCACACTCATCCTCGATCTCGATCCTGCCATTCGCGTAGGCAACAGCCTCGTGCTGCGTGATCTGCTGATCGCGGGCCAAGGCATCGGCACCTTGCCGGATTTCGTCTCGAACGAGCCGGAGAGGCGAGGCGAGTTGGTGCGCGTCCTGCCGGAGTGGGAACTGCCTGCGCCCGAAATCTTCGCCGTGACGGGCTCTCGTCTGGGTATGGATGCGAAAGTGACGGCGTTTCTCGATCATCTCCGCGCGGCGATGGAAGCCTGACATTCTTCAACCAGCGTAAAGAATGAAGTGAGCTTCGGCCGCTTATTCCGACGCCGCTGATCCCCGATCTTTTCAGGCAACGAAACCCATGCCCTGAGAGGATCCAATGACCCGCGTTCTCGTTCTCTATTACTCCAGCTACGGCCATGTCCGTGCGCTCGCCCAAGCCGAAGCCGAGGGGGCGCGCAGCGTGCCCGGCACGCATGTCGACCTGCGCCGTGTTCCTGAAACCCTGTCTGACGATATCCGGCAGAAGGCGGGCTTCGCGGCCGATGACACGCCCGTCGCCAGCCCCGCGGACCTCGAAGCCTATGACGCGATCATCTTTGGCACGCCCACGCTGTTCGGGATGATGGCCGGGCAGGTGAAGTCTTTCCTCGATCAGGCGGGCGGGCTTTGGGCGCGCAATGCGCTCGTCGGAAAGGTCGCCGCCGTGTTCACCTCGACCGGCTCGCAGCATGGCGGGCACGAGGCGACGCTGCTCTCCACGCAGATTCCACTGCAGCATTTCGGGATGCTGATCGCCGGAATGCCCTACACCTTCGCCGATCAGACGCGGGCGGACGGGATTGTCGGCGGTGCGCCCTACGGCGCTGGCACGATCGCCGGGGCCGACGGATCGCGGGTGCCAACCGAGACGGACCTTGCGGGCGCACGCTTTCAAGGCGCCCATGTCGCCCGGATCGCGGCGCGGCTCGCAGGAGCCGCCCTGAACGAGGAGGCCGCGTGATGCCGAGGCTCACCATCGATTTCTTTCACGACGTCGTCTGCTGCTGGTGCTTCAACATCTCGTCTCGGATGCGGAGCCTCGCCGCCGAGTTCGATCTCGATATTCGGCACCGCACTTTCGTCCTTCAGGCCGATCGCGCCGAGATGGCCGCGCGCTGGGGGTCATCCGAAGCGGCTCGCGAGACCATTCTCGGGCATTGGACGGTCTGCCGAGAGGTCAGCGACCGGCCCGAGCTTGTCGATATCGAGGCCATGCGGGCCGCGCCGTTCGACTATCCCCACGGGATGACCGCCGCGCTCGGATGCAAGGCCGCCGAGATGCTGGGCGGGCAGGGTGCCCATTGGAAAATATTCGACCGACTGCAGCGCGCGCATCTCACCGAGGCCCGGAACATCGCCGATCCGGGCGTCGTGCGTGACGTCGCGCGAAGCCTCGGTTTCGAGACGACGGCCTTCGCAGACGCGTTCGACGCCCCGGCCACGGCCGAGGCTGTCGAAGCCGATCGGCAACGCGCCCGCGCGCTCCAGGTGCGCTCCATTCCAGCGCTGATCGTCCGGGAAACGGGCGCGCGCCTTGTGAACAGGACGCGCGACGACCTCGCGGCGCAGTTGCGCAGCTCGCTGAAACTCATCGCCTGAGGAGTAATCCAGATGCAGTTCTGTTTCCTGTTCCGAGGTCTCCGGCATCGGCGCTACACCCCGCGCCGCGTACCGCGCGATCTCTCACCCCATCTGATGCGCGATATCGGACTCGAGCCTTGGCCCGAGCGCCCCTGTCTTTCTCCTCGCCACTTCCGCTGAGCGACCCGACCGAAGGTCCCAAAATGACCCATCCTTCACCAACCCTTCACATGCTGTGCGGCAAGATCGCCTCTGGCAAATCCACCTTGGCAGCACGCTTGGCGCGCGCGCCCGGAACGGTGCTCATCGCCGAGGACGAGTGGCTCCACGCGCTTTTTGCCTATGCGTTGCGGTTACCGTCCGATTACGTCGACTATTCTTCGAGGCTCCGGCGAGTCATCGCGCCACATGTCGTGAAACTGCTGGATGCGGGCCTTTCGGTTGTGCTCGATTTTCCAGCGAATACCGTCGCGCAACGGGACTGGCTACGCGGTATCCTCGACCAGACCGATGCGACGCATCAACTTCATGTGCTCGACGTGTCCGACGCTATGTGCCTGGCGCGGTTGCAGGCGCGCAATCAACGCGGGGATCACCCGTTCGCGGTGTCCGAAACCCAGTTTCGCCAGTTCACGCGCCACTTCGTCGAGCCGTCGCGGGAGGAAGGCTTTCTCTTGGTGCAGCATGCGGAGGGGGCGTAATGCGGCCCGCCGACACATGGACCCTCGCGCTGTTCCCTCTCCCTCTCGCTTGTCCTTGAATTCGAGTCACCCGATGTCACGCACTACCGATATTATTCTTACGGCGCTCGCCCCGGCTATCTGGGGGAGCACCTATCTCGTCACCACCGAAGCTCTGCCCGCTGGCTATCCGATCACGCTTGCGGCTCTGCGTGCCTTACCTGCGGGGCTCGTGCTGA
Organism: Thioclava pacifica DSM 10166; assembly: GCF_000714535.1. Taxonomy (GTDB): domain Bacteria; phylum Pseudomonadota; class Alphaproteobacteria; order Rhodobacterales; family Rhodobacteraceae; genus Thioclava; species Thioclava pacifica. The sequence goes on along the minus strand of NZ_AUND01000012.1, from coordinate 289,178 downwards.
TCATGCTCACGCGATCGCTGCCGCCGCGCGCATGGCTCGGCCGCGCTTTCCTGCTTGGCAGCCTGAACTTCACCGTGTTCTGGAGCCTGCTATTCGTGGCGGCCTATCGGCTACCCGGGGGAGTCGCGGCGACGCTTGGCTCGCTCCAGGCGATGATGGTCATTCTCATGGCGCGCGGCTGGCTTGGCACGCCGATCCTGGCCGGTGCGGTCATTGCGGCGGCCACGGGAGTTCTGGGCGTCGCGCTTCTTCTCCTGGGGCCCGAGGCTGCACTCGACCCTGTGGGAATAGCCGCTGGTCTTGGTGGGGCCGCGTCGATGGCGGCAGGCACGGTGCTGAGCCGCAAGTGGCAGCCGCCCGTCTCGCCGCTCAGTTTCACCGGCTGGCAACTCGCGGCGGGCGGGCTCATCTTGCTACCACTGGCTTTGATCGTCGAGCCGTCGTTGCCGCCGCTGACCGCGCTGAACCTTGCTGGGCTGATCTGGCTCGGCCTGATCGGAGCGGCCGCGACCTATGCGATCTGGTTCCGCGGTATCGCCCGCCTCGAGCCCGGCGCGGTCTCCATGCTTGGGATGATGAGCCCGGTCACGGCGGTCATTCTCGGATGGCTCTGGCTGGGTCAGGGGCTGTCTTGGCTCCAGATGAGCGGCGCGGCCATCGTCCTTCTGGCGGTCTGGGCGGGACAGCGCGCGAACCGCCCGCGCGCGTCCGCGCGCCGTCGTGATACACTCGAACGCAGCCTGACAGTCACCAAACTAGGATCTTCCGCGTGAGCCATCTTTCCCTGTCCGACGATCTGGCCCGAAAGTCTCGCATCGCCGGCATACTTTATCTCGTCATCATCGTCATGGGGCTCGGTGCCGAGCTTGGCCTTCGGGGCCCGCTGATCGATCTGTCGGATGCCCCGGGTACGGCCAAGGCGATCCTCGCGGCGCCGGGCCAATTCCGACTGGCAATTGCCGCCGATCTGGTCATGGCGCTGAGTGACGTTGGCCTCGCCGTCCTGCTCTACCTGATTTTTCGAAAGGTAGCCCACGGACTTGCCCTGTCGGCGATGGTGTTCCGGCTGATCCAGGCTGTCCTCATCGCGGCAAATCTGATGGCGTTGCAGGCTGCTTGGCTGCTCCTTTCGAACGCAGGCGACGCGGGCGACATGCAGTCACTGGCACTGGTGTTTCTCGACCTGCATGGCCACGGCTATGATCTCGGGCTGGTCTTCTTCGGCGTGAACAGCCTGATGATGGGCGCGTTGGTCTGGCGTTCGGGCGTCTTCGCAAAAGCCTTCGGTGCAGGGCTCGCATTTGCGGGTTTGGTCTATCTGACCGGCAGCGGTTTGCGGTTCGTCGCTCCTCACCTTTCGGCAGCTTTCGCTCCGGCGTATGGGGTGACAATCCTCGCAGAGTCTGCGTTTTGCCTTAGACTCCTATTTCAGCCATCTCGGCGGTGAGCTTCGTTATCGCCGCCCAGATCTGCAGTGGTTCGCATCGCAACTTTCTCGCAGAAGCTACACGCGGCTTCTCCGTTCAAATCAGTTCAATTCCGCGGTCGGCCCTTTGCAGCCATTCATCCTGCCGAGTGCCCGTTGCGGCGCTACCCGCCCGACCGGACATTCGCCGCTTGCGCATGATCCGAAATGATTTGAACTCGGCGCCGCTCACAGTGCTGCAATTCGCGGCGGTTGTATCGACCGAGCATTTGCGCGTTTCCCAGCAACACCGCGTCTCGCGTGAGGAATACATCAAACCTGCGATGAAGCCGGGTCGTGTTGGGTCAAGAAATCTAGTCCGTCGTACTCAGGATTTCTCCAATTTTGAGCGCTTTCATAGGATTTCCGTCAACTTTTAGCTGGCGCATCATAAACGCCTTTGCGGGGTTCTTTACTCCCATTGCTATGTCGTAGAACACGCTAGCCTCCGCCGTCAGAGTTATGTCAGCGGCCTGATCGCTCTCAATTGCTCCAGTTTCGTCCACATAGAACGTAGCTGTGCCGGGCATCTCTAACCGCACGCTGCCCTTTATCCGATTTTTTGCGCGTTTGCTCACGAGGTCTAAGATTTCAGCCTTACTTGGTTTGGTCACGTTGATCTCCTTCGCCAAGCATGGACACTCTTTTCGGTTGCCCAGTCCAGTTTGACGCTGTGTCGCGACCAGAGAATTGCGCTTCCCGCCCTTTTTGTCGCGCTGCGATCAAAAGCTGCCGATCGAGTTTCTGGCAGAGTGAGTGCCAAGCAGGCGGTTCTCCCTGGCTGACGTCCACCCATAGCTCTGGAACCGAAGCTGGGTCAGAAATTTATCAAAAAAGTGTGACCAGGATTCGAGAATCCTCCCCGTTCGCCTTGTAGGCCCAAACCGCGAGAACGAAACCTTATGGGCAGCGCGAAGCATTATGCGCTGCCCTACACCACTTTAGAAATCGAGGTTTTCTACCGTCAGCGCGTTTTGCTGGATGAACTCACGGCGCGGTTCGACAACGTCGCCCATCAGCTTCGAGAAGATGTCCTCGGCCTCGGCCACGTCTTCGATGCGCACTTGCAAAAGCGTGCGCGCAGAAGGGTCGAGCGTGGTTTCCCAAAGCTGCTCGGGGTTCATCTCGCCCAAGCCCTTGTAGCGCTGGAGGCTGAGGCCTTTCTCGCCTTCCTGCAAAATCGCGTCGAGCAGTTCGAGCGGGCCGTGGATCAGGATTTCGCGCTCCTTGCGGACAAGCTTTGCGGGGCGGTCATAGACCTCGCGCAGCTCCTCGGTCTGCGAGCCGAGGCGGCGCGCTTCGCCCGAGCGCAACACGGCGCCGTCGAGCGTGCGGACCTCTTCGACACCGCGCAACACGCGGGCGAGGCGAATGCCGTGATCCTGCGTGGGGCGGCCCTGCCAGCCGCGTTCGTATTCCAGCGCGACGAGGTCGAGGCGGGCGGCGACCGAATTGGCGACGCCCTGCGCATCGGCATCAATCTTGCCGGGCAGCATCGCGCCCGCGATCGCAGCCTGTTCGAGGATGTGGCGCGGGTAATGGGTCGGGAAGGTGGCGAGGATGCGCTTGATCAGGCGGGCCTCCTCGACGACGCGCTTGAGATCCTGGCCGCTGATTTCCTCGCCGGTGTTGAGGCGCAGAATGGCCCCCTCGACGCCCATGTCGATCAGGTAATCCTCGAGCGCGGTCTGGTCCTTCAGATAGACCTCGGACTTGCCGCGCGAGACTTTGTAGAGCGGCGGCTGCGCGATGTAGAGGTAACCATGCTCGATGATCTCGGGCATCTGGCGGAAGAAGAAGGTCAGCAGCAGGGTGCGGATGTGGGCGCCGTCGACGTCCGCATCGGTCATGATGACGATCTTGTGGTAGCGCAGCTTGTCGATGTTGAACTCGTCGCGGCCGATCCCGGTGCCGAGTGCGGTGATCAGCGTGCCGATCTGGTCCGAGCTGAGCATCCGGTCGAAGCGCGCGCGCTCCACGTTGAGGATCTTGCCGCGCAGCGGCAGAACGGCCTGGTTCTTGCGCTCGCGGCCCTGTTTGGCCGAACCGCCGGCGGAGTCACCCTCGACGAGGAAGACTTCGGACAGCGCCGGGTCTTTTTCCTGACAATCGGCGAGCTTGCCGGGCAGCGAGGCCACATCCATCGCGGTCTTGCGGCGCGTCAGCTCGCGCGCCTTGCGGGCGGCTTCGCGGGCGAGCGCCGCCTCGATGATCTTGCCGACGATCTGCTTGGCCTCGTTCGGGTTCTCCTCGAACCATTCGGAGAGCTTCTCGTTCACGAGGTTCTCGACCGCGGGGCGGACCTCCGAGGAGACCAGCTTGTCCTTGGTCTGGCTGGAGAATTTCGGGTCCGGCACTTTCACCGAAAGCACGCAGGTCAGGCCCTCACGCGCATCGTCACCGGTGAAATCGACCTTCTCGCGCTTCGCGATGCCGCTTTCCTGCGCGTATTTCGTGATCGTGCGGGTCAGCGCCGCGCGCAGGCCCGCGAGGTGGGTGCCGCCGTCGCGCTGCGGGATGTTGTTGGTGAAGGGCAGCACCGATTCATGGTAGCTGTCATTCCACCACATCGCGACTTCGACGCCGATGCCGCGCACCTCGCCGACCATGTAGATCGGCTCGGGCATGACGGCCGTTTTCGAGCGATCCAGATATTTCACAAATTCCCGAACGCCGCCTTCGTAATGCAGTTCGGTATGCACCAGCTCTGCGGGGCGCTCGTCCTCGATGATGATGCGGACGCCGGAATTGAGGAAGGCCAGTTCACGCAGCCGCTTTTCCAGCGTGGCGAAGCTGTATTCGAGGTTTGAGAAGGTGCCTTCCGGATCGGTCTCCTTGTTGGAGGCCAGAAAGCGTACTTCGGTGCCCTTCTCGCCGGGCGCGTCGCCCACGACATGGACGTGCTCGACGCATTCGCCATGCTCGAAGCGGGCCTTGTAGATCTTGTCGTCGCGCCAGACGGTCAGCTCCAGCCAGTCCGAGAGCGCATTCACCACCGAGACGCCGACCCCGTGCAGACCGCCCGAGACCTTGTAGGCATTGCCGTCATCGTCGGTGTTGTTGAACTTACCGCCCGCATGAAGCTGGGTCATGATGACTTCGGCTGCCGAAACGCCTTCCTCGGCATGGATATCCACCGGAATCCCGCGCCCGTTGTCGCGCACCGAGACCGAGCTGTCGGCGTGAATTTTCACGTGAACGTAGTCCGCATGGCCCGCAAGAGCCTCGTCGATCCCGTTATCGACGACCTCGTAGACCATGTGATGCAGGCCCGAGCCGTCATCGGTGTCACCGATATACATGCCCGGCCGTTTGCGCACGGCTTCCAAGCCTTTGAGAACCTTGATGGATTCGGCGCCGTAATTGTTCTTCTTCGGGGTGTCGTCGGTCATGCCTGCGCGTCCTGTCTTTGCTGCCGTTTTTATATCGGCTGGGCGCGGCAATGTCACGCCTTGGACACAAGATTTGGGGGCTCACGTCACGGCGATCACGAGGCCTACGAAGATCATCAGACCGCCTGCGATCCGGTTCAGCCGGGCGAGCTTGCCGCGGCTTTGCACGAAGGTCCGTATCCGGTCCACGAAGGCTGCGAGGATCAGGTTTCCGGTCAGCGGTACGACGGCCGAAATCAGGCTGACGATCGCGATGTCGATCCAGGTCATCGTCGCGATCGGGAAGAAGCCCGGCAGGATGCCCATATAGAACAGGATCGCCTTGGGATTGCCTATGATCACGATCAGCCCCGCGACGAAGCCCGCCCACATGCCGGGGCGCGTCAGGCGGCTGTCGGAGCTGATCTGGTGATCGGCATGGCGGATCAGCAGCACCCCCATGCCGACGAACATCAGGACGGCGACCCAGCGTAGGGCCTCGAGAAACCAACTGAACTCGCCCACAAGCCAGGATACGCCAAGAATGGCGAGTGCAGGCCAGATCATGTCACCCACGGTGACGCCAAGCGCGAGCGGCCAGGCGCTCGCGAAACCGCCCGACATGGCACGCGCCAGAAGTGCGAGCCAGACGGGGCCGGGGGTCAGAAACAGAACGAGAAGCGCGCCGGAGTAAAGGGCGATCTGCGCGAAAGTGAGCGTCATGGCAGGGTCAGGCTTCCATCAGCGGCCAGTGGCCAGAAAGGGTTATGGGCGAGTTCCCAGACGTGGCCGTCGGGATCGGCGTAATAGCCGGAATAACCGCCCCAGAAGACTTTTTCAGGAGCTTTTAGCGTCGTGGCCCCGGCGGCCAGCGCCTCGGCAAAGGCGGCGTCGACATCCTCGGGCGTGTCGAAATTCTGCGCCAATGTCATCGCCCCGGTTCCGAGCGCTGCATCGGGTCGGCCCTGATCTTTCGCCAGATCGTCCACCCCGAAGAGGCCAAGCCCCATGCCGTGCAACTGGTAGAAGGCGACGCCTTCCTGCTCGGATTGCGGGGCCCAGCCAAGTGCGGCGTAAAAGGCTTTGGCGCGATCGAGATCGGTCACGCCGAGGGTGATCAGCGTGACGCGCTGTTTGGGATAGCTCATGGCGTGACCTCTTCGACCTGCGATCCCTGCGGCCCCTCGACCACCTCGAGATATTGACCGCGCGGGCCGAGCGCGTCGAACAGTTCCGCTCCGGTGCCGGTCATCATCACCTGGGCATCGAGCGCGCAGATTTCGTCATAAAGCGCCGCGCGCCTGCCGGAGTCCAGATGTGCCGCGACCTCGTCGAGCAAAAGCACCACATCCTCGCCCGCAAGCGCCCGCGCATTGGCGAGGATCAGCGAGATCAGCAGCGCTTTCTGCTCGCCTGTCGAGCATTGCGAAGCGGGCGCGTCCTTCTCGACATAGGTCGCCAGAAGATCGGCACGGTGCGGGCCTTCCAGCGTGCGCCCCGCTGCCATGTCGCGGGCGCGATTGGCATCGAGCGCGGCCGCAAGATCCTCAGGCCCCTCATTGTCGAGTTCCAACCGGGCCGCGGGAAAGGCCGTAGCGGCATCGGCCTGCGCCTGAGCGATCCGTGCCAGCGCCTCCGCCCGGTTCGCCCGGATCGCCGCACCCGCCTCGGCCATCTGCCCCTCGAGCGCGTGATACCAGTTCGGATCGCGCACCATGTCTTTCAGCAGGCGGTTGCGTTCGCGCATCGCCTTTTCATAGGCGAGCGTGGCCTCGGCATGCGACGGCGTGAAGCTCATCACCATCCGGTCGAGAAACCGCCTGCGCCCCTCGGCCCCTTCGATCCAGAGCCTGTCCATCGAGGGCACCAGCCACAACACCCGCAGGATCTGCGCCAGCGCCACCTGCGGCGCGGCTTTCCCGTCGATCTCGACGCGACGGGACTCGCCGGGCAGCGCGGAGGTCTCAATCTCATGGGTGTCAGTCGCGGCTTGCAGCTTCCAGCCCACGGCTTCAGCGCGGCGCATCAGCTCATCGGACTGCGCCCGGCGCAAACCGCGACCAGGCGAGAGCAGCGAGACCGCCTCGAGGATGTTCGTCTTGCCTGCCCCGTTCGGCCCGTAGATCGCCACGGGCCGTCCATCGAAGGCAATTTCGGCACGGCGATGCGAGCGGAACTGCAATATCTTCAGGTTCCGCAGCATCAGCTTGTCCGGCAGGGAGCCTGTGTCACACGCGCATCGGCATGACCACGTAGACCGCCGAGGTGTCGCCACCTTCGCGCATCAGGGTCGGATCGCCCGAGGAGTTGAACAGGAAGACGGCGTTTTCACGATCGACCTGGCTCGCGATCTCGAGCAGGTATTTTGCGTTGAAGCCGATCTCGAGCGGTTCGTCGGCATAGGCCACGACCAGCTCTTCTTCCGCGGCACCGGCATCGGGCGCGTTCACCGAGAGCACCAGCTTGTCGGCATCGAGCGCGAGTTTCACCGCGCGCGAACGCTCCGAGGACACGGTGGCCACGCGATCAACGGCCTTGGCAAACTCGGTCGCGTCGACCTCGAGCTGGCGGGTGTTCCCGGTCGGGATGACGCGGGTGTAATCGGGGAAGGTGCCGTCGATAACTTTCGAGGTCAGCGTGATCGCCGGAGTGGCAAAACGCACCTTCGTCTCCGACACGGAGGCGGCGATTTCCTGTTCGTCATCGTCGAGCAGCTTGCGCAGCTCGTTCACGGTCTTGCGCGGCACGATCACGCCGGGCATGCCAGAGGCACCATCGGGCAGGGCGGCGTCGATCCGGGCGAGACGGTGCCCATCGGTCGCCACGCAGCGCAGAACCTGACCATCCTCGCCAGTCGCGACATGCATGTAGACGCCGTTGAGATAATAGCGGGTTTCCTCGGTCGAGATGGCGAATTTCGACTTGTCGAAGAGGCGGCGCAGCACGCCCGCCTTCGCGGCGAAATTGGCGACATATTCCGAGCTCGCCATGACCGGGAAGTCTTCCTTCGGCAAGGTGGCGAGGTTGAAGCTCGATTTGCCAGCCTGCACGTTCAGGCGGCCCGCGGCGGCATCGTCCGAGATCGAGACAAGCGCGCCATCGGGCAGTTTGCGGACGATCTCGTGCAGCATCACCGCCGAGACGGTGGTGGCACCAGCACGCTCGACCATGGCGGGCGCCTTGTCGACCACTTCGATATCGAGGTCGGTCGCGCGGAATTGGACCGTGTCACCTTCGGCTTCGATCAGCACATTGGCGAGGATCGGGATCGTGTTGCGGCGTTCCACAACGGATTGCGCTTGCGAGACGGCCTTGAGCAGCGCGGCACGTTCGATGCTGAATTTCATGTCGATCCCTCACGACTTTCCGGGGACGGCAAGGTAGCACCTTGCGCCGCCGGCACAACGGTTTTCGCAGACATTCGGCCGCTTTGCCCGGAGCGTCAAGCCCGCGGGCTCAGATCAGCTCTCGAGGAGGCGGCGGAGCAACTCGATATCTTCGGCGAGTTGCGAATCCGTCGCGCGCAGCTCCTCGATCTTGCGAATTCCGTGCATGATCGTGGTGTGATCGCGGCCGCCGAAACGGCGCCCGATATCGGGCAGCGACCGGGTGGTCAGCGATTTCGCGAGGAACATCGCCACCTGACGCGGACGGGCGATCGCGCGCAGGCGCTTCGGACCGACCAGATCGGAAAGGCGGACGTTGTAATGCTCCGCCACCTTGCGCTGGATTTCCTCGACCGTGACCTTGCGCTCGGATTGGCGCAGCTGGTCCTTGAGGCATTCCTGCGCGAGATCCATCGTGATCTCACGACCGATCAGCGAGGCGTAGGCGAAGAGACGGGTCAGTGCGCCTTCGAGAATGCGCACGTTTGAGCTGATGCGATGCGCGATGAATTCGAGCACGCCGGGCGCGATCTGGAGATCGGGATATTCGGCGCGATAGGCATCGGTCTTCGTCTGGAGGATGCCGAGGCGCAGTTCGTAATCGGTCGGGTGCAGGTCGACGACGAGGCCGCAGGAGAGGCGCGACTTGATGCGCTCTTCAAGATCCTTGATTTCGCCCGGTGCGCGATCGGCAGAGATGACGATCTGTTTGCCCTGATCGACGAGCGCGTTGAACGTGTGGAAGAACTCTTCCTGCGTCGACTCCTTGCCGGCGATGAACTGCACGTCATCGACCATGAGAACGTCGATCGAGCGGAACATCTCCTTGAAGTCCATGATCTGCTTGTCGCGCAGCGCTTGAATGAAGCGATACATGAACTGCTCGGCCGAGAGATAGAGCACGCGCAGATCGGGGCGCTGCACCCGAAGCTCATGCGCGATCGCATGCATCAGGTGCGTTTTGCCGAGGCCAACGCCACCATAAAGGAAAAGCGGGTTGAAGGTGACAGGGCCGCCTTCGGCGACGCGCTTGGCGGCGGCGTGCGCAAGTTCGTTCGGCTTGCCGACGACGAAGCTGTCGAAGGTGAAACGCGCATCGAGCGGCGCACCGGGGAGCGGCTCGGCTTCGGCGCGGACGGGCTTGCGCGGTTTGACCGGAGCGGCTGCGGGTTTCGCGGCGGGCTTGATGCCATTCGCGGCCTGGCGCAGCGGCACGGAAATATCAACGCGCTCGGCGCTCACGCCAGCACGACGCAGCTCGCTCAGAATCGGTTCGGCGAAATTGCGCGAGACCCAGTCGCGCATGAATTTGGTCGGGGCTCGGAACGAGGCGATGCCGTCCTCGAGGTGGATCAGTTCCAGCGGAGCAATCCAGGTCGTATAGTTATTCTGCCCAACGGTTTTTTGAAGTTCATTGCAGACCCGTCCCCAGGTATCGTCTGTCATTTTCCCGCCCATATATCACACACATCAAGTGCGACGAGATCGCCTCGGACACATGCGGAAGTGCGGCTGGCAGGCCGTCTCCTCCCCATGGCAACGAGACATGACAGCCGCCCCGGGAATCCTCCCGGTTGCAGGCTTACCTGCCGAAGCTGAGGGTCTTGAGCCCTCGAGAATCGGAATCGCATCTTGCCGGGCCGCGGCGAAGCTTTTTCTTTGTCGTGGCAGACTTATTGCCCGACGACAGCCCGAAAAATGCGTCATGTCCCCCAAGGCGACGTGAATCGCAAGGTGAAGCTAGCAAGCCCTCGCGGCGACAGGCAACTGACCTTTGCTCTTGACGGGAGATTCCGGAAAACGAATCTCGGGGGGCTGCGCAAAACTGCAACAGTTATGTGTCAACGCGTTGATTAGGCATAAAAAAACGCGCCTGCACGAAAAGCAGGCGCGTTTTTGTAAACGAATCCAGTCGTTTTGCGGATCAGGCGTTGAGAGCCTTCACGCGCGAGGCCAGGCGCGACACTTTGCGCGAGGCGGTGTTCTTGTGGATGACGCCTTTGGTCACGCCGCGTGCGATCTCGGGCTGAGCGTTGCGCAGAGCGGTGGTCGCGGCGGCATAGTCACCCGAAGCGATCGCTTCTTCGACTTTGCGGATATAGGTGCGGATGCGCGAGCGACGCGCTTTGTTGATGTCCTGACGACGCTCGTTCTGACGGGCGCGCTTTTTGGACTGGGGCGTATTGGCCATGGTCTGTTTCCCACTTTCCGGGTCTGTTCATATCTCAATTGCACGACAGACCCCGGGCTTCCAGAGAACCGGATGATTCTAGCCTGAGCGGGCTCCACGCGCATGTAAGCGGGCCTCTTAGGGCAAAAGTGCCTGAAGGGGAAGCCCATAATTGCGAAACGGGGCCGAAGCCCCGCCTGCGTGTTCGATCTTTCGCGCGATCACTTGTCGCGGAACTGGGGCTCGCGCTTCTCGAGGAAGGCGGCCATGCCCTCTTTCTGATCCTCGGTGGCAAACAGCGCGTGGAAGAGACGGCGCTCGAAGAGGATGCCTTCCTCCATCGTCGTCTCGTAGGAGCGGTTGACCGCTTCCTTTGCCGCAGCGGCCGCCAGCATCGACTTCTCAGCAATCTTCTGGGCCGCAGCCATTGCCTCGGGGATCAGTTTCGCGTTGGGCACGACACGGCTCACGAGCCCGGAGCGTTCGGCCTCGGCCGCATCCATGAAGCGGCCCGTGAGATGCATGTCCATCGCCTTGGACTTGCCGACGAAGCGGGTCAGGCGCTGGGTGCCACCGATGCCGGCAATAACGCCGAGATTGATCTCGGGCTGGCCGAACTTGGCGTTCTCGGCGCAAATGATGAAGTCGCACATCATCGCCAATTCGCAGCCGCCCCCGAGCGCGTAGCCCGAGACGGCGGCAATGATCGGTTTGCGGATGCGCTTGATCGCTTCTGCTTCGACGCCGAAGAAATCGCTCGTGAACATGTCCACGAAGCTCTTTTCCGACATCTCCTTGATGTCCGCCCCGGCCGCGAAGGCCTTTTCCGAGCCGGTAATGACGATGCAGCGCACCTTGTCATTCTCTTCCGCCGATTTCAGCGCCTCGGCCAGTTCCCCCAGCAATTGGGAGTTCAGGGCGTTCAGGGCTTCGGGGCGGTTGAGCCGGATCAGGGCAACGTAGTCCTCGATCTCGACGATCAGGGTCTGGTAGGCCATTCGGTCTTGCCTTTCCTTGTGTCTGAACGCGACTCCTAGCAGAGGAGGAGGCCAGATCAAGCGTCTAATGACATTCGGGGCGTGGCGTCATTTCTGGCAGGCGGGGCAGAAATAGGTCGAGCGGCCCGATTGCACGATGCGCCGGATCGAGGTGCCGCAGGTCATGCAGGGCGCCTCCTCGCGGTCATAGACATGGAAGCTGTGCTGGAAATATCCGAGTTCGCCATCCGCCTGACGGTGGTCGCGCAAGGATGAGCCGCCCGCGGCGATCGCCTCGGTCAGCACTTCGCGGATGATCGGCACCAGCGAGGCCAGCCGCGCGTTGGAAATGCGTTTCGCCTGACGGCGCGGATCGATTCCCGCACGGTGGAGCACCTCGCAGACATAGATATTGCCCAGCCCCGCAACGACATGCTGATCGAGCAGCGCCGTCTTGATCGGGCTCGCGCGGCGTTTGAGCGCCTCGACGAGATACTCTTCGTGAAAGTCGTTGCCGAAGGGTTCGGGGCCGATTCCCGCGAGCAGCCAATGCGCCGCCTCACGCTCGGTCAGCACCAGATCCATCGCTCCGAACCGGCGCGCATCGTTGAAGGTCACGCGCCCGCCGCCCGACATGTGCAGCACGACATGGTCGTGTTTCAAAGGGGCAGGGTGGTCGAGGTGGAACTCTCCGAGGGTAACCCCCGAAACCAGCATCCGCCCAGACATGCCAAGGTGAATGAGCAGGCTCTCCCCGGTATCGAGATCGGCGAGGATGTATTTCGAGCGCCGCCGCAGCCGCTCGACCTTCGCGCCGGTCAGCCGCTCGGCCATGCGTTCGGGCAGGGGCCAGCGCAGGTCGGGGCGATTCACCTCGGCCCGCTCGATCCGGTGGCCTTCCATCGCAGGCGCCAGCCCGCGACGAACCGTCTCGACCTCGGGCAATTCGGGCATTGTTCCTCCTCATCGGATTGTCTTGCGGCAAAGGGCCCCTATAAGAAGGGGGAGAATTCAGGATCGGCAAGGGCCCATGAGCGCAGAGCAATCAAAGACCACGCATTTCGGCTTTCAGACCGTGGACGAAGACGCGAAGGCCGGGATGGTCCATGGCGTGTTTTCGCGGGTGGCCTCGAAATACGACATCATGAACGATCTGATGAGCGTCGGCATTCACCGCGTCTGGAAGGATGCGATGATGGACTGGCTCGCGCCGCGCCCGGGGCAGAAGCTGCTGGATGTGGCGGGCGGCACGGGCGACGTGTCCTTCCGTTTCCTCAAGCGCGCGGGCTCGGGCCATGCCACGGTCTGCGACATGACCGAGTCGATGCTGGTCGAAGGCCGCAAGCGGGCCGAGGCCGAAAGCCTTGCCGACAGTCTCGATTGGGTGGTGGGCGATGCGATGGCGCTGCCCTTTGCCGATAACAGCTTTGACGTCTACACGATCTCCTTCGGGATCCGGAACGTGACGCGCATCCCCGACGCGCTGAAGGAAGCCTACCGCGTGCTGCGTCCGGGCGGGCGGCTGATGGTGCTGGAATTCAGCCAGATCCCGAACGAGATGATGCAGAAGGCCTATGACCTCTATTCCTTCAACGTGATCCCGAAGATGGGCGAGATCGTCGCGAATGACCGCGACAGCTACCAGTATCTGGTGGAATCGATCCGCAAGTTCCCGCCGCAGGAGACCTTCGCGCAGATGATCCGCGAGGCCGGGTTCGAGAACGTCTCTTACCGCAACCTGTCGATGGGGATCGCGGCGCTGCATTCGGGCTGGAAAATCTGAGCGATGCGCGGACCGCATAACATCTGGCGCCTGATCCGAACCGGCGCGACCTTCATCCGCACCGGCGCGATGCATCAGGCGCTCGAGGCGATGGATACGCCGCCGCGCCTGCGTGCGGTGGCCTATGCGATCAGCGCGCCTTTCGCCTGGCTTGGCTACAAGGGCGATCCGGAGCTGCCGCCGGTGACGCGGGCGATCACCGCGCTGGGTCCGGCCTATATCAAATTCGGGCAGGTCCTCTCGACGCGGCCTGATGTGGTGGGCGATGAGCTCGCCGATCAGCTGCGCGTCCTGCAGGACAAGCTGCCGCCTTTCGACACGGGCATCGCAAAGCGGATGATCGAGGAAGAGCTTGGCGCGCCGGCCGACAGGCTCTTCATGGAGTTCTCCGAGCCGGTCGCCGCGGCCTCAATCGCGCAGGTCCATTCCGCGCGCCGTGCCGATACCGGCGAGAAGGTCGCGGTGAAGGTGCTGCGCCCGGGGATCGAGCGGGCCTTCCGCCGCGATCTCGACGCGTTCCATTTTGCGGCCGGGATGATCGAACGGCTCTCGCCCGCCTCGCGTCGCCTGCGCCCGACCGAGGTGGTGAAACATTTCGAATCCGTGGTTCTGGGCGAGCTGGATCTACGTCTCGAGGCCTCGGCCGCCTCGCAATTCGGTGCGAATACCAAAGACGACGCCGGCTTCCTCGTGCCGCAGCCCGCGTGGAATTTTTCGGCCAAGCGGGTGATGGTGCTTGATTGGGCCGAAGGGCTGCCGCTTGGCGATCGCGAGGCGCTGATCGCGGCGGGTCACAATGTGAACCTGATCGGCGAGCGGGTATTGCAGCTCTTTCTCAGTCATGCGCTGCGCGACGGCTATTTCCATGCCGACATGCATCACGGGAACCTCAAGGTCGCCGCGAATGGCGACATTCTCGCCTATGATTTCGGGATCATGGGGCAGATCGACGAATATACCCGTCGCGTCTATGCCGAGATCCTGATGGGCTTCATCCAGCGCGATTACCGCCGGGTGGCCGAGGTCCATTTCGAAGCGGGCTATGTACCTGCCGATCGCGATGTCGACGATTTCGCGCTGGCGCTGCGCGCCGTGGGCGAGCCGATTTTCGGCATGGATGCCGAGCATATCTCGATGGCGCGGCTTCTGGCCTATCTCTTCGAGGTGACCGAGCGCTTCGGGATGCAGACCCAGACCCAGCTGATCTTGCTGCAACGCACGATGGTCGTGGTCGAGGGGGTGGCGCGCTCGCTCAACCCAACGATCAACATGTGGGAGGTCGCCCGCCCCGTCGTCGAGAAGTACATCCGTGAGAATCTCGGGCCGCGCGCCGCGCTCAATGACTTGCGGCGCACGGTTCAGGTGCTGGGTCGCTTCGGGCCGGAACTGCCTGAGCTGCTCAAGGCCGCGATCCGCCGTCAGACAGAAGAGCCCCCGGCACCGGTCGAACCGAAGGGCTGGCGCTATGCCGCGCTGGTCGCCGGGGGCGTGGCTCTGTTGCTGATCGGGGTGCTTCTGGGCGAATTGATCTAACCCTCGCGCAGGGCGGTCACGGCTTCGGTCGAGATCGCGCTGCCTCCTTCGAGGATAAGAACCGGCCCGCTTGCAGTGCCTTGAGCCTCTGTAATCCGATTATAGGTTTCGACGGCAGTCGTGCCGATAAGCGTGCCCCCTGAATAACTTTCGAGGCTGAATTCGTAAACGCCCGCCGGAAGGGTCGCGCCACTGGCATCACGCCCGTCCCAGGCGCGCAGTTCGGCGCTGACCGGAATGGCTTCGCGCGCGACGGTCGCTCCGCTGGCATCGCTCACCACGAGGATCGCTTGATCCGCCCCGAGTATGGGGTTCGGCGAGAGCGCGACCGGGCTGTCCCCGTCAAACCAGGCGGGGGCCTCGGCGCGGGCTTGCATCCCGACCCAGCCTGCCAGTTCCGACATGCCGTTGAGACCGAGCTGCGTGCTCAGGGTCTGGAGCAGATCGTTGGTCTTCACTTGTTGCTCAACCCCGGAAAACGTCGCGAGTTGCACCGCGTAATCCGAGCTTTCGATCGGGTTGAGGGGGTCTTGATTCTGCATCTGTACCGTCAGCATGGTCAGAAAGGTCTGGAAATCCGAACTGAGACCCGCGCTTTGCGCGGTGGTGGCGGAATTTGCGGCCGCTGTGACGGCGCTGCTGGCGGTGATAGGTGTGGTGGTCGTCATTTTCTGTCCTCACATCCTCAAGTCGAGACCCGACGCGGCCGAGTGTATCGGCACGAATCGGGCGGGCGGACGCTCTGCCAGTTCTGGAACCTGCGGCGAGAGCCAATCCTGGCCTTCGTCGGATCTTTCACGCTGTGCGAACGCGTTCCGGCCACGATTCTGGTCAAAGGTGAAATTCAGCGTGACGTAGCCAAGATCGCGCATTTCCCGCGCGAGGCTGTCGATATGACGGCGCATCAGGTCGAGCGTCTCGGGACGCTCCGCCTGAACCGCGACGGTCATGGATTGGTCATGGCCATGAAGCGTGAGCCGCACGCGGCCCAGCTCTTCAGGCGATAGCGAAATTTCGACCGGCTGATCGGGCATCTGGGCCAAAGCGGTGCCGATTTGCTGCCCGACAGCCTGTGCGAGCGCGGGCGTGGAAGGTGCTGAGGTGGGGCGCAGCTGTTCCGGAGCGGTTGCGGCAGGTAGATCTGGGCGTGCGAAAGGGGGATCGAACGCGGGCGCGCGCAAATCGGTCAGGCCGTCGCCGTGTTCCAAAATGGCTTTGGAGATGACTGGCGGCGCAGACACGTCTCTCGGCCCATCGGCGCGGAGCGTCTCGGGACGGAAGACAAGGTGATCTTGCGCGGAGCTTTCAGACACCACGCCGGGTTGCGGCCTGAGCCGTGCATGTACACTTGTGGTATGCGGCGCGTCCTGGGAGGGCTCCGAAGCCGCCTCACCCTCGATCTTGGGTTCGATCGGGTTTGCCGTAGCTGGTTGGGCGGCACCCGGAGCCAGTGCCGAAACAAGGGTTTCAGTTTGGACCGGAGGGGCATCGGACGGCTGAGACTGCGTTGGCGCCGCGAGAGGGCTCACGGAAGGGACAAGCTGTGCGATCACCGGGTCGGCCGCTTTACGCAAGGCTGTGCCTCGGTCAACAAAGGTGTGGATGCTCTGCGCTCCGGGGTTGGCAAAGCCGATGTGCTCCGACGCGTCGATCGTGCCGGCCATCTCAGGTTTTTGCGTTGATTGTGCCGGTTGCGTCGGCTCGGCGATTTGGTGGCGGTGATCGCTTTCTTGCGCGCGGGGCATCATGTTTTGCGTTTGAGACGGAGATCCGGCAGTGGCCTCCACCGCGCCCTGCTCAGGCTGAGACGCGGGCAAGGACGAAATCGGCGTAGAGACGATTTCGGAATTCATATCAATCGGTTGCGCGGGATTTGCCGTTGTGGGTCGTGTCTCGATACCGGGAGTTTCCACGAGAGCCACGTTCTGCTCTGCGTCCGCGCCGGATTGCTCGGGAAGCGAAATCGCGGATGACACTTCCGTCGCCCAACCCATTTCGGTCTGCGGCGTGCCAAGAGATCGGCCTGTCGTCTGTGTGGTCATTTCCGGAGCAGAGCCCAAAGGAATGGCGCTCAGTTTCCTGTCACCGTGGGGCATCTCCCGAGAATCCGGTAGAAGAGGTGCCGTTAGAGCAGGGACCGGCGAGGGCGTTTCGGAAATCCCAGCGTTGTCCTCATCGGATTTGGGCTCTTTGGACGAGTGCAAAGGCTTCGGCTCTACCCGGTTGGCGTCACTTGGCGGTAGGATCGCTGCGCGAAGACTGACCATTTCGGCAATACCCGGTTGTGGTATCTGTGCCGAGCTCCGGTCGGCAGCGATATCTGCCAGACCCTTTTCCGTCGACGTTGTCTTGGCTTTGGTCTCGCCGCTTTCACCCTTTTTGTCCTGAGCGATAAGGCTTGAAGTGTCCTCAAACGTGGCGACGTGCTCCTCTTCTTCCAGCCGAAGCTCGGCTGTGAAGGCGAAGGCAGCCGTTTCCGAACGCTGCAAGAGAGAGCCCGGTGCAATGCCTGCCGTGCCGTCGAACGCGGCCCTGAATGGTTCGCCTGCCATCTGCGTAT
This sequence comes from Thioclava pacifica DSM 10166, assembly GCF_000714535.1. Taxonomy (GTDB): domain Bacteria; phylum Pseudomonadota; class Alphaproteobacteria; order Rhodobacterales; family Rhodobacteraceae; genus Thioclava; species Thioclava pacifica. Next base: position 271,933 of record NZ_AUND01000012.1, on the reverse strand, counting down.
CCGACGCAAACATGGTCTTTTCGGGATGGGGCGCCATAACGGATTCGATGAGCGAAAAGGGAATCATGATCCTCACGACTTCTGCCTGTGAATGAGGCGAGATTGCCGTCTCGGGGTTACCGATTCTTTACCCCCAGCCTGCATGATCGGAAAAAATCGCATCAATTGGAGCAATCCATGCAAATCGGCCAATTTAACTTCGCGACCTCCGCGTCGGATGTCTCGCGGTCAGTAGAGCGGAGCGCTGAATTGCGTCGTTCGGCCCAGGCGCTGGAGGCTGGTTTCCTTTCGGAAATGCTCAAACATGCTGGTTTGGAAGAAATGAACGGTGCTTTTGGTGGAGGAGTGGGTGAAGAACAATTCGCGTCCTTTCTTCGTGACGAGCAGGCAAAGCGCATGGTGACTGCGGGTGGAATCGGTCTCGCTGAGACGATTTTCAATGCGCTCGAGGCTCGCGAGGCGAACGATGTCGAGTGAAACAGCCCCCGTGACTGAGCTGATGAATATTCTGCGGGTCGAACGGGAGGCTATCCGGGCGGCGGATCTCGGTGCGCTAACCGGACTCGCGGACCAAAAACAGCGTGCGCTGGCGCGGCTTGAGAACCCGTCTTCGGAGCAGCTTCTGGCGTTGCGCCAGATGGCAACCGAGAACGAACGTCTTCTCGCCGCAGCACTTCAGGGTGTGCGCGCGGCTCAGACACGGCTGAAAACAATCATGATCGCTGCACGCGGCTTCGATTCCTACGATGCTTCCGGACGTAGAGCCCCGATCCGTCGCGACGGATCGGCCTTCGAACGTCGCGCATAACTCATTAACCCTATTGGTAATTTCTGAACGCGATTTCGAGAAATTCCACAGCATGTTAGGGGCTCTTTAACAGCGATGATCTCATCTTGGGCCCGCATCCATTGGATGGCGCGTGGTCAGATGAAGGCTCCGCATAGGTCAGAACGCCATGAGCGCCGCATGAAATCGCGGCTTTTGAACTTACGGCGCAAAGCGCCGATCGGGAAAGGATAAGACATGTCCAGCATTCTGACGAATACCAGCGCGATGGTCGCGCTTCAGACCCTCAAGGGGATCAATTCCAACCTTGCCACTACGCAATCCGAAATTTCGACGGGTAAATCGGTCGGTTCCGCGAGGGATAATGCCGCCGTCTGGGCCATTTCGAAGGTCATGGAGTCCGATGTGAAGGGCTTCAAGGGAATTTCCGACAGCCTCGCGCTCGGCGAATCGACCGTTGCGGTGGCACGCCAGGCGTCGGAGACGATCACCGACCTTCTGACCGAGATGAAAGGAAAGATCGTCGCCGCACAGGAATCGAACGTCGATCGAGTGAAGATTCAGGACGATATCGTCGCGCTGCGAGACCAAATCAGTTCTGTCGTCGGCGCGGCCCAGTTCAACGGGCTAAACCTGATCGAGGGCATGGACTCGGTTTCGGTTCTTTCGTCGCTCGACCGCCAAACCGATGGAAGCGTGAATGCGTCGCATATCGTCGTGTCGCGCCAAGATCTCACCATGACCGACGGGTCGCTTGGGACCGGTGCAGGACTGACCGACCTCTCGACGAACGTCCAGGCGACTTCCACGACGCTGTCCGCATCGGCAATTCGTGATGACGGGGCCGCATCGCCGACAGCCGCTGATATCAGTCTCACGGGCGATTTCAGCGGTGATTCGTTGTCCTTCAATATTGGTGGCACGACCATTAGTTTCGCAGCTGGCGATCTGAGTGCGACCAATACCACCGCCGCCCAGACGATTGCCGACGCGATCAACGCGGCCCAAATCGAGGGTATCTCGGTCGCAAACAATAGCGGCACGCTTGAATTTGCCTCGACGCGTGATTTCGATCCGACCACGATTGCGGTGACCCAAGGCGGTGCATCTGCGGGCACGCTGGGCGCGACTTCGGTGACACTCGATCAGCGCGCAGAGAGCTTCACTTTCTCGAATGTGACCGTAAACGAGGGTGACGGTTATCAGTTTGCGCTGTCGAACGGTGTTACGGCGACTTATGTGGCGAGCAGTGGCGACACGATGGAAGATGTCGTCAAAGGGCTGAAGGTCGCAATCGACTCCGAGAACAATGCGGATCTGGCAACTAAGGTTTCTAAGAACGCTTCCGATCAATGGGTTCTCGAGATTGCCAACAGCAATTCGACTGATGCAACCGTGACGATCACAGCCAATGATGATGCCAACGATAACGCCGTGCAGACCGGTGGCATGTCAGGGCTCGATGATATCGATGTGACGACGAATGCTGGCGCTTCGGCGGCACTCGATAATATCGAGATGATGATCCAGACCTCGATTGAAGCGGCGGCGCAGTTTGGTTCGGTCGCCAGCCGGATCGAAACGCAATCGAGTTTCATTTCGAATCTCACTGACTCGATGAAGGCCGGGATTGGCTCGCTGGTCGATGCGGATATGGAAGAGGCCTCGGCACGTCTTCAGGCTCTGCAGACCCAGCAACAGCTTGGGATCCAAGCGCTTTCGATCGCCAACCAGCAGCCGCAGAACATCCTGTCGTTGTTCCGCTGACCTGATCCTGGGGCGCCGGAAACGGCGCCCCTTTTCCTCGCGGAAAAGCCGCGCAACGCAGCATTCAGCCACAGGAAGGATTTCCCGTGTACGCGACGACCTTGGCCAAAACGGCCTATGCCAACCCAACCCAGCCTGCGCGCACCGCTCGAGGCACGGAGTTCGAGCTTTTCGCGCGGATCACGCGCCGCCTCAAACAGGCCGAAGATGCTGGCGCGGCACAGTTTCCCGCTCTCGCCGAGGCAATATACGACAACCGCAAGCTCTGGACCGTTCTGGCAGCGGATGTGGCTGATCCCGCGAATGAACTTCCTAAAGAGCTGCGCGCGCGTCTCTTCTATCTGAACGAATTCACGCAGTCTCACAGTCGAAAGGTTCTCTTGGGTGGGGCGTCGGCAGATGTCCTGGTAGAAATCAACACCGCTATCATGCGCGGGCTTCGTCAGGATGGAGGGGCGGCATGACTGGTCTCGTCCTGAAGCTGGCACCGAAGGAACGGGTTCTGATCAATGGCGCCGTGATCGAAAATGGGGAAAGACGTTCGCGCTTGGCGATCATGACGCCCAATGCGAATATTCTGCGCCTGCGCGATGCGATCCATCCCGGCGAGGTCAATACCCCGGTACGCCGTGTCTGCTATATCGCCCAGCTCGTGCTCTCGGGAGATGCGGACCCGGAGGAGGCGAAGTTGCAACTGTTGCGCGGGATTGAACAACTTAGCCAAGTGCTCACTGATCACGACAGCCGGACCCAGCTCAATGCGGCGACGCTGGCGGTCATTGACAATCAGCATTACCAGGCACTCAAGGCGTTGCGCAGCCTTCTGCCAAGGGAGGAGCGATTGCTCTCTGCGCGCCCGTCATGAGTTATCAGCCCATCGTTCCAAATTCCGGCTATGCCGGTTGGGGGTTTCTCAACCGGACGATGGCAAGCCAGAAGGCGGCTTTTGTCGCGTCGGCGGAGGTGCAAACTCAGGAGGCGTATTTCCGCGAGAAAATCGGATCGATCACGAGCGCAGAAGATCTGGTTGCCGATCGCAGACTCCTTGGTGTGGCGCTGGGCGCATTCGGTCTTGATGAGGACATTGGAAACACGTTCTTCATTCGTAAAGTGCTCGAAGAGGGGTCGCTGGATGGTGAGGCCTTGGCCAACAAGCTTTCGGACAAACGTTATCTCGCATTTACGAAGGCTTTCGGTTTCGGCAATTACTCGACACCGCGCACGGTGATATCCGATTTCGCCGACGAAATTATCGGGCGATATGAAACGCAGCAGTTCGAGATCGCGGTTGGCGACGCAGATGGGGATATGCGTTTGGCACTTGCCTTGCAGCGCGACCTTCCCGAAGTCGCGGCCAAGGACACAAGCGTTGCGACGAAATGGTATACGATTATCGGAAGCGGTTCACTGAGCAGCGTTTTCCAAACTGCGCTTGGTCTTCCGCCGAGCATCGCGTCGCTCGATGTGGATCAACAGGTGACGATTTATGCGCAGAAAACTGAGGCGTTTTACGGATTTTCTGATCCTGGCCAGTTTGCTGAAGCAGGAGCGCTCGAAAAATTGACACGCGATTTTTTCTTGCGCAGTCAGATCGATAGCGGTGGTTCGATCAGTTCGGGAAATGCCGCGCTTATGCTCTTGCAAGGTGCGGGCACGAGCAGCTTCTCTCTGCTCCTTTGATCAGCCAAACCCCGGGGCCAGCCGCAGCTCGCCGGTGATTAGCCCGCGCCAATTGCGCTGCGATCCGGTCAAAAGCCTTTCCACGACTGGATGGCTGTGCTCAAGCGCGCCGAGGCGAAGCAGGAGCGCAGTGATCGCAGCTTCCGACGCGCGGGTGGCACCGTCGACGATTTTCAGGGCGATGCCGCGCTGTTGCTCTGGCAGGATCGCGACAAAGACGGCTTCCGCTCCGGTCTTCACAGCGACACGACCACCCATAGCGCGCATCAGATCGGTGCAGGCACGCCCGTCACCCGCCACCATTTCGGGGTATCGCCCCATCGCTTGGGCGAGCCGCGCTGCAGCGTTTTCGCGTAGCCCCCCACCAGGTTTGGCCGCGGCAAAGAACTGCATCGCACGGGCCAGCCCCGTCACGCTGGTCGCGAAATTCGGCGCCGAGCAGCCGTCGATCCCGAAACCGGGGGAGGTTTCGCCAGTCACCTCTTCGAAAGCGCTCTTCACGGCCTTTTGTACAGGATGCATCACATCGACATATTCCGAGCCGCCTCCAAGATGGCGGTTGAGGGTCAGAAACCCGGCATGTTTACCCGAGCAATTGTTGTGCATTTGACAAGGCGTGCTGTCCGAACAGATCAGCCGCTTCTTTTCGGCCGGGTCGCGCGGCATATGCGCGCCGCAGCGCAGGTCGTCATCGCTCAATCCGAGCATTGCGAGCCAATCCGCGACAGCCTCACGGTGGCGGGCTTCGCCCGAATGGCTTGCGCAGGCCAAAGCGAGCTGCCGTTCTGTCAGTCCCGCGGCCTCGGACGCCCCGCTTTCGATGAGCGGAAGCGCCTGAATCATCTTCACCGAAGAACGCGGGAAAATCACCGCGTTCGGGTCCCCCCAAGCCATCTCGACACCACCCGGGCCGTAGATAACCGCATGACCGTGATGCTCGGACTCCAACATCCCGCCCCGCCACAATTCGATCATCGGTGCTGCTGTCATCATTCTCTCCGGGTCATGCGCGAAAACTCGCCGTCGCGGGGTTTTCCCCCTAGGCATTTGTAGGTTAAATGAGTGTTATCGAGTGGAAAACGCATCCGCCATGAAAAACAGGGCGACCGGCCCGGGCGATGCAGAGGCAAAACGACAGCTGGAGGCTGTAAGCATGATGAAAATTGGTCTGCGGGTCGCGGCGATTGCTGCGCTCATGTTCGGGGCGGGACAGGGCGCGATGGCTCAGGAGAGCACCAACCGCGTGGCCGCAAACACGGATTGGAGCGTTTTCGTCGACGACAATCCGAAGGAATGCTGGGGCGTGTCGAAGCCGAAGAAGACGGTGAACACGAAAGACGGCAAGGCCGTTCAGGTGCGCCGCGGCGACATTTTGTTGTTCGTCACTTATCGCCCGGGCAAGAAGCCCGAGATTTCCTTCATGGGTGGCTATCCCTTCGCCGACGGCTCGACGGTCGATCTCGAAGTCGGGGGTCAGAAATTCACGCTCTTCACCGATGGGGAGGGCGCATGGGCGGGCTCGCCTGATGAGGATGCCAAGATCATTGCGGCTCTCAAGGCGGGTGCCGATGTGAAACTTACCGCGCGTTCGAGCCGTGGCACCCAGACCGAGGACACGTTCTCGCTGATGGGGTTCACTGCGGCGACGGACGAGGCTGAGAAACGCTGCCAGTAAGACGCGCCTGAAAGAACCGATAAGCCCCGGCCCGCGCGCCGGGGCTTTTGCGTTGTGAGCACGGCTTGCATTGCCCCCTGTTATTGCAGGCCCGAATCCCCTATATGAAGCGCCTCATTTCAAGGAAACGTGCCATGACCAAGCCTTCGGCTCCGATCACGCAAGACGTGCACACGATCCCGCGCAAGCTGCCCGAGGGCGGCAAGGTGAACCTCGTCGGTCTCACCCGTGACCAGCTGCGCGATGTGCTGATCGAGGCGGGGACGCCCGAGAAACAGGCAAAGATGCGCGTCGGCCAGATCTGGCAGTGGATCTACCATTGGGGCGTGCGCGATTTCGCGCAGATGACCAACCTCGCAAAAGATTATCGCGCGATGCTGGCCGAGCGGTTCGAGATCGCCGTGCCCGAAATCGTCTCGAAGCAGGTTTCGATGGATGGTACGCGGAAATACTTGCTGAAGATTGCGGGCGGCCACGAGGTCGAGGCGGTCTATATCCCTGAGGAAAATCGCGGCACACTTTGTATTTCGAGCCAGGTCGGCTGCACGCTCACCTGCTCGTTCTGCCATACGGGCACACAGAAACTGGTGCGCAACCTGACCGCGGGCGAGATCGTCGGTCAGGTGATGGTGGCGCGCGACGATCTTGAGGAATGGCCCGAGCAGAACACGCCGAAGAACGAGACGCGGCTGGTGTCGAATGTCGTTCTGATGGGCATGGGCGAGCCGCTCTATAACTTCGAGAATGTCCGCGACGCGATGCAAGTCGTGATGGATGGCGAAGGTCTGAGCCTGAGCCGACGCCGGATCACGTTGTCGACATCGGGGGTCGTGCCCGAAATCGCCAAGACCGCCGAAGAGATCGGCTGCCTTCTGGCGATTTCCTTCCACGCGACGACCGACGAGGTGCGCGACCGGCTCGTGCCGATCAATAAGAAATGGAACATCGAGACGTTGCTGAATGCGCTGCGCGACTACCCGCGCCTGTCGAATTCCGAGCGCATCACCTTCGAATACGTGATGCTCAAGGGTGTGAACGACAGCGACGAGGATGCACGCCGTCTGGTGAAACTGATCCGTGGCATCCCCGCCAAGATCAACCTGATCCCGTTCAACGAATGGCCGGGCGCTCCTTACGAACGCAGCGATTGGGAGCGGATCGAGAGCTTTGCCGACATCATCTACAAGGCCGGGTACGCTTCGCCGATCCGGACCCCGCGCGGCGAGGATATCATGGCAGCCTGCGGCCAGCTGAAATCGGCGACTGAGCGCGCGCGCAAATCTCGGGCGGAGATTCAGGCCGAGGCGGGGCTCTGAGGGAACCCGCAGGTGGCGTTCGGAATTGTCCCTCATAAGAGGGACATTGAACCGGAGAGATCATGATGCGAGAGGCCATCGCCCCGCTACCGAAACCCGATAATGCCAAGGGCAAACCACGCCGGACCGGCGTGGAGATCGAATTCGCCGGCCTGACAGAAGAGCGCATCGCTCATATCGCCGCCGATGCGCTGGGCGGCGAGGCCGGGAAGGTCGATGGAAGCGACTGGCAGGTCACTGGGAGCAAGATCGGCGATCTTCAGATCTATCTCGATATCTTCCTTCGCAAGGAGGCCGACAGCACCCTCAAGGAGTTCGGTCTGCGGGTCGGGCGTGAGGTCATTCCGGTCGAGATCGTGACCGATCCGCTGCCGCGCGAGGGGCTTCTGCAACTATCTGATTTCATTGAATTGCTGCGCAGCGAAGGTGCAGAAGGAACAGGGCGGTCACCGCTCTACGGATTCGGGTTGCATCTGAACCCCGAGATCGCGTCGGAGACGGCCGAGGATATCGTGCGCCCGCTTCTGGCTTTCGCGCTGATCGAGGAATGGATGCGCGAAGTCTGGCCGATCGAGCGCACGCGCGAGCTGCTGCCCTTCACCGCGCCCTATCCCAAAAAGCTTATCGCCGATCTGGCGACGCTCGGCCCCGATGCCACGCTGGAAGAGGCGATCGCGACCTATCGCAAGCACACGCTGTCGCGCAATCACGGGCTCGATATGCTGCCGATCTTCTGCGAGCTGCGCCCCGATCTGATCGATCCGAAGGAGGGCAAGGGCGGCACCGTCTCGCCGCGCCCGGCCTTCCATTTCCGTCTGCCTGATTGCCGGATAGACGATCCGGATTGGTCGCTCGACAGCGAATGGCGGCGGTGGTGGCTGGTCGAGACGATCGCCGTGGATCGCGAGTTGCTGGAGCGGCTGAGCCGCGAATGGCTCGCCGCGAAAGGCGGCTTTCACCCGTTCGGCGACAAATGGGTCGAGACCTGCGGCACGATTTTGGAGGAGGCGGGTCTGGGTAAGGACGCCCGCGCATGAGGCCGCTGATCGGCATCTCCACCTCGCGCCGGACCGGCTGGCGGGTTTATCCGTTCATTGCGCTGGGTGTCTGGCTCGCGGGTGGGCGCTCGGTGCGCTGGGTCGCGGGACGTCGCGCCGAGGTGCGCCATGTCCACGGGATCATCGTCGGCGGCGGCGATGACATCTCGCCCGAGCTTTACGATGGCGAATTGGTCGCGAGCGCAGTGCTCGACCCGGCACGCGACGAGCTGGAGAAGTGCCTCGTCGAGGAGGCAATGGCGCAGGGCAAGCCGGTGCTGGGCATTTGCCGGGGCGCGCAGATGCTCAATGTCGCTCTGGGCGGCAACCTGCATCAGGACGCCTACAATCATTATGGCGCGCGCAAAAACTCGACGGTTCTGCCCAAGAAGGATGTGCGGATCGAGCCCGGCACGCGGCTTGGTGCGCTCGCGGGGTTGGAGCCGATGCGCGTCAACGCGCTGCATTCGCAGGCCGTCGATCGGTTGGGCGATGGGTTGCGTGTGGCCGCGCGGGATGGCTCCGGCATGGTGCAGGCGGTCGAGCGGATCGAGGAGCCTTTTGCGCTCGGCGTGCAATGGCACCCGGAATATCTGACCTACGCGCATCGCCAGCGGGCGCTGTTCCGCGCCTTGGTCGCGGCGGCGCGCGCGGGTGTCGAGCATCGCGCGCAACTGCCCGAAGTGAGCGCCGAGGCGCAGGCCTAGGCCGCGCCGCTTAGCCGCATTTCGAGTAATCCCAGCCGTCGATCACCGCGACGGCCTCCTCGGCCGTTTCGACGAAGCTGACCAGATCGAGATCCTCGGGCGAGATCGTGCCGGCCTCGGCCAGCCGCTCCCAGTTGATGATCTCTTCCCAGAAACCGCGCCCGAACAGGATGAAGGGGATGGGCGACATCCGGTTCGTCTGGATCAGCGTCAGCGCCTCGAACATCTCGTCGAGCGTGCCGAAGCCGCCGGGGAAGACGCAGATCGCGCGGGCGCGCATCAGGAAATGCATCTTCCGGATCGCGAAATAATGGAAGTTGAAGGCCAGATCGGGGGTGACGAATTCGTTCGGCGCCTGCTCATGCGGCAGCACGATATTGAGCCCGATCGACTGGCCGCCCGCCTCATGCGCGCCGCGATTGCCCGCCTCCATCACGCCGGGACCGCCGCCTGTGCAGATCACGAATTCCCGGCCATAGCTTTTCATCGACCGATCCGTCATCGCCTTGGCAAACAGCCGCGCCTCTTCGTAATAGCGCGACAGCTCGGCCAGATAGGGCGTCTTGGCGCTGTCCTTCTTCTCGGGGGCGGGGATGCGCGCGCCGCCGAACATCACGATGGTCGACTCGATTCCACGTTCGTCCATGATCATCTGCGGTTTCAGGAGCTCGAGCTGCAACCGCACCGGACGCAGCTCCTCGCGCATCATGAAATCGACATCCGTATAGGCCAGCCGATAGGCCGGGGCGCGGGTCTGGGGCGTGTCGGGGATGCGGCCTGCCGTTTGCGCGTCTTCATGCGAGTGGCGGAACGGGTGCGTCGGATCGTCCTTCATGGGGCTCCTGCTCATTGCGCGATTGGCTTTGACCAACTATAGCGTGAACGCTGTAAAGGCCACCTGAAAGAGGATCTGCCCATGTCGAACGCCGCGCTCGAAACTGCCATTGAAGCTGCCTGGGAAGCTCGCGACACCATCACGCCCTCGACGGGCGGTGAGACCCGCGAAGCGATCGAGGATACGCTGAACGCGCTGGATCGCGGCGAGCTGCGCGTGGCCGAGAAACTTGAGAATGGCGACTGGCATGTGAACCAATGGGCGAAGAAGGCGGTTCTGCTCGGCTTCCGTCTGAAGGACATGGAGCAGCAGGATGGCGGCCCGCAGGGCGGTCACTGGTGGGACAAGGTCGACAGCAAGTTCAAAGGCTGGGGCGACAAGGAATGGAAAGCCGCGGGCTTCCGTGCCGTGCCGAACTGCATCGTTCGCAAATCGGCCTATATCGCGCCGGGCGTGGTGTTGATGCCCTCCTTCGTGAACCTCGGTGCCCATGTGGACGAGGGCACGATGGTCGACACCTGGGCGACGGTCGGCAGCTGTGCGCAGATCGGCAAGAACGTGCACCTCTCGGGCGGCGTCGGCATCGGCGGCGTGCTGGAGCCGATGCAGGCAGGACCGACCATCATCGAAGATAACTGCTTCATTGGTGCACGCTCGGAGGTCGTCGAAGGTTGCATCGTGCGCGAAGGTTCGGTGCTCGGCATGGGCGTCTATATCGGCAAATCGACCAAGATCGTCGACCGCGAGACCGGCGAGGTCATGTATGGCGAAGTGCCGCCCTATTCGGTCGTCGTCTCGGGCTCGATGCCCTCGAAGAACGGCATCAACCTTTACTGCGCGGTGATCGTGAAGCGCGTGGATGCGCAGACGCGCTCCAAGACCGGCATCAACGAACTGCTGCGCGACTGACCTGCGCCCGATACGTGAGATATGAGACCGGCGGGCCGTGCCCGCCGGTTTTTCAGTTGAAGTAGATGAAGTAGCGGAAGAACCCGTCATCAAAGAGGCGGAAGATCGCGTTCACATCTCCCATGCCCGTCATGTCGCCTTCTTCAAGATAAGGCAGCACCGCCACACCCTGCATGATCAGCACCGGGTCGAGCGTTTGCGGCTCTTCGAACATGCGCCGGACATTCACGCCCTGATCGGGGAAGCGCCAATGCGGGATAAGCAAATCTCCATTGAGCACCGCTTCGAAGCGATCGAGGAACATCGTCCAGCCGTCCCGCGTCATCTGCGTCACCCGCATATTCGGGAAGACGCCCGTTTGGTTGATATTGGGGACCCATTCGCGCGCGTCATCCGTCTCCGCTCCGATCCGCACCCAGTTCTCGCGGCTCAACTCGACCATCTTGAGGAGATGCGTGCGCACCGAGGCGACGCGTTCCGCATCGACGACCGGCCAACGGAAGAGGTGGACGAAAGCGATCAGGTCCGCGATCTCGCCGCCTTCAAGCGTCTGCCGCAACCGGCTGTATTCGAAATAGCGATCCCCCTCGGGAGAGAGCCGCCACGCATTGGTTTTCTCCTGCCGTTCCTTCCAAGGTGTCCCTTGCGGGAATGACGGCCAGCGCGGCGGATTGCCGTCAGCGTCGAGGAATGTGGCAATCCGATCTCGCGTCTCCTGTTCGGCCGCGCGCAACGGGCCTCCCACAAGATCCGCGCTTGGGAAGACGTTGTGGAAGGTCAGGTTGAACGCCTCGCTCCAGTCATGCCCGCTGACGCCATTCGCCATCGCCGTCAAAAGGTGGCAATAGCCCTGCAGCCAGACTGCGTCGGATTGGTCGAAATCGACGATCAGTTCCGGCTTCTGGCCGATCTGCCGAGCGGTCGCTGAAAGCAGCGAAGAGACGGACTCGCGGGGGCTCACTTCTCCATCGCGGTCGAAATCGAGACCAATCGTTCCGATATCGAGCGTCAGCTCGAACGGTTCCGGGCTGACCTTCCCGAGCGTTGCCTCGGCGATGGCGAGGTCGTCGGTGAAGGCCATGAGCAGCCCGTTGATGGCCTCAAAGCTTGCCGGTTCCGGGTTCGGGTTTTGCGGGATTGGCAGGCGCAGAAACGGCAGGGATGTCAGGCCAAGACCGAAGAAGTTCGTGTCGTAATCGGTCCGCATCCCGTAGGTGTAGAGCCCATGGCCGAGGTTCTCGACCGCGACGAGGAATTGCGCGGCGCCAAGCGCGAAGCGCGCCTGCTGATCGCCCTCGGACGCGGAAAGCGCCTCCGACGCAAGTTGCGCCGCCTCGGCGGGTTTGCCCGCGGTGAGCAAGGATCGGTATGCCTCGGCAAAGGCTTCGTCCGCGTGCGCGCCGGAGGCACCAACTGACAGGATGATCGCGGTCGCGGGCGCGAGAAAGCGACGTGTGAAACGCATGGTGTGACCCCCTCCCCAGAAGATAACTGACCAATGGTACAGCACATTGTCGCGCCGTATCTGATTCCGGTCATTGACAGCGCGCATTCTCCCATGCGCCTTGATACGAGGGCTCTGGACGGCTATGGCGGGCAGGCAGTGCCACCGGGACGAGCGGATGGAGACGGGGATGACCAAGGAAAAACGCAGCCAGCAGGTTTACACCCTCCTTGTCGAGGTTGGACGCGCACCTAATGACGGGTTGCCGAAAGGGGCGTCGGGGGCGGGCTTGCTCTGCTACGCCTCCGGGGTCGACGAGGCGGAGGCTGTGCGCGAGACCGTGGCGATCCTCAAACAAGCCGAGCTCGCACCGCTCGATGTCACCGGCTACGGCACGATCGCGGAGCGCGAGAAACAGGGACACGAAATCGACGACGAGGAGCGGGCGTTGATGGCGCGAGCCCTCGAGGAAAACTCCGTGATCATCGCCCAGATGGAGCCCTATTTCGGCGACGACAAAAAGCCGCTGCAATAACCCGCTTGCGCGCTCTGCGCCCCGTTGAAACCTCACGGGGCGTTGATACACTGTTACCAAACAGCGAGCAGGCGGGCAGACAAATGACATTTCCGGGCAAGATTATTCCTCTGACTTTCATGGCTTTTTCGGCGCTTTCGGCCTGTGCAGGCCCGCCCGAATCTTCGCCTCGCCCGATGCTGAAAGGCTCCACGCCCGTGGCTGATCCGATCCCCGCCGCCGATCCCGCGACCGAAGCGCGCTTCGAGGCATGGCTCGCGCAGTTCAAGCAACGCGCGCTCGCCAACGGGATCACCGAGGCCACCTGGAACTGCGCCATGGCCGATGCGCGCTACAATCCCAAGGTGATCGAGCGCGACCGCTACCAGTCGGAGTTCACCAAGTCGATCTGGGATTATCTCGACAGCGCCGTCTCGCCCGAGCGGGTCGCGACGGGTCAGCAGATGCTGCGTCAGCATGCGCGTGAGTTGAATGCGATCGAGCGGAAATACGGGGTCGAGAAAGAGGTCGTCGTTGCGATCTGGGGCATGGAGAGCCGCTACGGCGCCTATCGCGGCAAGACCGCGATCATTCCGGCGCTGGCAACGCTTGCCTATGACGGACGGCGCGGTGAATTCTTTGCCAAGCAACTCATCGCAGCGCTCAAGATCATCCAGTCGGGCGATGTGGATGCGCGCCACATGACCGGCTCGTGGGCTGGTGCGATGGGCCACACGCAGTTCATCCCGACCTCCTACCTCGCCTATGCGGTCGATTTCACCGGAGACGGCAAGCGCGACATCTGGTCGGACGATCCGACCGACGCGCTGGCCTCGACGGCGGCCTACCTTGCGCGCTCGGGCTGGTCGAAAGGGCAACCTTGGGGTGTGGAGGTCATCCTGCCGTCCGGGTTCAACTATGGGCTGACGGGCAAAGGCACCAAGAAGAGTCCCTCCGACTGGGCGAAACTTGGCGTGCGCGCGGCCACGGGTGGCACGGTTCCGAGTTATGGTGAGGCCTCGATTCTCGTCCCGGCCGGGGCAAAAGGTCCGGCTTTCATGATTTTCGGAAATTTCAGAGCAATCTCGCGCTACAACGCCGCCGACAGCTACGTGATCGGTGTCGGGCATCTCTCGGACCGCATCGCGGGCAAGGGGCCCTTCGTGCAGGATTGGCCGCGTACCGGCAAGCCGCTGAGCGAAACCCAGAAGGTCGAGTTGCAGGAACGTCTGACTGCGGCGGGCTTCGACACGGATGGCACCGATGGCAAGATCGGCGCGAACACGACGAAGGCGATCGTTGCCTTCCAGAAAGCGCGCGGGCTCCCGCCGGATGGCTATGCGACGCTTGAGTTGCTGCAGGTTCTGCGCGGCTCCTAAGGCTGAGGGCTGACCCCGATCACAGGCGTGTGCAGGTGGTAGAGGGCTGCCCAAACGAGCACCGCCGCCACCAGCCGGATCGGCGAAGGCCAGCGCTGTGGACGCCAGCGCCCTGCAAGCAACGCTGCGCCCGGGATCATCGCGGTCCGAGCGCTCAGGCGCTGCCACGTCGTCTCGCCCATCTGCCGGCGTTTGCGCGCCTCGAGCGTGCGCATCCCCATCGCGGTGAAAAGCGCGAAAGCTCCGAACAAGATCACATGTGCCAGATCTCCATTGGCGACGAGATGCGCTCCGGCCCAGATCGCGATGGCCCACAGAAGCGGCTGGCGTGTCAGCCCCGCGATCCCGGGATGTACCGGATCGAACCCGGTGGTGCGCCCCTCGAACGCGAAGGGGTTTGGGGTACCCAGCCCGAAACTGCCAAGCAGGATTGCCATGGGCATCGCGAGATTGACCAGCCAGCGCGCCCAGATCTCTTGCGGCCAGATCTCCACGTAAGGCGCGCGTCCAGCGGCGTAGATCACCCAGAACAGAAGCCCCGTCGAGAGCAGGCTGAACGCGATTACCCAGCCCCGCGGGCCGAGGCGCCGCACCAGTGCTGCCTTGAGTTTGGGCATCGAGGGGATCGCATGCGATGCAAGAAACAGCATCCCCGCGAGAATGAATTCGCTCCAGCCGTCCAAACGCGCCTCCCTCTGGCTGCCCGATCCGATCCATGCCACAACGCGGTGAAGGAAGTCAGCCCCGCGCGGGAAGGATTGCCGAATGACCGACCGAGTTGTGAAGGCGCTCGCCGCCATCGACGCCGCCAATGGTCTCGACCCGACGCTTGAAGAGGGCGTGCCCGCGGCGCGGCTCTATGGCGAGCGGATGACGGCGGAGTTGGAGCGGCTCTTCCCCGAGGCGTCCGAAGGGCTGCAAATCGCCGCGCGCGGGCAGCATATCGAGCGCTGGCTCTTGCCACGCAAGGACTTCCCCGAGGGACGGCAAGGCTATCTCGAATGGCGGCGCGAGCAGGGCCGGCGTCATGCGGCGCGCGTGGGCGCAATCATGGCCGAAGCGGGCTATTCGGAAGAAGAGGTGGCGCAGGTAGAGAAGATGCTGCGCAAGGAGGGGATCAAGCGCGATGCGGAGGTGCAGGCGCTTGAAGACGTGATCTGCTTCACCTTCCTGCGCCATTATTTCGCGCCTTTCGCCCCCAGTCAGGAACCCGAGGCTCTGCTGAAGATCGTCGAGAAGACTGCACGCAAGATGTCGGCCGAGGGCCGGGCCCGAGCGCTTTCGGAGTTTGATCTTCCGGAGCCCTTTGCGGCCGCTTTCCGCGCCTAGCGCCGGGCTTCCTGTTTCGAGATCTGCACTGCGAGGATGCCGCCTGCGATCACCGCGACGCCAAGCGCATCATGCCAGTCGAGCTTTTCGCCCAGCACCACCGCCGCGATCGCCACGCCAAACACCGGCGTCAGGAAGTGGAAGGTCGCTGCCCGCACCGCACCGATACGACCGACCAGCCGGAACCAGATCCAGGTCGCCATCAGCCCGGGAACGATCACCGTGTAGATGAAGGCGATGCTCAGTTTCGGAGTCACGTTCACCGCGAGATGTTCAGTCAGGAGCGAGACGACCGCGAGGCTCGCAGAGCCGACGAGCATCTGGATCCCGACGATCATCAGCACTCCCCCTTTGCCGTCGCTTGCTCCGCGCACGGTGAGCGTTGCGACAGCCAGGGCCAGCGCACCGGCCACGCACAGGCCCAGACCGACGGGGTCGACACCGCCTTGCAGGCGCGCACCCATGATGATGCCAACGCCCGCGAACCCCGCCACAAGTCCCGCGATACCCAGAGGTGGGATCCGGTCGCGGAAGACGATCCAGCCAAGCGCGCCCACGATCAGCGGCATGGTCGAGGCAATGATCGCCGCGACCGAGGCCTCGACCGTCGTCATCGCGACCCAGTTGAACCCGAGATAGAGCGCGTTCTGGCAGAGCCCGAAAATGAGCGTCGCGCGCCACTGCGCCCGGCTGAGCTGCCAGCTCTGTCCCAGCGCGCGTGCCAGTGCGATCCCGATTACGCCCGAGATCAGAAAGCGCACCGAGAGCGCCGCGAGCGGCGGTGCTTCGGCGACGATGATATGGGTCGAGGTGAAGGCCGATGACCACATCAGGGCAAAGGCCAGCCCCATTCCGATTGCGCGCAGATCCATGTGTCCTCCGGACCTGAAAAGGGCGCCCCGATCTCTCGCGGGCGCCCTTGAAGTTCTCCGTCCCTCAGTTGCCTGAGAGGATGGATCAGGCGTTCACGCTGTCCTTGAGCGCTTTCGCCACGGTAACCTTGACCTGCTTGTCAGCGGGCTTTTGCATCTGCTCGCCGGTGGCCGGGTTGCGGACCATGCGCTCGGGGCGCGACTTGCAGTAGACTTTGCCGATGCCCGGGAGGGTCACGGCGCCGCCGGCAGCCACTTCTTTCGTCACGACCGCGGAGATCGCGTCGAGCGCGGCCGAAGCGGTTTTCTTGTCGGCGTCCATCGCTTCGGCGAGGGCGGCCACCAATTGGGTCTTGGTCATCGGTTTCGACATCTTTGTTCCTCTCTTCGCCCCGCTGCTCCGGGGTCAATTTCGTCCGTGTCTCACGGTTGGTGGGCCATGTTCGACACGTTTTTATTGAGCATGGCAAGCCCTTTTCGGGAAATGCGCCGGGATTTTCCTGCGTCACAGGAACGCTGTTTCCTCGAAGCTACGCAATTTCCGGCTGTGGATTCGTTCCAGCGGCATTTCACGAAGTTTCTCCATCGCGCGGATCCCGATCAGCAAATGGTTCGCGACCTGCGTGCGGTAGAACTCGGTCGCCATGCCGGGTAGCTTCAGCTCGCCATGAAGCGGCTTGTCGGACACGCACAGAAGCGTGCCGTAGGGAACGCGGAACCGGAAGCCGTTCGCGGCGATCGTGGCGCTTTCCATGTCGAGGGCGACGGCGCGCGACTGGCTGAGGCGGTGGACGGGACCGGACTGGTCGCGCAGCTCCCAGTTGCGGTTGTCGATGGTGGCCACCGTACCCGTGCGCATGATCCGCTTGAGCTCATAACCTTCCAGTTCGGTCACCTCGGCCACGGCCTCCTGCAGCGCCACCTGAACCTCGGCTAGCGCGGGGATCGGCACCCAGACGGGCAGGTCGTCATCGAGCACGTGATCTTCGCGCAGGTAGGCATGCGCGAGGACGAAATCGCCCAGCTGCTGCGAATTGCGCAGACCCGCGCAATGGCCGACCATCAGCCAGGCATGGGGGCGCAGCACCGCGATATGATCGGTCGCGGTTTTCGCATTCGAGGGGCCGACGCCGATATTGACCAGCGTGATGCCCTGACCATCGGCCCGCTTGAGGTGATAGGTCGGCATCTGCGGCAGCTTCGCGAGGCCCGGGATCTCTGCCTGCGGATCGGTGATCTCCTGATTGCCGGGTGCCACGAAGCTCGTATAGCCCGAGCTCGGATCGGCCAGCATCCGGCGCGCCACCGCCTCGAACTCGTCGACGTAGAACTGGTAATTCGTAAAGAGGACATGGTTCTGGAAGTGATCGGCCTTGGTCGCGGTGTAGTGCGACAGCCGCGCGAGCGAATAATCCACCCGCTGCGCGGTGAAGGGGGCCAGATGCCCTGAACCATCGGGGTTCGGCCCCGCCATGCCGTTGACGATATCGTCGTTCATCCCCGCAAGATCGGGTACGTCGAACACGTCGCGCAGACTGAAATCGAGCACGCCTTCCTGCGGCACGGTCACCTCGGGATGAGCGGCGACCGCGAAATGCACCGGGATCGGTGTCTCCGAAGGCCCGACATGAACCGGCACGCCATGGTTCTTGATCAGCAGGCCGAGTTGCTGGGTCAGGTAATTGCGAAACAGGTCGGGCCGGGTGATCGTCGCGGCATAGGTTCCGGGCAGGGCGACATGACCGAAACTCAGACGGCTGTCGGCCTTGGTATGCGAGGACACGGTGATCCGCACTTCCGGGTAGAAGGCGCGGAAGCGGGCCGTCGCGGTCTTGCTCTCGAGCGTTTCGTTGAACTTCTCGAGCAGGAAACCCGTCGCCTCGGCATAAAGTGCCTCGAGATGGGCAACCGCTTTCGCGGCATCGGTGAAGGTCTCGGCCGCCGAAGCATCCGGCGTGATCAATTCGAGCGTTTCATTCATTCAAAAAGGTCCGTCAGTTCAAAACGCGTCACGTCCACGAGCCCCAGATCCGATATGCGGATCTCGGGGATCACGACGAGCGCGAGCAGCGAATGCTGCATGTAAGCGTTGTTCAGGGTGCAGCCGCATTCGGCCATCGCCTCGACCATTTTCGCAGCGCGCGCGGCCACCGTTTCGGCCGGATCGTCCGACATCAGCCCGGCGATTGGCAGCGGCACCGAGGCGATCTCGGCCCCGTCCTTCCAGACGGAGACCCCGCCGCCCATCTCGCCAAGCCGGTTGGCGCAGGCGGCCATCATCTCGCGGTCGGTGCCCACGACGATCATGTGGTGGCTGTCATGGGCCACGGTCGAGCCCATCGCCATCCGCCCCTTGTAGCCGAAGCCCGACACGAAGCCGTTGGTGACCCCGCCCGTGCCCTGATGGCGTTCCACCAGCGCGATCTGCGCGATGTCCTTGCCGGTGTCAGGCTGCGCGAGCCCATCGGTTACATCGAGCTCCTCCGTCAGCGCCTTGGTCGGCGCCTGGTTCTCGACCACGCCGATCACGCGGGCGGTGACTGTGTTCGCGCCCTCGGGGGCCTCGATCTCGAAATCCGCAGCCGTGAGGGTCTTGCCCAGATGCACGGTGTTACGCGCGCTCTCGGGCCAGTCATAATGCGGGCACTCGGCCAGCAGCTTGCCATCCTTCGCAACAGTCTTGCCCCGCGCGATGACCTGTTCGACCGGTAGTGTCGCGAGGTCCGAGGTCAGGATCAGATCGGCGCGGCGGCCCGGCGTGATCGAGCCCAACTCGCGCTCCAGCCCGAAATGGGTCGCCGTATTGATCGTGCACATCTGCAGCGCCACGAGCGGATCGGCCCCACACTCGACCGCATGGCGGAAGACCCGGTTCATATGGCCGTCATGCACCAGCGTTCCGGAGTGGCAATCATCGGTGCAAAGGATGAAGTTTCGCGGGTCGAGGCCCTTTTCGGTGACGGCGGTGATCTGGGTCTCCACATCATACCACGCAGAGCCCAGCCGCATCATCGAACGCATGCCCTGACGCACGCGCGCGATCGCGTCTGCTTCGCAAGTGCCCTCGTGATCGTCGGCCGGTCCGCCCGCCACATAGGCGCGGAAAGGGGCGCCCAGATCGGGCGAGGCATAGTGCCCGCCAACTGTCTTGTTGAAATTCTGCGTCGCCGCGATCTCGGCCAGCATCTTGCGATCGCCCGCAATCACGCCGGGAAAGTTCATCATCTCGCCCAGACCGATGATGCCGGGCCATTGCATCGCTGCGGCCACATCATCGGGGGTTATCTCGAAACCCGTCGTCTCGAGCCCCGGCGCGGAGGGGGCGCAGGAGGGCATCTGGGTGAAGATGTTCACGGGCTGCATCAGCGCCTCGTCATGCATCATTCGCACGCCTTCGAGGCCCAGCACATTCGCGATCTCATGCGGGTCGGTGAACATGGTTGTGGTGCCGTGCGGGATCACCGCAGCGGCAAATTCGGCGGGCGTCAGCATGCCGCTCTCGATATGCATATGCGCGTCGCAGAGCCCCGGCACCATGTAGCGCCCTTCGGCCTCGATCACCTCGGTCTCGGGTCCGATGCTGTCCGACAGATCCGGGGCGATGGCGGCAAAACGCCCTTCGGCGACGGCGATATCGTAGCCTTCAAGCACTTCGCGGGAGTGGACATTGACCCATTTGCCACCCCGGATCACGAGGTCGGCAGGTTCGCGCCCGGCAGCCACGGCAATGAGGCGCGTCGCGGCTTCGGGCCAGGATTTGATCTTGTTCTTCTGTTCCATGTCCAAGCCTGTCATTGCCCGCAGGAAGGTTCAAGAGACGTTGTTATGCATTCGCACAGGCTCTACCTATGTCTCGTGACAGAAAGGCAAAAGGGGGCCGATATGCCGACACTTCTTTCCATCGGGCACGGCTATTCGGCGCGCGCGCTCGCGGCCCTTCTGCTGGAGCGTGGCTGGCGGGTGATCGGCACGACGCGCAACGCCGAGAAAGCCGAGCTGTTGCGCTCCGAAGGGGTCGAGCCGCTGATCTGGAACGGGGGCGATCTGCCGCTCGATGAGGCGACGCATCTGCTGACTTCCGTGGCGCCCGGCGCCGAGGGCGACCCGGTTCTCGCTGCGCAGCATGATGCCATTGCTGCAGCGCAGCATCTGGAATGGGTGGGCTATCTCTCGACCGTGGGCGTCTATGGCGATCACGCGGGCGACTGGGTCGATGAGGCGACGCCGCTGACGCCGTCGACGAAACGCGGTCAGGCTCGGGTCGAGGCCGAGGCGGCATGGGGCGCGCTGGCTGCCGCGCACAATCTGCCGCTGCATATCTTCCGGCTCGCGGGTATCTACGGCCCCGGGCGCGGCCCTTTCGAGAAGGTGAAGGGCGGCACCGCTCGGCGGATCATCAAGGAGGGCCAGGTCTTCTCGCGCATCCATGTGGAGGACATCGCGCAGGTGCTGCTGGCCTCGATCGAGCATCCCGATCCGGGCGCGGTTTATAACGTCTGCGATGACGACCCGGCCCCGCCGCAGGATGTGATCGCCTATGCCGCCGAACTGCTTAGCCTGCCGCTGCCGCCCGAGGTGCCGTTCGATCAGGCCGATCTCAGCCCGATGGCGCGCAGCTTCTATGCCGAGAGCAAGCGGGTGCGCAACGACAAGATCAAGCGGGAGCTGGGCGTCACGCTGCGCTACCCGGATTACCGCTCGGGGTTGCGTGCGATTCTGGATCAGGCAGGCTGAAGCTCGGTCCGGTTCTCGCGCACGGGCAGATGCACGATGGCAGAGAACGCGCCGACGCCGACGCCGACCCACCAGACCAAGGTATAATCGCCATAGGCATCATAGAGCTTGCCACCCAGCCAGACGCCCAGGAACGCGCCCACCTGGTGGGAAAAGAAGACGATCCCGTAAAGCGTGCCCATGTAGCGCAGCCCGTAGATATGCGCGACGAGGCCGGAGGTCAGCGGCACGGTCGCGAGCCACAGCGCCCCCATCGCGAGCGAGAAGATCAGCACCGTCGCGGGCGTCATCGGCGTCAGGATGAAGGCGGCGGCAACGAAGGTGCGCAGTAGGTAGATCCCTGCTAGCAGGTATTTCTTCGACCAACGCTTGCCTGCCCAGCCCGCATAGATCGTGCCCACGATATTCGCGAGCCCGATCACCGAGATCGCGGCGGCGCCAAGCGCCGAGGTCGTCTCGATCCCGATCCCGGCCAGCAGCGATCCGGGGGCCACCGCACCGCACATCTCGGTCACCATCGCGGGGAAATGCGCGGTGATGAAGCCCAACTGATAGCCGCAGGAGAAGAAGCCGAGGAAGATCAGTGTGTAGGAAGGATCGCGGAAGGCGCGCATCAGGACGGTGCCCATGCTCTCGGCCAGCTCCGCGCGGCTCGCGCGTTCGGGGGCGCGGATCAGCGGCAGGAACATGAGCGAGGCGAGGATTACGGCGGCGAAGATCAGGAACACGGTCTGCCAGGGGAAATGACCGAGCAGAAGTTCGGCCATTGGTGCGCCGAAGACCTGACCCGCCGAGCCTGCCGCCGTGGCGATTCCCAGCGCGAGCGAGCGGTTCTCATCCGAGGTCGCACGGCCCACCACGGCGAGGATCACGCCAAAGCCGGTGCCTGCGATACCGAAGCCCACGAGGATTTCCAGCAACTGGTGCTGTTCGGGATTGATCGCGAAGGCCGACAGAACCAACCCCAGCGCGTAGACCAGCGCCCCAAGGATGATCGCGAGTCGGTCGCCCCAGCGTTCGGCGATCGCGCCGAAGATCGGCTGGCCGATGCCCCAGGCGAGGTTCTGCACGGCGATCGCCAGCGAGAATTCGGCGCGCGGCCAGTTGAACTCGCTCGCGATCGGGATCTGGAAGACGCCGAAGCTCGCCCGGACGGCGAAGCTGAGCATCAGGATCACGGCACCACCGATCAGGACCGGCGTGAACAGTCGGGCTTGGGTCATTTTGTGTCTCCCGGCGGATCTCCCCTCCGCGCGGGGCGCATAACGCTACCAAGCCGTCGCAGCGTCAATGTCGCGTTTGTCTCGGTAACAATCGCGCGGGTCTCTTGCACCTTTCCCGGACCCGTGGCCCAATGCCGCCGATTTGACGGGGAGACAGGATGTATACGGTCATCGGAACGGTCGGGTCGCGCACTTTGCGTGTGCTGTGGATGCTCGAGGAGTTGGGGCTGGACTATGAGCATGTGCGCGCCGCGCCGCGCTCGGAGGATGTCGTGGCCTTCAACCCGGCGGGCAAGGTTCCGGTGCTGGTGGTCGATGGCACGCCGATCACCGATTCCACCGCGATCATCACCTATCTCTCGGATGCGCATGGGCGGTTGACGCATAAAGCGGGGACGCTGGAGAGGGCGCGTCAGGACAGTGTGACGCAATTCCTGCTCGATGAGTTCGACGCCAATCTCTGGACCGCCGCGCGGCATAGTTTCATCCTGCCCGAGGAGCTGCGGCTGTCGGGGATCAAGAATTCGCTGCGTTGGGAGCTCGAGCGCTCGCAGCACACGCTGATCCACCGGATGAGCGAAGGTGAGTTCGTCATGGGGGAAGAGCTGACCGTGCCGGATATCATCCTCACCCATTGCCTTGACTGGGCCTTGATGGCGAAATTCCCGATCGTCGAGCACCGGCTGAGCGAATACCACGCGCGGATGCGGGCGCGGCCGGCCTATCAGCGCGCGGTGGCGCGGCGGGACGGGTAGAGGGGGCGCTGCCCCCGCTCGCTGTCGCGAGCCCCCCGAGATATTTCCATCAAGAAGAAGGGGTAAGCCGTTTTGCGGCGGCGCGTCCGGCATGGCGGCCCGTGGCGAGGCAGGCGGTCAGGAGATAGCCGCCCGTGGGTGCCTCCCAGTCGACCATTTCGCCTGCGGCGAAGACGCCGGGCAGACCGGTCAGTTCGAGGTCGCCGGTGAGGCTGTCCCAGGCGATGCCGCCCGCGCTCGAGATTGCTTCGGCAAGAGGGCGCGGCGGGCCGAGCGGGACGGGGAGGGATTTGAGGGTCGCGGCGAGTTCGGCTGGTTCGTTTGGCATCGGTCGACCCCATTCGAGCGCGAGGGCGAGTTTGACCGGATCGAGTTTGCCGGCCTTGCGGAGGCGATTGCTCAGGCTCTGTTTCGGCGGGAGTTTCGCGATGCGGGTGGCGAGGTCTTCGATGCTGAGATCAGGAACGAGGTCGAGGGCAAGCGGCGCGCCGTCGCGCAATTCGGCCGAAAGCTCATAGATACCGCCGCCCTCAAGGCCGCGGGCGGAGATGACAAATTCTCCGCGGGTCCGGCGGGTGGGGGTGATAAGCGCCGCGCCTTTGACGGGCTGACCGAGGAGCTTGGCCATATGGATCGACCAGTCGATCGCGAAGCCCATGTTGGCGGGTTGGAACGGGGAGAGGGTGACACCCTTTGCGGCGAGCCAAGCGACCCATTCGGCATCCGAGCCGAGGCGCGGCCAGCTCGCACCGCCAAGCGCGAGCACCGTGGTGTCGGGGGTGAGGGTCTGGCGGCCCTCCGGCGTGTCGAAGATCAGCGCCTCGCCGTCGAAGCCCTGCCAGCGCCAGCGGGTGTGGATCGTGACGCCGAGACGTTCCAGCCGCGCGATCCAGGCGCGCAGCATGGGTGAGGCTTTCATCTCGACGGGAAAGACCCGGCCGGTGGAGCCGGTGAACAACTCGACGCCGAGGTCGCGGGCGAAGGATTGCACCTCTACGGGGCCGAAGGCGCGGGTGATCGCGGCGATCTGCGGGTGCGAGTAATGCGACAGGAACGCCTCGAGTGGTTCCTCCTTGGTCAGGTTCAGCCCGGATTTCCCGGCCATCAGGAACTTGCGCGCAAGCGTCGGTTTCGCCTCGGCCAGCGTGACTGCGATCCCTGCGCGGGCGAGTTCCTCGGCGGCCATCAGGCCAGCCGGGCCGCCTCCGATGACGAGCGCCTGTTTCACCGTCGCGCCAGCATCGCGAGCCGCATCAGCGCGCGCTCCATCACCGCCATCTGCGGCGCGCGGCTGGCCGAGCGCAGGGTGAGGTCGGCCTCGACCAGTTCCTTCAGCGCGGTCTCGAGCTTGTACATGCCCCAGCTTTGCGCCTGCCGCTGCATCCGGTCGCGGCGCGGGCCGAAGACGGGCGGGCGGATGCGGGCGATACCGGAGCCTGGTCCTTGCGGATCGGAGGCAGCGGCGTGAAGGGCGCGAAAATGGCGCATCGCCGCAATGGCGAGCTGCACTGGCTGCACGCCCTGACTTTCCAATCGCCGCATCACCGGGCCCAGTTCGGGCGCGCGGCCCTCAGCCACGATCGAGAGAACATCATCGACGCCCGCCTCGACCGAGGACGGCGCGCAGGCGGAGACATCGGCCGGGGTCAGAGGGGTGTCATCTCCGAATTTGTAGAGTGCGATCTTCTCGACCGTCTGGCGGAAATCGCCCGGGTCGAGGGCGCGCGAGAGCGTGACCAGATCGGTCATCGCCTCGTTCGAGATGTCGCGCAAGCCAGCACGGCGCAGGATGTCCTCGATCTCTTCGCGGCTTGGCGGATCGTCGTAGATACCGATCGCATAGGCGTTCTTGTGACCCTCGAACGCCTTGCGCAGCTTCGATTTCGCGGCGAGCGAACCGGCGGTGACCACGATCTGGGCATCGCCTTCGCGCCATTCGTCGAGCGCCGTGGTGACCGCATCCGCCATCGCATCCGTTGCGTCCTCGACAAAGGCCACGCGCGGGCCGGGGAAGAAGCCGACCTCCTTGATCGCATCGAGCAGCAGCGAGGGCTGCTTGCGCAGATCGCCGCCCGCGATGCGGCTCAGGCGCATTTCCTCTTCGCCTTGCGGGCCGATCAGCGCGGCGATGACCTCCTGACGGCGCAGCGCGACGCGCATCGCATCCATGCCGAAGATCAGAAGGCCGGTGCGCTCCGGTTCAGGTTTGGCGAAATAGCGGGTCGCTGCAACGCCGGTCAGTTTCATTCCGGCAAGCCCGGCGCTTGGGCGAGAAGGCGCGTGATGATCTGGTCAGCGAGGATGCGCATCAGGCGGCGATGGGCATCCTGCTCGGCAGCCTGCGTCGCGACCACGGTTCCGGTGGCCGACCACGAGGTGAAGGAGGTCACGCGGCCCGTCAGCAGAACCGCATCGGTGCCAGCGTCATGCAACGTGTAGTCGACCGAGCCGTTGAGCTGATAGCGAGTCGTGGCGTTATCGGGCGCGATGCCCTGGCCAATGGCCTTGGTGGTGATCTTGTAGGCGAGCCGGTAGCGCGGTGTGCCCGAGGGGCCGAGCCGCGCACCCAGTTGCTGGACCAGCTCGAACCCGTCGCGGGTCTTGGGCGCATCGGGCTGCACGCCATTCAGCAGTTTCGCGGCCCCGCCTTGCGGCCCGTAGGCCGGGGTGAAGCCACAGCCCGCGAGGGCAGCCGCCCCTGCAAGACCCAGAAACGCGCGTCTGTCAGATGACCACATTGACGATCCGCCCCGGCACAACGATCAGCTTCTTGGGCTGGCCACCGGCCAGCGCCTTCACGACAGCTTCGTCGGCCAGAACCAGCTTTTCAACCTCTTCCTTCGGCATGTCCTTGGGCACCGAGATCTCGGCGCGCCGCTTGCCGTTGATCTGGATCGGCAGGGTCACCGAATCCTCGACCAGCAGCGCCGGGTCTGCGACCGGCCAGGCCGCTGCGATCACGAAGCCCTCGCCGCCCAGCATCGACCAGACCTCTTCGGCCAGGTGCGGCACCATCGGCGCCATCAACTGCGCCATGAGCTTCATGGCTTCGCGTTTGGTTTCGGCCCCGGCCTTCGATTTCGAGAGCGTATTGGTCAGGCCGTAAAGCGTGGCGACCGCCTTGTTGAAGGCGAAGCCCTCGATCGAGTTCGTGATCTCGTCGATTGCCTTGTGCGTCGCCTTCAGAAGCGCAGTATCCTCGGCTTCGTTCGCGGGCGCGTCGGAACCTGCGATCTCATCGGCGATGCGATGCACGCGGGCGAGGAACTTCGAAGTCGCCTCGGCCCCGGCGGCAGTCCATTCCACGTCACGCTCGGGCGGGCTGTCGGACATCACGAAGAAGCGCGCGGTATCCGCTCCGAACTCGGCGATGATGTTCATCGGATCGACGACGTTCTTTTTCGATTTCGACATCTTGGCCGAGGGGATGATCTCGACCGGTGCGCCCGTCGCCTTCAGCTTGCCGTCCTCGACCTCTTCGGGGAGGTGGTAAACGGGGCGGCCTTTCTCGTCGCGCGTGAGGTAGATCTCATGCGTCACCATGCCTTGCGTGAAGAGCGCGTCGAAGGGCTCGATCGCTTTCGCGGGCAGGTGGCCGGTCTTGTGCATCGCGCGGGCGAAGAAGCGCGAATAGAGCAGATGCAGAATCGCGTGCTCGATGCCGCCGATATACTGATCGACATTCATCCAGTACTCGGCTTCCGCCGGATCGGTCGGCGTCGTCGCGCGCGGCGAGGTGAAGCGCGCATAATACCAGCTCGAATCGACGAAGGTATCCATCGTGTCGGTTTCGCGCTTGGCGGGCGCTCCGCATTTCGGGCAGGCGCAGTCGCGCCAGCTCGGATGACGATCGAGCGGGTTGCCGGGGATCGAGAAGTCGATCTTCTGGCCGTCCTCGTCATAGGGCAGCGCGACGGGGAGGTTTTCCTTTTTCTCCGGAACGGTGCCACAGGCCTCGCAATGAATAACCGGAATCGGGCAGCCCCAGTAGCGCTGGCGGCTCAGGCCCCAGTCGCGCAGGCGGAACTTGGTCACGCCCTGACCGATGCCGTTTTCCTCGCAAAAGGCGATGGCGGTTGCGACGCCGTCTTCGCCGGTCTGCACTTCATCGCCCGCGAAACCACGGACATAGCGGACTTTCTCGGATTTCAGCGGGACGTATTCGGCCTCGGGGTAGTCGCCCTCGACGGGCTCGAACACGGGCGTGATCGGCAACCCGTATTTCGTCGCGAATTCGAAGTCGCGCGCGTCATGGGCCGGGCAGCCGAAGATCGCGCCGGTGCCGTAATCCATCAGGATGAAGTTCGCGATATAGACCGGAAGCTCCCAGCTCGTGTCGAGAGGGTGACGGACCTTGATGCCGGTATCCATACCCAGCTTCTCGGCGGTCTCGATCGCTTCCTCGGTCGTGCCGCCTGCGCGGCATTTCGCGACGAACTCGGCCACTTTCGGATCGTGGCGTTCGAGATGCTTGGCCAGCGGGTGGTCGGGCGAGATCGCGGCGAAGCTCGCACCCATCAGCGTATCGGGGCGGGTGGTGTAGACCTCCAGCCGATCGAATCCCTCGGGAGCCTCGACTGTCGAGAAGGCGAATTGCAGACCGCGCGACTTGCCGATCCAGTTCGCCTGCATCAGGCGCACCTTCTCGGGCCAGTCCTTGAGGTTGTCGAGCGCGTCGAGCAGCTCCTCGGCATAATCCGAGATCTTGAAGAACCATTGCGTCAGTTCGCGGCGTTCGACTTCCGCTCCCGAACGCCAGCCCTTGCCGTCGATCACCTGTTCATTGGCCAGAACGGTCATGTCGACCGGATCCCAGTTCACCACCGCATTCTTGCGATAGACGAGACCGGCCTCGAGCATGTCGATGAACATCGCCTGCTGTTGGCCATAATATTCCGGGTCACAGGTGGCGAACTCGCGCGACCAGTCGATCGAGAGGCCCAGCGGCTTCATCTGATCCTTCATCACGGCAATATTACCGTAGGTCCAGTCTTTCGGGTGGCCCCCCTGTTCCATCGCGGCGTTCTCGGCGGGCATCCCGAAGGCGTCCCAGCCCATCGGATGCAGGACCGAAAAGCCCTTGGCCATCTTGTAGCGCGCGACCACGTCGCCCATCGTGTAGTTGCGCACATGGCCCATATGGATGCGGCCCGACGGGTAGGGGAACATCTCGAGGACGTAATATTTCGGCTTGGCCGGATCGCGGCGCGCGGCGAAGAGATCGGCCTCGTTCCAGGCCTGTTGCCATTTCGTCTCGCTTTGGCTCGGTTCGTAGCGTGCCATCTCGGGCCCCCATCACGTCGAATTCTGCGCGAGCTTGCTACACTGGGCTTGGGGTTAAGGTCCAGCGGCAGCGGGCATTTGGACAGAAATATCCCCGCCGGAGGCTTGCTCGGGCGGGGATAAGAAATTCGGTTCGGCTGTCCGGGGTGCGATCAGAGCTTCGAGTCGCGGATCCGAAGCTGGCGCGCACGGGTGAGAATCGCATCTTCGACTGCGCGCTGCGTGTCAGGCGATACCGCGCCGCCACGGGTCCGGATCGAGACCTTGAGCGAGCGCGCATCGAGCGCAGGATCGGTGACATAGACAGTTGCCTTGTAGGCGCGCCCGCCACCCGGAGGGGTGCCGTAGCCGGTCACGATCACGCCGGAGAAGGGGTCGACTTCCTGAATCGGCAGGAAATCAAGCACTTCGAGCGAGGCCTGCCAGATATACTTGTTCACCTCGACGGTGATGTTCGGGTCGCCCTTGTTGCCAAAAAGGTCCCAGACGGTCGACTTTTTCGCGATGGTGCGATTGGTGTCATCGGCCAGCGGTTCGTTATAGCCGCTCCGGTGGTCGAGTTGGTTGGACGCCTTCTGTTGGGGATTCGCGGCGCTCGCGCCACCCCAGGAAAACAGCTTTCCGTCGCCGCAGCCCGCAAGCGAGAGGCACAGCCCCAGAATTGCCGTGCTCTTCAGAAGGGTTCTGGTGATCATGCGAAGCGGTCCCCGTCGGCTTTACGTCCTTGAACTTGCCCTTTCTCTAGCCCAAGCCCCCATGCCCGACAAGGTTTTTCCGGGTGAGCAAATCCCACCTTATACGTATACGCGCCCGCGAGGGCACAGGGCGGGGTGATCGGCACTGTGGCAACTCTGCACCATCAATAAGGCTATTCGCTTGGGCGGGGCGCTTTGAGTTGCATTGAGGGGGGGGGAAGAGGAAAAGAGCTTCATACCCAATTCGGATGTCCCTGAGTTGGGGGTTATCTGTAAGACAATGAGGGAAAACGATGAAAAAGGTTCTCTTCGCGACGACCGCTCTCGTGCTGACCGCCGGCGTTGCTGCCGCTGAAGTCACCGTTTCGGGCGACGGCCGCATGGGTGTCCGTTACGACGGTCAATCCGCTACCACCGACAACGAGTGGAACTTCTCGAGCCGCGCTCGCGTGAGCTTCACCCTGTCGGGTCAGACCGACGGCGGCCTGGAATTCGGCGGTTCGTTCCGCGCTGACCAAGCTGGCGACTCGGCTGCTTCGAACGGCGCTGCTTACGGCCTCGAAGGCTCGGTCTACATCTCGGGCGCTTTTGGCAAAGTCTCGATGGGTGACGTTGTCGGCGCTTCGGAAGCTCTGTTCGGCGACTTCTACGAAGTTGGCTTCTCCGACCTGACCACCGTCGGCGGGTTCTCGAACGACATCCCGTACCTGACCGGCGACAACGGCGGCTTCAGCATCGCGAACCAAGGTATGGTGACGGTCACCACCACCACCACCTCTGGCACCACCACCACCACCACTGCAGCTGGCGGTCTTTACACTTCGGGCCCGAACCTGCTGTACACCGGCACCTTCGGTGCGTTCTCGGTCGCGGCCTCGATGTCGGACGGCAAAGCCGGCGGCATGGACGCTGGTCAAGAGTACGCAGTCGCTGCTGCTTACACCTTCGGTGGCAACTACACCGTTGGCCTGGGCTACGAAGTTGCTGATGGCGACCTCTTTGACGTCGACATGCTGACCCTCGCTGGTGTCGCCAAGTTCGGCAACACCTCGGTCAAAGCGGCTATCGCGAAAGCGGGCAAAGACGCTGATCTGAACTACTACGGCCTCGGCGTTACGTCGGTCTTCGGTGCGACCACCGTTGGTGGCTACGTGCAGAAAGTCGAAGACAACGACGCCAACACCGACGTGACCTGGTACGGTCTCGGCGCTGAGTACGACCTCGGCGGCGGCGCGGTTGTCAAAGGCGGTATCGCTGATGACGATCTGTCGGGCACCGATCCGGTTGCTGACCTCGGCATCAAGTTCTCGTTCTAATCCTAACGGATCTGAACGAAGGGAAGAGCGGGCCTTGTGCCCGCTCTTTTCTTTTTGTGCTTTGCGGTGTTTCTTGGGGCCGCTGACAGGAGGGTCCCATGGGATTGAGTGATATTCAGGCGCGAATCGCCGATGCGGAAAATGCGGCGGGACGTGCGCCGGGCTCTGTGAAACTCATCGCCGTATCGAAAGTGCAGCCGGCCGAGCGCGTCGAGGCAGTGCTGCGCGAAGGCCATCGGTTGTTTGGCGAGAATTACGTGCAGGAAGCGCAGGGCAAATGGCCCGCCTGGCGCGAGGAATTTCCCGGCTGTGAGGTCCATATGATCGGGCCGCTCCAGAGCAACAAGGCGAAGCTCGCGGTGGAGCTGTTCGAGGCGATCCATACGCTCGACCGTCCCTCATTGGCAAAGAAACTCGCTAATCTTGCGCAGGCGCGCGGAGCCTCCCCCGATCTTTTCGTCCAGGTGAATACGGGTGCCGAGCCGCAGAAGGCCGGGGTGCTGCCCGAGGATCTCGACGCTTTCGTGGCCGAGACACGGGGGATGGATCTTCCGGTGCATGGTCTGATGTGTATTCCGCCCGAAAGCGAAGACCCGACCCCGCATTTCGCGATGCTGGCAGAGATGTCGGCGCGCAATGGACTCGACGGTCTGTCGATGGGGATGAGTTCCGATTTCGAAAAGGCCATTGCAGCAGGGGCGACCCATGTGCGGGTGGGCTCGGCGATTTTCGGTGCGCGCGACTATTCCTAGGCCCGGTTTCCTTAAGCCTTGTCTCCGGTGGTGAGCGCCGGGGGTTTTCCACCCCCGGACCCCCGGAAGATATTTTTCTCAAGAAGAAGAGGGATTTCGAGCGCTTCGCCCGGGATAATTCTTTGCGCGATCCAGATCAGGTGATCGCGGCGGAACGCGAGGCAGCCTGCGGTCGGGTAGCCTGCGCGTCGGCGCTGGTGCAGGAAGATTGCGGAACCTCTCCCGGGGGTGGCCGCCGGATAGTTCCAGTCGGTGATGAGTACGATATCGTAGAGCGGATCGGAGCGGCGCATTTGCTCGTGAGATGCCGCGAAGGGTGCCTGGACACGCTGGTTATAAGCCGGATGGTCCGATGCGTCGCACCACAGGTCACGCGGGCCGATCGGTTCCGCCCAAGGCTGGGGCGGAGGTAACCTGTCAGGGCGATAGAACATGCGCAGGATATGAAGCCGACCCGCAGGCGTCGCCCCATCGCCCTCCCGCTTGTCACAGGTGATACCGCCACGCCCAATCTCGACGGGGAAGCGGCGGCCGCGAAAGAGGAGCCCTGTCGGGGTCAGCCGCATCACAGGATATGGCCCGATTTCTCGGCCTTGGTGGCGAGATAGGCGGCGTTGTGGCGGCTCATGCCGACCTTGAGCGGTACGCGCTCGACGACCTCGATCCCGTTCGCTTCCAGCATCTTCACCTTCGCGGGGTTGTTGGTCAGAAGCCGAACCTTGGAAAAGCCGAGCTTTTTCAGCAGCGCCGCACCGATACGGAAATCGCGCTCGTCATCCTCGAAACCGAGCCGGTGGTTCGCCTCGACCGTGTCGAAGCCCTGATCCTGAAGCGAATAGGCGCGCATCTTGTTGGCAAGACCGATCCCGCGTCCTTCCTGATTGAGATAGAGAAGCACGCCTGCCCCCTCGTGGCCCATCATTGTCAGCGCCGCATCGAGCTGAGGGCCGCAATCACATTTGAGCGAGCCCAGCACGTCGCCGGTGAAACAGGCCGAGTGCAGCCGGGCGAGTACCGGTTTCGACCGATCGGGCTGGCCGATTTCGATC
The DNA here is from genome assembly GCF_000714535.1 of Thioclava pacifica DSM 10166. Lineage (GTDB taxonomy): Bacteria > Pseudomonadota > Alphaproteobacteria > Rhodobacterales > Rhodobacteraceae > Thioclava > Thioclava pacifica. Next base: position 239,875 of record NZ_AUND01000012.1, on the reverse strand, counting down.
GCGTAATGCTCTTCGGCGCCGTCATCGGGGCGGAAAATATGCAGGCGGCCCGCCTCCGCGGCCCGCATCGGCACGCGCGCGGCGGAGACCGGGGCGAAGGCTTGCGGAATATCGGAAGCGGTCAGCGCCTCTTCGGCCGAGATGCAGGTGAGATCGGCAGGCGCCGGATCGGGGGCTTCGACCAGAAGGGCTGCGGGCAGAAGCTGGGCGGATTTCGCGAGTCGGATTGCGGCGCGGGCGAGATCGGCATCGCCGCCGCGCAATGCCTCAAGCGGGCCTTTCATCGGGACGCGCAGGTCATCGGCCGGATCGGCCAACGCCCGGAGCCAGCGCAAATCGGCATCTGCAGGAACTTTGATCCGCGCAACATCTGCGTCGTAGACGCGCGCCTTGAGTGTCGAAGCGCGCCGTTCGGTAATCGCCAGCACCAGCGGCCCCAGCGCGCGCAGCGCCTCCAGCCGCTCGGGCGAAAGCGTCTCGACCGCCACGGCAAGGCGGCCCGACAGCAGCACCGGCACACCCATGCGCAGATCTGCACGGGCGCGATTGAGTCTTTCGGTGGGGCTGGGCCCAAGGGTGAATTCGCCGCTCATGCGCTCTGAGATAGCCCCGACTGTAACAAATTGAAATATCTCCGCGCGATTTGACACGTCCGCGTGAGATTGGTTTCACTCCCCTTGCCATGCAAGTGAATGCGCAACAGCTATGCGTCAACTGCAAGTGGAGGCGGAAAGATGGCATCCTTGAAGAAAGTGCTTTTGGTTGATGACGATACCGATCTGCGGGAGGCGCTCGCGGAGCAGCTCATCGCAACGGATGATTTCGATGTTTATGAGGCCGGAAACGGTCACGAGGCCGTGGATAAGGCCAAGTCGGCGCTTTACGATCTCGTCGTGCTCGATGTGGGTCTGCCCGATACCGACGGTCGCGAGCTGTGCAAGAAGCTTCGCAAGACCGGCGTGAAATGCCCGATCCTGATGTTGACCGGTCACGATACCGATGCCGATACGATCCTCGGTCTCGATTCGGGGGCGAATGACTACATCACCAAGCCGTTCAAGTTCCCGGTGCTTCTGGCGCGGCTGCGCGCCCAGCTGCGCACCCATGAACAGTCCGAAGACGCCGTCTTCCAGCTTGGCCCGTATACGTTCAAGCCGGCGATGAAGATGCTGGTCGACGACAAGGACCGCAAGGTGCGCCTGACCGAGAAGGAAACCAACATCCTCAAGTTCCTCTATCGCGCCACCGATGGCGTGGTGCCGCGCGACGTGCTGCTGCATGAGGTCTGGGGCTACAATGCAGGCGTCACGACCCACACGCTCGAGACGCATATCTATCGCCTGCGTCAGAAGATCGAGCCCGATCCCTCGAACGCGCGTCTGCTCGTCACCGAATCGGGCGGCTACCGACTGGTGGCCTGAGCCCGTCTCTCTTCGTGTCAGTGTCTCTCAAGTAACGAGTGACGAGGGCGGTCCCTGCGGGGGCCGCCTTTGTCGTTGCGCGAAAGGGAAGATCAGACGGAGGGGTAAATGTCTTCCTCGGCCTCTTCGAGGCTGATGCCAAGCGCGTTCAGCCCGTCTTCGAGGTGATCGGCCAGCATCGGGATCCCCAGCAGGTAATCCTCGGTCGGCGCGGTCGCCTCGGCCTTGGCGGTCTGGATCGCCTCTTGCAGCTCCGAGGCGTCGAACGTGTCGCGACCGATCCACATCACGGCGGTCAGTGCGGCTTGTTCATCCTCGTTGAGGGCTGCGATGAAGGCGCGCAACTCACGAGCCTGGCCCGAGCCGGGCACGTCCGCGTCGAACTTGCGCGCGCGGATGATGACATGGGCAATCTTGGCCGGGCTGATGGTGAGCATGGGTCCCTCCGTTTGAGCGCCTATTTTCGCTTCGGACGGGCGCTTGCGCAAGCTGCAAAAACTCAGCGCTCGATCTGGACCACGCGCGGGGTGTCAGTCTCGGGGGCAAGTTCCTCGAAATCGAAATTATCAAGGCGACGTGCACGCTTGCCTGCCTTCTCGGCCGAGATCTTGATCTCCGCGATATCCTTTGCCGCCTGCCCGAAATGCCGGTCAAGGTTCTCGACCCGCGTGCCGAGCCGGTCCACATCGGAATAAAGCGCGGCCAGTTCGCGCCGGATCGCGCCCGCCTGTTCGCGCATGCGCGCATCCTTCAGAACGGCGCGCATCGTGTTCAACGTCGCCATGCAGGTCGTGGGCGAGACGATCCAGACCTTGGCGGCAAACCCCTCGCGCACCAGCTCGGGGAAGTTCGCGTGCAGCTCGGCGTAGACGGCTTCGGAGGGCAGGAACATCAGCGCGCCGTCGGCGGTCTCGCCCTCAAGGATGTATTTCTCGGAGATCGCCTTGATATGGGCGCGCACGGCGGTTTTCATCGCGCGGGCGGCCTCTTGCAGCTCCCATTGGGTATCGGCTCGGCGCAGCGCCTCATAGGCTTCGAGCGGGAATTTCGAGTCGATCACGATCGGCCCGGGCGGGTTGGGCAGGTGGATCAGGCAATCCGCGCGCTTCCCGTTCGAGAGCGTCGCCTGCATCGTGAAACTGTCCGACGGCAGCGCCTTGCCGACGATATCGTGCAGTTGGATTTCCCCGAACGCCCCGCGGGTCTGCTTGTTCGACAGAATGTCTTGCAGGCTCAGAACATTGCCCGAGAGCTTCTCGATATTCGCCTGCGCCTTGTCGATCGCTTCCAGCCGCTGATGCAGGTCGCCCAAGGATCGCGCCGTGCGGGTCGCGGTGCCGTGCAGGCTCTCCCCCATCGCGCGGGAGACATCGGCTAGGCGCTGCTCCATCAGCGCGAGCACCTTGGTCTGGCTCGCTGCCTGCGCCTCGGAGACGTGATGCAGCCCGCCCGAAAGCTGTTGCTGCCCGTCCGAGAGATTCTGCACCCGCTGCGCGAGCAGGTTCATCTGGCCGATCATCGGGTCCATCGCGCGGGTCTGGCGGCCCGCGGCGCGCAGCATCGCCACCATCAGGATCAGCAGAAGGATCAACGCCGCACCGCCCAGCAGAAGGCCGAGCGTCAGCGGATCGTTCAGGTTCAGGGTCATATCGCCGATCTGGATCATGTGCGCCCGAAGAGCCTCTCGATATCGCTGAGTTTCAGCTCGACGTAAGTCGGGCGCCCGTGGTTGCATTGGCCGGAATGGGGCGTGGCCTCCATCTGGCGCAAGAGCGCGTTCATCTCGTCGGCGCGCATCTGGCGGCCCGAGCGGATCGAGCCGTGGCAGGCCATGCGGCTCAGCACCGCTTCGATCTTCGCCTGCACCAGCTGGCTGTCGCCCAGATCGGCCAGCTCGTCGAGAACGTCGCGCAGCAGCGCCTCGGCATTGATCTCACCAAGGACGGCGGGGGTTTCGCGCACGGCAATCGCTGCGCCGCCAAAGGGCTCGATGGTCAGGCCCAGGCGGCCAAGCGCCTCGGCATGTTCCAGCAGCAGTGCCGCATCGCCTTGGGAAAGTTCCACGATCTCGGGGATCAGCAGCGCCTGCGCGGGCACGCCGTTTTCCGCCATCTGTGCTTTCAGCTTTTCATAGACCAGCCGCTCATGCGCCGCGTGCTGATCGACGATGACGATGCCGCGTTCGGTCTGGGCAATGATGTAATTCTCATGCACCTGCGCGCGGGCGGCGCCGAGCGGTTTTTCGGTCAGCGCGGGCTCGGCGGGGGCCGTGGCCTCGGCGCGGGCGGAGGGGGCGTAATCGAAGGTCGGCGCAGGGGCCTCGTGGAAGGACGGCTCGATCAGCGGGGCCTGCGCGGCATAGGAGGAGCGCATCGCGCCATAGCTCGGCCGGTCCATCTGGTAGATGCGCGGCGGCTGGTCGGCGGTAGGTTCGGGCCGCATCGCGCCCAGAGTTGCGTCCGCAACGGTGGAGGAGGCGCGATGCCCCGCCTGCGCGAGCGCATGGCGCAGCCCGGTCACGATCAGCCCGCGCACGGTGCCCGCCTCGCGAAAGCGCACCTCGGCCTTGGCGGGATGCACGTTCACATCGACGCGCTCGGGGTCGCAGGTGATGAAGAGGCAGGCGGCGGGGTGACGCTCGCGGCTCAGGAAATCCATATAGGCCGCGCGCAGCGCGCCGATCAGCTGCTTGTCGCGTACGGGGCGGCCGTTGACGAATAGGAACTGCTCCACCGCCGCGCCGCGCGAATAGGTCGGCAACGCAGCATAACCGGTCAGGCGGATTTCCTCGCGCTCGGCCTCGATCCGTACGGCGTTATCGGCGAAGGCGCGCCCGATCACCCGGCCAAGCCGCGCCGAGAGCGCGTCGAAGAGCTCGCCCTGTTCGCCATCGGCGCGGAAGATCTCGCGCGATTGGCCGTTCGAGACGTCCGTAAGGGTGAAGCTGACATACGGTTCCGCCATCGCGAGGCGCTTGAGCACATCCGCGATCGCCTGCGCCTCGGCCCGGTCGGTGCGCATGAATTTCAGACGTGCAGGGGTCGCGAAGAAAAGATCGCGCAGCTCGACCACCGTGCCCCGGTTCAGTGCCGCCGGTTTCACCGGGCCGATCTGGCCGCCCGCGACGGTGATCTGGCAGGCATCGAACCCCTCCGCGCGCGAGGTGATCGTCAGGCGTCCGACCGCACCGAGCGAGGGCAGAGCCTCGCCGCGAAAGCCGAAGGTGTGGATGTTGAGCAGGTCCGAGCCGTCGATCTTCGAGGTCGCGTGCCGCGAGAGCGCCAGCGGCAGATCCTCGGCGGTCATCCCGCAGCCATCGTCGCTCACGCGGATCAGGGTCTTGCCGCCATCGGCGTAATCCACCGCGATCCGGGTCGCGCCCGCGTCCAAAGCGTTCTCCACCAGCTCTTTCACCGCGGAGGCCGGGCGTTCGACCACCTCGCCCGCCGCGATGCGGTTTGCCGCAGCGTCATCGAGCTGACGGATCACCGGGCGTTCGCCCGTGCCTATATTGCGGTTGTGCTGGTTCATCCCACTAGGGATAGCATGGCGCGCGCCTCATCTAAAGAGATTCGCGCCAACTATCCCCAGCGAAATCTGGTCGACGAAATCAGTTTAGACCTTGCGGGCGGCCGACGACGATGAAGGTCAGGTCCTTCGGGTCGAGAATACGCTCGGCGACACGCGCGACATCTTCTTTCGTGACCGCATTCACCTTGTCATTGCGGGTGTCGATATAGCTGCGATCCATACCGTTGAGCTGCATGCCGGTCAGAATCCCCGCGATCGTGCCATTGCCGTCGAAGCGCAGGGGATAGGCACCGGTCAGATAGGTCTTGGCGTCTTCCAGCTCTTTGTCGGTGACCTTTCCGGTGGCTGCCTTGCGCCACTCCTCCTTCACGACCGAGATCGCCTCGGCGACCTTTTCATTGGCGGAGGCGAAACTGCCCTGCCAGGTCTTCGCGAGGTCCTTGTCGACGATATAGGAGGCGATGCCATAGGTCAGGCCGCGTTTCTCGCGCACCTCATCCATCAGCCGAGAAGAAAAGCCCCCCGCGCCGAGGATCTGGTTGAGCACATAGGCCGGGAAGAAATCGGGATCGCTCATCGCGATACCCTTCTGGCCGAACATCACCACCGATTGCGGACTGTCGAAATCGACCGTGGTCACGCCGCCTTTGAGATCGGGCGTGACGGCAGGCGGCATCTCGGCACCATTGGCGGGCAGATCCCCCAGGAGCTTGTCGAGCATCGGGCCAAGCTCTTCGGGTGTGATATCGCCAACCGCCGAGATCACCACGTGATCGCGGGTCATGACGCGGTCCTTGGCTGCGAACATGTCCTCGCGCGTCAACCCTTTCACGCTCTCCTCGGTGCCGTTGAGCGAACTGCCATAGGGGTGGCCGCCATAGGCGATCTTGCGGAAAGTCTCGGCGGCGACAGCGTTCGGATCTTGCTTGTCCGAAGCGATGATCGCGAGCACCTGCTGACGCACGCGGTCGATCGCGGTCTGGTCGAAGCGTGGATTGACCAGCGCCTCGCGCAGCAGGCTGACGGCCTTGTCGCGGTTCTCGGTCAGCATCCGCGCCGAGATGTCTAGGGAATCATCGCCCACATCGAAGCTGAACTGCGCCGCGAGCGCCTCCTGCGCCTCGGCGAATTGCTGGCTGTCCATCTGACCCGCACCCTCTTCGAGGGTTGCGGTCATCAGGTTGATCGCACCGCGCTTGCCCGGCGCGTCGAGGCTCGCACCGCCCTTGAAGGCAATGTCGAGCGCGGTGAAGGGGATGTCGTGATTCTCGACGAGCCATGCCTTGATGCCGCCGGGAGAGGTCACCTCCTGGATCTCGATGGCGCGGGCGGGCAGGGCGAGGATCAGCGCAAACAGCGTCGCCATCGCGAGACGCGCGGCGATCGGGAAACGGGTATGGATCATTGCGTGACCTCCTGCGCGGGGGCGGGCGGGGCAGCAGGGGCCGCAGCGGCGAGCGGCTTGCTCGCGGGTTCGGCGTAGCCGGTGACCGAATTACGCGCCTCGAACAGATCATGGGCGGCGGCCATCACGTCCTCCTCGGTGACCGAGGTTAGAACATCGGGCCAGTCCTCGACATCCTGCACGGAAAAGCCCGAAGCCAGCGCCTCGCCATAACGGCGGGCGAGCCCTTGGGTGTTGTCTCGCGAATAGATCTCGGAGGCTTTCACCTGCGTCTTGATGCGGGCGAACTGATCTGGGTCGATCCCCTCGGTCAGGAACTGCGCGATTGCGTTGTCGAGCGCCTTTTCGGCTTCGGGAAGGCTCACATCCTTCGCCGGCATGAGCGATATGTTGAAGGTGGTCGGGTCAATCGACATGCCGTCGTAATAGGTCGAAGCATAGATCGCCGTGCCATCGCCATAGATCAGCTTGCGACCAAGCACGGAAGTCGCCTGATTGCCGCCGAGGATCTCGGACAGCACGGTCAGCGCGGCGGCGCGTTTCTGATCATCCGGGTTGCGTTCAGGGGCGAGATAGGAGCGCACCAGATAGGGCTGGGCGACGCGGTCATCCTTGAAGGTGATGTGGCGCGCGGCGCGCTGCGGCGGTTCTTGCGGACGGGCGCGCGGCGGCAGATCCTCGGTCGGCTTCAGACCGCCGTAATACTTCTCGGCCAGCGCTTTCACCTCGTCAGGCTTCACATCGCCCGCGACCACCAGAACTGCATTATTGGGGGCGTAATATTCGTGATACCAGTTCAGGGCGTCCTGCCGCGTCAGGCCTTCCATCTCCTTGCGCCAGCCGATCACCGGCGTGCCGTAGGGCGAATTGAGGAACTGGGCGGCGCGCGCCTGCTCGTTGAACAGCGCCGAGGGGTTGGAGTCGGTGCGCTGCGAGCGTTCCTCCAGGATCACCTGCAACTCGGTCTTCGCATCATCGGGCGAGATCCGCAGGTTGCGCATCCGATCCGCTTCCATCTTCATCACCAGCGGCAGCCGGTCGGCGGCGATGCGCTGGAAATAGGCGGTGTAGTCATAGCTTGTGAAGGCGTTGTCAGAGCCGCCATTGGCAGCGACGGTCTTCGACAGTTCGCCCGGCGCCATCGTGTCCGTGCCCTTGAACATCAGGTGTTCGAGGTAATGCGCGATGCCGGATTTGCCGCGCTTTTCATCGGCGGATCCGACCTTGTACCAGACCATATGGACGACGACCGGCGCGCGATGATCTTCGATCACGACGCCCTTGAGGCCATTTTCCAACTCGAAGGTAGAGACGTTACCGGCAACCGCCGGGCTCAAACCTGCCAACATCAACAGGGCGAACAGGAACGCGCGCAATGCCCAACTCCTCACAAGACACAGTTGCAAGCAAGATAGGCACTCCCGCGCTCCGTGCAAAGCACGCTGACGGTCTCGTGATGGGATTTCGTCTTACTTCACTTCCTGCTGAGCCTCGCCCGAGGGCGGAGCGGCAGGGGTGATGATGCCAAGGCGGCGCCACCGCTCGAGTTCGGCCGATTGGTCGAGCTCCATCGGCTTGTAAGCCTTGTAATAGACCGAGACGCTCAGCAGACGCTCGAGCAGGCGACCGTCGTGATCCTTGCGCCACTCGTAATCCTCGGCAGCGAGGGTCTGGCGGATGCCCGCCTGGCTGCCATAGCGCGAGGCGGCCGAAACCAGCGCACGATCGCCATTGGGCACCTGCCCGCTCTCTTCGAGGCGACGCGGATTGCCGCCAAGGGCGGCCACGGCATCGGCTTCGGGCGTGGGGTCGGTGATGTTCTTGCCACCCGGCGTGGGCGCGGGCAGGGCGCCGAGATCCTTGGGCATCTCGAGCGGCTTCGTCGGCAATACGCCGAATTCGTCCGGCCCCTGATGCGAGGAACGCAGATTCATCAGGCTGGGCTCGCGGTTATTGCCGCAGGCAGCCAGCGTCAAAACCGCCATCATTGCGATTCCGAGCGTGCCGATCCGAGCCTGCATGGACCACTCCCTTCCCAGTTCCGACCCCGTCTTAGCGCAACACGAAGGCGGCGTCACCTGCGAAAAACCAACCTAGTGCTCTGGCGCGCGATTGTCCTTGCCGGTGAAGAGAACAAGCCCAACCGCACCAAGGAAGATCGTGATGTCAGCCACGTTGAACGAGTAGGGGTTCGTCCATCCCGGCAGCGACATGTTGAGAAAATCGGCCACTGCGCCATAGACGAGTCGATCGACAACGTTTCCAAGCGCGCCCCCGACGAGAAGCCCTGCCGAGATATGCACCTTTCGGCTATGGGGTTCGCGCGCGATCCAGAACCAGACCCAGGCCGAGATCGCCAGTGCCACGAGGATCAGCACCCAGCGCATTGCATCCGCCTCGCCTGCGAACAGGCCGAAATTGACGCCGCGATTCCAGGCCATGCGGAAATTGAGGAAAGGCGGGATCACGTCGATCGCGCCCAGCCGGTCGAGATGGAGCCCCTGCACCACGATATATTTCGTGACCTGATCGAGGATCAGCACCCCCGCTGTCACTTTCGCTGCAAGCCGCATCTTTTCTTCCGTCCTGTCCCTTGTCCGTTCCGCGTTCCCCGCGCAGCCCGGTATCACCGGACTACGCGCAGAAATCGGCAGATCAGTGGCGGAAATGGCGCATTCCGGTGAAGACCATGGCAAGACCACGTTCGTTGGCCGCGTCGATCACTTCCTGATCGCGCATCGAGCCGCCGGGCTGGATGATCGCGGTGGCACCGGCTTCGGCGGCGGTGATGAGCCCGTCGGCGAAGGGGAAGAACGCGTCGGACGCCACGACCGAGCCCTTGGTGGGCGTCTCGGCCATGCCGCAGGCTTCCATCATGTCCTCGGCCTTACGCGCGGCGATGCGCGTGGAATCCACCCGGCTCATCTGGCCCGCGCCCACGCCCACGGTCGCGCCGTCCTTGACGTAGATGATCGCGTTCGACTTGACGTGTTTCGCGACTTTCCACGCGAACAGCAGGTCTTTCAGCTCCTGTTCCGAGGGCTGGCGCTCGGTCACGACCTTCAGATCGTCGAGCGTGATCACGCCATTGTCCTTGTCCTGCACGAGGAAGCCACCCGCGACCTGACGATAGGTGGTGATCGGCGCGGTGGTGTCGGGCAGGCCGCCGGTTTCCAGCAGGCGCACGTTCTTCTTCTTCGCGATGACCTCTTTCGCGGCGTCATCCACGGAGGGTGCGATGATGACTTCCGAGAAAATCTTCGTGATCTCTTCGGCGGTGGCCGCGTCGAGGGTCTGGTTCAGCGCGATGATTCCGCCGAAGGCCGAGGTGCGGTCGCAGTCGAAAGCGCGCTTATAGGCTTCGATCACGGTCTCGCCGGTCGCCACGCCGCAGGGGTTGGCGTGTTTGATGATCGCGACGGCGGGCTTTTCGGTGCCGAATTCCGAGACCAGTTCGAACGCCGCATCGGTGTCGTTGATGTTGTTGTAGCTCAGTTCCTTGCCCTGAAGCTGCTTGGCGGTCGCCACGCCCGGGCGGTTCGTACCGTCGAGGTAGAAGGCCGCCTGCTGATGCGGGTTCTCGCCGTAGCGCAGGGTCTGCGCGATCTTGCCCGCGAAAGCGCGGCGGCGCGGGGTCTCTTCGCCGATGGCGCCAGCCATCCAGGTCGAGACGGCCGCGTCGTAGGCGGCGGTGCGCGCATAGGCGATCTGGGCGAGACGCTGGCGGAAGGGATAGGTGGTCGCGCCGTCATTGGCGTCGAGCTCGGCCAGAACGGCGGCGTAATCTTCCACATCCACGACGGTCGAGACGAAGGCATGGTTCTTCGCCGCAGCCCGGATCATTGCCGGGCCGCCGATGTCGATATTCTCGATGCAGGTCTCGTAATCGGCGCCCTTCGCCACGGTTTCCTCGAACGGGTAGAGGTTGACCACCAGCAGGTCGATCGCCTCGATCTGATGGGCCTCCATCGCCGCGAGGTGCTCCTCGTTGTCGCGCAGCGCGAGCAGGCCGCCATGCACTTTCGGATGCAGCGTTTTCACGCGGCCATCCATCATTTCCGGAAAACCGGTTACGTCGGCCACGTCGCGCACGCTCAGGCCCGCTTCGCGCAGCGTCTTGGCGGTGCCGCCGGTCGAAAGAAGCTCCACGCCGCGCGCGGCCAGCGCCTGGGCGAACTCGACCAGTCCGGTCTTGTCGGAAACGGAAATCAGCGCACGGGTCAGGGGGATCGGGCGGGTCACGGGCAGCAGCTCCTCGCAAGGCTCAAGTCAGGGGGCGCCCCTGTGAGCCTCGGGATCTGCCCCAAGGTCAGGGCGCGACGATGGCCGAGGGGTTATCGCGTGCTTGCGAAAAGGTCCAGCCAATCTGGCAGGCCCGATCGAGAACCTTGCTCGAAAGCACAATTTGGAGGCTCGCGCGCGGGCGGATGCGCCCTTTTTCGAGGTAGACCGAGGGCTCCAGTGTCAGATCGGCCACGCCATCGTGACGGAAAACCCAGATCTCTCCCGAGCGCAGCGCGACCGACACGGCGGTACCGCCCATGTCGAGCGTCGCGTCGCAATCGGGATGGAGATGGAATCGGATATCGAAGGGGATGCCGCGTAGCCCCTCGCGCTCGAAGATCTGCTCGAAGCGGGCGATATCTTCGGGAGTCATCGCGCCGAGCGTGTCACGTCCGCGCAGCTCGCGCCCATCCGTGCTCAGGTCCAGCTCGCGGATATGGGTCATGCCGTGGGTCTCGGTATAGCCGTCATGGCCGAAGATCATGCCCGACTCGGTCGCGTCGTCGGTACGGGCCCAGACATCCTTGGGGGTCTTGTCGAGATAGGCGCGCGGGGCGCGGCCGAAGAGCCGTTCGGGCCCGAGCCGCGAGGAGGAATAGCCATAGATCGAGAGCGTCGAGTGGCTGGCCGTCGCGCGGCCCGCACGGTGCCAGTCGCGGCCGAAATGTGCGCCCGAGCCGCAATTGACGATCATCGGGCGGCGGCCCGAGGTGAGTTCGAAAGCCAGCGTCGAGGCGTGGGCATTGGCCGACGCCGTCCCCTGCGGCGGTCGTGCCGCGTCGATGATGAGCGAGCTGCGCCCGCCTTGCATCCGCACGAAACCCATCGCCATCGGCTCGCGCCGAACTCCGCGAATGCCGGTGGCCGAGAGCGCTGCGTCGAGCCGCCCTTCGAGCCCGCGCCCGCCACCGTGAAACCGCGCCAACGCCCCGTCGGAGTGGCGCAGCGCGCGCAGCGTGGGCGCGATGCGCGCAATCGCGTCGAGCAGCGCCCCCGGCGGAGTGCGCCCGGCGGTCATCAGGGCCTCATTGGCCCAATTGAGCAGCGTCAGCACTTCGAGCAGCTCTTCGGGGCAGCGCGTCGGGATGCCGCCCTCGGCGTCGATCTGCGCCTCGCATTCCTTGGTCAGCGCTTCGATCGCAGGGGTCGCATGACGTTCCATGCCCGTCAGAGCGAGCCCCGCATAGATCAGGCCCGTCAGTGCCTCGAAGCGCGGCAGACCCGGCGCGGTGCTGGTCCAGCGTTTCGAGAGAAAAATTGTCTGCTGGCCGAGCGCTCGGAAGAATCGGTCGGAATCATCGCGCTCGCGCCCGTTGAGCAGCAAGATCGCGTGGTTGATCCAGCGGATCAGGCGGCGCCCGGTCAGATCCGGGGTCCAGCCCGGCCCCTTGCCGTCGCCGAAGCGGTCGATCCAGCCGAAGACCCAATCCTGCGCACGAATCCGCGCCTCGCGGTCGCCCACGGCGGCCAGATCATCGAGCCAGCCGCAGCCTTGCAGCGCCTCCTCGAAGGCGGGATCGGGCATCGGCAGATCCCAGATATTCACGCCGGGCCCTTCGATCAGGAAGCCTGAGAAGAGGAAATTGCCCTGGATGAGCTGCCGCCCCTTGGCGAAGGATCCGATCGTGCGCGGCTCGGGCTGGCTGACGAAGCCGGTGGCGGGGCGGGCGCGACCCGCGCGTGCGGCAGCAAGGCGGTTGAGCGCCGTGCCGAGTTTCGCCGTCGATCCGGAAGTGTCCTTGCCCATTCCTGTTGCCGCTCGAGAAGCCCTTCTGTCGGGGGATGCGCTCACGTTACTCACGCAGGCGCGACCTGTCACCGTCTGCGATGCGCGTTCAGGCAGAGCGTTGCAGCTTCGCCATGTAGAAGCCGTCCATACCGCCGCGCTCTGCCCAGAAATCGGGCCGCAGGCGCAGCCCGCCTTCTTCGGTGATCCAGTCGGGCTCGATGCCGGGAAGGTCGGGGCGGATGATTTCGAGGTCCGGATGGCGGGCAAGCGCGGCCTTAATCTGCGCCTCGCCCTCTTCCGGCAGAAGCGAGCAGGTCGCATAGACAAGCGTGCCGCCGGGTTTGAGCCATTCCAGTGCGCGATCGAGAAGCTGTTCCTGCAGCGCAAAGAGCGGCTTGATCGAAGCGCCATCCTTGATGAAGGGCAGGTCGGGATGGCGGCGGATCGTGCCGGTGGCCGAGCAGGGCGCATCGAGCAGGATCGCATCGAAGGGCGCCTCGGGCTCCCATTCGAGCGCATCGGCGGCGATCACCTCGGCCTCGAGCTGCATCCGGTCGAGGTTTTCGGCGAGCCGTTCCAGGCGGGCCTCGGAAATATCGAGGGCGGTGACCTCCGCCCCCGCGCTCGCCAGTTGCAGCGTCTTGCCGCCGGGTGCCGCGCAGAGATCCAGCACGCGGGCGCCGGTAACAGGGCTCAGCAGCTTCGCGGGCAATGCGGCGGCCGCATCCTGCACCCACCATGCGCCTTCCTCGAAACCGGGCAGGTCCGAGACCTTTCCAGCGTTCTGCAAGCGCAGTGAGCCCGTGGGCAGCAATTCCGCGCCGAGCGTTTCCGCCCAGCCTGCCGCATCTTCCTTCACGCTCAGATCGAGCGGCGCCCCGGCCAGATGTGCCAGCTCCATCGCCTGCGCGGATTTCTTGCCGAACGCCGACATCACCCGGCCGCGCAGCCAGCCGGGCATCTCGGGGGCGGGGGTGGTCTCCCATTTGTCGCCCTCGTCGGCGACTTTGCGCAGCACCGCATTCACCAGCCCCGAGAAGCTGCGCACCTTCGGCCCAGCCGATTTCACCAGCGTCACGGCAGCATCGACCACGCCATGCGGGGCCTGTTTCTCTTCCAGCAGTTCGACCGTCGCCAGTCGCAGCAGCGCCATTACGTCGGTCGGCGCGCGGCGGCGCAGATGCGGTTTCAGGATGCGGTCGGCGCGGCCCATATGGCGCAGCGTGGTCGTCGCGAGGCGCTGGGCGCGGGCGCGCTGTGCAGGCTCGAGCCCGTCGAGCGCCTCCGCGCCGATCTGCTCGGCAAGGCTCTCGTGATCCTCGAGAACGCCGACGATCAGGCCGAGGGCGGCGCGGCGCGCGGGGTCGGGTCTGGACATGGGCTGCGGCTTCCTGGCTTGTTGCGGCTTGAGCGCAGGCCTATATCATGCCCCGATCCGCAGACAAGAAAGGACAAGGCCATGTCCGATCAGCCCGAAGAGAAGCGCGAGTTGCCGCCCGAGGCGATCCGCGCGCTGGCCGAGGCCGAGGAACGCCGCAAGAAGGCGAAGGAGATGGAGCTGCCGACCGAGCTTGGCGGCCGCGACGGTCCCGAACCCGTGCGCTACGGCGATTGGGAAAAGAAGGGCATCGCGATCGACTTCTGATCGCGGTGCTGGCGGAGGGGGGCGTTGCCCCCCGTCGCCGGATGGCGAGATCTCTCAGTCAGAAAGGGGGCTCTGCCCCCTCGGCGCTATGCGCCTCACCCCCGAGATATTTCCATCAAGAAGAAGGGGCCAGGTTTCAGAGCCCCAGCACGTCCATCATGTCATATTCGCCGGGCGCCTTGTCCTGCCCCCAGAGCGCGGCCTTGAGCGCGCCGCGCGCGAAGATGGCGCGGTCGGTGGCGACATGGCGCAGGATGATGCGCTCGCCCATGCCTGCGAAGAGCACGTCATGCTCGCCCACGATATCGCCGCCGCGAATGGCCGAGAAGCCGATCGCGCCATGTTTGCGTGCGCCGGTGATGCCGTCGCGGCCCGATTCGCGGTTCTCGGCGAGCGAGATGCCCCGGCCTTCGGCCGCCGCCTCGCCCAGCATCAGCGCGGTGCCGGAAGGCGCATCGACCTTCTTGTTGTGATGCGCCTCGATCACCTCGATATCCCAATCGGCATCGAGTGCTGCCGCGACCTTCTTCGTCAGCAGGGTCAGAAGGTTCACCCCGAGGCTCATATTGCCCGCGCGCACGATCACCGCGTGGCGCGCGCAAGGCTTGAGCGCCGCGATGTCGTCCTCATCCATCCCGGTGGTGCCGATCACATGGGTGAGCCGCGCCTGCGCCGCGATCTTCGCGAATTCGCGGGTGGCGGCGGGGGCGGTGAAATCGATCACGGCCTGCGCGCCGGAAAAGGCTTCGAGCGGATCGTCGGTCACGATCACGCCGCTCGGCGCGCCGCCCATCGCCTCGCCCAGATCCTTGCCGATCCAGTCATGGCCCGTGCGTTCGACCGCGCCCACAAGGCGGGCCTTGTCGCTCTCGGTCACGGTGCGGATCAGCATCTGGCCCATCCGGCCCGATGCCCCGGTGATCACGATGCCCGGCAGATCGCTCATGTCTGTCTCCTTCACGGTTTGGCGTTCTCTAGCTTGTGCGGGCGGGCTTGGCAAAGCCCCCGTTGCGCAAAAGGCGCGGAGGCCCTATGTGAGCGCCATGGCAAAGAACCGTTTCTCCTCGGGCGAAGGCCCCTCGCAACGTCAGCTCCGCATGGGCGAACTGATCCGGCGCACGCTGTCGGACATCCTGCTGCGTGGCGACGTGCATGACCCCGATCTCAACCGGATCTCGGTGACGGTGGGCGAGGTGCGTTGCTCGCCCGATCTGAAGGTGGCGACGGCCTATGTCACGCCGCTGGGCGGGCAGGGCGGCAAGGAGCTGATCGCGGCGCTCGCGCGCAACAAGGGCGAGCTGCGGCATCTGTTGGGCAAAGAGATGACCGCGAAATACAGCCCCGACCTGCGGTTCCGGTTGGACGAGACCTATGACCGGCTCGATGAGACGCGGCGGCTGTTTTCCGACGAGACCGTGCAGCGCGACATCGCCGCGCGCGAGGAAGATGACGACGATCTGGAATAAGGCGGCGGCGCTGGCGCTGCTGGCCGGCCCTGCCTTCGCGCAAGCGCCCTGCCGCGATCTGAGTTTCGATGGCACCGGCTATACGGTCTGCGAGGCCCATGCCGGGGATGACCTGCGGCTTTTCCTTGATGATGCGGATGGCAACCTGATTGGCACGCCCGAGCGTCTCTCCGAAGTGATCCCCGCCGGCGATCATGTGGTCTTTGCGATGAATGCGGGGATGTATCATCCCGATCGCAAGCCGGTTGGGCTGTTCATCGAAAACGGCGAGGAGCTGCACAGGATCGTCACCTCGGAAGGGCCCGGCAATTTCGGGCTGTTGCCGAATGGGGTGTTCTGCATCGGCAAGGATTTCTCGGTGGTGGAGTCGCGCGCCTTTGCCGCCGATCCGCCAAGCTGCGAATACGCGACCCAATCCGGTCCGATGCTGGTGATCGAGGGGGCGCTGCATCCGAAATTTCTCGAAGACGGCACCTCCAAGCATATCCGCAATGGGGTGGGCGTCTCTGCCGACGGGCGGACCGCCTATTTCGCGATCTCGGACCAACCCGTGTCCTTCCACGAATTTGCGCGACTCTTTCGCGACGAGCTGAAGACGCCGAACGCGCTTTACCTCGACGGCAAGGTCTCGCGGCTCACGATCCCTGATCAGGGGCGCGAGGATATGGGCCTGCCGATGGGGCCGATCGTGGCGCTGATCGCGCCTGCGCCGGCAAGCTCTGCCGATTGACGTGGCGCGCGCCTTGGGCTAGCAGGCGCGGCTCGAACGCGAAGGAGACCCCATGGCACGCAAGAAAGGCCGCGACATTTCCGGTTGGCTCATCGTGGACAAGCCCGCAGGCATCACCTCGACCGCGGTGGTGAACAAGGTGCGCTGGGCGCTCGATGCGAAGAAGGCGGGCCATGCGGGCACGCTCGACCCGGCGGCGACGGGGGTTCTGGCGGTGGCGCTGGGCGAGGCCACGAAGACCGTGCCCTTCATCACCGATGCGCTGAAATGCTACCGGTTCCAGGTGCAGCTCGGGTCGGCCACCAATACCGATGATGCCGAGGGCGAGGTGATCGCCACCTCCGATCTGCGCCCCGCGGATGACGAGATCGCAGAGGCGCTCAAGGCGTTCGAGGGCGATATAGAACAGGTCCCGCCGCAATTCTCCGCCGTGAAGGTCGATGGCGAGCGCGCCTATGCGCTGGCGCGGGCGGGCGAGGAAATGGATCTCGCCGCGCGGCCCCTTTACGTGGAAAGCCTTGTGATGTTGGCGCGCCCCGATGCCGATACGGTCGAGCTGGAACTGGTCTGCGGCAAGGGCGGCTATGTGCGCTCGATCGCGCGCGATCTGGGGCAAAAGCTCGGCTGTCTCGGCCATGTGCTCTGGCTGCGCCGCGAATGGTCGGGGCCGTTCGAGGCGAGCGACGGGATGACGATCGAGCAGATCGACGAGTTGGCGAAGACGCCCGAGCTCGATGCAAAACTCCTGCCGGTCGAGCTGGGCCTGGAAGACCTGCCGCAGCTCAAGGCGACCCCCGAGGGCGCGGTGCGGCTGAAGAACGGCAATCCGGGCATGGTTCTGCCCGGCGAGGCCGAATGGGGCGACGAGGTCTGGGTCAGTCATGAGGGCCAGCCGCTCGCCGTGGGCATCTACAAATCCGGCGAAGTCCACCCGAGCCGCGTCTTCAATCTTTGACCTTGCCTTCCAACTGCTTCAAATATCCCCGCCGGAGGCATCCGACGCGACAAGCAGCCGAAGCAAGGGACAAAAGAGCACGATGATCACGCGCGCGCATATCAAGGGCGACGCTCCTTCCGTTGCGGTCTATTCCGATTGCGAGGGCTACCGCTATTTGCTCACGCGGGTCTGGGACGAGACCAAGCCGCGTGCGCTCTTCATCATGCTCAACCCCTCCACCGCGACCGAGGTGCAGAACGACCCGACGGTGGAGCGCTGCGAACGTCGCGCCCGGGCGCTGGGTTTCGGGGCGTTTCGCGTGACCAATATCTTCGCCTATCGTGCCACCGATCCGAAGGTCATGCGCGCGCAGCCCGATCCAGTCGGGCCGGAGAATGACACGGCGATCCGCGAGAGCCTCGATTGGGCAGGTGGCCCCGGTGACCGGATCATCTGCGCCTGGGGTGCGCATGGCGCGCATCTCGATCGTGGGGCCGCGGTGGAACGGCTTTTACGCGCAACGGGGCGCGAGTTGCATCACCTTGGCTTGACCAAGGCGGGCGCGCCAAAACATCCGCTTTACATAGCTTACGAGCATCAGCCCGAGCCCTGGCCCGCGCCTTGATCCCTCTCGTGGCCGCCCACGGGTCGTTAAGCATTTAACCCTTTAGAATTAGGGGAAGCGTCCCCCCCGGCGCTACAATCGCCGCGATTTCACGGGGGTGAGTGTCATGTTGTTTCTGTCCGGTTTGCTGGGCTTGTTCGTCGCGGGGGCGTCGGCGGGCCTGATTGCGTTTTCCTCTGCCGGGGACGAGGAGACAGAACCGGACACGCCGGAAGACGAGGGGATGGAGGAGCAAGGCACCGATCTGCTCGATCCCGCTCCCGAAACTTTTGCACAGGTCAGCGCGGGCGAGAGTCGTCCCGAACCCGTCGCCTCCCCCGATTCCGGCGAAGGTGATGACATTCTGTGGGACGACGAGGGAGTGAACGAAATCGCGGGTGGTTCGGGCGATGACCAGATCGCAGGCTATGCGGGCAATGACACGCTTTCGGGTGAAGAGGGCGAGGACCGGCTTTTTGGCGATGCCGGTGACGATGATCTGAGCGGCGGCGTGGGGGCGGATACGCTCGAAGGCGGCGACGGGGACGATCGGCTGCGCGGAGACGGGGGCGATGACGCGCTTTCGGGTGGCTTCGGGGCGGACACGCTTCTTGGCGATGCGGGGGAAGACACGCTTCTGGGCGGGGCCGGGGAGGATTGGCTCTCGGGCGGATCGGAAGACGACACGCTGAGCGGCGCGGATGGGAACGATACGCTTCTTGGCGATGCGGGCAATGATGAGCTCAACGGCGATGGCGGGAACGATCTGCTGATTGGGCTGAGTTCCGCTGCAGAGACGGTAGATGTCGATACGCTCAATGGCGGCGCGGGCTCCGATACACTTCTGGCTGGTTCCGGCGACCGGGTTGAGGGCGGGGAGGACGACGATCTCTTCGCGCTGGGCGGCTGGATCGACCCTGCGGCCCCCGCAACGATCGCCGATTATACGCAAGACGAAGACCGGATCGCGATACTCTACGATCCAACGAGCGCGCCGACCCCCCTGATCAGCATCGAGCCTTCGGAGGTGCATGAGGGGGCGGCCTGGGTGCTTCTCGACGGGGTGCGGTTGGCCGAAGTGCTGCATGCCGGCGATCTGCGCGCGGAGGATGTGACGCTTCTGACGCCCGCGGACTTGCCGGAGCCCGAGGTTTGGCAGGCAGTAAAATAAGGCTTTTCTTCATGTTGATTCGCGTCTATACGCGCGCATCTGCCCCGCTCGGGGTGGATATATGGACCTTGCTGGACGACATCCCGGCTTGTGCCCGAACCCTTAATACAGGAGACCCCGATGTCGATCACCGTTGAAGACAAGAACGCGCTCATCAAGGAATACGGCACCAAGGAAGGCGACACCGGTTCGCCCGAAGTTCAGGTCGCTATCCTCTCGAAGCGCATTGCCAACCTGACCGAGCACTTCAAAGAGCACAAGAAAGACAACCACTCGCGTCGTGGTCTTCTGATGCTCGTCGCGCAGCGCCGCAAGTTGCTCGACTACCTGAAGGCCAAGGACGTGGCACGCTACCAGTCGCTGATCGAGCGCCTCGGCCTGCGTCGCTAAGACCGTCCGGTCATTTCGGAATCACGGAACGCCCGTCTCGTAAAGAGGCGGGCGTTTTGCTTTGCGAGGGGGCGCATTGGCCTATGCGCTGGCGAAACCCTCGGGGCGAAAACGCACCAGCGCCTCCGGGCCTTTTGGGTCAAGGTCGTAAAGCGCGGGACGGGCCGCCAGATAAGGGCGCCAGCGCTTTTCGGGCAGCTCGCTGATCTTGACGCTATGGGCGTTTTTCATCGCAGCCGAGAGATGGGTGATCAGCATGCCGCGCCCCGCCTTGCTGTGCTGCGCAATTGTCGAACGAATCTTGTGATCGAGAGAGAGCGCCTTGGCGGGCTCGGGCTCGGTTGGCTTGGATGGTCGCGCGGCGGGCTTGGTCGCGGCTTTCACGGGAGGTTTGGTCGCCGGGGCTTCGAGCGAGTGAAAGATCGAGCAGGCCTCGCGGAATGTGGGGGGCGTCTTGCCCTCTCCGATCCCGATCACCTCCTTGCCCTTGTCGCGCAAGCGCGTCGCGAGATGGGTGAAGTCGCCATCCGAACTTGCGATCACGAAACAGTCCGCCGCCCCGGTGAGCGCGATCTCGAGCGCGTCGAGCGAAAGCAGGAGATCGCCCGCATTCTTGCCGCATCCCGAATGGATCAGGCGGATCGCCGGAAGCTCGCCCCATCCCTTGATCTTTGCTACATCCCCGTAGGCACGCCGCAAGAAAAGCTCTCCACCCGATCTTGCGCGTGACAGGATCTTCGTGGCGAAGCTCGGAGAAATGTTTTCGGCATCGATGAAAAGGGCGGTGCGCTTGATCATTCGAGGTCTTTAATTCTTTGGTATCTATCTGAAAGCAATGTGACCGGTCATTACGGCCAGATTTGGGCGCAGCTCGGCTGACCGCCCAACTCCATCCTTCCCAAACCCCTTCATTTCCTGTAAGGGCAGCCCCATCTGAGACGTGACGCCCAAGGCCCCCGGGCGCGTGCATAAGGATTGGGGGCGGCGGCAATGGGGCCGCCATGCAAACGGGAGACACGGGATACGCCCGTGAGTGCTCCCAGACAGGATACGCTGAATGTTCAATGTTGTGAAAAAATCCATCCAGTGGGGCGAAGACGAGCTCACGCTGGAAACCGGCAAGGTTGCCCGTCAGGCTGACGGCTCGGTCATCGCCACTCTGGGCGAGACGAGCGTCATGGCCAACGTGACCTTTGCCAAGGAACCGAAGCCGGGCCAGGACTTCTTCCCGCTCACGGTTCATTACCAGGAGAAATACTACGCCGCCGGTAAAGTGCCGGGTGGCTTCTTCAAGCGCGAAGCCCGTCCGTCCGAAAAAGAGACGCTGACGGCGCGCCTGATCGACCGTCCGTGCCGTCCGCTCTTCGTGGAAGGCTTCAAGAACGAAGTGCTCGTGATGTGCACCGTTCTTTCGCATGACCTCGTGAACGAGCCCGATATCGTCGCGATGATCGCCGCTTCGGCCGCACTGACCATTTCGGGCGTGCCGTTCATGGGCCCGATCGCCGCCGCGCGCGTCGGTTTCGCCGATGGCGAATACATCCTGAACCCCGAAGTCGACGACATGCAGAAGCTGCGCGAGAACCCCGAGCAGCGTCTGGACCTCGTCGTCGCGGGCACCAAGGACGCCGTGATGATGGTCGAATCCGAAGCCTACGAGCTTTCGGAAGAGGAAATGCTGGGTGCCGTGAAGTTCGGCCATGAGGCGATGCAGCCGGTGATCGACCTGATCATCGACCTCGCCGAAGCCGCCGCGAAAGAGCCCTTCGACTTCCAGGCCCCCGACTACAAGCCGATGCTCGACGTGGTCAAAGGTCTCGGCGAAGAGAAGATGCGCGCCGCCTACGCGATCACCGACAAGCAGGAGCGCGTGGCCGCCGTTGCCGCCGCGAAGGAAGAGATCAAGGCGCAGCTGACCGAAGAGCAGCTCGAAGATCCGACCCTCGGCACAGCGATGAAGAAGCTGGAATCGGCCGTGCTGCGTGGCGACGTCGTGAAGAACGGCCGCCGCATCGACGGTCGTGCGCTCAACGAAGTGCGCCCGATCGTGTCGGAAACCGGCATCCTGCCGCGCACCCACGGTTCGGCGCTCTTCACCCGTGGCGAAACGCAGGCGCTGGTCGTGACCACGCTGGGCACCGGCGATGACGAACAGATCATCGACGCGCTGCACGGCAACTCGCGTTCGAACTTCCTGCTGCACTACAACTTCCCGCCCTACTCGGTCGGCGAAGTGGGCCGCGTGGGCTCGCCCGGCCGTCGTGAAATCGGTCACGGCAAGCTGGCATGGCGCGCGCTGCAGGCGGTGTTGCCGGCGGCGACCGACTTCCCGTACACGATCCGCGTGGTCTCCGAGATCACGGAATCGAACGGCTCCTCGTCGATGGCTTCGGTCTGCGGCGGGTCGCTCTCGATGATGGATGCGGGCGTGCCGCTGAAATCGGCGGTCGCGGGCGTCGCGATGGGTCTCGTGCTGGAAGATGACGGCTCCTGGGCCGTGCTGACCGACATCCTTGGCGACGAGGATCACCTCGGCGACATGGACTTCAAGGTTGCGGGCACTGCCGAAGGCATCACCTCGTTGCAGATGGACATCAAGGTCGCGGGCATCACCCCCGAGATCATGGAGAAAGCCCTCGCGCAGGCGAAGGACGGCCGGATGCACATCCTCGGCGAGATGAACAAGGCACTCTCCGAGGGCCGTTCGGAATTCTCCGCCCATGCCCCGCGCATCGAGACGATGCAGATCCCGACCGACAAGATCCGTGAAGTGATCGGCTCGGGCGGCAAGGTGATCCGTGAGATCGTGGAAGTGTCGGGCGCCAAGGTCGATATCAACGACGACGGCATCATCAAGATCGCTTCGGCCAATGGCGACGCCATCAAGAAGGCTTACGACATGATCCACGCGATCGTGGCAGAGCCCGAAGAGGGCCAGATCTACACCGGTAAAGTGGTGAAGCTGGTCGACTTCGGTGCTTTCGTGAACTTCTTTGGCAAGCGTGACGGCCTCGTGCACGTTTCCCAGATCGCCAACAAGCGCCTGAACCATCCGAGCGACGTGCTCAAGGAAGGTCAGGAAGTGAAGGTGAAACTTCTGGGCTTCGACGATCGCGGCAAGGTCCGCCTCGGCATGAAGATGGTCGATCAGGAAACCGGCGAGGAAATCGCTCCCGAGAAGAAGGAAGAGAAAGCCGACTGATCGGCCGATCTCCTTACGCAAAATCAGGAAGCCCCGGCCAAGCGTCGGGGCTTTTTCTTTTGTGCTCTCGGCTCCGATGCGCGACAGCTATGTTGCTGCCCTTCTCAAGATGCGAAAACGCGCCGAGAAGATTGCCTTTCCGAGAGGCATTTGGGATAGGGGATAGGCAGGAAATTCGACGGACGATTTTTCCGACAGTTGAGAAGAAGGAAGCGGCTCGCGCGGTATAGGTGCAGCCAAGATGCAACGCGAAACGGCATCGTTTTGCAGGCAGTTTCGTTCGCTTCCGGGAAATCTCGTTTTTTCCCGATTCTCGACCCGGTATTGTGGTCCCTTCCAGCGTCATACGAGTCGTCATCAAGACGATTGAACCCTCGACCTTCGCGTGATGGAACCATGCCTTTCAAGTTCAGAAAATTCCGCCGCCGCCTGTTTTTCTTGATCCAGAGGCTGCGAGGGAAAAGCTGCGAAGACTTCGCACCACACGGCGTTCCCGTTCACGTTCCGAGCAACGCAGATATCGCCATACGCTATCTTTTGGCAAAGGGCCTCCCCTATGAAGAGCCCGAGGCCGAGATGGTCCGCCAATACCTGCAGCCGGGCACCAACGTCATCGAGCTTGGTGGATGTGTCGGCGTGATTTCGGCGCTGGTACGTGACCGGATTGGCCCTGATGCGCAGCATATCATCGTCGAGGCGAAGCCGGAGCTGGCCGCAATCTGTCGACAGAACGCAGAGCGTGGCGCGGCGCCCGGTGCGGTCGAGGTGGTCGAAGCCGCGGTGGATTACTCAGGCAAGCCCATGATTACATTCGCGCTCGGACACAACGCGCATGTGGGGCACGTGGCCCGCGACGGCGAGGGCGGATTTTCCGTGCCCGCAATCACTTTGTCGAACTTGGCGGAACGGCTGCCGGATGGCCCCTTTGCACTGGTCTGCGACATCGAGGGCGAGGAACTCGCCCTGTTCGCGGCAGAAGGAGCCCTTCTGGAGCGCGCGACGCTGGTGATCCTGGAAACGCATCCGCATGTGTATCCCGGCAAGGAGGCCGATCTTGCAAGGATGAGACAGCAGATCGAGATGACCGGCCTGCAACAGGTCGCAGAGAGCGATCAGGTGATTTGTTTCCGGCGCCCCGTTTGATCGGACAGGGCCCGGAAAGGCCAAGGGCTTTCCAATCGGTCGTCGTTTCGAGCAACCTGGCTACCTGACGGTCTTCAGCGCCAGACCTCCGGTGCCGATTAAGCCAGAGGTCCCGTTTGCCGCGTCGGTCGGTATGGCCCGCGCTTCGCGCCAGATATGTGGCTGACTGACATGGCAAGGGAGATGGCCGCGCCCTCGCTCCTTTGCCGTCCCGCTCAAACCGTCGGCTTGGCAAAAGCGATGTCGCTGAATGAGCCGATGGCCCACCCCCAGTGCCTCGTCATGTCGAGACCGGGGGTCAGTTCGAACCGGGCCATGCGGCCGATCGTTTCGACGGGTTCGATCAGGCGCTCGACCTTATGATACTTCCGTCGGTCGAGATAATCATCGAAGAGAACGGTGACCGGGCGAGTGATCCGTAGCACAGCGGAGACGAAACAGGCGACCCGCAGTCTGCCGTCGATCAGGATCAGGTCGGGATGGGCAAAATCCGGGCGATCCCAGACGGAGAGCGGATAGGTGTGGAAGCGGGCCGAAGCGCGCTTGTCAATCGGCCGTCCCCAGGCGCCGACGGGGCCGATATCGGCGTGAACGACCTCGGCCCGCTCGGCCACGCCAGCCGCGGCCAGCCGTTCGCGCATCATCTGCGCCCAGTCGGGATCGGATTCCACGCTGAACACCCGCTTGCCAAGGCGTGCCGCGAGCAGGGTCGAGCCACCACTGCCATATTCGAGGATCGTGTCGGCCTCGGAATAGGCTCCACGGAGATACTCCTGAACCTCCTGCGGGAAGGTAAGCTCGGGTTCCGATCGGGGTGCTGGAGCGCCACTCATCTCGCACATGGCCCTTTTGCTAATGGTGTCGCAGTGACCTTATCGGGCAGCGCTTCTGCTTCCTATGGCTGGGGGCGGAAAAAATGAGTCAGGCTGGCGGGGGCAAAGGCGCCGGGCGTGTCTTGCGTCACTCGAAGTTAGCGAGCTGGTCTCAGCGTGCTTTTGTCAGTAGGGAGCGGATTTTTCTTACCAAGCCCTGCCGAGGCATCAGGCCCGAACGGAGGGCGGGATCCGGCAGCACGCTCATCGCGCTGGAAAAGTCAGCATCGAAGTTCGCCAGACTGTTTCGCGCACGACCGACACAGGCCCGTGCCCGCTCTCTGGCGTCGGGTGAAAGACATCTTTCCAATGCGCGATCAAGCTCTTCATCAGTCACGCTGTCAGCTTCAAAGACTTCTTCCCACCCGATTTCCCGAGTTTGCCGACTGACTTTGTCGCCCCCGAGAACGGCATCAATGGAAATAACGGGAACGCCATTTTTCAGGGCAAGAACCGTGCCGTGCAACCTCGTCGTCAACAGCACATCGACGCGGGCAACCGCAGATTCGAACTGGGCGGCATTATAGAAGCCGTTATCGACATGCTGCAGGCGGTTCGGCGCGAGAACGGTATCGATTTCAATGCAGGCTGCACCGGAGCGGCGTATGAGTCCTTCCAGAAGGTCTTTCGCCTTGGCGTGTCTTTGGCGGCTGCCATACTCGCGTTGGCTATCGACAAGACATAGCCCCAAGACCGGAACGCGCGGCTCCTCTTGCAGAAAGCTCAGATCAGGGCGCGTCACCCTGTTGCTGTCGCGTTCGATCAGCGCGTCGAAGGGGTTGAATGCTTCTAGGTCTGCAACCATCGTGAGGTTGACGCCAATGAAGGCACAATGTTCAAAGTGTCGCAGCGTCTCCCAGCGTTTTTCCATCATCTTTCGGGTCAACGGACCGCAGACGAAGACAACGTGCGAATAGTCTCGTGGATCGAGCGTCGACACGTCGACCCACTCATCAAACATCTCTGTTCTGCGCTTCGAGAAGGGCGCTACTTCAAAGGGCACTCCAAGGTCGCGAAGGCGCCGAGTGACCTGATGAAGAACTTCGACATCGCCGACAGTGCTTAAGGCGCCCATCAGAAGCGCGCGCCTCGGTTTCACTGTCTCGATGTTCCGAGCCATTACCCGATTACCTGCTTATTGAATTGGATGCGGATATCAAAGCCTGCCGCAGATACTACGGCAGGCTCTTGTCTTGTCCAATCAGCCCTGCGACTTGACGGTCCGCAGGTAGGGCAGCTTGACGTCGACTTCGCCGAACTTCTCTTTGGCTTCGTCGGTCGACATCGACAGCGCGACGATCACGTCCTGGCCGGGAACCCAGTTCGCCGGGGTGGCGAAGGGATGACCGTCGGTGGCCTGGATCGCGTCGAGGGCGCGAAGGATCTCGGCGAAGTTGCGGCCGACCGACATCGGGTAGGACATGGTCAGGCGAACCTTCTTGTCCGGGCCGATGATGAAGACGGTGCGCACGGAGGCCGAGTCGGCGGCGGTACGGCCGTCGGGCATGTAGGCATCGGCGGGCAGCATGTCATAGAGCTTCGACACGTTCAGCGAGGTGTCGTCGATGATCGGGAAGTTCGCGGGAGCGCCAGCGACTTTCTCGATGTCCGATTTCCACTTGATGTGCTCTTCGACCGAGTCGACCGAGACGCCCATCACCTTGGTGTTGCGCTTCTCGAATTCCGAGGCGAGCTGGGCGACGGCGCCGAACTCGGTGGTGCAGACCGGGGTGAAGTCTTTCGGGTGCGAGAACAGGATCGCGTAGCTGTCGCCGACCCAGTCGTGGAACTTGATCTCGCCAGCGGTCGAGTCGGTGGTGAAATCGGGAGCAATGTCGTTAATGCGCAGGCCCATGGGCAACCTCCAGTCAGCAGAAAAATCACGTCAGGGCTGGATATAAGCGCTGGGGAAGCGGGCTTCCAGACGGTTTAGAATCTTTTTAAGTTTTCTTTGCATGGCCTTGCGCTGCCTCCGGCAGAGTGAGAGGCTTCGCGCGGAAAACAGGCGGGAGGCACGCATGATCGAGAAACGCGAATTCTACATCGACGGGGCTTGGGTCGCACCGAAAGTCGCGCGCGATTGCGAGGTGATCGACCCCTCGACCGAAGAGCCCTGCGCGGTGATCTCACTCGGCGATCAGGCCGATACCGATGCGGCCGTTGCGGCGGCCAAGGCGGCGTTGCCGGGCTGGAAGGCCACCGATCCGGCCGAGCGGATCGCGGCGGTCGAGCGCATTGCCAAGGTCTATGCAGAGCGTGCCGAGGACATGGCGCAGGCGATGAGCCTCGAGATGGGCGCGCCGATCGATCTGGCGCGCAGGAACCAGTGGGGCGCGGGCGCCTATCACATCAAGAATTTCATCGACGCGGCCAAGGCGTTCGACTGGGTGCATCCGCTGGGCGACGGCACGCCGGGCGCGATGATCGCCTATGAGGCGGTCGGCGTCGTGGGGCTGATTACCCCGTGGAACTGGCCGATGAACCAGGTCACGCTGAAGGTAATCCCGGCAATCCTCGCGGGCTGCACCATGGTGCTGAAGCCCTCGGAAGAGGCACCGCTCTCGTCGATGCTCTTTGCTGAGATCGTCGATGCGGCGGGGCTGCCCAAGGGCGTGTTCAACCTCGTCAACGGCGATGGCCTGGGCGTCGGCACGCAGCTCTCGACCCATCCGGATGTCGAGATGATCTCCTTCACCGGCTCGACCCGCGCGGGCCGAGCGATCTCCAAGGCCGCGGCGGACACGCTCAAGCGCGTGACGCTGGAGCTGGGCGGCAAGGGGGCGAACCTCGTCTTTGCCGATGCGGATGACGATGCGGTGGCGCGCGGCGTGCGGCATTGCTTCCAGAACTCCGGGCAAAGCTGCAACGCGCCGACCCGGATGCTGGTCGAGCGCTCGGCCTATGAGCGCGCCGTCGAGATCGCGCGCAAGACCGCCGAGGAAACCCAGGTCGGCAGCCCGCGCGAAGAGGGCAAGCATATCGGTCCGGTGGTGAACAAGGCGCAGTTCGAGAAGATCCAGGGGCTGATCGAAACTGGGATCGCGGAGGGCGCGAAACTTCTCGCGGGCGGTCCGGGCCGGCCGGAGCATCTCAACCGCGGCTTCTATGTCCGCCCGACGGTGTTTGCCGATTGCGATCCCTCGATGACGATCATGAACGAGGAAATCTTCGGACCCGTCTTGTCGATCATGCCGTTCGACAGCGAAGAGCAGGCGATCGAGGTCGCGAATGCAACGCCTTACGGGCTGACGAACTACGTGCAGTCGGGCGATGGCGCGCGCCGCAACCGGCTGGCGCGGGCTCTGCGTTCCGGCATGGTCGAAATGAATGGACAGGACCGCGGCAATGGCGCGCCCTTCGGCGGTGTTGGCGCTTCGGGCCGGGCGCGCGAAGGCGGCCGCTGGGGCATCGAGGAATTCTGCGATGTGAAGTCGATCTCGGGCTGGGCGGAGTAAAAGGGGCTCTGCCCCCGTCGCCGGATGGAGACAAGATTAAGGGGAGAGGGGGCTCTGCCCCGTCTCCTTCGGAGACTCCCCGAGATATTTTGATCAAGAAGAAGAGGGGCGGTTGCGCATGCGGCCGCCCTTCGACATGATCGCGCGGCTTTTGAAACAGGAGAGAAAGATGAGCTTCACGCTGGCGACCTGGAACATCAACTCGGTGCGGCTGCGCGAGGGGCTCGTCTGCAAGCTGATGACCGAGGAGGCGCCCGATGTCCTCTGCCTGCAGGAATGCAAGAGCCCGGTCGAGAAGATCCCGGTCGAGGCGTTCAAGGCGCTTGGCTACGAGCACATGGTTGCCCGCGGCCAGAAGGGCTATAACGGCGTGGCGATCCTGTCGAAGATCCCGATGGAAGAGGTCGCAGCGCATGATTTCGCGGATCTGAACCATGCGCGTCATGTCGCCGCGACGCTGGAGAACGGGGTTACGGTGCATAATTTCTACGTGCCCGCAGGCGGTGACGTGCCGGATCGCGAGGTGAACGAGAAATTCGGGCAGAAGCTCGATTACCTGACCCAGATGCGCGATCACTTCGCCGCCGAGACGCCGAAGAAGGCGATCCTCGTGGGGGATCTGAACATCGCCCCGCGCGAGGATGACGTGTGGAGCCACAAGCAGCTTCTCAAGATCGTCAGTCACACGCCGATCGAGGTCGAGCACCTGACCGATGTGATGGAGGCGGGTAAATGGGTCGATGTCACCCGGCAGGACATCCCCGAGGGGCTTCTCTATTCGTGGTGGTCGTATCGTGCGCGTGACTGGGATGCGGCGGATAAGGGGCGCAGGCTCGATCACATCTGGGCCACGCCGGATATCTCGAACGCCGCGCATGGCTCGCGCGTGCTGCGCGCCGCGCGGGGCTGGGAGCAGCCTTCCGATCACGCGCCGGTTTTCGCGACATTCGATCTTTGAGGCTTGCGGCGCCGCGCCGCGCGCAAACGGGTTTGCGTTCGGGGCGCGAGGGTCCATATAGGGGACAAATCCTCCGCAATATCGGGAGACGGACATGCTGGAACTTGGTGGAAACACGAATGCCGCGCCGAAAGGCGACTACGTCAAGGACGTGAACGAGGCCAATTTCATGGCCGAGGTGATCGAGAAATCGCAAGAAGTCCCGGTCATCGTTGATTTCTGGGCGCCATGGTGCGGCCCCTGCCGCCAGCTTGGCCCGGCACTGGAAGCCGAGGTCGAGGCCGCGAAGGGCGCGGTGGTGATGGCCAAGGTCAATGTCGACGAGAACCAGATGATCGCGGGCCAGCTTCGCATCCAGTCGATCCCGACCGTCTATGCCTTCTGGCAGGGCCAGCCGGTGGACGGGTTCCAGGGCGCGCTGCCCGGCTCGGAGATCAAGAATTTCGTCGCCAAGGTGATCGAGGCGGCCGGCGGGTCGGCCGATGGCGGGCTGTCGGAAGCCGTCGAGGCGGCCGAGGCGATGCTGGCCGAGGGCGCGGCCGAGGATGCGGCCGAGACTTTCGCGGCGATCCTCGAGGAAGATCCGGAACTGGCCGAGGCGCATGGCGGGTTGATCCGCGCGCGTATCGCTCTGGATGATCTCGATGCGGCGGGAGCGGCGCTGGCCGCAGTTCCGGCGAAACTCGCCGATACGGCGCCGGTCGAGGCCGCGCGTGCGCAGCTCGATCTGGCCAAGCAGGCGCAATCGGCGGGGCCTGCTGACGATCTGAAAGCCAAGGTCGAAGCCAATCCGGACGATCATCAGGCGCGCTTCGACTATGCGCAGGCGCTTTACGCAGCCGGCAATGCCGAAGAGGCGGTGGATCAGTTGCTCGAACTGTTCCGTCGGGATCGCGAGTGGGATAACGGTGCGGCGAAGACCCAGCTCTTCACGATCTTCGACGCGCTCAAACCGACCGATCCGGTTGTGGCGAAAGGTCGCCGCAAACTGTCGTCGATGATATTTGCCTGAACGTGGGGGCGCGCTAGTTCCTTGCCAATGATGAAGCAAGGCGACCTGCCCGATACGATTCCGCTCTTTCCGCTGCCCGGCGCTTTGCTGCTGCCCCGGGCGCGGCTGCCTCTGCACATCTTCGAGCCACGCTACCTGCAGATGATCGAGGATTGCATGAAGACAAAGACGCGGCTGATCGGAATGATCCAGCCGCTGAAGGGGCCGGAGGGGCAGAGCCATCTCAACGCAATCGGCTGTGCGGGTCGTCTGACGGGATTTTCGGAGACCGAGGACGGTCGCTACATGATCACGCTCTCGGGGATCTCGCGTTTCCGTCTGATGCGCCAGATCGAAGGGTTCACGCCCTATATCCGCGCCGAAGTGAGCTGGGACGGGTTCGAGCGCGATCTCGGGCCGGTCGAGCATGACAAGGGCTTCAGTCGCGATCAGTTTCTCGACCTGCTGTCGAAATTCTTTCACGCGCAGGGGCTGGATACGGATTGGGAAACGCTCAAGGATGCCGATGACGAGTTGCTGATCAACTCGCTGGGCATGCTCTTGCCGCTGGAGCCCGAGGACAAGCAGGCGCTCTTGGAGGCGCCGTGCCTGACGACCCGGCGCGAGACGCTGGTGACATTGATCGAATACGCGCTGCATGGCGGCGGAGAGGAGCGCTTGCAATGAGTGACGAGACCCCGGCGGAAAAGCCGCTATTCGACCGGCATATGCTCGAGGCACTGGTCTGTCCGCTCACTCATGCGGTGCTGAAATACGATGCCGAGAAACAGGAGCTGATCTCGCAGCCGGCCAAACTGGCCTTCCCGATCCGGGGCGGGATTCCGATCCTGTTGGCCGATGAGGCGCGCCGTCTCGACGATTAAAGCGCGCGGCCCTGCAGCAGGCGGGGCAGGGGGCCCGACAGGCCCGCGGCCTGCCGCATGAAGCCCCGGCGCAATCCGGGGATCGCCTGCACCAAGCCCATCCCGAGATCGCGCCCGGCCTTTAGCACCGGGTTCTCGTTCGAGAACAGCTTGTTGACCGTATCCATGCCGAGCGCGAGCGAGGTGCTGTCGAAACGCCGCCAGCCCTGATAGCGCTCCAGCACGTCCTGCGCGCCGATATCTTCGCCTCGGCGCATTGCTTCGACGACGACCTCCGCCAGCGCCGCGACATCGCGCAACCCGAGGTTCAGGCCCTGACCCGCGATCGGGTGCACGCCATGTGCGGCGTCGCCCACCAGCGCCACGCGTGGCGCTGAATAAGCCTTCGCCAGCGTCAGGTTCAGCGGGTAGGAAAAGCGCGGGCCCGCGAGCTTGATCGGACCGAGGAAATCCCCGAAGCGTGGTCGTAGAACGGCGAGGAAATCCTCGTCGTTCAGGGCCGAGATGGTCTTCGCATTTTCGTCGGTTTCGCTCCAGACGATCGAAGAGCGGTTGCCCTTGAGCGGCAGGATCGCGAGCGGCCCGGACGGCATGAAGAACTGATAGGCGATCCCGTCATGCGATTTTTCATGGTCGATCGCGGCGACAAGCGCGGTCTGACCATAGCCCCAGCCCTCGCGGGTGATGCCTGCGCGTTCGGCCACGCCCGAGCGACGGCCATCGGCGCCGACCAGAAGCTTCGCGCTCAGGCTCGTGCCATCCGACAGCGTCACGACGACCCCGCCGGGCTGGACCTCCTGGCCCACCACCTGCGTCTGATGCCGCAGCGTGATCTTGTCGCTGGCCTCCATCGCGTCGAGGAAGGCGCGGTAGAGGAAGCGGTCCTCGAGCATGTAGCCCACGGGCGACTGGTCCAGCTCGCGCGAGTCGAAATGCAGGAAGAACGGCGCCGGGCCTTCGCCTGCATGCCCGTCCATCGCCTTCACTTCCATCATCGGCTGCGCCTGATCTGCGAGCGCGCCCCAGACGCCGATCGCTGCAAGCAGTTTCTGCGACGCGATCGCCAGCGCATAGGCGCGTCCGTCGAATGTATCGGTGGCGCGCTGTCGGGCGGGGGCAGCGTCGATCAGGGTGACGGAGAGCCCGGCCGAGGCCAGCGCGAGGGCCAGGGCGGGGCCATTCAGACCGCCCCCGGCGATGATGACGTCGGAATCGTGTTTCATGGCGCCTACTATGGCGCGGCAACCGGGATTGTCCATGCGCGGGACTGTCGCTAGCGTGGCGAAAAGAGCGATGGAGATGGGCATGGATTGGCGGTTGGCCGGGGCGGCAGAACAGGGGCGTGCGATTGCCGCCGGAGAGCTCGATCCGGTCGAGCAGGCCGAGGCCTATCTGGAGGCTGCGAAGGATGCCGCGGACATCTATGCGCGCCTGACGCCGGAGCGCGCTCGCGACGAGGCAATGGCCGCTCATCAACGTGCCAAACAAGGCCGACGGCGCGGATCGCTCGACGGTGTGGCGCTGTCGTGGAAGGATCTCTTCGATACAGCGGGCGTGGCGACCGAGTCCGGCTCGCGGCTTCTTCATGGTCGGGTGCCCGATGCCGATGCCGAGGTGCTGGTGCAGGCGACGCTTGGCGGCTCGGTCTGCCTGGGCAAGACGCATATGACGGAGCTGGCCTTTTCGGGGCTCGGCATCAATCCGATGACTTCGACGCCTCCGAATATCCGTGATCCCAAACTTGCACCGGGTGGGTCGAGTTCGGGCGCGGCGCTTTCGGTCGCGCGCGGGCTCGCGGCGGCGGCGGTCGGGTCGGATACGGGCGGGTCGGTGCGCATCCCGTCCGCTTGGAACGATCTGGTGGGGCTCAAGACGACGCATGGAAGGGTGACGACAAAGGGTGTTGTCCCGCTGTGCCGGTCTTTCGACACGATCGGGCCGCTGGCACGCAATGTCGATGATTGCGCCCATGTGCTGGCCCTGATCGAGGGGCGTGCGGCGCCCGATCTGCGTGAGACGAGCCTCGCGGGTACGCGGCTTCTGGTTCTCGAAGGGCTGCCTTTCGAGGGCGCACGCGAAAAGCCGGTGCAGGGGTTCGAGAGCGCGGTCGACCGGCTTGCCAAGGCGGGCGCGGTGATCGAGCGGCGCGGTTTGCCGATGGTGCGTCCGGCGATGGACCTCTCGGGCATTCTGTTTGCGCCCGAAGCCTATGGCGAGTGGAAGCACGTGATCGAGGCCGCGCCCGAGAAGATGTATCCGGTGATCCTCGAACGGTTCCGCACCGGGCGGGATGTGCTGGCCTCGGACTACGTGGCAGGCTGGCATGCGCTGGCCGAGTATCGCGCGCAATATCTGGAGGCCACGGCGGAATATGACGCGGTGCTAGTCGCGACCGCGCCGATCGAGCCGCCAGATGCGCAACGTCTGCTCACCGACAAGGCTTATTTCGAGAGCGAGAACCTACTCGCGCTGCGCAATACCCGGATCGGCAACATCCTCGGTCTATGCGTTCTGACCCTGCCGACCGGCGTGCCATCTTGCGGGATCTCGTTGATGGCTGCGCCGATGCAGGAGGATCGTCTGCTGCGACTCGGGATGGCGGCGGAACGGGCGCTTGCCTGAAAAGTCACATTTTGCGACGTCAACCCGCTCTGGACTCAGTCTTTTTCTGGACGAAACCGCGCAGCTTTTGTAACCTCATTCTCAATAAGGGGCGAAATAGACCCCATTCGATGAGGCACAGATGGACTTTCCCGAGCGGTTTTCGAACCTGCCCGAATACGCATTCCCGCGGCTGCGGGCGTTGCTCGATTCGCATGAACCGGGCGGCACGGTCCTGTCGATGTCCATCGGCGAGCCGCGTCACGCGATGCCGTCTTTCGTGGGTGAGGTGATCGCGCAGAACCTTGGCGAATTTGGGAAATATCCGGCAAATGACGGCACGCCCGAGCTGCTCGACGCGATCTCTGGCTGGCTGAAGTGGCGATTCGAGGTCTCGATCGGGCCGGAGCGGATCATGGCGCTCAATGGGACGCGCGAGGGGCTTTACAACGCCGCGATGGCGCTGAGCCCCGAGGAAAAGCGTGGCGGCAAGCCGGTGATCCTCATCCCGAACCCGTTTTACCAGGTCTATGCTGTGGCCGCTGCTGCCGTGGGTGCTGAACCCGTTTTCGTCCCCGCCGGGACCGAGACCGGCTTTCTGCCCGATTACGCGGGGCTTGCGCCCGAGATCCTCGACCGGGTGTCGATCGCCTATCTTTGCTCGCCCTCGAACCCGCAGGGGGCCGTCGCCTCGCGCGACTATCTGGCCGAGCTGCTGCATCTGGCCGAGAAGCATGATTTCATCGTCTTTGCCGACGAGTGCTATTCCGAGATCTGGCGCGAGGCGCCCCCGCCGGGTGCCGCGCAGGTCGCCGAGGAAGAAGGGATCGATCCGGAGCGAGTGGTGATCTTCCATTCGCTCTCGAAGCGCTCGAACCTTCCGGGGCTACGTTCAGGCTTCCTCGCCGCGGGGCCGAAAAGCATCACGCATATCCGCCGGTTGCGCGCCTATTCCGGCGCGCCGCTGCCGCAGCCGCTGCAACGCGTGGCCGAGCGTGCCTGGGCCGATGAGGCTCATGTCGAGGAAAACCGCCGCCTTTACGCGGAAAAATACGAAGACGCCGGTCGGATCTTTGCCGGCGTGAACAGCTTCCAGTTGCCGCAGGGCGGGTTCTTCCTGTGGCTGCCGGTGGACGACGGAGAGGCGGCTGCCCTGAAACTCTGGCAAGAGACCGGGATCAGGGTGCTGCCGGGCGCCTATCTGGCGCGCGAGGTGAATGGGGACAATCCCGGCAAGGGATTCATCAGGGTGGCCTTGGTCGCCCCAAGAGAAGAAACGCAGCGGGGGCTGATCCAGCTTCGCGACTGCATTTACGGTTGAGGACGGTAGGTTATGGCATCTTATCAGGCACGACAGCGCGACCCGCTTTTCGATCAGGACACGCAGGCAGTCCTTGAACGCCGTGGCAAGGAGCTGGTGGGCGGGCTTCTCGTCCTGCTTGGCGTTCTCGCCTCGATGATGCTGTTTTCCTATCACCCGGAGGATCCGAGCTGGATGGCCGCCTCCGACGAGCCGGTGCAGAACTGGCTGGGCCGGATCGGGGCCGGGATCGCGTCGCCGCTCTTCGTGATCGTGGGTCATGGCGCGTGGCTTTTGCCCGCCGCACTGGTGATCTGGGGCGCGCGGATGATCACCCATCGCGGTGAAGAACGCCTCGCCGGGCGGATCATCTTCTTCCCGATCGCGGTGGCGGTCGCGGCGGTCTACGCCGCGCTTCTGGTGCCGGGCGATCAATGGGGGCAGGCTTTCGGTCTTGGCGGGCATTTCGGCGACATGATCGCGGGCACGCTTCTGGGCATCGTCCCGGTTTCCGGGACGGTCGGTCTGAAGCTGCTCTCGCTGGTACTCGCCGTGGCGATGCTGGCGATCGGGGGCTTCGTTCTGGGCTTCACCAAGCCGGAACTGCGCGCGATCACCCGTTTCATGTGGCTGGGCACGGTTGCCGCCTATGTCGGCGTCACGAAC
Organism: Thioclava pacifica DSM 10166; assembly: GCF_000714535.1. Taxonomy (GTDB): domain Bacteria; phylum Pseudomonadota; class Alphaproteobacteria; order Rhodobacterales; family Rhodobacteraceae; genus Thioclava; species Thioclava pacifica. The sequence continues at coordinate 204,490 of NZ_AUND01000012.1, read as the reverse complement.
CTTTTGGGCAAAGGGGCGTCGGCTTCGGTGCTCGGGGCGAAAGCCGCCGCCGATCGCGCGCGTCAGCGCCGTGTCGAGGCTGCCGAACGCGCTGCCGAGCTTGCCGCATGGGAAGAGCAGCAGGCGATGGCTGCCGGCTGGGCGCCCGAGATGGAGCCCGCGCCGAGCGCGCGACCCTCGCTGCTGTCGCGCATCCGCCGCCCGATCGAGCCGGAATATGACGCCTATGATCCCACGCCCGAGCTGTTCGAGATCGAGCCGGACTGGTCCGAGCAGAGCGCTCCGAGCGAGGACCGCATCCGTGCGCGCATCGCACAGGCGGTGCAAAGCCGTAAAGCCGCGCCGATCGCGCCCGATTACGCCCCCGACGAGCCGCAGCTTGTTGCCTTTGATGCGCCCGAGAGCTTTGCCACGCCCGAAGCGGAGGCCCCGCGCGCTCCGGCTTCGGTTCTGGCGGCGGTGGCCAAGCGCCTTGCGCGTGCGCCGCGCCAGCCGCAGGTGCTTCATAACGAGCCGCCGCTGCGGGCCCAGCCCCAGCTGCGTGCGGAACCACCGCTTCATGCCAAGCCGCGCTACATGCCGCAGGCATCAGCTCCCGCGCCCGAATCCGCGCCGCTTCCGGAGGCTTATGTCTCCGAGTTCGAGGGAATTGAAGAGCCGCACCTGACTGCCGCGCAGCAGATCGCGCTCGAGTCGCAAAACGATGACGGCTGGGACTGGACGCATCCCGAATATCAGGGCTTCGACGGGTTCGAAGACGATCCGTTGGAGATGCACACCGATCATTTCTATGCCGGTGAGCCCGACTCCTTTGACGAGACCGGGGCGGCGCAATGGGTCGAGGAAGATACCGTTCCCGAGATCCCCGCCGCCGCGCGTGGTCTCGACCGTCAGGTGATCAAGCAATCGAGTGAGGCCAAGCGCGTTGTGCAACCGGCGAAGAAGCCGATTGCCCCCTCGCGCCGCGCGATGGAGGAGGCCCAGCCGGCACTCGCGTTCGATGCGCCGAAGGCCGCGCCCTACGAGCCGCCGCCGCTCTCGCTCCTGACCAACCCGATGACCATCCAGCGTCACCAGCTCTCCGACGAGGCGCTGGAGGAGAACGCGCGGATGCTCGAGACCGTGCTTGACGATTACGGCGTAAAGGGTGAGATCGTCTCGGTCCGTCCCGGTCCGGTGGTCACGATGTACGAGCTGGAACCCGCGCCGGGTCTGAAAGCCTCGCGCGTGATCGGTCTGGCCGATGATATCGCGCGCTCGATGTCGGCGCTTTCCGCGCGCGTTTCGACCGTGCCGGGCCGCTCGGTGATCGGGATCGAACTGCCGAATGACCACCGCGAGAAAGTCGTTCTGCGCGAGATCCTCTCGGCGCGCGATTTCGGCGACACCAACATGAAACTACCTCTGGCGCTGGGCAAGACGATCGGCGGTGAGCCGATCGTGACCAACCTTGCGAAGATGCCTCACCTGCTGATCGCGGGGACGACCGGCTCGGGTAAATCGGTTGCGATCAACACGATGATCCTGTCGCTGCTCTATCGTCTGACGCCGGAAGAATGCCGCCTGATCATGATCGACCCGAAGATGCTGGAACTCAGCGTCTATGATGGCATCCCGCATCTGCTCAGCCCGGTTGTGACCGACCCGAAGAAAGCCGTCGTGGCGCTCAAATGGGTCGTCTCGGAGATGGAAGAGCGCTACCGCAAGATGTCCAAGATGGGCGTGCGCAACATCGAGGGATACAACGGTCGCGTGAAGGAAAGCCTCGCGAAAGGCGAGATGTTCAAGCGGACGGTGCAGACGGGTTTCTACGAGGAAACGGGTGAGCCGATCTTCGAGACCGAAGAATTCCAGCCCAAACCCTTCCCTTATATCGTCGTGATCGTCGACGAGATGGCCGACCTGATGATGGTCGCGGGCAAGGAGATCGAGGCCTGTATCCAGCGCTTGGCGCAGATGGCGCGTGCTTCGGGCATCCACCTGATCATGGCCACGCAGCGCCCCTCGGTCGATGTCATCACCGGCACGATCAAGGCGAACTTCCCGACCCGGATTTCCTTCCAGGTGACCTCGAAGATCGACTCGCGCACCATTTTGGGCGAGCAGGGCGCCGAGCAGCTTCTGGGCATGGGCGACATGCTCTACATGGCGGGCGGCGGCAAGATCACCCGCTGCCACGGGCCGTTTGTCTCGGACGAGGAAGTCGAGGAAATCGTCAATCACCTCAAGAGCTTCGGCCCGCCGGAATACATGTCTGGCGTGGTGGATGGGCCGGATGATGACGTGGTTTCGGATATCGACGCGGTGCTGGGCCTGAACACCGGCGGCAACACAAATGGCGAGGATGCGCTCTATGATCAGGCTGTGGCCATCGTGATCAAGGATCGCAAATGCTCGACCTCCTACATCCAGCGCAAGCTGGGCATCGGCTATAACAAGGCCGCGCGCCTTGTGGAGCAGATGGAGGATGAGGGCATCGTCTCGGCAGCCAACCATGTCGGCAAGCGCGAGATCCTTGTGCCCGAGCAGTAAGGCTCAGTTCGCGGAAGCAAACAACACCCCGAGCTTTGTGCCGGGGTGTTTTCCGTACCCGCTAGTCGATACCTGCTGGCTGTTATTGCATGACATCGGCCCTTCGGCACAAATGCGCCCAATATGGACCCGCAGCCAAAGTGGCGCGTTACGGCGGGACTTCCGCTTTCGCAAGGAGTGCCTAAATCTATGGCCATGAAACTGATCCGCACCCTGCTCGCCGCCGTCTTCGCGCTGGCGCTCGCGCTTCCTGCCTCGGCCGGCAAGCTTTCACTCGCCCAGATCTCCGCTTATCTGAACGCGATGCAATCGGCCTCGGCGGATTTCACCCAGGTGAATTCTGATGGTTCAATCTCCACCGGCAAGCTTTATATCAAGCGGCCGGGGCGTGCGCGCTTCCAGTACAGTAACGATGCGACCCTGGTACTCGCTTCGGCCAACCGGGTTGCGGTATTCGATCCGAAATCGAACCAGCCGCCCGAGCAATATCCGCTGGTGAAGACGCCGCTAAACCTGATCCTCGGGCGCAATATCGACCTGTCGCGCAGCGGCATGGTGGTCGGGCATACGTCGGATGGCACGAAGACCGTGGTCACTGCGCAGGATCCCGAACATCCCGAATACGGCACGATCCAGCTTGTCTTCACCGACAACCCGACCGAGCTGCGCCAATGGGTCATCACCGATCAGAGCGGCCAGAAGACCACGACCATCCTCAACAATCTCACCGAGGGCGGCAATTTCAGTCAGCTGATGTTCTCGATCGACGCCGAGGTGGCCAAACGGCGCTGATCAGCGCCGGCAGGTCTCCAGCTGGATGTCGTACATCTGCGCGCGTGCCGCGACCCGGTTCGCCACGGCCAGCAACCAGGGCTTCGAGTTATGCGTGCCGCGCGAGAAGCCGCCGCGCCCCTCGTGATAGGCGAGATACTGGCTCCGGGCGTCGGATTTCGAGATCCCGAGGCGCTCGGAGCTGCCATCCATGTACCAGCCCATGAAGTCGGTCGCGTCCGAGATACGGTTACGCTTCGCGCCGAAACTGCGGGTTTCTTCGCGGTATTCATCCCAGGTTCCATCAAGCGCCTGGCTGTAGCCGTAGGCCGAGCTCTGGCGACCAAGCGGAATGATCCCGAGCGCAAAGCGATAGGGCGTCTTGGCGTCGCCGTCGAATTTGCTTTCTTGATGGATCGTCGCCATTTGCACCGAAACCGGGATGCCCCAGCGGGCCTCGGTGCGACGCATTGCGGCGTAATATTGGGGGCGCTGCTTGATGATCGAACACGCGTCATCAAGATTGCGTGGGGGCTTCGAGGGGCCGCCTCCGCAGGCGGCAATCAGAAGCACGACGCCAAGGGCGAGAAATTTTTTCATTACTGCTCAACTTTGCTCTGACGGCCTTGTTTGTGGCCATCTTAAGCGCATTTCACCGATACGAAAACCGCAAACCGGCAAGGATTTCGTCACTGTCCTTCCGAATCGGACAATCTGTTTCCGGCAAAAATATGGCGAAAACGTGGACATGCCGCCGGGTCACGATTTAGTAATCAGGAAAGAGGAGCACTTATGTACGCAACGCGCGCGAAATATCACATCGGACAGGTGGTGCGGCATCGCAAGCACCCGTTTCGGGGTGTGGTCTTCGATGTCGATGCGATCTTTTCGAATTCCCAAGAATGGTATGACGCGATCCCCGAGGATGCGCGGCCGCCGAAGAATCAGCCTTTCTATCATCTGCTCGCCGAGAACGATGAAAGCTATTACGTGGCCTATGTCTCGGAGCAGAATCTCGTTCCCGACTGGTCGGGCGAACCGGTGAGTCATCCGGATCTACCGGATCTCTTTGGCGAATTTGGCAACGGAACCTATTCGCTGCAATTCCAGCTGAACTGAACGGGTTTACCGTTTTCCGACGTGCCGGCTTCGACGTCGTCGATTGCGTGAGATCCGTCAGAACCCAGGTTTGTTCCGCCAACGCTTAGGCCCCCGCCTAATCCTGATCCGTAAAAATCTCATTCCGGTTTCTGGTGCTTGAGTTGTGAAGGCCTTTCAATTCGTCCGCCGCTCACCCAGTGGCGCGATGGGGAGGCGGAAGGCGAGCAGGTTGCGCCCATCCTCCCGGTGATAGCCGAGATCGGTGGCCAGATCGCGAATCAGGAACCAGCCGAAGCCGCCTTCGGGTAGGCTCTCGGGATCGGGGCGGTCGCTTCCGTTCGACGGCTCCGGGCCGAGGCAGCCGGGCGGCAATGCGATTCCGTCATCGCTGACCGAACAACTCAGCCCACGGCCGTCCCGAACGATCGAGAGCGTCACATGACCCTTTCCGCTGTCGCGATAGCTGTGTTCAACGATGTTGTTGAGCACTTCGGCCAGGATCAGTTCGAGCGTCCCGGCCTCTTCCTCGGTCATCACCCGGATGAAGCGCGCAAGTGCCGAGCGCAGCGCATCGCGCACGGCCATCGCAGTCGCGGGAAAGCTGTGATGGAAGATGCGCGGTTCGCCCGGTGGCGCCTCGCCATGCATCGGGCGCTGCGAGAGAGCCGGCTCAGGCATATTTTCGTCCCCCTTCCAGCGCTGCAGCGAGGTCCGGATAGATCGCGAAGACCGAATCCATGCGGGTCAGGCGGAAGACCTTGTCGACATTGCTCGTCAGTCCGCAAAGTTCGAGCCGTCGGTTCGGGGCGAGCGATTTCATCACCGCCACTACAGCGCCTAGCCCGGAGCTGTCGAGAAACTCCACCTTGGACATGTTGAGAAGGACGCGCCCACCGGGTTGCGCGGTCACTTCCCGCATCCGTTCCTTGAACCGGAGCGCGATCGCGGCATCCAGGCGCGCCTCCCCCACGTGGACGACGAGCGCGCCTTCACAGGCTTCGGCAGACAGGTTCATCTTGGGCTCCCGCAAAGCGAATTCGAGATCGAGGCTAGACGCCAATACTTACCATTCGGTATCCGTGAGGCAGATTTTCGGGAGGACGAGATGGAAAACGTGGTGATCGTGGGGGCGGCGCGCACCCCGATGGGCGGAATGCAGGGTGTTTTTGCCGATGTGAGCGCGGCGGATCTGGGCGGCGCTGCGATCAGGGCGGCGCTGGAGGGCGCGGGCGTTGCGCCCTCGCGGATCGAGGAAGTGCTGATGGGCTGCGTGCTGCCCGCGGGGCAGGGTCAGGCGCCCGCGCGGCAGGCCGGGTTCGCCGGAGGCCTAGGCGAAGAAGTGCCCGCGACGACGCTGAACAAGATGTGCGGCTCGGGGATGAAAACGGCGATGGTCGCCTATGACCAGATCGCCCTGGGGCAGACCGGGGTGATGATCGCGGGCGGGATGGAGAACATGACCAAGGCGCCCTACATGCTGCCGCAGATGCGCTCGGGCGCGCGACTGGGCCATGGCCAGGTGATCGACCACATGTTCCTCGACGGGCTGGAGGATGCCTATGACAAGGGCCGCCTGATGGGCACCTTTGCCGAGGATTGCGCGCAGGCGTTCCAGTTCACCCGCGAGGCGCAGGACGATTACGCGCTGGCCTCGCTGAGCCGGGCGCTGGAGGCCGACAAGTCGGGCGCTTTCGAGGGCGAGATTACGCCGGTCACGGTGAAGACCCGCAAGGGCGAGCATGTCGTCGCGGTCGATGAGCAGCCCGGCAATGCGCGCCCCGACAAGATCCCGCAGCTCAAGCCTGCGTTCCGCAAGGATGGCACGGTGACGGCGGCGAATTCGTCCTCGATCTCGGATGGCGCGGCGGCGCTGGTGCTGGCTTCGCAAGCCGTGGCCGAGGCGGAAGGCTGGCCTGTCCGGGCGCGCATTCTGGGTCATGCGAGCCACGCGCAGGCGCCTGCCGATTTCCCGACCGCCCCGGTGCCTGCCGCCGAGAAGCTGCTGAAAAAGCTCGGCTGGTCGGTCGAGGATGTCGATCTGTGGGAGGTCAACGAGGCCTTCGCGGTCGTGCCGATGGCCTTCATGCACAAGCTGAATATCCCGCATGAGAAGGTGAACGTGAATGGCGGCGCCTGCGCGCTGGGTCACCCGATCGGGGCCTCGGGCACGCGGATCATCGTGACGCTGCTGAACGCGTTGGAAAAGCGCGGGCTCACGCGCGGCGTGGCCGCGATCTGCATCGGCGGGGGCGAGGGCACGGCCATCGCAATCGAACGCCCATGAGGGTCGATTACTCGGATCTGGCCAAACGCATCGCGGCGCTAACCGCGGGCGAGATTGACGAGGTCGCGCTGATGGCGACGCTCGCCTGTGAGATCCACCACGCGGATGACCGGTTCGACTGGACGGGGTTCTATCGCGTGACCGAGCCGGAACTGCTGAAGATCGGTCCCTATCAGGGCGGGCATGGCTGCCTCGTGATCCCGTTTGCACGCGGGGTCTGCGGGGCGGCGGCGCGCGAGGGGCGCACGCAGCTCGTGCCCGATGTCGGGGCCTTCCCCGGCCATATCGCCTGCGCCAGCTCCACCCGCTCGGAGCTGGTCATCCCGGTCTACGCGAGGCGCGGGCTGATCGGCGTGCTCGATATCGACAGCGACCAGCCTGACGCTTTCACTCAAGAGGATGCATCGGCGCTGGAAGGCATTCTGAAAGACGTGTTCGGCGCGCTCTGACTTGACCGCCGCGCGGGGGCGGTGCATCCCCCGCGCATGGAATATGTCTATGACCCGCCACAGGAGGCCCCGCGCATCCTTCATGCCGATCACGAGATCCTCGTGGTCGACAAGCAGGCGGGGCTTCTCTCGGTGCCGGGCAAGGGGCCGGACAAGGCCGATTGCCTGATCTCGCGCCTCAAGGGCATCTATCCCGAGGTTCTGCTGGTCCATCGGCTCGATACCGATACGTCCGGCGTGATGGTCTTCGCGCTGACCCCTCATGCGCAGCGTCATCTCGGACTGCAATTCGAGAAGCGCCAGACGAAGAAGTCCTATCAGGCGCGGCTCTGGGGCGAGCTGGCTGAAAAGGAGGGGCGCGTCGATCTGCCGCTCTGCGTCGATTGGCCGAACCGGCCGCGCCAGCATGTGGATCACGAGCACGGGCGCCCCGCCCAGACCGACTGGCGGGTGATGCGCCTTGAGGATGGCACGACGCGGGTGCGGCTGATGCCGGTAACGGGGCGCAGCCACCAGTTGCGGGTGCATATGGCCGAGCTGGGCCACCCGATCCTCGGCGATCCGCTTTATGCGGAAGGGGCGGCGCAAGATTTCCCGCGCCTTATGCTTCATGCCGAGACCCTGCGCTTTCGCCATCCCGATGGCGGCCAGCACATGACCTTCACCGCGCCCGTCCCGTTCTGAGACCGATACAATCGCGCCCTTCCCCCCGCTTAAGCCTGCGGGCATACTCCGGCGCGTAACGATGCGGAGGCAAAAATGCCCAAACCCTTGCGCCTTGGTGTGAATATCGATCACGTCGCGACCGTGCGAAATGCCCGCGGCTCGGCCTATCCTGATCCGCTGCGCGCCGCGCTGCTGTCGGAAGAGGCGGGTGCAGACGGGATCACGGCGCATCTGCGTGAAGACCGTCGCCATATCCGCGATGCCGATATCGAGGCTCTGATGGCGGGGATCAAGGTGCCGCTCAACCTCGAGATGGCCGCGACCCCCGAGATGCAGGCGATCGCGCTGCGTCACATCCCCCATGCCTGCTGCATCGTGCCCGAGAAGCGGCAGGAGGTGACGACCGAGGGCGGTTTGGACGTGGCGGGCGATGTCGCGCGGCTGGGTGATTTCGTCGGCCCGCTGGTCGAGGCGGGCATCCGCGTGTCGATGTTCATCGGCCACGATCCGGCTCAGATCGAGGCCTCGGCCAAGATCGGTGCGCAGGTGGTGGAGCTGCATACGGGCCATTACTGCGACCTGCATTACGAAGGCAAATTCGATGCGCGCGATGCCGAGCTCGAGGCGCTCAAGGCCGGCGCCGTTTATGCGGACAGCCTTGGGCTTGAGGTTCATGCGGGTCACGGGCTCACCTATGAGACGGTCGAGCCGATCGCCGCGATGAAACAGGTTCGCGAGCTGAATATCGGTCATTTCCTGATCGCCGAGGCGATTTTCGTGGGCCTCGGCCCTGCGATCCAGCATATGCGCAAGCTGATGGACGCGGCGCGGGGCTGAGCGGATGCGCACAATCTACCTGACCTATCTGGCCTGGTTCATTGGTCTCACGATCGGGCTGCCGCTTGTGCTGATGGCGATCGAGGCCGTGACCGGCTTCGATATCATCAGTTCGGCTGTCTCGATCATCCCGTCGATGATCGCCGCCCATCTCTCGGGGAGCAGTTTCGTGAAACGATTTGGCCGCGGGCCGGAGAAGCCCGAGAGCTGGCGCTTCACCATTATCGCCTTTGGCCTTCTGGTTCTTACCACACTCGCCCTGACGGCGGGTTTCCTCGTGGTCTTTCCCGATCTCCAGTCCGAGATGGCCGGGATGATGGATCCGGGCGTATTCGCGATTTTCGCCGCAATGATGGCGGTGATACTTCTGGTGCTGTTCTTCACGACCCGGATTTTCTTTGGCCTTGGCGCGCGCACGCAGCTCAAGGCGCTCGCGCGTCAGAGCGAGCAGGGGTGAAGGGATGCGCGGGGGCCTGAAGATCGTGATCTGTGCCGGACTGGCTTTGTTGCCGCTTGCAAGCGAGGAGATCACGGCGGAGCGTGCTCCATGATCCTCGGAATCGGCACGGATCTGGCGAATATCGAGCGGATAGAGCGCACGCTCGAACGCTTCGGGGATCGCTTCCGCAACCGGGTCTTCACCGAGACCGAACAGCGCAAGGCGGAGCGGCGCAAGGATGTGGCCGGTACCTATGCGAAACGCTGGGCGGCGAAAGAGGCCTGCTCGAAGGCGCTCGGGACGGGCTTGAGGATGGGGATTTCCTGGCGCGACATGGCGGTCACGAATCTGCCAACCGGGCAGCCGGCGATGCATGTCACGGGTTGGGCCGCGGATCGCTTAAAGGAAATGACGCCAGAGGGTTACGAGGCGATCATCCATGTCACGCTGACCGATGACCACCCTTGGGCGCAGGCCTTCGTCGTGATCGAGGCCCGCAAGCTTTCTTGACTCGGGCGTGAGGCCGCGTATTCAGGCAGGGATTTTTGAGGCAGGGTAAGAACAACATGGCGAAGAAGAACTCCGAGGGCGGTATCCTCGATACGGTCAAGACGATCGTCTGGGCTCTGGTGATTGCGGGCGTGTTCCGTACCCTGTTCTTCCAGCCCTTCTGGATCCCATCGGGTTCGATGAAGGACACGCTGCTGATCGGCGATTTCCTCTTCGTGAACAAGATGGCCTACGGCTATTCCAAATATTCCTGCCCCTTCTCGGCCTGCCCGATCTCGGGCCGCATCCTTGCCAGCGATCCCGAGCGCGGCGACGTGGTGGTGTTCCGTCATCCGACCAAGAATGTCGATTTCATCAAGCGTCTGATCGGCCTGCCGGGCGACCAGATCCAGATGATCGACGGCGTTCTGCAGATCAACGGCAAGGCCGTGGGCATGCAGCCGGAAACCGATTTCGCGGAGGTGATGGAGCGGCAGGGACCGCAAGGGCTGCTGCCGCGCTGCACGAACGCGCCGGTGGGCATGGGCGATACCTGCCTCAAGAAGCGCTTCAAGGAAACGCTGCCCAATGGCGTGACGCATGACATCCTCCAGATCAACGAGAATGGCCCGGTGGACAACACCCCGGTCTATACCGTGCCGGAGGGGATGTATTTCTTCATGGGCGACAACCGAGACAATTCCGAGGACAGCCGCTTCCCGCAATCGGTGGGCGGGCTCGGATTTGTCCCGGCCGAGAACCTGATCGGCCGCGCGGACCGGATCATGTTCTCTTCGGCGGGGCGCTCTCTCTTCTACTTCTGGACCTGGCGTCCGGACCGGTTCTTCAAGGCGATCAATTGAAGCTGAGCGCGGAGATCAAGGCTTTCGAAGAGCGTCTCGGGCATACATTCAAACGGCCCGAGCTGCTTTTGCGCGCGCTCACGCATAGCTCGATCTCCACGCCGACCCGCCCCGACAACCAGCGGCTCGAGTTTCTGGGTGACCGGGTGCTCGGGCTGGTAATGGCAGAGGCGCTGTTTCTAGCCGACAAGTCCGCTTCCGAGGGCCAGCTCGCCCCGCGCTTCAATGCGCTGGTGCGCAAGGAGGCCTGTGCCGATATGGCCCGGGCGATCGACCTCGGCGCGGCGCTGAAGCTTGGCCGGTCCGAGATGATGACCGGCGGGCGGCGCAAGATGGCGCTTTTGGGGGATGCGATGGAGGCGGTGATCGCCGCGGTCTATCTCGATGCCGGGTTCGAGGCGGCGCGCGACCTTGTGCTGCAGCTCTGGCAGGATCGTCTGGAGAGCGTCGAGGAAGATGCGCGCGACCCCAAGACCGCGCTTCAGGAATGGGCTCAGGCGCGCGGCTTGCCGCCACCGCGTTACGAGATCACCCATCGCGACGGTCCCGATCACGCTCCGAATTTCACGATCGAAGTGACGCTCGAGAATGGTGCGCGCGAGACCGCCAAGGCCGGCTCGAAGCGTCAGGGCGAGATGGCGGCGGCAAAGGCTCTCTTGAAGCGGCTCGAAGGCTGAAGGACCGAACTGGCGCGGGGCGACCAGCCCCGGGCCGCGCCCGTCCGGCCTTCGCGAAGCTCAGGCGTTCGCCGGGGCGTCCTTCCACTGGAAGGCCGCTCAATCCCGGCTCACCCCTCCCCCCGGGAGGGCGCATTGGCGATGTCTCGCGCGTTCACGCGACCTGCGGGCTTTTGAGATAAAGCGCAGACCACTGAGGTAGCAAAGCGCCCACCCAAGGCTCGGGCGCGGCCCTCGTCACTTGCCTACAACAACATGATGACTGGCATCACGCGGCGTAATACGCTACCTCCGCGCCCGTATCGCACAAGAAGGATTGCAGATGACCACTCGCGCCGGTTTCGTCGCCCTGATCGGAGAGCCCAATGCGGGCAAATCCACGCTGCTCAACGCGATGGTGGGCGCGAAGGTCTCGATCGTCACCCATAAGGTGCAGACGACCCGCGCCCGTATTCGCGGCGTCGCGATGGAAGGGCAAAGCCAGATCGTCTTCGTCGACACGCCCGGCATCTTCCGCCCGCGTCGCCGTCTCGATCGCGCGATGGTCAATGCGGCCTGGGGCGGGGCGGCCGATGCCGATATGATCGTGCTGCTGGTCGAGGCCCATCGCGGGATCACACCTGGGGTTGAGAGCATTCTCGAGGCTCTGCGTGGTCGTGAGGGGTCCCAGCCCGTGGCGCTTGCGATCAACAAGATCGACAAGGTGAAATCCGAGGCGCTGCTGGGCCTGACCTCGAAGCTCAACGAGGCCTTCGACTTCGCCAAGACTTTCATGATCTCGGCCGAGCGCGGCTACGGCGTGCAGGACCTCAAGGAATGGCTCGCAGGCGAGATGCCCGAGGGCCCGTGGCTCTATCCCGAAGACCAGATCGCCGACCTGCCGCTGCGCATGATCGCCGCCGAGATTACCCGCGAGAAGCTGACCCTGCGCCTGCATGAAGAGCTGCCCTATCAGCTCACCGTGGAGACCGAGAAATGGGAAGAGCGCAAGGATGGCTCGGCCCGGATCGACCAGGTGATCTATGTCGCTCGCGACGGTCACAAGGGGATCATCCTCGGCAAGGGCGGCGAGACGATCAAGGCGATCTCGAAAGCCGCCCGCGAGGAGATGATCGCGTTTCTCGACCGGCCCGTGCACCTGTTCTTGCAGGTGAAGGTGCGCCCGAACTGGCTGGAAGAGGCCGAGCGCTATTCGGAAATGGGGCTCGATTTCAAGGACTCGAAGTGATGAGCGAGGCGCGGCTGACCACGGATTTCTGGGTCCGCGCCTATCTCAAGCGGTTGGAGCTGGCCAATATCCCCGCCTATGTTACCGCGCATGGTCAGGCGTCCTCGGGCGCCGTGATGGTGAAATGCGCGCGGCTCGACGGCACCGCGCAAAGCTACGAGCGGCGCGCGGATCTTATGACCGGGAAAAGCGTCTGGATGCTGTTGCATGACGGGCCCGAGGCCGAGGTAGACGAAAGCATCCGCAAGCAGCGCAGTTTCGACCCGGACCTGTGGGTGATCGAGATCGAAAGCCGCGACGGGCGCACGCTTCTCGACGAAGAGGGGCTCAGCGGCTGAGGCCGAGCCGTTTCAGCCCGCGCCCCAGTGCCACGATCAGCAAGCCGCCGATCCAGAAGGCCACAAGGAACTTCACGCACCAGAGCGCCAGCCCGTCCCAGCCAAGCTTGTCGAGGTTGAGGAAGAAATAGGGGTAGGAACCGGTTTCGAGCCCCCGGATCACCGCATAGACCAGATAGACCAGCGGCCAGAGCAGCCAGAGCGCCGCATGGGGCCAGTTCAGCGACCCTTTCGGAGCCAGCGCGAGCCACCAGATCGGCACCAGCACCGGCGCAATCGTGTGATAAAGCAGGTTCGACAGGTAATCGAGCCCGTAGAGCGGCTCATTGCCCGCGAGCAGCAGGTGATAGACCACGCCCACGATCAGGATCCACAGCACCAGCGCCGCGAGGAAGGGCCGTGACAGATAACGCTTCTTCCACGCCATCCAGGCGAAGGCCAGCCCCACCAGCGTATTCGTCCAGATCGTGAAATAGCGAAACATCAGCCACAGCACGCCCAGCGGCACCGCCGCGTTTGGATGCACCGAGAGGTTGTTGGCGAAGCTCGCCCCGAAAGCGGTCAGCTCGATCAGGGCGATCAGGGCCGCCAGAAGATAGGATGCGCGTGTCATGGCGAGACGCTAGAGCGGCACCGGGCGCGCGCGCAACTCACGAAGCCGCTTGCGCCGCAACGTCACGACACGGATAGTCCGCGCATGGACTGGCAAGACCACGGCACGATCCTCTCTGCACGCCCGCATGGGGAAAGCTCGATGATCGTCGAGCTGTTCTCTGCCGCGCATGGGCGTCATGCGGGGGTGGTGCGCGGCGGGGCCTCGCGCAAGATGGCCGGGATGTTGCAGCCGGGAAACCGGGTCATGGCGACATGGCGCGCGCGGCTGGAAGATCATCTGGGCAGCTACACGCTCGAGCCGCTGCAAAGCCGCGCGGTGATCCTGTCGGATCGGCAGGCATTGGCTGGGCTGAACGCGGCTACGGCGCTGTTGCGCTTCACCCTGCCCGAACGCGAACCCCATGACGCGCTGTTCGCCGCGTCAGAGGCCTTGTTCGACGCGATGGCCGAGGGCGGGGACTGGGTGCCGCTCTATCTGCGTTGGGAATTGGGGCTGCTGGAAGAGATGGGCTACGGGCTCGATCTGTCCTCCTGCGCGGTGACCGGCTCGCGCGACGATCTCGCCTATGTCAGCCCGCGTTCGGGCCGGGCGGTGAGCCGTGCGGGGGCAGGCGAGTGGGCGCCAAAGCTCCTGCCCTTGCCGCTATGCCTGCTGGGACAGGGGCCCGCGAGCCTGGCCGAGATCGTGCAGGGGCTGCGGCTGACCGGGTTTTTCCTTGGCGAACGGATGGCGCCGGATCTGGGCGATCGGCCCCTGCCGGAAGCGCGGCAGCGGTTGGTGGATTTGCTGGGGCGGATGGGGTGAGTTGAGAGGAGGGCAGCGCCCGATCCTTGGGTGGGCGCTTTGTTTCGCTTGTGGCTTGGCACTTTATCTAGAAAGCCCGCAAGTCGCTCGAACCCACGATGACATCGCCAATGCGCCCTCCCGGGGGGAGGGTCGGGCGCGGCCCGGGGCTGGTTGCCCCGGGCTAGCTCTTAGAAGCCCACGTGGAGCTCACGGCCGTTCGCGATCATCCAGCAGCAGCGTAAGCAGCGCCAGATCCAGCCAGCGCCCGAATTTCTTGCCAACCTGCGGCATCAACCCGACATGGGCAAAGCCCAAACGTTCGTGCAGTCGGATCGAGCCGCTATTGGCGGCGTCGATCGCGCCGACCATGACGTGGAAGCCGCCCTCTTTGGCGCGTTCGATCAGAGCCTCCATCATTTTCGCCCCCTTGCCGCCCGAGCGGTGATCGCGGTGGACATAGACGGAATGTTCGACGCTCAGGTGATAGCCGTCATGGGGGCGGAAGGGACCGAAGCTCGCATAGCCCACGGCGCGCCCGTCCTCTTCCCAGACCAGCAGCGGATAGCCCGCGCCCTGCCGCTCCGCGATCCAGGCGCGGCGGTTTTCGGCATCGACCTCGATCTCGTTCCAGATCGCGGTCGTGTTGCGCACCGCATCATTGTAGATCTCGGTGATGGCCTCGGCATCTTCGGGGCGGGCGTCGCGGATCATCGGCATCTCCCTTTTCGGGAAGGTTTGGCGCGCCTGCGCCCGCCGTGCAACGGCTATTTCGCGGCGAGGAAGCGCCCGGTGCGCAGAACCGCTTCCTCCGCGGGTACGAAGGTCATACCCAGATCGCGGGCTGCGGCCGCGTGGCTGAGCCGCATCCTCTTGCCAAGCATCGGTTTGATCAGGGCAATCTGACTGTCAAACAGCGCCAGCGCCCCGACCAGCCAGTTCGGCGCGCGTCGCGTTGGGATTCGACGGTCGGGAAATTCGGCTTTCAGTGTCCGCGCCATGTCGGGGAAGGAGACAAAACGCTCCGCGCAGATATAGCGCTGACCGATGCTGGCAGGCGCGTCGAGCGCAGCCACATGACAGGCCGAGACATCCGCGATATCGACAACCGGAAGTTCGAACTCGGGTACAGCCGGATCCTTGCCCGCCATCAGCCGCTCGATCACCTCGACCGAGGAGCCGGTATGGCGATCCATCGGTGTGCCGCAGACGAGGCCGGGATTGATCACCGTCAGCTCCATCTCGTGATGATCCTCGATGAATTCCCAGGCCGCTTCTTCGGCGAAGATCTTCGAGCGGGTATAGGCGCTGCAAGTTGGCGCCTTCGGGTTCGACCAGTCCGTCTCGGTCATCGGATCCGATGTGACGCCGTGCATCACCGCTTCCATGGATGAGGTCAGCACCACGCGCGTCACGCCTGCCGCCTGTGCCGTCGAGAGGACGCGCCGCGTGCCTTCGACGGCCGGGGCGATGATCGTGCGCTCGTCCTTGATCTTGGTGATCGGGAAGGGAGAGGCGGTGTGGATCACCGCATCGATCCCCTCCAATGCCTCGGCCCAGCCCGCGTCCGACATCAGATCAGCTTCGATAAAGCTAAGCCGGTCGAGCGCCTCGGGGCCAAGATCGGCCAGCGCCGCGCGCACTTCCTCGCCCCGGCTGGCCTTGCGCAGCGTGCCGCGCACCGTTTCGCCCTGTGCCAGCAGGTCATAGGCGATGCGTTTCGCGATGAAGCCGGTGATGCCGGTGACGAGAATCCTGCGGGCCATGCGCCTCTCCCTGTGCCTGAACCTTGCGGTTCAGATGGTGGCGCGGGGCGGGAAGTCAAATAGGAGACGGAATACGAGTGGTTCCGGGGGAAGCGAGGAGGGCCGCGCCCGACCTCGGGTGGGCGCGGGCCCACGGTTTTCATACGGCGCTTTATCCCTCCACCCCGCCGAACGCGCGAGCCATTTGCGAAAATGCAATAGCGCCCTCCCGGGGGGAGGTCGGGCGCTGCCCGGGGCTAGTCGCCCCGGGCGTGTAGCTGCCTTTGGAAATGAAAAACCTGCCGCCTTCGGGGCGACAGGTTTCCTGTTCAGAGTCTGCGTCGCGATCAGCCCGGCGCTGCCACGGGCAGCGCGTTCGTGCCTGAGAGGCTCCACTCGAGCCTCTCCGAGACGGCACTCACCCCAGCAGACGCCGCGCGATGACCTGTGCCTGAATCTCGGCGGCGCCCTCGAAGATGTTGAGGATGCGCGCGTCGCACAGGATGCGGCTGATCTGGTATTCCAGCGCGAAACCGTTGCCGCCATGGATCTGCAGCGCGTTGTCCGCCGCCGCCCAAGCCACGCGCGCGCCCAAAAGCTTCGCCATGCCAGCTTCCAGATCGCAACGATGGCCGTGATCTTTTTCCCAGGCCGAGAAATAGGTCAGCTGGCGGGCGATCATGGTTTCGACCGCCATCATCGCGAGCTTGCTGGCCACTCGCGGGAACTCGATCAGCGACTTGCCGAATTGCTTGCGGTCGATCGCGTATTGCATGCCGATTTCCAGCGCCGATTGCGCCACGCCCACGGCGCGGGCAGCGGTCTGGATACGGGCGGATTCAAACGTCTCCATGAGCTGCTTGAAGCCCTTGCCTTCTTCGCCGCCCAGAAGGTTCTCGCCCTTCACGCGGAAGCCGTCGAAGCCAAGCTCGTATTCCTTCATGCCGCGATAGCCCAGCACTTCGATCTCGCCGCCGGTCATGCCCTCGGTGGGGAAGGGATTGTCATCGGTGCCCGGCGTCTTCTCCGCCAGGAACATCGACAGCCCCTTGTAATTGTCGGTCGCGGGATCGGTGCGCGCCAGCAGGGTCATCACATGGGTTCGCTGCGCATGGGTGATCCAGGTCTTGTTGCCGGTGATCACCCAGTCGTCGCCATCCTTGACCGCGCGGGTGCGCAGACTGCCCAGATCCGAGCCGGTATTGGGTTCGGTGAAGACGGCGGTCGAGAGGATCTCGCCGGTCGAGAGACCCGGCAGCCATTTCTGCTTCTGCTCCTCGGTGCCGCCACAAATGATCAGTTCGGCGGCAATCTCGGAGCGCGTGCCGAGCGAACCGACGCCGATATAGCCGCGCGACAGCTCCTCGGTCACGACGACCATCGAGGCTTTCGACAGGCCAAGCCCGCCATATTCTTCCGGAATGGTCAGGCCGAAGACGCCGAGTTCGGCCAGTTCCTCGATGATCTCCATCGGGATCAGTTCGTCCTTCAGGTGCCATTCATGCGCGTTCGGCTTCACGCGGTCTTCGGCATAGCGGTAGAACTGCTCGCGGATCATCTCGAGCTCTTCGTCGAGACCGGAATTGCCGAACACCGAACGGCCCTGAACGTCGCGCATCAACTCGACCAGGCGCATACGTGCGGCGTTCGAATTGCCTTGTGCGATCAGCCTGGCCGCAGCCTCCGAGGGCGTCCAGCTGACGCCCATATCGGCCAGGCGCACCATCTCGCCCTGGTTCATCTGGATGCCGCCGGCGATCTGCGCGAGATATTCCCCGAAGCCGATCTGCACGATCAGCTTTTCCATCTCGCCGAACTTGGCTTCCTCGACGAGCCGCGCGGCCCAGGCATGGAGCTGCTTGAGCGACTGCTGGTAGGTGGTCAGCCAGGCAAGGCCGTGGGCGCGGTACTGGTTTTCCTCAAGAAGCGCGCCCGAGATACGACCGTCTTTTTCGGTGACGGCGCGCAGGCTTGCGGTCGCCTCGGCCACCAGTGTTTCCAGCTCGGGAAGGCTCGCTTCGGTCAGAGCGAGAAGGTCATCCAGAATGATCGTCGTCGGCATATCGGCCCCATCATGTGCCATGAGTCGGCTCCTTATTCTGCGGTTGCAGCCTGTCTAGATATTTCGCAGTCGCAGCGCAATAAAAATTCGCGGCATATGTATTGCGCGACTGAAAATGTCGCAACGCCCTGAAATCTGCTCGTTTGTACGCCGCAAAATCGGGATGCAGAGCCTCGCGCGCCCGGATACAACCGCGTCAGGGGAGATAGGTGCATGTTCGGACTGGAACTCTGGCAGGTCGCGCTCGCATTGGGCGTCACGCTTTTCGCGGGCTTCGTGAAGGGCGCGGTGGGATTCGCGATGCCGATGATCATGCTGTCGAGCTTCGCCTCTTTTCTACCGCCGCATCAGGCTCTGGCGCTTTTGATCCTGCCGACGCTGGTGACCAACGTGATGCAGGCCTTCCGGCAGGGCGTACGCGCGGCACTTGGCTCGGTCAGTCGCTACCGGCTCTTCATCGCGATGATCATCGTCTTCATCCCTGTCAGCGCCACGCTGGTCGACATTATTCCGCAGGCGCTGATGTATGCGCTTCTGGGTGGGCCGATCGTCGCCTTCGCGATCTGGCAGATATCGGGGCGCCAGATCACCGTGCCGACCCGCCATCGCGCCGTGACCGAGACGGTTCTGGGTATCATCGGCGGGCTTTATGGCGGGATCTCGGGGATCTGGGGGCCGCCGCTGATCATCTACCTGATCTCGATCGACGCCCCGAAACAGGAGGCCGTGCGCATCCTTGGCGTGGTGTTCCTGACCGGCGCGATCATCCTGACCGGCTCGCATCTGGTCTCGGGCGTGCTGAATGCGCAGACAATTCCATTGTCGCTCTTGATGGTGCTGCCCGCATTGGCCGGGATGAAGCTTGGCTTCAAGGCGCAGGACAAGCTTGACCCGGTGCGCTTCCGGCGCTGGACGCTGATCCTGCTGGGGCTCGCCGGGGCGAACCTGCTGCGCCGGGCGCTGATGGGCTAGGCCACGAAAGGCCGGAGCCCTTGCCGCCGCGCCGAGGCCAGCGTCTTGGCCTCATACCCATGTACGATCTTGCGCACCGGCTTGCGATGGAGCGGCAGCCGGCCGTCCTTCACCAGCGGTGCAAGCGCGGTCGTTGCGGCCAGAAGCGGCTGGCGGGCGAGACGGCCCAGATGCAGGCTCTCGATCTTGCAGCCATCGGCGCTCAACAGGTGATGGTCTTCAAGCAAGATCCCCTGCCAGCTCAACAGGCTTGGACGATCAGGTTGCAGCGCGGCGCAGCCATCGACCAGATCCCCGGCGGCGATCAGCACTTCGTCGAGGCCAAAGAGAAAATCGACCGACGGCCCCTCGAGCGCCACGCGATGCTGCGGCATCACCCAGAGGTCGCGCGTCCGCGAGAAGACCGGGGCGCAGAGCTTCACCGGGCGCAGATGACCGAGTGCGGGCAGGGTGACGCGGCCTGACCAGAGCACGGGCTGCGGACCGGCATCGGCGGTCAGTACCAGATCGCCCGCTTGCAGATGGGCGGCAGGGCGTGGCCCGTCCGGCGTCTCGATCGGCGTGGCGGGGGCGAAACAGGCGGCAGGACCGACGGGTTGAAGGTGATCGCCAATCGCGAGCCAGTCCACGCGCGGGCCGATCCTTGCGGCGCCCGACCCTTGCGCCAGCGCCACGATCTCGGCACGTGTCAGCGGCAAGGGCGCGAGGCCCGCCTGCTGGCGGATCGTCCCGAGATCCAACGCTTCGAGCGTCAGCAGGCTTTCACGGCCCGGACCGTCCCAGCGCCAGCTCAAGCGCATCTGTCCGCCCGCGAGCCGCTCCTGTGTCGCATCAAGTGAGACCGCATGAACCGCGTCGCCGCGTCGTTGGGCCATCACGATGCGCCCCTCGGCATCGAGCTGAAGCGACAGGAAGTCCCGCCAGCCCTCGCGCTGGTTGAGGTGGATCAGCGGTAGCGGCGCCTCTTCGCCGCGCATCAGCGTGAATTCGAGCATCAAGGTGCCCTGCGCAATAAGCTCGGGCAGCCGGTGATCGTCGAAGCGATGCGCGCCGCGATGCGCAATATGGGCGGCGATCCAGCCGCCTTGCGGTCTCATGCTCGTTCCTCCCCATACGCGGGAAGAGGTGCCTGTCGTTCCATCGCGTGCCTCCGGCCCGGTGTGGTCAGAGAGCGAGCATGTGCGAACGGCCGCGCGGGCGCGGTTTGTCGTCTTGTTTGTCGGGCTTTGCCCTGCTCGTCTGCCCTGCCATGGGCTTATCATTATTATGTTTTATGACATCTTCGCGGGGTTTTGCGAAGCCCCCTTCTTGGCGTCTGGGCGCGCGCGCTGCAGCCGTAGCGAGGCTGCAACAGCCATTGCCCCGCAGGCCCACGCGCACTAAGCCTGTGGCTGAGACAAGGAGAGCCCATGACCACCGATGCCGTAGCCCTGAGCGCCGAGCTGATCCGCTGCCCCTCCGTGACGCCCGAGGAGGGTGGTGCGTTGGTCTTACTGGAAGCCCTGCTCTCGAAGGCTGGTTTCACCTGCACCCGCGTCGATCGCAACGGCACGCCGAACCTTTTTGCGCGCTGGGGCGCGAAGGGGGCGGCGAAGAGCTTTGGTTTCAACGGGCACACCGATGTGGTGCCGGTGGGCGATGCGGCGGCATGGACGCATGACCCGTTCGGCGCCGAGATCATCGATGGTGTGATGTGGGGGCGCGGTGCGACGGATATGAAGACTGCCGTGGCGGCTTTCGCGGCGGCGGCGGTGGATTTCGTCACCGAGACCCCGCCCGATGGCGCGGTGATCCTGACCATCACCGGCGATGAGGAAGGCCCGGGCCGCGACGGCACGCGGGCGTTGCTCGACTGGATGAAGGATACCGGCGAGGCGATGTCGGTCTGTCTCGTGGGCGAGCCGACCTGCCCCAATGAGATGGGCGAGATGATGAAAATCGGGCGGCGCGGCTCGATGACCTTCTATATCGAGGCCGAGGGCGTGCAGGGCCATGCCGCCTATCCGCATCGGGCGAAGAACCCGCTTCATGCACTGGTCGATCTGCTGGGCCGGATGACTGCCGAGCCGCTCGATCAGGGCACCGAGCATTTCCAGCCCTCCACGCTCCAGATCACTACGATCGATTGCGGCAACCCGGCCAATAACGTGATTCCCGCCAAGGCCCGCGCGACCGTCAATATTCGCTTCAACGATGCCCATAGCGGCGAAAGCCTGATCGCCTGGGCCGAGGCAATGGCGCTCGCGGTGACGATGGAAACCGGCATCACCTTCGCGCTCAACCCCGATATCTCGGGGGAGAGCTTCGTCACCCCGCCCAGCCCCTTCGTCGATCTCGTCGCCCGCTCGGTCGAGGCAGAGACCGGCCGCGCGCCGGAGCTGTCCACTTCGGGCGGCACCTCGGATGCGCGTTTCGTGAAGGATCATTGCCCGGTCGTGGAATTCGGTCTCGTCGGCGCGACGATGCATCAGGTGGACGAGCGCGTTCCGGTCGATCAGATCGAGACGCTCACGCGCATCTACGCCCGCATATTGAAGGATTACTTCGCATGATCGTCATCGAGCCGGTCGCGGATTACACTCCCTGCCACGCGCTGCGCCGCGAAGTGTTCATCGAGGAGCAGGGCATCCCCGAGCCCGAGGAGTGGGACGATCTCGATGACGAGGCGATCCATCTCCTTGCCCGCGAAGGCGAGCGCCTGCTCGGCACGGCTCGGCTGATCCGGCGGGAGGAAACCGGCAAGATCGGGCGCATCTGCGTGGTGAAATCGGCGCGCGGCACGGGGCTCGGCGCTGCTTTGGTGCGGGAGGCCTGCGATCGGTTCGAAGCGATGGGCTGCACCCGCGCCTATCTCTCGGCGCAGGTCTATGCGATCCCGTTTTACGAAAAGCTCGGCTTTGTCGCCTATGGCGATGATTATGACGATGCCGGCATCCCGCATCGGGATATGGAAAAGTCGCTCTGACCCCAGAACCGCCGGGAGACGTCAGGCGACCAGCGCTTCGGCCTTCTTCAGATCGACCGAGACGAGCTGGCTCACGCCCTGTTCCTGCATCGTAACGCCGAACAACCGGTCCATCCGCGCCATCGTCACCGCGTGGTGGGTGATGATCAGGAAGCGCGTATCGGTGCGGCGCGTCATCTCATCCAGCAGATCACAGAAGCGAGTCACGTTCGCATCGTCGAGCGGCGCATCGACCTCGTCGAGCACGCAGATCGGCGCGGGGTTGGCCATGAAGACTGCGAAGATCAGTGCCATTGCGGTCAGCGTCTGCTCGCCCCCCGAGAGAAGCGACAGCGTCGAGAGCTTCTTGCCCGGCGGCTGGCACATGATTTCCAGACCGGCTTCAAGCGGGTCATCGCTCTCGACCAGTTGCAGATTGGCCGAGCCGCCACCAAAGAGATGCGTGAACAGCGTGCGGAAGTTCTCGTTCACCTGTTCAAAGGCGGTCAGCAGGCGCTCGCGGCCTTCGCGGTTGAGCCCCGAGATCCCGGCGCGCAGCTTGCGGATCGCCTCTTCGAGATCGGACTTTTCCTTGACCAACGCGTCATGCTCTTCCTGCACCTCGCGCGCGTCTTCCTCGGCACGCAGGTTCACCGCGCCAAGGCTCTCACGTTGGCGCTTGAGCCGGTTTACGTCGATATCGAGCGTCTCCGCGTCAGGCATCTTTTCGGGATCGGCGTCGAGGCTGTCGAGCAATTCCTGCGGGGTCTTCTCGGTCTCCTCCGCAATGCGCTCGGCGGCATAGGCGACGGTTTCGCGTGCGGCGTCGACGCGGGCCTCTGCACGGGCGCGGGCCTCGCGGGCCTCACCGGCGAGACGCTCCGCCTCGCGCTCGGCCATTTGCGCCTCGCGCAGCGCGCTTTCGGCACCCGAGAGCTTGTCGGAGGCGTCGGCCTTGCGCGCTTCGGCATCCGAGATCGCTTCCGAGAGCTCGGCGCGTTTGGCAGCCAGTTCCTCGGGTGCGGCGGAGGCCTCTTTGAGCTCTTCCTCGGTCTCGGTCTTGCGCGCGGCCAGTTCCGCCGAGCGTTTCTCGGCAGTCTCAAGGCGATGCCGCCAGCCCGAAATTTCCTTGGTGATCTCCTGCCGGCGCTTCAGTCGGGCCTCGCCCTCGCGGCGGATCTCGTCATGGGCGGAGCGTTTGGTGAGCATCGTCACCCGCGCGGCCTCCACGGTCATTTTCACCGCCTCGACCTCGCCGCGCGCCGCATCCAGGTCGGGCAGCGAGTCCTGAGCATTGGCCGCCTCGCGTAGCGCCATGCGGGCGGAGCTCGCCTCTTCCTCATGGCGCGCGACGGCGAGCTTGGCGCTTTCGAGCTTGGAGCTTGCGATCGAGCGATCGGCCTCGGCGCGGCTGAGGGCGCGGCCTGCCTCGGCCAGACGGCGATCGGCTTCGCGGCGCGCCTCGCGGGCGGCGGCATCGGCGCGGGTGGCTTCGGCGAGCTGGGCGGTCAGCGCGTCATGGGCGTCCTTCGCCCCATCTGCCCGCGCCGCGGCTTCTTCGAGATCGCGCTTGAGCTCGACCAGGCGGTTGAGTTGTTGGAGGCGCAGTGCGGCGGCGGTCGGGGCATCTTCGGCGCCCGCGCGATAGCCATCCCAACGCCACAGATCGCCCTCGGGCGACACGAGCCGTTGACCCGGGGCCAGCTGTTCCTGAAGCCGCGCGCCCTCGTCGTAATCGGCCACGAGCCCGATCTGCGAGATTCGCCGCGCCAGCACGCCGGGCACGTCGACATGGGCCGAAAGATGCTCGACACCCACCGGCAGAGGCTGAGGCGCGGGGTAATCGGGCAGGGTCTGCCAACCGGTCGGAGCGTCGTCATCGACCTCGGGCGCGCGCAGGTCATCGGCGAGCGCCGCACCAAGTGCTGCCTCGTACCCCTTGTCGACGCGGACGCGATCGAGAAGCTGGGTACCGCTCGCCGCCTCGCGCTCGACGAGGCGGGCAAGGGCTGTGACTTCGGCGCGCAATGCTCCGGCCTCGCCTTCGGCTTCCGAACGTGCCGCGCGGGCGGCGCTTTCGCGCGACTGAGCCTCGGCGCGCGACTCGTCGGCGGCAGCGAGCGCCTCTTCGGCGGCCTCGGCGGCGTCCTGCGCTTCGCCCTGCTGGGCCTCGGCGATCTCGTAATCCTCGCTCGCCTTCGCCAGCGCGGCGGCGGCGGCTTCGGCGGCGGCTTTCGCCTGTTCGGCGGCGGCTTCGGATTTCTCGGCCGTGGCGCGGTTATCGGTCACGAGGCGCTGCGCCGACTGGTGGCGCGCAGCAAGACGGGCGACATCCTCGGTCAGCTCGGACAGCTGGGCTTCGCGCTCTTGCAGAATCTGGGCGGCCTCATGAGCGGCATCTGCGGCTGCGTCGAGCTTGTCGGCATGGCCTTCGGAGGCCTTGGCGATCTGGCCCTGCTCCCATTCGAGCCGCCCGATCGTTTCGCCCGCATCACGGTTCAGGCCCGCCTCGCGCTCCATGTCGCGGATGAGCTGTTCGATCCGGGCCTTGAGCGTCTCAATGCGGGCGAGCGCCTGATCTTCCTGATCCGAAAGCGCGTCGCGCTGCACAGTCAGCCGTTGCAGGATCGCGCCCGCGATGGCCTCTTCTTCGCGCAGCGGCGGCAGTGCATCTTCCCTGCCTTGGCGGGTTTTCGAGGCCTCGCGCGCGGTGCGTTCCGCCTGCGCTGCAGCGGTGATTTTCTCGCGATGGCCCTCCTCGGCGGTGGCGCGGGCGATATCCGCCTCTCGCCAGCGGCGATAGAGGAGCATGCCTTCCGCGCGGCGCAATTCCTCACCGATGGAACGATAGCGCGCCGCCTGTTTGGCCTGACGGGCAAGTGTCGCAAGCTGGGCGGCGAGCTGCTCGATCACGTCGTCGACGCGGGTCAGGTTCTGCTCGGCGCCGTTGAGCTTCAGTTCCGCCTCGTGGCGGCGCTGATACAGGCCCGAGATCCCGGCCGCTTCCTCCAGAATACGGCGGCGGTTCTTCGGCTTGGCATTGATCAGTTCCGAGATCTGGCCCTGCCGTACGAGCGCAGGTGAATGTGCGCCGGTCGAGGCATCGGCGAACAGCATCTGCACGTCACGGGCACGCACATCCTTGGTGTTGACCTTGTAGGCCGAGCCCGCGTCGCGGGTGATCCGGCGCACGATCTCGAGTCCGTCGCTGTCGTTGAACCCCGAAGGTGCGAGACGTTCGGTATTGTCGATCTGGAGCGAGACTTCGGCGAAGTTGCGCGCCCCCCGCGAGGCAGCACCGGCGAAGATCACGTCTTCCATCCCGCCGCCGCGCATTGCCGAGGGGCGGTTTTCACCCATCACCCAACGCAACGCTTCGAGCAGGTTCGACTTGCCGCAACCATTGGGCCCAACGACCCCGGTCAGACCGTCATGGATCACGAGATCCGTGGGGTCCACGAAGCTCTTGAAGCCGTTGAGACGAAGCCGGGTGAAACGCAAATGACTGCCTTTCCGAATCTGGGTGCGGTTCAGGAAAGTGTCGGCAGGGCCGCGCGGCGAGTCAATGAAAACACCCTGTATCTGGCGTTCAGGGGGTGGTTATCCACAAGATATTGGCGTTTTCCTGCTCAACTTCCCTGGCGTCGCGGGTGATCCGCTTGCGCGTGCAACGAGAATGACCGGCGAAAAACGGCATGCAAGAGGGCCGCGACCGCCTGCCGCATGGAAACCTCACAGGGGCGTTACCATCATATTCAACAAGTAGAATATTTTACGCTCTCATCTCAATCGGAGGCCTGCCATGACCACTCTCGCGCGCCCGGCGGACCGCTATTCGCCGCTCTATTTTCTCGCTTCGCTCGGGGCAGGCGGCACTGCCGTCACCTTCTTCCTCTGGCTCTATTTCTGGATTCCGCATCCCGGCCAGTCGGTGCCGGTCTTCGAGGATATCGCCAAGGCGCTGACCAATGGGCCGGTCTACCAGAAAGCGATGATCCTCGCCGCGATGGCGGGCATCATCTTCTTTGCCTATCACAACATCCGCCTGCTGATCTGGAACCTGCGCCAGCTGTCGTCTTTCAAGAAGACCGACGGCTATGCGCAGCTGCGCGCCTCGAATGCCGAGACGCAGCTTATGGCGATGCCGCTGACGATCGCGATGACGATCAATGTGGCATTCATCCTGGGCATGGTCTTCGTGCCGGGGCTTTGGACCGTTGTGGAATACCTCTTCCCGATGGCGATTTTGGCATTCACGGCGACCGGCATTCTGGCGCTGGTGCAGCTGGGCCGTTTCCTCGGCCGGGTGAAGACCGATGGCAATTTCGACTGGACCGCGAATGGCTCCTTCGCGCAGATGATGCCCGCCTTCGCACTGTCGATGGTGGGTGTGGGCCTTGCCGCGCCAGGCGCGCTGAGCCATGTCGCGCTGACCTCTGGGATGGGCATCATGCTGGCCACCTTCTTCATGATGGCGGCGTTGATCGTGGGGCTGGTGGCGCTCGTGCTGGGTATCCACTCGATGCTGAGCCACGGTGCCGCAGCCGAGGCCGTGCCGACGATCCTGATCGTGATCCCGATCCTGACCGTGCTGGGGATCCTCGGCATGCGCGTCAATCACGGGCTGCATGTGAATTTCGAGAACCACGGGACGGCAGCGGAGGTGCTGATGTTCCTCACCAAGACCTATTCGGTGCAGATTCTCTTCGCGCTGTTCGGGCTCGAGATGCTGCGCCGCACAGGCTATGTGAAGCGCTTCCTGACCGGCGCGGGCAATTCGGTGGGCGCCTATGCGCTGGTCTGCCCGGCGGTGGCTTTCGGCGTGATGACCCAGTTCTGGATCAACGCGGGGCTGGTGCAATCTGGGCTGCTGGAGAAATTCTCGGTCGCCTATTGGATCCTGTCGGGCGTGGCCTTCGCCGCGCAGGCGCTGGCGATCTGGCTGGTGCTGCATCTCAACCGCCGCCATTTCGGCAAATCCGAGGCGATCGCGGTTCCGGCCGAGTAAGCGCCAATCAAGCCATGCATCCGGGGCGGCGCGGGGTTGCACCCGCTCCGCTCTTTTCTTTTGCGCGCGGTGGCTTAGCATCGGATCTGACCCGAGGAGGTTTGCCGATGATCCCAGCCCTGTCCCTGATCCTAGCCTGCCAGCTCGCCGGAGAGATCATTTCTCGTGCGCTCATGCTGCCTTTGCCCGGCCCAGTGCTGGGCATGATCTTCTTGCTCGTGTTGATGAGCGTATCGCACACGATCAAGGAGGTGGTCCGGCCTGTCGCGCAGTTCATCCTGCAGCATCTCTCGCTGCTTTTCGTGCCTGCGGGCGTGGGCATCGTGGCGCATCTCGATGCACTGCGCGAACACGGGCTGGGGCTGGCGGCGGCGCTCATCGGCTCGACCATGCTCGCGATCGTCGTCGGGGCTGCGGTCTTCGTGGCGGTGGCGAAGCTGACCGGGAGCGCGGCCGATGACTGATCCGTTCAAGCTCTGGTCCTATCTTTCCTCCGGGCCGCTCCTGTGGCTTTGGGCAACGCTGATCGCCTACTGGGTGGGTGACACGCTTTTCAAACTGAGCAGGCGGAGCCCTTTTGCCAATCCGGTAATGGTTGCGGTGGTGCTTTTGGGGGGTGTGCTTCTGATGACCGGGACGCCCTATCAGCGCTATTTCGATGGCGCGCAATTCGTCCATTTCATGCTCGGGCCCGCGACCGTGTGTCTCGCGGTGCCGCTCCACGCAAACCTGCCAAAGGTCCGCAAGGCGCTGTTGCCGATCATCGCGGGACTTCTTGCGGGGTCCGCGACGGCGATTGTGTCGGTGCTGGCGATTGCGAAGGCGATGGGGGCGGGGCCGGGGCTGCTCGCTTCGCTTGCGCCGAAGTCGGTAACTGCGCCGGTGGCGATCGGGATTTCGCAATCCTTGGGCGGAGAGCCTTCGCTGACCGCCGCGCTGGTGATCCTCACGGGGATGATCGGGGCGATCACGGTAACGCCGATGCTCAACCTACTGGGTTTCCGCGACTGGCGGGCGCGGGGGTTCGCGGTTGGGGTGGCCGCGCATGGGATCGGCACGGCACGGGCGTTTCAGGTGCATGAGACCGCCGGGGCTTTCGCCTCGATCGGCATGGGGATGAACGCGGTGCTGACCGCTTTCCTCGCCCCGGTGGTGCTGAGCCTCTTCGGTTAATACTGTCGCGGCGGGCGCGCCTTGTAGACCGGCAGTTTCCACCCAAAGCGCAGCGAGCCTGCGCGCAGGATGAAGGTGACCGCGCCGCAGATCAGGAGCGCGCTGAGGCGGTCGAGCCCCGCGGCATTCGCGATCAGAGCGCTCGCTGCGCCTGCAAAGGCGCAGGTGAGATAAAGTTCGCCCTGTTTCAGAACCAGCGGCACTTCATTGCAGACCACGTCGCGCATCAGGCCGCCGAAGGTGCCGGTCACCACGCCCATGATCAGAACGATCACCGGTCCATGCTCGAGCCGCATCGTCACCGCGACCCCGGCCGGGACCGCCACGGCCAGCGCCCAAGCATCGAGCCACAAAAGTGCCCGATAGCGGCTTTCGAGAAGATGGGCGGTGAAGAAGACCACCACCGCCGCGCCAGCGGCGATCAGCACATAGGTCGGATTGCCCACCCAAAAGACCGTGTCGCGCCCGATCAACAGATCGCGCAGCGTGCCCCCGCCCACGGCGGTCAGCGCAGCGATGAAGATGAAGCCCACGAGGTCGAGCTGCTGGCGCGAGGCGACCAGCGCCCCGGTCAGCGCGAAGACCACCACCGCCGCGTAATCGAGGGCCGCCCCGAGCGGCACCTGCGTCAGCCAGTCGGGCAGCGCGGTCATTTTGCCTTCGCCGGTTTGAAGGGCTCCATCCCGGCGCGGGCCAGTTCATCGGCGCGCTCGTTCTCGGGGTGGCCGGCATGGCCCTTGATCCATTCCCATGTGACCTTGTGGCGGCGCTGTGCCTCGTCGAGCCGCTGCCAAAGATCGACATTCTTTACAGGCTTCTTGTTCGCGGTCTTCCAGCCGTTGCGCTTCCAGCCGTGAATCCAGCCGGTCACGCCGTTCTTCACGTAAGCGGAGTCGGTCGTGATGGTGATCGCCGTGTCGCGGGTCAGCGCTTCCAGCGCGTTGATCGCGGCCAGAAGCTCCATCCGGTTATTCGTGGTCTCGGCCTCACCGCCTTTCAGCTCGCGCTCCTTGACGACCGTGTCGCCTTCCATCGCGCGCATCAAGACGCCCCACCCACCGGGGCCGGGGTTGCCGCTGCAGGCGCCGTCCGTCCATGCGTAAAGCTCAGCCATCAAGCCCCACATAACCGCTCTGTGCGGCGATACGGTCGAGCCAGCCTCGAAGGGCCGGGAAAGCGGCGAGGTCATAGCCACCGCGCGTTTCCGCTGTGTGAGTGTAGGCATAAAGGCAGATATCGGCGAGGCTGATGGCGTCACCCACAAGCCAATCGGCGCGAGACAGGCGGTCTTCCATCACTTGCAACAAGGCATTGCCGCGAGTCAGGAGCGCCTCGAGCCGATCGGGCGTGCGTTCGTCGGCGCGGTGGGCGTAGCACAGGATCGCGGCGCGCACGGCAATGACGCCTTCGTGCTGGTTCTGCTCCCAGAACATCCAGCTGAGCATCTGTGCCTTCTCGAACGCGTCCTCGGGGATGAAGGGCGTGCCCTCTCCCAGCCAGTTCAGGATCGCGTTGCTCTCGGGCAGGGCGCGGCCATCATCGAGCACCAGAACGGGTGCCTTGCCGAAGGGCAGCGCGCCCGATGCATGGGCCTCGTTCAGCGCGGCGCTGTCATATTCCACGTCGATCAGCTCGGCGCTTTGCCCCAGCAGCGAGAGCAGCAGACGCACCTTGTAGCTATTGCCCGAAGAGGGCATCGAATAGAGTTTCATCAAAGGGATCTCCGGTCAGGCGCCCGTGCGCACAATCGCGATCAGACAGGCGACGACGACTGCCGTCAAGACGAGGCGCAGTTTCATCCACCAACCGGGCGCAAGGCCACGGCTCGCGAAGACCCAATCGAGGGGTAGCAGCAGCACAAAGCCGATCAGCAGCACGAAATTGATCGGCATGCCGAAGCCCGCGAAGAGAATGAAATAGAGGACCGGCGCGATCGAGATCCCGTAGCCCGGCGTCCAGTCGCCCTTCGCGGCAAAGCCCCAGAGGCAGCCCGCCATGAAGCAGAAGATCATCAGCGCATAGGCCAGCACCGCCACGCGCGGATCGACCATGCCGGGAAGCATCAACGCCCCGGTCTGCACGACCAGTACACCCCAGACGAAGGGGATCAGACCGGCCAGCCCGAGAACCAGTGCCAGCCCCGGAATCTTCGGACCCACGCCGCGCATCACGAGGCCTCCCGCAGCACGCGCGGCACTTTGAACTCGATATCCTCGCGGGCGGTCTCGATCTGGTCCACAGTGAGGTCATAGCGCTGCCGGAAGGCGTCGATTACCTCGTCGATCAGCACCTCGGGCGCCGAGGCTCCGGCGGTCACCCCGACCGAACCGGCCCCTTCGAGAGCGCGCCAGTCGATATCGGCGGCGCGCTGCACGAGCTGGGCATAGCGGCACCCTGCGGCGCGACCCACCTCGACCAGGCGGCGCGAATTCGACGAGTTCGGCGCCCCGATCACGAGGAGCGCATCGATCTCATGCGCCATCGCCTTTACCGCCGCCTGACGGTTCGTGGTCGCATAGCAGATGTCTTCCTTCGCGGGGCCGACGATCTTCGGGAAGCGCGCTTGCAGCGCCGCCACGATCGCCGCCGTGTCATCGACTGAAAGTGTCGTCTGGGTGATGAAGGCCAGCTGATCGGGGTCGCGCGGCGTGATCGCAGCGACATCCTCGACCGTTTCGACCAGCAGCACCTCTCCCTCGGGGAGCTGGCCCATCGTGCCCAGTACCTCCGGGTGGCCGGCATGGCCGATCATCACCATCTGGAGCCCGTTCTCGGAATGACGCTCGGCTTCCTTGTGAACCTTGCTCACCAGGGGGCAGGTTGCATCGACATAGATCATTTCACGCCGCACCGCTTCGGCGGGGACCGATTTCGGCACGCCATGCGCCGAGAAGATCACCGGGCGGTCATCGGGGCATTCATCGAGCTCCTCGACGAAGACCGCACCCTTGTCGCGCAGGCTGTCGACGACGTATTTGTTATGCACGATCTCATGGCGCACATAGACCGGCGCGCCCCATTTCTCGAGCGCCATCTCGACGATCTTGATCGCGCGGTCGACGCCGGCGCAGAACCCGCGCGGGGCGGCGAGATAGAGGGTCAGGGACGGTTTCATCGCGCTCTCCTTCGTTTCGGTCTCACAGGTAAAGCCCCGGCGCGTGCTCGTAAAGGGAACGATCACCCGATCATTCCGAGCGCTTTCGCAGTGAGCCAGGCGAGCACCGCATAGCGCCCCGCCTTGGCAAGGAAAACGAGCGGGATAAAAAGCCACAGCGACATGCGCAGCACGCCCGCAACAAGGCAGATCAGGTCACCTCCGGGCGCCCAGCTCAGAAGCAACAGCCCGATCCCCCAGCGTTCAAACCAGCGATGCCCTCGGGCGAGTTGTGCTTCGGTTGCGGGAAACCATTTGCGGTCCTTCCAGTGGGTGACGCCGAAGCCCATCACATAGGTGATCAGCGCGCCGATCGTGTTGCCGACCGCCGCGACCAGAATCATCGCCCAGACATTTGTGTGCCCAGCGGTTTGCAGCGCGACGAAGACCACTTCGGACTGAAAAGGGATCGGCGTTGCCGCAAGGAGCGCCGAGATGAAAAGACCGAAGAGGGAGACGTTTTCGAACATGAGCGAGGCGGACCGGAAAAGACAAAGGGCGCGCGGGGTCTCCGCGCGCCCTATCAATCATGTTTTGCCTTCGGCGTCAGGCCCAGATCAGCTGTCCGAGCTGGCGTCATCCTCGCGCGGTTCGCGCGGAGGGCGACCGATCACGTCGCGAAGTGCATCGAGTTCGATGAAGTTATCGGCCTGACGGCGCAGCTCGTCGGCGATCATCGGCGGCTGGCTGCGGATGGTCGAGACGACCGAAACGCGGCAACCCTGACGCTGGAGGCTCTCGACGAGCGGGCGGAAATCGCCGTCGCCGGAGAACAGCACAACATGATCGAGGCGCGGCGCGAGTTCCATCGCATCCACGGCGAGCTCGATATCCATGTTGCCCTTCACTTTTCGCCGGCCCATCGAATCGGTGTATTCCTTGGCCGGTTTCGTCACCATCGCGAAGCCGTTGTAATTCAGCCAATCCACCAGCGGGCGGATCGGGGAATATTCCTCGTTTTCGAGAAGCGCCGTGTAGTAGAACGCGCGCACCAGTTTGCCGCGGCGTTCGAATTCCTGACGCAGGAGTTTATAATCGATATCGAAGCCAAGAGCCTTCGCGGCGGCGTACAGGTTGGAGCCGTCGATGAATAAGGCTAGCCGTTCGTCCTTGTAGAACATGCATTCCTCTCGCACAGGTGAGTCCATAAGCCCGAAACCTGTTTGCGTGGGACAAAGCGAATTGGGTAAAAGCGCTTGCGCATATCAGTGGGTCGAACCGGAACTATTCACTGACATATCGCAATTCGCGATGGAAAACGGAATCTGTCTATATGGACACCCTTTCATATGTTGCGCTCGGAGGAAATATTCCGAGTATTGCCGGCTCGCCCGGAGATTCCCTAACGTCAGCTCTTTGCCGCTTGGAAGAACTCGGTTTTTCGCTCGTAGCGGTCAGTCGGTTCTGGCGCACTCCGGCGGTTCCCGAGGGCAGCGGTCCGGACTACGTCAATGCCTGTTGCAAAATGCGAAGCGGTTTGCAATTCGATGAAATCCTCGCGACTCTCCATAAGGTAGAAAGCGAGTTTGGTCGTCAGCGCGATGCACGTTGGGCTTCGCGGGGGCTCGATCTCGATCTTTTGGCCGTCGAGGAACGCGTCTGTCCCGATCTCGATACGTGGACGCGCTGGCGCAATTTGCCGATCGAGAGCCAGATGCGCGAGGCTCCTGAAGAATTGATCCTGCCCCATCCGCGCCTTCAGGATCGTGGTTTCGTGTTGATTCCCCTTGCCGATATCGCGCCGCTCTGGCGTCATCCGGTCAGCGGGATGAGTGTGATGGAGATGCTCGCGGCACTTCCCGAGGCTGAAAAAGCCGCGATTGAGCCGCTTTGAGCCTGCCGGACGGGCCAATGAACGCTTGTGTTTCGCGGATGCAGCGCCTAAGTAGGCCTTTCAATCCGAGTTCTTCTGGAGAGACCCATGGCCCGCGTGACGGTTGAAGATTGCGTTGATAAGGTTCCGAACCGCTTTGAGCTGGTGATGCTTGCTTCGCATCGTGCCCGCGAGATTGCGGCTGGCGCCCCGATCACGATCGACCGCGACAACGACAAGAACCCCGTCGTCGCCCTGCGCGAGATCGCCGAGGAAACCCAGTCGGCCGAGGATCTGCGTGAGCGTCTGATCGAAAGCAACCAGACCCAGATCGAAGTCGACGAGCCCGAAGAGGACTCGATGGCTCTGCTGATGGGCGGCGAAAGCCCCGATCGCGCTGTCGAAGACGACATGAGCGAAGAGCGTATGCTGCGCGCGCTGATGGATGCGCAGGGCCGCGAGTAATCGCCAGAAAGGTCGGAACGAGCGCGAATGATCGACGTCGAAGACCTGATCGCGCTCGTCCGCAATTACAATCCCCAGACCGATGCCGATCTGATCCGTAAGGCCTATGCCTACGGGAAGGACATGCATGACGGTCAGTTTCGTCATTCCGGCGAGCCCTATTTCACCCACCCCGTTGCCGTCGCCGCGATCCTGACTGAACAACGGCTGGATGATGCGACGATCATCACCGCCCTGCTGCACGACACGATCGAGGATACGCGCTCGACCTATACCGAGGTCGCGCGGCTCTTTGGGGAGGAGATCGCCGAGCTGGTCGATGGCGTCACGAAACTGACCAATCTGCAATTGTCGAACGCGGCCTCGAAGCAGGCGGAGAACTTCCGCAAGCTGTTCATGGCGATGTCGAAGGATCTGCGAGTTATCCTCGTCAAGCTTGCCGACCGTTTGCACAACATGCGCACGATCCGTGCGATGCGCGTCGAGAAGCAGGCCCAGAAAGCGCGCGAGACGATGGAAATCTACGCGCCGCTCGCGGGGCGGATGGGGATGCAATGGATGCGCGAGGAGCTCGAAGACCTCGCCTTCAAGGTGCTCAACCCAGAGGCGCGCACCTCGATTATCCGACGTTTCGTTTCGCTACAGAAGGAAACCGGCGATGTGATTCCGCAGATCACCGCCGATATCCGCGCGCTCTTGGAGGATGAGGGGATCGAGGCGGATGTCTTCGGACGCGCCAAGCGCCCCTATTCGATCTGGCGCAAGATGGAAGAGAAGCAGCTCACCTTCTCGCGCCTCTCCGATATCTACGGTTTCCGCGTCATCACCCGCAACGAAATGGATTGCTACCGCGTGCTCGGGCTTATCCATCATCGTTGGCGCGCGGTGCCGACCCGCTTCAAGGACTACATCAGCCAGCCCAAGACGAACGGCTATCGTTCGATCCACACCACCGTGTCGGGCCGGGACGGCAAACGCGTAGAGGTTCAAATCCGCACGCGCCAGATGCACGAGGTCGCCGAGGCCGGCGTGGCCGCGCACTGGTCCTATCGCGATGGCGAGCGTGCCGCGAACCCCTTCGCAGTCGATCCGGCGAAATGGCTCGCCTCACTGACGGAACGGTTCTCGGAAGGCGAGGGCGATCACGACGAGTTCCTCGAGAACGTGAAGCTCGAGATGTATTCCGATCAGGTCTTCTGCTTCACGCCCAAGGGCGATGTGGTGAAGCTGCCGAAGGGCGCGACCCCGATCGATTTCGCCTATGCGATCCATACGCGGATCGGCAATAGCTGTGTCGGCGCGAAGGTTGACGGCATCCGCGTGCCGCTCTGGACCCGGCTGAAGAACGGTCAGTCGGTCGAGGTGATTACCGCTTCGGGTCAGCGCCCGCAGCTCACCTGGCTCGATATCGTGGCGACGGGACGGGCGAAGGCCGCGATCCGCAAGAGCCTGCGCGAGGAAGATCGCGACCGCTTTATCAAGCTCGGCCACGAACTGGCCCGCGTGGCTTTCGAACATGTCGGGCGCAAGGTTTCCGACAAGGCGCTGCGGACAGCGGCAAAGGCACTCGGGCTGGGTGATGAGTTCGAGGTGCTGGCGCGTCTTGGCTCCGCGGAGCTGGCCACCTCGGTGGTGCTCGAGGCGCTTTATCCTGAGCTTGCTGCGCGTCAGACCGAAGCCGAGATTGAACCGACCCGCGCGGTTCTGGGTCTCGGCGCCGATCAGAGCTTCCGCCGCGCCGATTGCTGCCAGCCGCTACCGGGTGAGCGCATCATCGGTATCACCTATCGTGGCAAGGGCGTGGTGATCCATGCGATCGACTGCCCCGCGCTGGAGGAATTCGAGGATCAGCCCGAGCGCTGGGTCGATCTGCACTGGAAGACGGGCCATCATCCGCCGGTCTACACCGCGACGCTCAAGGTCACGATCTCGAACGATGCGGGAGTGCTGGGACATATCTGCACCTTGATTGGTCAGCAGAAGGCCAATATTTCGGATCTCAATTTCATCGACCGGAAACCGGATTTCTATTCGCTTCTGGTCGAGGTCGAGCTGTGCGATGCCGAGCACATGCACCGTCTGCTGACCGCGCTGGAAGCGGAAAGCGACGTGGCGCATGTCGAGCGGATAAGAGACCTGTCGCGCAAACCCTGACGTGCATCGCGTCGGGCGGGGGAAAGGACGGCAGCGTGGTCTTCAGACGACGCGAGAAACGGGGTGTGTGGGAAAACCTGCGCGAGGCGATTTGGCCGAAATCCGGCTGGTCGCGGGCGTTTCAATACGTCAAGCACAGGGTGAACCGTTTGCCCGACCGCCCGCATCGGATCGCCCGCGGCGTCTGGGCGGGGGTGTTCGTTTCCTTCACGCCGCTCTTCGGGTTCCATTTCCTGAGTGCCGCCACGGTGGCCTGGATCATGCGCGGCAATATCCTGGCCGCGATCCTCGCGACCTTCTTCGGCAATCCGGTCACCTTCCCGATCATCGCGGTCTTCTCGACCAAGCTTGGCCACAAGATCCTGGGCGACAGGCTCGATCGGGGGGCGGCACCCGAAGGGCTGCTCAACACCTTTCAGGCGGCAAGTCACGATCTGCTCCATAATTTCTGGGCCATGTTCACCCCGGCCCATGCCGAATGGGGCGGGCTCGAACGTTTCTTCACCGATGTCTGGCTGCCCTATCTCGTGGGCGGGTTGGGTCCGGGCGTGATCGCGGCGACGATCTGCTACTATGTCTCGCTGCCGATCATCACCGCCTATCAGAACCGCCGCCGCATGCGTCTGAAAGCGCGGCTCGAGAAGATCCGGGCGAAGATCAAGCGTGAGGAAAAGGGCAGCAAGTCGACGCCCGAGAACTGAGCGCGTTGTTCAGTTGCCGCTCTGGCCTGCTGCGGCTTCGCTCAGGCGGTAGCCGCGTCGCTGCGCACGACGACGGAAGGTCTCGGCTGCGGTCACGGCGTCGCGCAGGTTCGAGAACCAGCGCAGGCACTGACTTCCGCTATGGCCTTGCAGTCCCCATTCGCGCAGCACCGTGTATTCCCCGAAGAGGTTGTCGGAGATCTCGACGCGGTAGAACCGCCGGGCTCCCGGCGTGTGAAGAATGAGGTTGAGCATGGCAGTGCTCCGAACATCCCGATTTTGTGAAGTGAATCAGAACCCGGCCGCCTTGGCCAGAATAAAAGGGTTAACGGGACGGCTCAGCCCCAGCGCACCTCGCCGAGGAAGATGTAGCCCGCACCGTAAATCGTCTTGATCAGGCGCGGGTTCTTCGGGTCTTCGCCCAGCTTCGTGCGCAGCCTCGAGATCCGCACATCCATCGCCCGGTCGAAGCTTTCACCCGCAGCGCCGCCCAAGGATTCCTGCATCTGCGCACGGGTGATCAGTCGGTTCGGGCTTTCGAGGAAAAGCCGTAGAACCTCGCCCTCGGCATGGGAAAAAGAGGTTTCGTGCGCCTCTTCGTCGATCAGAACGTAGCGGTCGAAATGGGCAGTCCACCCCGCGAAATAAGCGGTCTGCGAGATGCTCGGGCTCTCGGTGCGACCCTTTCGCAAGCGGGCGCGGATGCGGGCCACGACCTCGGCCGGGTCGAAGGGCTTGATGATGTAATCGTCCGCACCAAGCTCGAGCCCCGTCACCCTGTCTTGCACCTGCGCGCGACCCGAGATGATGATGATCGCCGCCCCCGATTCCAGTGCCAGCCGATGCACCAGTGCCAGCCCGTCGCGATCGGGCAAGCCCAGATCGACGAGGCAGACATCGGGAGACGAACGCTTCAGCCCGGCCTCGAACTCGGTTGCGCGGGCGTAGGATTGGGTGCGGAACCCCGCCTCTTCCAGCGCATCCGACAGCATCCGGCGGATCTCGGGTTCGTCGTCGAGAATGGCGACAAGGGGCAGATCTGCACTCATCCGCGGGCTCCGGCAAGCAGGGCCGCGAGCTGCGCGGCCGTGAAAGGTTTCTGGATGACCGGGCAGGGGGCGGAAGCGCGCAGCGCATCGCCGGGGGGCAGCGAGGTCATCAGGATCACCGGCACCTGATCGCCGATGGCGCGGGCAAGGTCCACCCCCGTCCGCGCACCGGGCAGCTGGATATCCGACAGCACGGCGTCGATATCGGGCAGGGTCAGCAGCGCCTCGGCCTCGGCGATGGAACCGGCCTCGATCACCGTGTGATCCATCGAGCGCAGCATGTCGCGGGTTGTGGCGCGGATATCCTCGTCATCCTCGACAAGCAGAACCAGCATCGGGGAGGGTTGGGCCGCGACCTCGCGCAGCGGCAGGCGCAGCGTGACCTGTGCGCCCTCGCCGGTATTGCGCAACCTTACCGTGCCACCCGCAAGCTTGGTCTGGTCATAGACCATCGACAGGCCAAGCCCCGAGCCCTCGCTGCCCTTCGTCGTGAAGAACGGGTCGAGCGCGTGTTCGAGCGCCTCTTCCGAGAAGCCGGAGCCATGATCGCTTACCGAGATCTCGACCCAAGTGTCGCGCACCGGATGAGCGGCGATCGCGATCGTGCCACCTGTCTCTCGCATCGCGTCATTCGCGTTGAGGATCAGGTTCAGCAGGCTGTCCTGAAGCGGGCCGGGATCGAGCAGGATCGGCGTGTCGAGACCCTCGATGTCGATCTCCAGCGTGACCGGTTCGTGCAGCGTGGGCCCGGCCATCGCGGCAAGATCGTCGAGCAGGTCTGCCAGAACAACCGCTTCGGGGCGCAGTTCGCGCGGCCCCGAAATCGCGGCGATCCGGTCGAGCAGAGTCCCCCCGCGCCGCGCCGCGGCCAGCGTCGCGCGGATCGCCTCATGCGCTTCGGGAGGAAGATCCTCCATCCGCTCCAGCCGCCCTTGCAGCCCGAGGATGATCGTCAGCAGGTTTGCGAAATCATGCGCGAGCCCAGAGGACAGCTTCGCCGCCAGCTCGCGCTTGCTGGCCTGTGCGAGCGCGGCGCGGGCTTGCGTCTCGTGGGTCACGTCGGTCGAGAGAATGAAGACCCCGATCACCGTGCCCTCGGGATCCCGGTCTGGGGTCAGCGCGATGCGAATACGTCGTCCGGAGGGATCATGCGTGATCTCGATCACGTTGGCCTCTCCCGCGAAGGCCTTGGTGAAGCCGGGCTCGATCTTGGCGAAGGTCTCCGGTCCCAACGCCTCTGTGGCGTGCCGGCCGACCGCATTGGCGAGCGAACCCGGCATGACAGAGGACAGACGCCGATTCGAATAGGTGTAAATGAGATCGTGGTCGACCCGCGCGATATGGGCGGGCGTCATCTCGGTCACCTGCCGGGTGCGGGCCTCGGTGATGGCGAGTTGGCGGGAGGTTTCCTCCAGCGCGGCATTGGTCGCGGCGAGTTCACGGTTCGCGGCCGCCAATGCTTCGGCGTGATCGAGCAGCTGATCGGACAGCTCCTCGGAGCGGGCACGTAACAGCGCCTCCTGGCGCTTGATCTCGGTGATGTCGGTATAGACGGTGACCCAGCCGCCCTGCGGCAGCGGGGCCCCCTCGACCGCGATCGTCCGGCCATTGGCGCGCTGGCGCTCCATGTAATGGGCCTCGAAGGCGCGCGCGGTCTCGACGCGCTCGCGCACGGCGGTCTCGAGATCGTCGACCTCGCCATATTCCCCACGCGCCACGAGATGACGAATCGTGTCCTCGAACGTGGTGCCGGGGCGGGTAAGCGGTTCGGGAAGGTCGAACATCAGCTGATATTGCCGGTTGGAAACCGCAAGCCGCAGATCGCTGTCGAAGATCGACAACGCCTGTCCGATCAGGTTCAGACCCGCTTGGGTCAGCCTTTCGCGGCTTGTTTCGCTCACGTCGTTTCCTCCCGCTCCAACGCGTGGGTAGCACCCGCGCGGGGCTTGGCAAAGAGCGTTTCGCTGCGCAGCGAAGCTGTAAGAATTCGTTACAATCACGAAAAGATCACGAAAACTTTGACAGCCAGTCTCCGGTCATGCCGAACTGGGCGCGGAGGATTCGCCCTGTGCGGAGAGGGACGTCGGGACACCGGCGCGAGGGAGGACAATTTGGCTGACGCAGTCGCGAAGGGGCAGGCACCTGCCCAATCGATTCCTGCGCTTTTGGCGCGGAACGTGGCCCGATATGGCGGCTACCCCGCCTATCGCGAGAAGGAATTTGGCATCTGGCAGAGCTGGACCTGGGCGCAGGCGGCGGAGGAAATCCGCGCAATGGCGCTTGGCTTCCTGAGCCTTGGCGTGGAACGGGGCGACCATGTCGCCATCATCGGGCGCAACCGTCCGATGCATTACTGGTCGATGGTGGCCGCGCAGATGTGCGGTGCGATTCCGGTGCCGCTCTATCAGGACGCCGCTGCCGAAGAGATGGCCTATGTGATGGAGCATTGCGGCGCACGCTTTGTCGTGTGCGGCGATCAGGAGCAGGTCGACAAGATCGTGGAGATCGAAGACCGCATCCACGCGATCAAGCATGTGATGTATACCGACAAGCGCGGTATGCGGAAATACGACCACTCGCGCATGAACGCGCTGGAGGATGTGCAGGCCGAGGGCCGCGCCGGCCATTCGCGCTATGAGAGCGAGCTCGACAAGCGCATCGCCGAGCTGACCTATGACAGCACCTGCGTGATGCTCTACACCTCAGGCACCACCGGTAAGCCGAAGGGCGTGGTGCTCTCGAACCGCAACATCATCGAGACGGCGAAGGCTTCCAGCGAGTTCGACCACCTCAACCACAATGATGAAGTGCTCGCCTATCTGCCGATGGCTTGGGTGGGCGATTTCATCTTCTCGATCGGACAGGCGATGTGGGCTGGGTTTACCGTTAACTGCCCCGAAAGCCCCGAGACGATGATGACCGACCTGCGCGAGATCGGTCCGACCTATTTCTTCGCCCCGCCGCGGGTGTTCGAGAACCAGCTCACCTCGGTGATGATCCGCATGGAAGATGCGGGCCGTCTCAAGAAATGGCTGTTCGACCGCTACATGGCGGTGGCGCGCGAAGTCGGTCCCGACATTCTCGACGGCAAGGCCGTCAGCTTCGGCAAGCGGATGTCCTATGTGCTTGGCAATCTCTTCGTCTACGGGCCGCTGAAGAACACGCTCGGTTTTTCGCGCATCCGCGTTGGTTACACCGCAGGTGAGGCGATCGGGCCGGAGATCTTCTCCTTCTACCGCTCGCTCGGGATCAACCTGAAGCAGCTCTACGGTCAGACCGAGGCCTCGGTCTTCATCACGCAGCAGCCCGATGGCGAAGTGCGTGCCGATACCGTGGGCGTGCCCTCGCCCGGCGTCGAGGTGAAGATCGGCGAGAATGGCGAGGTCTATTACCGCAGCCCCGGCACCTTCGTCGAATACTACAAGAACGCCGAGAGCACGGCCTCGACCAAGGACCCGGAAGGCTGGGTCGCGACGGGCGATGCGGGCTTCTTCGAGGAAGACACCGGTCACCTGCGGATCATCGACCGCGCCAAGGATGTGGGCAAAATGGCCGATGGCCGGTTGTTCGCGCCCAAATACGTGGAAAACAAGCTGAAGTTCTACCCCTCGATCCTCGAGGCGGTGGTGTTCGGCGCGGGCAAGGATCGCTGCACGGCCTTCATCAATATTGACCTCACGGCTGTCGGCAACTGGGCCGAGCGCAACAACATCTCCTACGCCTCCTATCAGGAGCTTGCGGGCCATCCGCGCGTCTACGAGATGATCCGCGAGCATGTCGAAGAGGTGAATGCGAGCATCGCCGAAGACCCGATGCTGTCGGGCTGTCAGGTTCATCGATTCCTGATCCTGCACAAGGAACTCGACGCGGACGACGGCGAGATGACCCGGACCCGCAAGGTGCGCCGCAACGTGATCGGCGAGAAATTCGCCGACCTGATCGAGGCGCTCTATGACGGCCGCGACGAGATCTACACCGAGACCGAAGTGACCTATGAGGACGGCCGCAAGGGCTCGATCAAGGCAACGCTGAAGATCGCGGATGCGAAGGTCGCGTCGGCGAAGACGATGGCGGAGGCAGCGGAATGAACGATATGAGCGACGGCTACGTCACCGCCGACGGCCGCCAGATCGGCGGCGTGATCATGGAGATGAAGAACATCACGCTGCGCTTCGGCGGTGTCGTGGCGATCAAGGACATCTCCTTCGACATTCGCGAAGGCGAGATCCGGGCGATCATCGGCCCGAACGGCGCGGGTAAATCCTCGATGCTGAACGTGATCTCGGGCTTCTACATTCCGACCGAGGGCGAGGTCTGGTTCCACGGCTACAAGCGCGGTCCGATGCGGCCCTACCAGGTCGCCCGGCTCGGCATCGCGCGGACCTTCCAGAACATCGCGCTTTTTGACGGCATGTCGGTGCTCGACAACATCATGACCGGCCGCCTGACCCATATGAAAAGCGGTCTTCTGGCACAGGCCGGCTGGTGGTGGACGGGTGCCGCGAAGGAAGAAGACGAGCATCGCGAGAAGGTCGAGAAGATCATCGACTTTCTTGAGATTCAGAATATTCGGAAAACTCCGGTTGGCCGTCTGCCCTATGGCCTGAAGAAGCGGGTCGAGCTGGCCCGCGCGCTGGCCGCGGAGCCGAAGCTGCTGCTGCTCGATGAGCCGATGGCCGGGATGAACGTCGAGGAAAAAGAGGACATGAGCCGCTTCATCCTCGATGTGAACGACGAATTCGGCACCACGATCGTGCTGATCGAGCACGACATGGGCGTGGTCATGGACCTCTCCGACCGCGTCGTGGTGATGGATTACGGCAAGAAGATCGGCGACGGCACCCCTGACGAGGTGCGCAACAATCAGGACGTCATCGACGCCTATCTGGGGGTGGCCCATGACTGACACCATCCGCACCGCAACTCAGAAATCGGAGGCGCGTCATGCCTGATATCGTTCTCTACGCCGCCGAGGTGACGCTGAATGGCCTGATGGCGGGGGTGCTTTATGCGCTCGTGGCACTGGGCTTCGTTCTGATCTTCAAGGCCTCCGGCATCTTTAACTACGCCCAGGGCGTGCTGGCCCTGTTCGCCGCGCTCACGCTGGTGGGCATCCAGAAAGGGCAGGTGCCCTTCGCCCATCTCATCAACGCGATGACCGGCAAGCATTACACCAACTTTCCCTGGGAAGTCCCGGCGCTGGTCGCGATCCTGTTGACCGTCGGTGTGATGGTGGTGCTCGCGATCATCATCGAGAAGGTGGTGCTCAAGCATCTCGTCAATCAGGCGCCGATCATCCTCTTCATGGCGACGATCGGGATGGCCTATTTCCTCGAAGGTTTCGGGGACGTGATGTGGGGCTCGGACATCAAAACGCTCGATGTGGGTCTGCCGCAGGGCATCAACGAGACCATCGACAGTGTCACCTACAACATGTTCGGCTACGGCTTCTTCATCGACAATCTCGATATCGTGGCGGCCATCGTCGCGGTGCTGCTGGTGGCCGCGCTGACGGTGTTCTCGCAATACTCCAAGCAGGGTCGCGCGCTGCGTGCTGTAGCTGACGATCACCAGGCCGCGCTGTCGGTCGGGATCTCGCTGCGCTTCATCTGGATCCTTGTCTGGTCGATCGCGGGCTTCGTGGCGCTGGTCGCCGGCATCATGTGGGGTTCGAAATCGGGCGTGCAGTTCTCGCTCTCGCTGATCGCGCTCAAGGCGCTTCCGGTGCTCATGTTGGGTGGCTTTACCTCGATCCCGGGCGCCATTGTCGGCGGTCTGATCATCGGTGTGGGCGAGAAACTGTTCGAGCTGCTGATCGGGGCTCCGTTCCTCGGTGGCGCAACCGAGAACTGGTTCGCTTATGTCCTCGCACTCGTCTTCCTCGTGTTCCGGCCGCAGGGCCTGTTCGGCGAGAAGATCATCGAGAGGGTCTGAACCATGATCACGATGCTTTCACACCGCAGTGATAATTTTCTTGATCGGTGCGCAGGGGTGCGACAAGCTGTCACATGTCGTGGCATCAACGGGAAGGGAGCCCGCCGTCACGACACCGTGACGAGCTTTGGGAGGACCGTTACCGATGAAGACCTGCGCAACCGTATTCACGATTGGCTGGGGAGCAGCGCTCGCCTTCGGCTGGATCGCGCTAGCCGCACCACCGGAAGAGCCGACGCAACTGCAAACACTGAATATCGCACTGGCGGCGCTGGGCGCCGGGGCCGGGCTCTGGGCCTGGGTCAGGATCCGGCGCGGCTGCTGACGGGAGGACATCGTCTCTCCCTCGGGAAAGGGAGAGGCTGATGTTTTACCGCGAAGCAGGTGATTTCAAAACGTCCTACCGGGAGGACAGCCAGACCTTCCCGATCAAGTTCGACCGGCTGCGTTATTACGTAGTGCTGGCGATTGCCTTCGGGATCGTGCCGCTCTTCATCAATGATTACTGGGCCAACGCGGTCGCGGTGCCGTTTCTGATCTACGCGATTGCGGCGATCGGGCTGAACATCCTCGTGGGATACGCCGGTCAGGTGTCGCTTGGCACCGGGGGCTTCATGGCGGTGGGCGCTTACGCGGTCTACAAGCTGATGACTGCCTTCCCCGAGGTGTCGATCTTCA
Source organism: Thioclava pacifica DSM 10166 (assembly GCF_000714535.1). Taxonomy (GTDB): domain Bacteria; phylum Pseudomonadota; class Alphaproteobacteria; order Rhodobacterales; family Rhodobacteraceae; genus Thioclava; species Thioclava pacifica. Next base: position 160,565 of record NZ_AUND01000012.1, on the reverse strand, counting down.
TCCATGTCATTCTCGCAGGTGGTATCACGGCGGCAGTCGGCGTGCTCTTCGGCCTGCCGAGCCTGCGCATCAAGGGCTTCTACCTCGCGGTGGCGACGCTGGCGGCGCAGTTCTTCCTTGTCTGGCTGTTCAACAAGGTGCCGTGGTTCTACAACTACTCGGCTTCGGGCCAGATCAACGCGCCCGAGCGCACGATGTTCGGCGTGTTCGTCACCGGCGCGCAGACTTCGGCGATGGCGAAATACATGTTCTGCCTCGTGATGCTGACGATCGTGGCGCTGATTGCGCGCAACCTGACGCGCGGCACGGTCGGGCGCAAATGGATGGCGATCCGCGACATGGATATCGCCGCCGAGATCATCGGGGTGAATCCGCTGACGACGAAGCTTTCGGCCTTTGCGGTCAGCTCGTTCTTCATCGGCATCGCCGGCGCGCTGTTTTTCGCGGTCTATCTGGGCGCGGCGGAAGTGGGCGAGGCGTTCGGGATCCAGAAGAGCTTCCTGATCCTCTTCATGGTGATCATCGGCGGTCTGGGCTCGATCTTCGGCTCCTTCGCGGGCGCGGCCTTCCTCGTGCTGCTGCCGGTCTTCCTCAAGAACGTGCTCGTGGGCACGCTTGGTTGGCCGACCGACCTTGCCGCGCATATCGAGCTGATGATCGTCGGCGGTCTGATCGTGACCTTCCTGATCGCGGAACCGCATGGCCTCGCGCAGCTCTGGCGCGTGGCGAAAGAGAAACTCCGGCTTTGGCCCTTCCCGCACTAAGGCGGGGCCGCCCAACAAATCGAAGAACCGGGACGAGCCCGGCACGAACAAAGTACCTCTGGGAGGAGAACTCTATGAAGAAGACCTTTACCGCTCTGGTCGCGGCGGCGATGACGCTGACCTCGGCCCCGGCCTTCGCCGAGCTGGTGGTGCCGAACCTCAGCTATCGCACCGGGCCTTACGCCGCGAACGGCATCCCCTATGCCGACGGTTTCAATGACTATTTCACGCTGCTCAACGAACGCGATGGCGGCATCGGTGGCGAGATGGTTCGCGTGCCCGAATGCGAGACCGCCTACAACACCGAGAAAGGTGTGGAGTGCTACGAGTCGACCAAGGGCGACGGCGCACTGGCCTATAACCCGCTCTCCACCGGCATCACCTACCAGCTGATCCCGAAAGTGACCGCCGACGGGCATGTTCTTTACACGCCCGGTTATGGCCGCACCTCGGCGGCGAATGGCAAGGTGTTTGAGTGGGTGTTCAACTATCCCGCCAACTACTGGGACGGCGCCTCGATCATCGAGCAATACCTGATGGGCAAGGCTGGCGGCTCTCTCGAAGGCAAGAAGATCGCTCTGGTCTATCATAACTCCGCCTACGGCAAGGAGCCGATCCGCACCCTTCAGGAGCTCGCCGCGCGGGACGGGTTCGAACTCGAACTGCTGCCGGTCGACCATCCGGGCCAGGAACAGAAGTCGCAATGGCTTCAGGTTCGCCGTTCGAAGCCTGATTTCGTCATCATGTATGGCTGGGGCGTTATGAACCAGGTCGCGATCCAGGAGGCCGTGAACATCCGCTTCCCGATGGAGAACTTCGTCGGCATCTGGTGGTCGGGTTCGGAAAACGACGTGCGCTCGGCTGGTGAAAAGGCCGATGGGTACACCACCGTTTCCTTCCACGGCACGGGCATGGACTTCCCGGTCTATGCGGACATCCAGAAATACGTGATCGACGCCGGTAAGGCTGCGGGCGCGGGCGATGAAGTGGGCACGATGCTCTATTCGCGCGGCATGTATGCGGCGATGATCATCTCCGAAGCGATCCGCAAGGCGCAGGAGATCCATGGTCATTCGGCGGTTACGCCCGCAGAGGTGCGTGACGGTTTCGAACAGCTCGACCTGACCGAGGCGCGTCTGAATGAACTGGGCCTTCCGAACTTCGCCCAGCCGATCCAGGCGACCTGCGCGGATCATGGCGGTCCGGGCTCCGGCCTTATGTTCAAGTGGAACGCCGCTGACGGCAAATGGGTCGCGGCTTCGGACTGGATCTCGGCGGATTCGAGCGTGATCGACCCGCTGATCGCCGAAGATTCCGCGGCCTTCGCCAAGGAAAACAACATCGCCGAGCGGTGCAACTAAGCCAAACCGGCCTCCGGCGTCTTGCGCCGGGGGCCACCCCAACGCCCCGGAGAAAGCCATGCTGGACGCTGCGAAAACCGACACGACCCTTCTCGAGGTCAACAATATCGAGGTGATCTACAATCACGTCATCCTCGTGCTGAAGGGGGTCAGCCTCAACGTACCCAAGGGCGGGATCACCGCGCTGCTGGGCGGCAATGGCGCGGGCAAGACGACGACGCTCAAGGCAGTCTCCAACCTGCTCAAATCCGAGCGCGGCGAGGTCACCAAGGGCTCGATCACCTATCGCGGCGAGCGCGTGCAGGAAATGAGCCCCGCCGATCTCGTGCGCAAGGGCGTGATCCAGGTGATGGAAGGCCGTCACTGTTTCGAACACCTGACTGTCGAGGAAAACCTGCTGACCGGCGCCTATACCCGCAAGGACGGGCGCGGCGCGATCCAGGCCGATCTCGAGATGGTCTATAACTACTTCCCGCGCCTGAAGGAGCGCCGCAAATCGCAGGCGGGCTATACCTCGGGCGGGGAGCAGCAGATGGTCGCGATGGGCCGCGCGCTGATGAGCCGCCCCGAGACGATCCTGCTGGACGAACCCTCGATGGGTCTCGCGCCGCAGCTTGTGGAGCAGATCTTCGAGATCGTGAAATCGGTCAACGAGAACGAGGGCGTGACCTTCCTTCTGGCCGAGCAGAACACCAATGTCGCGCTGCGCTATGCCCATTACGGCTACATCCTGGAATCGGGCCGCATCGTGATGGACGGCCCGGCGGCCGATCTGCGTGAGAATCCCGACGTGAAGGAATTCTATCTCGGCATGTCCGACGAGGGCCGTAAGAGCTTCCGTGACGTGCGCAGCTATCGCCGCCGGAAGCGTTGGTTGGCGTGATCGTAACACATTGAATTAAAACAATTGCTGCGCAGCGTTTTGGGTGCGGCACGGGGGCGGTTTGCCCGCCGAACGGAAAGGGTCGAGAGATGGCTGAGTATTTCGACGATTTGGAAACCCGCAGCGCGGATGCGCGAGAGGCTTCGCTGGCCGAATGCCTGCCTGCTCTCATCGCAGCGGCGATGAAAGCGCCGGGGATCGCGGCGCATCTTGAGGGTGTCGATCCAGCACAGGTGATCTCGCGTGCCGATTTGGCGAAACTGCCGGTTCTGCGTAAATCCGATCTCGGCGCGGCGCAGAAGGGCGCTCCGCCCTTCGGCGGTCTGACCACGAAGCCCGCCCATGCCTTCGCCCATATCTTCCAGTCACCCGGACCGATCTACGAACCCGGCGATGTCAGCCCGAACTGGTGGCGGCTCGGGCGGTTTGCGCATGCGGCTGGAGTTGGTCCCGGCGATATCGTGCAGAACTGCTTCGGCTACCACCTGACCCCGGCGGGCATGATGTTCGAGAACGCCGCGCGTGCCGTCGGCGCCGCCGTCCTGCCCGCGGGCACCGGCCAGACCGAGCTGCAAGTCCGCGCCGCCGCCGATATCGGCACCACCACCTACGCGGGCACGCCCGATTATCTGCGCATCATCCTCGAGAAAGCCGATGAGATGGGCGAGGCGCTGAAGATCACCAAGGCCACCGTTTCGGGTGGCGCGCTCTTCCCGAGCCTGCGCCAGAGCTATGCCGATCGCGGCATCTCCTGCCTGCAATGCTACGCCACGGCTGATCTGGGCAATATCGCCTATGAAAGCCGGGCGATGGAGGGGATGATCGTGGACGAGGGCGTGATCGTCGAGATCGTCCGCCCCGGCACCGGCGATCCGGTCGCTCCCGGCGAGGTCGGCGAAGTGGTCGTGACCACGCTCAACCCCGATTACCCGCTGATCCGTTTCGCAACCGGCGATCTCTCGGCTGTGATGGAAGGGATCAGCCCCTGCGGGCGCACCAATATGCGCATCAAGGGCTGGATGGGGCGCGCCGACCAGACCACCAAGATCAAGGGCATGTTCGTGCGCCCGGAGCAGGTCGCGGCCTTCGTGGCCGCCCATGCCGAGGTCGCCAAGGCTCGCGTCGTCGCGACCCGCGAGGGCGAGATGGATGTGATGACGGTGCAGATCGAGACCGAAGCTTCCGATCCCGCGCGTTTCGACGGCGGAATTCGCGAGGCCTTGAAGATGAAGGGCGTCATCGAGCTTGTCGCGCCGGGCTCGCTGCCCAATGATGGCAAGGTGATCGACGACCAGCGCAAATACGACTGAGGAACCGGGAGGGAAGATCGCGGGTTTCTTCGTCGAGAGAGATGGAGGACCCCATGCGAAAACTTCTTCTGACAGGCGTCGCGCTGGCGGCGCTCGGGCTCCCTGCCCATGCCGCCGATCTGGCATTGGTGCTGGGCAATGCAAATTACGACCGGATTGATGATCTGCGCGGCGCGGATGCGCCAACCAAGGCCGAGGCTGGCTTGCAGCAGGCTGGCTTTTCGATCCTGACCGAGGATGATGCGTCTGCCTCGGAAATTCGTGCGCGGTTTCGCGATTTCGTGACCCGTGCCACCGATGCAGACCGCGTTGTCGTCGCTCTTTCGGGCCGCTTCATCCATGCGGGGGCCGAAACGTGGTTCCTGCCGACCGACATGCGTGACACCTCCCTGCCGGAGGCGGTAAGCGAAGCTTTGCCGCTTTCGGCGGTGATGACCGTGCTCGCATCTCATCCCGGTCAGGCGGTGCTGCTGCTCGGTAGCGCCGATGACGAGGGAACGGGTCGAGGTCTGACGCGACCCGGCATTGGCGATCTCGCAATCCCGCAGGGTGTCACCGTATTGCGTGGCAGCCCGCGGGAAGTCGCCTCGCTGATGTCCGGTGACCTGGTGAAGCCCGGAGCGCCGCTGATGCGCGCCGCGCAGTCCGAGGGTCTCGTCGCGAGTGGCTACCTGCCCGACAGCTTCAGTTTCCTTGCGGCCGAGATGCAGGCCGCGCCTGCTCCTGTCGCGACTCCGCAGGCCGATCCTTCCTCCCCGTATTGGGATATGGCGCGGGCCGAAGACTCGATCACCGCCTATCAGCTTTACCTTGATCGCTATCCCAAAGGTCCGAATGCCGATGAGGCCAGAGCCCGGATCACCACGCTCAAGGCCGAGCCGGAACGGCAGGCCAAGGCTGATGAAGACGCGCTGAACCTGACGCGAGACCAGCGCCGCGAGGTGCAGCAGAACCTCACGATTCTCGATTTCGACCCGAAGGGCGTGGATGGTATCTTCGGCCCCGGCTCACGTGGCGCGATCACACGTTGGCAGACGGCGAACGGATTCGACCCGACCGGCTATCTCTCCCGCGCGCAGCTGACCGCGCTGTCAGCGCAGGGCGAGAAACGTGCCGCCGAGCTGAAAGCCGAGGCCGAGGCGCGCCAAGCCGAAATCGACCGACAGGACCGCGCCTTTTGGGAGCAGACCGGCAAGGCCGGCGATGAGGCGGGTCTGCGCGCTTATCTGAAGAAATACCCCGATGGTCTCTTCGCTGAGCTCGCGCAGGAGCGGCTTGACGCGATCGAGGCAGACCGCCGCGCCGAAGCGCAGGCAGCCGATCGTGCCGATTGGGACGCTGCGCGCAACGCCGATACCATCGCTTCCTATCGCGATTACCTCGCGAGCCGCCCGAAGCCGGCCTTCAAGGCCGAGGCCGAAGCGCGCATCGCCGAGTTGCAGCAGCAAAGCCAGGAAAGCGACGCGATCAAGGCGGCCAAGGCGCGCGAGGATGCGCTCGGCCTGCCCAGCGTGGCGAAATCCCTTGTAGAGCAGCGCCTCGCACAGATGGGGTTCAAACCGGGCAAGGTGGATGGCGTGTTCGACGACAACACCCGCCGCGCCATTCGCCGTTTTCAGAAAGCGAGTGGCCTGACCGTGACCGGCTATCTCGATCAGCCGACGGTCGCACAGCTGCTTGCCGGGTCAATCGGTTTCCGGTGAAGGGGGGAGGGGGCGCTGCCCGACCGTTAGTTGTCAAACGGCCTCGCCTTTCTACTAACGCTATGCGCATTGCCGAAAGCCCGCCAGTCGACTGGCGGGCTTTTGTGCTTGGCGTGCGTGATTATTAACGCCGACACGAAGTGATCGCTGATCAGTTGCTCTTGGGATCCGCGGGCCTCTCCTGAGGCTTTTCCGTGGTCGAGGCTCGCGGTGCGGGAGGCGAGGCCGGAGTGGTTGCTTCCGGTTCGGGAGGCAGTTTCGCCAGGTAGTCTGCGATCCGCTTGCTGTCAGCGGCGCACGAAGCCTCCGAGAGCGCCTTGAGGAAAGCCTCGACCTCACTGCGGGGCGCCTTGTCCAGCCACTTGCCAAAGGCGTCGAGGACATAGCGCCGTCGGCGCAGTTGCGCCTTGTGCTCTTTTTCGGCTACCTGAGCGACTTTGTTCTGGAGATTCAGATACTGCTGGAAGATGCGGTCTTGCTGGGTTTGGGGGATTTGAACGGTCATGTCGTGCTCCTATGCGTGCGAGGGGTGAGGAATGAATGTGGACCTCCGGGGTTCGACAAGAAGCGGATTTATCAGCTCCATTGATCACCATTTTTGCTCTTTCCTTTCAGCGCCTTGGTTGCATCTTCGACCTCTCGTTTTTCGATTTGCGTATCCGCGATGAAATGGCCGCGCAGGTTCGACGGGAGAGCCGCGAGCATCTTGGCCCGCAGCTTTTCGAGAGCTGTTTCTTTCTGCGCGACCGCAGCCACCCGTGCGGCGACATCATTCTCGGCTTTTCGGGCTGCCCCCAGCCGGAAGGCTCGATAGGCGCCGCCCAGATGGATCAGTAGCTTGCGCGCCGAGGCACCAGGCGCGGTCAAGAGGCGTTCCAGCCGCTCCCGCTCCCGCGACTCCTTCGGAAGGCGCGGTGCCACCGCCAGTCGGTCGCCATGCGCCGGGATGAGGCTCCCCGTCGCTGCGTGTGAGGCTATTCGATCACTTCATTCGCCTCGGCCTCGCGCGCTTCGACGCGCTTGTTTGCGGCGTTCAGAGCCTTTCGTTGGTCTTTGGCATCACGCTGCAGTCGCTCGGCGCGCTTCTGCTCTGCTTCGAGCTTCTTCGTCTCGGCCTCGATCTTGGCTTTTTCGCGGACCAAGCGGACCTCCTCATTCGCGCGCCAGACATGCGCCGGGACATGTTTCTTGCGACCCGGAATGATCACGCTCGGATCGGTCTTTTTCTCTTCCTTCGCTTTCCGGCGAGCTGCGGCCTGTCGTTCTCCGCGTGCCAGTCCCAGAGAGGTAAAGAACTCCCCAATGTCGTCCTGCGCCTTCTCGTAATCCTTCAGAAGTGCATGGGAGGATGGCTGGATGAGGCGCTGTTTGCCGCTGCGCTTCGTGTGTTTCTCGGTCCAGGGCGCGATCACCCCGTGGATGTGGAATGTTGTCTCGTCGCGATCCGCACGGGCATGGAGAACCTGATCGCCGAAGCGCGATCTCAGCCATTCGATTGCCCTTGCCTGAAACTGCGCTTCGCGCTCTTGGATCAATTGTTGCCGTGCCGATGCTTTCTCTGCGTCGGTCCCTACAAAGCGGCTGTCAGTCTCAGGGGGCACAAACCACTCGCGGTTTGCGGTGATGATGAACTCGCGCAATGGACCGGATTTTGACTTGCGCCACGGGTCGCGCGGCCCCTCGATCAAGCGACGGTCAGCTTCCTTGTGACGCTTGGCTGCGCGCAGCCCTTCGACCTGTTGATTGATATTCTGAAGGCTCGCGAGGCGCACCGCCTGCCTAAGCTCTTTGTGCCAATTCGAGGAGCCGAGGATCTGTTCGTTCAGCGGTGTGCGGCTCAGATCGACATGATCCAGTCGATCTTCTTGCTGCTTGCGCTCACCGTGCATCCGATAGCGGTAGAGCTGCTGTGGATAGAGCTCTGCAAAACGCAGCACGACGGGACGGGGCGAAGACACCGACGCAGCAGCGGATACGTCGATAGGTTGATACGCGGACATGACGGCCTCCTGTTGGGGTTGCCGTCGGAAAGTGGGCGGAGGGAGAAAACGTGAAAGCTAGACACTAGGGCCGCGCCCTATTGAGCGGTTCTTAATCACTCTGGTGGTGTATTTAATGTTTACGAACAGGAGCGGGGATTAATGAAAATTTTTCTTGACCTATGACGCAAGGATGATTCAGTCGCGACCACTTTTCTAAACGATCTATCGAAGAATCTGAGGGGATGCCGGTGTGCTCTGCTGAGGCTGCCCTAATAAAAAATGCGTTGATATGGTCCGACGCTTGAAGTGAGATAGCTCGCATAAGTCATTGTGAAATGCTTGAACGCGCCGCAGTGTAGATATGCATGTTCACCCTCTCTTTTAGGGTTCTGGCCATGGAAGCCACCGAAAAATTAAAATCATGAGCGCAGAAACCCGCGCATTTTTTATGTTGGGCGGTCACACTGCGGAACTGGGTTTATGCGCGTGTGAGCGGCTCACTGGAGGTCGAATTGCAACTCGCCGACCAAGACCATTATGCAGCCTGAATCTGCGAGGGCTCAGAAGGTGAGAAGATTAGTCTCTGAATTTCAATCCAGGGTGACTTTCTGAGAAATCAATTCAGAAAGTTAACTTTCTTGCTCCGCATCTCGCACGCGTCGAATAGAGTCCAGCAATCGGCTCCCAGCTCCAGATATTTTCGATAGAACCAGTAACTGTTCGCGAAGGGCTATATTTTCCGTAGCGTGGGGGTAATTAATTTGATGATCGACTTCACCCCAAATTTCTTCAAACAATGTTCGCACCTGAATTTCACAGCAAAGTGGAGAGTCTGCTCTCGGCTTCACTAAATAATGAACGCTGGTGTAAAATGTCGGCCTCTGTCTGACCTCCAAGTCGAAGTTGTTGAAGAAATTTATTGTTTCTGGGTCCCATGTGTTTGCGACAGGTTTTTCGTTGAAAATCCAATCCCCTTCCTCAACCTTCTTTCTTATTAGCGCATCAATGTGCCTAAAGTCTTCTTGAAAAAGATGAAGAATCCTAACACCGCCCAAGTCGGTGACGCTCTCAAAAATATTGTTTTTATTTATTTCTTTTCCATCTTTCGCCTTTCGAAGAATTTTCTCTCTCAAATGACTCTCGTCTTTAAGTCGAGATTTCGCAGAGTGCACAACAGAAGATCCATTCAGTGAAAGATCAGGATGACTTGTCAAAAAAGCGACGACACTATCAACGAAAATCTGAAGCTCAAGTTTTCGTGCGCTGTAGGCAGAAATGACTTCTTCGATGGCATCTTCGCTAATAGCAAGAGGGGGTGCCTCCTCATTGGATTTTGTATCTGTCATAGCTTCGCAATCCTATCAATTACGTCACTAGCAAACGCATGATACATCTGTTGCGTATCTTTGAATTTTTGTTGATTCCCCCCAATCGTGCTCTTGTCTTCTGGTTGAAGTTCGGACTCGGGCAAGCGCCACATGGGAAGGTGGTATTTTTGAGCTAAACTCGGAAAGGTGTTATGAGCGTAGATTACAGAGTCACCACCGATCGAACCACCCAATATTTCGTCAAAGGGAAGCGAGTTTTCTGGATCAATATGGTTGCGAATTGTGCCGGGAATCTGCTCCGCATAGTGATAGTGGGCTGCAGCCAAACCGAGAGGATTTTTTTGCCCAGAATACCTTCTCGCATTATACAAAGTGTAACCTATCAAGCGAACGAACTTCTCGGGAAATTGGGATCTCTTGGTGTCTGACAAAAGGTGAAAAATTGTGTCGAATTGCTTTCGCCATAGATCTAAGGCACCACCAATGTTCCGGATCCCATATATCGAAAAAAGATCAGGAGAGCACGGAATAAGAAACCCATCGGTCAAAGTGAGGATGTCCCGATTTAGGGCGCCTAGACTCGGAGAAGTGTCGAATATTACAATGTCATAGCCATGCATATCTGCGTATTTGTAAGCCAACTCTCGCGCCCGAGTTGCGGTCCGAAGCGCCAAAGGGTCGCCTTGATAAATCCCGCTCCAACGCTCACCAATCTTTGCCTCAAAGAGGTGGAGCGTTAATCTTCCGGGAAGCAAGTCCACGTTTTTTGTTAAAGAGGCCGGAGGAGGCAGCCGAGGGAGTTCTGCGGTGCCGTCTTCTGTTGGCTTGAGTATGAAGTGGATAGATCTTACGTCATCCAATAATCTATCAAAATTGTCGGCAGACTCATTCTCTTTTGCTGCGGCAAAGTCTTCAATGAATGCATCTTCGGCGGTCCAAATTTTCTCAATTTGCTCCATGGTCATAGAGACAATGGTCAAGTTACATTGGGGATCGAAATCGACAAGTAAAACCTTTTTTCCCAACTCGCCCAAGGCATGCGCGAGGTGAAAAGTAAGCGTTGTCTTTCCGACACCACCTTTGTTGTTAAATACAGAAACAATTTTAGGTGTCATACTCGATCTTTCATGTCGTTTATCTTCTCGCTCAACTTGGCGGGCGCACCGTAAAATTCAAACCGTCTGCCACCCAAACTTTGTTCTCTTAAAGAAATCTGGGAAATCATCTTCCTTTCTTCATTTGTAGAGTCACATTTGACCGGAAACAATCCCAATGTCGCGCCAACATCTATATCAGATCTCACACCTCGCACGACTTGAGATCAAGAGCTTGTGAAGGTCGATCCTCCTTTGACGTTGTCGCCTGCATCACTGTCAACAGCTCGCTCGTTTCTTGCCTGAAGACCCGACGCGTTGAATGGAAGCAGAAGGATCGTGCCTGAGATGGCAAATTCCGTTTCGGAGGCCTTGCGAAGCAACCCAAGCAACATCTCCATTTGGTCTAAGTATCTACTCACTAAGCATCTGACAGTCCGGGCCGTTGGCGCTCCCTGTCAGAAGCCGTTCGCCGGGGCGCTGCCCCGGACCCCGCGCCTTCCGCGGGACCGAAGGGAGATCGCTCGCCGCGCCCCCTCCGGCCTCCCCCTGGCGTCCTCCGACGGACCATAGGGGCGCTCGCCACCCCCTCTGGACTACCCCGGCCGCCTTCCGCGGGACCAGAGGGTCGTCGTTCTGCACTCCCCCTCTGGACACCCCCTGCGCCCGGGGGAGGCCGCTTGGGCGCGCCTCCCCCGAACCCCCTCCAGCTTTGTGCCGCTCCTCGAATGACTGCGGGCCAAGGCCCGAGTGGTTTCGCGTGAGAGGCCGCCGAGGCGTCCGGGTTTCGGTCGCGCAGTCGATATGACGCGCGACCGAAACCCGGACACCTCGCAGGGGCCGGAGCGGGAGCGTGTCGATCTTTTCCCAAAATGGAGAATCCCATGTTCGACAACGTTCCCTCGACCGTCGAGACGAAGCCGCACGCGTGGTCCGAGACCTTGCGCTCCGGCGACATCGTCTCGTTCCGCTTCCCCACGAACGAGGGCAAGACCGGCCCTGAACCGAAGGCCCGCCCTTGTCTCGTTCTCGCGTCCGCCCTGATCTCCGGACAGCGCTGGCTCACCATCGCCTACGGCACCTCCGTCACCGAGAAAGTCCGCAAGGGCTATGCCATCCCGCTCGGCTCGCACGATGCGCGCGTGGCCGGGCTCGACCGCGCGACGGCGTTTCGCGGCGATCGCATTGTGATCGTGCGCCCCAACAATCGCGCCTTCGCGGTCAGCCCGACCCTGCGCACGCCTGTGCTTGGCCGTCTGACCGGGCGTCCGCTGCAGCGGATGCACGCGATCCGGGCGCGACTTCAGGCCGAGGCCGACATCGCTGCCGAGGCGCGCGCCGAGCGCCGCCGCGCGCGCGTCGATGACCGCAAGTCGGTGATCGAGGCCCGGGCCCGGGCCGCGGCGCGGGCGGTCATCACCGGCACCTGACGCTGAAGCCTTTCGGCAGCGTCAGTTCGCCGGCGCTGCCGCCTTTCCCAATCGCAACAGGAGTTACAACAATGCTCGTTCCCAACATGATCCCGAGCGGCAACACCCATCGGATCATCCTGTCCTCGCCCGAACAGAAAACGCCCGACATCGACCGGATTCAGGACATCGCCGCCGATGCGACCGGCGCGCTGCGTCTTGCGCTGCAATCGGCCTCTGATCTCTCTCAAGGCATCGCCGAGGATATCCGCACGGAGCTCACCGCGCTCGAGCGCAGGCTGGAGCGGCGCGACACGATTGGCGACGGGCCCCGAGCCGAAATCGCGCTCTGCATCGAGCGGCTCGGGGCCTTCCTCCCCGACGACACGGTCGAGGTGTTTCGCGACGAGTTGAGGGTGGCCCTGAACCACTCGGAACGCGTTGCGGATCTGATCGCGGCGGATCAAGAAATCCGCCGTCTTCGGTGGCTCGGCAAGTAAGCCAGCCACCCAACTTGGGGCGCGGGTCCGAACGGGATCTGCGCTCCCTTTTCGGGGCAGATTAAGTCTATTTAATCACCCGAGCTTGGATTTTCTTATTTCGCAAAAACAAAGGCTTGGCGTCAAAATCGATACGGATCGCCAAATTTCCATTTTTAGTTTTCGGGGGTCTTTACAGCTTCAGAAAACCGAAAATCAGACCAAGAGGCTCACAACATGCAGGCATCCACCCAAACGCTGACCGCAGCCAACGACAACCCCGGCGGCACGATCCGGATCGAGCGCGCGCCGACTGGGCTCGTCTCCCTTCTCGGTCGCGCGGCCGCACGGCGCTTCGTCGAGGCTGCCCAGCCCGCGAATATCAATGCAGCTCCGGCCGAGCGGAGCATCAAATGATCCGCGCCGCCATCTATGCCCGCTACTCGTCGAGCCTTCAGAAAGCGACTTCGATCGAAGACCAAATCGCCATGGCCCGGCGCGAATGCGACCGCAACGGTTGGACGGTTGTCGCAATCTTCGAAGATCGCGAGAAGACCGGGCGCAATATGCGCCGTCCCGGCTTTCAGGCGATGAAAGACGCAATCGGTCGAAGCGAAGTCGATGTCGTTGTGGTCGAGGCGCTTGATCGCCTGACCCGTAAGGTGGCGGATGCGCTTTCTCAGTTCGATCTGTTCAAGTTTCAGGGCGTCGAGCTGCATTCGGTGAAAGAAGGCCCGCAGGATTTCTTCAAGGTTCTTCTCGGAGGTTTTGGCGCACAGCAGTTCTCGGAGATGATCGGTGCTCACACGCGTCGGGGAATGCAAGGCGCAGTCGCGCGTGGGCGCCTTCACACCAGCGCCTACGGCTATCGGAAGCGCGAGAGTCCTACTGGATTGAACCGGGAGATTGACCCGGAACAGGCCGAAGTCGTCCAACGGATTTTTCGGGAGACCGCTGACGGTAAATCTGCACACGCGATCGCCAAGGGGTTGAACGCCGATCGGATCCCGGCACCTAAGGGTGGCAGCTGGGATGGCTCGACGATCCGAGGCCGCAAAGATCGCGAGGAAGGCATTCTGAACAACCGCCTCTATATCGGCGAGGCCTCGGTCTGTAAGTTCGGCCGTCGTTATCACCCGGAGACTGGCGAGAAAGCCGTTTTCGCTACCGAGGAGGATGTGGTGCGCGGGACCCACGAAGATCTGAGGATCGTGCCGCAGGACCTTTGGGACGCCGTTCAAGCAGAGCTTGCGCAGCGCACTCTCAAAGCCGACAAGTCGGGGAATGCCCATGCTGCGCGTCGTTCGAAGCACCTGCTCAGCGGACTCCTGATCTGTGGCTGCTGCGGGGCGCCTTATGTCAAATCCGGCAAGAACCGCTTCCAGTGCCGCGAGGCACGCAGATCGGCTTGTAACAACACGATCTCGATCCGACAGGACAGGATCGAGCCCCGCGTCTTCGACACCCTGCGCGCTGAACTGCACAGCGCCGAGCTGATCGCGGAGTTCGAAGCTGCATTTCAAGCCGAGCTGCGCGCGCTCGACAGCACTGATCTGGAAACCGCGATCAAGCGCGCGAACGCCGATCTAACGAAGGCGACCATGGCGCGCAAAGGGATCATGAAAGCTATCGAGCAGGGCGCGGATTACGCAGACTACTCGGCCCGCGACAAGGAGCTGAAAGCGGAGGTGGCGGATCTTGAAGCGCGGATCATGCAGATCAAGGCGCAGCAGACCAAGAAAGACACAGCACCACCTGACATCGCGGCGCTTTTCGAAGCCGCAATTCAGGACCTTGAAGCCTTGCTCGGCGATCCTGATCTCGTCGCGCGCGCAAACGAAGAGCTTGGCAGCCTCATCCGATCTATCACCCTCATACCGGACCCAGCGTCCCCAGATGGCCTCGCAGCCGAGATCCATATGGATCTCGGCAATTTGCGTTAAAGGGGGAACAGTGTGAGGCGCGGTGGCGTGGATTCGTCTCCATTGCGTTCCGCTGGCTGGGCCGGGACGTCCAGCGGCATTCTTCTTTACCGGTCAGGACGCGCAGAGCTCGGCACGGTTGCTTGAGCACGATGACTGAAACCATCAGCACAAAGGGCAATACAGGCGCGAGATGCCACCTCGTGGTGACAGGAGCGATTGGACCGGCAAGGCCGACAATTAACGGTCGGGCACAGGGCGCTGCCCCCTCTGGCCTTGCGGCCATTCACCCCCGGGATATTTGGAGCAGTTGGAGGCGAAGAGCCGCTTCTTTCCAAAGCGTCCAACATCCCCTTCGGAGGCATCTCGAAGGGTGAGAGGGGCGCTTATAGGAGATCACTTCGCAATCCGCGCCACGAGCTCTTCGCGCAGCACGCCTTCATCGGCGCCGCTGTCGCGGGCGAGGCGTTTGAGACCGAAATGGACGCGGGCGATTTCCTGATAATAGCTGGTGAAGGCGTAGTTCACGGCTGCGCCCGCGACCGCGCCCAGAACCGGAGCGGCCTGGGCCGCGAGTTTCTGGCCGAGCACAGCCGAGAGCCGGGGTGCGACCTTGGCGATGAGGGATTTCATGCTCGGCCCGGTGATCGTGGCGCGCGCGGCGAGAAAGCTCAGGTCCATCCCGTCATCGTTTTCAAGCGGTCCGGCCGAGGCGAAGACCCGCAGGCATTCGAGACGCACCTCGTCGGAGGCGGGATCGAAACCATGTTCCGCGGCGATGCCCTGAATGGCGCGCAGAAGCATCGTCACGGTGAAGGGCAGCTCGGCCAGCGAGCTTGCCAGACCTCCTGCGCCACCGGCCGCGCCCATTGCCGCTGTCAGCGTGCGGTTGAGCCAGTCGGGGCGGTCCGAGACGATGCCGCGCGAGCGTTCCGCCGCCACCATCGCGCCCGAGAGCGCGCGTTCCGTCGCGCCGTCGAGCCCGCCCCGGACCTGGGCCGGCAGTTTCTCGAGCAGGCTTTCTGCGGAGGTGCCGACATAGCCGATCAGTTGCATCACGACGCCACCCGCGACGCGGTGACGTTTGGCCAGCGCGTCGAGCTCCTTGAGCAGCACGGGGTCGGTCACGGGGGGTAGGATCTCGGCCATGGGCATCTCCTGCTTTTCGCCAAATATGGGGGCGTGGGTGCCTTTCGGCAATCAGGCGGCCTTCTCGACCGGACCTTTCACGCCCTCCCAGGCACCGGGAACCAGCTCAAGCCCGAGCACCCGGTCGGGATTGGTGGGGGGCGGCATCTCGACCCCTTCGAGCTTTTCGAAACCGAAGCGCGAGTAATAGGGTTCGTCACCTACGAGCAGCACGCGTTCCCAGCCCAGTCGATGCGCTTCGGCGAGGCTTTCGTGCATCAAGAGCCCGCCGAGCCCTTCGCCTTGGCGCGTCGGGTGGACCGCCACGGGACCGAGGAGCAGCACCCGTTTGCCGCCGACGAGCACCGGCCAGTAGCGGATCACCGCAGCGAGGATGCCATCCTGGCGCAGCGTGAGGCACAGCGGGGCGACCTTTTTCACCCCGTCGCGCAGGCGATAAGAGGACAGCGCCGTGCGGCCGGGCGCAAAGCAGAGGTCGTAGAGCGCCTCGACTTCCCACCAGTCCTCGTCCGTTTCCTCTTCGAGCTGATACATCGCGCCCGTCCTTTCGCCCTGTTCGACGCGGTAGCACGCACTAAGATCAGGATCAAACAGGAGAAAGCATGTTCTATCGACCGCAAGATGGCCATGGGCTGCCGCATAACCCGTTCAACGCGATCGTGGCGCCGCGTCCGATCGGCTGGATCTCGACGCGCGGGACAATGGGCGACAATCTCGCGCCCTATTCCTTCTTCAATGCGGTGGCCTACACGCCGCCGCAGGTGATCTTTTCCTCGACCTCCTCCAAGCCTGATCGCGAAGGCACCAAGGATAGTGTCGCGCAGATCCGCGAGTCGGGCGTGTTCTGCGTCAATCTCGTGACCTATGCGCTCAAGGACCAGATGAACGCTTCTTGCGCGAATTTCCCGGCGGGGACGGATGAGTTTGCCGAATGCGGGATCGACAAAGCCGAATGCGAGACGATCGACTGTCCGCGCGTGGCGGAGGCTCCTGCGAGTCTCGAATGTCGGCTGGTGCAGGTGGTGGAGCTGTTGGGGGATGCGAATTTCCTCGTCCATGGCGAGGTCACGGGCGTTCATATCGCAGACGCGTGCTTGCGCGACGGTTTCTACCGGCCCAAGGACCGGCTCGTGCGTTTTGGCTACCGCGGGGATTATGCTGCGGTGAATGAGGATTTCGAGATGCTGCGGCCCGCCGGGGGGTAAGATCTGCGCTCAGGCTCTGCGCGCGCGGCGGCCCTCGAGCAGGGTGTAGAGCCCGCTCGCCACGATCAGAAGCGCCCCCGCAATCATTGCCGTATCGGGCCGCTCGCCGAAGACCACCGCACCGAGGATCAGCGCGAAGATCAGGCGGGTGTAACGGAAGGGCGTGATGACCGACACCTCGCCCATTCGCATCGCTTTCGTCAGCGACCAATAGGCGAAGCTGCCGAAGGCGACTGCGCCCGCGATGTCGCGCAGCGCGATCAGGTCGGGCAAGGTCGGGCCACCGAAGATCATCAGGATCAGCGCGCCGGTCGGGATCAGCATCATGAAACCATAGAAGCTGAGCTGGAAATTCGACAACACCGGCGGACAGGCGCGGGTCGCAAGGTCACGGCCCGCGAAGCCCAGCATCCCCAGCACGGTCCAAAGCGCGGCGGGCACGAACCCGTCGAGGCCGGGGCGCAGCACGATCAGCACGCCGAGAAACCCGATGCCGACCGCGATCCAGCGGCGCATCCCCACGCGTTCGGAGAACACCACCGCCGCGCCCGCGACCACGACGAGAGGCGTGGCTTGCAGAATGGCCGCGGCGTTCGAGAGCGGCGTCAGCGCGATCCCGAGCGTGTAGCCGAGCCGCCCCACCACCTCGAGCGCGAGCTTGATCAGCAGAGGCTTCGAGAGCAGCGCCGGGTGCAGCAAACGCTGGCCGCGCGCCGTGATCAGGGTGGCGAAGACCACCATCCCGCCGAGACCGAACAGCATCAGCACCAAGCCGACCGCGACATGTGTCGAGGCGGATTTGACGAACATGTCCTCCATCGCGAAGGCCGCCATCGCGATGACCATCAGCACCGAGCCGCGCAGGTTTTCCATTGATCCTCCCGAGGGGGTGCTCCCGGCCCCCTCTGCGCCGATAAACCGCGCGGCACCCGGCTGCAATCCCCCTTTCCTCCCGCGCGCCCGGGGCTTAGGCTCGCCGCGATTGTTTGCGGACAGCCGGAGGAAGAGTGGAATGGAGAAGATGATCGGGGTGATCGGCGGCTCGGGCGTCTACCAGATCGACGGGCTGGAGGCCGCCGAATGGGTCACGGTCGAGACGCCCTTCGGCGCGCCTTCCGATCAGGTGCTGACCGGTACGCTCAACGGCGTGAAGATGGCCTTCCTGCCCCGCCACGGGCGCGGCCATGTCGAGACGCCGACCACCGTTCCTTACCGCGCCAATATCGCCGCGATGAAGCAGCTGGGTGTCACCGATCTCATTGCTGTCTCGGCGGTGGGCTCGCTGAAAGAGGCCTATGCGCCGGGCGATTTCCTGATCGTGGATCAATATATTGATCGCACTTTCGCGCGTGAGAAGAGCTTCTTCGGCCCCGGTATGGTCGGCCATGTCTCGGTTGCGCATCCTGTCTGCGCCGATCTCTCGGCAGCCTGCGCCGAGGCCGCGCGCAAGACCGGCGTGAAAGTTCATGAGGGCGGCACCTATGTCGCGATGGAGGGCCCGCAATTTTCGACCAAGGCCGAGAGCGAGCTTTATCGTCAATGGGGCGCGGATGTGATCGGCATGACCGGGATGCCCGAGGCCAAGCTCGCCCGCGAGGCCGAACTGCATTACGCCTGCGTCGCGATGATCACCGATTTCGATTGCTGGCACCCCGACCACGACGCGGTGGACGTGGCGCAGGTCGTGGCCGTCGCGATCAAGAATGCCGGCAAGGCCCGCGATCTGGTCGCGGCCCTGCCGGACCTGCTCAAGGGCGCCGCGGGCGATTGTGCGACCGGCTGCACCCACGCGCTCGACAGTGCGATCATGACCGCGCCCGAAAAGCGCTCGGCCGAGATGAAAGCGAAACTCAAGACCATCGCGGGCCGCGTGCTCGACCTCTGAGGACCGAATGAAAGACGTCAAAGACTATATCCGCACCATCGCCGATTTCCCGCATGAGGGGATCATGTTCCGCGATGTGACAACGCTGTTTGCCGATCCGCGCGGCTTCCGTATGGCGATCGATCAGTTGCTGCACCCTTGGGCGGGCCAGCAGATCGACAAGGTCGTGGGGCTGGAAGCGCGCGGCTTCATCCTTGGCGGCGCGATCGCGCATCAGCTCTCCAAGGGCTTCGTGCCGATCCGCAAGAAAGGCAAGCTGCCCGGCCAGACGATCAGCCAGGCCTACAAGCTGGAATATGGCGAGGCGGTGATGGAGATGCACGAGGACGCGATCCAGCCCGGCGAAAAGGTCCTGATCGTCGATGACCTGCTGGCGACGGGAGGCACCGCACAGGCGGGCATCCAGCTGATCGAGCGGGTCGGCGGCGAGATCGTGGGCCTCTCCTTCATCGTCGATCTGCCGGAACTAGGCGGGCGCAAGCTCTTGGAAAGCCTCGGCATGAATGTGAACGTGCTCTGCGAGTTCGAGGGGCTGTGAACCCGGGTCCGGTTGCTGCCGTCCTTGCCGTGGTGATCCGCGACGGGCAGGCCCTGCTGGTGCGGCGCGCGAACCCGCCCGATGCCGGGCTCTGGGGATTTCCCGGCGGCAAGATCGAATTCGGCGAGACACTCCTGAAGGCGGCAGAGCGCGAGCTGCGCGAAGAGACCGGCGTGCAGGCGCAGGCAGCCCATGCCTTCACGGCCCTCGATGTCCTCGCCCATGACGCGGAGGGCGCTCTGGAGCATCATTTCGTGCTGGTGGCGGTCGAATGCCGTTGGCTCGCCGGAGAGCCGAGTGCTGCCGACGATGCGCTGAATGCCCGTTGGGTCGATCTCGACCGGATCGAGGATTTGCCGCTGAGCCGTGACGTGGCGCGGGTCGCGCGTCAGGCAGCGGCGCTGCCCTATTCTCATGCGCGTTAACATCTTGCTTACGCGAATCGGGCTATCGTGAGCGGGCCTGATGGTTCGGCTGCTTGCATAGACACGTGAACCGGAACGCCGCGCTCCGCCTGCTCTCCTGGCGGGGCGCGTTTCTTTTTGGGCTCAGCGCTCGGCGAGCACCGCACCGGGGTTCAGGATGCCTTTCGGGTCCAGCGCTGCCTTGATCGCCCGCATCGCCGCCAGCTTCCCCGGATCGCCATAGCGCTCCAGATCGCCGACCTTCAGCCGTCCGATCCCATGCTCGGCCGAGATCGAGCCGCCGAAACGATCCACCAAATCATAGACCGTCTCCGGGATCGCGCGACGCAGGTTTTCGTACTCCTTGCGGTCGCGCCCTTCCGCCGGGAAGGCGTTGAAATGCAGGTTGCCGTCGCCGACATGACCGAAGCAGTTGATCCGGATATCGGCGAGCGCGCGCAGCGCCACCTGCGCCTCTTCGATGAACTGCGCCAGCTTCGGCAGCGGCAGAGAAATATCGTGACTGGAGATCGAACCGATCCGCTTGTTCGCCTCCGGCAGGCTCTCGCGCAGCGCCCACATCTGGGCGCGCTGGTTCTCGGAGCTTGCGATCACCCCGTCGCTGACGAGCCCTTCGGCGGCTTCAAACAGTCCCGCCAGCGCTTCCTCGGCCGCCAGCCCCTCGGGCAATCCGATCTCGATCAGGACTGACCAGTCGGGCCGGGTGGTAAATGGCTGATGCACGTCCGGGCCGACCGCATCGAGGAACCGCAGCCCCTGTCCCGAGATCAGCTCGAAAGCCGAGACACAGCCCGGCATCCGCGCCTCGGCCAGCTCCAGCAGCTCCAGCGCCGCGGATGGGCTCTCGACCACCATCATCGCCGTGCCCACCGCCGCCGGTTTCGGCAGCAGCCGCAGCGTCGCCGCAGTGATGATCCCCAGCGTGCCTTCCGAGCCGATCAGCAGGTCCTTCAGATCGTAGCCCGTGTTGTCCTTGCGCAGATGCTTGAGCCCCGAAATCACCGTGCCATCGGCCAGCACCGCCTCGACCCCGAGGCACAGCTCGCGTGCATTGCCATAGCGCAGCACGTTCACCCCGCCTGCATTGGTCGCCAAGACGCCCCCGATCCGCGCCGAGCCCTGGCTCGCGATGGTCAGCGGGAAAAGCCGCTCCGCGCCGTCCGCTGCGTCCTGCGCCGCCTGCAGGGTGGCGCCGGCCTCGATCTCGAGCACATGGCGCGTAATGGCGCGTATGGCCGTCATCTTTTCGAGGCTCAGGATCACCGGTGCAGGACCGTCTTCGACGATTTGCCCGCCGACCAGCCCGGTGCCGCCGCCATAGGGCACGACACCCACACCCGCCGCATGACAGGTCCGCAGCACGGCTGCGACTTCCGCTGTCGAGGCCGGTTTGACCAGCACACCGCCGCAGCCCTTGTGCCGACCGCGCGGTTCTTCGAGGTAGGAGGCTCCGGGCGCACCGACGCTCAGCCCCGGCACTGCTGCGCGCAGCATCTCGGCAAAGGTTTCATCGGCAGGTGCGCGCATTCAACCCTCCTACGAATTCGTCCGGACAATCCGGGGAGTGAGCCCGCAAAGCCAAAAGGGGCAATCCCCCTTGCCGACTGTTTTAGATCGTATAGCGGTCCTGGGAAATGCGGTTTCGTCCGGCCGCGTCGGCCGGCTTATCGCCAGGTCGGATGGAAACGGTTCGCGGGGCTCAGCGTGAAGATCTCGCAGCCATCTGCGGTCACGCCGACCGAATGTTCGAACTGCGCGGAGAGCGATTTGTCGCGCGTCACTGCCGTCCAGTCGTCGGCGAGCACCTTGGTCTCGGGGCGGCCCAGGTTCACCATCGGCTCGATGGTGAAGATCATGCCTTCCTCGAGCACTGCGCCCGTTCCCGCGCGCCCGTAATGGAGCACGTTCGGCGGCGCATGGAACACTTTGCCCACGCCATGGCCACAGAAGTCACGCACCACCGACATGCGATGGCCTTCGACGAATTTCTGGATCGCATGGCCGATATCGCCGAAGGTGTTGCCCGGCTTGACCTGTTCGATCCCGATCATCAGCGCGTCATGGGTGACCTGGATCAGGCGCTCGGCTTTGCGGCTCAGAGTGCCCGCGACATACATGCGCGAGCTGTCGCCGTACCAGCCATCCACAATCACCGTTACGTCGATATTGATGATGTCGCCATCCTTGAGCTTCTTGTCGCCCGGGATGCCGTGGCAGACCACGTGGTTGACCGAGATGCAGCTCGCATGGCGATAGCCGCGATAGCCGATCGTGGCCGATGTCGCGCCCAGTTCGGTCACGCGCTTCTCGATGAAGGCGTCGAGCTCGCTCGTGCTCACCCCCGGCTTCACGAGATCCGCGACCTCGTCGAGGATCTGCGCGGTCACCTGAGAGGCGGCGCGCATTCCGGCAAAATCGCTCTCGTTGTAAATCCGGATTCCGTCTTTGGTCACTCGGGCCTGGCTGTCGTCCAAGGGTCCACTCCTTGCAGGTTGCGGGGCCCTAGATAGTCACAAAAGAAGGGCTTGACCAGTGCACGCTCTTTTCGATGCCGCGCGCGCATCCTATACCAAGTCGAAAGGAGCGAGATGATGCCCAATCCCACAGCAGCGATCCTGATCATCGGCGACGAGATCCTCACCGGCCGTACCCGCGAAGGTAACGCGCATTTCCTCGCCGGAAAGCTGGTCGAGCATGGCATCACGTGCCGCGAGATCCGGGTCGTGCCGGACGACAACGACGTGATCGTGGCGGCGGTGCGTGAGCTTTCCGCAAGCCACGATCATCTTTTCACAAGCGGCGGCATCGGCCCGACCCATGACGACATCACGGCTGATGCGGTGGCGGAGGCGATGGGGGCGACGCTCGACGTGCGCGAGGATGCGCGCTTGATCCTTGCCGAACATTACGCCGCGCGCGGGGTCGAATTCACCGCCGCCCGTCTGCGCATGGCGCGCATTCCTGAAGGCGCTGAACTGATCGACAATCCGGTTTCGGGCGCACCGGGGTTTTCTCTGACCAATGTGCATGTGATGGCGGGCGTGCCCAATATCTTTCAGGCGATGGTGGAGGGGCTCTTGCCGAAGCTCACCGGCGGGGCACCGCTGATCTCGCGCAACTGGCAGGTGATGGTCGCCGAGGCCTCGGTGGCCGATGAGCTGCGAGAGATCGCAGGACGTTTCCCCGACCTCTCGATCGGGTCCTACCCCTTCGTGCAGGAAGGGCAGTATGGCACCAATCTCGTGACCCGCGGTACCGACCCCGAGCAGGTCGAGGCGGGCTGGCAGGCGCTCAAGGCCGCCTTCCCGGAGGGCAAATGACCGACGCCTATGCGATCATCGACGCGACCTGGCCGCCCGCGCAATTCCGCCGCGCCGGAGGGTTCCTGATCCGCGACGGTCAGGGTGGTGGCTCACGCGTGAGCTGCGCCACGCTCGAAGTGCCTCTGGCAGAGGCCGATATCCCGGCTGCGGAAGCCGCCCATCGCGCGCTCGGTCAGATCCCGCGTTTCATGATCCGCGATGGCGAGGACGCGCTTGACGCCGTGCTCGAAGGGCGTGGCTATGAGGCTTATGATCCGGTCTGTCTCTGGTCCGCCCCGATCGAGACGGTGCAAGGCGAGGTGCCGCCCGTCACAGCGTTTGCCCATTGGCCGCCGCTCCAGATCGCCCGCGATCTTTGGTGCGAGCTCGATGTCGGCCCCGAGCGGCAGGCGATCATGGAGCGCGTGACCGGGCCGAAAGCCTGCGTGCTGGGTCGCAAGCAGGATCGCGCGGCGGGTGCCGCGTTCGTCGCGCTCCATGAGGACACGGCAATGTTGCACGCTTTGGCCGTCGCTCCCCAGTTCCGTCGCATGGGCCTTGCCCGCCAGATGGTTCACGAGGCGGCCCGCTGGGCTTCCGATGCGGGCGCAACGCGGTTCGAGATGATCGTGACGCTGGTCAATGACGCCTCGAACGGGCTCGCGAACGACCTCGGGATGGAGGCGCGTGCGCAGTATCACTACCGCCGCAAGGAGGAGGCCCGGTGACCCGCCTGACCGCCATCCTGCTGGCGACGCTTTGCGCCGCGCCCGCGCTGGCGGAGCCGCTAGCCCTCACCCTGCCGGGCGGTGCGACGCAATCGGCGCAGGAGGCGAGCCCCGCGACGAGCTATTCGCTCGCGGTCGGCCCCTGGCAGGATGGCAAGATCAAACATATCGCGCTCGAAGGCGCGCGCAGCGATACCGCTTGGCGGCTCAGGGCGAACCAGAACACCACGCTTCAGATCCTCGCGCCTCTTCGCGACCAGCTGACTGCGGCGGGCTACACCCTGCTTTACGAATGCGACACCGATGCCTGTGGCGGCTTCGATTTCCGTTATGCGCTGGATCTGCTGCCCGAGCCCTCGATGCATGTCGATCTGGGCGATTTCCGCTATCTCGCGGCGCGCAAGGGAGACGAATACGTGGCGATCACTGTGTCGCGATCGTCCGAATCCGGCTTTATTCAGGTCACCGATCTGAGCGTGCTCGACGTGACACCGGCGCAGCCCGATAACCCGCTCGCGACGCCGCAGGCCGCAGCTCCCCTGCCCGCGACCGGATCAGCCGCGACGCCGCCCCCTTCGAACTTCGCCCGCGCGCTCGAGACCCGCGGCTCCGTTGCGCTCGACGATCTCGACTTCCCCTCCGGGGCATCGACCCTTGGGCCGGGCGAGTTTGCGTCTCTCGCGACGCTGGCGCAGTTTCTCAAGGCCAATCCCGATATGCAGGTGATGCTCGTCGGTCATACCGATGCGGTGGGGTCTCTGGCGGCCAATATCGCGCTCTCGAAGAAGCGTGCGCAATCGGTGCGCGCCAAGTTGATCTCCGAATACGGGGTCGACCCGGCTCAGGTGAGCGCCGAAGGGGCAGGATTTCTCGCTCCGCGCGCCAGCAGCCTGACGAAAGAGGGGCGCGAGAAAAACAGACGGGTCGAAGTGGTTCTCACTTCGACCCGGAGTTAGCGCGGTCCAGGCGGATCGGACCCCGCAGGGGAAGATCGGCTCACCAGTTGTCAGGGCCCTTCTCGGCGAAGGTCTGGGCGAGGAAATCGATGAAAGCGCGCACTTTCGGCTGGGTGAAGCGGCCCGGCGGATAGATCGCGTAGATGCCCAGCGTCTCCATCGGGAGGTCGGGCATCGCCTCTTCCACGAGCCCCTGACGCATCGCGTCGGCGTAAAGGAAGGACGGCAGGTAGGCGATGCCAAGTCCGGCGATGCAGGCATGCAGCAGTGATTGGCCGTCATTCACCGTGAGCCAGCCCGCCGAACGCACCTGACGCCGCTCGCCCGAAGGCGCGGTCAGCTTCCAGACATTGCCCGCCGACTGGTTGGAGTAATGCAGCAGCTTGTGTTCGTTGAGGTCGTCGATCCGTTCGGGGCGCCCGTATTTCTCGAAATACTCGGGCGCGGCGATCATCCGCCGCGACGTCTCGGTCAGTTTGCGTGCGCGCAGGCTGCTATCTTCCAGCTCGCCGACACGGATCGCCATGTCGAAGCCTTCCGAGATCAGTTCGACGTAGCGGTTGTTCAGAACCATGTTCACGGTGATGTCGGGAAATTCCTGCAAGAAATCGCCCAAAACGGGCGATAGCAGGTTCACGCCGAAATCCGTCGCGACCGAGATGCGCAACAGCCCCGAGGGCGCGGTTTGCATCGAGGTGACGAGGGCATCCGCCTCGCCTGCATCATTGAGCACACGGCGCGCACGGTCGTAATAAGCCAAGCCGATCTCGGTCGGGGAGACGCGGCGCGTGGTGCGGTTGAGCAGGCGTGCGCCAAGACGTGCCTCAAGCGCGGAGACGTGCTTCGACACGGCGGATTTGGAAATGCCCATCTTCTTGGCGGCATCTGTGAAGCCACCCTGGTCGACGACCATCGCGAAGGCTTCCATTTCAGTCAGGCGATCCATCTAGCGCACCTTTGCGGAACTCGTTTTGTTTGTCGTTATCGTCTGTTTTCCGGGGCAAATCGGGCGCAATTGGGGCCTTGGGGCGACAATACGGGGGAAATGTCACGGGTTGGTTACTCTCGCGAAACGGTTCCGCGCGGCATAGTTTCCCGTGCAGACAAAGTGGTTACGGGCCATCTCGCGCGCCCGTTCACACCGATGCGCAGACGCAATGACGCCGCGTTTGACGTGACAAGACGGGGCGCGCTCGCGACAGTGCTGCCCAAATCAGGGAGGATTTCATGAGCCAGTATCCGCAGCTCCTCAAGCCGCTCAACCTGGGCCATGTCACGTTGCCCAACCGCGTGTTGATGGGCTCGATGCATACCAATCTCGAAGAGCGCGGTGACTGGAATGCGGTGGCCGAGTTCTATGCCGAGCGTGCGCGCGGTGGCGTCGCGCTGATGGTCACGGGCGGCATGGCGCCGAATGCCGAAGGGGGCGTGTTTCCCGGTGCGGCGGGCCTCTTCACTCCGGAGGATATCGCCAATCACCGCCTCATCACCGATCGCGTCCACGCGGCGGGCGGGCGGATCGCGATGCAGATCCTGCATGCGGGCCGCTACGCCTACGGGCCCGATTGTGTCTCGGCCTCGGCGATCAAGTCGCCGATCTCCCCTTTCCCGCCGAAAGAGCTCGACGAGGCCGGGATCGAGAAGCAGATCGCCGATATCGCGACTTCCGCCGCGCGCGCCCGCGAGGCAGGCTATGATGGCGTCGAGGTGATGGGCTCGGAAGGGTATTTCCTCAACCAGTTCCTCGTGCGCCATACGAACAAGCGCGAGGACCGCTGGGGTGGATCGTTCGAGAACCGGATGCGCCTGCCGGTCGAGGTGGTGAAGCGCGTGCGCGAGGCGGTCGGCCCCGATTTCATCGTGATCTTCCGGATCTCGCTGATTGATCTCGTACCCGACGGTTCGACCTGGGAAGAGGTCGTGACGCTGGCCAAGGCGATCGAGGCGGCGGGCGCAACCATGCTCAACACCGGCATCGGCTGGCATGAGGCCCGCGTGCCCACCATCGCGACCTCGGTGCCGCGCGCGGCCTTCACCTGGCTGACCGGACGGCTGCGTCCCGAGGTTTCGATCCCGGTGATCACCTCGAACCGGATCAACAACCCCGCCACTGCCGAAGCGGTGCTGAGCGAAGGCTGCGCCGATATGGTGTCGATGGCGCGCCCCTTCCTCGCCGATCCAGATTTCGTGGTCAAAGCGCAGGAGGGCCGCGCCGCAGAGATCGCGCCCTGCATTGCCTGCAACCAAGCCTGCCTCGATCACACCTTCCAGGGCAAAGTGTCGTCCTGCCTCGTGAACCCGCGCGCGGGCCATGAGACCGAGATCACCATCACCCCCACCGATGCGCCGAAAACCATCGCCGTCGTCGGCGCCGGCCCCGCCGGCCTCTCCGCCGCGATCACTGCCGCGCAGCGCGGCCATGCGGTCACCGTTTTCGACCGCGGCACCGAGATCGGTGGCCAGTTGACCATGGCCCGCGCGATCCCCGGCAAGGAGGAGTTCCACGGCCTCACCGACTGGTTCGCCACGATGGTCGCGAAAACCGGGGTAACGCTGAAACTCAATACCGAAGCGACGGTCGAGGCGCTGGCCGGGTTCGACGAGATCATCATCGCCACCGGAGTTCTGCCGCGCGATCCCGAGATCCCCAACGAGGGCGGGCAGGTCGTGAGCTATATCGACATCCTCAAGGGGCGCGTAACCGCAGGTCCGCGCGTCGCGGTGATCGGCGCGGGCGGGATCGGCTTCGACGTGGCCGAATTCCTGACCGTCAGCGACAGCCCGACGCTCGACCTCGAGGAATGGAAGCGCGAATGGGGCGTCGGCGATCCGGCGGCAACGCCCGGCGGTCTGGTCGAGCCGCAGCCCGAGGCCCCCGCGCGCACCGTCACCCTGCTGCAGCGCAAGCGCGAGAAGCTGGGGCGTCGCCTTGGGAAAACCACCGGCTGGATCCATCGCGCGGCGCTTCAGATGAAGGATGTGAAGATGATCGGCGGGGTGAATTACGAGAAGATCACCGCAGAGGGGCTTCATGTGACCTTCGGCGAGGCCCGCGAGAACCCGACGCTGATCGAAGCCGATACGGTCGTGCTTTGTGCCGGGCAGCTTCCCGACCGCTCGCTTGCCGATGCGCTCATCGCTGCTGGCCGCAGCCCGCATGTGATCGGCGGCGCGGATGTCGCGGCCGAGCTGGACGCGAAGCGCGCGATTGATCAGGGCACGCGTCTCGCAGCCGTGCTGTGAGTGGGGGAGGGGAACGCCCCTCCCGCTCAGATACAGCGCCCGCCATCGACCTCCATCGCAACGCCGGTGATCATGCTCGCCTCGTCGGAGCACAGAAACAGCGCGGCATTTGCCATGTCCTCGGGTGTCGAAAACCGCCCGAGGGGGATCGTTGCGAGGAATTTCGCGCGCACTTCGGGCGTGTCCTCGCCCATGAAGCTTTTCAGAAGCGGGGTTTCGCCCGCGACCGGGTTGATCGCGTTGACGCGGATGCCCTCGGGTGCAAGCTCCACCGCCATCGCGCGGGTCGCGGTGATCATCCAGCCCTTGGAGGCATTGTACCAGTTGAGCCTGGGACGCGGGCTCACGCCAGCGGTCGAGGCCACGTTGAGGATCGCGCCCGCGTGCTGCGCCTTCATCAGCGGTACGATATGGCGGGCGGTCAGGTAGACCGACTTGGCGTTCACGTTCAAGACGCGGTCGAACTCTTCCTCGGTGACCTCTTCCATCGGTTTCGGCAGATGGGTCGTGCCTGCGTTGTTCACGAGGATATCGATCCGGCCCCAGGTGTCCTGCGCGGTTTTGGTCATCGCGGCGACATCCGCATCGCGGCTGACATCGACAGCACAGGCAACCCCGCCGATTTCTTCGGCAACGGCCTGCGCGGCGTCCTCGTTCAGATCGGCAACCATGACGCGCGCGCCCTCGGCCGCGAACCGGCGCGCGATGCCCGCGCCGAAGCCCGAACCCGCACCGGTGACGATGGCGGTCTTGTTTTCAAGTCTCATGTGGCTCCTCCCTCCGGCGCACTTTGGCAGAAGGAAGGGCGCACGCAAGGGGCCAGGTTGGCGGCTCAGACGGCGATATTGTCGATCAGCCGCACATCGCCCAGCCAGAGTGCTACAAGCATCCGCGCCGGCTCGGACAGATCTTCCGCGGGGCGCAACCCGTCGACGGTGCGCAGCTCGAGATATTCGATCTCGCGGAACCCGGCCTCCAGCAGCGCGGCTTCGGCATTGGTCAGAGCGATCTGCGCCGACACCCCGTCGCGGATCTCGGCCGCGGCAAGCTGCATGATCTCATGCAGGCGCGGCGCGACCTCGCGCTCCGCTTCGGTCAGGCGGACATTGCGCGAGGACATGGCGAGCCCGTCTTCCTCGCGGATCGTCGGGCAGCCGATGATGCGGGTCGGGATGTTGAGATCGCGCACGAGGCGCTGGACGACCTGCAATTGCTGCCAGTCCTTCTCGCCGAAAAAGGCGCGCCCTGCCTGCGTCATGCCGAAAAGCTTCGAGCAAACCGTGGCGACCCCGTCAAAATGGCCGGGCCGGAAGGCGCCCTCGAGCGGTTCAGTGATGCCTTTTATCGAAACGGTCGTGGCAAAGCCATCGGGATAGACCTCGTCCACGCCGGGGGCGAAGAGCACGTCGACCCCTTCGGCCTCCAGAAGCGCCAGATCCTTCGCCTCGTCGCGCGGGTATTTGTCGAGATCGGAGGCATTGTTGAACTGCATCGGGTTCACGAAGACCGTCACGATCACCCGGTCCGACTGCTCGCGTGCCGCCCTTGCGAGGCTCAAATGGCCGTCATGCAGCGCCCCCATCGTCGGCACAACGCCCACGAGCATGCCCGAACGTTTCCAGGCGGCCACCTTGTCGCGCAGCTCGGCGGCGGTGCGGATCACTTGCGTCATTTCTTGACCTCATCGGCAAAGCTGTGCTCGGCCGCCGGGAAGGAGCGGTCACGCACCTCCGCGGCGTAATCGGCCACGGCCGCCTCGGCCGCCACCCCGAGCTGCCCGAAACGCTTGACGAATTTCGGTTTGAAATCGGTGAAGAGGCCCAGCATGTCATCGACCACCAGCACCTGCCCGTCGCAGCCCGCACCGGCACCGATCCCCACGGTCGGGATCGCGACCTCGGCGGTGATCTCATCGGCCAGGCCCTGCGGCACTTTCTCGAGCACGACCGAGAACGCCCCTGCCTCGGCCACGGCTTTCGCATCCGCGATCAGCCGCGCACGGCCCTCGCCGCGCCCCTGCACCTTGTAGCCGCCCAGCGTGTTCACCGATTGCGGCGTCAGCCCGATATGCGCCATCACGGGGATGCCGCGGGCGACGAGAAACGCGATCGTCTCGGCCATGTGCACGCCACCTTCGAGCTTCACCGCGCCTGCGCCGGTCTCTGCCATCAGCCGGGCGGCGTTGCGAAACGCCTGCGCGGGGCTTTCCTCGTAGGAGCCGAACGGCATGTCGATCACCATCAGCGCGTTCGAGAGCCCGCGCGCGACGGCCTGACCATGCATCACCATCATCTCCATGGTGACGCCCAGCGTCGAGGGCAGCCCGTGCAGCACCATGCCGACCGAGTCCCCCACAAGCACCAGATCGCAATGGCTGTCGACCAGCTTGGCGATCGGCGTGGTATAGGCGGTCAGGCAAACGATCGGCGCGCCGCCCTTCATCGCTAGAATGTCGGCGGGCATCTTCTGACGCGAGGTTCCGGTGGCGCTCATGGGGCAATCCTCCCTGATCTGCTTGGTCGCAACTCCTAACGGTCCGAGCCGCTCAAGGGAAGATAGGAATGCCGAAACGCCGCGACACGGGGGAGATCGGGGCGGCTTTTCCCCGCTGTTACAAAGGCAAACGGCGCGGGCCCGAAGGCGCCGCGCCGTCTGTCTGGTGATTGAATAAGTGGATCAGTTGCTCGCCGTGGTCCCGTCCGTGCAGGGGGCGGTACCCGGATAGCCGCAATCGGGCGATTGCGCGGTTTCTCCCGAGGCGCCCACCTGCTCGGCCATCGCGACCGAAGCTTCGTGCTGCTCCTGTTCGACCTTGTTCGGGTCGGGGATCAGACCGGCCTCCCAGGCCTTCTGGTCTTCCGAGATCGCGACCTGGTTATAGGCTGAGACGACATAGCCCGAGTGGAGCTGGACGACCGGCCCTTCCATATCGAGGCTTTCCTCGCGGTTGCGCACCTTCACTTCTGTCCCTTTCGGGATCTTGTTGAAGAGGTCGATGATGTCCTGATTGAACAGGCGGATACAGCCAGCCGAGGTCGCCCGCCCGATCGAGGAGGGGTCCATCGTGCCGTGGATCCGGTAATAGGTATCCTTGCCGTCCTTGTAGAGATAAAGCGCCCGCGCTCCGAGCGGGTTATCGAGACCACCGGGCAGACCATCCTTCAAAGGCCCGTAAAGATCGGGATCTTCCTTGATCATGTTCTGCGTAGGCGTCCAGCTAGGATATTCCTGTTTGCGCTGGATCGTGGCATCGCCCGAAAAGCCCTTGCCGTCGCGGCCCACGGCAACGCCATAGCGCTCGGCCTGACCGGGGGCGGTGATGTAATAGAGGAAGCGCGCATAGGGATCGACGACGATCGTGCCGACCGGTTCGGGCCCGTGATAGGGCACGATCTGGCGGCGGTTGCGTTCGACGAGGTATTTCGGGTTCACCGCCGGGATGTCTTTCCCGTCATCGTCGCGCGCCTGATATTCCGAGGGAACGGTTTTGCTCGACTGGGTCGGCTGGGCGTATTGGTGCGGCTCGCTCGCGCAGGCTGCCAGAATCCCGACAAGACCCACCAGCAAAGCCGGGCGGGTCGCGCGTTTGAGCGTCATTGAACACGTGGTCACTTGCAATTCCCTGTCTCTCTTCGGAGGGCGCTCCCGCACCCGGTTCCCGATCACCAATCCGCTAGATAGGCCAAAGTTCCCTCCTCTCACACTAACATGAATGTGATCGAGTCCCCTCCTTACCGCGTCGGCGGAAAGCCGCCCCCTTGACCTTGACGGATCTGCGGCGGACCTTGGCGCCATTCGCGAGACGAGAGGAGCGCCCCGCATGACCCTGCCGCTATGGTTCGACCCCGAAGAAATGCTGATTGGCGGCAACTGGCGTCGGACGCCCGAGACACTGGCCGTCGAGAATCCCTCGGATGGCTCGGAAATGGCGCGGATCGCACGCGGCACCCCCAGCGAGATCGACGAGGCCGTGACTGCGGCTCAAGTGGCGCTCGAGGGGCAATGGGGCCAGCTCACGGCCGCCGAACGCGGTCGCATCCTGATGAAGATGTCGGGTCTCGTGCTTGCGCGGACCGAAGAGCTTGTGGTGATCGAGGCGATGGATGTCGGGAAGCCCCTGAGCCAGGCCCGTGCCGATGTGACCGCGCTCGCGCGCTATCTCGAGTTCTACGGCGGGGCCGCCGACAAGGTGATGGGCGAGACGATTCCCTACCTCAACGGCTACACCGCCTATACCCTGCGTGAGCCCCATGGCGTGACCGCCCATATCGTGCCGTGGAATTACCCGATGCAGATCATCGGCCGGTCCGTCGGAGCCGCCCTCGCGATGGGCAATGCCGCGGTCGTCAAACCCGCCGAGGAAGCTTCGCTTACCGCGCTTGCCTTTGCCCGTATTGCCGAAGAGGCCGGCATGCCCGCAGGCGCGCTGAATATCGTTCCCGGTCTGGGCGAGGAAGCGGGGGCGGCGCTCTCGTCGCATCCGGGCATCAATCATATCTCTTTCACGGGTTCGGTCGGGGTGGGCCAGCTCATTCAGGCCGCCGCCGCCGCCAATGTCGTCCCCGTCACGCTCGAACTCGGCGGAAAATCTCCCCAGCTTGTCTTTGCGGATGCCGATCTCGAGCGCGCGCTCCCGTTCCTCGTCAATGCGGGCATCCAGAACGCGGGTCAGACCTGTTCGGCG
This sequence comes from Thioclava pacifica DSM 10166, assembly GCF_000714535.1. Taxonomy (GTDB): domain Bacteria; phylum Pseudomonadota; class Alphaproteobacteria; order Rhodobacterales; family Rhodobacteraceae; genus Thioclava; species Thioclava pacifica. The sequence goes on along the minus strand of NZ_AUND01000012.1, from coordinate 128,215 downwards.
GCCTCGCGTATCCTCGTCGAGAGATCGCGCTACGAAGAGGTGCTCGAAAAGATGGCCGCGCGCTACCGCGCTCTGGTCGTCGGGCCCGCGCTTGCCGATCACAATCTGGGTCCGTTGATCTCGGGACGGCAGAAACAGATTGTCGAGACCTATCTGAGCCTCGCCTCGGACCTGACCATCGCCGCGCAAGGCACGATCGCCGGGGATGCGCCCGCGACCGGCCATTACGTCGCTCCGACCCTGATCGGCGGCGGACATGGTGCGCACCGCCTCGCGCAAGAGGAAATCTTCGGCCCCGCCCAGATCGTCATTCCCTTCGAGGATGAGGAAGAGGCCGTCGCGATCGCCAATGGCACCGATTACGGGCTCGTGGCTTCCGTCTGGTCAGAAAACGGACCGCGCCTGATGCGCCTTGCCAAACGCCTGCGCGCGGGACAGGTGTTTCTCAACAATTACGGCGCGGGTGGCGGGGTCGAGCTGCCCTTCGGCGGGATCGGTAAATCCGGCCATGGTCGCGAGAAGGGCTTCGAGGCGCTCTATGGTTTCTCAAGTCTGAAAACTGTTGCCGCCTGGCACGGCTGATCTCCCTTCTTCTTGACGAAAATATCTCGGGGGAGTCCGCGTCAGCGGACGGGGGCAGAGCCCCCCTTGGCAAAGGCATGTTTTCTTCAGGGGGCCAGCAGCTCCGCCAGCACGAGCGCCATCACCTTCGCGCTGTCGGCCATGTCGGTGATGCCCACCCATTCGTCGGGCTGATGTGCCAGCTCCAGCAACCCCGGCCCATAGGCGATGCAGTTCTTCAGTCGCCCGATCCGGTCGATATGCTTCTGATCATAGGTGCCGGGGCTGACGACATAGGCGGCCTCGCGCCCCAGCACCGCCTCGATCGCGGCGGCGGTGGAGCGCACGACGGGCGCATCGTGCTCTGTCATCGAGGGCTGCACCTCGAAGAGATCGCGGATCTCGTAGCGGAACGTGGGGCGGCGCACTTTCACCCGCTCCATCAGCGCGGTGATCTCGGCCTTCACCTCGGTCAGATCTTCTTCGATCAGAAAACGCCGGTCGATCACGATACGGCAACGATCGGCCACGCAGGGCGCTGGCAGGCCGGTATAGTCCGCCTCCTGCTCGGGTTCGCCGCCATGGATCGAATTGACATTCAGCGTCGAGGCCCGCGCGCCTTCGGGGATCACCGGCATCTCAGTGCGTTTGCCCAGCAGGAGCGGATAAAGCGTCTCCTCCATCTCGGCCAGAACCGCGCCCATATGGCGGATCGCGCTGTCACCAAGGAACGGCATCGAGCCATGCGCGATCCGGCCCATCGTCTCGATCTCGGCCCACCAGACGCCGCGATGGCCGAGGCAGATCTGATCCTTGTGCAGGGGTTCGGGGATGATGACATGCTGCACGCGGGCGGGGTCAAAGCGGCCTTGCGCCGCGAGATAGGCCACCCCGCCATAGCCGCCGGTTTCCTCGTCGGCTGTCGCGGAGACCTCGATCGCGCCCGCGAAATCGGGGCAGGCTGCCAGGAAAGCCTCTGCCGCAATCACCGAGGCCGCGAGCCCGCCCTTCATATCGCAGGCGCCGCGCCCGTAGATCCGGTCGCCCTCGATCTCGGCGCCGAAGGGATCGCGGGTCCAGCCATGGCCGATCTCGACCACGTCGTGATGCGAGTTGAAATGCACGCATTCGCCGGGTCGTCCGCCTTCGATCCGCGCCACGAGGTTCCAGCGCGGATAGCGTTCGCTGTCACCGGGCGCATCATGGGCGCGGATCAGCTCGGTCGAAAAGCCCCGCGCGCCCAGCCGATCCGCGAGATATTCGCAGATCTCGAGGTAATGCCGCCCCGGCGGGTTGAGCGTCGGGATGCGGATGAGATCCTGGGTCAGCGCGACCAGATCGTCGTGGCGGCTGTCGATCTCGAGTTTGAGGCGCGCAGCGAGGTCCATGCCGCCACGCTAGACCTGCCGCGGCCCGTGTTCCAAGTGGAAAACGCATGGCCAAGGACGACCCGGCGCGCTATTGCAGGGCAAACCCGGCGAGGGCGTCGGGCAGGAGGACGATGATGAACCTGTTTCTGGGCTTCGCGCTGGTGATCTGCATCGCGGTCGGCGGCTGGCTGTCGAAATATGACTGGGCGAAACTGCTCGCGCTGGTGCCGGTGGGGATGTTGTTGCCGGCTTTTTACATGACCGGCACGGCCTGCGGCGCAGGCTTCGTGTTCAATTTCTTCTCGGACGCGGGCAGCTGCACGAACGGTTACGCGCCGCGCCAGATGTTTGCCGCGACCTATGTGATGGCGCTGATCCCGGTCGCGGCCGCGGCCATCGCGATCAAGCTGATCCGCATGGCCATGGCCGCGCGCAAGGGGTGAGTCTGGGGCTGAGGTTGCGCTGAGACTGGCCTTCGCCGCAGCACCGGCCTAGGCTGCCCCCGTTGAGGCAAGGAGCGCAGGATGCTGGCTCTCATCCGATTGGCAGTTTTCGGTCTGATCGCGCTGACGATCCTGTTCTGGCTGGTGCGGATCTATGCCCGCTCGCTGCGCCGGGAGTCGCTCGAAAAGGAATGGGATGTCACTCACGCCTATGGTGATATAGCCCAGACCCGCGACGCATTTGTCGAAGAGGGTATGCGAGATTACGAAAAGAGCCTGCTGCGCAAGCTGATCTGGCTCGTCTATGTGCTGCCGGTCACGCTGGTCGCGGTGATCGTCTATTTCATGAATTACAGGTGAGGGTGCGATGCGTTACGTGAAATGGGGTTTCTGGGCGGTGCTTTTCGCCATCGTGGCGACTTTCCTGCATTACAACCTGCCGCGCCATGACATCGTGCGTATCGTCGGCACCGAGGTGCGCCGCGTCGATTTCGGGGAGAACTCGATCTTCTGGGCGACGCCGGATGTGGGTACCGCGAGCGCCACGAGCCGCGATGTACGCTTCATCAACACGGTGCGCCCGAACAGCAAGACGCTGGTGTTTCGGAACGAGGATACCGGCTGGGGCTGGCCGCCCTATTTCAAGCTCGACAGCTCTGATCTCCAGGCCCAGGCCGAGTCGCTGATCTCGACCCAGGCGGACCCGATCTGGGTGTCGGTGACGCGCTACGGCTGGCGCTCGCGCTGGCTGAGCATCTTCCCCAACGCAGTCGGGCTGAAAGTCGTGCCCAGCCCCGACACGCGGATCATCCCTTGGGCAAATATCATCATCCTTACTCTGCTGGTGGTGATCCTGCTCACGATCCGGGCGATGTGGCGGCAATTCCGCGAGCGCTCGATCGACCCGCTGCTCGAAGATGCCGGCGAGGCCTGGGACGATGCCGAGGAGGGCGCGAAAGGGTTCTTCGACCGGTTCTTCGGGCGGAAATAACCTAGGGGGCGCTGCCCCGTGGGCGCCCTCCCAGAGATATTTTCGAGTAGCTGAAGGGATAAGGCTCAGATCTCGCCGTGCTCGAAGCGATCTCGCATGAGGCGGTCAGCGACTTCGAGAACCAGTGCGTCCTCGCCCAGTCGCCCGACGACCTGCACCCCGATCGGGCGGCCCGCGCTGTCTTCGAGCAACGGGACCGTGCAGGCGGGAAAACCCAGAAGCGACCAGATCCGGTTGAAGGCGGGATCGCCCGTGCCGCTCTCGAAGGGCGGGGCGGCGCCGGGCGCGGCCGGGGTCAGCCAGATGTCTCCGGGAGAGGTCTCGGCCATCATGCGCTGACGGAAGGCCAGCATCGCGGACCGGTCGTTCAGGCGTTGCTCGGGCGTTTGCGCCGCCCCTTCTTCAAGCTGCGCGCGCAGCTTGGCGGAAAGCAGGTCTGCGCCGATCTCATATTCATGAGCCAGCGCCTCGGAGGCTTCGACGGCCATGATCCGGGCATGCAGCGCGGGAATGTCGCGCATCGTGGCGCTCAGCGCGGCAGCGAATGGTGCGCTCTGCTCGGCGGGCAGGCTGGTCTCGAAATCGGTCCAGAGAGCGTGGAGCTCGGGGGATCCGATGTCCCATGTCGGCCCGCGGAACGGGATGAGGCGCGGTGTGGCCGTCGTCCGGCCCGGTTGCAGGGCGAGCCCCGAAAGCGCCTCGATTGCGAGTGCCGCATCGGGCACGGAACGTGCGAAGGCCCCGACCGTGTCGAAGGAGCGCGCGAAGACCGCCACGCCCCAGGTTTCGACCAGATCGAAGGAGGGTTTGTAGCCGACCACACCGCAGAAGGAGGCGGGGCGGATGATCGAGCCGGAGGTCTGCGTGCCCAGTGCAAGCGGCACCATTCCGGCGGCGACCGCAGCGGCCGAGCCCGAGGAAGAGCCGCCCGGCGTCGCACCCGGCACCACCGGGTTGCGGGTGCGGCTGGGTTGGTAGCCTGCGAATTCGGTCGTTTCGGTCTTGCCGAGGATCACCGCGCCAGCGGCGCGCGCCAGCGCGACCGAGCCCGCGTCGAATGGCGCGATCCGGTCGGCCCAGATTGGCGAGCCGCAACGCCAGGGCATGTCGCGCACGGCGAAGATGTCCTTTATCCCGAGCGCCACCCCGTGCAGCGGCCCCCGCATCGGTCCGGCATCGAGCGCGCGGGCGTGAGCCAGGGCGCCTTCGGCGTCGAGATGCACCCAGGCGCCGATCTCCGCTTCCATCGCGGCGCATCGTTCAAGCCGCGCTTGCAGGGCGCTTTCCGCGCTCAGCCGCCCCTCCGAGATCGCGCGTACCGTCGCGACCGCTCCGGGCAGACCCTCTGCGAGATCCTTCATCGGCTCATCCCTCCCACTGGCCTAGCGCCGCGCGGTAGATCCTAACCGCTTCTTCAAGGCGTGACAGGGCCACATATTCATCGGTCTTGTGCGCAAGCTGCGGCTCTCCGGGGCCCAGAATGACGGTCGGCACCGCGTCCAGCGCGGGCGTGAAGATCGACGCGTCGGTGAAATAGCTCATCGCCATCGGGTTGGAGGGCTGGTTCGCCACACGGGCACTGAGTTCCGTGATCCCCTCGATCCACGGATCGTCGGGATCGGTCCAGACGGCGGGCAGGTCGATGATCCGCGCAAGCTCGGTCCCGGCGGGCAGGCAGGTTTCGATCTTCGCGACCAGGTCATCATGAACGATCCCCGGCACCGAGCGCAGATCGAGCGTCACCTCGCAGCGGTCGGGGACGGAATTGGTGTTCAGCCCGCCCGAGATCGTGCCGATATTGCGGCTCGGCGCGCCCATCACCGGATGCGCCGGGCCGAGGTCGAGCGCTTTGATTTGAGTAAGTGCCGCCATCGCCAGTTCGATCGCGTTGACCCCCGCCTCTGGGGCCGAGCCATGCGCGGTCACCCCGTGGAACACGAGCCGCAGCCAGAGCGCGCCCTTGTGGCCGGGCACGGCTCGGTTTGCGGTGGGCTCGGCGACGATCAATGCGCCGATCGGCGGCAGCGGGCCCGCCTCGATCATCACACGGGCGCCATCGCTTCCGGTTTCCTCGCCAGCGGTCAGCAGGATTGCGATGCCACCCGGCGGTACCGGCGCATCGAGCGCGGCGCAGATGAACGCCGCGACGCCGCCTTTCATGTCGGTACTGCCCCGCCCGTAGAGCTTGCCGCCTTCGATCAGCCCGTCATGCGGCGGGTAGCGCCACGCGGCCCCTCCGAGTGGCACCGTGTCGAGATGCCCGGTGAAACCCAGTGCCCGACCCGCCCCGATGCCTTTCGTGGCGATCAGGTTGCAGCGGTCCGAACCTTGCGCAATGACCTCGACATCGAACCCGCCGCCGCGCAGCAGATCGGCGCAGAAGGCCATCGCTTCGGCTTCCTGTCCCGGCGGGTTGATCGTGTCGAAACCGATCAGGTGGCGTGTGAGGTCGACGACATCCATCCCGTCACCCGAAATAGGCTTCGTGCACGGCCTCGTCCGAGGCCAGGTCGGCGGCGGCTCCTTGTGCAACCAGCTTGCCGCCCGAGAGCACATAACCGTAATCGGAAATCGCGAGCGTCTGGCGCACGTTCTGTTCGACGAGGAACACGGTGATCCCCTCGTCGCGGATGCCCTGGATGATGCGGAAGTTCTCTTTGACGTAGAGCGGCGAAAGACCCAGCGAGGGCTCGTCGATGAGCAGGATCTTTGGCCCGCCCATCAGGCCGCGCCCGATCGAGACCATCGCCTGCTCACCGCCCGACATGGTGCCTGCGAGCTGATCGCGTCGCTCGGCCAGTCGCGGGAACAGCGTGAAGACCTTCTCGAGCCGCTGGCGGATGAGTGCCTCGTCGCGCACCTGATAGGCGCCGAGACGCAGGTTCTCGGTCACGCTCATCTTGGGGAACATGCGACGGCCTTCGGGGATCGCGGCGATGCCGCGCGCAATCACCTTGTGGGTTGGCAGGCCCGTGATGTCCTCGCCTTCAAGCTTGATGGTGCCCGCATTGGGCGGCGTCAGGCCGAGGATCGCTCGGATCAAGGTCGATTTGCCCGCGCCGTTCGAGCCCAGCAGGCAGGTGATCTTGCCCGGCGCCACGTCGAGCGAGACATCGTGAAGCACATCGGCCTTGTCATAGGCCGCGCGGAGGTTGCGGATTTCGATCCCTGCCATCAGTCGGCTCCCAGATAGGCGTTTTGCACTTCGCTGTCGGCGGCCACCTCGGCATAGGTGCCCTCGGCGATCTTGCGGCCATAGCTCAGCACGATGCAGCGGTCGGTGATGCGTTCGATCACGCCCATCTCGTGCTCGACGATGATGATCGATAGCCCCTCGCCGCGCGCGCGTACGTCGAGGATATCGTCCATCAGCTGGTGGGTTTCGTCATGGGTCATCCCCGCCGAGGGCTCGTCGAGCAGCAGAAGGCGCGGGCCCGAGATCAACGCGCGGCAGATCTCGATCCGGCGCCGCTCGATCATCGGCAAGGCTCCCACGGGCTGATCCATCCGGTCGGCCAGATGCCCCGAGAAGGTCGCCACGAGATCGCGGGCCTGACGGCGGGTCATGTCGAGCTGCTCTTCCAGCCGGCGCCGCGAGATCAGGTTGGACCACAGCCCGCGCACGAGCCGTGAAGTGTCGCCGATCATGATGTTGTCGTAGATCGAGAGCGACAGGCACAGTCGCGAGCGCTGGAAGGTACGCACGATCCCCGCTTCGTAGACGGCGCGCGGATCGGCGCCGGTGATTTCCTGTCCCTCGAAGAAGACCTGCCCCTCGGTCGGCCCGTAAATGCCGGTGAGCACGTTGAAGCTGGTGGTCTTGCCCGAGCCGTTCGGACCGATCAGGCCGAGGATCTCGCTCTGATCGAGCGTCATCGAGAAATCGTCCAGTGCGGTCACGCCGCCGAAACGCTTCACGACATTGCGGAATTCAAGCAAATGTCCGGTCATGCATCGGTCCTCCGGTTCGGGAAGAAGTTGCGAAGATGGCGCGGCAGGATGCCCTCGGGGCGGAACAGCAGCACCAGCATCACGAGGATCGAGAAGAGCAGGAAGCGGTATTCCTGAAGCAGTTGCAGCTTCTCTGGCAGGAGTACCACGATCGCCGCCGCGATCGCGCCGCCCCAGGGGCTGCCAAGCCCGCCCAGGAGCACGATCGAAACCAGCAGCAGACTGTCGGAGAAGGTGAAGGAGGCCGGCGCGATGAAGGAGATCATCATCCCGTAAAGCGCCCCGCTCACCCCGAGGATCACGTTGCCGAGCAGGAAGGCGAGGATCTTGGTGCGCTTGACCGAGATCCCGAAACAGGCGGCGGCCGTCTCATCCAGTCGCACCGCATCCATGTGCAACCCGATCCAGCTGCGCTCCAGTCGCCGGAACAGCGCGAAGACCAGCGCCGCCAGCCCCGCCGCGAGCAGCGCGTAGTTGAGGTAGAAGGAGATCTCGAGGTTGCCGAGGCTCGGCGCGTTGTAGAAATCCCAGCCGAAGAGCTTCATCGAATTGACCATCAGACCCTGAGGGCCGCCGAGGATCTCGTTGACCTCGAGAAAGGTGCGAAACAGCACGCCGAAAGCGATGGTCACGACGGCGGCGTAATGGCCAGTCGTGCGCACGATCGGGATCAACAGCGGCAGGCTGATCGCCATTGCGACGAGACCGCCTGCCAACAGGATCAGGAGCGGCGGGATCACCAGCACATTGCCCAGAACGGCGGCAGTGTAGGCCCCCGCGCCGAAGAAAGCCGCGCCCGCGAAGTTCACGAGGCCAGTGAAGCCGAACTGGATGTTCAGCCCCAGAGACGCCACGAAATAAAGAAGCACGGTCGAGATCATCAGCAGCGCGAAATGCGACCCCGACAGGACGAGGATCAGCGCGATCAGCACCGCAAAGGCGAGCCGGTTGAGCCGCGTTTCGGAGGCCGCCCAGTCACGCTCGACGCGCCGCACGAAGCCGGTCTTGATCGCGACCCCTGTCGCAACGACCGCGAGCACGAGCAACGAGAGAACCTGCCAGGTCTCCTCGGCCATCAGGAGCGCCCAGGAGTAGAGCCCCGAGGCCACGATCACCGCAGCGGCGGAGATCCAGGGGCGCGAGGGTTGCGATTGCGGAAGAGAAATATCGGTCATTTGTTTTACACCCGGTCGCTGGAACGTTCAGGGATCAGCCCGGTCGGCTTCCATGCCATCAGGGCAATCACCACGGCGAAGGCGAACACGTCCTTGTAGGCCGAAGCGAAGGGTAGAAGGGCCGCGCCGATGACCTGAAGGCCCGCGAAGAGAAAGCCGCCGAGGATCGCGCCATAGAGGTTTCCCAGGCCGCCGATGATCGCCGCCGAGAAACCGATCAGGCCGAGGATCAGGCCCATGCCGAAATTGATCTCGTTGTAGTAGAGCCCGTTCATGATCCCCGCGAAGGCCGCCACGCCGGAGCCGATCGCGAAGGTCGCCAGCACGACGAGCGTGTAGTTGATCCCCATCGTGCGCGCGGTTTCTTCGTCCTGCGCCACAGCGCGGATCGCGAGGCCCAGGCGCGTGCGGTTGATCACGAGGTTCAGCGCCCCGATCAGCGCCAGCCCCGAGATGACGAGGATCACGCTGTCGGCGCGCAGCGCGAAGCTGCCGATCTCGACCGAGGCGTCGGGCAGAAGGGCCGGGAAGGCCTTGGGGTTCGAACCGTTCGGGTAGAAGAGACGCACCGCTTCGCGGATCGCCGTGCCCAGCATCAGGGTGATCAGAAGCGTGTTGAGCTGTGGCGCCTTCTTCAGCGGCAGGATCAGCCAGTTCGCGATCGCCGCCCCGATCAGGGCGGTACCCGCAAGGCTGCACAGAAGCACGCCGACCAGCTGGATCCACGGGTTCACGATCCCGATCGCCTCGAGGCCGAGCCAGGCGGTGAAGCCGATGAAGGTGCCCAGCATGAGCACGTCGCCATGGCTGAACTTGATGACATCGAGCACGCCGAAAAACAGCGTGAACCCTACCGCGACAAGCGCATACATGGTTCCGAGCAGGATGCCGTTGGCGAGGTATTGAGCGATCAGACCGAAATCCATTCGTGCCTCTTCATGTCCCGAGAAATTGGAGAGGCGGGCCGCGACCGGCCCGCCCGCGTTTGGCTGGTACGCCTTATTTCGGCGCGACGAGCGACAGCGTGCCCTTGGCGTAATCGCTGTCTTCCCACACGACCCACTTGCCGCCCTGCGCCACATAGGCGGTGATCAGCGCGACGGTGTTCTGGCCGTGATCGTCGAAGGTGATCGGGCCGGTGATCGAGTCGTGCTCCTTGACCTTCGACATGTAGTCGACGACCGCCTTGCGATCCGGACCCGTGGTCTCGACCGCGTCGATCAGCAGGTCCATCGCGGCAAAGGCGAAGGGGCCATAGGCTTCGGGGGGGCTGTCATAACCGGCAGCGTTGTATTCCTTGAGGAAATAAGCGCCACCCGGCAGCTTCTCGGCCGGCGCGCCTTCGAGGAAGGTCACCGTGCCTTCGGCCAGATCGCCGCCCAGACCTTCGAAGAATGCGTCGGATTTGATCCCCGAGACGCCCTCGAAGACAGCTTCGATACCGAGTTTCTCCATCTGCTGGCGCACCCGCACGCCGCCCGGGGTGAGGCCCGCATAGACCACGACATCGGGGTTGAGCGCCTTCACCTGGGTCAGTTCGGCGGTGAAGTCCTGCTGGTCCGAGGTCACGCCGAAGGTGCCGACCACCTCGGCCCCGTCTTGGGCCAGGAATTGCGACAGGTACTTGTTGTGACCTTTGCCATAATCGGTCGTGTCATGGATGATCGCGAAGGTCTTGTAGCCGAGCCCGGTCATGAACTGGGCGGCCTTTTCGTTCTGGTTGATCATCGTGCCGTTGACACGGGTGATCTCGGGGTAATCGTTGCCATAGGTGATATCGGGAAGCACCGCTCCCCAGACCGTCGCGGGCAGGCCGAAGCGGTGATAGACATCGACCGTCCCCATGGCCACTGCCGAGCAGTAATGCGCGATGGTACCGATGACCTTGCGGTCGGTCGCCATCTTGGTTGCAACCTGAACGCCGACATTGGGTTTGCACTCGTCATCGAGCGCGACGAGCTCGTAGTGATATTTCGAGTCGGGATCGGCATTGCGCAGCTTCACCGCAAGTTCAGCCGAGTTGCGCCCGCCCAGACCCATCGAGGAGACGCCGCCCGTCAGCGGGCCGATGAAGCCCAGTTCGACCGTATCCTTGGCCTGCGCGCCGGTCGCAACCAGCAGCCCAGCCGTGGCGCCGAGCGTGAAGACGATCCGGCGAAGCCCGTTTCCAGTATTGAATTTCATTCCACTTTCCTCAAGGTTGCCTGACGAAGATTGAGATATGAGGAAAGACTGCGTTGATTTTTTGAATGAGGTTCAACTTTATGTCGATCTAATCGACTTTTTTGACCTATATTATAATCGCGACGCTTCTATGAGCCGGGTTTCGAGGGATGGGCGTAAAAATTAAGCACGATGACGATCGCGTGACGGGGCAGGAGCCAGACGGAAGGGCAACCGAGTCGGCGCAAAGCACCATGTCCGATCTGGGCGCACGGCTGCGTGAGACGCGAAAGGCGCGCGGCAAGACCTTGCAGGTGCTGGCCAAGGAGGTCGGCTGCTCTCCCTCGATGCTCTCGAAGATCGAGACCGATCAGGCGACGCCCTCGCTGCGGACGCTGCATCGCATTCTTGCGGCCCTCGACACCTCGATCGTGGCGCTCTTCGCCAGTGAAGCCTCGCAGGACGAGATCAGCGTGATGCGCGCCGAGGAACGCCCCTCGGTCAAGGTCAGCCATGGCGGGGCGAGCGGGGCGATCCTGCTGGAGCGCCTGACGCCGACTTTCCCCGACCTGATGCTCGACGCGAATATCCATACGCTCGAACCCGGCGCTGAAAGCGGGGGCGACATCCATCACGCGGGGCAGGAGGTTGGCTACATCCTGCAAGGCCGGGTCGAGTTGATCGTGAACGGGCAGAGCCATTTTCTCGGTCCGGGCGACAGTTTCTTCTTCGCCTCGAACCTGCCGCATCGGTATCGCAACATCGACCCGGGGACCTCGCGTATCCTCTGGGTGGCGACGCCCGCAACCTTCTGAGGGGCTGGGTGTCGTGCGATCGTCGCGGAGACGGGCAGGGCTAGCCATTTTCGACCTCACTCCGCTCAATCACCTGCCGCATGCGTTGCCAGACCGTCGAGAGATGATCGCGCATCGCCTCCTCCGCGCCCACGACATCCCCCGCCTCGATGCAATCGACGAGTTGCATGTGCTGGCGGAAATACAGCGCGCGCGCTGCGGGATCGCGCGCCTTCGCACGCAGGTCGCGCCAGACCCCCGAGCTACGGATTTCGTCGAGTAGCGAAAACGCAGTCAACAACACGCGATTGCCCGCACTGCGTGCGATCATCTTGTGCAGCGCGCCGTCCCAAAGCTCGGCCGTGTCGCGATCGGCCGTCTTGTGGATGCGCTCGGCAAGGACACGCATCCGCCGCACGTCGTCGGGCTTGGCGCGTGCGGCACACAGTCCGGCCAAGGCGGGCTCTATATAAAGACGTGCTTCGGCCACTTCGGAGGCGCGGGTCTGCCCGGCGATCGAGGCCGCGAGCGCCCCGGTCGGATCGGGCGGCTGGCCGATGAAGGTGCCCTTGCCCTGTTTGCGCCAGACCAGCCCCTCGTTCTCGAGCGTCTCCAGCGCGCGCCGGATCGCGCGGCGGCCGACCCCGAGCGTCTCGGCCAGGTCACGCTCCGCAGGCAGCTTGCCGTTCGCCGGAATATTGCCGCTCGCGAGCATCAGGCGAAGCTGACGCAGCACATCAACAAAGGCATTTCCCTCTAAGATTGTATTTTTCGGATCCGACATGGATGAACCATTCACTTCTTGGTTCGTTCATGCGGGATTCGACGCGTGCTTTTGTCAACTGTGGAAGGGCAGGGTGCGGGCGATTGCCTGAGGCGTCCCCTGAAAAATCTGTCTCAGGGCGAAAAATGCCCTGAAAATCAGCAAATCTTCCGATTTTCGGGCCAGCTGCCCTGAATTTTGCTCTGTGGAGCCAATCCCCGGCGCCGCGGGCGCAAGATTCGAACCTTTTTGCGCATTGGTCCGCAGCAAAAGCTCAAGTCTTCCCGATTCTAAGCCGAATCCATACCTGCAGCGCGCAAATTTCGTGCACATAACACCAATTAAGAACTATTTTTGTATACAAAGTGAGTTTTGCGGCTTAATTGCGGGTTCAACTCTTTGGCATTGCGCCGTGATCGTTTCTCTAAGGGCTGTGTCTCACCTCCCCGATTAAAGGACAGCCAATGGACAGACGTAAATTCCTCGCCGCAGGCGCGACCATCGCCGCCGTTCCCCTCGCGACCCCCTCGATCGCCCGCGCGCAGACGAGCTTCAGCTGGAAGATGACCAATGCCTACGGTCCCGGCTCGCCCTTCTATGTCGAAGGCCCCGGCAGCCCGACCGATTTCTGCAAGAAGGTCGAGGCGATGTCCGACGGCCGCCTGAAGATCCAGCATTTCGCAGCCGGCGAACTGATCCCGGCGCTCGAAGGCTTTGACGCGGTGCGTTCCGGCGCAGTCGAAATGAACGCGGCCAACGCCTATTTCTGGGCCGGTAAGCTCCCCGCGGCGCAGTATTTCACCACCGTTCCGTTTGGCCTGAACTTCCAGGGTATGAACGCCTGGCTCTACCACGGCGGCGGTATGGAACTCTGGGACGAGCTTTACGCTCCGCTTGGCCTCAAGGCGCTGCCGATGGGCAATACCGGCGTGCAGATGACTGGCTGGTTCCGCAAGCCGATCGAGACGGTCGACGATTTCAAGGACCTGAAGATGCGGATCCCGGGTCTGGCGGGCAAGGTCTATGCCAAGCTCGGCGTTGACGTGAAACTCCTGCCGGGCGGCGAGATCTTCCCCGCACTGGAGCGTGGCGTGATCGACGCGGCGGAATTCGTCGGCCCCTATCAGGATCGCCGCCTCGGCCTGCAGAACGCTGCGAAATACTACTACACGACCGGCTGGCACGAGCCCTCGAACGTCACCGAGCTGCTGATCGGCAAGGCCGCCTGGGAAAGCCTGCCCGCCGATCTTCAGGCGATCGTCTCGACCGCCGCGATGGCCTGCAACCTCGAGAGCCACACCTGGTGCGAGGCGAACAACGCCGCGGCGCTGAAGGACCTCGTGGAGAACTCGGGCGTGATCGCGAATGTTCTGCCCGATGAGGTTGTGGCCCAGCTGCGCACCGTCACCGAGGAAGTTCTTGCAGAGGGCGCTGCGGCGGATCCGGCGACCAAGAAAGTGCATGACGCGTTCATGGCGTTCCGCGCAGAGCACCGGGAATGGGCGGCGATCTCCGAGAAGCCCTATCACAATCTCCCGGCATGAGACGATGACCGGTCTTCTCCATAAAATCGCGGACGGTGCCGGTGGCGCCGTCCGTGTCATTGGCCAGATCGCGGCCTGGAGCGGGCTGGCGCTTGTTCTGCTCGTCGCGCTCAACGTGCTGTTTCGCTATTTCTTCTCCTTCGGCTCCGTCGCCCTTCAGGAGGGCGAATGGCACCTGATGGCGGTGGGCGCGCTTTTCGGCATGTCCTACGGGCTCAACCAAGGCGGCGAGGTTCGCGTCGACATCTTCTACGCAAAGATGCCGCCCGGGATGCAGGCGCTGATCGATCTCGTCGCGAACGTCACGCTTGGCGCGATCGCGGTGATCATCGGCTGGCTCTCGATCGCCTATGTCCAGAGCAGCTACGCGATCGGTGAGGGCTCTCCCGATCCCGGCGGTCTGCCCTATCGCTATATTCTCAAGGCGGCGATCCCCGCGGCCTTCGCCCTTCTTGCCCTTCAAGCCGTCGCAATGACGGCCGAAAGCCTCGCGCGGCTGATCCCTCATATCACCCGCGACGGGCGCTCGACCTGATGGATACCCACTCCCGATGCCCGTGAATGAAATCCTTGCCCTGTGCATGATCGGAGCTTTCTTCGTGCTCCTGCTCGGCGGTCTGCCAGTGGCAGTCTGTCTTGGCGCAACCGGCCTGATCTTTGGCTATGCCGGGTTCGGCCCGATGCTGTTCTCGCTCCTGCCCGCGCGGATCTTCGGCGTGGTCACCAACTACACCCTGCTTGCGCTGCCCCTGTTCATTTTCATGGGGATCATGCTCGAACGATCAAAGATCGCGGAGAACTTGCTAGAGGTCATCGGCCTTGCCATGGGCGGGCTGCGCGGGGGGATGGCGCTGGCCATCATCCTCGTGGGCGTGCTGATGGGCGCGGCGTCGGGCGTGGTCGGCGCGACGGTCGTGACGGTCGGCCTGATTGCGCTCGGCCCGATCATTCGGCGCGGCTATGACGCGGGCGTGGCCTGCGGTGTGATCTGCGCCTCGGGGACATTGGGGCAGATCATCCCGCCGAGCCTCGTGCTGATCCTGCTGGCCGATATCACCGGCGAATCCGTCGGCACGCTTTTTGCTGCTGCGCTGATCCCGGGCTTGCTGCTCTCGGGGCTTTTCATCGCCTATGTGCTGATCCTCGGCATCATCACACCGCATCGCGTCCCCGCCATCCCGGCTGAGGAACGCGCGATCTATTCCAAGCGCGATATCGGAATGAAGCTGCTGAAAGTCGTGCTGCCGCCGATCTTGCTGATCGTTGCGGTGCTCGGCTCGATCATCGGCGGCGTCGCGGCGCCGACCGAAGCCGCCTCGATGGGGGCTTTCGGCTCGATCCTGCTGGCTGCCGCCTCGGGACGGCTGAATTTCACGATCCTGCGCGAGACGGTGCGTTCGGCCTTCGTCACGAGCGCGATGGTCTTCCTGATCCTGATCTTCGCGCAGCCCTTCGGCCTCGCTTTCCGCGGCCTTGGTGGCGAACGGCTCGTGCAGGACGCCTTCAGCGCGGTTCCGGGCGGGCTGACCGGGCAGATCTTCTTCCTGATGGCGCTCCTGTTCGTGCTGGGCTTCTTTCTTGAATGGATCGAAATCTCCTACATCGCCTTGCCGCTCTTCCTGCCGATCTTTCATGCGGCCGGTGTCGACATGGCGTGGATTTCGATCCTCGTCGCGGTAAACCTGCAAACATCCTTCCTGACGCCGCCCTTCGGCTGGTCGCTCTTCTTCCTCAAGGGGGTCGCGCCCCCATCGGTGAAAACGAGCGACATCTATCGCGGTGTCATTCCCTTCATCGGCTTGCAGCTTATCGGGCTGTGGCTCGTCTATCTCTTCCCGCAGCTCACGACCTGGCTGCCCAATCTGATCGGATGGTAAGACATGCTCTATTCCGCACTCGGCTATAACGGCGCGATGAGCGCGCCCCACCGCGCTGCCGCGCTGGCCGGACAGGATATCCTTGCAGCGGGCGGCTCCGCCATCGAGGCGATGGTGGCCGCGGCCGCGACCGTTGCGGTGACCTATCCGCATATGAACGGGATCGGCGGGGACGGGTTCTGGCTGATCCACCGCCCGGGTGAGAAACCGATCGGCATCTTCGCGGGTGGTCACGCCGCAGCGCTAGCGACGCCCGAATGGTATGCCTCTCAAGGCCATTCGGACGCGATCCCCGCGCGTGGCGGGCTGGCCGCGCTGACCGTGCCGGGCACGATCGGCGGTTGGGAAGCGGCGCTCGATCTCGTTGATCCGGCGAAACGCCTCCCGCTCGAGCGGCTGCTCGCAAACGCGATCGGCTATGCGCGCGACGGGATCGCGGTGACCGGCAACCAGAGCCGCACCACGGCCGAGAAACTGGCAGGTCTGGAGACCGTGCCGGGCTTTGCCGAGACCTTCCTGATCGACGGCAAGGTGCCGCAGGCAGGCGCGCGGATGAAGCAGGAAGCGCTCGGGCGGACGCTCGAGCGGCTCGCATCCGAAGGGCTGCGCAGTTATTACGAGGGCGATCTCGCCCGTATCCATGGCGCGTTCCTCGAAGCGCAGGGCAGCCCGCTGCGCGCCAGCGATTTCGCCGCCTACCGCGCGCAGCAGGTGACGCCGCTTGAAGTCACCACCTCGCAAGGCACGCTTTACAACATGACCCCGCCCACGCAGGGCATCGCCTCGCTGATGATCCTCGGGATTTTCGACCGGCTGGGTGTGAAGGAGGGCGAAGGGTTCGAGCATGTCCACGGGCTGATCGAAGCGACCAAGCAGGCCTTCATCCTGCGCAATGCCGAGCTGGGCGATCCCGCCACGATGCGCGAACCCGCGCAGGACTGGCTGGCAGATGATCGGCTCGACGCGATGGCCGCGAAGATCGACCGCGAAGCCGCGCTGCAATGGCCCTACGAACCCAAGCAGGGCGACACGATCTGGATGGGGGCCGCGGATCGCGACGGCACCGTGGTCAGCTTCATCCAGAGCGTGTTCTGGGAGTTCGGCTCGGGTCTGACCTGCCCGGAAACCGGCGTCTTCTTCCAGAACCGCGGCGCGGGCTTCTCGCTGCAGCCGGGGCCGAACCAGCTTGCCCCGGGCAAACGCCCATTCCACACGCTCAACCCTGCGCTCGCGTATCTGCCCGACGGGCGTGTCTTCGCCTATGGCACGATGGGAGGCGAGGGCCAGCCGCAGACGCAATCGGCGGTCTTCACCCGCTACGCGCAATTCGGCATGGACCTGCAAGCCGCGGTCACCGCGCCGCGCTGGCTTCTGGGCAAGACCTGGGGCGATGCGACGACGACGCTCAAGCTCGAAAGCCGCTTCGACCCCGACCTGGTCGACGCGCTGCGTGCCGCCGGCCATCAGGTCGAGATGATCCCCGATTATTCCGACCTCGCGGGCCATGCCGGCGGCGTCGTCCTCCACCCTGACGGGCTCCTCGAATCCGCAACCGACCCGCGCGCTGACGGCGCCGCCTTGAGTTTCTGACCATGACTGATCTTTCTCTGCTTCAACTCGCGATGCTCCTCGGTGGCGTCGCCCTCACCGCGATCCTCGCCGGCATTCTTGCGGGCCTTCTGGGCGTGGGCGGCGGCATCGTGCTGGTTCCGGTGCTGTTCTGGATCCTCTCGCTGACGCATTTCCCGCCCGAGCTTTCGATGCATATGGCGGTGGCGACCTCGCTCGCGACGATCATCTTCACCTCGATTTCCTCGGCGCGCGCCCACAACAAGCGCGGTTCGGTCGACCGCAGCCTGTTGCGGCTCTGGGCGCCGGGCATCGTGCTCGGTGCGTTCAGCGGAGGGCTGGCCGCGAAATATATCGATGCGAGCGGGCTCAAGGCGATCTTCGGCACGATTGCCCTGCTGGTTTCGATCAACATGGCGACGCCGAAAACCCTCGTGATCAGCGAGCACCTGCCGCGCTCCAAGGCGGTCAACAGCGTGATTTCCTACCTCACGGGGCTGTTTTCGGCGCTCATGGGGATCGGCGGCGGTACGCTTTCGGTACCCTTGCTGAGCGGCTTCTCGGTCGAGATCCGCCGCGCGGTCGGCACGGCCTCGGCCTTCGGTTTCATGATCGCGGTGCCGGCGGTTCTGGGCTTCATCTATTCCGGCCTCGGCGTCGAGGGGCGTCCGCCGCTCTCGCTGGGTTATGTGAACCTGATCGCTGCGGGTATCATTTTGCCCTTCACCGTCGGCTTCGCCCCGGTGGGTGCGGCGCTTGCGCATAATCTCGACACGGTCTGGATCAAGCGCGCCTTCGCCGTCTTCCTCGGGATCACTGCAATCCGGATGCTGCTCTCGGTCTTCGGCTGAGCCTCAGCGCATCCGCGTCAGAACCTCGCGCGCGGCACTCACAAGGTGCCGCCGCAATGCATTCTCTGTCCGCTTGGGATCGTGGTCGAGCAGCGCCGAAACGATCGCCTCGTGCTCCTCGTTCGAGACTTCCATCCGTACATCGTTGCGTAGCTGGGACTTGCGGAACGGCGCGAGCTTGAGCCGAAGCGCATTCGACAGCTCGATCAGGTCGCGGTTATGGGTCGCGTCGTAAATCCGCTGATGGAACTCGGTATTGGCCGCCTCGTAGGCTTCGAATTCGCCGCGCTGTGCCATCTGGGCCATGGCGCGATGCAGATCCTCGATCTCGGCCCGCTCGCCAATCGTCATCCGATCTGCAGCAAGACGCCCGCACATCGCCTCCATCTCGCCCATCGCCTCGAACATCTGCTCGATCCGCTCGCGTGTGATATTGGCGACGACCACGCCGCGAAAGGGCATCCGCTCGGCCAACGACATCGCGACGAGCTTGTGTAAGGCTTCGCGGATCGGGGTGCGCGAGACGCCGAAACGCTGAACCAGCGACAGCTCGTCGAGCTTGCTGCCCGCCGTGAGATCGCCCGAAACGATCTCGGCTTCGAGCTGCTCGGCGATCACAGTGCCCTGCAATTTGCGCGGCGCCGGCGTCTGCGTCTCTTCTGGTGCCGGCATGCGCCCTCCCGTCCTTATCGGCTGCCCCGTGGTCTCCGTGTTTTTTATCGAACACAGCCGCGGGTTTCCAGTGCGTTGGCCCGCGCGACAGTCATTCTCCTGCGGGTTTTGGAGCGGTGCGGGCAACTTCTCCACGGCTTGCCTCCCGCGGATGACTGCCCTCCCTTCAAAAGTGCCGCAATGGACGAATTCCCGACCCGGGCGCTCCTCCCTTCTCCCTTCCCAAATCGCACAAGTTGCGGCACTCTCCTTGCAAACCACAAGGAGCAGTTCATGCCCCGTCTCTTCAAGGCACCTGTCTGATGGGTGCGCTCTTCGGCTTCGCGGCGACGGCTGGCTCGCGGCTCGTCGGGATCGCCCTGGCGCTTGCGATCTGGCTGATCTCGCGCCCCGGCGGATGGGCGGTTCTGGTGGTATTGGTATTGCTGGGATTGCGGGTCTTTCCGGCCGGACATTCGTAAAAAGGGATAGGGGTCAAATGGGTATCGAGAACATTCTGGGTGGCGGCGACATCGTGATGATCGCGATCGCGGCGCTGTTGATCCTGTCGGTCTTCCTCGGGGTGCGCATCGTACCGCAATCCGAGAAACACGTGGTCGAGCGCTTCGGGCGGCTGCGCGCCGTGCTCGGGCCGGGGATCAATTTCATCGTGCCGTTCCTCGACCGGGTGCCGCACAAGATCTCGATCCTCGAACGCCAGCTCCCCAATGCGCTGCAAGACGCGATCACCGCCGACAACGTGCTGGTGAAGGTCGAAACCTCGGTCTTTTACCGCATCACCGAGCCGGAAAAGACGGTCTACCGGATCCGCGACGTCGATGCGGCGATCGCGACGACGGTCGCGGGGATCGTGCGCTCCGAGATCGGCGTGATGGAGCTCGACGAGGTGCAGTCGAACCGCTCGCAACTGATCGCCAAGGTTCGCGAGCAGGTCGCCGCGATGGTTGACGACTGGGGGATCGAGGTGACCCGTGCCGAGATCCTCGACGTGAATCTCGACGAAGCGACGCGGGCCGCGATGCTCCAGCAGCTCAATGCCGAACGGGCGCGACGTGCGCTTGTCACCGAGGCCGAGGGCAAGAAACGCGCGGTGGAACTGGCGGCCGAAGCACAGCTCTTCCAGGCGCAGAAAGAGGCCGAAGCCCGCCGGATCGGTGCCGATGCCGAAGCCTATGCGACCGAGGTCGTCGCCGCGGCGATCGCCAAGAACGGGTTGGAGGCTGCGCAATATCAAGTCGCGCTGAAGCAGGTCGATGCGCTCTCGCAGGTGGCAAAAGGTGAGGGCAAACAGACGGTGATCCTGCCGGCGGCAGCCCTCGAATCCTTCACCAACGCGTTCAAACTGCTGGGGGCGAAGTGATGGAATACTGGCAAATGCCCTGGATTTGGGTGCTGGCGGGCGTGATCCTTGCGGGCGCCGAGATGCTGATCCCGGGCTTCATCTTCCTGGGGTTTGCAATCGGCGCAGTCATCGTCGGCGCGCTGATCTGGATCGGACTGCTGGGCAACTCCATCGCCGTGACCCTGGTGGTCTTCGCCGTCCTCTCGATCATCGCCTGGCTCGCGCTGCGCAAGGGGATGGGCGTGCGCAAGGGGCAATCCAAACTCTGGGATCGCGACATCAACGAAAACTGAGCCTGCGTGACGGAACGGTGTGTCCGGTCGGCGGTTTTCTCCCCAGTCATTGGACTGGAGATTTTTGATGCGTAGCGATTACCCAAGCGAGGCCCGTGGTCGGCGGTTTTTCTTTCTGGCCGCGCTCGTCTCCGCCTTCGGGATCGCCACCTGGATTGCGGTGGCAGATCCTCTCAGCGGTAACGAGAGTGTCGAGACGACACTCGCCGTCGCTTCCAAGTGACAGGCCCGACCCGGCAATTTCCGGGTGGGCGGGCAAAAGGAAAGCGGCGCCCTGATGGGCGCCGTTTTGCCGATCCGGAAGCGCGTCCGGAACCCCTTTGGTGCGCCTCACGTTGATTTCCCGAAGACACGCAAAAGAGTGATGGGAGAACACCATGGCTGATACTGACTATCATCGTGAGAAATCCGGCCTCGGCGGGATTTATTTCGTGCTCGGCGCGATCGTCGTCGCATTGGGCATTCTTCTGTGGTTCGTCCTCGCCCCGGCGGGCGGCGAAATCGGGACTGCCAGCGGGGATGCCAATTCCACGTCGGTCACGATCGAGACCCAAACCACGGCACCCGCCGCTTCCGACAGCGCACCGACCAGTGATGGCGGTGCGAGCGCGCAAGGCTCGGCCTCGGGCGACACGGCGAACTGAACGGCGACAGATGGCCGCCTCACGGGCTATTGAAGCGGCGTCCTGCGGGGCGCCGCTTTATCATGCGCCAAGGCTCGCCGATGACGCGGGTCCGAAGGAACGTAGCTATCTGCAATACGTTGCCTTCCCAGAACAATAACAGGAGCAGTCATGGCACGCGACCCTTCCCGGCAACCCAGCCTAGGTGGGCTGTTATTCACCCTCGCGGCGCTTGCCTTGGCGCTGGGCGTGGTGGTCTGGCTGGTGGCCGATACGCCGTTCGACGGAGGCTCGCAGGCGGCGACGGATCCGCCGCGGCTCAGCCCCATCAGCGACTCGGAGGCGACGGTCGATGTCTCGCCCGCACCACATACAAGCGGCCCCGCGACCGGGGGCGCGGGGCAGTGACTTAGCTGCGCAATTCGGCCACGATCGCCTCGGCCGCGGCGCGCGGATCGCTGGCGCGATGGATCGGGCGGCCGACGACGATATGATCGACACCGGCCTCGACGGCGGCGGCGGGCGTGGCGATGCGCTTCTGATCGCCCAGATCGGCCCCGGCAGGACGCACACCCGGCGTCACGATCAGCTTTCCTTTCGCCTCGGGCAGCGCGCGGATCATCGCCGCTTCCTGCGGCGAGGCGATGACCCCGTCGGCCCCGGCCTCGAAGGCGCGGCCCGCGCGTTCGGCCACCAGATCGCGGATTTCACCTTCCTTGATCAGCGCGCCGTTGAGATCCTCGCGATCGAGCGAGGTCAGGATCGTCACGGCGAGAATTTTCAGATCCTTGCCCGCAGCGCCCTGTTTCGCGGCCTTCACCACATAGGGGTCGCCGTGCACGGTCAGAAAATCGAGATCGAACTGCGCCAGTCCGCGCACGGCATTTTCAACCGTCGCGCCGATATCGAAGAGCTTCATGTCAAGGAAGATGCGTTTGCCCTGATCCTGCTTGAGTTCGGTCGCGAGTGCCAGTCCGCCGCCGGTCAGCATCCCCAGGCCGATCTTGTAGAACGACACCGCGTCGCCAAGCTGGTTGGCGAGCATCAGTCCTTCATAAGCGTTGGGCACGTCGAGAGCGACGATCAGGCGGTCATCTGCGGGCAGGGTCAGGTCGGTCATCGGGAGGCTCCTTTGCGGGTCGCCCCCTGATGCGGGTCAATGGCCGCGACGTCAAGCGGGCGGCTGCCGATCAGAGACCGCCGATCCCGCGCCGCTGTGCTTCGCGCGTGAGCGCGCGGGTCAACTGGCGATGGCTGATCCCGGGTGCCGCATTGATGCGAACGGGAACGCGCAGCGGCTCGACCAGGCCGGGCGTGAAGAATTCCACGACCGCCTCGAAGCGGCGTTGCGCGGCATTGTAGATCAGGCGGGCAATACGCGTAGCGGTGGCGTGATGCATCTGCGGAGCCTCCATTCCATCAGGACTGTCGCAGGGTAAACGCCAATTCTTGCGATTTGGTTTCCTGATGCGGCGAATTGGCCGGATCGGACCCTTGAAGCCCCCGCATTCAACGCCCATTTTCCTATCGAGACCCGGACAGTACGGCGCCTATTCAGGGCCAGACACATCCCGGGGGCTTTAGAAAAGGAGAATGCCGATGAACATGGAGAAGTTCACGGAGCGGTCTCGCGGTTTCCTTCAGGCCGCGCAGACGATCGCGATGCGCGAGGGTCATCAACGTGTGGTGCCCGAGCATCTTCTGAAGGCATTGATGGATGACGACCAAGGGCTCTCGGCCAACCTGATCAAGCGATCGGGGGGCGAGCCTGCGCGCGTTCAAGAGGCGGTCGACCTTGCGGTCTCGAAACTGCCGAAAGTGTCGGGCGGAGACGGTCAGGTCTATGTCGAACAAAACCTCGTGCGGGTTCTCGACGAGGCCGAGAAGCTTGCGAAGAAAGCGGGCGACAGCTTCGTGCCGGTCGAGCGCGTGCTGATGGCGTTGGCGATGGTCAACACCAAGGCCAAGGATTGCCTCGATGCAGGTGCCGTGACCGCACAGAAACTCAACGCCGCGATCAACGATCTGCGCAAGGGGCGCACGGCGGATTCGGCCTCGGCCGAAGAGGGCTATGACGCGCTCAAGAAATACGCGCGGGATCTGACCGAGGCCGCCGAGCAGGGCAAGATCGACCCGATCATCGGCCGTGATGACGAGATTCGGCGCACCATGCAGGTGCTGAGCCGCCGGACCAAGAACAATCCGGTTCTGATCGGTGAGCCCGGCGTGGGTAAAACCGCGATCGCGGAAGGCCTTGCGCTACGGATCATCGACGGCGACGTGCCCGAAAGCCTGAAGAACAAGAAGCTTCTCGCGCTCGACATGGGCGCGCTGATCGCCGGTGCGAAATATCGCGGTGAGTTCGAAGAGCGTCTGAAAGCGATCCTCAAGGAAATCGAGGCTGCAGCCGGCGAGATCATCCTGTTCATCGACGAGATGCATACGCTCGTGGGTGCCGGGAAATCCGACGGCGCGATGGATGCCGCGAACCTGATCAAGCCGGCACTGGCCCGTGGTGAGCTGCACTGCGTAGGCGCGACGACGCTCGACGAGTACCGCAAATATGTCGAGAAGGATGCGGCGCTCGCCCGGCGCTTCCAGCCCGTGATGGTGGAAGAGCCGACGGTTGAGGACACGATCTCGATCCTGCGCGGCATCAAGGAGAAATATGAGCTCCACCATGGGGTGAAAATTTCGGACTCGGCGCTGGTGGCGGCCGCGACGCTCTCGCATCGCTACATCACCGACCGTTTCCTGCCCGACAAGGCGATCGACCTCGTGGACGAGGCCGCCTCGCGTCTGCGCATGGAAGTGGACAGCAAGCCCGAGGAACTTGACGCGCTCGACCGTCAGATCCTGCAGATGCAGATCGAGGCCGAAGCCCTGAAGAAAGAGGACGATACCGCCTCGAAGGACCGCCTCGAGAAGCTCGAGAAGGAGCTGGCAGATCTGCAGGACCGCGCCTCGGAGATGACTGCCAAGTGGCAGGCCGAGCGTGACAAGCTGGAATCGGGCCGCAACCTGAAAGAGCAGCTCGACAAGGCGCGGGCCGAACTGGATCAGGCGAAGCGCGAGGGCAATCTCGCCCGCGCGGGGGAGCTGTCCTACGGCATCATCCCGAGCCTCGAGAAGCAGCTTGCCGCAGCCGATGAGGCCGAGGGCGAAGAGCTGATGGTCGAGGAATCGGTGCGCCCCGAGCAGATCGCCGAAGTGGTCGAACGCTGGACCGGCATTCCGACCTCGAAGATGCTCGAAGGCGAGCGCGAGAAGCTGCTGAAGATGGAAGACGAGCTGCACAAGCGCGTCATCGGTCAGGATGCGGCGATCACCGCCGTGTCGAACGCCGTGCGCCGGGCGCGGGCTGGGCTTAACGACGAGAACCGCCCGCTGGGCTCGTTCCTCTTTCTTGGCCCGACTGGCGTCGGCAAGACCGAACTGACCAAGGCTGTCGCGAATTACCTCTTCGACGACGATCAGGCGATGGTGCGGATCGACATGTCCGAGTTCATGGAGAAACACTCCGTGGCGCGGCTGATCGGCGCCCCGCCCGGCTATGTCGGCTATGACGAGGGTGGCGTTCTGACCGAAGCGGTCCGGCGGCGTCCCTATCAGGTCGTGCTGTTCGACGAGGTCGAGAAGGCGCATCCGGACGTGTTCAACGTTCTGCTGCAGGTGCTTGACGATGGTGTGCTGACCGATGGTCAGGGCCGCACGGTCGATTTCAAGCAAACGCTGATCGTGCTGACCTCGAACCTCGGGTCTCAGGCGCTCAGCCAGCTGCCCGAAGGCACGGATGCCGCCGCGGCCAAGGCACAGGTGATGGATGCGGTGCGGGCCCATTTCCGTCCCGAATTCCTGAACCGCCTCGACGAGATGGTGATCTTCGATCGCCTGAACCGTGACAACATGGACGGGATCGTGGAAATCCAGCTCAAGCGGCTGGAGAACCGTCTGGCACAGCGCAAGATCACGCTGGAGCTCGACGACGCGGCCCGGAAATGGCTCGCCGATGCGGGCTACGACCCGGTCTATGGCGCGCGCCCGCTGAAGCGGGTGATCCAGCGCGCGCTGCAAGACCCGCTCGCCGAGGCGATCCTTGGCGGCGAGGTGATGGATGGCGCGACGGTTGCGGTCACCGCGGGTCCGGATGGGCTGATCGTGGGTGGTCACAGCGCGCCTCTGGGCGGGACGCAACCCGCTGATGGCGTGCCGCTGCACTAAGGCCAGGTTCAAACCGATCGAAAGGGGCGGAGCGATCCGCCCCTTTTTCATTTCAGGGGCAAGGGGGCGCCGCCCCCTCTTGGCTGCGCCAATTCACCCCCGAGATATTTCCGTCAAGAAGAAGAGGGGATATCAAGGGCAGAGACTTCGGATGGAAGCCCATGCCCGCCCTTTGCCGTGATTGCCTGAGCACCTTTGACGATGTGCCGAAGCGCTGCCCCGCTTGCGGCAAATCGCGGGTAATCGCGCATCCCGAACTGTTCGATCTACCGATCGCGCATATCGACTGCGACAGTTTCTATGCCTCTGTCGAGAAGCGCGACAATCCCGAGCTGTCCTCGCAAGCGGTTATCGTAGGCGGCGGCACGCGCGGGGTGGTCACCACCTGCTGCTATATCGCCCGGATCTCGGGGGTGCGCTCGGCCATGCCGATGTTTCAGGCGCGCAAGCTCTGCCCCGAGGCGGTGGTCATCAAACCAAGGATGGAGCATTACGCCGCCGTCTCGCGCGAGATCCGCGAGAAGATGGCGGCGCTGACGCCGCTGATCGAGCCGCTCTCGCTCGATGAGGCGTTTCTCGATCTTGGCGGGACCGAGCGGCTGCATCATGCGCCGCCTGCCGTTTTGATGGCGCGGCTCGCGCGCGAAATCGAGACGCAGATCGGGGTGACGGCTTCCGTGGGGCTGTCGCATAACAAGTTCCTGGCCAAGATCGCCTCGGATCTCGACAAACCGCGCGGGTTCTCGGTGATCGGGCGCGAAGATACGGTGGCGTTTTTACGCGACAAACCGGTCTCGATCCTCTGGGGTGTGGGGGCGGCAACGCGGGCCGCGCTGGGGCGAGCCGGGATCCGCACGCTGGCCGATATCCGCCGTGCAGGGCTCGCCCGGATGGAGGATCGCTTCGGAGCCTCGGGGCGGCGACTTTTCGAACTGGCGAACGGGCAGGATGCGCGCCGCGTCTCGCCCGACACTGCGATCAAATCGGTCTCGAACGAGACAACCTTCAACGAGGACATATCGGATCGCGAAACCCTGATGGGCAAGCTCTGGCACATGGCCGAGAAGGTCTCGTCGCGGATGAAGGCACGCGATCTGGCGGGGCGCACGGTTACATTGAAGCTGAAGCGGGCCGATTTCTCGACCGTGACGCGGCAGACCCGGCTGGAGGAGCCGAGCCAGCTGGCCGATACGCTCTACCGGGCGGGGGAGGCGCTGTTTGACAAACTCCCACCGAATACGGCTTACCGTCTGATCGGGATCGGTTTTTCGGATCTGGGCGCAGCAGACGGCCGCGATCCAGCGGGCGATCTGCTCGATCCGAACGCGGGCAAGCGCGCGGGCGCGGAACGGGCGAAAGATGCGATCCGGGCGAAATTCGGGGCCGATGCGATCCGGCATGGGCGCGGTTGGGATGGCGATTGATTACTCGGCAGCATGGCGCAGTGGCTGCGCCCCGAGCGTGACGATCTTCGCGATCACCCGTTCCATCACCGCGGCAAAGGCCTTGAACTCCCGACTCGGTGTGATCGCCTCCTGATCCATGTAGAGCGCACGGTCGATCTCGACCTGGACCACGTGGTACCCCTCGCGCGGTCGGCCGTAGCGTTGCGCAATATAGGCGCCGGCAAAGGGGCTGTTGCGGGACACGGAGAGTCCCTCGGCGCTGAAAGCGAGCTCGATCTCGCGCATCAGTGCGCGATCCGCGCTCGCGCCGTAACGATCCCCGAGCACGATCTGCGGTCGCCGATGGCCAAGCGAATCGAGCGCCTCCGAGGGCATCGAGTGGATATCGAGCAGAATCGCGTGACCGAACTTGCCATGCGCCTCGACCATCAATGCGGTGAGCTGGTCGTGATAGGGGTGCCAGACATGGTTGAGCCGTGCCTCGGCCTCGATCTTCGGGATCTTGCCGCGATAGATCGCGCGCGCGCCCGAAACGACCCGTGGGATGACCCCAAGCCCGGCGGCGACCCGCGGGCTCGGGTTCGAACGTTCGAGCCCGGCGATCAGCGCCGAATCAAGCTCTTCGGGCCCTCTGTTGAGATCAACCCAGGCGCGCGGGTATTCCGCAGCAAGCAAAGGTGCCCCGAGCCGGGGTACCGGCGCGAGCAACTGATCGACGAAAGCATCCTCGGAAGAGCGCAGCCGCACCATGTCCAGAACCGTGCGATCGCGCAGGCTTTGCGGGTAGTGCGCCCCCGAATGCGGTGAGGCGAAAATCGCAGCCGTGCGCAGCGCCGCGGGACGGATCAGCCGAAACGGCGGCGGGAGGGCAGGGTTGTCGCTCATGGAACCTCTTGTGTTCGGCCAATATCCTACACCGGAACGCTTTCGCGCCAAAACCCTCTTGAAAGCCGTTTCGACTCTTTATATAGACCCCCAGACCGACGCGACACCGCGCCTTTCGGTTCCCTTCGCGGCCAATGCCGCAAGCGCGAATCAATGGCAATACACCGGGGTCGAACGGGCGTGGGCGGTTAGCTCAGCGGTAGAGCACTACGTTGACATCGTAGTGGCCACTGGTTCGATCCCAGTACCGCCCACCATCTATTCGCCGCCCCCGGCTGAGAGGCCCGGGGCATTCGTTTTTCAAGGCGCACCGCGCGCCGCGATACAGGAGAAGGCCGATGAAGGTCCGCAACTCGCTCCGCTCGCTCAAGCAGCGTCATCGCGATTGCCAGGTCGTGCGCCGCAAGGGCCGCGTCTACGTGATCAACAAGACGCAGAAGCGCTTCAAAGCCCGTCAGGGCTGAGGCGAAGAGCCGAAACGAATGAAAAGGCCGTGCCTGGGTGATCCCGGCACGGCCTTTTTCTTTGATCTTTCGTCTAGACGACGCGACCGGCTGTGGGGGCTCTGCCCCCGGCCGCCATGCGGCCTCCCCCGAGATATTTTCATCAAGAAGAAGGAAGCGCCGGCTTCTTCTTGATCCAAGTATCTCGGGGGTGAGGGCGAAGCCCGAGGGGGCAGCGCCCCCTTTCGCCCCTCGTCACGATTTCATAGGTTGGGGGCGTAAGCGAGGAGGCGGCATGGATAATTCTGCGCAGATTACGGCCGATATGGTGGAGGCGCTGTTCCGGCGCGCCTCGGGTGAGTATCTTTTCGCGCGCTGGGGGCGGCCCGTGGTGCCGGTCGTCTTCGGGGTCGAAGCGCAGACATTGGCGACGGTGAAGGGTGCGGTTGAAGCGGTCGTCGGGCTTGCCGGTCACACGATGGCCGAAACCGATCCCGAGCTGGGCGCCAACCTGATGATCTTCTTTTTCCGTGACTGGCAGGAACTGCTTGAGGTGCCCAATCTCGATCATCTGATCGACGGGTTGCAGGATCTGGTGGCGCGGCTCGATGATCAGGGGGCGAGCCAGTACCGGGTATTCCGGTTCGACAAGGACGGCGCGATCCGCGCTTGTTTCACCTTCGTGCGCATGGATGCGGCGCTGGACGAAGTCCCAGCCGAGGTGATTGCGCTCAGCCAGGCGGTGCAGATGATCCTTCTGTGGTCTGACACGGCCTTCACCGAGCAGTCTCCGCTTGCCGTGGCGCGCGGCGTCACGGTGTTGCGTCCCGAGATCGCGGCGGTAATCGCGGCGGCTTATGACCCGGTGATGCCCGCCGTCGCGGACGATCCGTCGCATGCTCTGCGCCTTGCCGCGCGGGCGGGGCTGCGGCAGGAAGATGCTGCGCAGGCAGTGCGCGATCTGAGCCGAGAAGTCGGCGAGGCCGATCTGGAGGACAACGATGGCGCATGAATTCCCGATCCGGGTCTATTATGAGGACACAGATCTCGCGGGCATCGTCTTTTACGCCAACTACCTGAAATTCATCGAGCGCGGACGGTCCGAACTGATCCGGGCGCTGGGCATCGATCAGGCCGCGCTGAAGGCCGATCAGGGGCTCGTCTTTGCGGTACGCCGGGTCGAGGCCGATTACCTGCGCTCGGCCAAATATGATGATGAGTTGATCGTCACCACCGAGATCACCGCCGAGACGGGCGCGCGGATCATGATGGATCAGACGGTCGAGCGCGATGGCGAGGTGCTCTTCGCCGCCCATGTCGTCATCGTCTGCATGAACGAGGCGGGTGCGCCTCAGCGGCTTCCTGCCGATATTCGTCGTAAACTATCGCCGAAACTGCATTGAATCGCCGGTTCGGCGGCTTGCGGTGACATTGTTGTTATGGCGTTCCTCTTGCCGCTGAGGTAGAATCGCTGCCAATCAGAGCCGCGATAACGTGGCCTCAACCGGCGAGCAGTATTCATGGACCAAACTTCGCTTGCGATGGCGCAGGAGATCGACTTCTCCCTGCTTGCGCTCTTTCTGCGTGCCTCGCTCACCGTCAAACTCGTGATGATCATCCTCGTCGTGGCCAGCTTCTGGTCCTGGGCGATCATCGTGCGCAAATTCATCGCCTATCGCGCCGCGCGCGCCGAGGCCGAGGAGTTCGACCGAGCTTTCTGGTCAGGCGAGCCGCTTGATGAGCTTTTCGACCAGATCGGGCCGACGCCCGAGGGCGCGAGTCAGCAGATCTTCGCGGCCGGCATGCTCGAATGGCGTCGCTCGCACCGGCAGGATGGCGAGCTGATCGCGGGCGCGCAGGCGCGCATCGAGCGCTCGATGGATGTCGCGATCCAGAAAGCGACCGAGGGCCTCAATTACGGGCTGACCTTCCTTGCGACCGTGGGCTCGATCTCGCCCTTCGTGGGCCTGTTCGGCACCGTCTGGGGGATCAAGGTCGCCTTCGAGGAAATCGCGATCTCGCAGAACACCTCGCTTGCAGTCGTGGCGCCGGGCATCTCCGAGGCACTGGTCGCCACCGCACTCGGCCTGCTCGCGGCCATTCCGGCGGTGATCTTCTACAACAAGCTCTCGTCTGACGCGGATCGCATCGCGGGCAATTACGAGGCTTTCGCCGACGAGTTCTCGACCATTCTCTCGCGCCAGCTGGACGGCTGATATGGGCGCGGGGGTGGTCAAACGCGGATCGGGCGGGACGCGGCGGCGCCGCGGCGGGCGAGCGCGCCATGCCGCGATGGCCGAGATCAACGTCACGCCGATGGTCGACGTGATGCTGGTGCTGTTGGTGATCTTCATGGTGGCCGCGCCGATGATGACGGTGGGCGTGCCGCTCGAACTGCCCAAGACCGCTGCCAAGGCCGTGCCGACCGAGCAGGAAGTGCCGCTGACGATTTCGATCCAGGCGGACGGGAAGATCTCGCTGATGAATTCGGAAGTGCCTGAAGGTGAGCTGGTCGCGCGTCTCAAGGCGATCGCGGCGGAGCGGGAGAGCAACAAGGTCTTCCTGCGCGCCGACGGCAAGATTTCCTATGCGCAGGTGGTGCAGGTGATGGGCGCGCTCAACGGGGCGGGCTTTGCAAACATCACGCTGGTCACCGATACCGGGGGGCCGCAGCTGACGGCTCCGGCGGGGAACTGAGCCCAGGGGGCGACACTCGCATGAACCGCGCGGACAAGATCGGTTACGGCGTATCGGGGGTGCTCCATGTGGGGGCGATCCTCTGGATCGTCACGGGCGGTCAATGGTTCTTCCCGAAGAAAAGCGAGCCGGTGGTGATCAGCCAGGTCGCGGTGATGTCCGAGCAGGATTTCAACGCGTTGATGGCTTCGGCGCCGAAGGATGCGCCACAACCGTCGCCCGAGCCGGTCGCGCCCACGGCCCCGGCGGCCCCGCCCGAGACGCCTGCGCCGGAAGCGCCCGCGCCCGAGACGCAAGCGACACCCGAGCCGAAGCCTCAGGACCTTCCCGATCCTGCGCCCGAGCCCGATACGCAGCCCGATGTCGCGGCGCTTCAGTTGCCGCCTGCGCCGGCTGAAGTGACCGAAGTGCCACCGCAGATGCTGCCGCCGGTGGAGCAACCCTCCGAGACGGTCACGCCCGAGATCTCGGCCAAGCCCAAACCGAAGCCGGCACCGCGCGTCGCGCCTACGCCTGCGCCTGAACCGCCGCCCGAGGCCAAGATCTCCGAGCAGGCGCAGCCGCAGGAGACGCCGGACGAGACCGCGCCTGCGGACAAGGTCGTTGAGCAGCCCAAGGATGCAGCCGCACCGCCCGAAGCCACGACAGAGATCGTGACCGAGGCGAGCGAGACCGTGGACAAGCAGGAAAGTTCGGCCCCGCTGAGCTCGCCGCGCCCCTCCGGCAAGCCCAAGCCGCCCGCGCCCAAACCGACCGAGACCGCTGCGGCCGCCACGCCCGCCGCGCCCAAGACTGATGCGCCCGCAAAGCCGGTCGATACCGCATCGGTGAATGACGCGCTGGCCGCGGCTTTGGGTGGGACGGGCACGGGAGGCACGGGCAACGCCCCGGTCGGCCCGCCGATCACCGCGGGCGAGAAGGATGCGCTCATCGTCGATGTGAAACGCTGCTGGAACGTCGGCGCGCTTAGCTCGGATGCGCTGCGCACCACGGTGACGCTCTCGGTTGATATGCAGCCAGATGGCCACCCGATCATTTCCTCGATCAAGCTCGTGGGCTCGTCGGGCGGATCGGGGGCCGCGGTCAACCAGGCCTTCGAGGCCGGCAAGCGCGCGATCGTGCGCTGCGGCTCGGACGGCTTCCCGCTGCCGCCCGAGAAATACGCCCGCTGGAAGACGATCGAGATCGATTTCAACCCCGAGAAGATGAGGATGAAATGATCGCTCATCGGCAAAATTCCGCGCGCTGTCATGGGGTTGTTATGTGCGACCGGGCCTTTACGCGTTACAAACCGGGCAAGGCCCGGAAAGGGAGTTTGAGATGATGCGTTTCGTTCTGAGCATGCTAGTGGCGCTCTTGCTGGGGCCGGTCGCGGCACTCGCGCAGGATCAGGAGCCGCTGCATATCACGATCACCGACGGTGTGATCGAACCTCTTCCCTTCGCGATCGCGGGGTTCATTCCAGAAACGGGCGATGCCGGTGCGATGGCGGGACAGATCACGCAGGTGATCTCGAGCGACCTGACGGGCACGGGCCTCTTCCGGGAGATCCCGAGCTCGGCCTATATCCAGAACATCGCAAGTTTCGACACGCCGGTGAAATATTCCGACTGGCAGGCGATCAACGCGCAGGCGCTGGTCGTCGGTTCGGTGGCGATGCAGGGCGGCAAGGTGGTAGTGAAGTTCCGCCTCTTCGACGTGTTCTCCGGCCAGCAGATGGGTGACGGGCAGCAGCTTGCGGCGTCGCCTGCAAGCTGGCGGCGTCTGGCGCATAAGGTCGCTGACGTGATCTATTCACGCATCACCGGGGAAGGCCCCTATTTCGACAGCCGTGTTGTCTTCGTTTCGGAAAGCGGGCCGAAGGATGCCCGCCAGAAGCGTCTTGCGGTGATGGATTACGACGGGGCGAACGTGACCTATCTCACCGATGCCTCGACCATCGTGCTCGCACCGCGCTTCTCGCGCGACGGCACCAAGGTGCTCTACACCACTTTCGAGACCGGCTTCCCGCGGATCAAGATGCTCGATGTCGCGACGGCTTCGGCGCGGCTTCTGCCCGAAGTGCCTGGCACGATGACCTTCGCGCCGCGCTTCTCTCCGGATGGGACGAAGATTGTCTATTCGCTCGAGCAAAACGGCAATACCGACCTGTGGATGATGGATGTGGCCTCCGGCCAGACCCAGCGCTTGACCACCTCGCCCTCGATCGAGACTTCGCCGAGCTTCTCGCCCGATGGCTCGCGGATCGTGTTCGAATCCGACCGCTCGGGTACGCAGCAGCTCTATATCATGTCGGTACAAGGCGGCGAGGCGACCCGGATCAGCTTTGGCGATGGTCGCTATTCGACGCCCGTCTGGTCGCCGCGCGGAGACATGATCGCCTTCACCAAGCAGAACCAGGGCCGCTTCCACATTGGCGTGATGCGCACCGATGGTTCTGAAGAGCGGCTTCTTACCTCCTCCTTCCTCGACGAAGGCCCGACCTGGTCGCCCAATGGCCGTGTCATCATGTTCACCCGCGAGACGCCCGGTGCGGAGGGGCAGGCCTCGCTCTATTCGGTCGATATCTCGGGTCGCAACCTCAAGAAAGTTCCCACGCCCGGGCCCGCTTCGGACCCGGCTTGGTCGCCGCTTCTGCCCTGAGGGCGGATTAACAATCGTTACGGAAACTGGTAGGCTCGCCCGCAAAGGGCAGATCAACAAAGGCGAAACCAATGAAATTTGCAGTGAAGGCCGTCCTGGCCATTTCGATCCTCGGCCTCGCGGCCTGTTCGAACCCCGACAAATACGGCTCGGGCGCGACGGGTCCGGGCGGCGCGCTCGGCCCGGGCGGGGCTGGCGGCATCACCCAGGGCAGCATCAACGACCCGAACTCGCCGGCCTATTTCGCCCAGACGATCGGCGATATGGTCCATTTCCAGGTTGACCAGTCGACCCTGACCGACACCGCGCGTTCGGTTCTGACGCAGCAGGCAAGCTGGCTCGTGAGCCACCAGACCTATACCGCGATCATCGAAGGCCATGCCGACGAGCAGGGCACCCGCGAGTACAACCTTGCGCTGGGTGCGCGCCGTGCCTCGGCCGTGCAGGAATACCTGATCAGCCAGGGTGTCGCTGCGAACCGTCTGCGCACCGTCTCCTACGGCAAGGAGCGTCCGCTCGCGATCTGCTCGACCGAGGAATGCTACTCGAAGAACCGTCGTGCGGTGACCGTGATCTCGCAATCGGCAGTCGGGAGCTAAGGGCGGATGCTGCGGGCTTTGCTTCTGAGCGCGGCGGTTCTGGCTGCCGCGCCGGTGTTGGCGCAGGACGCGAACCGCGCCCAGACGCTGGCTGACATCAAGACCGAGCTGGGCCAGCTCCAGTCCGAGATCGACAGTCTCCGTCAGGAGCTGAAGGCCTCGGGCGCGGCCGGGCTGCAAAAAGCGGGCGGTGACTCGGCGCTTCAGCGGATGGATTCGATGGAGCTCTCGCTGAGCCATCTGACCGACCGTGTCGAAGAGCTCGAGAACCGGATCAACCGGGTCGTCGCCGATGGCACGAACCGTGTGGGCGATCTGGAATACCGGGTTTGCGAAATGGAGGATGGCTGCGACATCTCCTCGCTGGGGATGACGAAGCCGCTTGGCGGAGGGGCTGCGGGCAGTGCCCCTTCGGTGACTTCGCCTGCACCCGATGCGTCCACCGGTCCGGATCTCGCGATCAACGAGAAGTCGGATTTCGACGCGGGCAAGAAAGCCTATGACGCGGGCGATTATGCCTCGGCGGCTGATCTGCTCACGACCTTCAAGCAGACCTATCCCGGCTCGCCGCTGACCGGGGACGCGATGTATTATCGCGGCCTCGCGCTGCAACAGCAGGGTGATACGGCGGGCGCGGCGCGCTCCTGGCTCGACGGCTTCTCCGCCGATCCGAGTGGGGCGCGGGCGGGCGACAATCTTCTGTCGCTCGGCAAGGCGCTGGGGCAGCTCGGTCAGACCAACGAGGCCTGCACGACGCTCGGCCAGGTCGGCGTGCGGTTCCCCGGCTCCTCGGCGGCCAGCGAGGCGCAAACCGCGCGGCAATCTCTGGGATGTCCGTAAGCGACGATTTCACGTCCCGCGCGGCGGCCCGGATGGAGGCGGTCGGGCGGGGCGAGATCACGCCCGAAGATGCTTGGCTCTATCATTGGGCCGACAGCGCTTTTCTCACCTTTCCTCAAAAAGCACGAACCCGGATCGGCGTCGCCGTCTCGGGCGGCTCGGATTCGATGGCGACGCTGGCGCTGCTGGCGCAGTTTCACGCGGTCGAGGCCGTCACCGTCGATCACGGGCTGCGCCCCGAGGCGGCGGATGAGGCGGCTTTCGTGGCCCGTTTCTGTGCCGAGCGGGATATCCCGCATCAGATCCTGCACTGGGATGGCGCATCTGCCGAAGGCAACTTGATGGATGCTGCGCGCCGGGCGCGGCTGTCACTGATCGGGACTTGGGCGCGTGCGCGGGGAATCGGCATCGTGGCGCTTGGCCATACCCGCGATGATCAGGCCGAGACGTTTCTGATGCGCCTAGCGCGCGAGGCAGGGCTCGAAGGCCTGTCGGGGATGCGGCGGCGGTTCACTGCACAGGGCGTGCTTTG
Organism: Thioclava pacifica DSM 10166; assembly: GCF_000714535.1. GTDB lineage: Bacteria > Pseudomonadota > Alphaproteobacteria > Rhodobacterales > Rhodobacteraceae > Thioclava > Thioclava pacifica. Next base: position 92,967 of record NZ_AUND01000012.1, on the reverse strand, counting down.
GGCGCGGCCTTTCCTGATGCAGACCCGCGTCGAGCTGCGCGCCTATTTGACGCGTCACGACATTGGTTGGGTCGAGGATCCGAGCAACGAAAACGAGCGCTTTGAACGGGTAAAGGCGCGCAAGGCGCTCGCAGCGTTGCGTCCGCTCGGGATCACTGTCGAGAAAATAACCGAGTCGATGCACCATCTGGAGATGGCCGAAAGCGCGCTGAACTTCGCGCTCGGGCGGTTGGTGGATGCGCATGTGCGCGAGCTTGCGGGCGATCTGGTGATCGACGCCCAGGCGTTTCGCCACGAAATCGACCCGGAAATGCAAAGACGCTTGATCGTCGCGGCGCTGCGGTGGGTGTCAGGCGCGGATTACGCTCCGCGCGCGGCGAAGGTCGAGGCCTTCCTGAGCGATTGGCAGGAAAAACGTGATCGGACCCTGCATGGCTGTCGCATCACCGTCACCGATCGCGAGATCCGCATCGCCCGCGAGGCGCGCGCGGTTCGCGATTTGCGCGTCCCCGTCGGGCGGGCCTGGGACCGCTGGGAACTGACCGGGCCCGAGGCCGAAGGGCTCGAAATTGCCATGCTGGGGGCGGAAGGATTGCGCCAATGTCCCGAATGGCGCGAAACGGGCCTGCCTCGCGCGTCGTTGCTTGCGAGCCCCGCGATCTGGTCGGGCGAAAGCCTCGTGGCTGCGCCGCTTGCGGGGGCCGCACAGGGCTGGACGGCGCGGATTTCCCGCGACGCATTCGCCGCTTGGCTATTTGGACGTTGAACCCGGGCGCGTAATGCCTATTTTCACAGGACAGAGGTGGCGGCCGGTGGTCAGCTGCCCAAGACGATTGGAGGATATCCTTTGGGCAATGCGCGCAATCTGGCCTTCTGGGCGGTGCTGTTCCTGCTGATTTTGGCCCTGTTCAACCTTTTCGGTGACGGGCAATCTTCGATGAACTCGACCCAGGCGACCTATTCGGAATTCATGGACGCCGTGGATAAGGGCGAGGTGAAGACCGCTCAGCTCGACGGCGAAGAGGTGCGCTACCAGCTCGCCGATGGCACGACCTTCACCACGATCAAGCCGATGAGCGACCCGATCGCCGAGAAGCTGATTGAAAAGGGTGTGTCGGTCCGCGTCGTCAAGCAGGCGCAGTCGGGCTTCATGTCGCTTCTGGGCGTCTGGCTTCCCTTCCTGGTGCTGATCGGCATCTGGATCTTCTTCATGAACCGGATGCAGGGCGGCGGCAAAGGCGGCGCGATGGGCTTCGGAAAGTCCAAGGCGAAGCTTCTCACGGAAAAGCATGGCCGCGTGACCTTCGATGACGTGGCCGGCATCGACGAGGCCAAGGAAGAGCTTGAAGAGATCGTCGAGTTCCTTCGCAATCCGCAGAAATTCTCGCGCCTCGGCGGCAAGATCCCGAAAGGCGCGCTGCTCGTAGGCCCTCCGGGCACCGGTAAGACGCTTCTGGCCCGCGCCATCGCGGGTGAGGCGGGCGTGCCCTTCTTCACCATTTCGGGATCGGACTTCGTCGAGATGTTCGTAGGCGTCGGCGCATCCCGCGTCCGCGACATGTTCGAACAGGCCAAGAAAAACGCGCCCTGTATCGTCTTCATCGACGAGATCGACGCAGTGGGCCGCGCCCGTGGCGTCGGCATCGGCGGCGGCAATGATGAACGCGAACAGACGCTCAACCAGCTCCTCGTCGAGATGGATGGTTTCGAGGCGAATGAAGGCATCATCATCATCGCGGCGACGAACCGTAAGGACGTTCTGGATCCGGCACTGCTGCGTCCGGGCCGTTTCGACCGTCAGATCCACGTGCCGAACCCCGATATCAAAGGTCGCGAGAAGATCCTGACCGTCCACGCGCGCAAGGTGCCGGTGGGGCCGGATGTCGACCTGCGCACCATCGCGCGCGGCACGCCGGGCTTCTCGGGTGCGGACCTGATGAACCTCGTCAACGAGGCGGCGCTGATGGCCGCCCGCGTGGGCCGCAGGTTCGTCTCGATGGAAGATTTCGAGAACGCCAAGGACAAGGTGATGCTGGGTGTCGAGCGCCGTTCGATGGTGCTGACCCCAGAACAGAAGGAAATGACTGCCTATCACGAGGCCGGTCACGCCATCGTCGGCCTGTCGCTTCCCAAATGCGACCCGGTCTACAAGGCGACGATCATTCCGCGTGGTCAGGCGCTGGGGATGGTGGTCTCGCTGCCCGAGATGGACAAGCTCAACTACCACAAGGACGAGGCCAAGCAGAAGATCGCCATGACAATGGCGGGCAAGGCGGCCGAGATCCTGAAATGGGGCGAAGAGCATGTCTCGAACGGTCCGGCGGGCGACATCCAGCAAGCTTCGGCCATCGCGCGCGCGATGGTGATGCGTTGGGGCATGTCCGACAAGGTCGGCAACATTGACTATGCCGAGGCGCATGAGGGCTACCAGGGCAACACCGCGGGCTTCTCGGTCTCGACCAAGACGAAAGAGCTGATCGAGGAAGAGGTGCGCGAGCTGATCGAACAGGGCTATCAGGAGGCGCGCCGGATCCTGACCGAGCGCCACGATGACTGGGAGCGTCTGGCTCAGGGCCTTCTGGAATACGAGACGCTGACCGGCGACGAGATCAAGAAGGTTCTCGCGGGCGATCCGCTTGGCGGGGATGACGATGACAGCTCGTCGGGCAGCCTGCCGTCGGTGACCTCGTTGCCCAAGACGACGAAGAAGAAGGACAAGGGCGATGGCGGGGCGGAAACCTCGCCCGAGCCCTCGGCCTGACGGACGGGCAAGGGCGATGGGCGCGGGCAAGATCGCCGGAGCAGGGGCGCGGGACTGGGATCCAGACGCCTATAGCCGGTTTCGCGATCTGCGGCTGCGCCCGGCGCTCGATCTGATCGCGCGTATCCCTTCGCTGCCCGAACGCGGCAAGATCATCGACCTCGGCTGCGGCAATGGCGCGGTGGCCGAGGCGCTCAACCACAGATATCCCAAGCGCAAGCTCGTTGGCGTCGATAATTCCGAGCCGATGCTGCAACGCGCGGCCGCGACCGGCGCCTATCATCGCTGTGATCTGGCCGATATCGCCGAGTGGACTCCGAACAAGCCGCCCGCGATGATCTTCTCGAACGCGGCGCTGCATTGGCTGCCCGATCATGCCGAGCTGTTCCCGCGCCTTGCCGGATCGCTGCGCGAGGGCGGTGTTCTGGCAGTCCAGATGCCCGCGCAGCAAAGCGCGCCCTCGCATCGCATCCTGCGCGATCTCGCGCAGGAGATGTTTCCCGATCGCTTCGATTTCACTGGCTGGGTGCCGCCTGTCGCCTCGCCTGTGGATTATGCGAAACTGCTCTCGCCCTTCGGCGCGCTCGACATCTGGAGCACCGAATACCTGCAAGAGCTTGCACCCGCCCTGGGGGCCCATCCGGTGCGCCGCTTCACCGAGTCGACGGCGATGCGCCCCTTCCTGAAGCAACTGGGTGACACCGAGGCACAAGTCCTCATCGAACGCTATGAAAGCGCGCTCGAGAAGGTCTATCCTGCGAGGGCCGACGGGAGCGTGCTTTTCCCGTTCCGGCGTTTGTTCATCGTGTTGTCTCTGGGGGGCTGATGGCCGCGCTCAAACCGACGCAATATCAGGGCGAAGTCGTCTGGCTTGGTCGCGTCACGACCGAAGGGGAACTGGTTTCTACGCCGGTCGAATCCGTGGATTTCACCTTCGATGGCCCGGTGGGCGAGCTGCATGCCGGGCGTACCCGCGCATCCTGCTCGCGCGTTACCGATCAACACGAGCGCGGCACCGAGATCGCCAATGTGCGCCAGATGACGATCCTGTCCGCCGAGGAACTTGCCGAGACCGCTTTCGCGATGGGTATCCCCGAGCTGGACCCCGCATGGGTGGGCGCGACGATCGTGCTGCGCGGCCTGCCGGATCTGACCCACCTCCCGCCTTCGTCGCGGCTGCAGAACGAGACCGGCCTGACGCTGGTGATCGACATGGAGAACCGCGCCTGCGTGCTGCCGGGAAAGGTGATCGAAGAGATCTACCCCGAGAAGGGCAAGCGCTATAAACCGGCAGCGCAGGGCCGTCGCGGCGTGACCGCCTGGGTCGAGCGTCCGGGCCGACTGGTGATCGGCGACACGCTGCGCCTGCATATCCCCGATCAGCGCCCTTGGGAGCTGATGAACGAGGTGCGCTGAGGCGATTTAGCCCATCCGTCCGTCGTTTCCTTGCCTTTCCCTTCCCGATCAGATGGTTATCCTCGCTCCGGAGGAGGACGACCATGACCACCGATATCGAAATCGCGCGTGCCGCGACGCTGCGCCCGATGCCCGAAATTGCCGCGAAGCTCGACATTCCCGAAGAGGCGCTGATCCCCTACGGTCGCGACAAGGCCAAGCTGGATGCCGCGTATATCGACGGGCTGAACGGGCGCGACCCCGGCAAGCTCATCCTTGTCACTGCGATCTCTCCGACACCTGCGGGCGAGGGCAAGACGACGACCACGGTGGGGCTGGGGGATGGGCTCGCGCGGATCGGCAAGCGCACGGCGATCTGTATTCGCGAGGCCTCGCTCGGCCCGAATTTCGGGATGAAGGGGGGGGCGGCTGGCGGCGGTCGAGCGCAGGTCGTGCCGATGGAGTCGATGAACCTCCATTTCACCGGCGATTTCCATGCGATCGGCGCGGCGCATAACCTGCTCGCGGCGATGATCGACAATCACATCTATTGGGGGAACAGCCTCGAGATCGACGAGCGTCGAGTGAGCTGGAAACGCGTCGTGGACATGAACGACCGGGCGCTGCGCGATATCGTCGTCTCGCTTGGTGGTGTCGCCAACGGTTTCCCGCGCCAGACCGGCTTCGATATTACCGTTGCCTCCGAGGTCATGGCCTGCCTCTGCCTGAGCCGCGATCTGGCGGAGTTGCAGGAGCGTCTGGGACGGATTGTCGTTGCCTATCGCCGCGACCGCTCGCCCATCACCTGTGCCGACATCGGGGCCGACGGCGCGATGGTGGTGCTGCTGAAAGACGCGATGCAACCGAACCTCGTGCAGACGCTCGAAGGCACGCCCGCCTTTGTGCATGGCGGGCCGTTCGCCAATATCGCGCATGGCTGCAACTCGGTGATCGCGACGCAATCGGCTCTGAAACTGGCTGATTACGTGGTGACCGAAGCGGGCTTTGGCGCCGATCTCGGGGCCGAGAAGTTCTTCGACATCAAATGCCGCAAGGCCGGCCTGACCCCGAGCGCGGCTGTGGTCGTCGCTACCGTGCGCGCGTTGAAGATGAATGGCGGGGTGGCGAAGGCTGATTTGGGCGAAGAGAATGTGGCGGCCGTCGAGAAAGGCTGCGCCAACCTTGCGCGCCATATCGCGAATACCAAGGGATTCGGCGTGCCGGTCGTCGTGGCGATCAACCATTTCACCGCCGATACCGAGGCCGAGATCGCGGCGGTCCGCGCTGCCGCCGAGGCGCAGGGGGTTGAGGCCGTGCTGTGCACCCATTGGGCCGATGGTGGGGCGGGGGCCGAGGCGCTTGCGGAGACGATCGTTGCGCTGACCGAGGGCGCCTCGCATTTCGCTCCGCTCTATCCTGACGATATGAGCCTCTTCGAGAAGATCGAGACGATCGCCAGGCGGATCTATCACGCGGGCGAGGTGATCGCGGACAAGAAGATCCGCGACCAGCTGCGTGACTGGGAGGCCGCAGGCTATCGTGATCTGCCGATCTGCATGGCCAAGACGCAGTATTCCTTCAGTTCGGATCCGGCGCTGATCGGGGCCCCCGAAGGCCACACACTGCCGATCCGCGAGGTGCGGCTCTCGGCGGGGGCGGGCTTCGTCGTGGTGATCTGCGGAGAGATCATGACGATGCCCGGCTTGCCGCGCCATCCGGCGGCGGAAAAGATCGGGCTGGATGACGAGGGCCGCATCACGGGACTGTTCTGATCAAGCGGGCTTGAGCCTTCCGCAGCGAGGTGCGATAGGGGGCGTGGATTCTGACGACGGAGCGAACGATGGTTGACGCCTCCCGTATCGAGACCCTCGCGCAGGCGCGCGAGCTGATCGACGCGCTCGATGCCGAGCTGATAGCGCTGCTGGCGGATCGCACGCGTATCGTCGAGCGCGTGGCGCAGATCAAGCATCGCGATGGGCTGGCCGCAAGGCTGCCCGACCGGGTCGAGGCGGTCGTCTCCAATGTGAAGGAAAAGGCGGCGGAAGCGGGCATGGACCCGGCTCTCGCTGAACGCCTCTGGCGCGACATGATCGAGTATTTCATCGCCGAAGAGGAAAAGGTTCTGGGCAAGGGAGATCAGGCATGAGCGCCAAGATCATCGACGGGAAGGCCTTCGCGGCCACAGTGCGCGAGAAGGTTGCTGGCCATGTGAGCCGCCTCAAGGAGGTGCACGGCATCACGCCGGGCCTTGCCGTGGTGCTGGTGGGCGAGGATCCGGCCTCCGAGGTCTATGTCCGCAACAAGGGCAAGCAGACGCTGGAAGCGGGGATGAACTCCTACGAGCACAAGCTTCCCGAGGACACGCCTGAAGCCGATCTGTTGGCGCTGGTCGAGACGCTCAACGACGATCCGGCGGTGCATGGCATCCTCGTGCAGCTGCCGTTGCCCAAGCATATCGACGAGGAAAAGGTCATCAACGCGATCGCGCCTGCGAAGGACGTGGACGGGTTCCATATCCTCAATGTCGGGCTTCTGGGAACGGGGCAAAAGGCGATGGTGCCCTGCACGCCCTTGGGCTGTCTGATGATGTTGCGTGACCATCATGGCTCGCTCTCGGGGCTGAATGCCGTGGTCGTGGGACGCTCGAACATCGTGGGCAAGCCGATGGCGCAACTGCTGCTTCGTGACAGCTGCACGGTGACCATCGCACATAGCCGTACCAAGGACCTCGCCGAGGTCTGCCGCCGCGCGGATATCCTCGTGGCAGCGGTCGGCCGCCCCGAGATGATCCCCGGCGACTGGGTGAAGCCGGGCGCGACCGTGATCGATGTGGGGATCAATCGGATTCCCGCTCCCGAGAAGGGTGAGGGTAAAACCCGGCTCGTCGGCGACGTGGAGTTCGAAAGCGCCAAGGACGTTGCGGGCGCGATTACCCCGGTTCCGGGCGGCGTCGGTCCGATGACGATCGCCTGTCTCTTGGCCAATACGGTGACCGCCTGCTGTCGGGAAAACAACCTTCCCGAACCCGAAGGTCTGACCGCTTGATCTAAAATTAAGTAAAGTTTCCCTAACGTTAGTAAAAAACCGCTTCCCTTTTCGTTGCGTCAAGCCTGCGCGTTGCGCTACCTCTTGCGTGAGAAGTTTTCAGGGAAATCGGTATGTCCGAATTCTGGCGGATTTACTGGCGCGCATTGAAGATCCCGGCTTTGCCGGTGATCTGGCTCGTTGCATCCGGCTTTGGCGTCATCGCGGGGCCGTTCGGTTCGCTTGAGGGGATGAGTCTCGGCGGGCGCCTCCTTTACTGGCCACTTGTCGTGGGCTTGAGCATCCTGATCGGCGCGGCGATCCGTATCTTCGTCCGGCGCAGGCTGGGCCTGCGCGCGTTCTGGTCAGAGGCGCCGGTGCTAGCTGGGCTCGCAGCCTTGGTGCTTGCGGGGCCGATTTACCAGATTACCGCGCGGCTCGCGAATGATCCGGAGTTGCCGGGTCTGGGAGTGGTGCATATGGCGGGATACGTGTTTGGCCTGTCGATGGCGGCCTCGGTGCTGCGGCATCGGATGGCCCCGTCGCAAGGGCGGCCGCGCCCGAGACTCGTGGCGACCAGCACGCCTGAAACGGCCCCCGAAACCGGGTCAACCCCGCGACTGATGGAGCGGATCGAGCCCGAGTTTCGCGCGCCGCTGATCCGGCTTTCGGTCTGCGATCATTACGTGGATGTGGTAACCGAAGCGGGGCAGACGAGCCTTTTGATGCGGTTCGCCGATGCGATCGCCGAAACCGAGGGTGTCTCCGGTCTTCGGGTGCATCGCTCGCATTGGGTGGCTCAAAGCGGTGTGCGCGCGATCCAGCGTGCGCGTGGCAAAACGGCTCTGTTGATGGCGGATGGCGAGGCCGTGCCGGTTTCGCGCACCTATCAGACGCAGGTCGAGGCGGAGAATTTCCCCGCCTCTGAAGAGAGCATCGCAGCCCAGTAAGGCTCAGTGGACGATCGCCTCGTCCTTCACGAACATGTTCATCCAGGCGCGCTCCACCAGTTCCGGCGTCATCTGATAGGGGATGCCCTCGAACTCGCAGATCGAGATCATCTGGTCGATCAGGAAGATCGGCTGATAGTTCGCGTAGATATTGTCGATAGTCGGGTATTTCACCTTGAGCAGGTGCAGCAGCGCCTTCTCGTCGAGCGGCATGTTGCGCTTCTTCGCGACCATCTGGAAGATCTTGAGGAAGCCCGCCTGATCGGGGCCGTCGATCTTGATCTTGAAGAAGATACGACGCAGCGCCGCCTTATCGAAGATCTCGTTGGGGTGGAAGTTGGTCGAGAAGATCACCAGCGTGTCGAAGGGCACCTCGAATTTCTCGCCCGATTGCAGCGAGAGAATGTCGCGGTTTTCTTCAAGCGGAACGATCCAGCGGTTCACCAGCTTCTGCGGCGGTTCGGCCTGACGGCCAAGGTCGTCCACGATGAAGACGCCGCCCGAGCTTTTCAGCTGGAGAGGCGCGGTATAGGTGCGCGCGGTCTTGTTGTATTTCAGGTCGAGCATGTCGAGCGAAAGTTCACCGCCGGTGATCACGGTCGGACGCTCGCAATAGACGTAGCGGGTGTCGAACTGCACGCCGCGCTTGCGCAGGGCTGTCGGGTCCTCTTCGGGCAGCGGCGCGGGGGTATGCACGATCGGGTCGAAGACGGTGATGACCTGACCGGCATATTCGATCGCGCGCGGGATGTAGATATTGTCACCGATCGCGTCGCGAATGCCATTCGAGATCGAGGATTTCCCGTTCCCGGGCGGGCCATACATCAGAATCGAGCGCCCCGAGGAGACTGCCGGGCCGAGCTGGTCGATCAGCGTGGGCGGCAGGATGAGGTGCCCCATCGCGCCCAGAAGCTGCTGGCGGGTCAGTTGAATGTTGCGGATCGACTGACGCTTTACCTGCTCGCGATAGACTTGCAGAGGCACCGGCATCGCGCCGTAATATTCCGACTGGCTCAGCGCATCGAGCGCGCGGGCCTTGCCGGTATCGGACAGTTGAAAGCCCATCTCGCCACCCGAGTTCGCGTGCAGCGTACCCATTGCCTCGACGAGCCCCTGCTTGCGGCAGATGTCGATCAGTTCCTGCGTCAGGGTAATCGGAATACAGATCAGCTTCGAGAGCGCCGAAGCCGTGTCCGTATTGGTCCGGAACATCGTCTTGAGCAGAATATCCCTCATCATGACGAGGTTGATCCCTGTGTCGTCGAGCGACCGGGGCAGGGGCGGAGCGATGACGTTCGCGGCCATCATGTTCATCGGGCGGTTTCCTCTTGGCTGCTCGTCCCGGGCCGGAAAGGCCGGGGCCTGAAGACGTGGTCACAGCCAATATGGCCCCGGATTGTGGCCAAAAATGGGAAAAACGACGCAATCGGCGCGATGGATGCCCCCGGTTGGGAACAATTGTCGCGAAGATCAGGACAGCGCGACGATCAGCAGATAGGCCCAAAGCGTGCCGACAAGCGCCAGGCCCATCGGGAAATCCTTGCGCTTCCAGCTCACCCAGTCGGGCGTTGCATTCACCACGGCCGGGATCGCGCGCATGATGCGATGCGCGGTGAAGGCCGCAAGCAGGAAGGCGCACAGAAGCAGCATCGACAATTCGACATGGAAGGCGTCATGCGCGAAATAGGGAGCAGCGGCCGCCGCGAATTTCGCATCGCCCGCGCCGAAATGCGCGATCTGGTTGAGGATGAACCCCACGAGGAAGACCACGATCGCATGGCTCCAGCGCCACGCATAGACATCGAGCGGCAGCAGCAGCGGACCGGCCAGCGCAAACACGACCAGCAGCGCCATCACCGCCTTGTTGCGGATCTTCATGAATTTCAGATCGGTGAAGACCACCCAGGCACAGATCGGGGTGATCAGCACCAGAAACACCAGCGCCGCCAGTTGCGGAGAGAGACCGAGCATTGCGTCAGCCCTTCACCGTCGCCCCTGGCCCGGAATCGAGCGCCTTGAGGGCGCGGTCAGCCTCGGCGAAATACTGCGGGTTGGTGTCGATCGCATCCTGAAGCAGCGACTTGCCCATCGTGATGTCGCCACGCTTGATCGCCGCGAGCGCCGCCGTGTAGAGCAACTGCGCACGTTCCGCCTGGGTCATCTCGATCACCGGCAGTTCGTATTTGCCCTGGCTCGCGCGGGCGAGCACGAGGTTGTTCTTCGTCGTGAAGCGATGCGGATCGTAGGTCAGCGCTTCCTTGAACAGTTTCTCGGCCCCGGCGGCGTCACCGCGGGTCAGCTTCGAGAAGCCCCAGTTGTTGTAGATGCCCGAAGGCTTCGTGGTCAGACCGGCGGCGGTCTCATAGAAGCTATCCGCCTTCTTCCACTGTTTCTCGCTATCGGCCACCATCGCCTCGAGGCGGTAGCGGTCATAGCTTTCATGGGTCGGCGGGATCGTGTTCAGGGTCTTCTTCGCCCCGGCCCAGTCATTGGCGCGGATCTGCGCATCGGCCAGCGAGACGCGGTCGTCATTCGTGGCGCCCGGCAGGGCAAGCACCTGCTCCCAGGCTTTCACCGCCTGCACCGGCTTGTCAGCACGTACCAGCGATTTCGCGAGCCCGCGGCGGATGTCGATCCGGTCGGGGTTCTCGGCGGCGGTACGCTGGAAATAGGCGACGGCTTCGTCGGGATCGCCCACGGTCAGCATGATGTCGGAAAGGTTCGACTCGTCGACCGCGTTTACGCTTTTCATCGCGCGGGCAACTTCGGCATCGTTGCTGTTGCCCATGCAGCCGGAGAGGGTCATCGCGCAGCCGGCAAGGGCTGCCAGAAAGATCGGGTGGCGCATGTTGCTGCGTCCTTTTTGCTCGAGCCTCAGTGCTGCGTCAGAAGCAGGTATTCCCCGACACCCTTCCTGACGAGCTTGAACTGACTGTCCTGCGGAGGAGAGTAACCCGGTTTTTCCATTTTTGCGAGCGCCAGTCTTAGGTTTTGCCGGATCGAGTCCGATTGGCCACTGTCGAGCGCAAAGGCGGTCTGGAAGACGCGCGAGGCTTCAGCATATTTGCCCCGTTCCATCAGCACCACGCCGAGGTTGTTCCAGGCCGGTACGAAGGTCTCGTCCTCTTCGAGCGCCCGGCGCAGCATTTGCTCTGCCTGGTTGAGGCGACCGAGTTTCAGGTCCGCCGAGCCGATCCCGGAGAGCACTTCCGCCGTTGCGCCATGTTCGGCTGCGGCGCGGTAATAGGCTTCGAGCGCCAGCTCGTATTCGCCCGCCTCCATCAATCGGTGGCCGACGAGAAGCCCATCCACCGCCTTGGCATCGGGTTTTGCGCCGGGGGCGAAAAGACCGCCTTTCTCAGCCGAAAGGCCGCCTGTGGAACAAGCGGCCTGGCTCAGCAGGAGCAGAGCGGCCCAGAGATGGCCGCGTCGCGGTCGGATCATCGGGTTACATGCCCATATTCTTGAAGTTCTCAAGCATATCATGGATCGAGGGGCCGACAAGGATGATCAGGAGCGGCGGAACGGTGAACATCATCGTGCCGAGCGTCATCTTGGTCGGGATCTTGTTGGCGGCCTCTTCGGCACGCATGATCCGCTTGTCGCGCATGTCAGCCGCATAGAGGCGCAGAGCCTCGGCGATCGAGGTGCCGAACTGCTGCGACTGGATCATCACGGTCACGAAGCTCGCGACATCGGCCACGCCCGAACGCTCGCCGAAGCGGCGCAGCACTTCGGACTTGTTCAGGCCCGCCTTGATCTCATGCGCGACCATCGCGAATTCCTCGGCCAGCGAAGGGTAGGAATTGTGCAGTTCCTTGGAGACGCGGATAATCCCCTGGTCGAGCGACTGACCGGCTTCGACGCAGACGAGCAGCATGTCGAGCGCATCCGGAAAGCCATTCTGGATTTCGGCAGTGCGCGACTTCACGCGTTTGTTGACCCAGTATTTCGGGGCGTAATAGCCGATCGCACCGGGCATGAGGACGGCCAGGATCGTCCCGATCGTGCCCATTTGCTGGCCCTCGGGGGCGGTCGCGTTGGCGATAACCACGTAGAGCGAACCCAGCGTGAGCAGGCCGAGGCCCATCGCGAACTGAATCGCGTGGAAGGTCCGCACGGCGTTGGTGCCGCGATAGCCCGCGCTCTGCAGCCATTTCTTCGATTCCGACATCTCGTCGGCATTCTTGGGTTCGAGGAAGGCTGCGTATTTCTCGAGTTTGTCCGAGCTGCCGTCGCGCAGCTTCTGGCGGTTGCCGTCGCCCTTCTTCGCTTGGTTATGCTGGGCGTGACGCGACGGGCCGCCGCGCAGGCGCTCGAGCGGATCGGCGCGTTTCTTCAGCAGCGCAGGGATCGCGGCGAGCACGAAGAGAAAGCCCAAGCCGGCCAGCGCAATCATGGGGCCCATCGGCCCGAGCGTGTCGGTCAGCAGGGTGTTGATGGTGGAGAGATCCATGGAAGACTCCTCAAACCTTGATGGTCGTCATGACCTTCATGAAGATCATGTTCGCGCCGAGCAGGGCGAAGACGACGATGGCGGCGGGAATGAAAGCCGTCGTTTCTTTCACGTCGTCATAATAATGCGGTGAGATGACCTGGATGATCACGAGGACCGCGATCGGGAAGGCCGACAGGAAGATACCCGACCAGCGCGGTTCGGCGGTGATGGCGCTCACCCGGCGGAACAGGCGGAAGCGCGACCGGATCACCTTCGAGAGACCTTCGAGCACCTCGGCGAGGTTGCCGCCCGAGGTCTGCTGGATCGAGACCGACACGGCGAGGAAGCGCATGTCCTGCATGTCGAGACGCTCGGCCATTTCCGAGATCGCCTCGGAAACGTTACGGCCATAGGCGGCCTCGTCGGCGATGATGCCGAATTCGGAGCCCAGCGGATCGGGGATCTCGCGCGCCACGGCCTGGATCGCGGAGGCCAGCGGGTGGCCGACACGCAAGCTGCGCACCATCAGTTCCACCGCGTCGGGAAGTTGCTCTTCCATCAGCGCCATGCGCTTCTTGGCCTTGTTGTTGACCCAGAAATAGACGCCGCCGACACCCATGCCGAGTGCAAGCGCGATACGGATATAGATGCCCGCCTGCGAGGTCAGGCTGAGTGCCACGAACGCGACGAAGCTCGCAAAGGCCATGATCGCGATGAGCGCGACGGGCGAGAAAGCGATATTGGCCTTCTGTGCCTTGGTCGCGAGCAGCGAATAGAGCGGGATGGTGCGGGCCTCGGTGTGCTGCGTGGCCTCCTTGCGGAGCCGTTCGAGCACCTCTTCGCGCCGCTCGCCCTTGTTGAGCATCTCGAGGCGGCGGTTCACCCGCTTGTTGAGTGAAATCGACTTGCCGAAGAACAGCAAATACATGCCTTCGACCAGCAGCAGGACCGCGATGAAGATCAGCAGGTAGATGACGGGGGTCGCCATTTGGTGTCTCCTTAGTCCTGCACGGGTTCGTAGATCGAAGCCGGGAGGTCATAGCCCCACTGGCGGAAGCGATCGGAATAATGTGAGCGCACGCCGGTCGCCGTGAAGCGGCCGATGATCTTGCCGTCGGGGGCGAGGCCGAGACGCTCGTAGCGGAACACTTCCTGCATCGAGATCACGTCGCCTTCCATGCCGGTGATCTCGGTGATCGAGACCATGCGGCGCGAACCGTCCTGCAGACGCGAGGCCTGCACGATCAGGTTCACAGCCGAGGCGATCTGCGAGCGCATCGCCTTCATCGGCATTTCGATCCCGGCCATCGAGATCATGTTTTCCAGACGCGCGATGCCGTCACGGGCGGAGTTCGCGTGGATCGTTGTCATCGAGCCGTCGTGGCCGGTGTTCATGGCCTGGAGCATGTCGATGACTTCCTCGCCACGCGTTTCGCCGACGATGATACGGTCGGGACGCATCCGCAGCGCGTTGCGAAGACAGTCGCGCTGGGTAACCGCGCCCTTGCCCTCGACGTTCGGCGGGCGGCTTTCCATTCGGCCCACATGGGTCTGCTGAAGCTGAAGTTCCGCCGTATCCTCGATGGTCAGGATACGCTCGGAGTTGTCGATGAAGGACGAGAGCGCGTTGAGCGTCGTCGTCTTACCCGAGCCCGTCCCGCCCGAGACGATCACGTTGAGGCGGGTGGCGACGGCTGCCTGAAGATAGGCGGCCATTTCCTCGGTGAAGGCGCCGAATTGCACGAGATCGTCGATCCCGAGCTTGTCCTTCTTGAATTTACGAATCGAAACGAGCGAGCCATCGACCGCAATCGGCGGCACCATCGCGTTGAAACGCGAGCCATCGGCCAGACGGGCGTCGACGTAAGGATTGGATTCGTCAACGCGACGACCCACGGCCGACACGATCTTGTCGATGATGCGCAGCAGGTGGCGCTCATCCTTGAAGGTGATGTCGCTCAGTTGCAGCTTGCCGGCGCGTTCGACGAAGATCTGGTTCGGGCCGTTCACGAGAATATCGTTGACGGTCTCGTCCTTCAGAAGCGGTTCGAGGGGCCCGAGCCCCATCACTTCGTCATAGAGTTCCTGATGCAGGGCCTGCCGGTCCTGGCTGTTGAGCGCGACCGCCATCTCCGACATCGCCTCGGAGGTGATATCGGCGATCTCGGCCTTCAGTTCTTTCTCGGAGGCATGTTCCAGAGCGGCGAGGTTGAGGTTCTCGAGCAGGCGCTTGTGCAGCTCGACCTTCAGCTCCTGCATCCGCTCCTTGCGCTTGCGCTCCTTGTCGGCCGCGGCGGCATCGGCGGGCGTCTTCAGCGGCAGCGGCTTGCGATGCACGGCCGTTTTCGGTGCGGCATCAATGGGCGGCGGCGCGGCCGGTGCGGGAGCTGCGGCCGCTGCACCGGCGACAGAAGCATTGCCGGGCTTGGCGGGCTGTTTCTTGTAGCGCGAGAACATCTGTCCGGGCTCCTTTGGGCTCAGGCCGCGACTTCGATCGACTCGCCGAGTTCGACGAGAGAGCCAGCGAGTTTCTGGATTTCTTTGCGCAGCGGCACTTTCGGGGCGGAAAGCGCAAGCGGCAGGCCGTGATCATTGGCTTGGGTGATCAACTTGCCGCCATCCGACATCATCAGCTCGACCGAGATGTCGAGGCTCTCGGCGAGACGCTTCACGCGGGCCTTGCCGTTGAGATCCGTGAATTTCGGCGCGCGGTTGAGCACGTAGCGCAGCTTTTCGGTCGGCAGGCCCTCGGCCTTGAGCGCACGCACCAGGCGCAGCACGTTCTGCGCCGAACGCATGTCCATCTCCAGCAGGCCGAAATAGAGTTGGGCCTTGTTGAGCACGGTCTCGGTCCAGCTCACGACGGTCGACGGCATGTCGATTACGACGAAGTCGAAATGCGATCGGGCCATTTCGATCAGCCGCTCCACATCCTCGCCCGAGATCAAATCGAGCGGGAGCATGTCGGCGGGGGCGGTCAGCACGTCGACCTTTTCGTTGAAGCTCAGCAGCGCCTGTTTGAAGCTCTCGCCATCCATATGCTCGGTGTCGCTGAGCAACTCATAGATCAGCTCGCGGCGCGGCAGATCGAGATAGGTGGCGGTGCTGCCGAATTGCAGATCGAGATCAAGCAGGCAGACGCGCGGGGAGGGGCGCGTTTCCTTCTTCTTGCCGTCATGAGCCGTCGCCAGTTCCCAAGCGAGATTGACCGCAAATGTGGTGGCGCCCACGCCACCCGAAAGCCCGTGAACCGCAAGCACGACCCCATCGCGCCCACCGGTGTTGGCCATCGCAGGCGCATGGCTCGGCACCGGCAGGTTCGGCACGTCGGCCTGACCGAGACGTTCGATCGCGTCATGCAGCGCGCCTTCGGGAAGCGGGTAGGGCACGAAGTCATCCGCGCCCAGACGCAGCAGCTGGTGCAGCGCGATCGGGCTGACTTCTTCGGCGATCAGGATCACGCGGATGTTGCGCTCCTTCGCCTCGGTGATGATGCCAGAGATCTTTGTGAGTTCATCCTCGTCCTCGCCATCCACGGCGATCGCGATGAATTCCAGTTTCGAGGCGTCGGGTTGCCCGAGAAAGATCACGGCCTCGTCAAAGGTGAGATCGCCCCAGCTTTCACCGAGTTCGGTTTCCATGTCCTCGATCAGCAAATCGAAATTCGAGACGTCGCGCGAAACCGTGCAGGCCTGGATCGGCGCCGGCTCCGTGGTCATCATTGCTGCTGCACTCATTAGCCTCTGTCCTTCGTTTCCTGGGCCCACGGTCGCCGGAGGTTGCGCCCTCTCATACGCCGCAGACCAAGCATGACTCGGCGTCATGCCTTTTCTGCCAAGGATCAATCTGGGTGGGAATCTGGGCGAGATTGCGGCCAGACTGTTTCAATTGTGAGGTTTTGGGCGACGATAAAGAGAAACGGCGGGCTTTGTTTATCAAGCCCGCCGTTTGCCAATGTCGATTGTCGCGAAACCGCGATCACTTGTTCGGGGATTAGCCGCCCGGAGTGCCTTCGTTCACCGTGGTCAGCGGCATCACCGAGGCCGAACGGACATATTCGCGATAGACGACACGCGCATATTTTCCATCGAGCGGGATGGGTTTGCCGCCATGCACGATCCCCGAGACCTCGGTCACCGTCCGGCGATTCTGCTCGTTCGGTGCCTGGGTGTAGACCAAGGGCTGTGTTTCGCCGTAGGAAACGACCGCCTCAAGGCGCGAGCGCGAGATGCCCTGTCCGACGAGGAAGTTCACCACCGCACGGGCGCGGCGCAGGCCGAGCGCCTTGTTATAGGCATTGCTGCCCACGAGGTCGGTATGGCCGTAGACGCGGAACCGCACCTCGGGGAATTGCTTGATCCAGTCGGCTTGCAGCATCAGCACGCGCTGCGCCTGGGCATCGAGCACCGAGGAATTGAAGGCGAAATGAACCGTGTTGGGCACATCCGCCGCGAATTTCCGCGTCATGTTGATCGCGAAGCTCTCATCCCCGCTCATCAGCGCGGTGTTGTGTGCGATGGTGGCTCCGAAGTTCGCGGTTCCGTCCAAGTTGGACCCCGCTTCGGAGTGGAGAATCTTGGACCCCTCGGAGCAGCCGGCGAGAGCCAGTGCCATGGTGAGAAGGATTGCCGAGCTGCGTAGCTTGTTCGCCTGACCCATCATCGCTCTCACTCCATCACGTAGCCATAGGAGCCCGAGAAGTCCTGCTTGGCGACCTCGGCGGCCGGGCCCTTGGTGGGCTTGGTCGGCGCAGTGAGGTCACCGGCGGTCTTGCCATAAAGGAAGAGCTCGGACTCGGTGGGCAGTTTCAGACGATCGGTCGGCAGGGCAAGTGCCTCACCCTTGACCGGCGACACAAGATGCGGGGTCACGATGATCACGAGCTCCGACTGCTTGCGCTGGTAATCGGCGGAGCGGAAGAGCGCGCCGAGCACCGGCACATCGCCGAGCCACGGGATCTGATCGTTGAGATCGGTGAAGTCATCCTGCAGAAGGCCCGCGATCGCGAAGCTCTCGCCGTCGCGCATCTCGACGGTGGTCGAGGTCGAGCGTTTCTTGAAGGCGTTGACCGTGAAGCCGCCCTGGCTCATCGACACGGTGGTGTCGATTGCCGAGACTGCGGCCGCGATCTCGAGGTTGATAACATCGCCATCCACCACGCGCGGGGTGAAGGCCAGTTCGACGCCGAAGGGCTTGTACTGGATCGAGACCGAGTTGTCCTTGAGAACCGGGATCGGATATTCGCCGCCGGCCAGGAAGTCCGCCTGCTGACCCGAGAGTGCGGTCAGGTTCGGTTCTGCCAGCGTGCGCACGACGCCTTTCGATTCGAGAGCTTCGAGCAGGACAGCGAATTGCAGGTTGCCCGCGGTGAATCCCAGGCCGATCGCGCCTTTGTCGCCCGCGATCGGGACCGTTCCGCTGTCGAAGATGCCCGAAACTGCGCCGGATGCGGTGAAGTTGCCGGTTGCGCCGATGCCCGAGAGGTTGCCACCGGTGCCCCGCACGGCGAGTGAGGAGGCAAGGCTCTTGGCGACCGAGCGCTGCATTTCCGCAAAGCGCACTTTCAGCATCACCTGCTGCGTGCCCGCGACCGTCATCAGGTTCGAAACCCGGTCGGGTGCGTAGCGGTTCGCCAGATCGAGCGCGCGATCGAGCTTTTGTGCAGACGAAACAGTGCCCGACAGGACGATGCCGTCATTGGCGGTCCGCACGTCGATATTCTCGCCGGGAAGGATCTGCTTGAGCCGCTCCTTGAACTCGGCCACGTCGGGCGTGACCTGTACATCGACGTTGGAGATCAGTTTGCCATCGGCCCCGAGAATCGTCAGCGTCGTACGACCGGGCAGCTTGCCCAGCACGTAGATCGAGCGATCCGAAAGCGTCTGGATATCCGCGATGCCGGGATTGGCGATCGACAGCTCTGCAAAGGGCGTGTCGCTTTCCACCACCACGGCGCGGTTCATGGGCACGTGCAGAGGAGCCTGCGCGGTGCCCGACATGATTTTAAGCGTCTCCGCTTGCACCGGCGCGAATGCGGTGGTGCTCAGCGCCATGCCAAGAAGGCAGGCCCCTACGATAGATTTCAGTCTCATTGTGACCCTGCCTCTCCGATCACGCCTCATCACAGGTCTTCACGCCTGTTTTCGGGACAGATTGCGTCCATTGTTTTGCAAAGCATGACCCAAGAGGGGATTTTTTGCAATAATCAATGGATTGGCGTGAGTTGTTCATGTGGATAACCTGTCGCAAACGAGCAACGGGGCCCCGTGAGGCCCCGTGCAAATAGTTGAAATTGTGTAGTTTGATCAGTTCGTGCAGGGGATCGGAGTTTCGATGATCTCGCTGCCTTTGCGGGTCTTGACGGTGCAGACCTTCGCTTTTTCGACCTGACGGACCTGTTCTTTCTGGATCCCGAGGAGCTGGTCGCGGTCGATCTCGATCGCGCCGACCTGGTCGGTGTCATGGGCGCCGACGAGAGAGAGCGTCAGGCGGCCGGTGTTCTGAGCCAGTGTCAGGGCCGCGACCTGTTCGGGGCTGACCTCGGCGGTCACGGTGCGCGCGATCTGGGTCTCTGCAGTGCGGTCGGGATCGGCGTTCTGGTCGATCGCGATGAGCTTCAGATTCGATTCGATCAGCTTGGTCACCGGCTCGTCATTGATCGCACCCGACCAGTAGACATCGACGGTATCGCCCGGACGCAGGAAGCCAGAGACGCCGCTGGCGACATTGACCTGGATGGTGAAGGCGCGACGGTTGGACTGCAGGCTCGCGAGGATGCCAGCATCCGTGCCGGGCTTGGTGACGCGCTGACTCAGCAGGTATTCGTTGGCCGCCAGAGACCGCATCGTGGCGCGCGGACGGGTTTCACCTTCGATGAATACCGCTTTCTCGGCTTCCGGCGTGCCTGCCTTGGCGACAATCTGCGTAAAAGTGCCTTGCGGCAATGCGCTGGCCTGAACCTTGATCACCGCGAGATCTTGCGCCGTGAAGCGTTCGCCGTATTTGAGAGGTTTCTTGACCACGACCACATTTGCGAGGCGCGGCGCGTTCTTCTGCATCGCCACGAGGTGGTCGCGTTCTGCCTGGAACTGCGCGATCTGGCCTTGCGCCATGATCACAGCCACCACGGCAAGGCCAATCCCGGCGACGAGAAACAGGGCGAACATCAGTCGCATCGTCTTTTCCTTCCGTTTTCACTCCGGACATAACGCCGGTGGGTGACCCGTTCTATTGCAGCCAAAAGGGGCGATAAAATGGCGCAGCGGCGAAAATTGTTTCCAATTAGGGAGTATTGTCTTCCCCGAAGGTCGTCGCGACCTCGGCCGTGCCAAGATAATCGGCGATCGTTTTCGAAAGCCCGCCGGTTTGGCCCCAGATAACGCTGCCGACAAGCATCCCGAACGACACGACGGCTGAGGTCAGCACGACCCAGTCGACGGTCACGGCGCCCTCTTCATCCTCGCGCATGATGCGAAGCATGGTCAGGAATTTGGTCATGGTCTCGCGTCCTCTCTTACTCTGATACAGACCTAACTATTGAGATTAGTAGCCCATCAAAATGGCCAAACTTTGGCAGCTTCACGAAGGGAATAAGGGTTTGGTTAAGAGCGGATACGCGCGCGGATCTGCACTTTTCGCCTCGTGAAGACGACCTGGCGTTTCCTCCAGCGTTCAGCCGTTTGAAACGAGCAAGGGCCGCACCTGAAGGTGCGGCCCCGCTTGCGATTAGATCACGTGTCAGATTACTGCGTGGGATCCGTCGCGCCGCTGTCGAAGGTCGTTTCGACTTCAGCGGTCGACAGGTAGTTGCCGATTTTGTCCACGAGGGTCTTGGTGTTGGTGCGGACCAGGGCCAGCGCAGCGGCGCCGAGGCCAACAACAGCAGCGGTCAGCACAACCCAGTCAACGGTCACAGCGCCGTCTTCTTCGTCGTGGAACTTCTTGAGTTTGAAGAATTTCATCATGGTGTCTCTCCTAGGGTTTGGTTCTCTGCCCCGCGTCTCTGGTTGGCTGTCTCTGCCGTTCTCCGTCTCGCGGTATGGACCTATAAGGCCCCCGGATCGTGGCGCGATTTGGGCAGGTAAGCGGCGATTTCGCGAAAATTGGTAAGGGTTGAGGTTTTTCAATTAACATGTTGAAAAATAACAATAAAAAAATTCACTTTTGGCGTGTGATTATGTTTTTCCCGTTGAAAAAAGCGACTCGCAACCCGAATCGAGGACGATTCGGGCACGGATTTTCTGGAAAATCGCAGGAATTTCGGGGATAAAGATCGCAAGGCGGTCGATAGAGCCGCGAGAGGCAATGAACAGGTGGCGCGCATGCGCGTGAGACGGGCAGTCATCGTGATGCTAATGTCGGCCGCTTTGGCCGTGCCGGGCTGGGCGGAAACCTCGGCGCCGGTGCAACCGGGCTTCAAGCCAAAGATCGTGAAGCCGCCTGCGCCGGGTACGAAACGTTTCATTACCATCCAGATCGACCCCGAGGAGCAAAAGCGCGAGCTTGCCGCCATGTCCAAGGAGCCCTGGCAGCCCGTCACGCGCGTGCCGCCTGCCAAGAGCGGCACCGCAGGCGCTGACAAGGCCGTGCGCTCGGCGCATTACGCATGGTACTGGAACAAGGTCTCGCCGCGGCTCGAGGATCGGGCAGGGCGGCTCGATCTGGCGCTGGCAGCTCTTACCCAAGGGCCGAAAGGCACGCAGGTGCGCGCGCCGCGCCTCGAGGCGCTGGCGAAGATCGCGCAGACGCATGGCACCGATATCCTGAAGTCGACGATCGGAACCGAGGTCTCGCCCGCGCTGGTGCTCGCCATGATCTCGGTCGAATCCGGCGGGCGACATGATGCTGTCAGCCATGCAGGTGCTGTGGGGCTGATGCAGCTGATCCCCGCAACAGCCGAGCGCTTCGATGTCAACGACAGTAAGGATCCGGCGCAGAACATCGCGGGCGGGGTGACCTATCTCGACTGGCTGATGAAGGAATTCAACCGCGACCCGCTGATGGTGATCGCCGCCTATAACTCGGGTGAGAACGCGGTGAAGAAGAATGACGGCGTGCCGCCCTATGCCGAGACGCGCGATTACGTGCCGAAGGTCCTGGCCGCCTGGAACGTGGCGCGCGGGCTCTGCGTGACGCCGCCGCAGCTGATGACGGATGGCTGCGTCTTTCGCATCAAGGGATGAAAAAGGGCGGCTCTAGGGCCGCCCTGTTCGTATCTTATATGGGAGCGATCAGTCGACGATCGTTGCCTCGGTCGCGGCGCGCAGTTCCTCTTCGGTCACGCCATCGGCCAGTTCGACGATCTTCAGCCCGCCCTCGACCACATCGAGCACACCGAGATTGGTGATGATGCGGTTGACGACGCCCGTGCCGGTCAGCGGCAGGGTGCAGGCTTTGAGTACCTTGCTCTCGCCATGCTTGTTGGTGTGATCCATCACGACGACGACGCGACCGACACCGGCCACGAGGTCCATCGCGCCGCCCATGCCCTTCACGAGCTTGCCGGGGATCATCCAGTTCGCGAGATCGCCATTCTCGGCCACTTCCATCGCGCCCAGGATCGCCATCGCGATCTTGCCGCCGCGGATCATGCCGAAGCTGGTCGCGCTGTCGAAATAGGCGGTCTGCGGCAGTTCGGTGATCGTCTGCTTGCCGGCGTTGATCAGGTCGGGGTCTTCTTCGCCCTCATAGGGGAAGGGGCCCATGCCGAGCATGCCGTTTTCGGATTGCAGCGTCACGGTGACGCCTTCGGGGATGAAGTTCGGCACGAGCGTCGGGATGCCGATCCCGAGGTTCACATAGGTGCCGTCCTGAAGTTCCTTGGCGGCGCGCGCCGCCATCTGGTTACGGTCCCAGGCCATCAGACTTCCTCCCCCGTGCCCGCAGGCGTGTTGCTGTGGTCGCTGCGCGGACGCACGGTGCGCTGTTCGATGCGTTTCTCGTGCTCGCCCTGGATCAGGCGGTGGACATAGATGCCCGGCAGGTGGATGCAGTCGGGATCGAGCGAGCCGGTCGGCACGATTTCCTCGACCTCCATCACGCAAACCTTGCCGCACATGGCCGCGGGCGGGTTGAAGTTGCGCGCGGTCTTGCGGAAGATCGCGTTTCCGCTCTCATCGGCTTTCCAAGCCTTCACGATCGAGACGTCGGCGAAGATCCCTTCCTCGAGGATATAGGTCTCGCCGTTGAACTCCTTGTGCTCCTTGCCCTCGGCGATCACGGTGCCCACGCCGGTCTTGGTGTAGAAGCCCGGGATGCCGTGGCCAGCGGCGCGCATGCGCTCGGCCAGGGTGCCTTGCGGGTTGAATTCCAGCTCCAGCTCTCCGGAGAGATACTGGCGCATGAATTCCGCGTTCTCGCCCACATAGGACGACATCATCTTCTTGATCTGCTTGGTATCGAGCAGCTTGCCGAGGCCGAACCCGTCCACGCCGCAGTTGTTCGAGGCGATGGTGATGTCTTTCACACCGCTTTCGACGAGTGCGTCGATGCAAAGTTCGGGGATGCCGCAGAGCCCGAAGCCCCCGGCCGCGATCAGCATTCCGTCGAAGAGAAGCCCATCGAGAGCCTCTTTCGCAGAACCGTAAACCTTGTTCATGGATATCCTCCGCTCATGTGCGCGTGAAGATGACGCCGGGGCGGGAGGGAGTCAATTGCTGCGTTGCGGCGAGGGTGGGGCGAGGGCGGGGCGCACGGAAATGTGTGGGGGAATGCGGGAGAGCTAGGGCCGCGCCCGACCCTTGGGTGGGCGCTTCGTGCTGCCTGTGGCTTGGCGCTTTATCTCAAAAGCCCGCAGGTCGCTTAAGCCCGCGAGCCATCGCCAATGCGCCCTCCCGGGGGGAGGGTCGGGCGCGGCCCGGGTCGCTGGTCGCGCCCCGCGCCAGAGACAGGTGGCGCGAGACTATTCGTCCTTTTTCGCCGCGGTCTTCTTGGCGGGCGCTTTCTTCGTCGCCGTTTTCTTGGCCGCGGGCTTTTTCGCCGCCGCCTTCTTCGGCGCGGCTTTCTTCTTCGTGCCGCCCTTCTTGGAAGCTTTCGCCTCGATCAGCGGAAGCGCATCTTCCATCGTGACCGCTTCGGGCTCCATCTCCTTGGGGAGCGTCGCGTTGATCTTGCCCCATTTGACGTAAGGCCCATACCGCCCCGGCATCACCTGCACCGGCCCTCCTTCGGGATGCTCGCCCAGCTCCTTGAGCGGTTTCGCGGCAGCGCCGCGTCCGCCCTTGGCCGCTTTCTGAGCGATCACCTCGACGGCGCGGTTCATGCCGATGGTAAACACTTCGTCGACCTCGGGCAGGTTCGCATAGATGCGCCCGTGCTTCACGTAAGGCCCGTAGCGGCCGATCCCGGCCTCGACCAGCTCGCCATCGTCGGGATGCGGACCGATCTCGCGCGGCAGGCTCAGCAGCATCATTGCCTTCTCGAGGTCGATCTCTTCCGGTTTCCAGCCCTTGGGCAGCGAGGCGCGCGGGGGTTTGGGTTGATCTTCGGTCGGCTCGCCTTTCTGGACGTAGGGCCCAAAACGGCCCACGCGCAGGGTGATCGCCTGACCCTCGTCATAGCCCAGCACCTTGCCATCGAGCGCCTGCACCTCGTCATCGCCATCTGGGGCCGAGAGCGGTCGGGTGTAACGGCATTCAGGGTAATTGCCGCAGCCGATGAAAGCGCCGCCGGAGCGCGCGGTTTTCAGATGCAGTTTGCCCTGACCGCAAAGCGGGCAGATGCGCGGGTCCGATCCGTCGGGACGCGGCGGGTAGAGATGCGGCGCCAGAACCTCGTCGATCTTGTCGAGCACTTCCGAGATCCGCAGCTCCGAGGTTTCCTCGAGCGCGGCCGAGAAATCGCGCCAGAACCGCTTGAGCACTTCCTTATAGTCGCGATCGCCCGCCGAGATATCGTCGAGCTGGTCTTCCAGATCGGCGGTGAAGTCGTATTCGACATAGCGCTTGAAGTAGTTCGACAGGAAGGCCGTCACCAGCCGCCCGGTATCTTCGGGGATCAGGCGGTTCTTGTCCTTGCGCACATAGCCGCGATCCTGAATCGTCGTGACGATCGAGGCATAGGTGGAGGGCCGCCCGATCCCGAGCTCTTCCATCCGCTTGACCAGCGTCGCCTCGGTATAGCGCGGCGGCGGCTGGGTGAAATGCTGCTCGGGCGTGATCTGGCCCTTCTTCGCGGGCTCGCCTTCCATGATCTGCGGCAGGCGGTTCGCGTCTTCGCCCTCGTCATCGTCACGGCCCTGATCGTAGACCTTGAGGAAGCCGTCGAAGGTCACGACCGAGCCATTGGCGCGAAGCTCGACCTGCTGATCGCCCGAGCCCACGAGAACGGTGGTGCGCTCGAACCGCGCGGCTTCCATCTGCGACGCGATCGTGCGCTTCCAGATCAGATCGTAGAGCTTCCACTGATCGTCCGCGAGCTTCAGCTTGTCGGGCGATTTCGACATATCCGTGGGGCGGATACATTCATGCGCTTCCTGCGCGTTCTTCGCCTTGTTCTTATACATGCGCGGGGACTTCGGCAGGTATTGCTCGCCGAACTTGTCCTTGATCGCATCGCGCGCCTGCATCACGGCCTCGGGGGCCATGTCGATGCCGTCGGTCCGCATATAGGTGATGTGACCGGCCTCGTAGAGACGCTGCGCCGCCGACATCGTGGCGCGGGCGCCGAAGCCGAACTTGCGGCTGGCTTCCTGTTGCAGCGTCGAGGTCATGAAAGGCGGGTAGGGGTTGCGCGAAGCCGGTTTCGCCTCGACCGAGGTCACGCTCAGATCGCGCGAGGTGATCGCCTGCACGGCCATTTCGGCGGCGGTCTCGTTCTCGAGGTCGTATTTCTCGAGCTTCTTGCCGCCCAGAACCGACAGGCGCGCCTCGTATTCTTGCCCGCGCGGCGTGGTCAGGATGACCTTTACCGACCAGTATTCGCGCGCCTTGAAGGCCTCGATCTCCATCTCGCGCTCGACGATGAGACGCAGGCAGACCGATTGCACGCGGCCGGCCGATTTCGCGCCGGGCAGCTTGCGCCACAGAACGGGCGAGAGGTTGAAACCCACGAGGTAATCCAACGCGCGGCGGGCCAGATAGGCCTCCACCAGCGGCGCATCGACCTCGCGCGGATGTTTCATCGCCTCGAGGATCGCGGATTTGGTGATCGCGTTGAAGGTCACGCGGGAGACGTTCTTGCCCTTGAGCTTCTTCTCCAGCGCCTCCTGCAGGTGCCACGAGATCGCCTCGCCCTCGCGATCGGGGTCGGTTGCGAGGATCAGCGTGTCGTCATTGGCCAGCGCGTCGGTGATCGCCTTGATGTGTTTCTTCGAGTCGCTCGCGACTTCCCATTTCATCGCGAAATCGTGCTCGGGATCGACCGAGCCGTCTTTCGGAGGCAGGTCGCGGACGTGGCCGAAGGAGGCGAGAACCGTGTAATCGGACCCGAGATATTTGTTGATCGTCTTTGCCTTGGCAGGGGATTCGACGACGACAACGGCCATAAGGTCCTCACAATTCAACGGTCAAAGGGTCTGGGCGCGGAACATGTGGGGGTTTGTGGGCGATTGTCAATGCGTGCTGACCCTGAGGGAAACCACCGCAATCAGGCGGGCCGCGAGATCATCCCGCCGCGATGACGCTCGATCTGGCCCTCGATTTCGAGCGCGGTCACGGCACGCGAAAACGCTGCTGCCCCGAGCCCGAGATCGCGGATCACCTGGTCCTCGGCGGTGGGCGAGGGACCGAGCCGGTCGAGGATCTTCGCGGCCAGTGCCGCCTCCGATAAAGCAGGGCGCGGGGGCGGTTCCGCCGGGGGCTCATTGGTGACGGGTTTTGCTTTTTCTGGCATGCGAACCGCATTCAATGCGGCGAGAACATCCTCGGTCCCGCGTACCAGAACAGCGCCGTCGCGGATCAGCAGATTGCACCCGCCTGCGCGCCCGTCCATCGGGTGCCCCGGTACCGCCATCACTTCGCGCCCCTGATCGAGCGCATCGCGCGCGGTGATCAGGCTACCCGATTTCGTCGCCGCCTCGACGACGACGACACCGGCCGACAGCCCCGAAATGATCCGGTTGCGCGCGGGGAAATGGCGCGCTTGCGGCTGGATACCCGGAGGCGCCTCGCTGAGCCGCAATCCGGTTTCGGCCATCTGGCGGGCGAGGTCTGTGTTCTCTTGCGGATAGATCACGTCGATGCCGCCCGCCTGCACTCCGATCGTTCCGGTCGCCAGAGCGGCCTGATGCGCCGCCGCGTCGATGCCGCGGGCGAGCCCGGAGACGACGCAGATACCTGCCTCGCCCAGGCCCTCGGCCAGCTTGCGGGCCATGCGAAGGCCGAGCGAGGAGGCGTTGCGCGCCCCCACGATTGCGATCATCGGTCGTGTGAGCAGCTCAGTCCGGCCAAGTGCCCAGAGAACCGGGGGTGCATCGTCGATCCCGGCGAGGTGTTCGGGATAATCGGGCGCGCCAAAGCAGATCAGTCGCGCGCCCGCGCGCTTACCCGCTTTCAGCTCTGCGCGTGCCTGCGCCTCGGAGCAGGTCGCGTATTCGGCTACACCTGCGGCGCGCGCCACCTCGGGTAAAGCCTCGAGCGCGGCCCGGGCCGATCCGTGTTCGCCAAGCAATCTGTGGAAAGTCGTCGGCCCCACGCGACGCGAGCGAATGAGACGGAGAACCGACAGTTCATCTTCTTCCGTGGTGGGTGGGGTGAAGGGGGTGGGGTAAGAAAACAAATCTGTTTCCATCCGGCCCTCCGTCTCAATCGCAAGACCCTTATGCCCTGATTAGTGTTAACAAGAAGTTACTAAACCTCAGGTTGAGAGAAGTTTTGAGAAAATTTTTGCGGTTTTGAAGAGAAACTGTTCGAAACTGCCAGAGAGGCCGGCTCAGCGCGCGGCCGAGCCGCCCACCGTCAGCCCGCCGATCATCAGAGTCGGCTGGCCTACGCCCACCGGCACCCATTGCCCCGCCTTGCCGCAATTGCCGATACCGGGATCAAGTGCCATGTCATTGCCGATCGCGCGGATCTGGCGCATCGCAGTCGGTCCGTCGCCGATCAACGTCGCCCCTTTCACCGGCGCGCCGACGACTCCGTTCTTCACACGGTAAGCCTCGGTGCAGTTGAAGACGAACTTGCCATTGGTGATGTCGACCTGACCGCCGCCAAAGCCCACCGCGTAGATGCCGTCCTCGAGGTCGGCAAGGATCGCGTCAGGTTCTGCATCACCGCTCAGCATATAGGTATTGGTCATGCGGGGCATCGGCGCGTGGGCAAAGCTCTCGCGGCGGCCGTTGCCGGTGGGTTTCACCCCCATCAGACGGGCGTTCTGGCGATCCTGCATGTAGCCCACGAGAATCCCGTCCTCGATCAGCACGTTTTTCCCGGAGGGCGTGCCCTCGTCATCGATTGTAATCGAGCCACGGCGGTCGGGAATCGTACCGTCATCCAAAACAGTAACGCCTTTCGCGGCCACCTGCTGTCCCATCAGTCCCGCAAAGGCCGAAGATTTCTTGCGGTTGAAGTCTCCTTCGAGCCCATGGCCCACCGCTTCGTGCAGCAGAACGCCGGGCCAGCCGGGGCCAAGCACCACATCCATCACGCCTGCAGGGGCGGGCTCCGCGCGAAGGTTCACCAGCGCGATGCGCAGCGCTTCGCGTGCGACGAGTTTCCAATGCTCGGGGTCGATCAGCCCGGCGAGGCCGAAGCGTCCGCCGCCGCCATGCCCGCCCGATTCGCGTCGGCCGTTTTCTTCGACGATCACCGAGATGTTCACCCGCGCCATCGGCCGAATATCCGACACGAGGCCACCCTCGGGGCGTAGGATGAACACCTCTTGCAACGAGGCGGCCATCGAGGTCGAGACCTGCACGACGCGTGGATCGAGATCGCGGGTAAAGGCGTCGATTTCGCGCAGAATGTCGATCTTCGCGGCAAAGGGCGTGTCGGAGACCGGATCGGCATCACTATATAGATGACGGTTCGTGCCCTGCGGCGGGGGTGCCATTACGCCACCGCCATCACCGACCGCGAGCCGCGCGGTGTCGACCGCGCGCTTGAGCGCCGCTTCGGAAATCTCGGTCGAATGGGCATAGCCCGCGACCTCGCCTTTCACCGCGCGCAGCCCGAATCCCTCCGAGGCATCGTAAGACGCCGTCTTTACCCGCCCGTCATCGAAGACGAGCGCCTCGGACCGGCGCTGTTCGAGAAACAGCTCGCCATCTTCCGCTCCTGCCGTCGCCTCGCGCAACAAATGCAGGGCGCGCTCCTGATCGAGCTTCTCCTCGAAAGGGGCAAAACGGTCGGGCTGGCTCATCGGCTCTCCAATCGGCGGATATAAAAGTGACAGGATGTCGCAGCTTTTGCTTGCGGCATCCCACAAATATGATCTTTAATCGGAAATACACAACGGGGGCACCGGTTTGGGAGAGCCGAAAGCCCGCGTTGGCGGCAGGGAGAGCCGCAAGAGGGAGACATGAATGCGTAAAGCAAGCTTCAGCCGCGGTTTCGCGGCCGCTGTCGCGTCGACTGCACTGTTGACGCTCGTCGCCGGGCAAGCCGCGGCTCAGGACATGATCAAAGGGCTGCCGGTGATCGGTAAGCCGCATTTGGGCGGAACCGGGTTCCAACCCGCCTCGTCAAGCCTCGCAGAGGACCAACAATGGCTCGATCACATGCTTCTCGTGATCATCGCCGCGATCTGCGTCTTCGTTTTCGCGCTGATCTTTTATGCGCTGCTGCGCTTCAATAGCCGCGCGAATCCCAATCCGCGCCGTTTCACCCACAATACTCCGCTCGAGATCACCTGGACCTTCGTTCCGATTCTGATCCTCGTGGCGATCGGGGCCTTCTCGCTGCCCGCGCTGTGGAACCAGCAGGAGATCCCCGAGGGAGACATCACCGTGAAGGTGACCGGCTACCAGTGGTATTGGGGCTACGAATATCCCGAGGAAGGGGTCGTCTTCGACTCGATCATGCTCACCAAGGATGAGCTGGAAGAGCACGGCTACGCGCCCGACGAATATCTTCTCGCCGCCGACAATGCGATGGTCGTGCCCGCGGGCAAGACGATCGTGGTTCAGGTCACCGGGGCCGACGTGATCCATAGCTGGACCGTGCCCGCCTTTGCCGTGAAGCAGGACGCCGTGCCGGGCCGGATCGCGCAATTGTGGTTTAAGGCCGATCAAGAGGGCGTGTATTTCGGCCAATGTTCGGAACTGTGTGGCACCAACCACGCCTACATGCCCATCGTGGTCAAAGTTGTCTCACCGGAAGTTTACGCTAACTGGCTTGAGCGCGCGAAGAATGACTTCGCATCGGTCGATGCCGAGAAGCCGGTTCGGGTCGCGCAGAACTGAACGCTAGCGCGAGATACCCGAGGGATAATTCATGAGTGATATCAGCTACATCCAGCAACAGGACAACGAAGCGCGCTTCGGTGATTACATCGCGCTTCTGAAGCCGAGGGTGATGTCTCTCGTGGTGTTCACGGCCTTCGTGGGGCTCGTGGTCGCGCCGAACCCTGTTCACCCTTTCGTGGGGTTCGTCGCGATCCTGTTCATCGCGCTGGGCGGGGGCGCGTCGGGCGCGCTCAACATGTGGTATGACGCCGATATCGACCGCATCATGCGCCGCACCCGTAGCCGTCCGATCCCCGCAGGCAAAGTGACCGAGCGCGAGGCGCTTGGCTTCGGCTTGGCGCTCTCGGGCATCTCCTGCGTGATGCTGGCGCTGGCCACGAATATCTTCTCGGGGCTATTCCTTGCCTTCACGATCTTCTTCTACGTGGTGATCTACACGATGTGGCTGAAGCGCGCGACGCCGCAGAACATCGTGATCGGCGGCGCGGCGGGTGCCTTCCCTCCGATGATCGGCTGGGCGGTGGCGACGGGTGGCGTCTCGATCGAATCGATCGCGATGTTCCTCCTGGTGTTCCTCTGGACGCCGCCGCATTTCTGGTCGCTCGCGCTGTTCATGAAGTCGGACTATCACGAGGCGAAAGTGCCGATGCTCACGGTCACCCATGGCCGCGAACACACTCGCAAGAACATCCTCGTCTACACGCTGATCCTCGCGCCGCTTGCGGTGGGGACCGGCTTCACCTCGATCGGCGGGCCGCTGTACCTTGCGACCGCGATCGTGATGAACGCGCTCTTCATCAAGGGCGCGATCGAGATCCACGGCCGGACCGAGGTTCAGGCCGAGGCCGACAAATACGCCGTGGAAAAGCGGTTCTTCTATTTCTCGCTCGTCTATCTCTTCGCGCATTTCGCAGCCTTGCTGGCCGAAGAGGGGCTGAGCCATATCGGTTTGGGAGTCTGGTAAGCGATGGCAATTACCCGGGACAGTGATCTTCATATCCGCAGGTTCTCGCGCAATGCGGGACTGGGCGTGGTGCTTCTCGGGTTCGTGGCCATCGTCTTTGGCCTGACCGTGGTCAAGGTCGAGCGCGGCTCGACGCTGGAGGCCTATGACCATCAGCCGCGCACCTCGCTGCTGCCGGCGGAGGGGGTGCAGAAGTGAACCAGCCCGTCGCCCCGAACAAGTCGAACACCCGCGTGCTGCTGATGCTGCTCGCGGTGATCGTCGTGATGGGGGCGGGCGCTTGGGCGGCGGTACCGTTCTACAACTGGTTCTGCAAGACGACGGGTTACGGCGGCACGACCAACGTGGCCGAGAAATTGCCCGATCACGTGCTCGACCGCGAGATCACCGTGCGCTTCGACGCCAATGTCTCGCGCGGTATGCCGTGGGAGTTCAAGCCGGTCCAGACCGAGATGAAGCTCAAGATCGGTCAGAACGGGCTCGCCTTCTACGAGGCCTATAACCCGACCGACCGACCTGTCGCGGGTACGGCAAGCTACAATGTCTCGCCCGATGTGGCAGGCTACTATTTCGACAAGATCCAGTGTTTCTGCTTCACCGAACAGGTGCTGCAACCCGGGGAGAGGGTGCAGATGCCGGTGAGCTTCTTCGTCGATCCTTCGATCGTCGAGGATGCCGATGCGAAGCGGATCCACTCGATCACCCTGAGCTACACTTTCTACGAAACCGACCTTCCCGAGAAGACAGCCTCGGTCCGCCCGAAAGCGGCGGAGACGGTCAACTAAGCCATCGGAGGGAGACGCATGGCGCACGCAAAGAACCACGACTACCATATCCTGCCACCCTCGATCTGGCCGCTACTCGGCGCAGTGGGCGGGTTCGTCATGCTCTTCGGGGCAGTCCTGTGGATGCGGGACATCACCCATTACATGTTCTTCGCGGGCCTGCTGATCGTGCTCTACACGATGTACGGCTGGTGGTCCGACGTGGTCCATGAGGGCGAGGTAGGCGATCACACGCCCGTTGTGCGGATCGGTCTGCGCTACGGCTTCATCCTCTTCATCATGTCCGAAGTGATGTTCTTCGCGGCCTGGTTCTGGAGCTTCTTCAAGCACGCCATGTATCCGATGGGCCCGATGAGCCCGATCCAGGACGGCGTCTGGCCGCCCGAGGGTATCCAGACCTTCGATCCGTGGCACCTGCCGCTGATCAACACCGTGATCCTGCTGCTGTCGGGTGTGACGCTGACCTGGGCGCACCACGCGCTCGTGCATGACAACGATCGCAAGGCGGTGAAGAACGGGCTCATCCTGACCGTTTTGCTCGGTGCCTCCTTCACCGTGCTGCAAGCCTATGAATACAGCCACGCGGCCTTCGGCCTGTCGGGCAATATCTACGGCGCCAACTTCTTCATGGCGACGGGCTTCCATGGTCTTCATGTGATCATCGGAACGATTTTCCTGCTGGTCTGCCTGATCCGCATCATCAAGGGCCAGATGACCCAGAACGAGCATGTCGGCTTCGAGGCCGCCGCCTGGTACTGGCACTTCGTCGATGTGGTCTGGCTCTTCCTGTTTGCCTCGATCTATATCTGGGGCAGCGCGTAAGCGCCCCCGGCCAGAGTGCAAGGAAACGTGCAACGCGGCGCGGGGGGCGACCCTCGCGCCGCTTCGTCGGAGGGCTGATGAAACGCTATATCTTTCCGCTGCTTCTGGGCATCGTCGGCTGTGCGATTCTGATCTCGCTCGGGATCTGGCAGGTGCAGCGACTGGGCTGGAAAGAGGCGATGCTGGCTGAGATCTCGGCCAAGATCGAAGGGCAACCGCAGGCGCTGCCGGCGACGGGCTCCGATACCAAGCCGCTGAAATACGAGCCGGTGCATGTCGCGGGCCGCACGACGGGGCAGGAGATCCTCGTGCTCTCGGGCCAGAAAGGTGTCGGCGCGGGCTACCGGGTGATCGACGCCTTCGAGACCGATCAGGGCCGCAAGATCCTGCTCGATCGTGGCTTCATCCCCGAAGACGCGAAGGGCACGGCCCGCCCCGCCACCGATCTGAGCGTCACCGGCAACCTCCACTGGCCCGAAGAGGCCGACAAATACACGCCCGCACCCGATGCCAAGACCGGTATCTGGTTCGCCCGCGACGTGCCCGCGATGGCCGCCAAGCTCGGGACCGAGCCCGTTCTGGTCGTCGCCCGCACCGTTCAGGGGGATGCGCAGGGTATCACGCCGGTCCCCGTGACCATCACCGGCATCCCGAATGACCATCTTGGCTACGCAATCACCTGGTTTTTGCTCGCAATCGTCTGGGCCGGGATGACAATCTTTCTTCTCTGGCGTATCAGGCGGCAACCGGCCTGAGGATTGACGATGCGTTATGTTTCCACGCGGGGCAAAGCCCCGGTTCTGAATTTCGGCGATGCGATGCTCACGGGGCTTGCCCGTGACGGCGGGCTTTACGTCCCCGAGACCGTGCCGCAGTTCTCCGCCGATGAGATCGCGGCGCTTGCGGGGCTCTCTTACGAAGAGACCGCGTTCCGCGTGATGAAGCCCTTCGTCTCCGAGACCTTCTCGGACGAGGAACTGCGCGGCGCCATCACCCGCGCCTATGCGGGCTTCGGCCATGTCGCCCGCGCGCCGATGGTGCAGCTTGCGCCGAACCATTTCCTGCTCGAACTGTTCCACGGCCCGACCCTCGCGTTCAAGGATTTCGCGATGCAGGTGATCGGGCAGCTCTTCCAGATCGAGCTGGAGAAGCGCAACCAGAAGATCACCATCGTCGGCGCCACTTCGGGCGATACCGGCTCGGCGGCGATCGAGGCTTTCCGCGGGCTCGACAATGTGGATGTGTTCATCCTCTTCCCGCATGGCCGCGTCTCGGAAGTGCAGCGCCGCCAGATGACGACGCCTATCGAGGGCAATGTCCACGCGCTCGCGCTCGACGGTGATTTCGACGATTGCCAAGGCAAGCTGAAGGACATGTTCAACGATTTCACCTTCCGCGACGAGGTTGGCCTTGCGGGCGTGAACTCGATCAACTTCGCCCGCGTGCTGGCGCAGATCGTCTATTACTTCTCTGCCGCCGTGGCGCTTGGTGCACCGCAGCGCAAGGTCTCCTTCACCGTGCCGACCGGCAATTTCGGGGACATCTTCGCGGGGTTCCTTGCGAAGGAAATGGGCCTTCCGATCGAGCGTCTGGTGATCGCGACGAACCAGAACGATATCCTGCATCGCTGCCTTTCGAAGGGTGATTACACCAAACAGGGCGTGACGCCCTCGATCTCGCCGTCGATGGATATCGAGGTGAGCTCGAACTTCGAGCGCGCGCTGTTCTGGGCCTATGGCAAGGACGGGGCCGCAATCGAGAAGCTGATGGAGGAGCTGAAAACCGAGGGCTCTTTCACCGTCTCGGACAACGCGATCGGCGCGCTGCGCGACATCTACGACAGCGGTTCGGTGGGTGAGGCGCGCACGCTCGAAGAGATCGGCGACACCCTGAAGGAAACTGGCGAGCTGCTCTGTCCGCATTCGGCGGTCGGCGTCAACGTTGGCAAACAGGCCGTCGCGCGCGATCCTGCCACGCCGATGATCACGCTTGCGACCGCGCACCCCGCGAAATTCCCCGATGCGGTGGAAGAGGCGACGGGCATCCGCCCCGAGCTGCCGCCGCGCATGGCGGATCTGTTCACCCGCGAGGAGCGCGTGACCCGCGTGCCCAATGATCTCGATGCGCTCGAAGCGCTGATCCGGGAGCGTCGCCGCACATGATCGAGATGACGACCCTGAAGAACGGCCTGCGCATCATCACCGAGAAGATGCCCGGCCTCGCCTCGGCCTCGATCGGGATCTGGGTGACCGCCGGTGGCCGTCACGAGCGCCCCGAGCAGAACGGCATCGCGCATTTCCTTGAACACATGGCGTTCAAGGGCACGAAGACGCGTTCGGCTTTGCAGATCGCCGAGGCGATCGAGGATGTGGGCGGCTATATCAACGCCTATACCTCGCGCGAGATGACCGCCTATTACGCCCGTGTGCTGGCCGATGACGTGCCGCTCGCGCTCGACGTGATTTCGGACATCCTGCTGAACCCGGTCTTCGATCAGCGCGAGATCGAGGTGGAGCGCGGCGTGATCCTGCAGGAAATCGGCCAGTCGCTCGACACGCCCGACGACGTGATTTTCGACTGGCTGCAAGAGGCGGCCTACCCGGATCAGCCGATGGGCCGCACGATCCTCGGCCCGGCCGAGCGTGTGCGCAGCTTCGCGCGCGACGATCTCGCCCGTTTCGTGTCCGAGCATTACGGCCCCGACCAGATGATCCTCTCGGCCGCCGGGGCCGTCGATCACGCCGAGATCGTGAAACGTGCCGAGGATATCTTCGGCGATCTGCGCCCCGCGTTGAACCCCGCGCCGCAGGCCGCGAGTTGGACGGGCAATGAACGCCGCGAGATCAAGTCGCTCGAACAGGCGCATTTCGCGCTTGGCATCGAGGGGCCGAGCTATCGCGACGCCGATCTCTACACCGCGCAGGTCTATTCGGTGGCGATGGGCGGCGGCATGTCCTCGCGCCTGTTCCAGAAGATCCGCGAGGAGCGGGGCCTGTGCTACACGATCTTCTCGCAGGCGGGCGCCTATGAGGACACCGGCATGTTCACCGTCTATGCCGGAACCTCGGGCGAGGAGATCCGCGCACTGGCCGAGTTGACCATCGACGAGATGAAGCGCGCCGCCGAAGACATGAGCGAGGCCGAGATCGCGCGCGCTCGTGCGCAGATCAAGGCGGGGCTCCTGATGGGGCTGGAGAGCGCCTCGTCGCGGGCCGAGCGCATGGCGCGCAGCCTCAATATCTGGGGCCGGGTGCCGGGCATCGACGAGGCCTCGGCCCGGATCGACGGCGTGACCCGCGACGCGGTGCGCGACTTCGGCGAACGTCTGGCTATTGGCGGGCGCACGGCGATGGCGCTTTACGGCCCGGTGAAGGACGCGCCCGAGCTTGGGGAGTTGCGCGAGAGGCTTGCCGCTTGATGTTCGCGCGCCGTCGCCAGCTTCGGATCGATACGGAGCGGATGGTCCTGCGCCCGCCGCAGCATGGTGATTACCGGTCCTGGGCAGGTCTGCGCGAAGAAAGCCGCACTTTCCTCGTGCCATGGGAGCCGAGCTGGTCGCCGGATCATCTCAGCCGAAAGGC
Organism: Thioclava pacifica DSM 10166; assembly: GCF_000714535.1. GTDB lineage: Bacteria > Pseudomonadota > Alphaproteobacteria > Rhodobacterales > Rhodobacteraceae > Thioclava > Thioclava pacifica. The sequence continues at coordinate 56,906 of NZ_AUND01000012.1, read as the reverse complement.
CTTCTCGAACCGTGTCTATTGGGCAGCGCGCGCCATCGCGAGCGGTACGGCCCTGCCGGTCTTCTTGATCTCGCGCGCGGATGACACGCTGCTTGGCGCCATCACTTTGGACAATATCCGTCGCGGCCCCGCGCAATCAGGCACGCTCGGCTATTGGATTGGTCAACGCTACGCCCGGCAGGGCTATATGCGTGAGGCGATCGAGGCGCTCGTGCATCACGCCTTCACCAAGCTCGACCTGAGCCGGATCGAGGCTGCCTGCCTGCCGGAGAATGGCCCTTCGCGCGGGGTTCTGGAGAAGTCAGGCTTCAAATACGAGGGTGTCGCGCAGAGTTATCTGCAGATCAATGGGCGCTGGCGCAATCACGTTCTTTATTCCAACCTGCGGCCAGACCGGCGCGGGCGAACCGATGTGGGCTAAGGGACGCTGTCTCTCTATCGTCGCCGGACCGCGATACGCATCGCAATCAAGAGGGGGCTCTGCCCCCTCGGCGCTTCTGGCGCCTCACCCCCGAGATATTTCCATCAAGAAGAAGCAAATACGCCCGGCTCGAACCCTCTTCGGGCAGCAGGCCGGGCGCTTCTCCTTGAGCGGTCATCGGCGTCTCCGCCTGTACCGCACAGTTAGTCTGGCCCGATTCTGGTTAAGAGAATCTGACCCTTCTTCTTGATCCAAATATCTCGGGGGTGAATGGCCAAAGGCCAGAGGGGGCAGCGCCCCCTCTTTTAGGGATCAGTCCCGCGTGCCGGCGAAACGGTCCTGCCAGGCTTCGCGCTCCTCGTCCGAGATCTTGCGGAAGAGCACCTCGGGTGTGGTGAAGGCATGGCCCGCGGGAAGCGCGGTAAGCGCGGTTTTTACATCCTCGGGCCAGCTACGATCCTCGGTCTGCATCGCGTCCAGCATCAGCTCTGCGGCATCGGGAATGAAGGGCGCCGAAAGCACGGCGTAGAGCGGGATCAGGTTCAGCGCCAGGCGCGCGATGGCGGCGGCCTGATCGGGATCGGTCTTGAAGACGGACCAGGGGGCTGCAGCCTGAAGATATTCATTGCCGGCCACCCAGATCGCGCGCAGTTCACCCGCGGCCTTGCGGATGTCTTTCTCTTCCATATGCGTCTCATAGGCGCGGATGCGGGTGCTCAGCTCCTCGGTCAGCGCTGTCTCCTGATCGCCCCAGGTCCCGCCCTCGGGGATCGCCTCGCCGAATTTCGAGCGGGTGAATTTGGTGATCCGACTGACGAAATTGCCCAGAACGTCCGCAAGATCTTTGTTCACCGAAACCTGGAAGTTCTCCCACGTGAATTCGGCATCGGCGCTCTCGGGCGCGTGGCTCAGAAGCCACCAGCGCCAGTAATCGGCGGGCAGGATTTCCAGCGCCTGATCCATGAAGACGCCGCGCCCGCGCGAGGTCGAGAACTGGCCACCATCGTAGTTCAGGTAGTTGAACGACTTGATGTAATCCACGAGCTTCCACGGCTCGCCCGAGCCGAGGATGGTCGCGGGGAAGCTCAGCGTGTGGAAGGGCACGTTATCCTTGCCCATGAACTGGGTATAGGTCACGTCCTCCGCACCCTTGTCGGTGCGCCACCAGCGCTCCCAGTCGCCGCCTGTCTTCTCGGTCCATTCCTCGGTCGCGGCGATATATTCGATCGGCGCGTCGAACCAGACGTAGAAGACCTTGCCTTCCATGCCCGACCAGGGCGCTCCCTCGAACTGAGCAGGGACGCCCCAGCTGAGGTCGCGGGTAATGCCGCGATCCTGCAAGCCGTCGCCGTCGTGGAGCCATTTCTTCGCGATCGAGGTCGTCAGCACCGGCCAGTCGGTCTTGCTATCGATCCAGGCGTCGAGCTGATCCTTCATCGCCGATTGGCGCAGGAAGAGATGCTTGGTCTCGCGCATCTCCAGATCGGTCGAGCCCGAGATCACCGAATGCGGGTTGATCAGGTCCACAGGGTCGAGCTGCTTGGTGCAGTTGTCGCACTGATCGCCGCGTGCGCTCTCGAAGCCGCAATTCGGGCAGGTGCCCTCGATATAGCGGTCGGGCAGGAAGCGTCCGTCGGCCTTGGAATACATCTGCTGCTCGGTGACTTCGCGGATCAGCCCGGCCTCGGCCAGCTTGACCGCGAAATGCTGCGTCAGGCGGTGGTTCTGCGGGCTCGACGAGCGGCCGAAATGATCGAAGCTGAGACGGAAGCCTTCTGCGATCTTCGCCTGCACGTCATGCATCTCGGCGCAATACTCCGCGACCGGCTTGCCGGCCTTGGCGGCGGCCAGCTCGGCCGGTGTGCCGTGCTCGTCGGTGGCGCAGATGAACATCACCTCGTTGCCCCGCGCGCGCTGGTAGCGGGCGAAGAGATCAGCCGGCAGCTGCGAGCCCACGAGGTTCCCGAGGTGCTTGATGCCGTTGATATAGGGAATGGCCGAGGTGATGAGATGGCGCGCCATGAAGACCCTCTTGCGTGTCTGCGGTTTGGGCGCGGTTTACTAGGGAATCAAGGGAAGGGCTAGGGGGCGCGGCCAGTATCTGGAGACCAGTATCTGGCGGCCAGTATCTGGGGGTCCATCCCCGTGCGCGGCTCTGATGTCGTGAAGCCGTGCGTCAGACCATCAGTTGCGCAATGAAAAAGGGCGCCCCGAAGGCGCCCTTTTCCGAAACGGTCATGCAGCTCAGGCTCAGAAGCCGAGGCCCGCATATTTGTTCTTGAACTTCGACACACGGCCACCGGTGTCCATCAGGCGCGACGAGCCGCCGGTCCAGGCCGGGTGCGAGGTCGGGTCGATGTCGAGCGTCATCGTGTCGCCTTCCTTGCCCCAGGTCGAACGGGTCTGGTACTCGGTGCCGTCGGTCATCTTGACGGTGATCATGTGGTAGTCGGGATGGATTTCCGCTTTCATAGTCCCGCTCCTTACGCGTCGGCTTTGGGTTTGTAGGTGGTGTCTTCGGCGATACGGGCCGATTTGCCGCGACGCGAACGCAGGTAGTACAGCTTCGCGCGACGGACGCGGCCACGGCGGACCACTTCGATCGAGTCGATGTTGGTCGAGTAGAGCGGGAACACACGCTCCACGCCTTCGCCGAAGGAGATCTTGCGCACGGTGAACGACGCCGCCAGCGTGTCGCCGCCCTTGCGGGCGATGCAGACGCCTTCATAGGCCTGCACGCGCGAACGGGTGCCTTCGGTGACTTTGTAGCCAACGCGGATGGTGTCGCCGGCTTTGAAATCCGGGATGGTCTTGCCGAGGCTGGCGATCTGCTCCGCCTCGATCTGTGCGATCAGGTTCATCGCTGTTTCCTTTCGATGCTCACGGTTTTTCCCGTGAAGGTTTCGCCGCCTCAGAGCTCCGCGTCTTCGCCGGGTCCGGTCGCCTGTATCAGGGTCGCGCCCGCGGGAGGGTTCAGGTCGTCTTTCGCTTTTGCGCCCTTTGCCGGGCCTTGGAGCGGGCCGAAGAAGGCGCCGCCGGGCAACAGCAAAAGGGTCCGAGGGCCGATTCCGGTCCGGACCCGCGCGTATTACGGGGAAATGACCAATGTGGCAAGGGGAAAGCTGGGGTTCAGCCCTTGTGGGCTTGGCGACTTCGAGCGGTCTGGGCGACGGCGCTATTTCTCGGTCTCGTTTGGGGTCGTCGTCGGAGTTTCCGTGCGCTCTTGCACCTCTTTAAGGAACCGACGGAAAGCGCGTCCGGGCACGATGCTGAAGATATTCATTAGCCCCAGAAAGAAAAAGAGCTTGTAGTCGATCACATAGCCAAGAACGGTGACAGCGATCGAAAACGCTTCCTCAAAGATAAATTGGGTCTTCCAACTTTTGAAATTCATGAACGAACTCTGCGTTGTCCGCGAGGTCGTAAAAAAGCCACATCGCGAACTGCCTATGATGAAATTGAAGTCATCTTAGCGCGAGACCGGTAGTTGGGAACGCCTAGTCTTTCTTCGCTGCGTGCTTCTCCCACAGATCCGGCCGCCGTTCCTGCGTCAGCTTCTCGCTCATCTCGCGGCGCCACGCTTCGATCTTCTTGTGGTTGCCCGAGGTCAGCACCTCGGGGATCGTGCGGCCTTCCCATTCAGCAGGGCGGGTGTATTGGGGGTGCTCCAGCAGCCCGCTGGAATGGCTTTCCTCCACCGCCGACTCGGCATTGCCGAGCACGCCCGGGATCAGCCGCACGGTGGCGTCGATCAGCACCTGGGCGGCCACTTCGCCGCCGGTGAGGACGAAATCGCCGATCGAGACCTCCTCGACGCCGAAATGCTCCAGCACGCGCTCGTCCACGCCCTCGAACCGTCCGCAAAGAAGCGTCATCCCGTCGGCCTCGGCGAAGCGGCGCGCCATCGCCTGATCGAAGGGCTTGCCGCGCGGCGAGAGGTAGATGACCGGCCAGCGTGCGCGGTCCTCGGGCGTGCCGATCGCCGCTTCGCTCAGCGCGGCGCCCACCACATCGGCGCGCAGCACCATGCCCGCGCCGCCGCCTGCGGGCGTGTCGTCCACGTTGCGATGCTTGCCGATACCGAAGGGGCGCAGGTCGATGGTCTCCAAAGCCCACAGACCCAGCTCGCGTGCGCGGCCCAGGAGGCTCAGTCCCAGCGTTCCCGGGAAGGCCTCAGGGAAGAGCGTGACGATCTTTGCCGTCCATGCGCCTTTCAGGCGCGCGGGCTCCTCCATCAACGTGCGCGGCTTGCGCGAAGCGGAGATGCTCAGCCGCCCGTGGGATTTCGTCGCGAGGGTGGGTTTGTCGTCAGTCATCGCTCTTCACCTCTGCCTCTTCACGCCAGGCTGCGCGCAGCACGTCGCGTTTTTTCTCCTGCGCGGCCTCGCGCGGCAAGCCCTCCGCGTTGATCGCGGCAAGCGTATCGGCGAGGACGGCGCGATCCACCGCGCTCGGTCGGGCATTCGCGGTCACCCCGGCTTCGATGGGCGCGCGCGCGGCGAGCGAGATACCCATGCGATCGAGAAGCGGGGTGAGCGGCCCACGCGGATAGGACAGCGTCTCTTCGAGCGCCACCGAGGTCACGCGGGCCGGAGCCACGGCAGTCTCGATGTCGCGCAGAGTTGGTGCGATCTCGAAACCGTCAAGCCGCGCGCGAAACGCGGTGAGGGGTTCGCCCAGTGTGCCGGTGCGCACATGCTGCCAATGCAGGCTGTCGATCCAGGCGGATGTCTCGCGGATGGTCAGGAACATCTCGAGATCAAGCGCCGACCCATAGGCCGCCCAGAACACTTCGGCCAGTGCGGCCATGAGAGCGGGGGCGGCGGCATAATCGAGCACCCCGTCGCGCCCCGGCATGTGGCCGGACAGCCCTTCGATCGAGATCACGGCCTGCTTCGTCCCCTTCGGCAACGCGTCGGCCCAATCGGCCAGCGCCGCCTGATAGAGGCCCAGCTCCATCGGGTCGCGCGTCAGCGAATAGGCTCGGGCGGCGGCGGAGGCATCGGGGATATCCTCGCGGAGCGCGATCGCCCAATCGGGCAGATGCGTGCGGGCCGCGCGCAGCCCCGTCTGGATGGTGGAGGTGCCGGTCTTGTGAAAGCCCGGATGGACGATCACGCGCATCGGCTCACAGGTCCTCGGGCGGGTCGGCGACGATGCGGCCAGCGGCGAGGTCGACGGTCGGCACGGCGGCCTTGGTAAAGGGCAGCAACAGCGCCTGCTTGCGGCCCGGGGCGAAGATCTCGAGGAAATCGCCAGCGCCGTGATTGTGCACCGCGCGCACCGTGCCGAGCTTCGCCCCGCCGGTGTCGACCACTTCGAGACCGATCAGATCGGCATGATAGAATTCATCATCGGGCAGCGAGGGCAGGTTCTCGCGCTCGGTCCAGAGCGTCACGCCGCGCAGCGCATCGGCCTGTTCCTTCGTTTCAACGCCCGAGAGGTGTACGCCCAGCCCGTTCTTGAGCGGGCGAGAGAGCGTCACGTCGAAACTGCGGCTGCCATCCTCGGTGTAAAGCGGCGCATAATCCACGATATCCTCGGGCTCGGCGCAGAAGCTTTTCAGGCGCACCTCGCCCTGCACGCCGAATGCTCCGGCGATGGCGCCGACACAGACACGGTCGGGAAGGGTCATGCGGTACTCCTGATTCTGAGAAAAGCAGTCCTGAAAGGGGCAGGGGCCGGACGCGAGAAGCGCCCGGCCCGCCAGCCATCCACCGTGCTGGCGGATTATTCTTCCGCGGCAGCCTCTTCAGCCGGAGCGGCAGCAGCTTCAGCGGCCTCGGCAGCTTTCGCGGCTTTCTCTTCGGCGCGTTCCTGAGCTTTCTTGCCCGGGACGGCTTTCTTCATGTTGGCGCGTTCCTGCTTTTCCATTTCGCCAGCGGCTTCGAGGAAGCGGGCAATACGGTCGGTCGGCTGGGCGCCCTGGCTCAGCCAGTACTTCACGCGCTCCATGTTCATCTTCACGCGCTCTTCGCTGTCTTTCGGCAGCAGCGGGTTGTAGGTGCCCAGCTTCTCGATGAAGCGGCCGTCACGCGGCATGCGCGAGTCGGAGGCGACGATCGAGTAGAACGGACGCTTCTTGGAGCCCCCACGGGCGAGGCGGATCTTCATAGCCATGACAGTTATCTCCTTTGGATGGCTGGTGAGCGGGCCATCTGGCCCGTCATTTCTGGAATTTCTCGTGGTGACGGATCACTTCCGAAATCACGAAGTTAAGGAATTTCTTGGCAAATTCCGGGTCGAGACCGGAATCGAGTGCCAGTTTCTCGAGCCGCGCGATCTGCTGTTCTTCGCGCGCGGGATCGGAGGGCGGGAGCGCGTGCTCGGCCTTGAGCTTGCCCACGGCCTTGGTCTGGGCAAAGCGCTCGGCCAGCGTCCAGATCAGGACCGCATCGAGCCGGTCGATGCTGTCGCGATGTTCCTTCAGAAGCTCGGCGGCACGGGTGATTGCGTCGCTCATGCTGCGGCCTCCTGCGGTTCGGGGTGGCGCCAGACCACGATCGGCGGCTCGCCCGGATGGGCGGCGGTCGGATCGGGGCGCGCGCCCAGACGTTCGGCCAGTGCGGACGAACGGGTGTTGTTCGGGTCGATATAGCTGACCGCGGTGGACCAGTTCAGATCGCGGAAGGCATGGGCGATCACGGCGCGCGCGGCCTCGGCCACGTAACCCTTGCCCTCTGCGTCCTGCGACCAGACCGACCAGGCGATCTCCGCCTCGGGCCAGCTCTCGGGCATCCAGGGGCCGACCGCGCCGAAACCCTGATCCGAGCCGCGCTCGGTCATGATGAACATGCCCCAGCCGCGCAGAACCCAATGGCCGGTGATCGCCGCGAAGCTGCGCCAGGCATCTTCGGCGGTGGGGTTCTTGACCGGGCGAAACCAGTGACCGCGCTCGGAAAGGTAGAAGTCGCGCCATGCCTCCCAGTCCCGCGCCTGCGGGGCGCGAAGCACGAGACGCTCGGTCTCGAGAACAGGAGTGGGGGACAGCGCGACGGTCATCGGATCACTTCTTCTTGCCGAAGCCCGACAGGCCCGGCGGCAGCGCGCCGCCGAGACCACCAAGGCCACCCGGAGGCAGCTTGCCGCCCATCGCCTTCGCCGCGGCTTCGACCTCGGCGGGGTCCATGTTCGCCAGATCGGGCATGCCGCCCTTGCCGCCCATCATCTTCATCGCCTGCTTGAGCATGCCGCCCTTGCCCATCTTGGCCATCTTCTTCATCGAGTCGGCCATCTGACGGTGCATCTTCAGGAGCTTGTTGAGCTCGGAAACCTCAAGCCCCGCACCCGCCGCGATACGCTTCTTGCGGCTGGCTTGCAGCAGCTGCGGGTTGGCACGCTCCTGCTTGGTCATCGAGTTGATCAGCGCGATCTGGTGCTGGATGGTCTTGTCGCTGAGGCCCGCCTCTTCGGCCTGCTTGGCGTATTTCGCCATGCCCGGCATCATGCCCATGACGCCCTGCATCCCGCCCATCTTGAGCATCTGCTCAAGCTGGCCACGCATGTCGTTCATGTTGAACAGGCCTTTCTGGAAGCGCTTGGCCATGCGCTCCGCCTGTTCCTTCTCCAGCGTTTCCTGCGCGCGCTCCACGAGGGCGACGATATCGCCCATGCCGAGGATGCGGCCCGCGATACGCTCGGCCTCGAAGGTCTCGAGCGCGTCCATCTTCTCGCCCAGACCCACGAAGCGGATCGGCTTGCCGGTGACCGCGCGCATCGAGAGCGCCGCACCGCCACGACCGTCGCCGTCCATCCGGGTCAGCACGACGCCCGAGACGCCGACCTTCTCGTCGAACTCGGTCGCGACGTTGACGGCATCCTGACCGGTCAGGCCATCGACCACGAGCAGCGTTTCACGCGGCTGCGCCACGTCGCGCACCGCCTGCACCTCATCCATCAGCACTTCGTCGATATGCAGACGGCCCGCGGTGTCGAGCATGTAGACGTCATAGCCGCCGAAAGTTGCCTGCTGCTTGGCGCGCTTGGCGATCTGCACCGCGTTCTCGCCCTTCACGATCGGCAGCGTGTCGACGCCGATCTGAGTGCCGAGGATCGCGAGCTGCTCCATGGCGGCCGGGCGGTTGGTGTCGAGCGAGGCCATCAGCACGCGCTTGCCTTCGCGGTCCTTGAGACGCTTGGCGAGCTTCGCGGTGGTGGTGGTTTTCCCCGAGCCCTGAAGACCGACCATCAGGATCGGCGCGGGCGGGTTGTCGATCTTGAGCGCATCGGCCGGGCCTTCGCCCGAGAGCATCGCGATCAGCTCGTCATGGACGATCTTCACGACCTGCTGGCCGGGGGTGACCGATTTGGTGACGGCAGCACCCGTGGCCTTGCCCTCGACCGCCTTGATGAACTGGCGCGCGACGGGCAGCGAGACATCGGCCTCAAGCAGCGCCACGCGCACTTCGCGCAGCGCGGTTTTCACGTCCTCGGCGGAAAGCGCACCTTGTTTGGTCAGCCGGTCGAAGACGCCGCCTAGGCGCTCTGATAGACTTTCGAACATGGGCCACCCTCCTAGGTTTGGGGCCGTGACAAACGACAAGCGCACCAGTGGGCGCAACGCGCTGACTGGTGGCGATCCCGACCGCATGCCGGGACCGGAGGGATTCGTCCTCCGGGGAAATCTCGCGTGGATTATGACAAAGGCCCCGCGGAGTCAACCACGGGGCCAGTCAGGGGAGGAACAGGAAGGGGACGCGGATTAGGCCGCGAGATGGAGAATCTGCTCTTCGGCCTTGGCAACGGCGGCGTTCTCATCGACCGCAACGCCTTCGGCGGCAATGATCGTCACATCGGAGATGCCGATGAAGCCGAGCACCTGCTTGATATAGGGGGTCGCGAAATCGAAGGCCGATCCGACCGGCACGCCGCCCGACGCGTAAGCGATGATCACGCGCTTGGGCCCGGCGAGGCCTTCGGGACCAGCTTCGGTGTAACGGAAGGTTTCGCCGACGCGGCAGATCTGGTCGATCCAGGCCTTGAGCGGGCCGGTCACGCCGAAGTTGTAGACGCCGCAGCCGATCACGACGGTGTCGGCCGATTTCAGTTCCGCGATCAGTTCGTCGGAAAGCGCGAGGAGGGCTTTCTGCTCGTCGCTGCGCTGGTCAGCCGGGGTGTAGGCCGCGCCGATCCAGGCGCCGTCGATGGACGGGATAGTGGTTGCGTTGCGCGCGATCACTTCTCCGCCGAGCTGGTCGACGACCTTGTCGGTGAGGCGCTTGGTAATCGAGGCATCGCCTTTGATCGAGCTGTCGATCCGAAGAATCTTGGTCATTGGGGGAGGGCTCCGTTCACAATGTTGGTGGCCTATAGGATGGCTATTGCATTTAGGAACTCAACGGGCATGATCGAGCATGTAATGTTCATGGGTGCACAAAATGGGTTTTGACAGCTGGGACGAAATTCGCACGGCCTTTCAGGTCGCGCGGATCGGGACCGTTTCGGGAGCCGCGGAAGTTCTGGGCGTTCACCACGCAACGGTGATCCGCCATGTCGACGCGCTGGAGGACAAGCTTGGAACCAAGCTCTTCCAACGCCATCCGCGTGGTTACACGCCGACCGAGGCAGGCCAGCAATTGCTGTCGGTGGGGCAGGCGACCGAAGATCAATTCAGCCAGCTCGCCGCCCGGATCGCGGGCGCGGGCGAAGAGGTGACGGGCGAGTTGATCGTGACCTCTCTGACCGCGGTGTCGGTTCTGGTGTTGCCCGCGATGGAAAAGCTGCTTGGCGAATATCCGGGGCTTCGGCTGCGCTATCTCACCGATCAGCGCGTGTTTCGGCTGGAATATGGCGAGGCCCATGTCGCGATCCGCGCCGGCAACCGCCCGACTGAGCCCGACAACGTCGTGCAATCGCTGGGCCGGATGCAGAATGCGCTTTACGCGAGCCACGCCTATGTCGAGCGCTACGGCATTCCGCGCTCCAAGGAAGAGCTGGCGCAGCATCGCTTCGTCTCGATCGACAACCGCGACAGCCGCGCCCCTTTCTATCGCTGGCTGCGTGAGAACGTACCGGACGAGCAGGTGGTCTTCCGGGCGAACGAGCATGAAAGCCAGGTAGAAGCGATCAAGGCCGGACTTGGTCTCGGCTTCCTGACCGTGCCGATGGGGCGCGCCGATCCGACGCTTGAAGAGGTGGTGAAACCCTATGACACCTGGGACACCGATCTATGGCTGGTGACCCATGTGGATCTGCATCGCACGCCGAAAGTTCAGGCCGCAGTGAAGGCTATCAAGGAGCAGACGCGGAACTCTGACGGGCTCATCACGCCCTGAGGTCACGTCAGCGTGCCGCAGAGCGGGTCCGGCGCGGTGGCATCGGCACCGGGCTGTTGCCCGCGTTCAGTGCAACGGTAGGCTCGAAGGCCAGCTGCGGCCCCGATACTTCGCGCTGACGTTTGCGCCGTGCGATCGCCTTCGGTCCCAGCCGGTCGCGCGCGAACGCAAAGCCCAGTTGCAGCGCCAGGCCCGTCCCGATGATCAGCGTGTCCTGCCCCAGCCCGCCGGGATGGATCTGCTTGATCGCCTGCGCGGCGATGGCAAGGATCGTCCCGAGTGCAAAGATCGGCAGGGAATGCTGCCCCAGCAACCGGATCGGCGCCACTGCGCGCGCTGCGGCGATGCGCGGCACGATCCCCGGCAGCGAGAGGATATAGACGAGCGCCAGAAGATGCGTCAGGCGCGGCAGCGAAACGAAAGTCTTGTCGAAGCCCGCGATGAAGAAAGGCACGCCCCATTGGCGCAACTGCCAAGTGCCGTGACCGAAGGTCTCGAGCATCCAGTCGGAGTGGACCCAGGCGAAGGTCAGCATCAGCCAGCCCGCCGCGAGTGCCACGATCCAACCGCGCACCGGCACCAGCCGCTTGCCCTCGCGGATCGCGAGCCCGGTCAGGATGCCGAGGCTGAACACCAGTTGCCAGGCGAGCGGATTGAAGAACCAGCCTCCCTGCATCGGATAGTTCGGCACGTTCAGCCGGAACAGACCCGTCACCGCCCAAAGCCCGACCGAAGTCGCCAGCAAGGCCCATTGGCTGCGCTGCCCGATCCGGATCAGCGCCGGCGCCATCAGTAATAGCGCCATATACATCGGCAGGATGTTCACGTAGCCCAGCTGATGGCCGAGCGTCGCGATCCCGATCAGGAAGCCGAACGGATCGCTGCCATAGGTCTTGAAGGCGTTCTTCGCGAGCATCGCCTCGTTGCCCCAGAACTGCACTGCGGCCGAGACGATGGCGATCGCCCAGACCGCCGTGAGGATATGGACCAGATACAGAAGCCATGCGCGGCCCCAGAGTCGCGACGTGCCCTCCCAGCTCAGCCCCTTCGCGAGCGCCGGCCCATAAGCCAGCGCGGCGGCCAGACCCGACATGAAGACGAATCCTTCCGCTGCATCCGAGAAACCCAGATTTCGCGAGGTGAAATTCTCGTAGAGATTACCCGGGATATGATCGATGAAGATCATGATCAGCGCGAGGCCGCGGAACAGGTCGATCCGCAGGTCGCGCCCGGTTTTCATGGGCAGGGGGGCAGAGCGCTCAGGCATGGGCGGGGCTCCGGGAGGCCGCGCTTATCGGCGCGAGCTGGGCAGGGTCGGGGGTCGGGAAAGCGTTCTCCCAGCGAGTGAAGATCGCGTCATGCAGGCCCACCACGCGCGGGGTCGCCACTTCGCTCGGCACCAGCATCAGTCGCGAACGTGAGGGCTGCGAGGACCACGAAATCAGCCAGGGAGCGGCGATCATCGGCAACCCGACCGGCAGAAGCCACAGCAGCAGCCCCGGCGCGAGCAGATCGGTCAGCACGAGCCCGCCAAGGCCGATCGCGACGATCCACCAAGACGCCGCGAACCCCTCGGTGAGGCTCATGCGCCCGTCGCCGCGATTGTTCGTGGGCCAGCCGCCGTCACGCCCCATCAGTACCTGGAAGACGGAGCGTGTCGCGAAGGCCAGAAGCACCGGAGCGGTGAGCGAAGAAAACATCAGTTCCGCCAGCGTCGAGGCGAAGGCCAATGTGCCGCCACCAAAACCGCGCGCCGAACCGATCAGCGCCGCGCGGCCCGCGATCAGCAGTTTCGGCACCAGCAGAAGTCCGAAGATGCCGATGGCGAGGCCGATCGCTTTCGAGGCCTCGGATGGCGGGAAGTAGGGGAAGGGCCAGTAGGGTTCGGGGAAGTAATCCGGCGGCGGCACGAACAAAGGTGCCGCGATCGAGGCCGCGAGGAAGCCCAGCCAGAACAGCGGCGCGATATAGGCCATGATGCCTTGCGCAAAGACGAAGCGGGACCAGCCGCGCAGCCCCGGAGCCCCGATGATGCGCGCATGTTGCAGGTTGCCCTGGCACCAGCGGCGGTCGCGCTTGGCGTGATCGACGATGTTCTCCGGGCCCTCCTCGAACGACCCTTCCAGATCGTCGTCGAGCCGCACCAGCCAGCCCTTGCGCGCCAGCAGCGCCGCCTCGACATAGTCGTGGCTCATGACATGGCCCCCGAAGGGCGGCTCACCCTTCAGCGCGGGCAGGCCACAGCTCTCGGCAAAGGCGCGGGTGCGAACGATGGCGTTATGGCCCCAGAACGGGCCGGTCTTGCCTTGCAGCATCGCGAGGCCGCGCGCAAAGACCGGCGAGAAGAAGCTTGCCGAGAATTGCATCGCACGGGCAAAGCGCGAGCGGCCCCGGATCACCTTGGGCAGGGTTTGCAGCAGGCCCAGACGCGGCTCGGCCTCAATCCGGCGGATCATCTGCAGGATCGTCTCGCCTTCCATCAGGCTGTCGGCGTCGAGGATCAGCGCGTAATCATAGGCCGCGCCCGAGCGGGTGATGAAATCCTCGATATTGCCCGCCTTCTTGCCGATATTGTTGATCCGGCGGCGGTAGAAGAAACGGCCAAGCCCGTTCCGCTCGTCCACGAGATGGGCAAAAACGCGCGCCTCGCGCTCGGCGATGTCGTCCTTGCGGGTATCCGAGAGGATCGCGAAATGGATCGTGGCGGGGTCGCGGGTCGCGGCCAGAGAGGCATCCATCGCAGCCACCCGCGAGAAGGTCGCGACCGGGTCTTCGTTATAGACCGGTACGAGAACAACGGTGCGCCCGCGGATCGGGGCTTGGGTGTCATAATCGGGCGGCGCGGCGCGCGAACTCAAACCGATCAGCGCCTGCACTGCGCCCCAGGCGAGCCAGAGCGTCGAGATCAGGATCAGCACTGCGCGCACGACATCGAGCGTCTGCAGCCCGTCGGCCTGACCGAATTGCAAAAACAGCACGAAAGCCCCGATGCCGGCCAGCGCCGAGAGCCCTAGCGCGAGGGCGCGCAGGGCGATCAGGACGGCGCCGCGAGGACGCGTGAGCGCGGTCATGTCAGGTGCCTTCCCCGACGGGGCGGCGGGTGAACAGACGCGCGAGGCGGGTGCTCAGGCTCAGATCGGGCTCGATCTGTTGCGGCGGCATTGCCATCGGAGCTGCGGGCAGCGCACAGGGGCCAGCGATCAGCGCCTCGGGGGAGGTGGGGCGCATGGGGCGGGCTTGCTCGGTCATCGCGGGGACTGCGGGCAGGTCGAGATGGGACATCATGATTTATTCCACTGGTAAAGCCAGGTTTCGGAGAGGCTCCGTCCGAAACCCGATAGATGCGCGGAAAGTTCCACCGGCGCGTCGCCATCGGCGGAAACATCCAGCACGAGCCGCCACACGCCGTCCTGCTCCACCTTCGACAGCGTCTGGGTGACGATCTTGCCCTTGCTGGCATGGGTGACCGGTTTGATCTTGTCGGCCGCCGATCCGGGCAGGCGCGAAATCTCTCCGTCCTTGAAATCAATGACGAATTTCCGGGTGCCCTTGGTGTTTTCCACGCCCGAGACGCCACCTTCGCCCGCCCGCGTCTCCTCGATATGAGCGCGGGTATCCGCCGGATCGGGGGGCAGGTCACCCCATTCCAGCCGATAGGCGAATTCCAGCGCATCGCCAGCCTTCGCGGGCGCTTCGGGCACCCAGAAGGCCACGATGTTGTCATTCACTTCGAGGTTCGACGGGATCTCGACGAGCCGCACCATCCCTTTGCCCCAGTCGCCTTTCGGGGTCACGCGCACCGAGGGGCGGCGCTCATAATGGGCCGAGGCGTCCTGGTAATGGTCGAAGTCGCGGTCGCGCTGATAAAGGCCGAAGCTCTTGGGCGCAACTTCCGAGAAATAGGACGACGCGAGCTTGCCGGGGTTCTGCAGCGGACGCCAGATCTTGTCGCCATCGGCCTGCTCGATCGCGAGCCCGTCGCTGTCATGCACTTTCGGACGGTAATCGTCGAAATCCGAGCGGTTGCGCGGGCCATAAAGGAACATCGAGGTCAGGGGTGCGACGCCGAGCTGCTGGATATCGGCACGGATGAAGAGCCGTGCGGTCACATCCATCACCGTCGCTTCGCCGGGGGTGATGACGAAGCGATAGGCGCCGGTCAGAGATTGCGAGTTCATCGCAGCATAGACCGTGATCGTATTCGCGCCCGGTTGCGGAGTCTCGATCCAGAACCGGGTGAAGCGCGGGAATTCCTCTGCGACGGACAAGCCGGTATTCACCGCAAGCCCACGGGCCGAAAGCCCATAGGCCGAACCGCGGCCGAGCGCGCGGAAATAGGAGGCGCCCTGAAACGCGATCAGCTCGTCCATGATGTCGGGGCGGTTGATCGGGCTATGCAGGCGGAAACCCGCGACGCCCGGAAGGGCGGCGTGTTCGGGGACGATCTGGCGCGCCTCGCGCTCGTAGATGAAATCGTCGGTGTTGAATTCCATCGGGCGCGACTGGTCGGCCTCGACGGTAAAAAGCTGCACCGGCTCCTTGAAAAGCCAGCCCAGATGGAAGGCCTGAAGCTCGAAACGCGTGTTCTCTATATCGGCGAAACGCGCTTTCGCGGGGTCGAAACGGATCAGCCGGTAGCTGTCATAGGTCAGCTTGCTGAGGAAATCCGCCGAGCTGGTCGCGGGCGGTACCGGGTCGCCTTTCGCGGCCTGCTGCATCTCGGCGGCGAGCGCGTCGAACGAGAAGGGCGTTTGCTGCGGTGCAGCGGGTGCGGCAGTCGCCGGCGCGGCATCGCCCGCAGGTTGTGCGTCCTGCGCCATGAGAGGGCGCGGAACGAGGCCCGCTGCGGCGAGGCAGCCCATTGCGGAGCCGGCGCGCAGAAGCTGGCGGCGGGTAAGATTGGACACTGGCAAGGTGCGGGAATGAGGCATGTGTTTCCCTGCGATAACAGTCGCTTCGCGTCCTTAAATAGGAGCGGATCGATTTTTGCATAGTCACAGGGTCGCGAAACTTGCAAGAGGTCTTGCGCGCTCGGAGCCGCCGGAGGGGCCGAGCCATGCGAAATTTGCATAACCCTGCCCATCCATGCGCAGAAAAGCGCGGTTTCCCGCCGATGTTGCGCTCTTCCGATCACAGTTCGCTGCGAGTGCGAAATCCTGAAGGATGGCGGGCGACCGGGCTTTGTGGGCGCTAACGGTCGAATCCGGGGCGATTCTGGCGCTGATTCCGCCCCACGGCGCTTGACAGGCGAGACCCTCATGCGCAGGTAAAGGAAAGCTTGCGCGGGGGGGAGCAATGCGCGCGCATCTTTCGCCCCAAGGCCCGCCAAAGAACGGACCGGAGAGAAAATGTCGCCTGCCCTGATCGCCGCCTTGCCCTTCCTTGGCGCTGCCCTGCCGTCGATCCTGATCCGCACCGGACGCAACAATGCCGCCGCGGTCGCCGCGCTCTTTACCGGGCTCGCGCTGCTGGGGCTCCTGTTGAACCTGCCGACGGTGCTGGCCGGGGGTGTGGTCGAGACCAAGATCGACTGGCTGCCCTGGCTGGGTCTGAACGTTAATTTCTGGATCGACGGCCTGGGGATGCTGTTTGCGACGCTGATCCTCGGGATCGGTCTGCTGATCATCCTCTATGCGCGCTACTACCTGTCGAACCGCGATCCGGTCGGTCAGTTCTATACCTACCTGCTGCTGTTCCAGGGCGCGATGGTGGGCATTGTTCTGTCGGACAATATCCTGCTCCTGCTGATCTTCTGGGAGCTGACTTCGCTCTCGTCCTTCCTGCTCATCGGCTATTGGAAGCACCTGCCCGAAGGCCGTCAGGGCGCGCGGATGGCGCTGACCGTGACCGGGATGGGCGGGCTGTCGATGATCGCGGGGATGCTGATCCTCGGCCATATCGCGGGCAGCTACGACATCTCGGAGATCCTCAAGCACAAGGATGCGATCCAGGCGAGCCCCTACTACATCCCGGCGCTGCTGCTGATCCTTGGGGGCGCGTTCACCAAATCCGCCCAGTTCCCGTTCCATTTCTGGCTGCCCCACGCGATGGCGGCCCCCACGCCCGTCTCGGCCTATCTGCACTCGGCGACGATGGTGAAGGCGGGGCTCTTCCTGATGGCGCGGATGTGGCCGGTGCTCTCGGGCACGCCGGAATGGTTCTATATCGTGGCCTCGGTCGGGCTCTTCACGATGTTCATCGCGGCGCTGATCGCGATCTTCAAGCATGACATGAAGGCGCTTCTGGCCTTCTCGACCGTCTCGCATCTCGGGCTGATCACCTTCATGCTGGGCCTTGGCACCGAGGCAGGCGCGCTGGCCGCGGTGTTCCACATCATCAACCATGCGACCTTCAAGGCGGCGCTCTTCATGAGCGCGGGCATCGTCGATCACGAGACAGGCACGCGCGACCTGACCCGGATCTCGGGGCTGCGCAAGCTGATGCCGATCACCTTCACCATCGCGACCATCGCGGCGCTGTCGATGGCGGGTATTCCCTTCTTCAACGGGTTCCTCTCGAAAGAGATGATGCTCGAGGCCGCCGCCCATACGAGCTGGCTCAACAATGACTGGCTGATCCCGGCGATGGCGACGCTCGCGGCGCTGTTCTCGGCAACTTACGCCTTCCGCTTCATCACCCACGCCTTCTTCGGCCCGGTCTCGGAGGACCTGCCGAAGAAACCGCATGACCCGAATTTCGGGATGTGGCTGAGCCCCGGTTTCCTCGTGGTCCTCGTGCTCGCAATCGGTCTCTTCCCGATGGCGGTGGCCGGGCCCTATGTCCAGATGGCGACGAACGCGGTCGTGGGCGGCGGCTATCACATGCACCCGCTCAAGATCTGGCACGGGGTGACCCCGGCGCTGATCATGTCGGCCATCGCGGTGATCGGCGGTATCATCTTCCTCGGCGCCCATGCGCCGCTGCAAAAGATCTGGGACAAGACCCCGCGCCCCGAGGCGAAGGCGATCTTCGACTGGATCATCGACAAGGCGCAGGCGCTGGCGGCCTTCATCACGCAGGGCCTGCATACGGGCTCGATGGCGCGCTACCTGATGCTGTTCACCGTGGCCTCGGTCGCGGCGGGGCTTTACGCCTTCTCGACCGGCACGATCGGGGCGCCGACGCGCGAGCTCACCCCGGTCAACGGCGCGGCCATCGCGGCGTGGATTCTGCTGCTGACGGCGGCACTCTCGATCGTGGCCTTCCACCACAACCGTATCCTCGCGCTGGTGATGATCGGGATCGTCGGGCTGATCGTCTCGATCTCCTTCATCTTCCTCTCGGCGCCGGACCTCGCGCTGACGCAGATCTCGGTCGAGGTGGTGACGGCGGTGTTGATGCTCTTGGCGCTGAACTTCCTGCCCAAGGTCACGAAGACGGAATCGAGCCGGATGAAGCTCGGCTTCGACGCGGGTCTCGCCATCGTCGCGGGCGTCGCGGTGACGGGGCTGATCTATGCGCTGATGACCCGCGATTTCGCCTTCCCGACGATGTCGGGTTACATGCTCGACAACAGCTACAACCTCGCGGGCGGCGACAATGTGGTGAACGTGATCCTCGTCGACTTCCGGGGCTACGATACTTACGGCGAGGTCACGGTGCTTGGCATCGCGGCGCTGGTGATCTTCGCGCTGACCGAGGCGTTGCTGCAGGGCGCGTCGTCGCGCAAGCTGATCGCGTGGCGGCCGGATGTGGCGCGTGGCGGCGACAAGCACCCGCTGATGCTGCTGATCGTGACCCGCGTGATGATGCCGATCGCGCTGGTGGTCGGGCTCTATATCTTCCTGCGCGGGCATAACCAGCCGGGCGGCGGTTTCATCGCCGGTCTGGTCGTGGCGATCGCGCTGGTCACGCAATACATGGCCTCGGGCTTCGCCTGGACCCAGGCGCGCCAGAAGGTCTATTACCACGTGCTGATCGCGGCAGGTGTGCTGGTCGCCGGGATCACCGGGGCGGGGGCGTTCTTCAACGACATGCCCTTCCTCACCTCCGATTTCGGCTATGTGAAACTGCCGGGCCTCGAGAAGTTCGAACTGGCAACCGCGGCAGGCTTCGATCTTGGCGTGTTCCTGGGCGTCGTCGGCTCCGTCATGCTGGCGCTGGGCGGCCTGAGCCGCCTCGCGCGGCGTGCCGCGATGGGCGAGCAGGGAGGCGAGGATGGCGCGCATATCGCGGCCGAGAAACCCGAGGCGCGGGTGCTTGCCCCGCTCGCCGCCGGGCCATACCCGCCCGAGGCCAAGGTGCCCCGCCGCTGGTGGAAGACCGCCCGCGCCGCACCGGAGGCGACCCAGGCCGAGCGTGACACGATCCACGAGAACAAGAAGACCAACGGAGGCGATCACTGATGGAACTGCTTGTCGCTTCCGCCATCGGCGTGCTGACCGCCGCCGGCATCTACATGATCCTGCGCCTGCGCAGCTTCCCCGTCGTGGTGGGCATGTCGCTGCTGTCCTACGCGGTCAACGTGTTCCTGTTCGCCACGGGTCGTCTGGTCATCAATCAGCCGCCGATCCTGCGTGACGGTGTGACCTCCTATACCGACCCGATCCCGCAGGCGCTGGTGCTGACCGCGATCGTGATCTCTTTCGGGATGACCGCCGTGGTGGTGATGCTCGCGCTCGGCGCCTTCATCGAGGCGAGCAATGACCGGATCGACCTCGATGGCGAGGAGGACGGCCAATGATGGACCACTGGATCATCGCGCCGGTCGTCATCCCGGCAATGCTCGCGCCGCTGATCGTGCTGTGGATGCGTTACGATCTGGTCACGCAGCGCGTGGCCTCGATCCTCGGCATGTCGGTGCTTCTGGTGCTGGCGATCGTGCTGATGGTGTCGGCCTCGATGGGGCCGCCCGAGGTCTACCGCCTCGGCAACTGGGAGCCGCCCTACGGGATCGTTCTGGTGCTCGACCGGCTCTCGGCGCTGATGCTGCTGCTGACCTCGATCCTCGGCCTCGTGATCGTGCTCTATGCGATCGGCTCGGGCTGGGACAAGCGCGGCTGGCATTTCCACTCGTTGATGCAGTTCCAGATGATGGGGATCAACGGCGCCTTCCTGACGGGCGACGCCTTCAACCTCTTCGTTTTCTTCGAGGTTCTGCTGATCGCCTCTTATGGTCTGATGATCCACGGAGGCGGGCGCGCGCGGCTGAAATCGGGCGTGCAATATGTCGTCTACAACCTCGCGGGCTCGACCCTGTTCCTGTTCGCGCTCGGCACGATCTACGCGGTGGCGGGCACGCTCAACATGGCCGATCTGGCGGTGAAAGTGGCGCAGATGCCCGCCGATCAGAGCGCGCTGATCAAGGTGGGTGCTGCGCTTTTGATGCTGGTGTTCGCGGTGAAGGCCGCGTTGGTGCCGTTCCAGTTCTGGTTGCCCGCGACCTATACCAACGCGCCCGGCCCGGTAGCGGCGCTGTTCGCGATCATGACCAAGGTGGGCGTCTATGCGATCGTGCGGGTCTATACGCTGATCTTCCCGATCACCGGCACGACCGGGACGCTTGCCCATGACATCCTGTTGCCCGCCGCGATGGTGACGCTGGTGATCGGCATGGTCGGCATTCTCGGCGCGCGCTCGCTCGGTCGGGTGGTCGCCTATTCGGTGATCGGATCGGTCGGCACGATGATGCTGGCCTTCGCGCAATTCACCCAAGGGGCGACCTCGGCGGGGCTCTACTACATGGTCCATTCCACGCTGGTCGCCGCCGCGCTGTTCCTGATCGCTGATCTGGTGCGCGAGCGCCGGGGGCGCTGGGGGCTGGCGCTTACCGATGCGCCGAAGATCGCCCAGCATGGGCTGATCGCGGCGCTGTTCTTCGCGGGCGCGATCGCGATGGCGGGGATGCCGCCGCTCTCGGGCTTCCTCGGCAAGCTGATGATCCTCGATGCCACGCGCGGACAATGGGGGCTCTGGGCCGTGGTGCTGATCACCTCGCTCATCGCCATCGTCGGTTTCGGGCGCGCGGGCAGCCAGGTGTTCTGGCGCTCCTACGCGGTCGAGGCCGAGGAGGACGAGCGGCCGCAACCCTCGAAAGATGCAAGCTCGCCCGCGCTGGCCTTCACCGCCACGGGGATCCTGCTGGCAGGCTCGGTCGCGCTGACCGTGCTGGCAGGACCGGCAAGCACCTGGCTGCAAGCCACGTCCGCCCAGCTCTTCACGCCCGTGCAATATACCGATGCGGTGCTGGCAGGGGCCGAGGCGCGCGCGCAGGAGGCCGCCCGGATCGGCGCCCATGATCACGGCCATATGGAGGTGATCGAGGAAATGCGCTCCGAAGACGGCCACGCAACGGATGGCACCGCCACCGACGGGCACACAACCGACACCCAGACCGAGACCGGGCATGACGCCCCGGCCGCGACGCATTGAGGGGAGGGACCAAGATGATCCGCAAGATCCTGCCGCACCCCTACCTGACGCTGACGCTCACGATCGTCTGGCTGCTTCTGGCCAATGCTTATACGCTCAACTCGCTGGTCTTCGCGATCCTCGTGGGGCTGGTGATCCCGTGGCTGACCGCACCTTACTGGCCCGCGCGTCCGCGCATCGGTAATCCGGTGAAGATCCTCGAATATATCCTCGTGGTGATCTGGGACATCATCGTCGCCAATATCACCGTGGCGAAGATCGTGCTCTTCATGCCCAATTCCAAGCTGCACCCGGCTTGGGTCTCGGTGCCGCTCGATCTCGTCGAGCCCGAGGCGATCACGGTGCTGGCCGGCACGATCACCATGACGCCCGGCACGCTGACGGCGGAACTGGCCGCCGACGGCCATTCGCTGCTGGTGCACTGCCTGCACGCGCCCGATGCCGATGCGGTGCGCGACGAGATCAAGACCCGCTACGAGGCCCGCCTGAAGGAGATTTTCGAATGATCACCTATGCCCTGATCTTCGCCATCGCCTGCTATTCGCTGGCGCTTCTGTTCAATCTCTACCGGGTCGTGAAAGCGCCCGGCGTGACAGACCGGGTTCTGGCGCTCGACACGATGGCGGTGAACGCGATCGCGATGATCGTTCTGTTCGGGATCTGGGAGGGCACCGCGCTCTTCTTCGAGGCCTCGATCCTCTACGCGATGACCGGTTTCGTGGCGACGGTGGCCTTCGCGAAATTCATCCTGCGCGGCGACATTATCGAGTGAGGGCGTGATGGATATGTTCTGGGATATCGTGATTTCCGCGCTGCTCGTGATCGGCGGCGTGTTCGGCCTCGTCGGCAGCTTCGGTCTGGTGAAACTGCCCGACCCGATGACGCGCCTGCATGCGCCCACCAAAGCCGCGACGCTGGGCGTGGGCTCGATCCTGATCGCCTCGATGGTCTGGTTCGCGGCGAAACAAGGCCACCTGACGTTGCACGAGCTGATGGTGACGGTGTTCATCTTCCTCACCGCGCCGATCACCGCGCATTTTATCTCGAAGGCCAATATCTTCCGCGACTGGCCGGCCGACAAACTGCCGCGCCCGGCGGGCGAGGGCGACTGGGCGGTGCACACCGCCGATGCCGATACCTCGCAGGGCGAACTGGCGGTGGAGCGCGAGACCGAGGCCGAAGAGAAGGCCGACTGACGTCGCGAAACGCTTTGAGCACGGCCCGCGCCGTGTCACGCTGATCCCCGGAGGAGATTTCTGGGAGGTTTCGCGATGCGGATGCGGCTGATGCTGTCTCATCTGTCGATCTGGGTGATGATCGTGGTCGTCGCGGCGGCTGCGTGGTGGGTCGCGCAAGGGCCCGTCTGGCTCTGGGCCGTGGCGCTTCTGGGCATCCCGGCGCAGATGCTCAACGAATACGGGCTGCACCGCTACATCTTCCACATGGCGCCCCCGAAACGGCAATGGGCCTTCAACTGGCTCTACCGCGTGCATTACGGCCATCACGAATTCCCGACCTGCTGGCCGCTGCTCTTTGCGCCGCTCTCGGTGATCGTGCCGGTTCTGGTGGGCAATACCGCGCTGCTCTGGGCGATCCTGTCGCTGTTCGGCCTGCCTCATGCGTTCGACATCGCCGTCGCCATTGTCCCGCTCGGCGGCGCCGCGACCTTCCTCGCCTATGAATGGTTCCACACCACCGCCCATGTCACGGTGAAGAAGACCGCGATCGAACGCCATGTCTCCACCTTGCACAACCAGCACCATTTCCGCGATTTCTCGAAATGGTTTCACGTCACCGCAGGTGGCGAGGTGATTGACCGGCTGATGGGCACCGCGATCTCGCGCGACGAGCTGAAAACCCAGAGCCGCGTCGAGTTCATCCGCACGCTCGGCCTGCGCCCGGACGATCCGCGCCTGATCGCCGCGCGAGAGAAATACGCGCCGCGCTTCGGGATTACGGACAGGGAGGTCGCGCGGGCTGGCCTCGTCGCAGGGGGCGCTGCCCCCGCACGCTGAAGCGTGCCCCCCGGGATATTTCATGCAGTTGGAAGGCGGCAGCGTCTTTCCATTCCAACTGCGGCAAATATCCCGGGGTGAGGCCGTAGGCCGAGGGGCAGCGCCCCTTAGAGGTTATCCGCCACGCGGAACCCCTCGGGGATCGCGTCATGCCCGTCGAGCGCCAGATCGACCATGACCTGCGCCACTTTCGGCGCCATGCCGAAGCCGATCTTGAACCCGCCATTGGCGATGAAATGGCCCGGCCTGTCGGGCCATTCCCCCAGCATCGGCGCGCGGGATTTGGCACGCGGGCGCACCCCGGCCCAGCGGTCGATCACCGGGGCCTCGGCGAGCGGCGGGCAGAGGGTGCAGGCTTTCTCGATCAGCGAGTCGAGTTGGATGTCGGTCGTGTCGGGGGCGTCGAAGTCCCGCTCCGAGGTAGAGCCGATCGCGACGGTGCCGTCGGCATGGGGGATGATGTGCAGGCTCTCGGCGTAGAGTTGAGGGACCGCGCCCGCATCATATCGGAAAAGCGCAGATTGTCCTTTCACACCGGTGCCCACGGTCTTGCCGAAAGCGGCGTTCAGTTCGGCGAGGCCCGGTGCGCCGGTGGCGTGGATTACGGGGCCGATTTCCTCGGCCTCGCCGATGATGATCTCTGCGCCCAGTGCCTCCAGCGCTGAGACCAGCGCCGCCCCGGCCGCGCGGGGATTGGCGCGGGCCGAGAGCGTGTCATGGATCACGAGCCCGGTGGGGGAGGGCGGCACGAAGGGCGCGAAGGTGGCGGCCTCGGTGACGCGCCATGTGGCGAAGCCTTTCCAGAGCTCGGTGGCCCCTGCGGCGCGTTCCTTGGCGCGCGCAATTTGCGCTTCATCCGTCAGCGGTTGTATCCGGCCGAGCCGCGCATAGCCCGGATCCTTGCCGCCTACGCGCTGCACCTCGGACCAGAAGGCTTCCGCCATCATCAGGCTTTCGAGCTGGAACTGTTTCTTCGGGTTCCAGTTCTCGGGCACATGCGGGGCGAGCGCGCCGACATGACCGCCCGAGCTGCCCGCGCCGATGCGGGTGCGCTCGATCAGCCGGACGCCAGCGCCGCGCTGCGCCGCCGCAAACGCGATGGCGAGGCCGAAGATGCCGCCGCCGCGCACCGTTATGTCGGGTCTGCCGCTTGTCATTTCGCGCTTCCTGCTTCAAGGCTGGGCCAGAGACTGTGGACTATCCCCGATGACCGCCCCTGACCAGAGCAAAGCCGATCTCGATTGGCGCGACGGCCTCGTGCCGGTTTCGCGTCGTTTCGACGATCCCTATTTCAGCCTCGCGGGAGGCTTGGCCGAGACGCGCCACGTCTTTCTCGCGGGCAATGATCTGCCCGCGCGGCTGCGACCCGGGTTTCACGTGGCCGAGCTGGGCTTCGGGACGGGGCTGAACCTGCTGGCGCTGCGGCTGGCTTGTCCGGAGGAGTGCCCGATCCGCTTCACCTCCTTCGAGGCCTATCCGATGCAGGCCGAGGAGATCGCCCGTGCTCTCGAGGCTTTTCCCGAGGTCGCTTCGGTGGCGGGGCCGTATCTCGAGGCATGGGCCGCTGGGCAGCGCCGGTTTCAGCTGGGCCCGATTTCGGTCGAGATCCTGGAGGGGGACGCGCGTGAGCTGCTCCCGGCTTGGGAGGCGAAAGCTGACGCGTGGTTTCTCGACGGGTTTTCGCCCGCGAAGAACCCCGAGCTTTGGGGCGCGGATCTGATGGCTCAGGTCGGCGCGCATACCGCTCCGGGCGGCACATTCGCGACCTATACGGCGGCGGGTTTCGTGCGCCGGTCGCTGGAAGAGGCCGGGTTCGAGGTCAGCCGTTCGCCCGGTTTCGGGCGCAAGAGGCACATGTCGCGCGGGGTGAAACATGGTTGAGCAGTCGAACCGCAAGGGCATTCTGCTGATGGTCGCGGTGACCTTCATCTTCGCGATGCAGGACGGGATCTCGCGGCACCTGGCCGAGACCTACAACGTCT
The DNA here is from genome assembly GCF_000714535.1 of Thioclava pacifica DSM 10166. GTDB lineage: Bacteria > Pseudomonadota > Alphaproteobacteria > Rhodobacterales > Rhodobacteraceae > Thioclava > Thioclava pacifica. Next base: position 31,843 of record NZ_AUND01000012.1, on the reverse strand, counting down.
ACATGGCGCTGATGGTGCGGTTCTGGTTCTTCGCGGCGTTCGTTCTGGTGATCGCCGCGCGCAGTCCTGGAGGGATCAAACGCGCCACGCGCTCAAGCCTGCCTTGGGCGCAGCTGATCCGCTCGGTCGTGCTGATCACCGAGGTGATCGTGATGGTGCAGGCCTTCGTCTATCTGGGGCTTGTCCATTCCCACGCGGTCTTCGCCTGCTATCCGTTGCTGGTGGCGGCCCTGTCGGGGCCCGTCTTGGGCGAGAAAGTCGGCTGGCGGCGGGTGGTCGCGATCGGCGTGGGCTTCATCGGCGTGCTGATCATCCTTCAGCCGGGTTTTGGAGTCTTCTCTCCCTACGCGCTGATCCCGCTGGCGGCGGCGCTGCTCTTTGCGCTCTACTCGCTGATGACGCGCTATGTGGGGCGGGTCGATCCGGCCTCGGTCTCGTTCTTCTATACCGGGGTCGTGGGGGCGGTGGTGGTGACCGCCGTGGGCATCTGGCACTGGGAAAACATGATCCTCTCGGACTGGGGTTGGATGGGGATCTTGTGCTTCACCGCCGCGACCGGGCATTTCCTGCTGATCAAGGCTTACGAGGTGGCCGAGGCCTCGGCGATCCAGCCCTTCGCCTATCTGCAACTGGTCTTCGCCTCGGCGCTTGGTGTGATCGTGTTCCACGAGGCGCTGGAGATGAACGTGGTGATCGGTGCGGCGGTGGTGGTGAGCGCGGGGCTCTTCACGCTCTGGCGCGCGCGGGTCGCGGCGAGCTGAAACACGCTCAGCCGTTGCAGGCCATCGTCAGCGCGATCGGGATCGCATCGGGCCCGCCATGCACGTCGGGCTTGTTCACCGCGACCGCGGGCACGCAGGTCTCGCCATCGGTCAGCCCCCGGATCACCACCGGGTTTTCCTTCACCGGGACGAGCCCAGTGAGATTCTCCGGGTCGTACATCTCGATGCGCAGGGCGTTGGGATCTTCCGGTGCGGCCAGCGCCAGCGCGAAGGCCATCGTCACCGAACCGTCCTTTACCGTCGCCTGAAAGCCGTAGATCTGCGGATCGGGAAGCTGTTCGGCCCCTTTCCAGATTCGGGTGTAGAAATAGGACCCTTCCGAGTTCTGCTTCGCCGCGTCCTGCAATGCGCCCAGCTCATCACCCGAAAACTGCCCGTCGCCATTGGCGTCGAAGGTCTGGATCAGCCAGTCGGAGACGGTGGGATCGAAGGTCCAGCTCTCGCCGATATGGGTGATCTGGCCCTTGTCCATGCCGACGAGCATGCGGATCAGGATCTCGTCTTCGGGGTGAGCGTTCGAGGTGAGCGGCGTGGCCGCGAGAAGGGCGGCGAACAGGACAGGGCGGATCATGGCTGGAAATCCGGTTTTTCCTGGCCGGGCGGGGCGGCTGGAGGAGGCGTGCCGAAACTGGGGAATTCATCGGCTCCGGGCACGGCGGCCTGTGCGGCAGGCGCGTTTTCCGAAGCGGCATTGGCAGGGGTTGCGGTCTTGGGCTTGAGCTTGTTGCCCATCAGCGCGACGCCCCCGTAGAGAAGCCCGATCGCCACGAGCCAGCTACCGATGATCCTGCCCGCGATCTCGAACCAGCCCGCCTGCCAGCTGCGCAGGATCAGCCAGACCGCGCCCATCAGCCAGATCGCAAGCCCCATCCCGGCAAGAAAGATCCAGGGTTTGCCGCCGAAGCTCGGGTCCGACAGCTTTACCGAAAGCGCGTAGAAGATCCCGAGGATCAGACCCGCCGGCACGATCAGCACCGGGCGTGGCCCACGCCCGAGTGCCAGCGTCGCGCCCACGGTGATCGCGGTGAGCGGCAGGGTCAGGAAGTGATGGGTGATCGCACCGGGGATCTGCTGGAGCGCGGCCATCAGGTCGATCCGGAAGGCGAGCCCCAGCCCCATGCCCATCACCCACAGAAGCGCCGCGATCTGCGCGCGCCTCAGCGGCACCAGCGCCAGCGCGATGCCGAAGCCGAAGATCGGGAAGAGCCGCTCGACCGCGAGCGCGTCGCGGATCAGCCAGGCACCGGTCTCGCCGCGTTGGGCGGGCGGGATCAGCGCCAGCACGATCAGCCCGGTCAGCCCGGCCAGAACCCACAGATGGCGCAGCCAGCCGTGCGTGGTGGTCTCGCGATGTGAAAGATCACTTGCCAAAGAGGTACAGCCCGCCTTGCAGGAAACCGAGTTGCGATTGCAGATAGCCCAGAGCCAGCGCAAGGAAACCCAGGCCCACGACGGCGATGAAGACGCCCAGCAGCTTCGAGAACTGCCCGTGCCGGATCGGTTCCAGCACCAGCCCCACGCCGACGCCGATCACGTGGATCATGCCGGTCGCGAGCACGAAGCCGATGGCGAAATCGGCCGGATCGGCGGCCATCGGCAGTTCGGCCCCATGCGCATAGCCGTGATAGAGTGCAAAGACCGCGATGATCGCCAGCGACACCCATTCGGCGGGTTTCCACGCCGCCGCGATCGCGAGGCCGAGCACGATGATCGAGAGCGCGATGCCGATCTCGATCCCGGGCAGAGGCAGGCCGAGAATGCCGATGACGCCCCCCACGACCATGATCATCGGGAAGGTCACCGGCAACGACCAGACACGCCGTCCGCCCATCTGCGCGCCCCAAAGGCCGACCGAGAACATCGCGAGGAAATGGTCATAGCCCGAGAGCGGATGCTCGAACCCGGCGGTGAACCCGCCCGAGCCGGTCTGGGTGATATGGGCCGCGGCCATTTGCGGAACGAGCAGGGCGAGGAAGCCCGCGAGGGCTACGAGGCGGCGGTTGATCATCCGGGGCTCTCTTTGTCGTGAGTGATTTCGGGCATCATCGCGAAGCGGGCGGGAAACTCAAGGTGGGGGCGCCCTCACCGCACCTCACCTCTGCGCCAGATTTGTTGCAGGTCGAGGCGCAAATGGTCGCAGGGGCTCAGCCTGCGCCGAAGGCCACAGCGATCCGGTAGGTCAGGAAGGCCGCGATATAGGCCAGCGCGAACATGTAACCCACCGCGACCCACATCCATTTCGCCGATCCCGCCTCGCGCCGGATCACCGCGAGCGTCGAGATGCATTGCGGCGCGAAGATGAACCAGGCCAGCACCGCAAGCGCGGTCGCGAGGCTCCATTGATCGGCCAGCAGATGCACCAGCCCGCTCTCGCCGCCGACCGCATAAACCGTGGCGAGACCCGCGACCATCACCTCGCGCGCGGCCATGCCGGGCACCAGTGCCACCGCGATCTGCCAATTGAAGCCCAGGGGCGCCAGAACGGGGGCGATGAACTTGCCGATCATCGCGGCGAAGGAATAGTTGATCGCCGGTTCCGTCGCGCCCTCGGGCGGCAGCGGGAAGGTCGAAAGCACCCAGATCACCACCGTCGCCCAGAAGATCACCGTGCCTGCACGGCGCAGGAAGATCTTCGCCCGCTGGTAAAGGCCAAGCGCGATATTGCGCAGGATCGGCATCTTGTAATCGGGCAGATCGAGCATCAGCGGCGCATGGCGTTCCTCGCGGGCGAAGATGTAGCGCGCGACGAAAGCCACCGCGAGCACCGAGAACACGCCTGCCGCATAGAGCCCGAACATCACGAGCCCCTGCAGGCTCAGACCGCCAAGAACCGTGCGGTTCGGGATGAAGGCCGCGATGATCAGCGTATAGACCGGGATCCGGGCAGAACAGGTCATCAAGGGGGCCACGAGGATCGTCGTCAATCGGTCGTGCTTGTTGTCGATCACCCGCGCCGCCATGATGCCGGGGATCGCGCAGGCGAAGCTGGATAGCAGCGGGATGAAAGCCCGCCCGTTCAGCCCCGCGCGCCCCATGATGCGATCCATCAGGAAGGCTGCGCGTGCCATGTAGCCGAAATCTTCCAAGAGCAGGATGAAGAGGAAGGTAAACAGGATCTGCGGCAGGAAGATGATCACCGAGCCGATCCCGGTGATGATCCCGTCCGCGAGGAAGCTCTGCACCAGCCCCTCGGGCAGCACGGCGGTGACGATCCCGCCCAGCCAGGTAAATCCCGCGTCGATCGCATCCATGAAGGGCGCGGCCCAGGAAAACACCGCCTGGAACATCACGAAGAGGATCGCGAGCAGGATCACCGGCCCGGCAAAGGGATTGAGCACCACCCGGTCGATCTTGGCCGAGACCGTGTCGGGCTCGGGCGGGCGGATCACATGGGCATTCACGAGCCGTTCGGCCTCGCGCATCGCGACGCGCATGTCATGCGTGTTGGGCACCGCCCAGCTGCTCGGCTGCGGCTCGGCCAGCCCGGCGTCCAGCATCGGATCGACAGTCTGCCAAAGTTCGTCGAGCCCGCCCTTGCGCACCGCCGTTGCCGGGATCACCGGGATCCCGAGTTCGTCGCTCAGTGCCTCATGGTCGATCTGAAGTCCGCGATGGCGCGCGATGTCGATCATGTTGAGGATCATCACGATCGGTAGGCCGACCTTCTTCAGTTCCGACACCAGCCGCAACGCGCCGCGCAGGTTCGTCGCATCGCCCACGGCAAGGATCATGTCGGGCACGCGCTCGCCGGGGCGCTGACCCAGCAGCACGTCGCGGGTGACCTCCTCATCGGGGGAACGGGCGCGCAGGGAATGGGTGCCTGGCAGGTCGATGACCGAGAACTTGCGCCCCGCGGGCGTTGTCGCGATGCCCACCTTGCGCTCGACCGTGACGCCGGAATAGTTCCCGACCTTCGCAGTCGCGCCGGTCATCGCGTTGAACAGAGCCGTCTTGCCGCAATTGGGCGCACCGACCAGCGCAACCTCGATGGGTTGGGCATCTGGATCGGGCTGGCTGGCTTGGGGCTGGGATATGGCGGGGGCCGAACTCATTCCGCGAGGATGGCCATCGCTTCGCTGCGGCGCAAGGCGACCGTGGTATCGTTTACGCGAACGGCGATCGGGTCGCGACCGAACGGCCCTTCATGCAGAACGTGAACCGATGCGCCCTCGATGAAGCCGAGCTCCAGAAGGCGCAGTTCCAGTTCATCCGCATCATAGCCGTCTTTGCCAGCGAGCGGGCAGACCGAGACCAGAGTCCCCTTGAACCCGCGCCGGCACTGGCCAAGCGGGTAGGCGCATTTGCAGGTTTCGATCTTTTCAGCGCTGGCCTTCATGATCATCAACTCCGGTGTCGGAAACGACTCTGATTTCCCGATCTCTACATCCCGGAGATAGCGATGAATTTGATCTCTGACAAATGAACTCTGGTATTTTTACGCCTTTGTGATCGATTATTTTTGTCAGGAATTTAGAGGCGGTCTAATTTAACGTTCATCATATTGATAAATATAACAAAATATAAACGCCGAATTTCGGCGCCGAAAGGTGGTTCCCGGCGCTGAAATTCGCGAAATCCGACTATTCCCGCCTGTCAATGTTCCCGGAAAGCCCGATTCATCGAGTCGACCACGGGCTTGGCGATATATTGCGCGAAGCTGCGCGAGGCGGTCTGGATCATCACCTCGACCGGCATCCCGGGCATCGGCGCGAAGCCCGGAACACGGCGCAATTCCGAGGCGGGCAGGCGGATCCGGGCAAGATAGACCTCGCGTGGCTGATCGCCCGAACGCTCCACGATCGCATCGGCCGAGATGTAATAGACCTCGCCGGTCAGGATCGGCGTCGTGCGCTGATTGAGCGCCGAGAGCCGCACCGAGGCCTCCTGACCGACCTTGATCGCGTCAATATCGGTGCGCGCGATCATCGTCTCGATGATCAGCGGCGCTTCCGAGGGCAGGATCTCGGCAATCACCTTGCCCGCCTCGACCACGCCACCGACGCCCGAATAGTTCAGCCGCACCACAGTGCCCGAGACGGGGCTGTCGATCACCACGCGCTTGAGGACCGAGTTCGCCTTGCGCTCCTGTTCGCGTACCGAGTCGAGTTCGGCCTGTACGCTTTCCAGTTCATCCAGCGCGGCCTGGCGATGGGTTTCGATCGTCTGGGTTTTCTGCGCCTCGTATTTCGCGCGCATTTCCTCGCTCTCGGCGACCTCTGCCTGAAGCCGTCCGATCTGCCCCTCGGCATCCGCAAGCGCGCGGCGCAACGCATTAAGCTCGGTGCGCCGGATCAGCCCGCTTTCGAAAAGCTGGGCCTTGCTCTCGTGATCCTCGCTCAGCAGCGCATGTTGCGCCCGCGTCGCGGCGAGCTGGGCGCGGTAGCCATCGGCCCGGCTCTCCATCGCCGAGATGTTGCGCGAAAGCAGGTCCAGTTCGCTTTGCACCCGCGCCTTCGTCACGTCGAAGGAGAGTTGCTGCGAATCCATCATCGCGGCGATTTCGGGATCGCGGCGCGCCTCGCTCAGCCAGTCGGGAAAGACCAGTGCCCGCCAGCCATCATATTCGGCCAGGATGCGCGCCTCCATTGCCTCCAGCCGTGCGCGGCGCAGGAACAGCGCGCGCTCATTGGCCAGCGCCGAGGTCTCGTCAAGCCGCATCAGCGGCTGGCCCGCGGTGACGAAATCGCCCTCGGAGACATGGATCTCCTTGATGATCCCGCCCTCGAGGTGTTGGATCATCTTGTTGCGGCCGGTCGCCACGAAGGAGCCGGGCGCCATCACGGCCGCGGCCAGTGGCGCGGTGAAGGCCCAGACGCCGAACCCCCCGAAGGCCAGCGCGAAGATCGCGAGCCCCGTCAGCACCAGCCCGCGGATCGAACGGGGCACCTCGGCGAACCATTCGGGCGCGCCATCATTGGTCAGTTGCACGCTCATGCCGGGGCTCCTTGCAAGGGCGCGGCGCCGGGCCGCTGTTGCACCTGTTCCGCCTGCGGGCGCTTGCGCCGCTCCAGCTCGGCCAGCATCTGATCGCGCCAGCCGAACATCGCGATATTGCCGTCGGCGAGCAGCATGATCTTGTCCACCGCACTCAGCAGCGAGGGTTTCTGCGTGACCACGACAACCGTGATCCCGTTCGCCTTCGCATGACCCAGCGCGCGCACCAGCGCCGCATCGCCCGCCGTGTCGAGGTTGGAATTCGGCTCGTCGAGCACCACGAATTTCGGATCGCCAAAGAAGGCGCGCGCCAGTCCGATCCGCTGTTTCTGTCCGCCAGACAGCGGCGAGCCATCGGCGGCCACCACGGTCTCGTAGCCCTGCGGCAGCGAAGCGATCATCTCATGCACATCGGCAAGTGCTGCGGCACGATGGATCTCGGCATCGCTTGCGTCCTCGCGCATCCGGGCAATGTTCTGCTTGATCGTGCCGGGAAAAAGCTGCACGTCCTGCGGCAGGTAGCCGATGCATTCGCCAAACTGGCGCGGATCCCAGTTGCGGATATCCATCAGGTCGAGCCGCACCGCGCCGGAGGTCGGCAGGATCGAGCCCACCAGCATCTTGCCCAGCGTCGTCTTGCCCGCGCCCGAATTGCCGATGATCGCGAGCTGATCACCGGGGGCCAGCGAGAAAGTCAGCGCGTTGAGTACCACATGTTTCGTGCCCTGCGGCACATACAGGAGCCGCTCCACATCCAGCCGCCCCTCGACCTTCGGCAGTCGTAGTTTGTCATTGCGGCTTTTCGCGCCGGCGAGCAGGTGGCCCACCCGGTCATAGGCGCCGCGTGCGAGCAGGAACGAGTTCCAGCCCTCGATCGCCCCTTCGATCGGTGCCAGCGCCCGGCCCGCGACGATCGAGGCCGCGATCACCATGCCGCCCGTGAGCTGCCCGTCGAGCGCGAGATAGGCGCCCCAGCCGAGCATCCCGATCTGGGTGAACAGACGAAACATCCGCGAGGCCGAGGCGGTGAAGACGTTGCGATCCTGTGCCTCGGTCTGTGCGCGCAGCGAGGCGGCGGTGTCGCGCCCCCAGATCGCCACCGCCTCGGGGATCATCGCCATCGCATTGATGATCTGGCTGTTGCGCGACATCGACTCGAGGTGAAGGTTCGCCTTGGTTTGCGCGATATTGGCGCGCCGGAACCCGTCCGAGGTGATGCGCTGGTTGATCCAGGCGAAAATCATCAGCAAGAGCGCCGTGACCACCACGATCGTGCCCAGATGCGGATGGATCAGGAAGACCGCGAGCACGAAGATCGGCGCAAAGGGCACATCGAGAAAGGACAGCAGCGTACCCGAGACCAGGAAGCTGCGCAGCGCGCCCAGATCGCCCAGCACCTGATATTCGCGCCCGTTGGAATGGAGCGATGCCTGCGCCGCCGCCGACAGGACCGGCGCGCCCAGCCGCGCGGCCACATCCACTGCCGAGCGCATCAGCACCAGCCGGCGCACCGCATCGAGCAGAGTCTGCACGACGATCGCCCCGCCGATCACGATCGTCAGCATCACCAGCGTATCGGTGGACCGCGAGGTGAAAACCCGGTCGGAGATCTGGAACAGGTAGATCGGCACCGCCAACACGAGGATATTCGTGGCGCAGGTCATCAGCACCACGAAGGCAAGGTTCGCCCGCAGTCGCCGTTTCATATCGCCAAGCGTGCGGGTGTAGTCGGCAGGCCCCAGCCGCTTGTGAAAGCGGGGAGTGGAGGGCGGTGCGGGTGGGGAGCCAGAGGCTTTTTGCGCGGGGACAGGCGCCTCCTGGTATGTGTCCGCACCACCCTCCGTCCGGGCCGAGGTCACGGATTGCGCCGTCCCGTCCCGGGTCTCGGTGGCAAGGGGGCCCTGCGCGATGTCGGGCTCCGCTTGCCTGTCGTCTAACTGCGTCGCGCCGTTTGCGCGCGCGCGCTCATCCGGGGCCATCCCCGCCCTCTCGTCCTGCATCCGTCATTCCCCCGTCTCGGATGCGTTCGGCCTGATCAGGCCAGAACGCCGTGCAATGCATCCAGTGACGCGCCCGCCCCATGGGCCACGCCTTGTGACCCCGGACCCGTCTGGAAATCTTCGTCGTCGTAATTCGGTCGCGCCTCGATCATGCCGTCGGCGAGAAAGACCACGGCCTCAGAGGCCAGCGCCCCGTTGCCATTGCCGTTGCCATGGCCCTGCCCGTTTTCCAGCCCGTTGCCGATCCCCAGACCTGGCGGCCCCTCGTCGAGCATCCCCGCCTGCCAGATCACCGCGTCGGAATAGACCCCTTCGCCCGCCATGATCGTGCTGTCGACACCGGCCACCGTCAGCCCCGCGACATTGCCAAGGATATTGTCGCCGGTTTCGACCGCGATCCCTTCCGGTCCGCCACCGCCCACCGACACGAGATCGGCATCGTCGAGCAGGTTGATCTGGGTGAGCGTGTCGCGCACGATCAAGTCGCCCTCGATCCAGAGAACGCGCAGCGCGTCGAGCCCGGCAAGAAGCGGATCGTCGAACAGCTCCTTCACCGCATCGAACGCGGCTCCGCTCGGGGTCGCGCCGCGTTCGCCCTCGGCCAGATCGGCCAGCTTGTCGAGCGTCGCCTGAAAGCGCGCGCTCATCTCCATCTGTGCGTCGATCCCGATCTTGGTCAGCGACGCTTCGTTCCAGAGCAGGTTGTCATGGCTTTGCACCAACGCGCTGCCGCCCGCCGTCTCACCCATCGGCGGATCGCTGAGGATCAGATCATCGTCGAGCAGCACATTGATCTGCTCGATCTGCGCGATCTCGATCAGATCGCCGCCGATCAGGATCACGTCGAATTTCATGCCGTATTCGAGCAACGTCTCGAGGTTGACGGCCGCGTTGCCGCCCATCGTGATCTCGGTCTGGTAGGGGCCGAACTCGTAGCTCACCAGATCGCCATCCGAGATCGCGTTCACCTGCGTAAGGTGATTGTCGACCGTCACATCGCCCTCGATGCGTACGAGCCCCACCATCTTCTCTCCGCCGGGAATATCGAGATCGAGAAACTGCGCGGGATTGGCTTCCTGCGTGAAGCTCGCCGCGTTCACCGCCTGCGAGGCGGGATCGGCGGGCAAGGCCGCCGCAGATATCAGGCCCGGCGCGGAGACATCCGTCAGATCCTGATCGCGCATCACGTTGACCTGCGAGATCAGGCTGAGAGATTGCGCGCTGCCCGCGACCGCGATCACCGGCGCGTCGATCCATTCATGCGCGGCCTGATACTGGTTCAGGGCGAGGTTGTCCCCGGTCTCGAGGCTTTGCGTGATCTCGATCGGGACGGGCTCGGCACTCTGGCCCGAGACCGTGCCCGCCGCCTCGTCCTCGACCTCCACGATGCCGGGGATGTCGCCCCCGTCTTCAGTCTCGTCTTCCGCGTTGCGCGATTCGAGCCGTTCCTTGAGCGTCTCCGGGATCGCCTCGGCCAGCACGCCATTGATCACCGGGCTGCCGTCGAAACCGGGGCCGAGCAGGGGTGGGGCAGGAACCGCCTCCACCGTTTCGCCCTCATCTTCGGAGACAGGCTCCGGCACCGGCTGGATTGGGCTTGCGCGAAACAGCGCCGCCTCGACGCCGTCGCCGACCGCCTGCGGATCAAGCTCCTCCATCGCGTCGATCAGCATCCCGGCATGATCCGCCGCGCTGGTCCCAAGCTCGGGGGTCGCCACGCTCAGTGCATCGCCCGCCTCGGCCAGAAGCGTCAGCTTCGCCGCGCTTGCCTCGGGCCCGTAGCTGCCCAGGAGCTCGGGAGGCATCTCGAAGGGCCGGTTCACCAGCACATCCTGATCGACCAGCGTGTTGACCTGCGCCGTGATCGTGATCACCGAGCCGGGCGGGTCCAGCAGCAGGTAGAAATTCGGGGGTGGTGTCATCACCGGAAGGTCGATCCCGGGCGCGTCCTTGTAGCTCGGAGGCGGAAGCAGGCCGAGATCGGGCAGGATCCGGTCGGGCATCTGCGCCACCGGCAGCCAGGGTGCTTCGGGCGGCAGCGGTGGCGGTGCGTCGAAGTTCAGCCCCGGCCCGTAGCCCTCCAGCGCATAATCCGAGGAGACCCGGATCTCGACAGTCAGCAGATCGCCTGCGTCGGGCTCGCTCAACCGCGCGGCGCGGAAGGCGTCGTAATCCTGTCGCGCCGCGAGCTTCTCGGTGGTCTGGTTAAAGGCCCCGATGAAATGCGCGATGATTTCCGTCTGGCGATCGAGCATATCCACCCCCCTGGTTGCCCGTACCCCGGCGTTGCGCCTGGGTTCTCTGTCGCTCCGCCGATGAGGCGACCGATCGCGGTCGCGGGGCCTGCCGGGTCGAGAAGCGGAGCAAGACCGGACCCGGAGGCGAAAAAGGTGAGGACGGCGCGCCCCGCGAGAGGCGCGCCGCCGTTGTCAGATCACGCTCCCATGTCGTCGTCGCCGATATAGGTCGAGGTCATCGACCCGCCGACGATGGTCGTATCCACGGCGTTGCCGAGGATATTGGCGCCCATCACGATCGACTGGTTGAAGGCGGTGGTGTCGATCACCGCGCTCGCATCGGCATAGGACTGGCCGGTGACGATGCCGTCATCGCCATTGCCCGAGCCCCATTGGCCCAGGCTGCCGCCTGCGCCGCCCACGGCACTCACCGTGCCGCCCGCGCCGCCGGTCGAGGCGCCGCCCGTGGACCAGGCGCCGCCGCCCGAGGCGCTCGACCCGGTCGAGGACCAGCCCGACCCGTCGCCGCCATCGCCGCCGATGCCCTTGCCCATGCCGAGCCCGAGGCCGAGCCCTTGCGAGCTTGCGACCGCGCCGCCGTCATGTGCCATGGAGCTGCCGCCGCCATCATCCATCGAGGGCGGGCCCATGTGCTTCATCGGGTGGCCGCCGCCACCGCCGCCGCCTTCGGTTTCCGCTTCGGCATCGCCGTCCTCGGCACCCGCGCCCGACAGGCCAAGCCCGAGACCGACGCCCAGACCAAGACCCGCGGCCCCGTCGCCGCCTTCACCCTCGGTCTCGCTCGCCGCGATCGAGATGCCGCCACCGGCCAGCGAGATGCCGCCGCCCGAGAAGGCGCCGCCACCTGCGGCATCGACATCATCCGCCCCTTCGCCGCCATCGGCGCCGCTCGCGGAGATGCCCTCATCGGCCGAGGCAGAGCCGCCCGTGATCGAGCCGTTTTGCTGGAACCCGGCGCCATTGTTGCTCACCGAGGGGTTCGAGAGGGTGTCATTGTCGACAAGGTTGTTCGACAGCGCATTGACCATCCCGACATCATTGCCCTCGCCACCGAGCGCGCCGTTGAGGATGTCGTCGAGCTTCAGATCATTGCCCGGGTCATACTCGTAAGCGTAATGCATGTTCCCGTTGGCCATGACCATGTCGCCGACCGAGGAGTTGTGCAGATCGAAATCGGCGAAGTCATTGTCCTCGCCGAAGATCCCGTCATCAGGGAAGTCGATCGAGATATTCACCGCATTGTCCGCGCTCGAAGCCGAGTGCGAGCCGTTTTTCACATCGGTGTCGTTATGCGCCATGTTCTTGTTGTCGCTGCCATCGGCATAGGCCCCGGCCATGGCGCCCGCGCCGGCGATCGCACCGGCATCAGCATCGGCCGAAGACGAGGTCTCGCTCTCGTTCTTCACTTGCTGCTGTTGCTGCTGCTGTTGCTCCTGGCTCTGGGTCTCGACCGGATCGGGAGCAGGCGGCGGCGGGGTGTGGTCATCGTCGTGATGATCGTGATCGTCGTGATGATCCATTCCCATGGGCGGTTGACGTTTGCTGGACATGTTCATTCTCCCAGTTGGCTGGTCCGAGCCCGTCACTCTGTTTCAAACGGGTAGGTCGAACCGTTGCATTTGGGGGGCGAACCCCCGGTTATGCGCCTGCCCCCGAACCGCGCGGCACAGCGATGCCGGGCTCCGAATCCTGGTGATTCGAAACTGGGCTACCCGTGCCGGGCCCTGTCGGAAGAAGGCGCGTCACAGCCCCCAGCTGCGACACCAACATCCTGCGCCTGACAGAGCCTTCGGACCTAGCTAGCAAATGGGTCTAATCATGCCATGCAACCTCTAGGCGCTTGAAGCGGCGTGGTTTTTTCCACAGCCCCGGAGAGAGTGCCCGATGTGCCCCAAATTGACGGCTTATGCTGCGGTCGCACGGTGCCGCGCGCCAGCGCCCCCAGATATGGTGGTGGGAACTGCCGTGATCACCTATCCCTGCCGATGCAGCATCGCGGCGAATCGCAAAATTTGTTGCAGCTCGCAAAGAGGTGGCGCTGTCCATATGGCTCTGCGGTATTCCTTACCGCTACGTAACCCGAATGGCTGACGCCCCCAGTCTAGATCCATGATAGGTTGTATATCGGCAGGTCGAGTGTGGGATCGGCCGTTCATTACGAGGGAATTCCTGGTCGGAATGGGGGCCGCCATGAATGCATTATCCAAAACGAATACCGATGGCGCGCGGGTGAGCGCGTCGTGCCGCCGTGACGACGCCGCGATCTGTTTTCTCGGCGCGCCGCAAATCTTTTCCGATACCGTTCTGCGCACCGTCGAGGCCGAGGTCTCGCCCGCGCGCAGCCTGCGCATCGGAGATTTCGACAGCTTCCGGCAGGCGTGGGGAGACGATGGACGTTTCGAAGGTGTGGGGGCGCTGTGCACGCTCGTCGCCGACGAAGCCCATGCCGAGACGCTGCTGGACCTGGCCGAGGAGCGCATGCCGCTGCTCGAGCGGGTCAAGCTGATCATCGCCTTCGAGGAGGATCGCTTCGGCCAGGATCTCATGGACCGTTTCGGCGCGCGTATCATTGCGCGTCAGATCAGCCTGCTGCCGATGAACCTGAACCTGACGACCTGGCTTCTCAGCCTGCGCATGATCGTCTCGGGCGGCCACTACATTCCGCCCGCGCTGGTGCGCTGCCGTCCGGCCGAACCGCCGGTCGGGACGCGCCATGGCACGATGAGCCATGACGAGGTCGCCGCGCGCTCCGGGCTGACCCCGCGCGAGGCGGAGGTTCTGGGTATGCTCGCCTCGGGTCAGCCCAACAAGATCATCGCCGGTCAGCTCAGCCTGTCCGAGCATACGGTGAAGCTGCATATCCATCGCATCATCGGCAAGCTCGGCGTGTCGAACCGAACCGAGGCGGCGATCTGGTATCATCGCCATGGCGGGGCCTGAGGCCCTGCTCCGCGGCGCGCCGCCGCCCGAGTTCGACGCCTTCCTGATGCAGGTGGGCAGGATCAACTATGCCTGGACCAATACCGAGAGCCTGCTGATCCACCTGATCGCGGGGCTCGCGGGCACGGACAAGGACGCGGCGGTGATCATTCACCTCACGCTCAACACCACGCGGGCAAGACTCGATCTGGTTGAGCGTCTCGCCAAGCGCGACGCCTGCCCGCTGTCCGAGCCTGCGCGGGCGCGCATTCTTGCGGTCGCTGCGCGGATGAAAAAAGTCTCGGGACTGCGCAACCATTTCAACCATTGCCTCTATGCGTTTGACGCCGGTGGCGGTCCGGTGCGCGCGATCCAGATGCGCATCGCCGATCGCAAATCGAGCCTGCGCATCGGTGAGGAAAGCGTGCTCGATGCGGCGACGCTCGCCGATATGGAGGCAGCCCTTGCCGAGATGCAGGCGATCAACGCCGAGATCTGGTCGATCATCGCCGCTCATCGCCTGCCGGTCTGAACGGGTCAGCCCCGGATCGGCGCGGTGGTCAGGTGATAGCGCGACAGTTCCTGCGCGCTGAGCACGTGAATCCTGTCGGGCGGGGTCGCGAGCGCGGGCTGCAACATGCCCAGTCCCACGCCCATCTCATCGAGATACGAGATCACCCGCGCCTCGCTCGATTGCAGGTCCGACAGCATCGCGCGCGGGCTCTGCCGTTCCTGATCACTTTCGGCATCGGTGGCCTGATGCACGCCCAGCCGCGCATTTCCCTGGGCAATGCGCTGCGCGCCCCCGGCAAAGAGATAGGGGCAGGCGGAGAAACAGATATCGTTGTCGCGCACCTCGGTCGTGACGCCCGCGCTGCGTAGCACCCGCCCGATCAGCAGCGCGTCATGCAGCGAGCCGCCTGTGCTGTCGAGCGTCACCCGCGCGACCGGATCGCCTGCGCGCCTGCGCGCCGCGATTTCCAGCGCCACGCGCCCCGCATCGCCCGGCGCGATATGGCCACGCAGGCGCATCTCGGCGCCCGCGATGCGGATCGCGAGATGATCGGGCATAGCCTCTGAATTGTCGTTCTCGGGATCGGGACCGCTTGCAAGATCGGCGGCATCGGCCAGTTGCGGCATCTCGTGGCGGGCCGGTTTGCCGCTCTCGATCTCGTAGCCGAACACCACGAGGCCAAGTGCGGCCAACAGCCCGTTCATCGTGTGAAACGGCGTGGCCGAACCGCGCGGACGGGCATTGTCATTGCAGGCATTGTTTTGGCGTTGGGTCATGCGTCACCTCCCTTTGGCGCATAAGGTGACGGGCAGTATGGGAAGGCGTTTGCGGATCCGGCGACTGTCCGAAATGTCGCACCCCGGTCACGCTTGCGCGAGAGATCCGTGATCGCGCAGGCCTGTAATCCGGCGATCAGCGCATCATCTGCTCTTGCAGCGCAGCGGTCAGAGTCTCCGGCATGGTGGGTTTGGAGAAGACCGGAATATCGGGAAGTCTCGCCTGGAACGACAGGGGCAGAGGCTCGGCGGTGTTCACCACCAGCGGAATGGAGCGTTCGTGCAGCTCGAGCACAAGGCTTTCCGCCCGCCCGTCGAGAAGGTTCATGTCAAGGATCGCACCGTCGATTTCGAACGTATCGTCCTCGATCAGCATTCGTGCGCGCTTGAGCGAGGGCACCGGACCCGCCACGAAACCGCCCGCTTCCTCGATGGAATAGGCGATGTCATAGGCAATGAACATCTCGTCCTCGACAACGAGAACGTGACGGCCCTCCAGCCGTTTGCTGCTCATGTACATGGGCTTACCTCACCCTCTTATCAGATCCATTGGCACGGTTATGCAGGCTCTAAACCCGTCGGGGGCCCATTCGGTTCCATAAGAACCGCGCAATTGTCCGTTTACCGTCAGATCGATCAGGCGTGAGCCAAAACCGCTGCGCGCGGGTTGGGCCAGACCGCCCGGATGCCCGCTCTCCTCCCAGCGCAGTTCGAGCTGGTCCTCGGGCGCGCGCGACCAGCTGACCGCGAGCCGCCCCTGCGGGTGCGAAAGCGCGCCGTATTTCACCGCATTCGTCGCCAGCTCATGCAGCACCAGCGCGAGATTGGTGGTGCCGGAATGGTTCAGCACGATCTCGGGGCCACCGATCGCGAGCCGGCTGTCAGAGGCGTCCACGAAAGGTGAAAGCACCACCTCGACCAACGCGCCCAAATCCGCCGCGCCGCGGAATTCGCGCTCGATCGTGGCGGTCGGGTTGATCAGCTCATGTGCCCGCGCCAGCGCCGTGATCCGCGAGCGCAGCCCCGCCGCCATCGCTTCGGGGCTCTCGGCATGGCGCGCGGTCATCCCGATCAGCCCCGACATCATCGCGAAGGCGTTCTTGACCCGGTGGTTGAGCTCGCGGGTGAGCGTGTCGCGCGCCTGCGTCATGAGCCGCTCGTCGGTCACGTCGCGCAGATAGACGATCATCGTCTCGCCATCGGGATAGATCCGCGCCTCAAGTACGCGTTCATCGCGCCCGATCTGGTCCGTGCTCTGCGGATCGCCCGTTTCGCGCGCCCGTTGCAGTGCCGCCTCGAAGGCAGATCCGCGCAGATGCGGGGCGCTCTCCCACAGGACCGAACCGATCAGCCCGTCCTCGGTGCTTTCGCTGACCGTTTCGCGCACCCGCTTGCGCAGGACGGAATTGGCGAAACGCACCCGGTCCTCGCCGTCAAGCTCAAGAATGCCGTCGCGCGTCACCTCGTGGAAATGGGCCAGCCGTTTGTCGCTGTCGGCGGCCTCGCGCCGCGCCGCATGCAGCTCGGTCACGTCGAGCGCCGTCGAGACCGCAAGCGGCGGATCGCTGTCGATGCGGCGCGAGGAGACGAGCAGGTCGCGCGGCTCGGCGCCGCTGCGCTCGACCCGGATTTCCTCGGCCTTGATGACCTCCCCTGAGACCGCGGCGCGGGTCAGTGGCAGGTTCGCCGTCTCGTAGCGCCGCCCGTCGCTGGCATAGACACCGACCTTCGGCGCGAAAGGGCTGTTGGGTTCCTGCGCCCCCAAGAGCTCGCGCGCGCTCGCATTCACGTCGACGAGCCGCCCCGTGCCCACCTCGGCCAGCGCCACGCTCACCGGCATCTGGTCGAGAATGGCGCGGAACACTTCCTGTTCATGGCGCGAGATGATGTGTTGGCGGCGCAGCCGGATCTCGGCCTCGACCCCGGCGGCGATATCGGTGACCAGCTCGTGTTCTTCCTCGGTCCAGTCGCGCGGGTCATGGCCGATCACGCAGAACGAGCCGACGACATGACCTTCGATCGTGCGCAGAGGCACGCCGAGATAAGAGATCACGCCCAGATCGGCGACCGCGCCATTGTCGCGCAACTCAGGGTCTTTGCGGGCATCTGGGACGATCAGCGCGCGGTCATGTTCGACCACATAACGGCAGAAGGAGTGGCTCAGCGGAGTTTCGATCATGGGCATCTCGCCCGGTGCGCTCAGCCCGGTCTGACCGGCGAAGACCTGGCGATTTTCGTCGACGAGCGAGACCAGCGAGACCGGCGCGCCGATCAGTTTGCTCGCCAGCCGCGTCGCGCGCTGAAACACCGCGACCGGCGCCGCCTCGAGCAGGCCGGTCTGGCGCAGCGCGTTGAGCCGCTGCGGATCGGCAACGCGAGAGAGCCGGGGGCTCTCACCCTGAGGCAGGTCGACTTTCATAACGCGGCACTCGTTCCTCGGCAGACACTTGCGAGACTCCTCTATGCCCAAATAGGCGTTGTTTACCTAGTGTCGAATGACACTTCCCCCATCACTTTTCGCCCCTTTGTCGGGCGTTTTGCGGCGCTGCGGCACAAGCCATTGTGAGCGAAATTGTCGCACCGAAACCAGTTTCGGCTTTACGAAACCGGTTTCGTAATCGTAGCCTTCGGGCATGGAGGAGATTCGCGACACGGTTTCGCAGGGCAGGGGGGGCACCCGCAGGGTGCGCATCTCCGATCTTGCCGAGGCTCTTGGCCTGACCAAGAGCACAGTCTCTCGCGCGCTCAACAACTATGCCGACATCGCGCCCGAGACGCGCCGCCGCGTGGCCGAGATGGCCGCGCAGATGGGGTACGCGCCGATGCCTTATGCGCAGGCTGTGCGCACGGGGCGGGTGCGGGCTTTGGGTCTCGTGCTTGAGCTCGATGCGCCCGACCGCTACGGCCCGTTCCTTGCGGATTTCCTTGGCGGCATCACGCAGGAGGCGACGCTGGAGGGCTGGACCCTCACCGTTGCCTCGTCCAACTCGCGCGAAGAGATGGAGGCGACCGTCACGCGGCTCCTGCAGGAGCACAAGGTCGACGGGTTCATCTTGCCGCGCACCATGGTCGAGGATCCGCGCGTCGATTTCCTGCGCGCCAAGCATGTGCCCTTCGTGCTGTTCGGCCGCGTCGGTCACGGCAAGCCCGATCCGGGGCTGAGCTGGTATGACGTGGACGGGGCCGAGGCGATGCGCGCCGCCGTCGCCCGGCTGGCCGCGCTGGGTCACAAGCGCATCGGCTTCGTTGGCCCGTCCGCGGCTTACAATTTCGCCGTGTTGCGGCGCGAGGGCTATCAGGCGGGGCTGGCCGAGGCCGGGATCTCTTTCGATCCGGCGCTGGAGATCATGGAGGTCAGCGATCGCGCAGGCGGGGCGCAGGCAGCACGCGATCTGCTCGATCTGCCCCAGCCACCGACAGCCATCGTCTACGCGACCGACGCAACGGCGCTGGGCGCCTATGACGTGGCGCGCGAGCGCGGTCTGCGCATCGGGCGCGAGCTGTCGGTGATTTCCTATGACGGTATTCCCGAGGGGCGGATGATCGACCCACCCCTCACGAGCTTCGCGGTGGACAGCCGACATGCGGGCGAAAGACTCGCGGCGCTGCTTATCGCGCAACTGCGCGGCGCGGATCCAGCCGGCTTGCAAGAGCTGGTCGTGGCGCGTCTCGAACCCGGCGGCTCGGACGGGCCGCCACCCTCAGTCTCATAAGCAAAACTTAAGTAATCGGGAGGATTATAAGTGAAACTTATCCGTGGAACCGGCCTGGCACCCCTGCTGGGCACCGCCGCCGCCGCGCTGATGCTCGGCGCGGTCGCGGTGAAGGCCGAGACGATCAAGTTCTGGACCACCGAGGAACAGCCCGAGCGTCTGGCCAAGCAGCAGAAGATGGCGGAGGACTTCAAGGCGAAGACCGGCATCGACGTGGAGGTGATCCCGGTCAATGAAAGCGACCTGAACACCCGCGCCACGGCCGCCTTCGCAGCGGGCGATCTGCCCGACGTGATCTACACGCCGCTGCAAAACGTGCTGCCCTGGACCGAGGCTGGCATTCTCGACAGCGGGGCTGCGACCGATGTCGTTGACAAGCTTGACCCCAAGACCTTCGCGCCCGGCGCGCTGAAGATGGTCGAGAGCGATGGTGATTATGCTGCGGTTCCCGTCGATGGCTGGACGCAGATGATCCTCTACCGCAAGGACATCTTCGAGAAGGAAGGTCTTGCCCCGCCGACCACCTTCGCCGCGATGGAAGCGGCGGTGAAGAAGCTCAACGACCCGCCGAACATGTATGGCTTCGTCGCGGCCACCAAGGTCGATGACAACTACATGAGCCAGGTGCTCGAACAGATCTTCCTTGCCAACGGCGTCTCGCCGGTCGGGCCCGACGGGTTCAAGCCGCTCGACGAGAAGAAGACGGTCGATGCGCTGAAATTCTACAAGACGCTGAACGAGGCTTCCCCGCCCGGCGACAATTACTGGAAGCAGTCGCGCGAGCTGTATTTCGCGGGCAAGGCGGCGATGATCATGTGGTCGCCCTTCATCCTCGATGAGCTGGCGGGCCTGCGCGACTCTGCGCCGCCGATGATCGACGGCAATCCGACCTCGAAAGCGCTCGCGCAGGACACCGGCGTCGTGACCAAGATCTCCGGGCCGGACAACCCGGAGGGGGCGAGCTGGGCCGACATGCGCTATTTCGGGATCACCTCGGATGCCGACATGAACGCCGCCGAGCAATTCGTCGATTACTCGATGAATGAAGGCTACGGCCAGACGCTCTCGATCGCGCCGGAGGGCAAGTTCCCGACCCGTCGCGGCACCGATGCGGATCCGAGCAAGTTCACCACCGAATGGGCGACCCTGCCGGTCGGCGTGGATCGCAAGGCGCCGCTGAAGGATCTCTACGATCCGGCCGTCATCGACGAGATCACCAAAGGTCTGGACACCGCGCAGCGCTGGGGCGTGAGCGACGGTCAGCTGGCGCTGGCCTCGAAGATGCTCAACAGCCAGGTGATCAACCGCGTGGTGCGTGACTATCTCGATGGCAACATCTCGGCCGAGGACGCGGTCGCGAAGATGAATGACGAGCTGTCGAAGATCAACTGATCGCACTTGAGCGACAGGGCAGGGCGTGCGCGCCCTGTCCGATCCCGCCCCTCGAGACAAGGGGCGATCCAGGGAGGACGTCATGACCGAGATTTCGCCGCCCAAGGGGCGCGGCGCGCTCGCCCGACGCGAGGCGCGTCTGGCCTGGGGCCTGCTTTTTCCCACGATCACGATCGTCGCGCTGGTGGTGATCATTCCGCTTCTTGCGATCTTCTGGATTTCGGTGAAGCCGGTGCAACTGGGCGATCTGCGCCCGGCCGAGACCCGTCTGCGCGTCTCCTTGCGCGACCGGGGCGAGGTGGCGCAACTCGAATACCGGGTCATGAACCCCTCGCGCACGGCAGAGCTGCACGGGGCGGGTTTCACCGATACCTTGCCCGAGGGCGTGACGCTGACAGGCGATCTGCCGCAGGGCTGCGCGCTGAGCGGCCAGACCGTGACCTGCGATTTCGGCACGCTCGCGCCCGGTTACAACGAACGGTTCCGTATCGACGCCCAGATCACGGGTGACCCTAAGACTGCCGAGCAGGCAGTGCGCGATGCCGAGCCTGTCGTGCGCGGCAAGGCCGACAATGTGCTGACGGATTCCACCTTCACGCTGGAGAATTTCCGCAAGCTTTTCGATAGCGGCGAGTTCTGGGGCGTCTTCGGCGTGACGGTCTTCTACACGGTGTTCGGTACGCTCGGCGCGCTGGTCGTGGGGCTGTTCGCGGCGATGCTGCTGAACAAGAGCTTCAAGGGCCAGGGCATCCTGCGGGGGCTTTATCTGTTCCCTTACGTTGCACCGGTGATCGCCGTGGCCTTCACCTGGATCACGCTCTTCGATCCGTTCTCGGGCTCGGCCAATGCGCTACTGGTGCAGATGGGCGTGAGCCAGGGCGCGATCAATTTCTTCGGTCAGAAGCCCTTGGCGCTGATCATGGTGACGCTGTTCGAGGTCTGGCGCTATTTCCCGCTGTCCTTCCTGTTCATCCTCGCGCGGATGCAAAGTATCGACACGGATATGTATGAGGCGGCCGATATGGACGGGGCCTCTCCGTTCCAGAAATTCTGGTATCTGAGCCTGCCGCAATTGCTTGGCATTCTCTCGGTCCTGTTCCTGCTGCGCTTCATCTGGACCTTCAACAAGTTCGACGACATCTTCCTGCTGACAGGCGGCAATGCGGGCACGCGCACGCTGACCGTGAACGTCTATGAGCAGGCCTTCGCGATCTCGAATATCGGGGCGGGGGCGGCGGTCGCGGTGGTCGTGTTCGGCTGCCTGCTGATCTTCTCCGCCTTCTTCTTCCGCATGATCAGCCGGGAGGAAGGGCTATGAAAATCCTGCACAAAGGCTGGCTGACCGGGCCGATCATCGGGGCGCTCTGGGCGCTGGTGATGGCGGTGACGCTGGGGGTGGCGATCTCCTTTGCCAGTGGCGAGGCGGCGCGGCCCGCGCTTTGGGGGGCGCTGATCCTTGGTGCGCTGACCGGGCTGGTCACCGTCTGGCGCGGCAATCGCTGGCTGACCGATGCGGTCGCGGTGGTCGTCGCGCTGGCGCTGATGGGCGTGGGGCTTGGCGCGCTGCAATTCGGGGACGGGTTCGCGATGGCGAGCCGGGTCGCGCTGACCATCGTGCTCGCGGGCACGGTGGCGATCCCGCTCAACACCATACTGAAGGGGCTGCCTTTCGGCGCCGCGAACCGGCACGAATTCGAGGAGGCGGTGATCCGGTTCCTCACCGGCTTTGGCTACCTGTTCTTCACCGCGATCGTCATCATCCCCTTCTACGTGATGGTGATGACCTCGATGAAATCGCAGCAGGAGCTGATGCTGAACCCGCTCGATTTCACCATTGATCTCAGTAAGGGCTGGCATCTCTTCGACAGCTATTACGAGCTGTTCGAGAGGTTCCATTTCGGCCGCTATCTGTGGACGAGCTTCTATGTCTCGGTGCTGACGGTGGCGCTGACGCTGTTGTTCTCGGTGCCGGGTGCCTATGCGGTGGCGCGGCTGCGGTTCCGGGGGCAGAAGGTGTTCTCGCGCGGGATTTTGCTGATCTACATGGTGCCGATGATCGTCTTGGCGCTGCCGATCTACATCGCTTATTCGATGGTGGGGCTGCGCAACTCGATCCTCGGGATCGTGCTGATCTACCCGGTCACCACGATCCCGGTGGCGCTGTATATGCTGCAGGGCTATTTCCGCGGCCTGCCCGTGGAGGTCGAGGAAGCCGGGCTGATGGACGGGCTCTCGCGGCTGAAGGTGATCTGGAAGATCACCCTGCCGTTGGCGCTGCCCGCGCTCGCCTCGGTCGGACTTTATGTCTTCATGATCGCCTGGAATGAGTTCCTGCTGGCCTTCATGCTGCTTGACGATCCCAACAAGTTCACGCTCACGCGGGGCATCGCCTCGCTCAACTCCTCCGAGATCCCGCGCCAGCACCTGATGGCGGGGGCCGTGATCGCGACGGTGCCGATCATGGCGATCTTCCTCGGGCTGGAGAGATTCATGACCCGCGGTCTGACGGCCGGCGCGGTGAAAGGATAACACGATGATGACCGATACCTTGCCGCCCGAGGCGGTATTCTCAGAGCGCGACGAGGCTGCGCGCGCGATCCTGATCGCCAATGACCGGGGCGGCTATACCGTGCCGACGGCGGGGCTTTATCCCTACCAGTGGAACTGGGACAGCGCCTTTGCCGCGCTTGGCTTCGCGCGGTTCGATCTGAACCGGGCCTGGGCCGAGATCGAGACGCTCTTCACCGGGCAGTGGGAGAGCGGGATGGTCCCGCATATCCTGTTCCACAAGCCCGATCCGGGCTATTTTCCGGGGCCCGATGTCTGGGGGTGCCATGGGCCGATCGCGTCCTCGGGGATTACCCAGCCGCCGGTCGCGCTGAGTTTCGCGCCGCGCCTGCTGCGTCAGGATCCCGATTTCGGGGCCGAGCGGTTCCGCGCGCTTTTCCCGAAGATGCGGGCCTGGGCGGAGTGGTTCCTGCGCTGGCGGCGCGATGAGAAGGGCGCGATCTTCGTCATTCACCCATGGGAGTCGGGTCGCGACAATGCGCCGGACTGGGATGATGCGATGGAGGGGGTCGACCCGCAGGGGGTGGGCTACTACGAACGCCGCGACACCCAGCATGTCGACGCCTCGATGCGGCCGACGAAATACGATTACGACCGCTATATCTGGCTGGTGCAGCGCGGCAAGCGGCTGGGCTGGGACGATGCGGCGATGGCGGAAGGCAACCCGTTCCGAGTGGCCGATCCGACGATGCATTTCATCTTGCTGCGGGGGCTGCGCGAGCTGCTCATCGCAGGCGATCAGCTGGGGCTCGACACAGGCGGTCTGGAAGATCAGATCGCTGCGCTGGAGGAGGGTGCGAAGGCGCTCTGGAACCCGGGCATGGGCTTCTTCGACAGCTATAACTGCAACAACGGCATCTGGTCGAACGCGCTGACCAATGCTTCCTTCCTGTGCTGGTTCGGCGGCGTAAGCGCCCCCGAGATGGAAAGACATCTGCGCCGCGTTCTGGATGCCGCGCCCTATGGCGTTCCTTCGCTCGCGCCCTTCGATCCGCGGTTCGATGCCAAGCGCTACTGGCGCGGGCCGACCTGGGCGATGATGAACATGATGATCGGCGAAGGGGCGAGCGAGGCCGGGATCGCGCTTGGCGAGGAGGTTCGCCAGCGCACGCAGGAGGTCATCGCGAAATACGGTTTCGTGGAATATTTCGACCCGATGACCGGCGAGGCCGCGGGCGGAAAGGCGTTTACCTGGACGGCGGCGGTCTGGCTCGCCTGGGCCGGGAAGGAGGGGTGAGATGGGTGCGATCACGCTAAAGGGCGTCGAGAAATGGTTCGGCGAGGTGCAGGTCATCAAGGGGATCGACCTCGAGATCGCGGATGGGGAATTCGTCGTCTTTGTCGGACCTTCTGGCTGCGGGAAATCCACGCTTCTGCGGATGATCGGAGGGCTTGAGGACACGTCGCGCGGGGCGATCGAGATCGACGGCAAGGACGTGACCGATCAGCCGCCTTCGAAGCGCGGGCTGACGATGGTGTTCCAGTCTTATGCGCTTTATCCGCATATGTCGGTGGCCGAGAATATGGGCTTCTCGCTGAAGATGGCCGGGGTGAAGGAGGCCGAGTGGCGCGCCAAGGTCGATGCGGCCGCCGAGATCCTGAAGCTCGAACCCTATCTGGACCGGCGGCCCAAGGATCTCTCGGGCGGGCAGCGTCAGCGCGTTGCGATCGGGCGCTCGATCGTGCGCGATCCGACGGCGTTCCTGTTCGACGAGCCGCTGTCGAACCTCGATGCGGCTTTGCGGGTCGAGATGCGGCTGGAGATCGCGCGACTGCATCGCAATCTCAAGCGCACGATGATCTACGTAACCCACGATCAGGTCGAGGCGATGACGCTGGCGGATCGGATCGTGGTGCTGGAATACGGCAAGATCGCGCAGGTCGGCACGCCGCGGGAGCTCTACGAGAACCCGGCGAACCTGTTCGTGGCGCAGTTCATCGGCTCGCCGAAGATGAACGTGATGCCCTGTTCCTCGGCGAGCGGAAGCTACAGCCTTGAAGGCGGGCGCGGCGGGGCCTGTGCGGCGGGCACGGCCACGCAGCTGGGCATCCGGCCCGAGCATATTGCGCTGGTCCCCGAGGGTGAGGGCCAATGCGACGGGCGCGTGGATGTGGTCGAGTTTCTCGGCGCGGATACGTTCATCCTGTTCGATTGCGGGCCTCTGGGGCCGGTGAACGTGCGGGTGGCGGGCGATACGCATCTGCGCCCCGGCGACGTGGCGGGGCTGGCCTTCGAGGCCGACCGGCTGGTGTTCTTCGACAAGGATGGGCTGGCGGTGAGATGAGCGATGAGGGGCGCGCCTGACCCTCGGGTGGGCGCGTCGCGACGCTTGTGGTCTGCGCTTTATCTCGAAAGCCCGAATGACCTGCATGCCCGCGATGACATCGCCAATGCGCCCTCCCACGGGGAGGGGTGAGCCGGGAGAGGGTGGCCTTCCAGTGGAAGGACACCCCGACGAACGCCTGAGCTTCGCGAAGGCCGGACGGGCGCGGCCCGGGCTGGTCGCCCGAGCCAAAGAGGCTTACCGGCTGCCGCCCGGCACCCAGAGCACATCGTCCTTGCCGTCGTCATTCGCGATCCGGGCGGCGACGAAGAACCAGTCCGACAGGCGGTTGAGATATTTCACCGCCCATTCGTTCACCCCCTCGATCGCGGCCAGCGCCACGGCCTCGCGCTCGGCGCGGCGTGCGACGGTGCGGCACATGTGCAGATGGGCGGCCAGAGGCGTGCCGCCGGGCAGGATGAAGCTGCGCAGCGGTTCGAGCTTCTTGTTCATCGCGTCGATCTCGGTCTCGAGCCGGGTCACTTGGGATTCGATCATGCGCAGCACCGGATAGCCCGCTTCGTGGTCGTGCTCCATGTCGGGCCGCGCGAGATCGGCGCCCAGGTCGAATAGATCATTCTGGATCACCGAGAGCTGTTTTTGCAGCGCCTCGTCCGCATGCAGCCGCGCGATGCCGAGCGTCGCATTGAGCTCATCGACCGTGCCATAGGCGGCGACGCGGGCAGAGTGCTTGGCCACGCGGGTTCCGTTCGACAGTGCGGTCTCTCCGGCATCGCCGGTGCGCGTGTAGATGCGATTCAGGACGACCATCAGCCACCTCTTCTCAGATAAACGAACAACAAGATCAGCGCGATGGCGACCGCCTGGGCGGCGATGCGCAGGCGCATCAGCTTGTTGGCGTGTTTCTTGTTGAAATCACCGCCGCGCCCGAAGCCCGCGATCCCGATCATCAGGATCACCAAAACCGCGAAACTCGCCGCGGCCACGACATAGAACAACGGATCGCTGCGCATTCATTCCCTCTCCCTCTTGCACCAAGTCATAGCCGGAGCGAGCGAAATTGCGAAAGGTTTTTCAGCCCTTGCGCAGCACCCAGTCGAGCATCGGATCGGGAAGGAGACGGCGCACGACGCTCATTGCCTTGGTCGGCGTGGTGATCTTGTAGCGTGCCTTGGGTCTGGGCGCCTCGAGCGCTTTGAGGATCACCTTGGTCACCTCGGAGGGGGGCAGCTCGAACGTGTCGGGCTCTCGTTTCTCGTAAAGCCGCTTGAGCAGGCCGTTTTCATATTGCGCGCGCCGGGCCGAGCCCTCCCAGTTCACCCATTTCTCGAAAGGCGGAATCGAGTTGACCCGGATGTTCGAGGTGATCGGGCCGGGCTGGATCAGGACAACCTTGATGCCGGTATCGGCCATCTCGAGGCGGAGAACGTCGGTCAGACCTTCGAGCGCGAACTTGGTCGAGACATAGGCGCCGCGCCAGCGCAGGCCCACGAAGCCCAGCACCGAGGAGCATTGCAGGATGCGCCCTTCCCCATTGTCGCCCTGCGCGCGCATCACCTTGATCGCACGGGTCGTCAGGTCATGCAGACCGAAGAGGTTGGTTTCAAAAATCTCGCGCAGCGCGCCGGGCGGGATGTCTTCGGTCGCACCGGGACAAGCGAAGGCGGCGTTGTTGTAAAGTGCATCGAGACGGCCACGCCCGCGCGCCAATGCCTCGTTGAAGCCCGCGTCGATGCTGTCGGGATCGGACACGTCGAGCTGGAAGGAGGTCAGCCCCTCGGAGCGCAGACGTTCGCAATCCTCCTCGCGCCGGCAGGTGGCGAAGACCTTCCAGCCGGCGGCCTTGAGCCCATGCGCCGCGTCATAGCCGATGCCCGAGGAACATCCGGTGATCAGGATCGTCTTTGCCATTCTCGCGTGCCCCTTGCTGACCGTCGCCCCTTGTTGCGCTGCGCGCGACGGCATTCGTGCTTTGGGCGGGGATATGAAGGCGGCGGTGAAAAGGCAAGCGTCAGGGGTGTCGCGGTGGCGCTGCACCTCCGCAGCGTTGCGCAAAAGGCAAAAAAAGCGGGCCGTTTCAAGGGCCCGTCTGATCTCAGCTCAGCAATTGCGCGGCGCTTAGTTCGCCGGGGTCAGATAGCGTTTCGCGACCCAGCCATCGATGCCGTCGCCTTCGATTTTCACATGCGCCCAGCCGTTCTTCTCGGCCACGACCAGTACCTGTTCGCCGCGACGGATCCGGTCGACCGCGCTGTTGCCGGTCGAAGGCCCGGAGCGCACGTTGAGCGAATTGGCCGAAACCTTCCAGAGCGTGCCGCCTGCGATTTCAGGCGCGCTCTCGCGGGTGCGGTATTCGGGCGAGGGCTTGAGCGCCGGACCGGGCATCCGCGCCTTGGGCGTGACACGGGTGATCAGGGCCGCCTTTTCAACCACCGGCGCGCTGGTCGAGGGGGCGATGATCTTTGTCGGATCGTAGAGCGGATCGATTGCCGCCTGGGCAACCTGTTCCTGAGGTGCGGGCGCGGCTTGTGCCATCTGCACCTCGTCCGTCGGCAGGTCGCGCCCGCCGATCGCCATGACCGCGTAGATGCCCGCGAGGGTCGTAATCAGCAGCTTCCCCATTTTCCTCTCCCCCGTGACCGTAACAGACTCGGATCACTCAAATTTTATCACGTCTCTCTCGTCCTTACGCTGGGGGAATTCCCCCGGCAGGGGAAAAGTTCCCGAGAATTTCCCCCGAAAGCGTTTCCCGCTGGACCGTGATCGGGCGCGGCAGTAGAAAAAACTCATGAGCAGTGACGACGAAAACCCCCTCTCCACCACTTCCGAACCTCTTAGCCGTGCGATCGGCGAGCGCTACCTGACCTATGCGCTCTCGACGATCATGCACCGGGCGCTGCCCGATGCGCGTGACGGGCTGAAGCCGGTGCACCGGCGCATCCTTTATGCGATGCGCGAACTGAAGCTGTCGCCCACTGGCGGCTTCCGGAAATCGGCGAAGATCTCGGGCGATGTGATGGGGAACTATCACCCGCATGGTGATGCCGCGATCTATGACGCGATGGCGCGTCTCGCGCAGGATTTCGCGATGCGTTACCCGCTGGTCGATGGCCAAGGCAACTTCGGCAATATCGACGGTGATAACCCGGCGGCGAGCCGATATACCGAGGCGCGTCTGGCACATCCGTCGGAATCGCTGCTCGAAGGTCTGGCCGAGAACGCGGTCGATTACCGTCCGAACTATGACGGCACGCTCGAAGAGCCGATCGTGCTGCCCGCCGCCTTCCCGAACCTGCTGGCCAATGGCGCGAGCGGCATCGCGGTCGGTATGGCCACGAACATTCCGCCGCATAATCTCGGCGAGCTGGTCGAGGCGCTGCTGGAGATGATCAAGCGGCCCGGCATCAGTGATGACGAGCTTGTCGAGCATATTCCCGGCCCCGATTTCCCGACCGGCGGCGTGCTGGTCGAGCCGCCCGAGAATATCCGCGAGGCTTACCGCACCGGGCGCGGTGCGTTCCGTCTGCGCGCGCGGTGGGAAAAGGAAGATCTGGGCCGCGGCCAATGGCAGATCGTGGTCACCGAGATCCCCTACCAGGTGCAGAAATCCAAGCTGATCGAGCGTCTCGCCGAGGTCATCCAGACCCGCAAGGTGCCCGCTCTGGCCGATGTGCGTGACGAGAGCGCTGATGATATCCGTATCGTGCTCGAGCCCAAGACCCGCACGGTCGAGCCCGAGATGCTGATGGGGATGCTGTTCAAGAACTCCGATCTGGAGATCCGTTTCTCGCTCAACATGAACGTGCTGATCGATGGGCGGGTGCCCAAGGTCTGCTCGCTCAAGGAAGTGCTGCGCGCCTTTCTCGATCACCGCCGCGAGGTGCTGATCCGTCGCTCGCAGCACCGGATGGACAAGATCGACGCGCGTCTCGAAGTGCTCGAAGGCTATATCATCGCCTTCCTCAATCTCGACCGGGTGATCGAGATCATCCGTTACGAGGACGATCCGAAGTCGATGCTGATGGCCGAGTTCGAGCTGTCGGATGTGCAGGCCGAGGCAATCCTCAACATGCGCCTGCGGTCCTTGCGAAAGCTCGAGGAGATGGAGCTGAAGCGCGAGCGCGATGCGCTGATCGAGGAACGCGCGGGGCTCGAGGACCTGCTCGCCTCCGACAAGCTGCAATGGCGCAAGATCGGCTCCGAGCTGAAGGAGATCGACAAGAAATTCGGCCGTGATGCCGCAGGTGGCGCGCGCCGCACCGGTTTCGCCGAGGCCGGCGAGGTCGAGGAAGTCCCGATCGAGGCGATGATCGAGCGCGAGCCGATCACCGTGATCCTGTCGAAGATGGGCTGGATCCGCGCGATGAAGGGGCACAATGCGCTCGACGCCGAGGTGAAGTTCAAGGATGGCGACGGGCCGATGTTCGCCATGCATGCCGAGACCACCGACCGGATCGTGGCGATGGGCTCGAACGGACGCGCCTACACCGTGCTGGGCGCGAACCTGCCCGGCGGGCGCGGCATGGGCGAGCCGCTGCGGCTGATGGTGGACCTGCCCAACGAGGCCGAGGTTACCCATCTGCTGGTGCCCAAGGCGGGCGAGAAATACCTGCTGGCCTCGTCCGATGGTGACGGGTTTGTCTGTCCCGGCGAGGAATTGGTGGCGCAGACCCGCTCGGGCAAGCAGGTGCTCAACATGAAGGGCGCCGCGAAGACCACCGTCTGCGCGAAGATCGCGGGCGATACGGTCGCCTGCGTCGGCCAGAACCGCAAACTGCTGGTCTTCCCGCTCGACGAGCTGCCCGAGATGGCGCGCGGCAAGGGCGTGCGGCTACAGAAATACAAGGATGGCGGGCTGTCTGACGCCACCACCTTCACGCTGGCCGATGGGCTGAGCTGGAAGGATCCGGCGGGCCGTACCCGCACCGAGCTCGACCTTGCCGAATGGACGGCCAAGCGCGCCTCGGCGGGCCGGATGGCGCCGCGCGGTTTCCCGCGCGACAACACCTTCACCTGAGGGTCTCGCCCGGCCTTGGCCGGGCGACCCGCAAGGGGGCGCTGCCCCCTCTTGCCCTGACGGGCAATTCACCCCCGGGATATTTCAAGCAGTTGGAAAGGCTAGGCCTCTCCCCGGTCTGTTCACGCGCGCTCCACTGTCAGCCAGACACCGCCTCTGGGACGCGTGGTGAGGATCATTTCCGGCACCGGTGCACGACCGGGCACGGCGGTGAAACGGAACCGGGCGAGCAGCGTGGCGAGGATGATCTGCGCCTCCTGCAGCGCGAAGCCCGCGCCGATGCAGATCCGGGGGCCCGCGCCGAAGGGCAGGAAGGCGAAACGGTCATGGGTCGGATTGGCGAAGCGCTCGGGGCGGAAGGCGTCGGGGTCGTCCCAGAGCGCATGGTGGCGGTGCAGCGCATAGATCGGCAGCATCACCGTGTCACCCTTGCGGATTTCGCGGCCCAGCAGCCGATCGGGTTTCTGCGCGGTGCGCGAGAGGAACCCGGCGGGCGGGTAGAGGCGCAGGCTTTCATTCACGATCTGCGCGGTCAGCGGCAGGTTTTCGAGATCGGCGACGGTGGTGGATCGCGCGCCCAGAACCGCTTGCGCCTGAGCGCGCGCGGCCTCCTGCACCTGCGGATCGAAGGCGCTCAGATAGAGCGCCCAGGCCAGCGTCAGGGCCGTCGTCTCGTGCCCGGCCACGATGAAGGTCAGCAGGTTGTCGCGCAGCTCGGCGGGGCTCATCTCGCGGCCTGTTTCCGGGTCCTGCGCGCGATCGAGCAGGTCGAGAAGGTCGGGCACGTCCTTGGCGCCCACTGCGCGCCGCGCCTCGATGGCGCGATCCGCATGGGCCTTGAGATCGCGCACCACGCCAGCCGAGATCATCCGGTGCGGGCGCGGAATCCATGCCGGCAGGGCGAAGAGATCAAGGATCGAAACGCGGGCGGTCTGCGCGATATAGGCGTCGATCGCGGCATGGATCGCGGCGCGGTCGAACCCCTCGTCGCCCGAGAAGGTCACGTCCGAGATCACCTCGAAGGTTGCCGCGACCATCTCCTGATGCAGGTCGATCGCGCGGCCGGTTCCGGCCGTCGCTTCGATCCGGCGTGCCGAGGCTTCGGCGGCGGCCTGCATCACCGGGGCGAGGGCTTCCATGTTGCGCGCGGCAAAGACAGGCGACGCGGCGCGGCGTTGCCAGCGCCATTCTGCGCCTTCAGCGACGAACAGCCCCTCGCCGACGGCGGGGCCGAGGATCAGTTTGGT
This sequence comes from Thioclava pacifica DSM 10166, assembly GCF_000714535.1. Taxonomy (GTDB): domain Bacteria; phylum Pseudomonadota; class Alphaproteobacteria; order Rhodobacterales; family Rhodobacteraceae; genus Thioclava; species Thioclava pacifica. The sequence continues at coordinate 438 of NZ_AUND01000012.1, read as the reverse complement.
GACCAGCGACTTGGGGTAGTCCTCAACGCGGGTCTTGAGCACATGGCGCAGACTGTCGGGGTCCATCACCATATGCCAGCGCGCCCCGGTATTGCCCGAGATGATCGGCGCGTGGGTCGCTAATTCGGGAATGATTTCAAGCAGATTGCGCCGCGCGGCCCGCAGGCTGGGCAGGATGCCGAGCGGTTTTTCGGCGAGCGATGCGCGGGCGGGCAGGGCCCGCGGCGAGGCAGAGGCGGAGCGTTGCATCCGGAAAAGGTAGCATGGGCGCCCGTACGGCCAATATGAAACCGTTCGCGGGGCGGTGAAACCGTGCAATCCGGGCTTGATTTTTCCCCGCCAGCGCAATAGGTAGCGCGCGATATTGACTCGGGCCCGCGCCAAAGCGGCCCCCTAACCAGAGGCGCCCTGCGAGATGGCAAAGGAAAAGTTTGAACG
>NZ_AUND01000011.1 GCF_000714535.1 Thioclava pacifica DSM 10166 | reverse complement strand
CGTTCAAACTTTTCCTTTGCCATGATGGCCTCCTGTCATTTCGTGACGTTGGAGAGGCGCCGGGTTGCCCCGGCGCGCATCCCTTACGCGTATTTCTTCTGGATCTCGTCCGAGATGTTCTGCGGCACGGCTTCGTAGTGATCGAAGATCATGGTGAAGACCGCACGGCCCGAGGACATCGACCGCAGGTTGTTGATGTAGCCGAACATGTTCGCGAGCGGCACGAAGGCGTTCACGACCACCGCGTTACCGCGGGTATCCTGACCCTGCACCTGACCGCGACGCGAGGTCAGGTCGCCGATGATGCCGCCGGTATATTCTTCCGGGGTCACCACTTCGACCTTCATCATCGGCTCGAGAAGCTTCGCGCCGGCCTTACGCAGGCCTTCACGCATTGCCGCACGGGTCGCGATTTCGAACGCCAGAACCGAGGAGTCGACGTCGTGGAACGCACCGTCAACCAGCGCGACCTTGAAGTCGATAACCGGGAAGCCTGCCAGCGGACCGGAGTCCATGACCGACTTGATGCCCTTTTCGACACCCGGGATGTATTCCTTCGGAACCGCACCACCGACGATTTTCGACTCGAACGAATAGCCTTCGCCCGGCTCGGTCGGGGTGATCTCGAGCTTCACGCGTGCGAACTGGCCGGTACCACCGGTCTGTTTCTTGTGCGTGTAGTCGATTTCGGCCGGCTGCGAGATGGTCTCGCGGTAGGCCACCTGCGGTGCACCGATATTCGCCTCGACCTTGAACTCGCGCTTCATGCGATCCACGAGGATGTCGAGGTGAAGTTCGCCCATGCCCTTCATGATGGTCTGGCCCGACTCGAGGTCGGTCTCGACGCGGAAGGACGGGTCTTCGGCTGCCAGGCGCTGAAGGGCGAGGCCCATCTTTTCCTGGTCGGCTTTCGACTTCGGCTCCACAGCGATCTCGATCACCGGATCGGGGAAGGTCATGGTTTCCAGAACCACCGGCGCGTTGACGGCGCAGAGCGTGTCACCCGTGGTGGTTTCCTTCAGACCGGCCAACGCGATGATGTCGCCGGCATAGGCCGACTCGATCTCTTCGCGGTTGTTCGAGTGCATCATCATCATACGGCCAAGGCGCTCTTTCTTGCCCTTGGTCGAGTTGAGGATCGAGTCACCCTTGTTGATCACGCCCGAGTAGATACGGGTGAAGGTCAGCGAGCCGACGAAGGGGTCGTTCATGATTTTGAACGCGAGGCCCGAGAAGGGCTCTTCGTCCGAAGCGTGACGCGCGATGTTGCGCTCTTCGCTCTCGTCGTCCGGCGAGAAGCCCATGTAGGGCGGCACGTCGAGCGGCGAGGGCAGGAAGTCGACCACAGCGTTGAGCAGCGGCTGGACGCCCTTGTTCTTGAACGCCGAGCCACCCAGAACCGGTACGAAGGACATCGACAGGCAGCCCTTGCGGATCAGCTTGCGCAGCGTCGGGACATCCGGCTCTTCCCCTTCGAGGTAAGCCATCATCGCATCGTCGTCCATTTCGACGGCGTGCTCGATCATGTGCGCACGCCATTCGTCGGCGGTCGCCTTCAGATCGTCACGGATCGGCTGACGCACCCAGGCAGCGCCCAGGTCTTCGCCTTTCCAGACCCACTCTTCCATGGTGATCAGGTCGACGATCCCCTCGAGCTGGTCCTCGGCACCGATCGGGAAGTTGACCGGAACCGGGGTCGCACCGGTGCGATCCTTGACCATCTTCACGCAGTTGAAGAAGTCAGCGCCGATCTTGTCCATCTTGTTGACGAACACGAGACGCGGAACTTTGTAACGGTCGGCCTGACGCCACACCGTTTCAGTCTGCGGCTCCACACCGGCGTTACCGTCGAGCAGCGCAACCGCACCGTCGAGAACCGCCAGCGAACGCTCGACTTCGATGGTGAAGTCAACGTGGCCGGGGGTGTCGATGATGTTGTAGCGGAACTTGGTGTCGTCGGTGCCTTCAGCCGTCGGGTCTTCCTGCCACTGCCAGAAGGTCGTGGTCGCAGCCGAGGTGATGGTGATCCCGCGTTCCTGCTCCTGCTCCATCCAGTCCATGGTCGCGGCGCCGTCGTGGACTTCGCCGATCTTGTGGGACTTGCCGGTGTAGTAGAGGATCCGCTCCGTCGTGGTGGTCTTGCCCGCGTCGATGTGGGCCATGATCCCGAAGTTGCGGTAACGCTCGAGGGGATAATCGCGTGCCATAATGGCGTCCTTCCGTTATTACCAGCGGTAGTGGCTGAACGCCTTGTTGGCGTCGGCCATCTTGTGGGTGTCTTCGCGCTTCTTGACCGCGGAACCACGCGAGTTCACCGCATCCAGAAGCTCGCCTGCGAGGCGCTCTTCCATTGTGTTCTCGTTGCGGGACTTGGCGGCCGCGATCAGCCAACGAATGGCCAGCGCTTCGCGACGGGTCGGGCGAACCTCGACCGGAACCTGGTAGGTGGCACCACCAACACGACGCGAACGCACTTCGACCGAAGGCTTCACGTTGTCGAGGGCTTCGTGGAACACCTCGATGGGCTCGCGCTTGAGCTTGCCCTCAACGCGGCCCAGCGCGTTGTAGACGATTTTCTCGGCGGCGGACTTCTTGCCGTCGATCATCAGGTTGTTCATGAATTTGGTCAGCACGCGATCGCCATACTTGGCGTCGGGCAGAACTTCGCGCTTCTCAGCGGCGTGACGACGAGACATCTGGAGATCTCCTTACTTCGGACGCTTCGCGCCGTATTTCGAACGGCGTTGACGACGGTCTTTGACACCTTGGGTATCCAGCACACCGCGCAGGATGTGGTAACGGACACCCGGAAGGTCTTTCACACGGCCGCCGCGGATCAGAACAACCGAGTGCTCTTGCAGGTTGTGCTTCTCGCCCGGGATGTAGGAGATGACCTCGAAGCCATTCGTCAGGCGCACTTTGGCGACCTTACGCATAGCGGAGTTCGGTTTCTTCGGCGTCGTGGTGTAGACGCGCGTGCAAACACCACGCTTCTGCGGGCATTCTTGGAGGTGTTGCGACTTGGAGCGCTTCACCTTGGGCTGCCGCGGTTTGCGGATCAGCTGTTGGATCGTCGGCATTCGGTTCCCCGTTCTGCTGTCAATACTCGCCCCGTTTCCGGAGGCGCCACTTCTCGACACGTTCCCGCGCGGATTCGCGAAAACGCCAAATCGCATTCATCCCCGGCCCGAGGACCGCGGCGAATGCGTTGAATTCCAGAGGATCGGGGCGAAAACCCGGATCTTGACCACTAGAAATCGGCTACCCTCAAGGCATACTGAGCCCGTCAGGTAGCGCGGCGTATAGGGGGAGTCGGGTGGGTTGTCAACTCTCGCGCCGGAGCCCTGCGCGGATCGCAGGCAGCCACCCCGCAAAGAGCAGCCCCCACAGGAACCACGCCACCGTAAGCGACACCAGCCCCGCGAAATAGGTGTCCGACAGGAAGTGCCGCCCCGTCCCGATCCGCTGAAGGACGATGAAGAGCGCCAAGAAAACCCCGACGGCGCGCAGGTAAAGCAGGCCCCAGCGCGGCAGCGCCGCCCGCCACAGCTCCGCGGCGAGCCAGATTACGATCGTCAGCACCACCGCAGCGGCGACCTCGCCCGACACGAAGGAGCAGTTCTTCTTGCATTGGTCGGTGAAGGTGCCCGCAAGGGTGAAATGATGATCCCCGCCGAAGAGGTCCACATTGGCCGGGCGGGCGCGCCCCGAATTGGCCTTCAGGATGCCGTTCACGATCAGGATCGGTCCGAGGAAATACAAAAGCGCCACGAAGCCCCAGATCCGTGCGGGGATTGCAAATACCTTCCGATGACGAAGCCCTGCGAGCGGCCATGCGATCAGCGAGACCAGAAAGAGCACGATCGAGACATCCCAGATCCGCTGGCGAAACCACTCCCAGAGCGGGTTGGTAATGACCGTGAACCCCTCCCCGGCGCGGTAGAAGAGACTGGCAACGCCGGTATCGAGCACCGGCAGCGCACGAAACAGCACGAACCCCAGAACCCAGGCCGCAAGCAGCGCCCAGCCGGTACGGATCATGTCAATCTTCGGCTCGGACACAGCGCGCCTCCACTCGGTAGGCCTGATAGCCCTTGCCAGCCCAGGTTCCTGTAGCTTCCAGGGTTCCAACCGGCGCGACCGGCCCCGCGCCGCAATCGGGCGCGTGATCGGAAATCACCAGAAGCTCGCCCGTGTAATGCTCCGGAAGCGGCCACATCTGTTCGTAATAGCTCTCGGCACGGCCCCGCGGCGCGGGTGCATAGACCACCACCCCGGCATCGCGCCCGGTATAGAAGAGATCAGCGAGGATCGCGCGGTTGTCGGCAAAGACCGGGACGCCCTCGGTCGTGGCGAGGCTCAGGATCTGGCGGCTCAGATCGCCCTGCCCCAGCCAGCGCTTGAGAAGCGGCGCACCATCGCGTTCGGGCCACGGCGCCAGAACGGTCAGCACCGGGATCGCCAGCGCAATCGCTGCGTTCACGGCGATCGCGCTCCAGCGCCACACGCCGCGCAGCACCATTGCCGCCAGAACCGTTCCCGCGAAATAGGCTGCCACCGCCCAGTTCGCATAGGCCCGATCGAGCAGCGCCTCGATCGTCACCGCCACCAGCGGCGGCACCGAGAGCATCGCGAGCCCACGCTTGGCCGGATCGCGCCAGCCGGCATAGCCGATGAGCAGCGCCACCATCGTCACCGGTCCGAAGACCGCGAACTGGCTGCCGAAGAACTCCGCCATCGAGCCGAGGTTCAGCGCAGCCCCCGTGCGCACCCAGCCCACATTGTCCATCGTATGCGAGACCGTGGTCAGCCCGTTATTGAGATTCCACACCACGTTCGGAGCAATCACCGCCCCGAAGGCCAGCGCCGCGATCACCACGTTGCGCCAACCAATCCGCCAGGCGGGCGAGACCAGCGCCGCCAGCACCAGCCCCGGGATCAGGTAGATCGCCGCATATTTCGCCATGAAGGCCAGCCCCGCACAGATCCCCGCGACCAGTGCATCGCCCGCATGCCGCCCCTGCCCCGCGCGATGCAGGAACAGCAGCGCCAACGCGTAGAAGGGCGCCATCACCGTATCCGTCGAGATCAACACCGAGCCGAGCGCCACGAAGGGCAGCGTCACATAGAGCGCCGCCGTCCAGATCGCCACCGACCGCCCCGCGATCCGCGCCCCAAGCGCGCCGAGCGCCAGCGCCGTCGCGCCATGTAGCACCGCACCGGGCATCCGTACCCAGAACGGCGCATCCGAACCCGCAAGCTCGGTCACCGCGCGGATCAGCCAGCCGATCAGCGGCGGCTTGGAATAGTAGCCGAAATCGAGATGCTGACCCCAGAGCCAGTATTGCGCCTCATCGACGAAGAGATCGGTGCGGTTGTAGGCCAGAAGAACCAGCCGCAACACCGTGACGACTGCGACGACGATCAGGGCCGGGCCGAACCAGCCGCCCCGATCCGCGCCGAGATCATGCTTCGCGGCGACGCTTGGCATAGATCAGCCAGAGATTGCGCGAATAGATGAACACGCCCAGCGATTGGCCGAGAATGAACACCGGGTCCTTGCGATAGACCGCGTAGCTGAACAGCATCAGCCCGCCCGCGAGCGAGAAATACCAGAAGGCCAGCGGCACGACGGAGTCGCGCTGACGCTCGGAGGCGATCCATTGCACGATGAAACGCCCGGTGAACATCAGCTGCGCGAGCAGGCCGAAAATCACCCACCAAAGCTCGGTGATGCTGTCCACATGCAGCATGTTCATCAGCCATTGCATCGGCTCACTCCTCGCGTGCGATCTCGCTGGCGCGCGCCTTCTTGCGCCGCTTCAGGAGCCAGGCGACGCCCATCAGGTCGACGATGCCGACCAGACCGCGTTGCAGGTTGTTGTAATTCGACCGTCCGCCCCCGCGCGAGCGGTGCGTCACGTCGACATGGGCAACCTGCCAGCCGTCGCGCGAAAAAAGCGCGGGCAGATAGCGGTGCATGTGATCGAAATAGGGCAGCGCGAGAAAGGCCTCGCGCCGGAAGGCCTTGAGGCCGCAGCCGGTATCGCGCGTGCCGTCCTTGAGGATGGCGCTACGGATCTTGTTGGCGAATTTCGAGGCGAGCTTCTTCGACAGCGTGTCCTGCCGTCCGACCCGCTGGCCTGCGACGAGCCCCACCGCGTCGGAACCTTCCGCCCGCAGCGGCGCCATCAGCGCGGGCAGTTCCGAGGGCGGGTTCTGCCCGTCACCATCCAGAGTGCAGATGATCTGACCCTTCGCCGCCAATACACCCGAATGCACGCCCGCGCTTTGGCCGGCGGAGTTCGGATGGTGCAGCAGACGCAGGTTGGGATGACTCTTCATCCGCTCGCGCACGATTGCGCCCATCCCGTCATCGGAGCCGTCATCGACGACGATCACCTCGTAGTCGCAGACCGGTGCGCAAGCAGCGTCGATCTCATCGAGCAGCGACGCGATGTTGGGCGCCTCGTTCTTGGCGGGGATGACGATGGAAATTTCAGGCATGGAAGGCCGAACTCTTGGCTAGGCGCGAAGGCGCGTTTCTCTTAGCCGCGACGCCCCGGCTTGTAAACGAGTCTTGCGGCACGGACCGGGCCGCGCCGCAGGCGATCAGCCGAATTTCGCGAAGAGCATCGCATAGCTCGGCTTGAGTTTCGTCCGCGCGACCATTGCGCGCTCGACATCACCCGAGATCGCCGCATCGTAGAAAAACGCTACCGAGACCGCGAAACCGTCGACGAGCTTCTGATAGCCTTCGGCGGTGGCAGCCTCAGGGGCGGGGTGCTTCACGACCTGGGCCGCGAGATAGCTCAGAAGCGAGGCGTCGGCGATCAGTTCGCGCGCGCCCTCCTCGCCCATATTGACGTAATCCGTGGTCAGAACCCGTTCCATCTGCGCGTGATAATCGTTCATCCGGTCCGAAAAACCGACGATCCCGTTGCGCACATGCAGCTCGCCAATCGCGTCGCGCACGCCTTCGAGCGTCTCATGGGCCTCGGGAAGCTGACCCGCCTTGGCCTCTTCGGCGGCCTTCGCGGCGAGCTCGGTCACGGTGTCGAAGGTCGCGCCAAGCACCGGATCATCCGCATATTGCGGCGGCGGATCGGCCGACCAATTCTGCGTGATCGCAGCCCATTGCTTGCTGAAACGCTCCAGCGCGGCCTCGGTTTCGGGGCCCTTTCCCTGGTTCGACAGGAACAGGGCCGAGCGATAGGCGCCATAGGCCGCGCGCAATTGTGCCTCGCTGTCCTGATACGGGCCGGCCCAGAGCGTCCCCGCCCCGAGCGCAGTCATACCAAGTGCCAAAATCGTTGCCTTCAACATCGCAGTCGTCCCTCTCGTCATCTACGCGTCGCGGGCAAGGTGCGCGGCTTTCCGCCCCGTGACAAGCAAAACCCCCGCGCGGACGAACCGCGCGGGGGTGATTTTCTCTAGATCAAACCTCGGTTTGAGGATCAATCGCGGCTTTCGGGCGTCTCGACCGGGCCGAAATCGGCATCGTTTTCGGCCACGTCCATCGGTGCCGCGAGCGCAGCAGCGGCTTCCGCCTCCGCCTGACGCTGCACGATGACCTTCTGGTCGCGCTCGGCCGCGATCTTGCGGACCTTGGTGGTTGCGCCACCGGTGCCCGCCGGGATCAGGCGGCCGACGATGACGTTCTCCTTGAGGCCCACGAGCTTGTCGCGCTTGCCCTGCACCGAGGCTTCGGTGAGAACGCGGGTCGTCTCCTGGAAGGAGGCCGCCGAGATGAACGAGCGGGTCTGCAGCGACGCCTTGGTGATGCCGAGCAGAACGGGCTCGCCGTTCGCCGGACGCCCACCACGGGCCGCGACCTTGTCGTTCTCCTCGTCGAACTCGACCTTGTCGACATGCTCGCCTTTGAGCAGCGTCGTATCGCCGGAGTCGAGGATCTCGATCTTCTGCAGCATCTGGCGAACGATCACCTCGATGTGCTTGTCGTTGATCTTCACGCCCTGCAGACGATAGACGTCCTGCACTTCGTTGATGAGGTAGTCGGCCAGAGCCTCGATCCCCATGATGCGCAGGATGTCGTGCGGTGCCGGGTTGCCGTCCATGATGTAGTCACCCTTCTGCACGAAGTCGCCTTCCTGCACCGGGATGTGCTTGCCTTTCGGCACCATGTACTCGACGGGCTCCAGACCTTCGTCGCGCGGCTCGATCGCGATGCGACGCTTGTTCTTGTAGTCCTTGCCAAAGCGCACATAGCCATCGATTTCGGCGATGATCGCGTGATCCTTCGGACGGCGTGCTTCGAAGAGTTCGGCCACACGCGGCAGACCGCCGGTGATGTCCTTCGTCTTCGCACCTTCGCGCGGAATACGCGCGACCACGTCGCCCGCTTTCACGTCCTGACCGTCTTCGACCGAGAGGATCGCGTCCACCGACATCGGATAGGTCACCGGGTTGCCCGCCTCGTTACGGACCGGCTCGCCATCCTCGCCGAGGACCAGGATCTCCGGCTTCAGATCATTGCCCTTGGGCGCTGCGCGCCAGTCGGACACGATCTTCTGCGTCATACCCGTTGCGTCATCGGTATCCTCGCGGACCGAGATGCCCGAGATGAGGTCGACGAAGCGGACCTTGCCGGGTTTCTCAGCGATGATCGGCAGGGTGTAGGGATCCCATTCGATCAGCTTGTCGCCACGCTTCACGTCTGCGCCGTCGGTCACGAAGACCTTGGTGCCGTAGCCGATCTTGTGGCTCGCGAGCTCTTCGCCATGCTCGTTGACGATGGCGATCTGCATGTTGCGGCCCATCACGATCTGCTCGCCCGCCTCATTGGTGATGAGGTTGGCGTTGCGGAACTCGATCTTGCCTTCCTGGCTCGCTTCGAGGAACGACTGCGAGCCGCCCTGCGCAACACCGCCAAGGTGGAAGGTCCGCATCGTCAGCTGCGTGCCCGGTTCCCCGATCGACTGCGCCGCGATGATACCCACCGCTTCGCCCTGGTTCACAAGGGTACCGCGTGCGAGGTCGCGGCCGTAGCAAAGCGCGCAAACGCCCTCTTCGGCCTCACAGGTCAGCGCCGAGCGGATACGGACGGATTGGACACCCGCCTGCTCGATCGCGTCGGCCTTGCGCTCGTCGATCAGCTCGCCCTTGCGCACGATCACCTCGTCGGAGCCCGGCACCGGCACGTCATCGGCCGCGACACGGCCCAGGATGCGCTCGGAGATCGGAGCCACGACTTCACCGTCATTGATCGCCGCCGAAGCCGTGATCGCATTCTCGGTGCCGCAATCATGCGTGCGCACGATGCAGTCCTGCGCCACGTCGACGAGACGACGGGTCAGGTAACCCGAGTTCGCCGTCTTCAGAGCGGTATCCGACAGACCCTTGCGGGCGCCGTGGGTCGAGTTGAAGTATTCAAGAACGGTCAGGCCTTCCTTGAAGTTCGAGATGATCGGCGTTTCGATGATCTCGCCGTTCGGCTTGGCCATCAGGCCACGCATCCCGCCGAGCTGCTTCATCTGCGTCACCGAGCCACGAGCGCCCGAGTGGGCCATCATGTAGACCGAGTTCGGTTCCTGCTCGGCACCGGCCTCGTCGTATTTCGGCGCCGAGATGGTGTTCATCATCGCCTCGGTGACCTTGTCGTTACACTTCGACCAGGCATCGACGACCTTGTTGTACTTCTCACCCTGGGTGATCAGACCGTCCATGTATTGCTGTTCGAAGTCCTTCACGAGGTCGCGGACGCCTTCGACGATGTCCCACTTGTTGTCCGGGATCACCATGTCGTCTTTGCCGAAGGAGATGCCGGCCTTGAACGCTTCGCGGAAGCCCATGCCCATGATCTGGTCACAGAAGATGACCGACTCCTTCTGACCGCAATAGCGGTAGACGGTGTCGATGACGTTCTGCACGTCCTTCTTACGAAGGAGGCGGTTGACCAGCTCGAAGGGCGCTTTCGTGTTGAGCGGCAGCAGCGAGCCCAGACGCACGCGGCCCGGGGTGGTCTCGAAACGCTCGAACACCTCGTTGCCGGTTTCGTCGATCTGCTTGACGCGGCAGGTGATCTTGGCGTGCAGATGCACCTCGCCCGCATTGAGCGCGTGCTCCACTTCCTCGACCGAGGAGAAGTCCATGCCTTCGCCCTTCATGCCCTGACGCTCCATGGTCACGTAGTAGAGACCAAGGATCATGTCCTGCGAGGGAACGATGATCGGCGCGCCGTTTGCGGGCGAGAGGACGTTGTTCGTCGACATCATCAGCACGCGCGCTTCCAGCTGGGCTTCCAGCGAGAGCGGCACGTGAACGGCCATCTGGTCACCGTCGAAGTCGGCGTTAAACGCCGAGCAGACGAGCGGGTGCAGCTGAATGGCCTTGCCTTCGATCAGCATCGGTTCGAACGCCTGGATGCCCAGACGGTGCAACGTCGGTGCGCGGTTCAGCAGAACCGGGTGCTCGCGGATCACCTCGTCGAGGATATCCCACACCTCGGGACGCTCTTTTTCGACCAGCTTCTTCGCCTGCTTCACGGTGCTCGACAGGCCCTTGGCCTCGAGACGCGAGTAGATGAAGGGCTTGAACAGTTCGAGCGCCATCTTCTTGGGCAGACCACACTGGTGCAGCTTGAGTTCCGGACCGGTCACGATGACCGAACGGCCCGAGAAGTCCACGCGCTTACCCAGAAGGTTCTGACGGAAGCGACCCTGCTTACCTTTCAGCATGTCCGAGAGCGACTTCAGCGGGCGCTTGTTGGTGCCCGTGATGACGCGGCCGCGACGGCCGTTGTCGAACAGCGCATCGACCGATTCCTGCAGCATCCGCTTTTCGTTGCGCACGATGATGTCGGGCGCACGCAGTTCGATCAGACGCTTCAGACGGTTGTTCCGGTTGATCACGCGACGGTAGAGGTCGTTGAGATCCGAGGTCGCGAAACGGCCACCATCGAGCGGGACGAGCGGACGCAGTTCCGGCGGGATCACCGGAAGCACGGTCAGCACCATCCACTCGGGGCGGTTGCCCGACTCGAGGAAGCTTTCGACGATCTTCAGACGCTTGATGATCTTCTTCGGCTTCAGCTCGCCCGTGGCTTCCTTCAGCTCTTCGCGGAGCTGCTCGGCGGTCGCCTCAAGGTCGATCGCGGCCAGCATCTCGCGGATCGCTTCCGCACCGATATTGGCGGTGAAAGCGTCAGCGCCATAGGCGTCCTGCGCGTCGAGATACTCTTCTTCCGAGAGCAGCTGGCCGTAGCTCAGATCGGTCAGACCCGGCTCGATCACCACGTAGTTCTCGAAATAGAGGATGCGCTCGAGATCGCGCAGCGTCATGTCCAGCATCAGGCCGATGCGCGAGGGCAGCGACTTGAGGAACCAGATATGCGCGACGGGCGAGGCCAGTTCGATATGGCCCATGCGCTCGCGACGCACTTTCTGGAGGGTGACTTCAACGCCGCATTTCTCGCAGACGACGCCGCGATACTTCATGCGCTTGTACTTGCCGCACAGGCATTCGTAATCCTTGATCGGGCCAAAGATACGCGCGCAGAACAGGCCGTCACGCTCGGGCTTGAACGTGCGGTAGTTGATGGTTTCCGGCTTCTTGATCTCGCCGTAGGACCAGCTCAGGATCCGCTCCGGCGAGGCCAGCGAGATCTTGATCTCGTCAAACGCCTTCGGCTGCGCGAGCGGGTTGAACGGGTTTTGGGTCAGTTCCTGGTTCATCTGTAAATCCTTGAATGAGGGCGGAAGGGATCAGAGGAGGGCCGAAGCCCTCACTCCTCTTCCTCCGCGTCCAGGAGTTCCATGTTGAGGCCGAGGCCCCGGACCTCTTTGACGAGAACGTTGAACGATTCCGGCACGCCGGCTTCGAAGTTGTCCTCGCCTTTGACGATCGACTCGTAGACCTTCGTCCGGCCGGCCACGTCATCCGACTTCACCGTCAGCATCTCTTGCAGGGTGTAGGCGGCGCCGTAGGCTTCCAGAGCCCAGACTTCCATCTCCCCGAGACGCTGACCACCGAACTGCGCCTTACCACCCAGCGGCTGCTGCGTGACGAGCGAGTACGGGCCGGTCGAACGGGCGTGCATCTTGTCATCGACGAGGTGGTGAAGCTTCAGGAAGTACTTCACACCCACCGTGACCTTGCGCGCGAACTGCTCGCCGGTGCGGCCGTCGAACACGGTCGACTGACCGGATTGATCGAAGCCGGCACGCTTGAGCGCGTCGTTGATGTCAGCCTCTTTCGCACCGTCGAAGACCGGGGTCGCGATCGGAACGCCGGTGCGGACAGCTTCGGCGCTTTCGATGAAGGCCTCGTCGTCCATGCCGGCGAGAACCTCGTCATAGGTCTCTTCGCCATAGCCGATCTTCATCGCCTCGCGAACCGGGGTCATGTCGCCATTGCGGCGATAGGCACGGATCGCCTCGTCGATCTGGTTGCCCAGACCGCGCGACGCCCAACCCATGTGGGTCTCGAGGATCTGACCGACGTTCATGCGCGAAGGCACGCCCAGCGGGTTCAGCACGAGATCGACCGGGGTGCCATCGGCGAGGAACGGCATGTCTTCCATCGGAACGACCTTCGACACGACGCCCTTGTTGCCGTGACGGCCAGCCATCTTGTCGCCAGCCTGAAGCTTGCGCTTCACCGCGACGAAGACCTTGACCATCTTCATCACGCCCGGAGGCAGGTCGTCGCCCTGACGGACTTTCTCGACCTTGTCCTCGAAACGCAGGTCGAGCGCGCGCTTCTGCGCCTCGAACTGGTCGTTGAGGGCTTCGACTTCCTTGGCATCGCCCTCGTCTTCGAGCGCGAGCTGCCACCACTGGCCCTTCGACAGGGTGCCCAGCAGTTCGTCGTCGATGGTCGAACCGGCCTTGATGCCCTTCGGCCCCTTCACGGCGGTTTTGCCCATGATCAGGGTCTTGAGACGCGCGTAGATGTTGCGCTCGAGGATCGCGAGCTCGTCGTCCCGGTCACGGGCCAGACGTTCGACTTCCTCACGCTCGATCTGCAGCGCACGCTCGTCCTTGTCGACGCCGTGACGGTTGAAGACGCGGACTTCCACGATCGTACCATAGGCACCCGGCGGCAGACGCAGCGAGGTGTCGCGCACGTCGGACGCTTTCTCACCGAAGATGGCGCGGAGGAGCTTCTCTTCCGGCGTCATCGGGCTTTCGCCCTTCGGGGTGATCTTGCCCACGAGAATATCGCCCGGCCCCACTTCGGCGCCGATATAGACGATGCCCGCTTCGTCGAGGTTGCGCAGGGCTTCCTCGCCGACGTTCGGGATGTCGCGGGTGATCTCTTCCGGGCCGAGCTTGGTGTCACGCGCCGCCACTTCGTATTCGTCGATATGGATCGAGGTGAACACGTCGTCGCGGTGGATCCGCTCGGAGATCAGGATCGAGTCTTCGTAGTTGTAGCCATTCCAGGGCATGAACGCGACGACCACGTTGCGGCCGATCGCCAGTTCGCCCTGATCGGTCGACGGACCGTCAGCAACAACCTGACCCTTCACAACCTTGTCGCCCACTTTCACGACGGGACGCTGGTTGATGGTCGAGGACTGGTTCGAACGCTTGAACTTGCGCAGACGATAGATGTCCACGCCCGGATCGCCCGCTTCGAGATCGTCGGTCACGCGAATAACGATACGCTGCGCATCGACCTGGTCGATGATGCCGCCACGGGTCGCGGTGATCGCAGCCCCGGAGTCACGCGCCACGGTCGCTTCCATGCCGGTACCGACATAGGGCGCTTCCGAACGCAGCAGCGGAACGGCCTGACGTTGCATGTTCGCACCCATCAGAGCGCGGTTCGCGTCGTCGTTTTCGAGGAACGGGATGAGCGCCGCACCGACCGAAACCAGCTGTTTCGGCGACACGTCGATCAGGTCCACCATTTCCGGCGGGTTGAGCGCGTATTCGCCCGACTGGCGGGTCGAGACGAGGTCGTTGATGAACTTGCCGTTCTCGTCGAGCGTCGCGTTCGCCTGCGCCACGGTGTGACGCATTTCCTCGGTCGCGGACATGTAGACCACTTCGTCGGTGACCTTGCCGTCTTCAACCTTGCGATACGGGGTCTCGATGAAGCCATACTTGTTCACGCGGGCAAAGGTGGCCAGCGAGTTGATCAGACCGATGTTCTGACCTTCCGGCGTTTCAATCGGGCACATCCGGCCGTAGTGGGTCGGGTGAACGTCGCGCACCTCGAAGCCGGCACGCTCACGGGTCAGACCGCCCGGGCCAAGCGCCGAGAGACGACGCTTGTGGGTGACTTCCGAAAGCGGGTTGGTCTGGTCCATGAACTGCGACAGCTGCGAGGAGCCGAAGAATTCACGCACCGCGGCCGCAGCCGGTTTCGCGTTGATCAGATCCTGCGGCATGACCGTGTCGATCTCGACCGAGGACATACGCTCCTTGATCGCGCGCTCCATGCGCAGCAGGCCGACGCGATACTGGTTTTCCATCAGTTCGCCGACCGAACGCACGCGGCGGTTGCCGAGGTGGTCGATGTCGTCGATCTCGCCCTTGCCGTCGCGCAGTTCCACCAGGCCCTTGATGCAGGCGATGATGTCTTCGCGACGCAGCGTGCGCTGGGTGTCCGGCGCATCGAGGTCGAGACGCATGTTCATCTTCACGCGGCCCACGGCCGAGAGGTCGTAGCGCTCGCTGTCGAAGAACAGGCTGTCGAAGAGCGACGAGGCGGCTTCCACGGTCGGCGGCTCGCCCGGACGCATGACGCGATAGATATCCATCAGCGCGGTGTCGCGGTTGAGGTTCTTGTCCGCGGCCATCGTGTTGCGGATGTAGGGGCCGACATTGACGTTGTCGATGTCGAGCACCGGGATCTCGGTGATGCCGTTATCGAGCAGCGTCTTGATCGAACCGCCCGACAGCTCACCGTCCTTGTCGTATTCGATCGTCAGCTCGTCGCCCGCTTCGATGTAGATGAAGCCGGTGTCTTCGTTGATGATGTCCTTGGCGCAATAACGGCCAGCGATGTTCTCGAACGGCACGAGCAGCTCGGGAACCGAGTTGTCGTCGCGCCACTTCTTGACCATGCGCGGGGTCGCTTTGTCGCCAGCTTTCAGGATCACTTCGCCCGAAGCCGCATCGACGAGGTCGAAGGTCGGACGGGTACCGCGAACGCGATCGGGGAAGAACTTGGTGACCCAGCCCGACTTGCCCTTGGCGGTGTAGGTGACGGTCTCGTAATAGGCATCCATGATGCCTTCCTGGTCGAGGCCGAGCGCATAAAGCAGCGTCGTCACCGGCAGCTTGCGGCGACGGTCGATGCGCGCGAACACCAGATCCTTGGCGTCGAATTCGAAATCGAGCCACGACCCGCGATAGGGGATGATCCGGCAGGCGAACAGCAGCTTGCCCGAGCTGTGCGTCTTGCCGCGGTCATGGTCGAAGAACACACCCGGCGAACGGTGCATCTGGCTCACGATGACCCGCTCGGTGCCGTTCACGATGAACGTACCGTTCTTCGTCATCAGGGGCATGTCGCCCATGAAGACATCCTGTTCCTTGATGTCCTTGACCGAGCGCGCGCCGGTTTCCTCGTCGACATCGAACACGATGAGACGCAGGGTGACTTTCAGCGGCGCCGAATAGGTCATGTCGCGCGCCTGGCACTCTTCGACATCGTATTTCGGCTTCTCGAGTTCGTATTTCACGAACTCCAGGATGGCGTTGTCGTTGAAATCCTTGATCGGGAAGACCGACTGGAAAACGCCCTGGAGACCCTCGCCATCAGTGGGCTTGTCCGCCTCGCCGGAGCGCAGGAACAGATCGTAGGAGGATTTCTGAACCTCGATGAGGTTCGGCATTTCGAGGACTTCACGGATCTTGCCGTAATAGCGGCGGATGCGTTTTTGACCAACGTAAGCTTGAGCCATGCTCTGCGTGACCTTTCGTCTCTTCGCGACTGGCGCAATGTCGGGGCCCATTGCGCGCCGCAAGGCGAATGAAGGGGGGCGGTTCCATACCTGCCTTCCGTCCCACCGAAAGGCTCCCGAACCGCGAACGCCGCCTTGGAGAGGGCTTCAGGGCGCGAAAGCCCTCTCCGAGACAGGTTCGGCTGGGCCCGGGGATTGCCCGGACCCAGCCCATTTTTCAGATCGGATGCAGGCGCATCCGGCTCGATTACTTGAGCTCGACTTTCGCGCCGGCTTCTTCGAGCTTTTTCTTGATCTCTTCGGCTTCCGCTTTCGCAGCGCCTTCCTTGACCTTGCCGCCAGCCTCAACGAGGTCTTTGGCTTCTTTCAGGCCCAGGCCGGTGATGCCACGGACTTCCTTGATCACGTTGATCTTGTTGGCGCCAGCTTCCACGAGAACGACGTCGAATTCGTCTTTCTCTTCGACAGCTTCAGCAGCACCAGCAGCCGGGCCAGCCATCATGACGGCGCCACCGGCGGCCGGCTCGATGCCGTATTCGTCTTTCAGGATGGTTTTCAGTTCCTGGGCTTCCAGAAGGGTCAGGCCCACGATTTCTTCGGCGAGTTTTTTCAGATCAGCCATTTTACAGTTCCTAGATTTGGGTTTTCCAACGTCGCGGTTTCAAGCCGCTACGGGACAAGTCGATTGCTTACGCAGCCTTTTCCTCGATAGTGGAAAGGATGCTCGCGATGTTAGAAGCAGGCGCGCCAACGGCACCGGCGATGTTCGAAGCGGGTGCACCGATGGCAGCCACGATCGAAGCGATGAGCTCTTCACGCGACGGCATATCGGCGACGGCTTTGACACCGGCGACATCGAGGGCCGAGTCTCCCATTGCGCCGCCGAGGATTTCGAGTTTCTCGTTATCCTTGGCGTACTTGACGACCACTTTCGCCGCAGCGACAGGGTCCTCAGAATAGGAAAGCACGGTCATGCCCGTCAGGTATTCAGCGATGCTTTCGCAGGGCTGACCTTCAAGGGCGATCTTGGCGAGCTTGTTCTTGGCAACACGAACCGAACCACCCGCTTCACGCATGCGTGCGCGGAGGTCCTGCATGTCAGCAACCGTCATGCCTTCGTAGTGAGCAACCACTACGACGCCAGAGCTTGCGAAGATCTGGCCGAGTTCCTCGACCACTTTCTCTTTTTGGGCTCTATCCACAGTTACACTCCAAGTATGGGGGTTTCCCCCCGGCTCTCATTGTCCCGGTTTCCCGGGGTCGGGTCCGAAGGGCCCGAGGCCAGATCGCCCGAGATCGGCCCGAAAGCCCAAACCCGGATTGGTCTCGATCCCCATCTCAGGAAGGAAATTAAGCCTTACGGCACCCTCCGTCTCGGACAGGTCAGGGCGGAAGCGTCAGGCCGCCGCCCTGCCATCCACCGAGGTCACCCCCGGCGGAATTCTCTTAGTTGCCGGTCGCCGACGTGAGGTCGAGCGACACGCCCGGGCCCATGGTCGAGCTCAGCGACACCTTCTTGAGATAGGTGCCCTTCGCGCCCGTGGGCTTGGCTTTCGACACGGCGTCCACGAACGCGCGGACGTTCTGGGCGAGCTGCTCCTCGGTGAAGGAGACCTTGCCGATGCCGCCATGAATGACGCCGGCCTTCTCGACCTTGAACTGGACTTCGCCGCCCTTCGCCGCTTCGACAGCCGCTTTCACGTCCATCGTCACGGTGCCGACCTTCGGGTTCGGCATCAGGTTGCGCGGGCCCAGGACTTTACCCAGACGGCCGACGAGCGGCATCATGTCGGGGGTCGCGATGCAGCGATCGAACTCGATCGTGCCGCCCTGGATGGTTTCCATCAGGTCCTCGGCGCCGACGATATCGGCCCCGGCTTCCTTGGCTTCATCCGCTTTCGCGCCACGGGCGAAGACAGCCACGCGGACGGTCTTGCCGGTGCCGTTCGGCAGAGCGACGACGCCACGAACCATCTGGTCGGCGTGACGCGGGTCAACACCGAGGTTCATCGCGATTTCGAGGGTCTCGTCGAATTTCGCATTCGCGTTCGCCTTGATCAGCGACACGGCGTCCTCGACCGAGATCAGGTCCTTGCCGGCGAAGGCTTCGCGGGCGGCTTTGGTGCGTTTACCGAGCTTTGCCATGACTTAGCCTTTCACCTCGATACCGATCGACTTCGCGGAGCCGAGGATGATGTTCATCGCGCCTTCGATGTCGTTGGCGTTGAGGTCTTTCATCTTCGCCTCAGCGATCTGACGGACCTGAGCGGCGGTGATCGTCGCGGCAACGACGCGGCCCGGCGCTTCCGAACCCTTCGGACGGTTACGCTTGCCGACGGGCTTGAGGCCCGCGGCCTGCTTCAGAAAGAAGCTGGCGGTCGGCTGCTTGATCTCGAAGGTGAAGGACTTGTCAGCATAATAGGTGATGATCGTCGGGATCTTCGCCTGCTTGTCCATCTCCTGCGTCTTGGCGTTGAACGCCTTGCAGAATTCCATGATGTTGATCCCGCGCTGACCCAGCGCCGGACCGACCGGCGGGGACGGGTTTGCGCCGCCTGCCGGGATTTGCAGCTTGAGCTGCCCGATAACTTTCTTGGCCATGTGGCCCTCTCCTTATCACTGTCACATCCGAAGGGATGCGAAGTTTAGTGGTTCGGTCCGGGACACCTTGTCTCAGCAAGGGCCCTCGCCTCCCACGGCTCACACTCAGGCGGTTTTCTGCACCTGCGTGTATTCCAGCTCGACCGGCGTCGGCCGGCCGAAGATCGAGACGGTGACCTTGAGACGGCTCGCCGCCTCGTCCACTTCCTCGACCATGCCCGAGAAGCCTTCGAAGGGCCCGTCGGTCACATTCACGTTCTCGCCGACCTCGAAGGTGATGAGGCTGCGCGGTGCGGCCTGCTCACCCGATTCGTCGACGCGGCTCAGGATGCGGTTCACTTCCGCATCGGCCATCGGCATCGGCTTGCCCTGCGGCCCGAGGAAGCCGGTCACCCGGTTCGTCGAGTTGATCAGGTGATAACCCTTGTCGGTCATCTCCATCCGCACCAGCACGTAGCCCGGCATGAAGCGACGCTCGGAGGTCACCTTCTTGCCGCGGCGCACCTCGATCACCTCTTCGGTCGGCACGAGGACTTCCTCGATCTGGTCCTCCAGACCTTTGTCGATCACGGCCTGACGGATGCTCTCGGCGACTTTCTTCTCGAAGTTCGAGAGAACGCTTACCGAATACCAACGTTTCGCCATGCCGATTCTTTGCCTCTTGCCGCCGATGCCAAGGCACCGAAAATTCCTGTTATATCACGGGGTTGACCCGCCATCCCCAGAACAAAAAACAGCGTGCACCACGCGAATCGATGCACGCCGGTTCTGGAAAGTTCCGCCCCTTTACCGCCGAAGGCCTTTGAATTCAAGACCGTTAGACCGAGGCGCGGTCACTTCTTCGCCGCAGCTGCGAGAGGCGTAGAACGGCCCCGCGCGCGTTCCGCGATCAGCTGCCGATCACCTGGGTCACGCCAAGACGGATGATCCAGTCCACGAGCGAGAAGAAGATCGCTGTCAGGGCCGCCATCGCGAGCACCATGCCGGTCGTCAGCAGCACCTCGCGCCGGTTCGGCCAGGTCACCTTGCCCGCTTCCGAGCGCACCTGCTGGAGAAACTGGAGGGGGTTTGCCATTCTCGTCATCCCTTATGCGCGCCGCATGTCGCGCCGCCTCATCTGCCCGAAGCGCCCCGAAAGGCGCAATTGCCGCCAGATACGCGCTCCCCTGCCGGATTTCAAGGCTGATGCCACGTCGGCCAGCGCGCAGCGTGACCTGCGTGCCGCGCATGGCGGCTTTGCGGACGGAAAACCGCGCCCGACGCGTGAAGCAAGAAACCGCAAGAAGAAAGCGCGCCAGCCGCGCCAGTCATGGAGCAACCAGATGCCGACCGTTCTCAACCGCTATGCCACGCCGCTCATTACCGGGCTCTTCCTCGTCTCGCTGATTTCCGGGGTGGCACTGTTCTTCCACTGGGGATCGTCGTGGTTTCACGGGATGCATGAATGGCTTTCGATGGT
>NZ_AUND01000010.1 GCF_000714535.1 Thioclava pacifica DSM 10166 | reverse complement strand
TCTAAGAAACACGGGGCTATTCATCCACCTGCACCGAACCATGCACGAACGTCTGGCCGTCCGATCACCAATCAGGGGAGCGTTCCTGCTCCCACCGATACCCCCATGACCATTTCATGGAGACCAACCCTGCGCGGATTGGATGCCGCCATCTTGCCGAAGATGGACCACTCTCGGGGGTCTATCGCCACCCCCAAACCGAGCTCGTTGGACTTGGAGAAGTGCCTCTCCACCAACACCGAACCATGCACAAACGGTCGCCCGTTTGATCCCCGCCACGCCGTGAAGGCCATGTCATGGAGACGACTTCATCGAGACTAATCTTGCGAAGTTTGGATACGCGCGGCTTGCCACTGTGTTAGGATGAGCTTGGACTATGCAAATACTGAAACGTTCTCGCGTGAAATCTGATCGAGCGCGGCTCGAATAATATCGACAGCTTTCACCAATTCTTCTTCCGTCGAACTTCTGCCCACGCTCAACCTGATCGACGCCCCTGCCTCTTCATCAGTTAGGCCGATGGCCCGAAGAACGTGTGACGGCTCGGGAATGCCGCTTGTGCAAGCTGATCCTGTTGACGCTGCGAGACTTGGTTGGATGCGGCCCAACAAGTCGGCTGCAACAATGCCCCTAAATCCGATATTGATGTTGCCAGGATGTCGGTGTTCAGGGTTCTTCGGGCCATTTACCCAAGTGGGATAGGGCAGCTCACTCAGCCGCCTAAGGAGGAAGTCCCTGCGTAGTGCCAAGGTCTCCCTTTCGATCACGGCATGCTCATCAGAGGCGAGCCTCGCAGCACGCCCCAAACCCACACATAGAGCCGTGGGCAGCGTACCGGATCGAAGTCCATTTTGCTGCCCTCCTCCATACACAAGCGGCTCAATCCTGCTATGTAGCTCACGCCGGACATATAGAGCGCCGATACCCATTGGCCCGTACATTTTGTGAGCTGACAAACTCACTAGGTCCACTAGGTCGGCAAATCGCGCCATGTCCATAGCGCAGGGCGCTTGAGCTGAGTCGCAGTGTAGTAGACTGCCAAATTGGGAGGTCATTCGCGCAATTTCGGGAATGTCCTGTAGCGTTCCTATCTCGTTGTTGGCTGCCATAACCGATACGAGCAGCACATCCTCATTGAGCTCGGAACGCAACATTTCCAAGTCAAGCCGCCCTTCAGAATCGACAGGCAAATGTATGATTTCGAAGCCCAATTGCCGCTCCAGGACGCGACCTACTTCCAAGACACATTTGTGCTCCGTTGATCCCATAAGGATGCGATTGCGCGCGCCGCCAACCGCACGTCTTGCAACACCCAACAAAGCTAAGTTGTTGGCCTCAGTTGCGCCCGAGGTAAAGACAATCTCATCAGCGTCCGCGCCAATCATCGCGGCCACATCTTCTGCTGCACCTTCGACGGCTTTGGCAGCTCTCCAACCAGTAGCGTGATCGGATGAGTGTGGGTTCCCAAAACTCTCGCCAAAATATGGGCGCATGGCCTCAAAAACCTGCGAATCGAGTGGCGTCGTTGCTTGGTGGTCCAGATATATCGTACTCGTGCTTTTCACTTAAATGCCAATCTCTTAGATGACCATCAGTCTCGCAAACCAATGCTCAGCGCGGCTCACGGGCTTTCTGGAGGATATCTCCAGGAATGAGTTTGACCCTACCATATCTTGTGGGGTAAAGTCGAGCTGGATCAATTATCCAGGACGAGACGCGATGCCACGAGGACCAATTTTTCAGGACACATACAAGCCCCAATTTTCCGGACATGAGACCTTTCCACTGCGCTACGGATGGCTGAAGAAGGCCTACGATGCCGTGTCGGAACGTGCAGGCACCCCCGATAGCAAGGCGGCATTTACTCGCGACGATGCAATCGCCCGCTTCGGCGTTGGCAAAAATATGGTGTCTTCGATGCGTCATTGGGCCACTTGCTGTGGTGTCATTGCGGACGGAGAGGGTGCGAACGAACTCACCACAACAGAGCTCGGCGACAACATCTTTGGGAAGGCTGGATTCGACCCCTACATGGAGCACCCCACAAGCCTTTGGCTCGTTCATTGGCATCTCGCGGGACGCCCTGAGAAAACAACATGGTATTGGAGTTTCAACAATTTTCCTGGTGTAACATTTGAGCGGGAAAGGCTTGTTCGAGCACTTGAAAAGGTTGCCAAAGATCGTGCTTGGCCGCGGGTTTCTGCTACTACCGTTAGGCGCGATGTGGAGTGCTTTCTCCGCACCTATGTGGCCAAACGTCCATCCGCAAATGCCTCACCCGAGGACACGCTAGAATCTCCGCTATCAGAGTTGGGGCTAATCAAGGCTCTCGGTAAGCGGGATGGCTTCCGTTTTGTTCGCGGACCAAAATCCACTTTGGGGAGAGGCGTATTTCTTTATGCTCTGATCGATTTTTGGAAGTACTACACGACAGCAAAAACCTTGTCTTTCGAGGCTATTGCCCACGAACCGGGGTCGCCTGGGCGTGTGTTCCTCCTCGATGAAAACGACATCGCGGATCGATTGCTTGACCTTGAGGAATTCACTGAAGGTGCTTTCCGATGGTCCGAGACTGCCGGGCTAAAGCAAGTGCTGCGCGACGTTCCTCTGGATGGTGATATTGCACTCAAATACGCCGCCTTCGACTATCAACCAAAGAAAACGAAGGAGGCGGCGTGATGGCTCTCTCAGATAACGTACATATTGCCAGACGTTTTCAGCGCTCCATACGCATCGACGCCGACTACAACGACGCTGCTGCGTTGGAGGGCTACGTTTGCCCCAAATCTTCGACAGACGTTTTGTTGACCATCGGACATCACGTCAGGGAAACTGGCCATGGTGCCTTTACCTGGACGGGGCCGTACGGGAGTGGGAAATCGAGCCTTGTTGTTGCGCTTAGCGGACTATTGGGCGGCGACAGCGAATTGAAGCAGAAGGCCGAAACATCGATTGGCAAGGCCGCAGCAAAACAAATCCTTGCTGCTTTACCGCCAAAAACGAAGGGATGGCTCACAGTTCCTGTCGTTGGCCGCCGCGATGACGCAGCCAAAATTATCGGCGAAGCTTTGGAAGAGCGTGGTCTCCTTGGCTCCTCCCGTCGAAAGCGTTGGACCGACGATGCAGTCGTTTCGGCCTTGACCGAACTTGCAAACAGACATCCACGCAACCAAGGCGGCCTCATCCTCTTCATCGACGAGATGGGAAAATTCCTTGAGGCTGCTGCGCAAGAAGGTGCGGACGTCTACCTGTTCCAACTTCTTGCGGAAGCCGCATCGCGCAGCAATGGCCGCTTGGTTGTGGTTGGCATTCTTCACCAAGCTTTCGAAGAGTATGCTAACCGACTATCCCGCGAAATGCGCGACGAGTGGTCCAAAATCCAAGGGCGCTTCATAGACCTTTCAGTGAATGCCGCTGGTGAAGAGCAGATCGAGCTAATATCGCGCGCTATCGAAAATGGACGTTCTCTGCCTAAGCCAGGCAAGCTCGCGAACCTAGTTGCGAAGGAAATTAAGCGTCAGCGTCCGGCTGCGTCAGCCTACCTATCTGAGACACTCGAAGGATGCTGGCCGCTTCACCCAGTTGTGGCCTGTTTGCTGGGCCCCATATCACGTCGACGTTTCGGCCAAAACCAACGCAGCATTTTCGGCTTCCTAAATTCCGCAGAGCCTTCGGGTTTCCAGGATTTTATTCGTCACAATGCTGAAGACTGTCTCTATGAGCCTGATCGCCTTTGGGACTATCTACGAGTTAACTTGGAGCCCTCAATTCTTGCTTCGCCGGATGGCCACCGATGGGCGATGGCGGCAGAAGCAATCGAGCGCTGCGAGGCGCTAGGTGGGGATGCGCTCCACATTAGGCTGCTCAAGGCAATTGCGTTGATTGACCTGTTCAAGGAAAGGTCCGGCCTCATGCCAACGGACGAACTCCTTGCCGCTTGTGTAGGTGGAGCGCCAAAGGGACAGATTACCGCCGCCCTCAAACAGCTCAAGAATTGGTCACTGGTTATCTACAGAAAGTTCGTAGACGCTTATGCTATCTATGCGGGGAGTGACTTCGACATCGACCGAGCGGTGCAAGACACGTTGGAACACGTGCGGGAGGTGGATTTTGCAGCACTGCAACGGCTTGCGGGCCTGCAACCTATCCTAGCGAAGCGACATTACCATGAGACGGGCGCTCTACGCTGGTTCGATGTGGAAGTTGCGCCACTCAACAGCCTAAGAGAACGTGTTCAGGCTTACCGACCTCATGCAGGTACAATCGGCGAATTCCTACTGGCGATACCGACAGAGGGCGAAACAAGCGAGCAGGCGCAGAAGATTTGTCGCGAGGCGGCACGGGAGTCGAAGGATTGGGAAG
Organism: Thioclava pacifica DSM 10166; assembly: GCF_000714535.1. Lineage (GTDB taxonomy): Bacteria > Pseudomonadota > Alphaproteobacteria > Rhodobacterales > Rhodobacteraceae > Thioclava > Thioclava pacifica. The sequence continues at coordinate 15,791 of NZ_AUND01000010.1, read as the reverse complement.
TTGCGACTGGCCTATCGCAGCGGGCCTGGGCGATTACCGATCTCGCGCGCGAATTGATCGCGCTTTCAGAAGTACAAGAGGAACACCCTGACCTTGCGGGAGACGCGGTGGCGCAACGTGAAGTGCAAGCGCGTCAGGCTGTGTTGCAAGGACAGCTTGAAGAAGAAATCCGCCGCGCTTTCGACAACGCAACTTGGTATCTCAAGAATCGAAAACCTCAGCAGTGGCTCCATGCTGAGCTCAACAATGTTGCTTCGGAACTCGCATCAACGCGCTATCCCAATTCGCCGCGTCTCAACAACGAACTTCTCAATCGCATCAAGCCATCGAGTAACGCAGTTGCCGCACAAAACGCTCTGCTGCGCGCGATGGTCTCAAACGAAGGAACGCCGCGCCTCGGGATAGAAGGGTTTCCTGCGGAAGGTGGCTTGTACGCTTCGCTGCTGGAGGCAACAGGCCTTTATGCAGACAAAGGCGAAGGATTACGTTTCTACCAACCTTCAGAAAACGACGATTTCGGCCTTGGTCCGCTTTGGGATGCAACGGTTGGGCTCCTCAAGGAAGCTGACGACCGAACTGTAAGCGTTGCAGAAATCTACAAGCTTTGGTCGGAACCGCCGTTTGGGGTCAAAGATGGCCTCATGCCCGTTCTTGTTGTTGCATTCATTCTATCACGACGTGAACAGGTTGCGCTTTATCGGGAAGGCGTTTTCCAAGCGCGATTCAAGGACATAGATGTCGAAATCCTCGCAAAAGACCCACGGGAAATCCAGCTTCGCTGGATGGATTTGTCTGCTTTGTCCAGGCGTTTGCTTTCAAGCATGGCGGAGGTCGTGCGGGAACTTGATACAAACAATAGCCTTACCCATCTCGCTCCAATCGATGTCGCTCGTGGTCTAATCGCAATCTTTGATCGTCTGCACTCTTGGACCAAACGCACAACGCAGCTTTCTGCCAACGCAATTCGTGTTCGCGATCTTTTCAAACTAGCAAACGACCCAAACAAGTTCCTGTTTGATGATATTCCGGCGGCTTTCGGTGAGCGCGGCGCTCTCGACAACGATAAGGCGATCCAAGCGGTCGTGAACGATGTCCGCGAAGGTCTTGAAGAACTGGTTGAGTCATATCCGTCAATGCTCCGACGTTTGACAGACTTGATGCTTGCAGAGCTACAAGTGCCCAACATGTCGCCACAAGCACTCGCCGAACTGCGTGAACGCGCTGAAAACATCATGCAGATCAGTGGTGACTTCCGCCTCAATGCCTTCATCGGTCGGCTTGCCAAATTTGAAGGCAGCGTCCCTGACGTGGAAGGCATCGCAAGCCTCGCGGCGAACATGCCCCCAAGAGACTGGACTGACCCCGACCTTGACAGAGCGTCCGTTGAGCTAGCCGACCTCGCTCAGAAATTCATTCGCTCTGAGAACTTCGCTCGCGTGAAAGGACGTGTAGACAAGCGCCACGCAATGGCCGTCGTTGTTGGCGTGAACGGTCGTCCTGCTCCCCTTCATGCTGAATTTGAAGTGACTGAAGGTGAAAGAGCGGGGATTGATGAAATCATTTCGAAACTCGAACGCGTCATCGATGCTAGTGACGACAAGAAGCGACGGATGGTACTTGCTGCGCTAGCAGAACTAAGCTCGCGCTACATGGTCGAAGTTCAGGAAAGCAAGGACAAAGAAACGGAGAGAGCTGTATCGTGACCAATCCACCAGAGAAACACGTACTCGGGCTTTCTGGAGGGCGGGATAGCGCAGCCCTCGCGGTCTACATGCGTCAGCATCATCCAGAATTAGATATCGAATACTTTTTCACAGACACCGGGAAAGAATTACCCGAAGTCTACGAGTTTCTTGGACGCCTTGAAGGATTTCTCGGAAAATCGATCCTGCGGTTAAACCCCGACCGTGACTTTGATTTTTGGCTCAAGCAGTACAACAATTTTCTTCCATCACCGCAAACCCGTTGGTGCACCAGGCAGCTCAAACTTCGTCCATTCGAACATTGGCTTCGCCCCATCCTGGAGGAAGGTAACACGGTTTATAGCTACGTCGCCATTCGGGCTGACGAGGAATATCGAGAAGGTTACAGCTCGAAACACGAAAGACTGAAAGTGCTGCTGCCTTTCAAAGAAGCAGGAATTGACAAGCCAGGTGTCATCGACATTCTTGAGGCATCTGGGCTAGGGCTGCCGAGATATTATGACTGGCGCTCGCGGAGTGGCTGTACCTTCTGCTTCTATCAACAGAAGATCGAATGGGTTCGACTTAAGGAGCAACACCCAGAGGCATTTGAAGAGGCCAAATCCTACGAGAAGGATGCGGTCGAGAATGGTTCGCCTTTCACTTGGTCACAAGGCGAGTCCTTAGACGAGTTGACTCGACCTGAGCGTGTCAATCAGATCAAAGCGGACTACGAAAGGCGTCTCCAGCGGGCAAAAGAGAAGCGCCAAAGCAATCCGCTTCGGAATGATGAAGAAGGTATCGATATAGACGAACTGTTTGGTCAGTCGAAAGGCTGTCTTGCTTGCCACAAGTAAATGGCAAAGCTCATCTATTTTTGCAGCTCATACATTTTCCACATAACTTCCGAACGCCCAAGCAGGTCAGGAAAGTCTCCATGGTGAATAACTGAAAATCCTGCACGTGTCGCTGTCTCTTCGAATTCTTCAGAGAAGACAGCGTACATTCCCCGTTTCTCGTCTTGCGGGCCCAATCGCAACGAGACAAAAGCTCGCCCATCTTCATGCAGAAGCTCAAACATCCGTACCATGGCGGCGGGGCGGTCCTCCGGGCGAACGTGCATCCAGACTGCATTTGCCAAGATCACATCAAAACTGTCTGGCCTGAGGACTTGATTTTGCAGCGTTGGCAAGCGTGCATCGACCCATGTGATTAGGTCGCTTTTGTGCAAGGACGACGCGATTTTTCGCATGGCAAAAGAGGGCTCAACAGCAACTACCTTATGCCCCCGTTCGGCGATCCATCCTGCATCACGTCCTGTTCCGGACCCAATGTCCAGAACTTCAAGCGGATCACCCGAAAACAAGGCCACGAGGAACGGGTAGGCATCTTCAAAGAAGATGGCTTCGTAGCCATCCGCAAGTGCGGTGGCATGGCTGTCATAGAATTCTATCCCGCGATCTTTTTCCATCTCACTACTATCTGCACCCCATGGAAACGCTTCTGCTACCAGCAGTACCAAGCTAGCACCAGCAGCCCAATACAGCAGAAAAGAGAACATTTGTCGAACTCTCTCTTCTCGAACGAAGAAGCGAGCTAGCCTTCCCATGTCCACATCTGGCTCGCTAGCGTCCACAAAACCATCTGGATGTACATCGCGAAGCCACGCCAAGTATCGCCTCATGACGAAACGAAACCGATAAAGAATAACCGATAGAGTTAGATTTCCCACAACCGCCGTGAGCAGAAGCAAACTCGCCAAGAGCCTGTTGTCCTCGATTTTCGAGACCCCGAACCAAAGGCCGCCAGTCAGCGTCATTGCCAGGACGGGAATTTGCCACATGATCTGATTAAGAGAACGAAACTGTTGGTAATTTTGCTCGTATGCCTCTGCTTCAAGCGACATGTCGAATATCCCACGCGATTGTCTCGGTGTGCTCTGCAACGGTTATGGCGTGCAAATTCAATTCAGCCAAGGCCACACATGATCCCAGCAGAGTTCAGCGATGTTCTTGCCCCTTGTCGATACGACGTCCGCATTCCATTTCTCAACATCACGCAGGGGGTCAAGCAGATCGAGTCTTCTTCCTTCTTGGAGGAGCTTCTCCGTGGTCTTAGAAAAGCTGATTCCAGCCGCTTTCGCCTCTTCGATCCGCTTGGTTTGCTCGGGCGCGGACCGTTCAGTGAGCGCCAGGTAGAATTTCTTCTTCTTCTCCCAGCTGTCGCTGCCAATTGCGGAGTTCTCCTTCGCGGGCAACAGAACAAGGTTTCCCAGAGTGTGACGCAGTATGTTATCTCTGTACAAGCCAGCGTCCCATCCATGTTTTGGCACTGTCTCTGGCGCGACGTGTTCAACCGTCGCATAGTCCGAGCTCTTCCACGTTTTATAGTCTAAGAAATTGTTTGAATGCGCACTGGCTTTCACACCTTGTTTGATCCAGGTTCCTGCATTTTCGGTTGATGGAGCACCTTGGTTCGCCGCCACCAGTATCATGAAGCGTACGAGTTCCCGCGACTGCTGGTAAAGGGGGTTGGCGGCGGCTTGGCCGACCCAGCTTTCTTTGGTAAGGGTCTTCAGCTTGTAATTGAGGAGAGTCTTAAGCGCTTCCTTCAGTTCGGCTGGCGAAAGTACAGGATTGTCATGTCCGACACCTGCACAAAGCCCAAACTTTCGGCTCGCTCCGCGCCCCAGACTTGGGGCCATCACGTCGCGAAAGTCACTATCGATGCCAGCTGTCCCGCCCGTAGCCGCGCGTCGCAGGACAAGAAACGCTACGATTGCCCTCAGGGCCTCTAAGAAATTGGCTTCTCCACCGTGTTTTAGCCCTCGGTTCCAGTACCGAGACAGAATCGGGAACGCGAGGCTCGTCTTCATGTCGCTAATTAGAGAGGTAAGGAGCTGAACTTCGTCTACAGTTTCACCTTTGTGGAACCGACCGAGCTCTTCAATGCCATCTCGCTCCCAATAGAAACGCCGAAATTCTGCCGAATCTGCAAGGGCTTGAACGAATCTACGAGCCGGGTCCTTTCCGCTCTTTGAAGCACCATCGTAACTCTGCCGAAGAAAATTCCTCTGTGCGGCAAGGTCTTTGGAAAGCTTTTTCCCCTCCAGATATAAGGCAAAGGTAACAATCAAATCCTTGGTTTCTGCCTGTTTCTTCGTGGTGTCTGAGAAGCGTTGATCTAGGTTTTCCGCTATCGCTTCAAATGCCAATTCCGATGGTGATCCCCCATACCCGCTCGCCTTGTTTTCAAAGTTGATGACGCGGGGTTTCAGAGTTTCGAGAGCAGTTAGGGGTTCGCCCGTCGTATTCAGCGCGTCAAAAATATCGAATGCAGCGGACTCATCGTCTGTCGTAACACGGGTTAAAACAATGCAACTGCTGAAGTACGATGCAAACAGGAGCGTGCGTACGAGCGCGTGCAGTTCCGGAGTCTTGATGATGCTCTCTATAGCCCGGTTTCTTTCGCCCTCATCTTTTAGGTAGTCTGGTAGGCGCTCAAATAGATTTCTGCATTGCGTGCGACGCGTCCAAGAAATATCGAACTGTTCGCACTCAGTATCTTCGTACCAACCCGTATCGTTTAGATTTCCAATAAGGCGACGTATGAGTTGAAAATTTTTTGCGAGTCTCTCTGCATCCGTTCCGGCGCCCAATGCTGGTGGCACGTATTCGATCGTGTCACTATCAAAATAATCCGCAAAACCCTCTAGAAAACGCCCAATCGGTGATTGGTAATCGGAGCTTGATTTGCTTCTTCCACGCGCATCGCCGCGCCGGACAATCCTCGGAAATGGGAATGTCACCTTGGGCGATACACGCTGAGAACCGATTGCGCATTCGTAGAGCGCGTAGAGTCTTGTTTCGACTTCCTCTTCAAGCCAGGTTTTTACGCTATTCTCAATTGAACTCAGGGACGTCAATTCCGAAAGCTGCCGTCGTAGATCCTCACACAATGCGCATGCGAATAATGTCAATGTTGTTAGCCGCTGCTGCCCATCAACAACAGCGACAGATACACCCGAGAACTCTTCCTCTTTAGTTTCTTCCTCGACGAGGATCAGCGTTCCAAGGAACGTGAATGCATTGGCATCTGCGCTTTCGGAAAGCCTCTGGAACCCATTCAGCGTGTCAAAATAGAGGCGAGTAATATTATCTTCAGACCAATCGTATTGGCGTTGGTATTCCGGAATAGAAAAGCCAACCCGGCCATCGTACAGCATGGCTGTTTCGAGCGGGCTAGATGCACGCGCCTTGAATAGGTCTTCGACTTTTTTCATTACTGCCTCGTCATTTCAAATATTTCTATATCATGTGTTCCAAATCATACGCTCTTAGCACCGGAGCGAGCGTCTCGTAGGCTTCGAACCTGTTTTCTGAGAGAGACGAAAACTCTGCTACCCGACCAAGCTCAGATTTGATGAGGCGCTTCGCGTAATCTGAGCTGTCCTCGTAGCCCTCAGGAAGAACAACAATGAAGTCATGGATGAGCGCCTGTTCCTTGCCAGGCGAGCGTCGCAGGATGCGTCCGCGTCGTTGCACGAATTGGCGGGGGTCCCGAGAGCTTGCCAGAATGTAGGCTGTGCTGCACGCAGGTACGTCGATCCCCTCATCGAGACAACGGATCGCAACCATTGCGTCGATGATGCCGAGACGAAAGTTTTCAAGGATATTGTCACGGTCCTTGCGTGACTCGCGTGAGGTGAAGCGTGAAACGTCCCACGACATTTCGTGAAGCATGGCGCTAACGGCTTCCACCTGGCGTCTGCTTTGATTGACGCTTTCTTCAGAACCCGTCTCGCCTTCGTCTGTTTCGACTGAGCCATCCCCGCAATAGAAGAGGGTGTGTTGAGTTGGTCTCTTACCCGCTAGCACGGCTTGTAGGGCAGGAAGCTTGTTGGCCGCAGAGCCGACAAGCCGAGCACGGCGCATAAGCAATCCTGTGAGCTGGGGTGTCATCTCGCTCGCCTTGCCATTTTGCCTCGCCATGATGCGTCCAATTTGCTCGGACAGCTCCACGAATTCCTCGGCTTCGCTTTCTGTGAATTCGACGAGGTGTGGGTAGTAGACGTACGGAGTCAGAACCTTGTCTTGGATCGCCTGCTTGAGGGTGTAGCTGTAAACGATATCCCCATAGAATGCGTTGAGGCGTTCATTGCGCTCTTCATCAAGATAGTGCTGGGGTGTCGCTGAGAGGCCAATCCGATAGCGAGCATGTTCGGGAAGAAAGCCCTCGTAAGCCTTCGAAGTATGATGGTGGCACTCATCGCCGATCCAAAGGAGATGGCTCCCCTTGATCTTCGAAAGATTGTCCTGGAACTCAGGACTCTTCAGCGTTCGGTTCACAACAACGATGGCGCCAAACTTGCGGCTGCCCATTGTCAGTTCATGGACCATGTTGCGGAGTTTCTCCTCCCATTGCGCGCGGGAGACATAGCACTTCACGGGATAGATGTTGAACGTCGCCAAGATATCGACCCATTGGTCGGCGAGGTTCTGGTAGGGGGCCGCTATCACACAGGCTAGCCCGTCAATTGCTTCGGAAAGCCTGACAATGGCATGAATGGCTGTGATGGTCTTACCAGCGCCAGTCGCGAGATCAAAAGTCCCTTGGAAGTCGCCTTTGGCACGCCAGGCTTCGAGCGCAGCGATTTGATGATCGCGCATCTTGAACGGTTGGCCATTGATCGTGGCTGGTTCGCGCGGTTTCCCTGATGTTGTACTATGAGCGGACCCCGTCTTTCCAAGAATTCGCGCTGCAATCGCCGCTTCAATCTCGGGGTCAGGCGTGTAGTCGAGAGCGCGAGCTGTCGATATCAGCTTTTCTTTTACCGCAGTCGGGATGTCGATTACGGCCGTTGACTGGCTTTCGTTTCGCCATAGGCGCTCAAAGCTCTCGATGTGAGGGTCGTAGAACTCTGCCTGTTCCGGAATCCAGGTACGAAATACATTGATCGATTCGTAGTTGTGCGTGGGAAGAAGAGCGTGTGTGCTTTCGTTGGCTGAGCCCGCAAATACCACCCGATCACCAGCTTCGTCAGTGATGATGCCGACCTTGTCATGGTACATGCCGCGCACACGAAGGGCGATTTTGACGTCGAGACGCCCATGCGCGACTAGCCATGAGAGCGTGTCAAAGCGGTTCTGGAAGAGTTCGTCGCTGACGTTCGATATCATCGACAAGAGCTCATTCCCAATCTTCTCGGAGATCTCCTTTTCCTTGTAGCCTTGCTTGACGGCTTCTAGGTCTTCCTGGTCGGAAAACGCACCAAGGATCAGTCTGATCTGGCCGCCATGCTTGACAAAGACCGACAGCGCTTGCGCTGCGTAGCTAATGGTGGATGCCGAGAAGAAACCGACTGCCCGGTCATATCGGTTCGCTACAGACAACGTCGGAAAATAGAAATCTTCCAGTATGTTGTCGAGGTCAGACTTATAGACTCCCTTGTAGCTCAGGTCTTTCAGCATCTAGAATTTGATCCCCGAAAGGTCAGGCTCTTTTTCGTCAGTGTTCAAATATCCACGCTCTTTCAGAAGCTCCAGAATGTCCCGGTCAGGATATTCTCCACCGCCCCGAAGCATTGCTTCTCGCAGGATTTGAAGACCGCCGTTTGCATATTCCTCGAATATTTCCGCGCAACGGCTTTCCTCTCCATCCTTGAGAACCTCAGGGTCTTTGGTTTCTGCCAAAGCGATGAGATAGATCAGGTCTTCGGCATCACCGCGTTCGAATTGCTGATAGGAGATGTCTTCAACACCTTTGTCCCTATCCAGCGGAATGCGCCGCTTTTCAGAATATCCGAGCAGGGCAGCAAAGCAGAGCAGCTCACGGATCGTAGGGAAAAGAGTACGATCCGTGTCCGGAAGTTTCTGCATAGCAAGACGCTGCACCATCTCTTCATGTATGCGACTTCTATTGATATTTGGTGCGCGCGAACTCATGGCTCTCTTATCTCCACAATCTCGGTGCCATCATACTCTGATTCAAAGATGGCGGTTTTGAACTCTTTACCTTTAAAGTAGCGGCTCTCTGGCTTGCGCTCTCCCTGCGGTTCGGTGTTGTGACGCACAAGCAAATACTCCGCACCAAGATGGTCTTTCAAAACCTCCAAAACCTCATCCGAGCCTTGAGATTTCGAAACGAGAAGCACGACTTGGCGAGCCATTTTCGGGATGAACTCGGCGGTCGTGGCGCGATAGGCGTCGTCAAGCTGGCCGAAAGGAGAGTCCAGAACGAGTGGCGCAATTGTGCCAGGCAACAGCCTATAGTCTTTGGCGTTCTGCCTAACATTGGCAAACTCGACGAGCGCTGCCGTAAATGCAAGGCCGAGGAGTTGATTTTCGCCGCTAGATTTCGGCAAAGCCGTGCCATCCGAATTGACGAGACTAATAACGTAGTCATCAGTCATGTGTAGATTGAGCGCTTTGCGGGTCGTTGCTTCTAGTATCCGCCTGATCCCTGCGCGAAGAACTTTGCGCGCTGCACCTTCCTCAGCCACGAGCTGCACTTCAAGTTTGCCCTTGATGCTTTCGCACAGATTTCGTCTGCGCCCATAGATCGCCGTTTGCTTGTCCTGCTTTGCAAGCTCATTGATCTGTCTGTCGATTTCGCCCCTCTCGCGTTCGGAGCTCTTTATGTTTGTCTGGAACGCACCAATCTTCCGATCAATCTCGCGCAGTTCGTTATGAAGTTCGCTGCGGCGACGTTCCCGTTGCGCGATGTCTTCAAAATCGATTCCTTTTAGCTTGTCGCTAATCTCCGCAAGCTGTGCCTCTGCTGTTGCGAATTCTTCGTTTGCCTCTGCCAGTTTTTCTTTGGCCTTCGTCAATCGTCCGGGAGCTTTGGCACGTTCTGTTTTTAGCGAAGTCAGTCTCGCGCGCACTTTCGACACGCGATCCCGCATCACTTGATTTGCTGCTTTTTCAAGAAGGCTGGCAACCTTCTTGGCCTCAGGACTACCGGGTTCGAGCTTTGCGCCACAGATGCACTCTTGCGCGTCTAAGATATCTTTGACGAACTCTTCATTGTAGGGCGAAGGGATACGGCCGCGATGCTCCTTCTCGTCTAGGAACGAGAAGGTCTCTTCAGTGATAAGTTTAGAAACGATGAAACGGCCATTCTCGCCAAGCCACTTGTAGACTTCGTCGGCGTATTCTTTCTGGCGCTTGGCCGCGCGCTGAAGCTGCGCATTGAGACGGTCACGGCTCTGTTGCAGCTCCTTGGCAGCAGCGGTATTTCGAAGCTTTGCATCGATGTCCCTAATCTGCTGGTCGGTCTGTTCACGCTGTTTCTCCATCTGCGTGATGCTAGCCTTCGCGGTCTCGACCTGCGTTGTTAACGCATCAAGGCGGCTACTCAAATCATCGATTTTTTTTGTTGCCGCCGTTGAGGGTATCTGCTTACGGAACTGGTTCGAAACAGCCTTCAGATCATCAATCGCGGTTTCGATTAGCGAGCAGCCGAGGATGTCGCGTACTGCGCTTTTGATAGATCCCTTATTCCTCTCTCCTAAGAATACCTCCGCATGTTCACCGTCGAATAGGAAGTGAGAGGCCATGTCACGCGGGATCACCGTGTTGATGAACGTGTCAGGCGAGTCGAGAGTGATCTGACTTCCATCGTCGATGCGAGCGATAACAAAGTCACGTCCGCCAGGGTTTGCGATATTGGAGAAGCGTTTAGCTATATAGCGACTGCCATTGTGCTCGAAGAGCACTTCAACCGAAGCAACCTTTCGGCCCATCTTCTTGGCGTCGTAGTTAAGAATCTCTTCGCGCTTTTCGAAGCGTGAGGTTGTTTCGCCGTAAAAACACCACAGAAGGGCGTTCAGCAGGGTCGTCTTGCCGACCCCATTCTCGGCATAAATTATCGTTACATTGCGCTCGGGATCTTCAGAGAACCGAATGAATGTTTCACCAAAAAAGCATCTAAAATCTGTTAAGCGAATTTCTTCAAGAATCATCCGCAACACTCCCAGGCTTTGTGTGCCGCTCAATAATTTCGCGCAGCTTCCGCTGGCGTTCGGTCTTCACGTTGCGCTTTTCAAAGAAGTAGCTTCGCTCCAGCTCGATGATCTCGCGAATGATCGGATCATTCTTACCGTCTGGCGTTTCTGCTTCACTTGTCATTTGTGTCACCTTCCTGCCCCTAGCCGAAAGAATTGCAGACCAGACGGAAAAATGCAACCTTTGCGAGTCGGTCTAACATTATGACAAATATGGGCAATTTTCGGGCAAGACGCTCTTGAAACGTCGATCAAGGGCCCCCTCGGATCTGTTTTGGATTGCACGTCTCTTTGACCTCCGCGGCCTGCGAGAAGTAGGTATGGCGCTGGTATTGTTAGAGGAGGGGCGCACCCTTGCGAGTCGGGCTGTCGTGAACCGAGCCCACCCTTGGTGGTCTCGGCCATTCGGCTTCCATCCCTTGCGCATCATCGGCCAGCCCTGAAGGGCTGACAGTTCTTTCCTGTTTGGGGCCTGCGGCCCCGTCCTCCGTCAAGACCAAGCCCTCCGCATGTGCTGCGGGCGCAGCCAGCGGTCTCCCCGTCCTTCCGCTCTTCGTTTGTGCAGGACGGGTGATCCCCCTCCGCCGTCTGCGGTCCTGACGGTCTCCCCCCGCTCATTGGCGCGGGCCTAGTCGGGTTGCATGCGCAACCCGTTTTGAGAAGGAGAAAAGACCAATGAAACAAGACGTTTATCAGAAAGTGACCGACAAGATCATTGCCGATTTGGAGCAAGGCGAACTGACATGGCTCAAGCCATGGTCGGCTGGGAACACCGAAGGGCGGATCATAAAGCCGCTGCGCCATAACGGCATGGCCTATAGCGGGATCAACGTCCTGATGCTTTGGGGCGCAGCCATCGAGGGCGGCTATCTCTCGCCGTTCTGGATGACCTACCGCCAAGCCAAGGAATACGGCGCACACGTCCGCAAGGGCGAGCGCGGCAACCTTGTTGTCTACGCCAACACCATCACCAAGACCGAAGAGCAGGACGACGGCAGCGAGGAAGAGCGCAAAATCCCGTTCATGAAGGGCTACAGCGTGTTCAACGTCGAGCAGATCGAAGGGCTGCCCGAGCATTTCTATGCGAAGCCCGAGCCGATCATCGACTCCGCGCAGCGGATCGACCATGCCGAGCAATTCTTTGCCGCGACAGGCGCTGACATCCGCCACGGCGGGAATTCGGCACACTACAGCGGCGGGACGGATCATGTGCAGATGCCGCATTTCGAGAGCTTCCGCAGCCCCGAAGCCTACTATGCGACCCTCGCGCACGAGCTGACGCACTGGACGAAACACCCCAAGCGCCTCGACCGTGAATTCGGGAGGAAGAAGTGGGGCGATGAGGGCTATGCCCGCGAGGAACTGGTCGCCGAGCTTGGCGCGGCATTTCTTTGCGCCGATCTGGCGCTGACGCCCGAGCCTGGCACAGATCACGCCGCCTATATCCAGAGCTGGCTCAAGGTTCTGAAGAACGACAAGCGCGCAATCTTCAGCGCCGCCGCCTATGCGCAGCGCGCCGCTGACTTCCTGAACAGTTTTCAACAGCAACCCGAGCAGAAGGAGAGCGCCGCCGCGTAAGCGGCGGCCTCGCCTTGAAAGGAGATAAGATCATGGAAAAACACACTATCGTATGGCGGGGCGTCACCGTCGAAATCACTTACACACCCGAGGAATTTTCGGTGGTAGATCACATCGTGCTCCGCACGGACGGCAAGACGCCGCTGCCCGTGTCGGACACGGGCTTCCGCTCCCACTACGTGCCTGTTGGCATGGTGGCCGAGTATGGCGGAGCAGTGGCTTTTGTGACCGAATGGCTCGACCATGAGGCCAAGCGTGTCCGCTGGCACGGCGCGCAGCTATCCCTGTTCTAGGCCGAAAAAATTTCGGCTGGCCATTCGGCCAGCCTTCCTTTTAGGTTTGAGGTTTTAAGGAAAAGCTCAATTTGGCTGAGCAAAATCGCCAAATCATAAACTTGCGCATGGTTTGAAGGTGCTGTAATATGCTCAATATGACTGAGCAAAGAGGCGCACATCTAAACCAGCTTGAGAAAGACCTACCAGAAGGACTGGTCGTCGATGCGGCATGGCTGGAGAAGCGGGGCATCGCCAGCAACCTGCGCGCATATTACGTCAAAAGTGGATGGCTTGTGCAGCCCGCGCGCGGAGTCTATCGCCGCCAGCGCGGCTCGTTGAACTGGCAGCAAGTCGTGATCTCGTTGCAAACCTTGCTTGAAGTGCCGCTCATCGTGGGCGGCAAGACAGCGTTGGAGTTGCAGGGCTATGCGCACTACCTCACCCAAGAAACGAAGGTTGTACATCTCTACGGGCGCACCAAGCCGCCAGGCTGGCTCGACAAGCTCGGCCTTCCGCAACGCTTTGCCTACCATAACAGCGAAACCCTATTTCGGAACGAGCCCATAAGCTTTGGCTTAGGCAGCCTCGCCTGGGATATCGACAAAGATTCAGGACGCGATCTCACCCGCTTTCAGGGGGGAAGCTTGAAAGCAATGGCTTGGGGTCAGTGGGACTGGCCTTTGACGCTCTCACAGCCCGAGCGCGCCTACCTCGAATTGCTGGACGAGTTGCCAGATAACGAGAGCTTTCACCAAGCGGACATGATCATGCAGGGCGCAGCAAATTTCAGCCCCCGCCGCCTGACGAAGCTGCTCGCCGACTGTAAAAGCGTGAAGGTCAAACGGCTCTTCTTCTTCTTCGCCGATCGACACCAACACGCTTGGCGCAAGCGGCTCAACAAAGACGAATTTGATCTCGGGTCGGGCAAACGGATGCTCGTGCGTGGCGGGCGTCTCGATCCTGTCTACCTGATCACCGTGCCGGAGGACCTCGATGGCCTTTCGTGAACACTATCAAAGGCAGGTTCGCCTGCTGATGCGGCTCCTGCCCATTGTGGCACGCGAAGACTGCTTCGCGCTCAAGGGCGGGACGGCTATCAATCTGTTCGTCCGTAGTCTTCCGCGCCTGTCGGTTGATATCGACCTGATGTATCTGCCGATGCACGGCAGGAAACAGGCGCTGACCGAGATCGATGCCGCTATGCAGCGCATCGCGTCGAGCATTCTCGCCGAAATTCCTGGCGCGCGGGTTACGGAGACAAAAGCAGAAGGGGCGACCCTTCGCCTGCTGGTCCTCGCTGATGCCACGCAGGTGAAGATCGAGCTTCCCCCCGTCCTGCGCGGTGTCGTGAGCGATCCACAATTGGCGCAGGTCACAGAGGCGGTGGAAGAAGAGTTAGGGTTCGCAGAAATCGCAGTTGTATCCTTCGAAGACCTGTATGCGGGCAAGCTTGTCGCCGCCCTTGACCGTCAGCATCCGCGCGATCTGTTCGATGTGCGGGACCTCTTGGCCAATGAAGACTTCACCGACGACCTTCGGCGGGCATTTCTCGTCTATCTGATCAGTCACAATCGCCCCATGGGAGAAGTCCTTTCAGGGCGCGTCAAAGACCTCGAAGCCGAGTTCAAGGAGGGCTTTGACGGTATGACCGAAGAGGCCGTCTCTATCGGAGAAGTGATTGAGACGCAGAAGCGTTTGATCGCCGATCTGATCGGCAGCATGCCTGACCATCACCGCGATTTTCTGATCAGCTTCGAGCGCGGCGCACCTGACTGGTCATTGATCGGGATCGATCATGCGCGCGATTTACCCGCTGTGAAGTGGCGGCAGCATAATCTCGACTCGCTGTCGCCCGAACGGCGCGCCGAACTTGTCGCGCTGTTGGAGCAATCATTGGGTAGAGGTCCGCAATAGCGGCGGGTGCGACGAAAGCCGCGCCCGACAATGCTGGCTAAAGCTTTATGGTGAAGCCCTTTGGTGAGGGTCTGGCGACATAGCCCATCGCGCGCTCGATGTTTTCGAGGGTTGCCAGGATATGGCGGCGCTCCGCTTCATCGAAGGTGGGTTCAGTCAGAAGCCAGGTGAAGAACTGGTGCAGTTCGCCAAGTTGTTGAGCTGTCAAGCCTTGCAGCTCGTGCATGGTGATGAGTGCGATCATGTGATCCTCCGTTTCGTTTCGTGACCCGACCAATTCGGGCCTTCTCGGGGATCGGAAGGCGCAGGACGCGGCTGCTATCGGCCACCCCCAAGCAATCCTTGGAGGACGCAACAAAGTGGAGCAGGCTTTCACGCCTTGGCCGCATGCACAGCCCTTTCTGCCATTCATGATTTTCGGAAGAGCCTATGGACGGGTGCAAATAGAAGCGGGATCGAGTGCTCGAAGCTGATCGCCAGCCACGTGATGCACGCGCGACGGATCAATCCCTTGGTTAGGTGGACCTGCCTCGTTCTGAAACGCCTGAATTCCTGACCGCACGCGGTCAGCCGTCAATATCCTGCCCGCACCACTTCGGCGGGGCCGAACCGTGTTGGATATGACGCCAGACCTTTTCCCTGCGGTCTTCCGGAATGGCGTAACGAGCCAAACCACAAACCAAAGGAGACCCATCATGGCACGCACAAACACGAAACCCGACAACCAGCAGCCCAACGCGCCCGAGTTCCTCGCCTGGCACGTCACCGACAAGGGCGAAAAGTCCTTCTGGAACAAGGTCGGGGCCGCATGGCGGCACAAAGACGGGAAAGGCTACACGCTCCAGCTCGAAGTTGTCCCGATCAATGGCCGCATCGTCCTGCGCCAGCCCCTCGACGAGCCCGAAGGCCAAAACGAAAAAGGGAGCGCTTAGGCGCTCCCACCAAATCTCGAAACCCTTACACAAAAGACGGATTGGGTAATAAATATTGACCTAAAATTATTGGGCTGGTAGCTTGATTTTTTCAGGGAGATTTAAGAATGAGAAAATTATCTACTGTATTTAGCGACTTCGCAGCATCAACTGGAACACTTGCGGCCAACCCCCAAACGTTGACCTTTTCATTTGTCGCGGCCGCAATCCTTTTTCCGTTTAGTCGAGAGGTGGCTGCTGGAGCCGCAGTGGCACCAACGCTTCTCGCCGGAAGCTCTCTTATGGCGCGCGGTGTTTCCAAAGGAATCGAAAAGCTCTCTTTTTCTGCCTAATTCATAGAAAAGATGGCGAGCAGGCGATCATAGCACCTTGAAGCGCCTTAGCAGTGTCCCACCGGGTGGTG
>NZ_AUND01000009.1 GCF_000714535.1 Thioclava pacifica DSM 10166 | reverse complement strand
CACCACCCGGTGGGACACTGCTCCGGGAGATGTATTTTCACCGTGATCACAGCCTCACAGCGGCCATTGGGGATGGGTTTGTCCTGCGCCGTATCAAGCGCATGCTGGCGGACCCTTTGCTACGCCCGGTCCTCGAGCTGCTGGAGAATGGTGCGACGAGCTACGAAGGTGCGCTGAAACTCAAAGGGCGCGGTTTTCTCGAGACGCGCAAGATGATCGCGCGGAGAGGCCCGTTCAAGGAAGAAGAGTTGGAGTATGTCCTGCTGACGGATGAGGCCTGCAGCTATGCGCATCGGTGGCTCTTCGGGAAAGCGGAAGGGGCTGAGCCGGATTTGAATCCTGCAGAGGCCCTGTTGACGGCTATTCGTCGCTATCTCGTTGTCGACACAGGCTCAGGCATCGTGGTGGGGCGAGACGTGCTGGAAGTCGCGATCGATCTTGACGATATGGAGATCCTGGGGCGTCTCGTGCATATGGATTTCGGAGTCCGTCAAATTTCGGATCCCGGTTTCGCCGATAAGGTTTCCGAGGAAGACTGGATGGAAGCACGGGCCTATTGGTCCGGGGCGGATAGTGACCATCGAGTCGGCGCGGCGATTGTCTCCTTTGGCTCGTCCGAACGCCCGTAAGTTTTCTTGCGAGGGTGTGAGCTGGGCTCCAAGCAGTGTCAGCTTTTCTTTCCTTCATTGGTATTGGGATGGAAAGATTTTCAAACAAAAAGAGCCACGACTTTGATGTCGTGGCTCTCGTTTTCTGTAAATATCGCGAGGCTTCGGAGTTGCCCCGCCCTAGGACGCAGCCGCGCTCTCACCCCTTCGCGCCTTCTCCCCGTGCATAGACATCGTCGTAGCGGATGATGTCATCCTCGCCGAGGTAGCTGCCCGTCTGGACCTCGATCAGCGTCAACGGGACTTTCCCCGGGTTTTCCATTCGGTGGACCGCACCAAGCGGAATGTAGACGGACTGGTTCTCGCTCACGAGTTTCACCTGATCGTCAATCGTCACCTTCGCGGTGCCCTCGACGACGATCCAGTGCTCGGCGCGGTGATGGTGACTTTGCAGGCTCAATGCCGCGCCGGGGTGGACGTGGATCCGCTTCACCTGGAAGCGGTTGCCGATGACGAGGCTCTCATACCAGCCCCAGGGACGGAAGTCGCGGGGCAGGGTCTCGGCCTGAGCGGCGCCCTTGGCCTTGAGTTCGGCGACGGCTTTCTTCACGTCCTGCGCGCGGTCCTTGTGGGCGACGAGCACCGCGTCGGGCATGGCGACGGCGATGATGTTCTCCAGCCCGATGCCCACAAGCTCCTGCGCCTCATCGGTCGACTGCAGGAGCGTATCGCGGCAGTCGATGGCGGTGGCAGGGCCGGTTGCGACGATGCCGTTTGCGTCCGGGTTCTGCTCGCGCCAGACCGCCTGCCAGTCGCCCAGGTCCGACCAGGCGCCGCCATAGGGCACGACGGTCAGGTTGTCGGCGCGCTCCATCACCGCGTAGTCGATCGAGATATCCTCGAGCTGCGCCCAAGGTCCGGCGGCAAGGCGGGTGAAGCCCAGATCGCGCTCGGCGGCCTCCACCGCGGCCTTGGTCTGCGCCAGCGTTTCGGGCGCGTGTTTCGCGAAGGCGTCGAGGATCGCCGAGGTGGAGAACAGGAAGATGCCCGCGTTCCAGAGATGCATGCCGCCGTCCAGCAGTGCCTCGGCCTTGGCTAGATCGGGCTTTTCGACGAAGGATTTCAGCGGTTGCGGGGTTGCGGAGAACTCCGCGTCCGGGGCTTCGCTCAGCTCCAGCCAGCCATAGCCAGTCTCGGGCCGATCGGGGCGGATGCCGAAGGTGACCAGCTGTCCGGCCTCGGCTGCAGGGGCGGCAGCCTCGACGGCAGCGCGGAAGCGTGCCGGGTCGGGGATGACGTGATCGGAGGGCGCGACCAGCATCAGCGCGCCGGGTTCACGGGCCTCCAGCACAAGAGCGCCTGCGCAGATCGCGGCGGCTGTGTTGCGGGCCGAGGGTTCGATCAGGATATCGGCGGGGGCGATCTCGAGCGCGGCCAGTTGCTCGATCACGACGAAGCGGAAATCCGCGCCGGTGATCACGGAAGGCGCCGCGAAGCCGTCGCCCGCGAGCCGCTTGGCCGAGGCCTGGAACAGGCTCTCCTCGCCCATCAGGTTGACGAATTGCTTGGGGTAACTCTTGCGCGAGAGCGGCCAGAGCCGCGTGCCCGAACCGCCGCAGAGAAGGACCGGATGGATCGTCTTGCTCATGAATTCTTTCTCAGGTTCTGACGGTGTCGGCATTGGCGAGGAACCAGCGATAGGTCTCGGCGATCCCGTCTTCGAGGGTGATGCGGGCCTGCCAGCCCATCTTTGACAGGCGGCTGACATCCATCAGCTTGCGCATCGTGCCGTCGGGCTTGGTCGGATCGGTGGTGATCTGGCCCTTAAATCCCGTCACTTTCGCGACCATCTGCGCGAGCTCCAGGATCGAGATGTCGCTGCCCGAGCCCACGTTGATATGGCTCAGCATCGGTTCGGTATTCGCGTCATACTCCGCCTTGGGCAGGTCGAGCACGAAGAGCGAGGCCTCGGCCATGTCATCGACATGCAGGAACTCGCGCCGCGGCGTGCCGGTTCCCCAGATCGTGACTTCCTCGAGCCCATCGCGCGCCGCTTCATGGAAGCGCCGGATCAGGGCGGGGAGCACATGGCTGTTCTGCGGGTGGAAGTTGTCGCCCGGTCCATAGAGGTTCGTGGGCATCACCGAGCGGTAATCGACGCCATGTTGGCGGTTGTAGCTCTCGCAGAGCTTGATCCCGGCGATCTTCGCGATCGCGTAGGGCTCGTTCGTGGGCTCCAATGGCCCTGTCAAAAGCGCGTCCTCTGCCATCGGCTGCGGCGCGGCTTTCGGATAGATGCAGGATGAGCCGAGCTGCAGAAGCTTCGTGACCCCGGCGGCGAAAGCCTGATGGATCACATTGGCCTCGATCATCAGGTTTTCGTAGATGAACTCGGCCGGATAGGTGTTGTTGGCGTGGATCCCACCGACCTTGGCCGCGGCGAGGATCACCACGTCGGGGCGCGCGTCTCGCATGAAGTCGCGGACCGCCGCCTGATCGGTCAGGTCGAGTTCGGCATGCGTGCGTGTGATCAGCTCCACCGCCGCGCCGTTGGCCTTACGTGCCTCCAGCTGGCGCAGGATCGCGCCGCCCACCATCCCGCGATGGCCTGCGATGTAGATCTTGGTCATGGCGTGCCTCATTCCACCGAGACCGGCAGGTCCAGCCCGTGTTCTTTCAGAAGCGCATAGCGCCGCGCCGCCTTGTGGTCCTCTGCGACCATCTCGGCACACATTTCCTGCGCGGTGATCTCGGGCACCCAGCCGAGCTTTTCGCGGGCCTTGGTTGGATCGCCCAGGAGCGTGTCGACTTCTGCGGGGCGGAAATAGCGCGGGTCGATGCGCATCACCACATCGCCGGATTTGAGGGCAGGGGCCTTGTCGCCCTCGATCGAGGCGACGGTCGCGATCTCATCAGTCCCCTTGCCGGAGAATTCCAGCTCGATCCCCAGTTCGCGTGCGGTCCAGGTGATGAATTCGCGCACGGAATATTGCTTGCCGGTTGCGATTACGAAATCTTCCGGTTCGTCCTGCTGGAGCATCATCCATTGCATCCGGACGTAATCCTTCGCGTGGCCCCAATCGCGCAAGGAGTCGATGTTGCCCATGTAGAGGCAGGGCTCGAGTCCCATCGCGATGTTCGACAGGCCACGGGTGATCTTGCGGGTGACGAAGGTCTCGCCGCGGCGCGGGGACTCGTGGTTGAACAGGATCCCGTTGCAGGCATACATGCCATACGCCTCGCGATAGTTCACCGCGATCCAATAGGCGTAAAGCTTGGCGACTGCATAGGGAGACCGCGGGTGGAAGGGGGTGGTTTCCTTCTGCGGGGTTTCCTGAACGAGGCCGTAAAGCTCCGAGGTCGAGGCCTGGTAGAAGCGGGTCTTCTTCTCGAGGCCCAGAAATCGGATCGCTTCCAGCAGTCGCAGCGTGCCGATCGCATCGACATCGGCGGTATATTCGGGCGCCTCGAAGGATACCGCAACGTGCGACTGCGCGCCAAGGTTATAGACCTCGTCCGGCTCGATATCACGGATCAGACGCGTGAGGTTCGAGGTGTCCGAGAGGTCGCCGTAATGCAGCTTCATCTGCGCGTGGTTGCTGTGCGGGTCCTCATAGATGTGGTCAATTCGCTGAGTGTTGAAGAGCGAGGCCCGGCGCTTGATGCCGTGGACCTCGTAGCCCTTCTCAAGCAGGAATTCGGCGAGGTAGGAGCCGTCTTGGCCGGTGATGCCTGTGATGAGGGCGCGTTTGGTCATCGTAGCCTTTTAATTATTAAAAATTTGCGGAAGCTTGATTAAGTTTTCCGCCGATACCGTTAGGGTGAAGGGCTGAGCATTGTCAAAGATTTTGGCGCAGTTGGCGGCCTGATCTAGAGAGAGTCTGGCGCATCTGGTTGGTCTAATTATGCGGTGGGCTTTCGGTGAAGCAAGTGCCTAGCTTCGATGGTCTTCCGTTTGATCCTTTCGCGTTGTTGCAGGATGGTCAGGCCGCGCCCGAGGAAGACGTCGGCCGAGGTTAGGTTCTGTAGGCTCTCGTGGTAGCGTCAGTATCCGCAAAGTTTGAAGAAGACGTCGATTTTTTGCCTGAGTTTGTCGGGCAGGTCACCTCCTCAGGCTTATTGATCCGACCTACGACGAGGAGGTCAACCTCGCCTTCTGCAGGGGCCGTCGCAGCAAACTCGTTCTACCGAAACAGGTGAAGAGAATGACGCGGCACAACCTCGACCGCTTGATTGAGAGTGAATCTAATCGACTTGGGGACTTCGCAACCGCGCCATGCTCTCGCTTTGAAAACGAACTTCTTACCTTTTGCTCCGAATTGGTCGCTCTCTGTTTTCAGGATTTTGCGGCGCGCGAAAACGGCGCTTTGCGCGTCCTCATCCGGCGTAACAAGGCCGACCCATTAGATGCGGAACGCGCCGCCTTCACCTCTAGAAAGACAGCTGCCATGGCAAGTGACGGGATCGAGTGGCGCGGCCCCGAGCTTGATAGGCGCTTCTGCCCGATCTACCATGGAAAGCCTATTAACCGGAGCCCTGAGCCCACGATAGTGAAACGCTTTGTAAAAGACGCAGCAAAGCGCGTTGGGTTTGATCCGCTCGAAGTGGATACCTTCAGTGGTCATTTGATGCGGGTCGGCGCAGCGCAGAATCTGTTGAAGCGAGGCTTCGATACGGCTGTTATCATGAGGGCAGGAGGACGAGGAAGTCGATCAAGGTCCTCGGGCGATATCTTGAACAGGTCGAGCATAATGCCTAGGCGTGAGTGAAGTTGGGCCTTATTTAAAGACACGCTCGCCAGCGTCAGAGCGATAGAACGTATCCCTGCAAACGCATTGGTAAGCCGCGAAACCCGCCCTGAGGGCATCCCCAGAGTTGTAGATGTCCATCCCAATGCGGGTCGGGGGTCCTTTTCGTCAAGCTTCGAGCAATTCAGGAAGCCGCGTCCTGAAATACTTGATCGTTCGCTCCAGCCCCTCTTCGAGTTCCACCTTCGGCTTCCAGTTCAAAAGCTCACGCGCCTTGGAAATATCTGGCTGGCGTTGCTTCGGGTCATCGGCGGGCAGGGGCATCTCGATAAGTTCAGATGTTGATGCCGTGAGCGCTATCGTCTTCTCGGCCAGTTCGCGAATGGTGAACTCGCCCGGGTTGCCGATATTGATGGGACCCGTCATCGACTTGTCCGTGTCCATCAAACGCAAGAAGCCCTCAATGAGGTCATCCACGTAGCAGAAGGAGCGCGTCTGCTGCCCGTCACCATAGATTGTAATTGGCTCACCGCGCAACGCCTGCACGATGAAGTTCGATACCACGCGTCCATCAGCGTGGTGCATGCGTGGACCATAAGTATTAAAGATGCGTGCAACCTTGATGTCTAAATCATGTTGTCGGTGATAGTCGAAGAACAGGGTCTCCGCGCAGCGTTTGCCCTCGTCATAGCAGGAGCGGGGCCCAATCGGGTTCACGTTGCCCCAATACTCTTCTGGCTGCGGGTGAACAGAAGGATCACCATAAACCTCGCTCGTCGAGGCCTGGAAGATTTTGCAGCCTACCCTCTTGGCCAATCCGAGCATGTTTATGGCTCCATGCACCGAGGTCTTTGTCGTCTGGACCGGGTCATGCTGGTAATGAATGGGCGAGGCTGGGCAGGCGAGATTGTATATCTCATCCACCTCGATATAGAGGGGGAAGGTCACATCATGGCGCATGAATTCAAAGCGCGGATGCCCGTGTAAATGCTCAATGTTGCGCTTCGTGCCCGTGAATAGGTTGTCGGCGCAGATCACCTCGTGGCCCTGGGCGAGTAGGCGATCGATGAGATGCGATCCGAGGAAGCCGGCACCACCGGTGACGAGGATGCGTTTGCGGCTATCGTAGAGTCGGGCCAATTGGTATTCCTTTCTTCGTCTTATAATAGTCTTTCTCGCAGTCCGGCGGATTGAACGGCATATCTCCGGCAGCCCGGTGAGATGGAGCAAGCGTAGTCACTGCGATGGATTGACCGCATGCAAGACTGGTTTCGGCTTTTGCGCCCAAGTCGACGCTGCCGCCTCCAGAATTTTGGCGAGATCGAACCGCTCGCCGAACAATCGCGACCCTTCAATCGAAAGATGGCCGGTGTCCCGGTACAGGTTGACCCCGCCCAGTGTGGTCTTGCAGATGCCGTCGTGACAAATCAATGGCACCAGGTCGACAGTTGGCACGACGTCTCCGAGATCTGCCAGAAGGTCTGCGGCCATCCGGTCCAGTAGAGAAATGTTCTTCTCGTAGAAATCGCACAAATCGAAGTCGCCGCTGTAAATATATTGGTGCAGGTAGCAGCGCCCGAGATCGGTATCGTTGCGCGGTGGCGGGCCGACTAGGACGACGGATTTGCCTGCATCGTGAAGTTTTCCGATCGTATCAATCAGACTGGACTCGAGCGCCGATTTGATCTCGTCGGGCGCCGTCGTGTTCGCTCCGTTGCGGTAGTAAAGCGGCCCGAGCAATTCGCTGTAGTCAGACGTCATCACCACGGTAGAAATCTCCGCGTGATTGAGAATCCAGTCGAGCACCTGATCGTTGAACGCGATGCAACTATCCCAGGGATATTTCGGAGAATGGTTGGCGACTCCCGGAAACGGGCCGCAGGACGAATAGGTCTGCTGAACGAAATCGAATTTGGTCGGGCTGGTGACCAGCGCTGGGATCAGCGCCATCGCGTAGCTGTCGCCCCAGACGACTGCCGTTGGATTGTCGCTGGTTTTGCAGTCGCGCGACAGGGTGAACCCGTGCTCGGCGCACTTTTCCGCCAATCCGTGGTTCGGCCGAAGGTCTTCCTCCACCTCGGCAACATTCGCATATCCCGGACGCCATGGAGCACCGTGGCTTAAGTTGAGCAGTGTGCCACCGACCAGCAATGCGACGAGGCTGGCGAGGGAAACGCTGAGCACCTTCGGCGTCGTCATACCTCCCGGGCCGCGCCGCCGCATCGGCAGTTCGACGAAGCGCCAACTGAACCAGGCCAGCGCGAATGTCGCCGCGTAGAGGCCTGCCACCGTCGACATGTGAAGCTCCGGCGCCAACCGCAGCCGTGCGAGCGCAAGCAGCGGCTGGTGGAATAGATAGACGCTGTAACTAATGAGACCGATGCCGACGAAGGGGCGCCAACTCAGGATCTGGGCCGCGATGGAGCCCTGCTGGCCGAAGAACACGATCAACACGGCGCCGCCTACGGGAAGCACCGTCCACAGGCTCGGCATCGGAGTCTCGGGAGTAAAAAAGACCACGGAGCCGCAGATCAGCACGATCCCGAGCAGACCTGCAATCTGGCTCTTCGGCAGCACGTTGCGACGTAGGACCATCGCAGCGAGCACCCCGGCGAGCAACTCCCAGAATCGCGTGGGCGCCAAGTAGAATCCGGCGACTGGCGCGTCTACTGTTGCCCACTGCGCCAGTGCAAGGCTGACCACGAGAACCGCGACCGTTATCGGAATTAACCCGCGCCGCCAGAACCGCCAGATCAGGAACAGCGCAACGGGAAACAGCAGATAAAACTGCTCCTCGACGGCAAGGCTCCAAGTGTGCAGCATCGGGTTCAGCTCGGTCGATGGCCTAAAATACCCGATTTGCCGCCAGAACAGGATGTTGGACGCGAACAGCGCCACGGCCGCGATGCTCTTGCCGAACTCGGCAAGTTCCGACGGCAACATCCAAAACCAGGCAAAGACCGTTGTAAACAGGATGACGAAAATTAGCGCCGGTAGAATGCGTCGTGCCCGCCGTTCGTAGAACCGCGCGAGTGAAAAGCGCTTTTTATCGAGGTCGTCGAGCAGGATTGACGCGATCAGATAGCCGCTGATCACGAAGAAGACGTCGACACCGACATATCCGCCGGGAAACCCGGGAACCTTTCCATGAAACAAGAGCACAGGCACTACGGCGAAGGCGCGCAGGCCGTCGATTTCCGGACGATATCGCATATTTTCCCCTAGACGGACTCTTGTTCGGTAACTGCATAGTGTCCATGCGAACACTTTTGCCTTGCGAATTCTAACCGGCCGGACCGGCTGCAAGGTTGTGGCAAGTGACATACAAGCGCCAATTGCCGTGTGACGAAGAAGCCACTTTTTCGAAGTAAACCGGGCCGGTTTGACGTCGGACGCGCCGTTTTGCGGACGGCACAGGTTGCGCAGTAGCGGACGTCAAAGCGCGCCCGCATCCGTCCAGAGCGGACGAACCGATCGCGGCGGCTACGTCGCGAAGCGGGATGATGATAGGAATGTTGAACCTGTCTTTCAGTGGTCCGTCGTCCCTGCAGTGATCGCTGGCAGCGCGGAGCGCATGCAGGTCATACAGTCTCTCGAGGTCGCGCCGGCACCCCGCCGACCGTCACTCCCGCAGCGACCGGTTTGACCACGGTGGCGCCGGCGAGGCAACGGCTTCCCGCCCCCAACTCGACCCCGGGCCCGACGAAGGCCCGCGCCCCGACCCAAGATCCCGATGCGATGGTGATTGGCCTGGCGATCAGGTCGAAGGTTTCGCGCTCAAAGTCGTGTGACCCGGTGCAGAGAAACGCCTGCTGCGAGACACAGACATTGTCGCCGAGGCGCACCCGCGCGAGCGACAGGATCGTCACTCCTTCGCCGATCCAGACGTGGTTGCCGCACTCGAATCGCCAAGGGAATGTAATGTTCACTTGGCTTCGAATGACCACCCCTACGCCGACTTTCGCGCCGAACAGACCTAGCCAGAAGACTCTGAGGCGCGAAGGAAGCGGCAACCAGCCCGCAAAGAAGACGCTGCGCACGACCCACCAGAGGGCTTCCTTCGACCGCGGCGCGCCGCGGTCGAAGCGGGAATTGTCGAACCTGCTTAGATCCACCCTGCCATCCTCCGTAAAACGCGTTCCGCGGGTCTCCTAGAAAGCACCACCGCGTCTATCGTCCACGGTTGTGCAGCGTCACGGCTTCTTCATAGACGTCCGCGAACGCCCGTGCGATGCCGGGCCACGAGAACCTCTGGACCACGAGTTTGCGACCGCGGCTCCCCATTTCGCGTCGTGCCGTGACCGACATCGCCGTCGCCTCGCGCAGCGCATCGGCGATGGATCCGGTCGAAACCGGTACCCACCATCCGCAGCGATCGGTTTCCAGAACTTCCCATGGGGTCCCGTGCGTGGTGACGACCGGGCAGCCATGGGCGAGTGCCTCGGCAACGACGATGCCGAAATTCTCGCTGTATGTTGGCAGCACCACGAGATCGGCTCGTGCCAGCGCGCGCAGTTTCTCGTTGCCTTCCAGAGAGCCCAGGAAGCGCACCGTTTCGCCGAGATCGAGGTGACGTACCATGTCTTCCAGCTGGGAAAGGTGCCCTGCCTCGTCTGGGCCGGCAATGTGCAACTGCCACGCGGGCGGCCGAAGCTCGTTCCAGGCTTTCAGCAGCAGCGGCAACCCCTTCTTCGGGTGGATGCGCGAGAGGAAGAGGCAGGTCCGCGTTTCATCCGAGGTCGCGCGAAGTGATTCAACCTGCGCCATGTCAGGCAGTGTGACGCCGTTTGGAATGATCCGGACCGGCCGCTGCAAACCGAGCCGCGCGAGTTGGTCAGCCTCGCTGTCGGCGGTGGCGTGCAGGATGTTCGCCGCGTCCAGTGCACGCCGCTGGTACATCCACCAAGCAAGGCGTTTGCGAACCGGTTTGTAGCGTAGCGCCCAAGGTTCCAGCATGCCCCTAGGGCTCACCACCCGTGGCACACTCGCGTTTTGCGCCAGGCGCGCGAGTTGCCTATGGTGATCCCGCCAGATGCCGTTGTCGTGCAGGAGGTCGACTTTGCCAAACCTGCGCCAGGCTTCCTCGGGTCCACCATCCAGCCGCGCCGCATCTACCATGTCTTGCAGAAGCGGTGATGTCCGCGCGGACCCGTCCGGTGCCCACAGCCCGACCTTTGCCCCGGCTTCAGCCAGCGCCGCCGCCAGTTGCGGCACCGAGCGGGCCGGTCCCCCAAAATCGGGCCGGAAACTCGCCGCGGAGAGCAGAACCTTCACCGTCTAACCCCGCAGATCTGGCTTGCCGCCCGGGCGCAGCCGGGCAGATAGCGTTCGCGGTTGTCCCCGTGGGGAAACGCTATCAGGTTGCTCATGGCCCCCTCCATGTCTTCAATCCGGCCGGTTGCGATTTAGCCAGTTCCCCGTGCGGTCCCAATGAAATGCCGCGCCTGCGATACGTTTCCCGACGAACCAGCAACATGAACACAACAACGAAGAGGAAGGAAAAGGCGTTGCCGGCGGAAAAGAGAACCGGCTCGAATATCGCGACCACGAGCCCTCCGGCCACAATCGCTGCGTAGACATAGCTCTTAGCATACTGAAACCTGATGAACAGGGCACCCAGAACATACCCCCAAACCAGCGCGAAGAACGTGACAGTCAGGGGGATACCGATCTGCACCCCGAGGCCGTAGTACGAACTCATCACCCCGGCCCCCCGAAGGCCCAAGTCGCTCAGCACGACCCCGTAGTAATCGTGGATGATGATGTCGGTCCCAAAACCATGGCCCAACCACCAGCGATGTGCGATGTAGTTCTTCGCAAGGCTCCAGAAATATATCCGGTTGGATGCATCCGCCAAAGAGTATGCACGCAGAATACGGGTGACGAAGAAATCAGTCTGGAAGAACCACAAGCCACCGGCAGCGAGTAAAAAACCAAAAAGTGTGCCCCGAGCACGGCTCGCAAGCAGCGATCTGCCAATATAGAAAAACGTCACCAACCCGATACTGAGCATCGAGGCGCGCGAACCCGCAAGCACAAGATTGGACATCACTATCGCTACCGCTAGGAAGTTCTTCCAAGTCATCCGGTCGAGCCAGCGCACCAATGACAGTCCCCCGGCTACCGCGGCCAAAATCCCGATGTTGTTGGGATTGAGAAAGAACCCGCGAAACCGGCCTACCAGCATGGGGTTACCCAGGAACCAGCCCAGGGTCACGTTGGCGGCGAGGATGCCGACCACGGTGAAAAGCAGGCCGTTCAGTAATCGCTCCTCCGAGTAGCTGTCTGCATAACGCCACAATGTCCAGAAACTAGTGATGATCAAGAGTGTCATTGAGACGGCTTTCTGCGCCGAGAAGATGGCGTCGATCGACCAAAGGCTGGACAGCAGGAACAGCGCCAGCACCACGACCAGAACGAAATCGATTGTGGTAGAAATGCCGCGCTGAAATCCCCCTCGCCTAAACTTGAAGCGCAGAGCCATCAAGACACCGAAGAACAGCACCACCCACCGAAGCAGTTCGCTCACGGCCACCACTGCTGGAAACTGCGTAGTCGCCAGAACGAACGGCAAGGCGTAGATTGCCGGGAAATGGCGCCAAATTGAAATTGTCTTAATCCCGAAAATCACGCGTAGGCTCAGTTTCGCGAGCGGACCGTCTGGAGGTCTTTCAAACCTGACACAAACATCTCGCCCCAACGTTCAGGTGTGTATTGTTTTGACAACATAAAGCTGTTTCGTGCCATTCCATCACGTTTCGCATCGGGCATCTCGTGCATTGCTAGCAGTGCCCAAGCCAACGTTTTGTCCGATCCCGCAGGGAAAGAAAAACCGTTCCAGTGTCGGCGGAGCAGATGTACCCCGGCGCCGACCTGATCGGAAAGCACCAACGGCAGTCCACTTGCCGCGGCCTCCTGAACGACCACCCCCCAAGGCTCGAAACGGCTGGGCAGGACGAAGGCAGCGGCGCCCTGCATCACCGCGGGCAGGGCGTCGGGCTGGACAAAGCCGAGGTCCTGGCCGCCCGCGTCGCGTAGCATCCCTCCGAGCGGGCCGGCGCCTGCGCAGACCAGGTCCCACGGTTCTTCGACCATGTCGCGGTATCGCCGGTAGGCAGCGGCGAGGGTGTCGAGCCCCTTGTCCTCGACGTAGCGCCCGACGAAAAGAAAATAGCGACGTGCCTCGCTGTCGCTTGCCACGGCGGTCGGCGCTGAAAATTTCGACCAGTCGCAGGCATAGTAGCCGTCCCAGATCCTGTCGCCAGCATAGCCAAGCGACCGGGCGAGAACCGCTTGCCGCTCGCCGCTGACCCAAAGTGCATCAATCGCGCGGCGCACGTGCAGACGGGCCGTCCAGCCCGCGATCATCTGACGCAGGCTACCCTTCCATTGGGTGTCGCTCCCGGCTACCACAGGCACCCCCGACGCGCGCATACGCTTGCAGATCCTTAGGTAGCCCTTGTCAGCCCAACCGCTGGTCAAGATGACATCCGGCGAAAATGCGCGAACCGCCGTTTCGATCTCGTCGTCGGTATGGTCGCGCCGGTTTCGGATTGTGCCGAGATCTTCGAACTGCGCCATGTCGAACGGCGCATCGGGCTGGTTCGGCCAGCAGTAGATCAGGAACTCGCATTCGGTTTGCCGTTTGAGGGCTCTCAGCGAAGCGGCCATATAGCCCGACAGGCGCGTGTGCAGAATGGCTATCTTCATGTTTCGATCACTGCGTTTCCACGTCTGACGTCCGACGGGTCGGCACGGCGCGGCCCGGATTGTGCTCTTAGTGTTTTCAACTCTTCTCCCCTCTCGCCTCCGTCCAATCATGCAGCCAGGCTTCCAATCGGTCCGCTGCGCTCTGCCAATCGAATTTTGCCAACAGTGCGTCGCGCCCAGCCGGCCGGTTGCCTTCCGCAGCTTCTATAGCCTGCGCCATCGCATCCAAATCCCGCCCTGCGACCATCATCTGCTCGGTGTCCTTGAGGATTTCCACGACCCCGCCCTGACATTCCAGGCCGACAACCGGTACCCCACTAGCCAGGGCTTCGACTGCGATCAGGCCGAACGGCTCGTAGTGCGAGGTGATCGCCAGTACGTCGGCAGCGTGGTAGGCGGACAGCACGGGATCGACCAGCCCGGCGAAATAAACCCGGTCACGAATCCCTAGGTCGAACGCCAGACGCTCGAGCCGGTCGCGATCCGGTCCGGTTCCGGCGACCAGTCCGTTCCAATGCGGCCCCAGCTTTGCGAACACGCGAAGAAAGTCATCGGTGCCCTTCATGCCGCAGTGCAGCCGCCCCACCGAGGTGACAACCTTGGCATCGGCCGGCAGGCCGAGCCCGGACCGCGCCGTGGCCCGCTCAGCCGGCGATGGGGGACGAAAGCTGGCGCCGTCGACGCCGTTGCGCAGGACGACGGCGTTCTCAGCGGGAAAACCGAGTTCCTGCCAGCGTGCGCGGGTGAAATCGGAAACTGCCACCAACCGACGATAGGTCTTCGCGTGCACCCAATGCGCCAGTCGTCGCCTGAGGGAAGCCCCTGGCTGCGGCCCATCCAAATGCGCGTGACCGATAACTAGGGTCCGCGGGAACGTCCAGGAGACGATGTGGGTCCAGGTCAGGCCGTCGTGATGGTAAATGACGTCGGGATCGAAGCGGCGGATCTCGCGGCGAAGGCGGAACATCCCGAGGAGCGCGTGCCGGTTGGAGCCGATGTTCAGCCAACGGGCGTGGGCCCGGACATCGGTGGAAAGCGCCCCCGGCCCTCCGTAGGCGAACAGGCAGACCACCTCGATGTCGGGGGACATGGCCAGACGACCGACGAGTTCCACCGCAACACGCGCGGCGCCGCCCGTTGCGGGATCGTCGCGTTGGCAGATCATAAGCACGCGCAGCGGCGGGGCAGCCTGTCGGCCAATAGGCGGGGACTGGACTTTGGGCACTGCTAGGTTCCCAGTACCGACCGGTACAAGCCGACTAGAGCCGACAAATGCGGTTCGGCAGCGAACGCGGTTACGGCACGCGCGCGCGCCTGCCGACCAAGCTTCTGCCTGAGGTCGCGATCCGACAGCAGCCGCACTAACGCAGCGGCGAGTAGCCCCGCATCCTTGGCCGCAAACAGGCCGGTTTCCTCGTGGCGGAGCCAATCCGACACGCCGCCAACGTCGAAGGCCACCACGGGCTTCCCCCGCATCATCGCCTCGATCCCGGTAATGCCGAAGGCCTCCGGGTAGATCGACGGAAAGGCCACCATCGCGGCGCGTGACAGCAGCGCATCGACAGCCGCCTTGTCGCCCCAGCCGTGAAACTGCACCGCCTCGCCAAGTGAAAGCGCGTCCGCCTGCCGGAAGAAAACCTTTTCGTCATGGCCTCTTCCGAGGATTTCCAGCCGTGCTTCCGGGACCTTCCGCAGTACCTGCGCGAAGGCGTCTAGCAGAATGTGCAGGCCCTTGGTGCGCGAGAGCCGGCCTGCAAAGGCGATCACCGGCGGCTGCGGTGCGTCCCAGTCCGGCTCGGGTGTCATATGGGTGAAGTTGTTGAGCACGACGATCCGGTCTTCCGGTATGCCGGCCCGGACCGCTTCCTCCTTCGTGTAGGTGCTGTTTGCGATCATTTTGGCGTAGCGTCCCGACGCCGTCTGCACTTCGTACCGCGTATTCGAGTATTGGTGCCACAAACGCTTTGGGTGCCGATTGCAGCATCGCTGGGTGTAGGCGTGGGCAAAGCAGTGCAGGCCGTAGGGCAAGGTACAGATCGTTTCGGTTTTCGCCCAGAACTTGCCCTGGCCCGGGCAGAAAACTCGTGGTTCGTGCATGTGGCGGAGTACGGGTCCGAGATCGAACAACCGATCCATCAGCGCCGGTTCCGACAGGCTGTGAACGTGGAACAATGTCTCCTTGTCGATGGCGGCGGCCAACGGCGAGCGCCCCATGTCCGAGATCGCGCCGCTCCAGATCCAGGTCGCATCCCCGGACGTCATATCGACGATCTCGCCCCGCCGACGCAGCGCGATCCACTGCGCCTCGACGCCGCGTACCGTCAATCCCGTGATGGTATCGCGGATGCAAACCTCGACCCCGCCGGCAACATCGAGCTTGTCGTTGATGTGGAAGACTTTCATCGCCTCAGCGCGACCCCACCGTTGTATCCGGTTCGATCGCCATCAAGACGCGCGCGTATTCGGCCATCAATTCGCCGGCTACGGTGGCCATCGTCCGATCGTAGGACGACTTCGCCCCCATTGCCTGTAAAGTTTCCTTTGTCAGGATCGCGAAGACTTCCGCTAATTGCCGGTCGTCTCCAGTGTCGAACAAAAATCCATTCTCGTGTTCACTTATCAGCTCTGCATTTCCACCGAGGCGGGACGCAATCACTGGTTTACCTAATGCCTGTGCTTCCATGACCACCAGTGGCCCCGTCTCGGCGCAATGAGACGGCGCGCAAATAACGTCCATCTGCTGGTACCAGTCAACGAGATCCTTCCCCCGCAGAGTGCCGACGCAGGCGACTGTTCTTCCGTGAATGGTCAGATCTTGTACTTTGTCGGCGATTGAATCTCGCGGTTCGCCAACGATGGTGAACTCGATATCTTTGCGGTCGGTCGCGGAAATAGCTTTCAGAAGGACATTCACGCCCTTGATTTCATTTATTCTGCCGCAAAACCCAACCTTGATAGGCGCATCGCCTGGATGATCCGCAGCCCCATCCTCATCGACGTTCACAAAATCTTCCCGCACCCCCTGGCGGCTTAAAAAAACGGAAGCCTCGCGAAATCCGCTCCTCAACATAATTTCCTTTTGCCAGTCCGCGAACACATGAACCACGTCGGCGAGTAAAAAGTGCTCTCTCAGGCTGTCGAGCTTCGACGTTCCAGCATTCAGGCTGCGAAATATTGGAGCCCGTTTCAAACCCGACATCTCTGCAGCACTTGCAAGTACCGCTCCCTTCAGAGGACCGAATCGTTGTTTCGCCGCGCACCGATTGCATTTCCCCGACCGCAATGTCGCGTCGCATTGTCGTTTGCCTTCGAACATGAAGTCATAGCGGGCGCAGAACCACCCCGGGACATGGAGAGAGATTACAGTCTTGATCCCGGCGGCCTTTGCCAGCCGTTGATGCGCGATCCCCATGACCGAACTCGACGAGTGCAGATGGAACAAGTCGGCCTTCGTCTCGCGCAGGATGGAAGCGAATTCATCCAAAAATCGCGGTTCGTCTTGCCCCAGAATCTCGCCCTTGGTCGGTGCGGAACCATCCCCGAAATAGCGTATCTTCACGCCCCCGAAATCTTCCATTCGTGTTCCCTTGCCGGGAGCGGGGGCGACGACGGTCACGTCCGCACCGAGAGCCGCTAGTTCCTGAGCGAGCGACAAGACATAGTGTTCGGTCCCGGCGAGCCGTTCCGCTGCGAGGTTTTGCACGCCTATCAACACGTTCATGGGTTCGGTCTCAATTGTTTTGGTTTCGTGTCTTGGCAGAATCTCGTGCAAGTCCTTGCCAAGCCAATCGGTCGGCGGCGTCAGGTCGGCTCGCGGTCAAACCACCGGCCGTCGCGTCCTGCCCGGCTAAAGCGGCGATGCACGTCCATTTCCGTTCAAAAATCGCGTCCCAGGTAAAGGCGCCTCGAACGTGGTCTTGCATAGCCCGAGCCATATCATCTGTCGGCACCTCGCCTGCGATCAGCGCGCGGATCCGGTCGGCCAGGCTTGCCGCATCCCCCTGATTGAAGAACAACACGCCCTTGTCCGCAAAGAAATTCACCAGGTGGATCACGTCCGGTGCCAGCACCAGGCAACCGCTGGCCGCGTAGTCCAGCAGTTTCATCTGCGACCCGTAAGGAGGGCAGTCGGGGATGACGCCGCAGTCCATCCGCTGCATGAGATCGCCGATCGCGTCGCGGGAGACAAAGCCGTGGTCTTCGACCCGAACCAGCGGGCGCAGGTCCTCCTTGAGCTGCTCGAAGCCGCTGCCGACGAGGTGCAGCTCGATCTGGTCGCGCAGATCGGGATCCAGCAAGGCGAAAGCCTCCGGCAGGAGATGCGCCTTGTGATGCCCGACTAGGCGCGCCAGGAGCACCAGGCGAAGGGGTCGGGCCCGCCCGACCGGCACCTGCCGTTCAGTGAAGAGGTTCGGCTCGACCCCGTTCTCGACCTCGGTCCAGTTCGCGGTGTCCAACTGCCAGTACTGGCCATAGCTGCCGACAAAGAAGACGTGATCCGCCTCGCGGTAGACGTAGCGCTCGAATGGCCGATAGAGGCCGGACAGCAACGACCGAAAGCGGGACTGGCGGGAAACATGCTGCAAACCATTGGCCTCGAGGACAACCTTGACCCCACGCCGCCGCAGGAAAAGAGACACGGGATGCAGGCCCTGGACCCGGACATAGGCCACCGAGCAGCCAGCCTGGTCGATCTCGCGCGCCAGCCGCCGTCCCTGTTGCACCATGCGCCAGACATCGCGCAGATCGCGCGCCGCACCCCAGACGCCGGTCTTTGACAGTCGGGCAAGCGGGCTGGCCCCGCCCTGTGCAGACACCCGGGCCGGGCCGGACGGTTTCGGGACGGGCGGGACAAAGGGCACGAGCTCCGTCCGTTTGCCAAGCTCACGCATGCCCATGGCGATATGCTGGCTGGCTCCGGTCGTTGGGTCCATGCATCCAGCTTCCGTCACGACATAGGCAAGTCTCATACCGCCTCCCTGGCATAGAGTGCTTCGAACGCGTCGAGCATGTCCGACATGCTGAACGCCGCGCGCACGAATTCGGCCCCGCGCTGTCCGTGCTCGAGCCGCAACCCGGGGTCTTTAGCATAGGCCACCAGCGCCTTGGCCACGGCCGCGACGTCGCCCTCTGCGGTCAAGATGCCGGATCTGCCCGGATCAAGGCTTTCGGACACCCCGCCGACGTCGGAGGCGATCACGGGCAAACCCGTCGCCTGCGCTTCGATATAGGCAACGCCCTGGGTTTCGACCCGCCCGCTCGCCGCGACCACGCCGGTCAGCGCGAAAACATCCGCCGCGGCGAGTTCGCGCACGACCTGGTCGGATCGCTGCGCACCGAGGAGCCTGACGCGGTCCTGCAGTCCGCGGGCTTCGATCCGGGCCTCGATCGAGGCCCGGTCAGGCCCTTCGCCCAAGATGGTGAGCTGCAACGAGACCCCTTGGCCGAGGGCCTCGGCGACCGCGTCGATCAACACCGGATAGCCCTTCATTTCATCGAGCCGGCCAACCGCCACCACGTTCAACGGACCCTCCGGCCGCTCTCGCCGGTCGACCTGCGCGAAACGCGTGAAATCCACACCCATCGGGATCTTGACGATCCGGTCCTCACGAGCGCCAAGCGTCACGAGGCGCCGCTTCATGAAGGACGATCCCACCGTATGAATCCAATCGCGCGTGAAGAGGTCCTGGTAGACGTCCTGACCGCGTTCACGCGGGACGATGTTGGCATCGTACCCATGCCACGTGACGACTGCCCGCCCGGTCCAGCCGGCATCGAGCAGAAGAGCGGCATTCCTGCCGTAGTGGATGTGCAGAACCCCGTGCGGCGCGGCGTTCTGCAACCGGCGCATCCGGCGCGCGGCGAACACCTCCGGGCGCGTCCAACGTTTGTTCCGTGCGAGCAAGGCAACCACGCCGGGATCACGCAAGGCATCAGCGCCGAACTGCAACGCGCGCCCGGCCGAAGACTCGGCCCAGCCCCCCCAGTAGGATCGCTCAACCCCCACGGCGTCGATCTCGTCCAGTTCCGCCTCCGCCATACCGGCACCCGGCGCCGTCGCCGCAACCCGCACCCGCCATCCGCGCGCGGCCAGGCCAGTGGCATGGGCCGTGACAAAGGTCTCGGACCGAGCGGGGAATGCCCCGGTGAGGAGTGAAATGTCCAAACCTTTGGCCATGCTCACCCCACCCTACTGGCCTTCGGAAGAAGATTGCGGTTCAATAATGGGAGTCCCTAGGATTGCGCTTCGAAAATGAAAAAATCAGCAAAGGACGTGTCATCAGGGCGCTCAGGGTCAAAGGGGTATTTGTTGGGAATGCGTTCCACCAATCGAAAATCTCGCCGGTTCTGTGCGACCCAGTCAGAGAATTTACGGTGTCGCACGTGTTTCTGGGGTTGTGTTCGATCCTCGTCCGAGGCGTAGACAATCACGAAGCGCTCCGCCGCTTGAAACAGAGTATTCATGTAGCCCTCGAACACTTCGTCCTCGACCAAGTGGTAGATTACATCAAGAGAAAGCGGCAACTCCCTCCGCTCGCCATCATATTCCTGCGTTGTCATGAACGACTTCGTTGGATCGTGCGTGAACCGTTGCCTGCATACCTCGACAGCTGTGTCCGAAACATCGACGCCCACGTAGGAAGGATAGGACGCGAGCGACAACTGATGCCCATCTCCCGAGCTGAATTCGATCACAGACGCAATGCCACGACTCTCGACGAAGTCGTTCAAGACGCTGGCCTTGAAGCTCGCAAGTCGGCCGTAGCTACCCGAGCCAGAGTTTCCGCCGGCTTGGTAGCGTTCGTCCCAATACTGGCCCGAATTCGAAAAGACGACACCGCGCGGCCGTTTGAGCAGTGCTCTAACCGGCCCCTCAAGGCGTGACCCAACGATCAAGCTTTTTATCAATCCAAACATATCGCCTACTCCACATGATCTCCAATATTCTTCTGAAAGACCGGAGTCCTGGGTGTTCACTTGGGGCGAAAGATCTTTCGCAGATCAGACATCAACTTTCGCCTACCAGGAAGCATGACCAAAGAACCAAGTCCGACGAAGACATACACGCCAGTCACGAGCATGATTTCCGTGACCGAGTTAGACACCGAAGCGAAATGTCTCGCCGCCTCAGCTGCCGAAAGCGCCGCCAAAGAGATAAACATCGGGATCGACACGCTTTTAAAAAAATCGCCGAGTGTCATGGACGTATCGTAATATGCGGTCATCAACATCGGGACCAACACGAGATACATCGCCACAGCATAGGCCGAGGCAACTCCAATCGCCCCCCAGTTGACGCCGATTGCGAAAGCGAAACACATAACGACGGCGACGCTCGCACCTTGCCAAAGCAACCGCTGGGACCTTCCAAGGCTCAGCATTACCGAGCCGACCATGCTCGCGCAGGGCTGAATGAAGGCTACGATGGCGAGGATCTGGAAGATTGGCACCACGCCCGCCCAGGCCTCGCCCAGCAAAAGCAGGATTAACGGTTCTGCCACCAAGAACATCCAAGCCACCAGCGGCATGGTCAGGAAGGCGAGTACGCGAAGGGTCTGCATGTGGTACTGACGCCATTCCTCGGGGCTGTCCTGCAGCCGGCAGAGTGCGGGGTAGGTCACCGTCTCGATGGGGCCGCGCAGGTTCTGGACGGGGAATAGCATCAGTTGATAGGCGCGTCCGTAGATGCCGAGCGCGTCGGCGCCGACGAACTTGCCGATCAGGATGTTGTCGAGATTCCGGCTGAAGTAGTTGACGAAATTGAAGCCGGTGACATTAGCGCCGAACCAGATCATGTCCATCGTTCCGACACCGCGTTTCCAGCCGCCCGGAACGAAGGGGGAGAATGTCCAGATCAGCAGCGTGCGCGCTGCCGCGCCGGCCACATGCCCCCATCCCAAAGCCCAGTAACCATAATCGAGAGACGCCAACGCGACCGAGACCGCGAAAGTCGCGGCAATTGCGGTGATGTTCACGATCGCCTGCCGGCCGAAATGCATGTGCCGGATCATCATGGCGTTGTGCTGCGCGCTCAAGCCGCCGAGGACAAACGTCATCGACAGAAGAAGGGTCATCCCGAGCAGATCTGGCCGGTCGTAGAACCACGAAACTAGCGGTGCCGACGCGGCGAACACCAGCGTCAGGAAGAGACCGAACAGTGCGTTGACCCAGAACAGATTGCTCTGCTGGGCGATCGTAAGGTCAGCCTTCTGGATCGCCGCACTGGAGAGTCCGAGGTCCTTGAAGAGAGCCGCGAGCGCCACGAAACTCAGGACCATGCCCATCACACCGTAATCGTCCGGCGTCAGCATTCGGGCCAACACCACGGTCGAGGCCAACTGGGTAATCACCGTGGCCACCTGCGACACAAGGGTGATCGCACCCCCGCGGACACTGCGCTTATTCAGCTGGTTGAGGTCGGTGCTGTTGGTCAAAGTGAATTGTGGCCCTGATTGTCCCAAATGCGGGAAGAATGGGGGGCTGGGGGCATTTCTCACCCTCTCAGCTCCCACATTGAGCTTCAGACTAGGTTTGATCGTAAGACATGGTCACGAAGGTAAGTGCGTTCTGCAAACGCCCGATAACGCAAACTATCAGCGCTTTCGCTGGGCACGCATCGCCATCATTAATCTCACCGCGCAATTCCGCAATTTCCGCCCTCAGCGCCTCAACCTCCGCCATCTTCCTTACCAAAAACTGCTGCGTAATCGCCGCTTTCTCCGCCACGCCCTTTGGTGTAAGCAAGTAAGCTTAGCGCCGCTTGTCTTCATCTGCCTTGAAGTTCATGAGCCTCGCGAAGTCCTTTTCCACCAAGGCATTCAGCACGTAATTGGCACTTCCCGTGCTAACCCCGACCGCCTCTGCCAGCTC
>NZ_AUND01000008.1 GCF_000714535.1 Thioclava pacifica DSM 10166 | reverse complement strand
ACGATCGAGATCGACGGGTTCTGAATGATATCGACCTCTGCACTCGCGGTGCGAGGATCGAGAATTTCGGCGACTGTCACGGTCACGACATTGTCGATGTCGCCGTCCGGATCTTCTATCGTCAGCAGGTCGCCGTCATTGTCGTCATTGTTGTCGGGTTCGGCGGTGCCGTTGCTGTCGAGATCGATCTGCTGGACGGTGTAGGTGCCGGTATAGGTCCAGACCTCGTCGACATCGAGAAGGCCATCGAGATCGAGATCGCCCACCGGACCGCTGAGGCTATCGAGCAGCGGATCGCTGACGAGAACGTTCGAAAGCGCGACATCGCCGGTATTGGTCAGCGTGATCGTGTAGGTGATCACGTCCCCCGCCGCATCCACACTGAGCACGTCGGCCGTCTTGGTCACCGTAAAATCGGGATTCGAGGGCACGATAGCGGACCGCGAAAGAGAGCGGTCCTGGTTCCCCGTGCCGACCACCTTGATGGTCGTCGCGTCGTCCTTGTAGGCTTCCATGTCGATGAGACGCATATGATAGGGAGACCCGCTCGGGTTCGCCAGATCTTCCCAATCATCGTTGGTCGCAATATGGCCACCCCAGGCGAGGACAGCGTCTTCGCCGCTTGCGCCGCTATAATCGAAGATCACCGTGAGAGATTGCTGGGAATTGCCAGAGAAATCCCCGCTGAGGTTATAGATCTGGCTGCCCACATATGCAGAGGTGAGCGAGGTCGTCGAGTAGGCTCCCGAGATGTAATTGTCGAAGCCTGTGACCTCTGCCTCGTCGCCGTTGCCCCAGACACCATCGCCGGAGAGGAAATAGACGTCGTCGGCGGTGCCGAAGTCACCGTCTGCGCCAGCCAGCGCGTAACCGGTCAGGGTCGCGCCATACATGGTGAAGCTGCCGCCTTCCTGGACGATGTCGTCAGCCGTGCCGAGGATTCCATCCACGCCTTCCGTGACGTTGAGATCAATCGCGACGTCCAGAGAGCTCGTGGGGGTCGGGCTGAGCACCGTTCCGTCCACGGGGTCAGGAACTGTGTCACCGGCGTGTGTGCTCCCGGGGCCGAAACTCTCATCGTAGCTGCCGAGGTAGTCGAGAGCGTGCTGCCCCCCCTCGGTTACGTCATATTCGATCGTCAGGAAGTAGGTGCCTTCGGTCAGATCCGAGATCGTCGCGCGATACGGAACGAAATCCCCTTCCGAATAGCGTGCCTGCTGCTCGTTGAGATTGCCGTTCACCCATTCGTCGCCATCGCCCGGCGTGGGAATGACGCTGTTGCCGTTCTTCCACTGGTCGAGATTGTAGCTCGCCGAGTCGGTGAAGCTCGAATAGGCAGTGCTGTCCCCGCTTGTGGCGCTCAGCAGGAAGGTTTCATTCAGAGAGTCATCGGGGTTCACATACCATTCGGTAACGATGACGCCGTTGGCCTCTCCGTCGAGGTCGCCTTCGCCGCCGTCAACAACGGTCCAGCTGTCATGGCCGTCGCCGCCCAGATCAACCGTGGTGTCGTCGGCGGTGCCGTAGATGCCGTCGGGGCCGGGGTCGGTGACGTGATCAACTTCGAAGGTGACGCTGCCACCTTCTTCGACGCCCTCGGCGGTGATGATCGCGGTGGACCCGGGCGAGTAATCGTCCTGATCGCTACTGACTGTGAGACCGTCGGAGCCGACAATCTGTTCATCACCGAGAATGATCTCGTTATTTTCTTCCAGCGCCATTGGTCAGCCCCCTTTAAACAGACCAGCCAATGCGCACGCGTCCACACCGCGTTACGCATCATCGGGCCAGCCCGAAAAATCCCACACCCTTACCGGTCGAGAGAGAGCCTTGCCTGAGAGCCTCGGTCTGTCGGGAAGAAATGGCCGTCGCACGCGCGCCCAAGCCATCAGGTCGGAAATTCAACCCTTCACGACAGAGTCGTCGTCTTTGTTATCAGTATGTTTTGATGTCCCACACACATTTGGAACGTAGGGTCACAAAGGCTCACGAACCTGTCAACGCGCCCGCGAATAAATCAATCAAGGGTTGCAGTCTTTCAAAAGGCGCACATCCACTACGAGATTTTTCGGATAATTTTGCCGCGACGCAGCGCAAATTCGCGCGAGCGCGGCCGACAGGACACCCGCGGCGGGCGAGGCCGGAAAAGGCAAAATATTCAATGAAAAAAAGCAGGAGGCGACGCGAGCGCAGCCTCCAGATCAGTCACCTACGCAACGCTCAGTGAAGGGCACGCAGCGAATTGAGGATCGCGGAATTGGGGCAGTCGTCAGGGATCGGCTCGGGCTCCGCCCCTTTCTCGGCGAGGATCGCCATGCACAGCTCGGTGCGCCCGCAGGTCCGGCATGTGGTGATCATTTGCGCGAAATCGGCCTGGGTCAGAAAGCCGTCATGCATCGCCTCGGAGATATTCACTCCGATCCGACGCGCCATGCCGCGGGTCAGCCAGAAGTTCAGGTCGATACTGTTTTGCATACCCATCATTCCACTCCTTCGGTCCGGGCCCGGGCGGCTTCGCGCAACCGGGACATCATCAGGCGGTTCTCACAATAGGAAGGCGGAGCCTCGGCAGGTGCCTGCGCGGGATCGCGCTCCGAGAGCCAGACCACGCAGGCCTCGGGATCAGTGCATTCGGTGCAACGGATCAGTGCATCCTTCCAGCCCTCGCCACTCAGCCGACCCTGCGCCATCTCGGCGCTCAGATCGGCCCCCATGAGCTGCGCCATGCGATTCATCATGGCGGCGTGACGGTTGAGATTCTTCGCTGCGCACATGGCCGGTCTCCCTGTGTGATGCGGGCAGTGTGCCGCAGCATCAGGGGGGAAGCCATGATTCAGATCAAGCCCCGGTTGTCTCTCCCGGCCCACCGAACCGCGCAGCGGTATCTTGCGCAATCGCGGTGATGCGTGCGCGCTCCGCCTCGATCCTTAGCGCCTCTTGGGACAGCTTGGCGGCCCGCAATGCCTGCATCGCCGCAGGTTCGCCAAAATGGTCGGGCTGGATCTTCGCGAGCGCCGCGAGCACCTCCTGAAGCCGCAAGGCGACTTCGAACATCCCCGCCCCGTCGCGACCGATCGCCGAGAAGGCATCCTCGATCAGCTGACCGGGCGCGATCGGGCGCACAAAGACGCGCTCGAATTCGCGATGCGGCGTGCCGGGCGGATGCCAGTCGGCCAGCACGCGGATCAGCCGCCCGAGAATATCGATGCCGGTACCCGGATCATTGATCCCCGGCGAGAGCGCGCGCGAGGCGATCTCGGCCAGAGCGATCAGGCCGAATTGCGGATCCTGATCAAAGTCGCGGGCATGGTCGATCGTGAAGGCGTCGCGCACGGCTTCTTCGATCTCATCGCGCGTCGCGGCATCGCCCGGCAGCGCATCGCAAAACACCAGATCGACCGCACGATGCACGAATTCGCCGGGCGGCGCGCAGAGCCAGATCCGGCAGTCATGGGCGTGCGCGATCTTCTCGAGCGCCCCAATGTCGACATGCTGGACATGCCCGGTGCGGTCCGACGCCACCCCAAAAACACCCTTTGGCGGCTCTTTCCAATACTGAGCGCGCAGCCAGGGCTCGGCGCAGCGGGTGACGAGCGCGTCACGCGCAGCCCGCTCCACGCGCGAGATCACATCGCCCAGACGCCCGAATTCGCTCAGATGCTGCACCCAGCGCAACAGCGACAGCACCACGATCGCCACGACGATCAGAGTAACCACCAGCAGGATAAAGCGGCCGGAATCGTCATAGATTTTGGCCTCGAGCGCAATGATGCCGACCAGAGAGAAGACGAAGGCGCCGATGAAGCTCGCCAGCACGTTCTGCGTGATCCGGTCGGTTTGCAGCAACTTGATCGCGCGCGGTGTGGCCCCGGTCTGGGCCGAGCCGAAGGCGGTCACCATGATCTGCAAGGAGAAGGTCGTGACGGTAAGCATCGCGGTAGCGATGATCTTCAGGATCGGCTCGACCGAGCCCGCGCCCATTTTCATGCCAAGCTCGGGCGGCACGAGATAACCAAAGCCTGCCGCCCCCAGCGCGGTCACGATGCCGAGCAGGCCGAAGGCACTCACCCGCACCCAGATCTCGCGCAAGACATTCTTCAACCGCCAGCGCAGTTGCGAAAATATCGCCATTCGTCCCCCGTCATGGGCGCATCGCGGCGCCCTCTCGTTTCGGACTCAATCGCTCAACGGGCCGCCCGGTTCCCTGCCGATGCAGCCCGGTGCAGCTCGGCCACGGTGTCGCGAACCACATCGATGCGCAAGGCATTGGGAGGGTGCGTACCCAGAACCCGATCGCCGGGATCGGGCAGGCGCATGAAGAAAGCGGCCCCCTTGAGCGGATCATAGCCCGCATCCCAGGTGATGATCGTGCCGAGCCGATCCGCCTCGAGCTCGTAATCCTTCGAATAAATCCGCGAACCAAGCTCCGCGCCCAGCCGCCGTGCCTGCTGGATCGTATGCGCATCCGCCCCCTGCGCTTGTGCGGCACGCCCGAGGAATACCGCCCCGATCACTGCGTCGCGCTGGCGCGAGGCGATATGGTCGGCGATGTGATGGGCGGCCTCGTGGCCGATCACGAAGGCCAGCTCGTCGGCATTGCGCACCTCGCCCACCAGCGCGAGCGTCACCCCGATCACCGGACGCCCGGCACGGTCGGTGGTCTGGAAAGCATTGGGCGGCTCGTCGAGCCGGTCATCGACCACGAGCCGGTAATCGCAATTGCGCCCTGTGGTGCGCGCGCGGCACTCCGCCTCGATCTGCGGCTCCATGCGCTGCGCCACCGCCACCAGCCGATCCACCGCCTTCTCGGCGCGGGCGGTGAGTTCGGGCGATGATGCCGGCGCGCTTGGCGTTTGCGGCACAGGTGTCGTCACGCAGCCCGCAAGCGCGATCAGCAGGGGCAGAAGGATCAGGCGAGACAGGCGTGAGATCGGCATCGGCTCGGGCAAACAGTTCGGAAACGGTGACAAATTTCGGTGCTCTCGCGTCAGTTTAGCCCGGCCCGGCCCTTTCGCCTAGCGCCTGCGCGATCAACTGTGTCCTGCCACGCGCGATTTCGCTTCCGCCGCCGCGAGGCCCGCGCTAGCATCGTTCCATGTTTACCATCGAACACGAATTCGACTCGACCGTGATCACCCTCGTCGACGAGGGGGCGGATCCGCGCGACTATCTTCAGGAAGACATCACGATCTCCTCTTTCGAGGATTGCGTGGTGGTCGAACAGCTCGACGAGCAGACCGACCAGGTGCAGACGATCACTTTCAGCCACGCGCAGCTGCGCGAGCTGGCGGCGGCGCTGAACCTGCCCGAAGGGGTCTATCGCCTCAAGCAGAGCGAAACCCCGACCGAGGACGGCTGAGCCTCAGTCGAGGCGGAAGACCTTGTCGCGGGCGGTCTCGCCCCGGATGAGTGTGAGCCGCGTCTTCGCGACCCCCAGCGCCTTGGCGAGAAGTTTCTGCACGGCGGCATTGGCCTTACCGCCCTCTGGCACCACCGTGACATAGGCGCGCAAGCCTTCGTCGCCCATGCGAATTTCGTTACGCGAAGCCTTTGGCGTCACGCGCAAAGCGATTTCGGTGCCGGACACGGCGAGGTGGCTCAGATCGGTCATCGGTCGCGCAGCATAGGGTCTGCTCGCCTGCGCACAAGCCGCCTGCGCGCGCCTTGCGGGGCCGCATGGTTGCATTCCGTCCGCGCCCGCCCGATATCTGGCGCAGGAAACGGAGACGCTGATGACCGACATGACCCCCGTGAACCCCGCCAGACGCAACGAGGCGGCGATGGAGTTTCTTCTCACCCGCCGCTCGCGCCCGGCCAAAACGCTCGTGGGCCCTGCCCCCGATGCCGACGCGCTGCGCGAGATCCTGACTGCGGGCGCTCGCAGCCCCGATCACGGCAAACTCGAACCTTGGCGTTTCGTGGTGATCAGCCGCGAGGCCGCTCTGCGCCTCGGGGCCGAGGCGGAAGCCCGCGCGCAGGCGCAGGGCCTGCCTGCGGACAAGGTTGCGAAGGCGGGCAAACAGTTTCTGGACAGCCAGCTTTGCGTCGCGGTGATCCTTTCGCCCAAAGAAAGCGATAAAGTCCCCCATATCGAGCAGGTCTATTCCGCGGGCGCGGTCTGCCTGTCTCTTCTCAATGCCGCATTGGCCGCGGGCTGGGGGGCGAACTGGCTGTCGGGCTGGGCCGCGCATGACGAGGCCTTCGGGCGTGACATGCTCGGGCTGAAGCCGGGCGAGAGCGTCGCGGGCTTCATTCATCTCGGCACCGAGGCCCTCACCCCGGTCGACCGCCCGCGCCCCGATCTCGACGCCATCACCAGCTGGATCACCGAATGATCTTCGCAAGTTACGTGAAAGCCTGGGGCGATCTTCTGCGCCCCGGTGCGATGAAGGTTGTGGGTATCGGCGTCGCGCTGTCGCTAGGACTGCTGATCGCGATCTATGTCGCGATGGTCTGGCTGATCGGCTGGCTGGTGCCCGACAGCTTCTCGCTGCCCTTTATCGGCGAGATCGGCCATATCGACACTGCGCTCTCGATCGTCTCCGCCGGGATCATGTTGATTGCGAGCATGTTCCTGATGGTGCCCGTCGCCTCGGCCTTTACCGGGTTCTTCCTCGAGGATGTGGCCGAGATGGTCGAGGATGCGCATTACC
Organism: Thioclava pacifica DSM 10166; assembly: GCF_000714535.1. GTDB lineage: Bacteria > Pseudomonadota > Alphaproteobacteria > Rhodobacterales > Rhodobacteraceae > Thioclava > Thioclava pacifica. The sequence goes on along the minus strand of NZ_AUND01000008.1, from coordinate 16,048 downwards.
CCACCCTGCCCCCGGTGCGCAAACTGAGCCTCTTCGAAAGCCTCTCGGACACGCTGCGCTTCTTCGGGGTGATCATCGTGGCGAACCTGATCGCCCTGGCGATCTATCCCTTCGTGATCCCGCTGGCGCCCTTCCTGTTTTTTGGGCTCAACGGCTATCTTCTGGGGCGCGAATATTTCCAGATGGCCGCATTGCGCCGGATGGAGCGCGACGAGGCCCGCGCACTTTACGAGCGCAACAAGGCGACCGTCTGGGCGGCTGGCGCGCTGATGGCGGTGCCGCTTTCGATTCCACTGCTGAATCTCTTCGTTCCGGTTCTGGGAGCTGCGGGCTTCACCCATCTGTTCCACGCGATCATGGGCCGGCGCGGGTAAGCCTCGCCGCGCGGCTCACATCTCTTCCTTGACGCCCTTGCGGATCAGCAGCCAGTTCACCGGATAGGCCGTCACGAATCCCGCCATCATCGCGATCTGCATCGCGAACCAGAACGCGGGATCGGCGGCCGTGACATCGGCGCCCCAAAGTCCCTTGAAGAGGGCGAAATGGAAGATCGCCATCATCCCGTACATGCCGATCTGCCAGGAGGTGAGCGAGGCTATATCGGCCTTCGCAGCCTCGCGCAGGCCTTCGCCAAGCCCGAGCCCGCGCATCGGCGCGATCGAGAAATACTGAAACACGATGCCAATCGCGAGGGCGAAGACATAGTCGATCCCCCAGAGTGCGAAGATCCTCTCGCCCCAGAACCCCGGCCAACCGAAGGGGATCAGCACCGCAGGGATCATCAGCGCAAGGCTCTCGGCGGCGATATCGCCCAGCGTGCAGCCCGCCCCGCAATGCAGCGTCCCTTTCGCGACAGAGACCGGGAACGGCGCACCCCCATGGCCCGACCAGCGCCGGTGGAACCAGATGACCAGCGGCCCGGCAAAGAGACCGCAGATCGGCCAGACCCAGGCCATGATCGCCATATGGGGCAGCTGGCGGCGCATCTCGCGCAGCAGGTAGAGGAAGGACAGAACGCCTATCGTAAGCGCCAACCAACTGAGCAAAGTAAACCAAAGCGGGATCATGGGGCCTCTCTTTCAGCCCCTCAACCCGTCAGCGCCGGTCCCCGTTCCGCGCGCTCAGCGGCGCAGGCGGCCGAAGAAGTCGATATCTTCCAGCGTGATCATGCCCGACAGCAGGATGCCCGCGATGATTGCCCAGAGCACGATGGCGACCCCGGTGGTGATCTTCACCTTCGCACCCAGATGCGCCTCGTGCGGCGCGCCCGCATGGGTGCCTGGCACGATCTCGTCGACATCGCCTTGGGTCTTCAGCTTGATCGGCAGGACCATGAAGAAGACCATGAACCAGATCACCGCGAAGAGAATGATCCCGCCGGTGAGGCTCATCAGACCTGCTCCAGCTCGATCAGGCAGCCGTTGAAGTCCTTCGGATGCAGGAACAGCACGGGTTTGCCATGCGCGCCGATCTTCGGCTCGCCGGTGCCCAGAACCCGCGCGCCTTCGGCTTTCAGCTTGTCGCGCGCCGCGAGGATGTCTTCGACCTCGAAACACATGTGATGGATGCCGCCCGAAGGGTTCTTCTCCAGAAAGCCGTTGATCGGGCTGTCGTCGCCCAGCGGATAGAGCAGCTCGATCTTGGTGTTCGGCAGCTCGATGAAGACCACCGTCACGCCATGATCGGGCTCGTCCTGCGGCGCGCCGACCTTGGCACCCAGCGTGTCGCGATATTGCGCCGAAGCGGCCTCGAGGTCGGGCACGGCAATGGCGACATGGTTCAGGCGTCCGATCATCTGGCTCTCCTTCGTGGCTCTGCGCCCTTTGCCTAGCGGGGCGGAGGGGTTCGCGCAAGCCTCGAGGCCCCTGTTCGCGTTAACGCGGCGTTAGGCAGTTTGCGCCCTACTGAAGCGGACACGCGAATCTCGCACGGGGGACAGACATGAGTGATACGATCGACGCCATCGCCAACAAGCCGCCGACGCCCGAGCGCCCACTGACCGGGCTGACGGTGCTGCTGGTCGAAGACAGCCGCTTCGCCTCGGAGGCGGTACGGTTGCTGTGCCTGCGCTCGGGGGCGCGGATCCGACGCGCCGACTGTCTGCGCTCGGCGCATCGACATCTTCGGACTTACCGGCCGGGCGTCGTGATCGTCGATATGGGCTTACCCGACGGCTCGGGCGCCGAGCTCATCACCGAAATCCGCGGCCTGCGCGGAACGCTGCCGGTGGTGCTGGGCACCTCGGGCGACACGGACCTGCGCGAAGCCGCGATCGCCGCCGGGGCGAACGGGTTTCTCGACAAACCCGTCGAAAGCCTTGCGGTCTTTCAGGAGGCGATCCTCGCCGCCCTGCCAAGTGAGCAGCGCCCGCCCGGGCTGCGCATTCTCTCAGACACCGTCGTCACCCCTGACCCGATCGCGCTGCGCGACGATCTCCAGCACCTCGCCGAGGTACTCAAAGCCGGGCGCGACGGCGCACAAATCCCCTATGCCGCGCATTTCCTGGCCAGCGTCGCGCGCTCGGCCCATGACGCCGCACTCGATCAGGCGGCACGGCGGCTGGGGCGCTCGGGCGGGCCGTCACAGGCCGATATGCGCGCGGTGAACGGGCTCCTTGCGGCGCGCATCGCGGCGGGTGCAGCGATTTGAGGCGGGCGATGCGCAGAGACGGACAGGAACCTTGCGCGGGGCCCGCACGTTGATCCGTCGAAATTCATTTTTGACGGAGGAATACCGATGCCCTCGATCTATGACGAGATCAAGAAAGACCACGACCATCACCGCGCTCTGCTCAAGACCATTGCCGACACCACCGGTGCGAGCGACGAACGCAAGAAAGCCTGGGACGAGTTCTATTATGACGTGAAGGCCCATGGCGCGGCCGAGGAAGAGACTTTCTACTCGAAACTGATGAGCAAAACCTGGGGGCAGGACGCCGCGCGTCACTCCGTCGAGGAACATGCCGAGATCGACGATCTGCTCGAAGAGCTCAACGAAATGGACATGGCGAGCCCCGGCTGGCTTAACAAGTTCAACACGCTTGCGCATGACTACAATCACCATATCGACGAGGAAGAAGAGGACATCTTCAAGCGGGCGAAAGAGGTCATCGACAGCTCCGAGATCGACGGCTATGGCGAGCGCTTCCTGAGCCGAAAGAAGAAAGAGCTGACGCTGGTCGACGCGAAGCTTCAGGATCATCTCGAGGATTGATCGGGGCGCGGGCAGGACTGCCGCAGGGGGACTATCCCCCGCTGGCGACACCGGCCCCCCGGGACATGTCATGCGGCTGAAAGAAGAAGGCCCCGCTCGATCCGGAGCGGGGCCTTTTTCATGTGCAGTGAGCGCGCGGGATCAGTCTTCCCTGGGAAGAACCCGCAGGCGCAGCTCGCGCAGCTGTTCGTTGGTGGGCTCCGAAGGCGCGCCCATCATCAGATCCTCGGCGCGCTGGTTCATCGGGAACATGATGACTTCGCGAATATTGGCGGTGTCGGCGAGGATCATCACGATCCGGTCGATGCCAGCCGCGCAGCCGCCGTGGGGGGGCGCGCCGTATTTGAACGCCTTGACCATGCCTCCGAAGCGCTTCTCGACTTCATCCTTGCCGTAGCCCGCGATTTCGAAGGCGCGATACATGATCTCGAGCTTGTGGTTGCGGATCGCACCCGAGAGGATCTCGTAGCCGTTGCAGGCGAGGTCGTATTGGTATCCCTTCACGTCGAGTGGATTGCCCGAAAGCGCCTCCATCCCGCCTTGCGGCATCGAGAACGGGTTGTGGCTGAAGTCGATCTTGCCCTCGTCATCGGCCTCATACATCGGGAAATCGACGACCCAGGCGAATTTGAACTGGCTCTTGTCGGTCAGGCCAAGCTCTTCGCCGATCACGTTGCGCGCACGGCCTGCGACCGCCTCGAAGCTGGCGGGAGCGCCGCCGAGGAAGAAGGCCGCATCGCCCTCGCCCAGACCCAGCTGCTGCCGGATCGCCTCGGTCCGCTCGGGGCCGATATTCTTCGCCAGCGGGCCCGCGCCTTCGAGACCCGAGCCGTCTTCTGCCTTGCGCCAGAAGATATAGCCCATGCCCGGCAGGCCCTGTTCCTGCGCGAACTTGTTCATCCGGTCGCAGAACTTGCGCGAGCCGCCCGTGGGGGCCGGGATCGCGCGGATCTCGGTCCCTTCTTGCTCGAGCAGTTTCGCGAAGATCGCAAAGCCCGAGTCGCGGAAGTGATCCGAGACCACCTGCATCTCGATCGGGTTGCGCAGGTCAGGCTTGTCCGAGCCGTATTTCAGCATCGACTCGGCGTACGGGATTCGCGGCCAGACCGGATCGACGGTGCGGCCATCGGAAAATTCCTCGAACACGCCCTGAATGACCGGCTGCATCGTGTTGAAGATGTCCTCTTGCTCGACGAAGCTCATCTCCACGTCGAGCTGGTAGAAATCGGTCGGCGAGCGGTCGGCGCGCGGGTCTTCGTCACGGAAGCAGGGCGCGATCTGGAAATATTTGTCGAAGCCGCCGACCATGATCAGCTGCTTGAACTGCTGCGGCGCTTGCGGCAGCGCGTAGAACTTGCCCGGGTGCAGGCGCGAAGGCACGAGGAAGTCGCGCGCGCCTTCGGGCGAGGAGGCGGTGATGATCGGGGTCTGGAATTCGTTGAACTCCGCATCCCACATCCGCTTGCGCATGGATTTCACCACGTTCGAGCGCAGGATCATCTTGTCGTGCAGGCTCTCGCGGCGCAGGTCGAGGAAGCGATAGGCCAGACGGGTTTCTTCCGGGTAATCCAGCTCACCGAATACCGGCAGCGGCAGTTCCTCGGCCTCGCCCAGAATTTCGATCTCGCGGACATAGACCTCGATCTCGCCGGTCGGGATCTTCGGGTTCACGAGGCTCGCGTCGCGCAGCTTCACCGTGCCGTCGATGCGGATCACCCATTCCGAGCGCACCTTTTCCATCGCCTTGAAGGCGGCCGAGTCGCCATCGCAGAGCACCTGCGTCATGCCGTAATGGTCGCGCAGGTCGATGAACAGCACGCCCCCGTGGTCGCGCACGCGATGGACCCAGCCCGCGAGGCGGACGGTCTCACCGGCATTGGCGGCGCTCAGATCGGCGCAGGTATGGCTGCGAAAGGCATGCATGGGAGGCTCCCCGGATCGGAATTGCGTATCGTCGCGCCGATACACCTGTTGAGCGGGGAAAAGTCAAGCTGTGCGGAGGTTCACAGCCGCCTCTCGCTCACGTCACGCTGCGCCGGGTCGAAAAAACGTCAACTTTCAGTTAAGTTGATCTCCATGGGGAACCCCGATCCGCATGTCCGGTTCTCCTTTCGGAGGCCAGCCGAGGGGCGCAGCCGCGTCCCGCAAGACCCGGAGATGCCAATGAGAGCTTGGGACGCGTTACTCGACCGCATGCTGCGCCATCTGGTGCGCAAAGGCTCGCTGGAGTTGATCTACCCCGATGGAACCGAACGCCGATATGGCGACGCCACCGGCACGCCGATCCGGATCACGGTTCGCAACCCCGACGCCGTGCGCAAAATCGTGCTGAAACCCGATCTGGGCGTCGGCGAAGGCTACACCAACGGCGATTACACGATCGAAAATGATGACCTTCGCGGGTTTCTCGCGCTCGCGATCTCGAACCAGACCGGGGCGGGCATGCCCTGGTTCGAAAAGCCGCGCGAGGCGAGCCGGTTCTTCGGCCGCCGTTTCGCGCAGTTCAACCCGGTCAACAAGGCGCGCACCAATGTCGCGCATCACTACGATCTCTCGAGCGCGCTCTACGATCTCTTTCTCGACAAGGACCGGCAATATAGCTGCGCCTATTTCGAGCGCTCCGACATGACGCTGGAAGAGGCGCAGGAAGCGAAGAAACGCCATATCGCGAAGAAGCTCCTGATCGAGCCGGGGATGCGCGTTCTTGATATAGGCTGCGGCTGGGGCGGCATGGCGCTGACGCTGGCGCGTGATTTCGACGCGCATGTGGTGGGCGTCACGCTGTCGAGCGAACAGCATGCGATGGCGCGCGAGCGGGTGAAGGCGGCGGGGCTGGAGGACAAGATCGACATCCGGCTGATGGATTACCGCGACGTGAGCGAAAGCTTCGACCGGATCGTTTCTGTGGGCATGTTCGAGCATGTCGGCGTGCCGCATTACCGCGAGTATTTCTCGAAACTGCGCGAGTTGTTGAAACCGGGCGGCGTGGCGCTGATCCATTTCATCGGGCGTTCCGGGCCGGCCGGGGCAACGGCGGATTTCATCACGAAATACATCTTCCCGGGCGGCTATTGCCCGGCGATGTCGGAAGCCTCGAACGCAATCGAGCATGAGGGGCTCGTCACCACCGATCTCGAGGTCTGGCGGCTGCATTATGCCGAGACGCTCAAACATTGGTGCGACCGGTTCGAGGCGAATATCGAAAAGGCCACCGCGCTTTACGACGAACGTTTCTGCAGGATGTGGCGGTTCTATCTGGTCGCCTCGGAGATGGCCTTTCGGCATGGCGGGCAGGTGGTGTTCCAGTATCAGCTTGCCCATGAGGTCGGCGACGTGCCGCTGACGCGCGACTATCTCTACCGCGACGCGGAAGACGAGGAACGACGGCTCGCCGCCGAATGAGCTGCGTGCCTCTACCGCTTTGCCGCGAAAAAGCCCTTGAGCAAAGCCTCGGCCTCCGCCGCACCGATCCCGTCATAGACCTCGGGCACATGATGGCTTTGCGGATGGGTGAAAACACGGGGTCCATGCGCCACGCCACCCGATTTCGGGTCCGCCGCACCGTAGTAAAGCCGCGCGATCCGGGCCTGTGAAATGGCCGAGGCGCACATCGGGCAAGGCTCCAGCGTGACATAGAGATCGTAGCCCGGCAGCCGTTCGGAGCCCGCCGCCTTGCAGGCGTCGCGCATCGCGAGGATTTCGGCATGGGCCGTGGGATCGGCCAGCTCGCGCGTACGGTTGCCCGCCGCCGCCACGACCTCGCCCGCAGGCGAGACCACGACCGCGCCCACAGGCACCTCACCGCGCTCGGCGGCCGCGCGCGCCTCGTCCAGCGCCTGTTGCATGAAAGACCGGAAACTCATGCCCCTTCATCGCGTGCAAACCCGCCCTTATCAAGACGCTTCCCAAGTGAGATGGAAAGGTGTAGAGCGCGAACCTTCGCGCCCGAGTGAGTCCGGCGCCCCCTCCCTTTGAAGGAACCTGACATGACCCATGCTCCCAGCAAACCCGCCTCCAATGAACGCGTCGCCAAGGTGATTGCACGCTCCGGCGTGGCCTCGCGCCGCGACGCCGAAAAGATGATCCTCGCCGGCAAGGTTGCGGTGAATGGCAAGCAGATCACCTCGCCCGCGCTCGACGTGGCGCCCACTGACAAGATCACCATCGACGGCAAGCCGATCGACGCGCCGCAGGAAACGCGGCTCTGGCTCTATTACAAGCCGCTGGGGCTGGTCACGACCGAGAAGGACGAACAGGGTCGCCGCACGATCTTCGACGAAATGCCCGAGGGCATGCCGCGCGTGCTGAATGTCGGCCGTCTCGACCTCAATTCCGAAGGGCTGCTGCTGCTGACCAATGACGGTGGCCTCAAGCGCCGCCTGGAGCTGCCCGAGACCGGCTGGCTGCGTAAATACCGCGTGCGCGTCAACGGCCGCCCCACCGAGCAGCTGTTCGATCCGCTGCGCCAGGGTATCACCATCGACGGCGAGGAATTCCTGCCGATGGAGGTTTCGCTTGACCGCCAGCAGGGCGCGAATGCCTGGCTGACCGTGGGCATCCGCGAAGGCCGCAACCGCGAGATCCGCCGCGCCATGACCGAAATCGGGCTGCAGGTGAACCGCCTGATCCGCATCAGCTACGGCCCCTTCCGCTTGATCGACATGCAGCCGGGCGACGTGATGGAGGTGAAGCGTCGCATGCTGCGCGACCAGCTTGGCGGGCTTCTGGAAGACGCGCCAGCCGGCGGCGACGAGCGGCCCGAGCGCAAGCCGCGTCGCGATGGCGACCGCCCCGAGCGTGGGTCGCGCGATGGCAAGCCTCGCTTCGGCCGTGACCGCGACGATCGCCCGCGGGGTGACAAACCCCGGTTCAACCGTGACCGCGATGATCGCGGCGACGAAAAACCGCGTTTCGGCCGTGATCGCGATGACCGTCCGCGGGGTGACAAACCCCGCTTCAACCGGGATCGCGACGACCGTGGCGGGGATGACAAACCGCGCTTCCGCAAGGATCGCGACGAAGGTGGTCGCGAGGATCGCCCGCGCAAGCCGCGCACCGGCGGGTTCAAATCCGACCGTGACGGTGGCGACAAGCCCCGCTTCAACCGTGATCGCGACGACCGTCCGCGCGGCGACAAGCCCCGTTTCAACCGCGATCGCGATGATCGTGGCGAGGACAAACCGCGCTTCCGCAAGGACCGCGACGACCGTCCGCAGGGCGACCGTCCGCGCTACAACCGGGATCGCGACGACCGCGATCAGGGGGACAAGCCGCGCTTTGGCAAGCCTCGTTTCGAAGGCAAGCGTGAAGGTGGTCGCGATGACGGGCCGCGCAAGCCGCGCGCAGGTGGGTTCAAATCGCATCGCGATGAGGGCGACAAGCCGCGTTACGACCGCAAGCGCGAGGACCGGCCGCAAGGGGACAAGCCGCGTTTCAACCGGGACCGTGACGACCGCCCGCAGCGGGACAAACCGCGCTTTGGCAAACCGCGCGGCGAGCGCCCCGAAGGCGGCAAACCGCGCTCGGAGGGGTTCAAGTCCCACGGCGGGAAACCGGGGGGCAAACCGCGCTCGGAAGGCTTCAAGTCACATGGTGGCAAACCCGGCGGCAAACCGCGCGCCGAAGGGTTCAAATCCCACCGCGACGGTGACCGCAAACCCGGTGGCCGCCCCTCCGGCAGCGGCCCCAAGGGTGCACCGCGCGGCAAATCGCGCGAGTGATCAACTGAAAGGCAACCGCCGAAGGGGAAAAGCACGCGCATTTTCCCTCGGCGGTTTTGCGCGAATTTCACACCCCGCCTCTGGCACAACTCCGCCAGCCTGCCTATAAATTCCCCTAGGGCGCGGAAATTCCGCGCTCTCGTGAGGCTGGCACGGGGGGCTGGCAATGTCGCGCAGCGCGCAAAAGAGGATCGCTTTCTGGTTGATGATCGCGCTGACGCTGTCGGTCGCGCTCACGGGGAGCGTCTGATGGCCCAGCGTTTCGGCGGAAAATACAGCCCGCAAGGCACGCCCCGCAGCGGCCCCGACCTGAGCGACGCGCGCAGCATTCCCGCTCATCGTCGCCCCGATACCCGTCATCCCGAAGAGGGCCGCCCGTTCTGGATCGTGGCGGCCGCCCTGCCCTTTCTTCTGGGCGCTTTCGGCGAGGGCCCCTTTGCCCTGGCCCGTGCGCTTGGAGCCTTTGCACTGATCGCGGGGGCAGCCTGGACGATCCGCGAGGGGCTGCGCGCCGAGTTTGCCTATGTCGCCCGCGCCGCGGCCCGCCGCCCTGCTTTTCCGCGCAAGATCGTGGGCTCTGTCCTCTACGGCATCGGCCTCGCGCTTGGTGCTCAGGCACCCGAGCTTGGCCTCATCGGCGCCGGCGCGATCGGCGTGATCGGCACGATCGTCTCGCTCGTGGCTTTCGGCTTCGACCCGATGAAAGACAAGGGCATGGAAGATATCGACCCGTTCCAGCAGGAGCGCGTCGCCCGTGTCGTCAAGGAAGGCGAGGCCTACCTCACCCAGATGCGCAGCGCCATTACCCCCTCGGGCGAGCGCATGCTGATCTCCCGCGTCGACCAGTTCGCCACCACCGCGCGCGATCTCTTCCGCGCGGTCGAGGAAGATCCCGGCGATCTTGCGCAGGCGCGCCGCTACATGACCGTCTATCTGGAGGGCGCGCGCGACGCGACGGTGAAATTCGCCGATCTGTGGCGCAATACCCGCGACGAGAAGGCCCGAGACGATTACGCGGCCCTGCTTGACGACCTCGAAGCCAATTTCACCGCCCGCACGAAAAAAATGCTCGAAGACGGGCGCGAAGGGCTAGAGATCGAGATCGAGGTTCTGCGTGACCGGCTTGCCCGCGAAGGGGTTGTGACCGCGAACGGACGAAAGTGACATTTTAAGAGTGAGAGCGGGCGATTTGCCCGATGCCGCAAGGAGGCCTGAGATGACCGAGACGACCCGCCAGAAGGCGACCGAGCTGATGACCGAGGTTGAGGGACTGACCGGGACCCTCCTGCCCGAGCCGGGCCCTGCCGAGGCGGTGGTGCCGCTCGATCAGGCGCCTCCGGAGACGGCCGAGGCGATCCGCTCGCGCATGGCCGAGCTCGACATGGGCGATACCGGCTCGATCGTGCAATTCGGCTCGCGCGCGCAGACCGACCTTCAGGCGATCAGCCAGGAGATGCTCTCGGGTGTGAAGAACAAGGATGTGGGCCCCGCGGGCGACAGCCTGCGCCGCATCGTCACCACGATCCGCGGCTTCTCGGTCTCCGAACTTGACGTGCGCCGCACCCGCAGCTGGTGGGAGAAGCTGCTGGGCCGCGCCGCGCCTTTCGCGAATTTTGTTGCCCGTTTCGAAGAGGTACAGGGCCAGATCGACCGCGTGACCGATGAGCTTCTGAGCCACGAGCACAAGCTGCTCAAGGACATCAAGTCGCTCGACATGCTCTATGACAAGACCCTGCGTTTCTATGACGAGCTTGCGCTGTACATCGCGGCGGGCACCGAGAAGCTGCACCAGATCGACACGGTCGATATTCCCGCGCTGGAACAGGCCGTGGCCGATGCGCCTGAAGAGGACAAGGTGCTCAAGGCGCAGGAACTGCGCGACCTGCGCGCCGCGCGCGACGATCTCGAGCGCCGGGTGCATGATCTCAAGCTCACCCGTCAGGTGACGATGCAGTCGCTGCCCTCGATCCGGCTGGTGCAGGAAAACGACAAGAGCCTCGTGACGAAGATCAACTCGACGCTCGTGAACACCGTGCCGCTGTGGGAAACGCAGCTGGCACAAGCGGTGACGATCCAGCGTTCGCGCGAGGCGGCAGGCGCGGTGCGCGAAGCCAATGATCTCACCAACGAGCTTCTGAAGGCCAATGCCAAGAACCTGCGCGAAGCCAATGCCGAAATCCGCACCGAGATGGAACGCGGTGTCTTCGATATCGAGGCGGTGAAGGCGGCCAATGCCGATCTGATCGCGACGATCGAGGATAGCCTGCGCATCGCCGATGAGGGCAAGCGCAAGCGCGCCGAAGCCGAGCACGATCTCGTCGAGATGGAGCACAAGCTGCGCGACACGCTGGCGGCGGCGAAATCCTCCGCGCAGGGCGGCGGGGCCGCCTGATGCTGCGCGGGCGCGCCTTGCGTTGGACGCTCGGGATCGCGGGATGCCTCGCACTCTCGGGCTGCATTCCGGGGATGGGCGGCTCGCCGCTCGCCCCGCGCAAGGCAGCGCGCCCGCCCGAAGCCCCGGCCGATCTCGACCGCTCCGGAGTCGCGACGCCCAGCGCGCTCTCACGTGAGTTGCACGCCTATTACAGCCGCACCGCCGCCGAGATGGAGGCGCGCGGCCAGCTGCGCACCGATGTCGAGCCGCGCGACGCCCCCTTCACCACGCGCCAATTGGCGCAGGATTTCGTGCAGATCGCGCTCTATGACGAGTACACGCCGCAAGGCGGTGGGTTCGTCGCGCGCCAGACGCCCTCGCGCCTGCGCCGCTGGGAGCAACCGGTGCGCATGGATATCGAGTTCGGCGCGGCGATCCCGAAAGCCGACCGCGCTTCGGATCGCGCCGAGGTCACCGCCTATGCCAGCAAGCTCGCGCGGGCCTCGAAACATCCTGTCAGCGTGGTGCGCGGCGGCGGCAATTTCCACGTGCTCTTCCTGACCGAAGATGAACGCCGCGGCATCGGCCCGCGCCTGCGCGAACTGGTGCCCGGCATCGACGAAACCAGCGTCGAGGCGATCACCAACCTTCCGCTCTCGACCTATTGCGTGGTCTTCGCGTTTTCCGAAGGGAACAGCCCCGTCTACAGTCAGGCCGTGGCTGTCATTCGCGGCGAGCACCCGCCGAGCCTGCGCACGAGCTGCATTCACGAAGAGCTTGCGCAAGGTCTTGGACTCGCCAATGACTATCCGCGCGCGCGCCCCTCGATCTTTAACGATGACGAGGAGTTCTCGCTGCTGACCAAGCATGACGAGCTGCTGCTGCGCATCCTCTATGACCCGCGCCTGCGTCCCGGCATGACCGAGGCCGAGGCACGCCCGATCGTGACCACAATCGCCGCCGAATTGATGGGCGGCGAGAGCTGAGCGATGACGAGTCATCGCCATATCCTCCCTGTTGCCGCGCTGGCGGTCCTGCCGTTCGGGGCGCTGGCAGGGGCCACGGGCACCCCGCAATCCGCGCTCGACTGGCTGCGCGCGGGCGCGGGGTTCGAGACCCGGCTGCATGACGGGGGCACATGGGCCGCTGAAGGCGGCGAGATCTACGCCACTGATCCGCTGACGCTGTGGAACCGTCGCGATGCCCCCTTGCGTGTGCCCGAGAGCCCGGCACGGCTGGTGGGGCTGCAGGAGACGACCGAGGGCCGTACTGCCTTCATGGCGCTGATCTGGTCGGATGCGCCGGTGGTCTGCGGCAAGGAGCTGAGCGTGATCGGTGTCGATACCGGGCTTGCGGGCTTTCTGACCCCGGCCGATCTCGCGGCGCTCGATGACTATGGCAGGCCTCATGAGGGCGAGCTCTATGTCGGACCCTATGCCGACCAGCTCGACGCGCAATATCCGACCGTGCCCTTCCTCGTCGAACTGCCCGGCGGCGCGCGCTTTCCCGTCTCGGGGTCGGGCTGGGGCGATGGCGGCTACCCCGTCGCAAGCCTTCACGACGCGCAGGGCCGCATGGTCGCGCTCTACGCACAATTCATTACCGGTGACAAAGGCTGGCTGGACCCGCCGCCCTGTCCCGCGCAGAACAGTTGATCACAGTATCAGGAGAGACCCATGGGCATTCTCGACTTCCTTTCCGGCGAGTTCATCGACGTTATCGGCTGGACCGACGACACCCGCGACACGATGGTCTGGCGCTTTGAGCGCGAGGGACATGCGATCAAATATGGCGCGAAGCTCACGGTGCGCGAGGGACAGGCGGCGGTCTTCGTCCATGAAGGCCAGCTCGCAGATGTGTTCGGCCCCGGCCTCTACATGCTGGAAACGAACAATCTGCCGATCCTGACCACGCTCCAGCACTGGGATCACGGGTTCAAATCGCCCTTCCAGTCCGAGATCTATTTCGTCAACACGACCCGCTTCAACGACCTCAAATGGGGCACGAAGAACCCGGTGATGGCGCGCGACCCCGAATTCGGGCCGGTGCGCCTCCGCGCGTTTGGCACCTATTCGATGCGCGTCACCGATCCGGGCAAGTTCCTGACCGAGATCGTCGGCACTGATGGCGAATTCACCTCGGACGAGATCAGCTACCAGCTGCGCAACGTGATCGTGCAGGAGTTCTCGCGCGCGATCGCCAGCTCGGGCATTCCGGTGCTGGATATGGCCGCGAATACCGCCGATATGGGCAAGCTGATCACCAAGGCGATCGCGCCGACGATTGCCGCCTACGGTCTCGAGCTGCCGGAGTTCTACATCGAAAACGTCTCGCTGCCCGAGGCGGTCGAGGCCGTGCTCGACAAGCGTACCTCGATGGGGATCGTGGGCGATCTGAACAAATACATGCAGTTCAACGCCGCCGAGGCGATGGGTCAGCCGGGCTCGGGCGCTTCCGCCGGAATGGGCGCTGCGATGGGCGCGGGCATGGGCGCCGGGATGGGCATGGCGATGGGCCAGCAGATGGGGCCGTGGGGGCAAATGCCGCAACAACCCGCCGCTGCAGCTCCGCCGCCTCCGCCCCCGCCGGTCGAGAAGGTCTGGCATCTTGCGGTGAACGGGCAGACGCAGGGGCCCTACGGACGTGGGCATCTGGGACGGATGGTCTCCGAGGGCGCGCTCACCCGCGATAGCCTCGTCTGGACACCAGGCCAGAACGGCTGGATGCGTGCCGAGGACGTGACCGAACTCGCGCAGCTCTTCACCATCGCCCCGCCCCCCCCGCCGCCCGCTGCGCCGCCTGCGGGCTGAGCGTATGACCGGAATTCCGAAAGTGGGGCGGAGCAAGTCTTCCGCCCCGGCCGACCCGCGCGGCGAGAGCCATTATCACTGTGAAAGCTGTGGCGCTGATCTGCGCTTTGCCCCGGGCCAGACGAGGCTCGTCTGTGACCATTGCGGCCACGTGCAGGATATCCCCGCTGCGACCGGGCGCGGTGAGGCGCATCTGCGCGAAATCCCTCTGGAACAGGCGCTCAGGCGTGAGATGCCCCCGCAGGAGATGGAGGAACACCGCACTGTCTCCTGCCCCAATTGCGGCGCGACGATCGAGCTGCAAAACGGCGAGCACGCCACCGAATGCCCGTTTTGCGCGACCCCCGTCGTCACCGATACAGGCACCACGCGGCTGATCAAGCCGCAAGGCGTCCTGCCCTTCCAGATCACCGAGGACCAAGCCCGCGCGGCCCTCTCGAAATGGCTGGGCTCACTGTGGTTCGCGCCCAATGGGCTCTCGCAATATGCCCGCAAGGGGCGGCGAATGACCGGGATTTACGCGCCGTTCTGGACCTTCGATGCCGCGACCCGCACTCGCTATACCGGTCAGCGCGGTGATGCCTATTACGAGACGCGCACCGTGCACACCGACAAGGGCCCCCGCACCCAGCAAGTGCGCCGGATCCGCTGGAGTTCGGTCTCCGGTCAGGTCGCACGGGATTTCGACGACGTGTTGATCTATGCCGCGCGCTCGCTGCCGCCCGGTTATGTCCAGGCGTTGCAACCCTGGGATCTGGGAGCCCTCGAACCCTATCAGCGCGACTATCTCGCGGGCTTTTCAGCCGAGGGCTACACGGTCGAACTGCATGAGGGGCATCACGCCGCTCAGGCCGAGATGATCCGCGTGATCCAGACCGATATTCGCCGCGATATCGGCGGCGACGAGCAGCGCATCGGCTCGATGGATCCCCGCTTCTCGGCCGAGACCTTCAAGCATGTTCTGCTGCCGGTCTGGACTGCCGCCTACAAGTTCCGCGGCCGCTCCTACCGGTTCGTCGTCAACGCCCAGACGGGCCGGGTGCAGGGCGATCGCCCGTGGTCACCCTGGAAGATCGCCTTCGCGGTGATTGCAGCGCTGATCGTGGTCGCGGCGGTTGCCTATCTGAAGCGCTAAGGCGAGTTCAGCGCCGCCCGGGCAGATCCTCCATGCCGAAGGCGATGCCTTGGGGCGCGAGCCAATTGGCGAAACGCACCACCTTTTCATCAAGCGAACAGGTCGTGCCCTGTCTCGCCATTTCCACCTCGTAGGCGGCCCGCAGATCTATCTGCCTCTCGGGCGTGAGCTCGGTCCAGCGCGTCATGTCGTCTCCTTGTATTCGCGACAAGCCATTCTGATATACTGTGCAAGTTGAATGCAAAGGAGCGGTGACATGACCCAATCCTACAGAGTGACCTGTCTCGATTGCGGGCAGGCGAACCGAGTTCCCGCCGACAAGCTCGGCGCCAAACCCAAATGCGGCACCTGCGGGGGCTGGCTGGTCTCGCACAAAGTGGCCGAGGTCGATTTCGCGACGCTCGCGAAGGCCGAGAAGGACGACCTGCCGCTGCTGGTCGATTTCTGGGCGCCCTGGTGTGGCCCCTGCAAGGCAATGGCGCCGCAGTTCAACATGGCCGCCGAGCAGCTGACCCCGCACGTGCGCCTCGCCAAGATCAATACGCAGGTGAACCCCACCGCGACCCAGCGCTACCGGATTCAGGGCATCCCCGCCTTCATCCTGTTTCAGAAGGGGCGCGAAGTCGCGCGTGCCGCCGGGGCCCGACCGGCAGGCGATCTGGTCGCCTTCGTGAAATCGAAAGTTTCGATCCCAGCCTGATCGGAAAGCGCTGGCCGGGGTCGAAAAAATTCGCGCCAGCGCGGGCGGGCCGCTTGACAAGCCCGGCGCCTTGCGCGAAATACCCGGCCACGGTTA
>NZ_AUND01000007.1 GCF_000714535.1 Thioclava pacifica DSM 10166 | reverse complement strand
CATTGGCGCTGACGTCAGACACCCTGAGCAAAGCCGGGAAACTCTGCCTAAGGGCGGTAGAGCTCTGGGGTGCGGATCACAACCCAAAGGGCTCCGGTTCCGGCTGGATGAAAGTTCAGTGGCGGGTCACGGCGTGGGGCCGCTGGTGATTGTAGAAGGTAATCCATCGGCCAACGCCGGCCTGCGCCTGCGAGCGGTCTCCGACCCGGTGCGCTCGCCCTTCACTGCTTCCAGCGCCGCGAGAGCCTCGAAGCTCGCATCATAGTTCCTGCGCTTCGACATGTTCTGATCTCCTCTTTCTGGGAGACCAGCAGACGTCAGATCGTAGCTTCCGTCACTGTCCGATTTTCGGGGAGGTGCTCAGAAAATCTGAAGCAGTGTTAGAAGACAAGTGCGGTGATGGTTGTAAGTCCCACAATTTCAATGAGTTGCTGTGTCGCGCCGAGAACGTCACCCGTCTGGCCTCCGAGCCGCGCCCTGGCGAGTCTGGACACAAGCCAGAGCGTCACGCCCGTCATGATGAACATCAAAGGCAGGACCAATGGACCCGCATAAACGGCGATACCTAGCAACGCGAGGATGGGGAAAAAAGTGGCAATGATCGCGGACTTTTTTCCGGCGTCGCGCGCATTGTGTCCGAGCCCGTCTGATCGAGCCGCCGGGATAGTTGCGAGGAGGATCGAGGCACCGGAACGGCTCGACATCGCGGTCGTCACCAGAGCCAGACACATGACCGTGGGATGGCCGGCAAGGGCTGCAAGGGCCTGCCAGCGCAGCCCTAGGCCCAGAATGAGTGCAATCGTGCCGTAGCTGCCGATCCGGCTGTCGCGCATGATCTCGAGGCGACGTTCGGGCGTGGTGCCGCCCCAGAGCCCGTCCGCGAAATCCGCGAGCCCATCCTCATGAAGCGCGCCGGTGGCGAGCACCTGTGCTGCGATACAAAATCCCGCGACAAGCGGCGCCGGGAGGTTCAGCGCGAGGCAGATCAGGCCGATTGCGGCGGCGATCAGGGCGACCGCGAGACCGGCCAGGGGAAACGCCCAGGCGGCCGCGCCGATACTCGGCACCGGGTCACGCAGGCGCGGCAGCGGAAGCCGCGTGAGCAACACGAGCGCTAGATGCGCCTCTCTCACGCGGCGCGCGATCATGCCCCGCTGACCCCGGCCTCGCCAAAGGTCGCCATCCCGTTATGGCACTCGAGGGCCGAACGGAGGATGCCCAGGGCGAGCGCGGCTCCCGAGCCCTCGCCCAGCCGCATGTCGAATTCGAGCACGGCCTTCTTGCCCATCGCGTCGAGCAGGCGCCGGTGACCCGGCTCGGGCGAGACATGCCCGACAAGGCAATGATCAAGCAGGCACGGATCGGCAGCGTATAGGGTGGCGGCCGCCGCGGTGCAGATGAAACCGTCGAGGATGACTGGGATCCGATGCGCCCGCGCGGCCAGGACCGCACCGCAAATCGCGGCCTGTTCACGCCCGCCGAGTGCTGCGAGCGTCGCCATCGCGGAGGCGCCGCCATGGCGCTTCAGCCCCGCTTCGATCGCGGTGATCTTGCGCTGGATTCCCTCGGCGTTCGAGCCGGTTCCGGGGCCGACCCAGTCTGCGGGCGTCGCGCCGAACAGCGCCGAGGTCAGCGCCGCCGCGATCGTCGAATTGCCGATTCCCATCTCGCCAAGGATCAGGACATCGGCCTCGGGATCGACGGCCGCGATGCCGCGATTGATCGCATCAAGCGTTTCGGCCTCGCTCATCGCGGGGCCTTGGGTGAAATCTGCGGTCGGGCGTTCGAGATCGAGCGCAACCACCGACAGATCCGCCCCGTTCGCGCGGCAAAGCTGGTTGATCGAGGCGCCGCCATGTTCGAAATTCATCACCATCTGGGCGGTGACTTCCTGCGGGTAGGGGTTCACGCCCCGCGCGCAGATGCCGTGATTGCCGGCAAAGATCACCGCCTGTGCCTTGCCGATGCGCGGTCGCGCCGTGCCGCGCCAGCCCGCCATGAAGATCGCCAGCTCCTCTAGGCGTCCCAGAGACCCGGGTGGCTTGGTCAGGCTGTCCTGACGCGCGCGCGCGGCGTTAGCCGCCTCGGTCTCGAAGGCGGGCAGGTGCTCGGCCAGCGATGCGATCTCGGAGAGGGAGAGAATTTCCATATGTCATTTCACCTTTAATGGCAGGCCCGCGACCGCCAGCGTCACCTCGTCGGCCGCTGCGGCGATCCGTTGATTCAAAAGCCCCGCCGCGTCGCGAAACGCCCGCGCGAGCCCGTTTTCCGGCACGATGCCCATGCCCACCTCGTTGCTCACGAACACCACCGGATGCACGAGAACGGGCAACAGGGCTAGCAATTCGCGCGTCTCGGCCTCCCAGTCGCGCTCGGCCAGAATGAGGTTGCTCAGCCAGAGCGTCAAGCAGTCCACCAGGCGCGGCGCGTCATCGGTCGCACGTAGCGTCGCGGCGAGTTCGAACGGGGCCTCATGCGTCTTCCAGACCTCCGTGCGCCGGGCGCGATGGATGGAAATGCGGGCTCTCATCTCATCGTCGAACGCCTGGGCCGTGGCGATATAATACGCGTGATTTCCAAGGCTTAGCGTGGCCGCTTCGGCCAGGGCGCTCTTGCCGGATCGCGCGCCGCCCGTGATCAGATGAATGCGTGCCATGGCTGGTTCGCGCTGTTGTCTCTTGTTCCCGGCGTGCAGACAAAGCAGAAAAGGCGCGGTTGCGAAAGGAGAAAAACCGCCATGCTGGAGATGGCGCCGACAGAGCTGATCTTGCTGCGCCACGCGCCGGCCGATCATGGCGGCGCCTTGGCCGGACGGCGGGATGTGGGGGCGCTTCTGCCAGATAAGGGCGCGCTCAGGGCGCTGCGCGACAGGCTTGGCACGGTGCGAGTCGTCGCGAGCCCGGCTCTGCGCTGCGTCCAGACGGCGCGCGCGCTCTGGCCTGATCGCGCATTCGCCACCGACGCCCGCCTGTGGGAGCAGGATTTCGGGGATTGGGAGGGCATCCCCTTTGGCCAATTGCCCGATCTTGGCGCGATGTCCGGCGCGGATCTGGCGCGCCACAGGCCGCCGGGGGGCGAGAGCTTTGCCGATCTTTGTGCCCGGGTGGCACCCGCCCTGCAGGAGATCGCGTGGCAAGGGGGGCAGGTCGCCGTCATGACCCATGCGGGCGTTGTGCGCGCGGCCCTGGCCCTGGCCCTCGGCCAAGAGGCTCCGGCGCTCTCCTTCCGCGTCGATCCGCTCTCGGTCACGCGGATCACCGCTCTCGCCGGTGAGGCCTGGTCGATCGGCTGCGTCAACGCGGGCGGGATCGGATGACCGGCCGCGTGACGCATATCTCCGTGCCGGGGCATTTCGGGGAATGGATACAGGGACGGATCGGAGCGCAAGGCCCCGTGGCGCTGATCACGCTGCCCGTCGCGGATCATGTCCGTCTCTGGCACGTCCCACAGCGCCGGGGCCTGCGCCTTCACGGCGTCGGGCTGAGGCCGGTGGAGGTGCGCCGGTTCCTGCGGTCGCTGGGGCTCGATCTGCGGGGTGTCGTGAGGATGCGCGCGCAAACGCCTCTCGGTCTTGGCACGGGCGTGTCGACTGCGCGGCTTGTCGGACTGGCCCGGCTTGCAGGCTGGCAGGGATCGCCCGAGGCGTTGGCCGCCGCCTGCATTGAGAGTGAGGGGGCCGCCGATCCGCTGGCCTTTCCGGCTCCCGAGCGCATGCTTTGGGCGTCACGCATCGGGCGGCCGTTGGAGCATTTTCCGCCGCTGCCACGATACGAGATCCTTGGCGGGTTCTGGGGTGGTCCGAGCTTCACCGATCCGCAGGATACGAATTTTGCCGACATCTCGGATCTTGTCGCGCAGTGGAGCCTAGCGTGCGGGCTTGAGGAATTCGCAGCCCTCGCCACGCAAAGCGCCCTGCGTTGCACCGATCGGCGCGGACCAAAGACGGACCCGACACCGCAGCTCGTCCGTGATCTCGGCGCGCTTGGCTGGTTGCGCGCCCATACCGGAGCGGCACGAGGTCTGATCTTTGCACCCGGCACCGTTCCCGACGACGCGGCAGGGCTGTTGCGCGCGGCGGACCTGCGCCAGCTGCGCCAGTTTCGCGGAGGAGAGCGATGAATTTTGCCGCGATGATGCTGGTTGCCATGGCGTTCGATCTCGCGTTTGGCTGGCCAAAAGCGCTGTTCGAGCGGATCGGTCACCCGGTGACCTGGCTCGGGGCCCTGATCGGCGTGCTCGAGGCCCGGCTGAGCCGGGAGGGCACGAACCGGCGCGCGCGTGGTGTCGTGACCGCGCTGTTCGTGACGGGCGTCGCTGCGGGGCTCGGGGCGGTTGCACAAGCGCTACTGCCCGCGGGCTGGCTGGGCATGGTCATCGGCGGTGCGCTCGCCTGGCCGCTGGTTGCGCTGCGCTCGATGCATGATCATGTGGCGCGGGTCGCGAAGCCGCTGATCTCGGGCGATCTGACCGGTGCGCGCCACGCCGTCGCGATGATCGTCGGACGTGATCCGGCGCAGCTCGATGAGGCCGGTGTCGCGCGCGCGGCGCTCGAGAGCCTGGCCGAGAACAGCTCGGACGGGATCGTCGCGCCACTTTTCTGGGGCGCCCTTCTCGGCCTTCCCGGCATCGCGGGTTACAAGGCGATCAACACGCTCGATTCGATGATCGGTCACCGCAATGCGCGCTATGAAGCCTTCGGCTGGGCCTCTGCGCGGATCGACGATGGGGTGAACCTGCTGCCCGCGCGGTTGACGGGGGCGCTGTTCGCGCTGGCGTCCGGCGCCCGGGCGAAGGCGGCGTTTCGGGTGATGCGCCGCGATGCCAGTGCGCATCGCTCGCCCAATGCGGGCTGGCCGGAAGCGGCGCTTGCCGGGGTGCTGGGGGTCCGGCTTTCCGGCCCGCGTATCTACGGGGATCGGATCGCGCAGGAGCCTTGGCTCAACGGCGCCGCGCCCGATCCGGGGCCGCGCGACCTCGCGCGGGGGCTTGCGCTCTACACCCGGGCCATGGGACTTGGAGCAGTGCTGCTTGGGCTTGTCGCCTGGGCGATCTGGAGGGGATGAATGCGCGATCACGGGGGAAATATCGACCGGGCGACGGCGCTCTGGGGCGGCGAGGATTGGATCGACCTTTCGACCGGGATCAACCGCCAGCCCTGGCCGGTGCCCGATCTGCCGCCCAACGTCTGGACCGATTTGCCGACGCAGGCCGCGAAATCGGCCCTCGTCGCCGCCGCGCAGGAGGCCTTCGCGACTCACGCGCCCGGCGTGGCGCTCGCCGGCGCGCAGCAGGCGATCCAGTTGATCCCGCGTCTCGTCCCGCCGGGCCGCGCCCGCATTCTCGCCCCGACCTATAACGAACACGCCGCCGCGCTGCGCAGCGCCGGGTGGCAGGTCGACGAGGTTTCCCGCCTTGCAGATCTAGCCGGGGCGGACCTGGCCATCGTGGTCAACCCCAACAACCCCGATGGCACCCACCATCCCGCACAGGCCTTGCGCGCGCTCGCGCCCGATGTTGGACGGCTGGTCGTCGATGAGAGCTTTGCCGATCCGGTGCCGGAACTGTCAGTGGCCGGGGCTGCCGGAGAGCGCTTGATCGTGCTGCGCTCCTTCGGGAAATTCTGGGGGCTGGCGGGGCTGCGGCTCGGCTTTGCCTTCGCCGATGCCGCGACCGTCACGCGGCTCTCCGAGATGGCGGGGCCCTGGCCCGTGGCCGGTCCCGCGCTCGAGATCGGCCGCCGGGCTTTGGCCGATCGCGACTGGCACGCGGCAACCGTTGCCCGCTTGAGCGCCGAGACCGCGCGTCTCGATGCGCTCGCCACCCACGCCGGATGGGAAGTGATCGGCGGCACCCATCTGTTCCGCAGCTACGCGACGCTCGATGCAATTGCCGCGCAAAACCGGCTTGCCCGCGCCCGGATCTGGAGCCGGATCTTCCCGTGGTCGCCGACCTGGCTGCGCCTCGGCCTGCCCGGCGCGGAACGGGAATGGGCGCGTCTCGAAGAGGTGTTGGGCGATGGAATTCGATGATCGCGCGCGCGAGACGCTCGCCGAAATTCTGTGCTGGCGGCGCGATACGCGCCATTTCCGGACCGACCCGGTGCCCGAGCCCGTTCTCGAGCGGCTGCGCGTGGCGATGGATCGCGCGCCCTCGGTGGGAAATGCGCGGCCCTGGCGGGTGATGCGAATCGAAAGCCCCGTGATCCGCGCCGAGCTGCGCGCGATCTTCGCGCGCTGCAACGCGCAGGCGGCACGCCAGTATGAAGGCGCCCGCGCGGCGCAATACGCTGAACTCAAGCTGCAGGGCCTGGAGGCCGCGCCGGTGCAGCTGGGGGTCTTCACCGAGATCGACCCAGAGGCGGGGCACCGCCTTGGCCGACTGACCATGCCCGAGACCCTGCGCCAGTCTACCGCGATGGCAATTCATACGCTCTGGCTGGCCGCGCGGGCCGAGAACCTCGGCCTGGGGATGGTGTCGATCCTCGATCCGAGGGCGGTGGAGCGGCTTATGGGCGTTCCCG
Organism: Thioclava pacifica DSM 10166; assembly: GCF_000714535.1. Lineage (GTDB taxonomy): Bacteria > Pseudomonadota > Alphaproteobacteria > Rhodobacterales > Rhodobacteraceae > Thioclava > Thioclava pacifica. The sequence continues at coordinate 20,373 of NZ_AUND01000007.1, read as the reverse complement.
AGGGTTTGGAATTTTCCGCGCTTTTATGCCTCGGCTATCCGGCGTTCACCGATGACAGGCCGCTTCTGCACCGTCTGGGCTGGCAGGAGGACGCGCCCACGCTCTGGCAGACGATCTAGCGCGCAAGCGCCAGCAACCCGTCCACGTCCAGATGCTCCTCCATGTGATCGGCCAGCGCGTCAAGGGTCGCCTCAACGCGCCCCGCATGGCTCTGCCCGCTCGCCGTGATCCCGAGCCCGCTCAGCCAGGTGGCGCGGAACGCGTCGGCCCCGAACAGCCCATGCAGGTAACTGCCCGTGACCCGGCCGCACCCCGAGATCGCGCCCTCTTCGATCCCGTCGATCCGTGCGAAAGGCCGTGCGCGGTCGGGGCCTTCGGTGCGTCCGATATGGATTTCGTAACCCTCGACCGAAAGCCCGGTGCCCATGTGCTCTGCTGTCACCCGTGTCAGCCGCTTGTCGGGCGACATCACCGTTTCCACATTCAGCAGCCCCAGCCCCTCGGTCACGCCGGGCGCACCTTCGATCCCTTCCGGATCTGCGACCGAGCGGCCGAGCATCTGATAGCCGCCGCAAATCCCCAGCACATGCCCGCCGCGCCGGTAATGCGCCACCAGGTCGATGTCCCAGCCCTGTTCGCGTAGGAATGCCAGATCGCCGCGCGTCGACTTCGTGCCGGGCAGGATCACCAGATGCGCATCGCCCGGGATCGTCTGGCCGGGGCCGACCATCACCAGATCGATTCCGGGTTCAGCCGCGAGAGGGTCGAGATCGTCGAAATTCGCGATCCGCGACAGAGCGAGGCACGCCACCTTGAGCCCGCTGCCTCGCGACGCGCGCGTGAGGTCGAGAGCATCTTCGGCAGGCAGCAGATGTGCCTGCGCGAACCAGGGCAGCACGCCGAAGCCGCGCCAGCCGGTCCGCGCCTCGATCATCGCGTAGCCATCTTCGAACAGGCTGACATCGCCCCGAAACTTGTTGATCAGGAAGCCTTCGATCATCGCCGCATCCTCGGGATCGATCACCGTCTGGGTGCCCACGATCTGCGCGATCACCCCGCCGCGATCGATGTCACCCGCCAGCACGACCGGGACGCTCGCCGCGCGTGCGAAACCCATATTTGCGATGTCACCCGCGCGCAAATTGACCTCGGCCGGAGACCCCGCGCCCTCGACGATCACCAGATCATGCGCCGCGCGCAGCCGCCCGAAGCTTTCGAGCACGGCGCCCATAAGCTTCGGCTTGATCGCGGCGTAATCGCGCGCCCGCGTCGTGGTCAGCCGGCGGCCCTGCACGATCACCTGCGCCCCGATATCGCTCTCTGGTTTCAGGAGGACGGGGTTCATGTCGACCACCGGCTCAAGGCCGCAAGCCAGCGCCTGCAAGGCCTGCGCCCGCCCGATCTCGCCACCATCGGCGGTGACGGCGGCATTGTTCGACATGTTCTGCGGCTTGAAGGGCGCGACACGCAGCCCGCGCCGCCGCGCCGCCCGGCACAGCCCCGCCACCAGAATCGACTTGCCGACATTCGACCCGGCGCCCTGAATCATCAGTGCTGTCATCGCGAAGCCCCGACCGTGCATTTGCGAGGCGTTCGGGAGCCTCCGGCGAAGGTATTTCCGGGCAAGATGAAAGGGGAGGAGGGGCGCCGCACCACAGCCCGATCATCCGGGGGCGGCGCGACGCTTTCACCTTGCGCGGTCATCGGGACCTTTCCCTGTACCGCACGGCCAGATTTGCAGAGCGAGGTTAACAATCCCTTACCTTTCATCTTGCTTCAAATACCTGAAACCGACCGTAGCATCGGGAAGGCTGCGCGGATGGCTCAGAATTCCACCCCCGCCTGACCCTTGATGCCCGAGCGGAACGGGTGCTTGACCAGCGTCATCTCGGTCACCAGATCGGCCGCCTCGATCAGCGCCTCGGCGGCGTTGCGCCCGGTCAGCACGACATGTGTCATCGCGGGTTTCTCCTCGCGCAGGAAATCCAGCACCTCGTCGAGGTCGAGATAGTCGTAGCGCAGCGCGATATTGATCTCGTCGAGCAGGACCATCCGAATCTCGGGGTCGCGGATCAGTTCCTTGGCCTTCTCCCATCCCGCGCGGGCCGCTGCGATGTCACGCTCGCGGTCCTGCGTCTCCCAGGTGAAGCCCTCGCCCATTGCGTGAAATTGACACAGGTCGCCGAAATTTTCCGTCAGCAGGCGGCGCTCGCCGGTATCCCAGGCGCCCTTGATGAACTGCACGACCGCGCAGGGCATTCCGTGTGCGATGCAGCGCAGAATCATCCCGAAACCCGAGGAGGACTTGCCCTTGCCCGGTCCGGTATGGACGATTATCAGCCCTTTTTCGCCTGATTTTCCCGCCATGATCTTGTCGCGCGCGGCTTTTTTCTTGGCCATTTTCGCGCTGTGGCGGGCCAGCGTTTCCGGGCTGTCGGTTTCGATGCTCATCGGGCGCTCCATCGCTTGACAAAAGGGGGGCGCTCGCCCAATCAGGGGATGCGCTGGTTCCTGTCATTACGGCAGGCGAAGAGGGAATGCGACAGGTTTGCGATCCGAAATCGGATCGGATCTGAGCGCAGCCGCCCCCGCGACCGTGACCGGAGAGGTCGCCTCAAGCCACTGGCCCCATGGCCGGGAAGGAGAGGAGACCGCCGGGCCCTGACAAGGGCCCGGGATCCGCAAGCCGGGAGACCTGCCAGCGTTGATGATTACGGGCGAACGGGGTGTTTCGCGACCGGGTGGACAATGCCGGTCGCTTTGCATGACCCCATGTCCCTCTGGCTCGATCCCCTGCCGCCGAAAGCGAAAGGGATGGGCGCGATGCCAACGATCTTGACGGTTTGCACGACCTGCAAGCGCACGGATGCCGATCAGGCTGACGAGACGCGGCCGGGCACGCATCTGCTGCGCGCGTTGCGCGATCAGGGCGTGCCCGATGGCGTTGAGATCCGCGAGGTCGAATGTCTCTCAGCCTGTTCCAATGGCTGCGCGGTCGCGCTCTCCGAGCCCGGAAAATGGTCCTATGTCTATGGCCGGATGAGTTCCGAGAATGCCGCGGACATCCTCGCGGGCGCTGCCGCCTATGCCGCGACCGATGACGGATTGGTGCCTTGGCGCGAACGCCCGGTGATCTTCCGCAAGCAGAGCCTTGCGCGCATTCCCCCCTTTCCCGAACCCGAGCAGGAGTAACCCATGTCCGATCTGACCAAGATCCCCGTCACCGTGATCACCGGCTTTCTCGGCGCGGGCAAAACCACGCTGATCCGTCACCTGATGGCCAATTCGGGCGGGCGCAAGCTGGCCGTGCTGGTCAACGAGTTCGGGACCGTGGGCGTCGATGGCGAGATCCTGCGCCAATGCGCGGACGAGAGCTGCCCCGACGAGAACATCGTCGAGCTCGCCAATGGCTGCATCTGCTGCACCGTCGCCGACGAGTTCATCCCTACGATCGAGGCGTTGATGGCGCGTGCGCAAAAGCCCGATCACATCCTGATCGAGACCTCGGGCCTTGCGCTGCCGAAGCCGCTTCTCAAGGCGTTCGACTGGCCCGCGATCCGCTCTAAGATCACGGTGGACGGGGTGATAACTCTGGCCGATGCCGAGGCCGTCGCTGCGGGTCGTTTCGCCCCGGACGTGGCCGCGGTGGATGCGCAGCGTCAGGCCGATGACAGCCTCGATCACGAGACGCCGCTTTCGGAAGTGTTCGAAGACCAGATCGCCTGCGCCGATCTTGTGCTTCTGTCCAAGGCCGATCTCGCGGGTGAGGAAGGTCTTGCTGCCGCGCGTGCGTTGATTGAGGCCGAAGCGTCGCGCAAGCTGCCGATCCTGCCGCTGACCGAAGGGGTGATCGACGCGAAGGTGGTTCTCGGGCTCGAGGCCGCCGCCGAGGATGATCTGGCAGCCCGCCCGAGCCACCATGACGGGGCCGATGATCACGAACACGACGATTTCGACACGGTGGTGATCGAGCTGCCGGAAATCGAAGATCCCGCACTTCTCGTAGCCTCGATCGAGCGTCTGGCACGCGAGCAGCGGATCTTGCGCGTCAAGGGCCACATCGCGGTGACGGGCAAGCCGATGCGCCTTCTGGTGCAGGCCGTAGGCGAGCGGGTGCGCCATCAGTTCGATCGTCCCTGGGGCGCCGATCCGCGTCGTTCTGCTCTGGTGGTGATCGCCGAGCATGACGATGTGGATGAGGCCGCGATCCGCGCCGTTCTTTTGGGCGCCTGCGAAGGTGCCTCCGCCTGATGCACGTCACCTTCCGCGAACGTCACGACCTTGAGGAAACCGAGGTGCCGACGGATCTGGGGCAACGGCCCGCGGATTTGGTGGTGCTGTCGTTTTCCGATAGCGACCTCGGGGCTTTCGCGGCGGGCTGGCGACGCGCTCAGGGCGGGCTGCCCTCGCTGCGGCTGGCCAATCTTGTCAATCTTCGCCACCCGGTCTCGGTCGATACCTATGTCGAGACCACGCTATGCGGCGCGAAGGGCATTCTGGTGCGGCTGATCGGGGGCGAGGCCTATTGGCCTTATGGGCTCGCGAGCCTTCAGGATCTCGCGCGTCGTCGGGGGATCGCGCTTGCGGTGCTGCCCGCCGATGGGCGCGAGGATGCACGCCTCGATCAGCTCTCGACGCTTCCGGTCTCGACCCTGCGGCGGTTGAAGGAACTTTGCGATGCCGGGGGCGCAATCGCGTCTCAGGCGGCGCTGGCGCAGTTGGCGCTGGCCTCGGGGCTCTATGCGGGGCCGGTTCCGGGCGACAAGCGGCTGCCGGAGGAGGGGTTTTACTGTCCTGATCTGGGGCCGGTCACGGCACCGGTTCTGGCGGTGGAGTGCGACAAGCCGCTCGCGCTTGTCAGCTTTTACCGCTCCTACGTGACCGCCGCTGACACTGCCCCAGTGGATGCGCTGATCGCGGGGCTTCGGGCGCGTGGCTTTGCAGCCTACGGGGTCTATGCGTCCTCGCTCAAGGCGCCGGGATTTGCGGATTGGCTGGCCGGGTCGCTCGGCTCACACGCCCCGTCGTTGGTCGTCAACGCGACGGCCTTCTCGGCACAGTCTCCCGGCGGGGAGACCCCGTTCGACCGTTACGGCTGTTTGGTCTTTCAGGTCTCGCTCTCCTCCGCGCAACGCAAGGACTGGGCGAAGGCGGAGCGCGGTCTGTCGCCTGCTGATCTGGCAATGCATGTCGTTCTGCCCGAGGTGGACGGGCGGCTTCATGCGGGGGTGATCTCGTTCAAGACCCCCGAGCCACGTGATCCCGACCTCGAATATTCCCGCTTTTCGCATCGCGTCGATCCCGAGCGGATCGAGGCCGCGCTCAACCGGATCTGCGGCTGGCATCGGCTGGCCCGAACCCCGGCCGCAGAGCGCCGGCTGGCGGTTGTGCTTTCGACCTATCCGGGCCGGGCCTGGCAGATGGCGCATGCGGTGGGCCTCGATGCGCTGGCCTCGACCGAGGCGCTGCTGGACCAACTGTGCGATGAGGGCTACGCGGTCGCGGATGGTGACGGCCCGCAGGCGCTGGAAACAGCGCGCATCGAATGGCCGCTTGCCCAGTATCGCGCCGCGTTGGCAACCCTGCCGCCGGGGCTGCAACGCGAGCTCGCGGCCGTCTGGGGCCCGCCCGAAGATGACCCCGCCTGTGCCGGTGGCGCGTTCCAGTTTGCTGCGCTTAATCGCGGCAACGTCACTCTCACACTGCAACCCGAACGCGGGGCGCCCGAGACGCGCGACGACGAATATCACGACCTGAGCCGCACCCCGCGCCATGGCTATGTCGCCTTCTATCTGTGGCTTCGCACACAGGGGATTCATGCGCTCGTTCACATGGGGGCGCATGGCACGCTGGAATGGCTGCCGGGCAAGGCGGTGGCGCTGTCGGCGACGTGCTGGCCCGAGGCGCTGCTGGGCGCGGCGCCGGTGATCTACCCGTTCATCGTCAACGATCCGGGGGAGGCCGCGCAGGCCAAGCGCCGGGTCGGTGCAGTTACCCTTGGGCATCTGCCTCCGCCGATGCGCGCGGCTCAGGTGCCTACCGGGATGCTGCATCTGGAGCGGCTGCTGGACGAATATTCCACCGCCGATGGGCTGGATCCCGCGCGGCGTGACCGCTTGATCGCGGATATTCAGGACGAGGCCTGGGCGAGTGGCGTGTCGGAGGATCTGGGCATCCCGCGCGATGCCAGTGCGGCGGAGGCGATCACCCGGATTGACCGCTTCGTCTGCGACATCAAGGAGAGCCAGTTCGGCGATGGGCTGCATGTCTTGGGGCAGGGGCGTTGCGGCACGCAGGAGCGCGCTGGGCTGAGTGCGGCTTTGTCGGGCCGCCGCGTTGCACCGGGGCCATCCGGCAGTCCGGCGCGCGGGCGCTCGGACTTGCTGCCCACAGGGCGCAACCTGTTCTCGGTCGATCCACGTGCAGTGCCGTCCCGCGCGGCTCATGCGCAGGGCGTGAAACTGGCCGAGGAACTGCTGCGCAAGCATCTTCAGGATCACGGTGACTGGCCGAAGGGGCTGGTCGTCGATCTCTGGGGGTCGGCCACGATGCGCACGGCGGGCGAGGAATTCGCGATGGCGCTGCATCTCGCGGGACTCAAGCCCGTCTGGGATGAGAACGCCGCACGCGTGTCGGGGGTAGAGGTGATCCCGCTCGCGGTTCTGAACCGGCCGCGGATCGACGTGACGCTGCGGGTCTCCGGGCTGTTTCGCGATATCTTTCCCGGGCTTGCGCAGCTGTTCGAGACCGGGGCAGAGGCGCTGGCCTTGCGCGAAGAAGACCCCGCCGACAATCCTTACCTGATCCGGATCGCGCGGGTCTTCGCGCCGTGCCCCGGCCAATACGGTCTGGGTATGGGAGAGGCGCTCGACCAGTTCACGCCAGAGGCCCGCGCCGCCGCCGGGGAGGCGTGGCTCGCGGCATCGTCCTACAGCATCTCGCGCAGTGGTGAGGTTCAGGCGGACCGGGGCGCGCTCGAGGCGCGGCTGCGCTCTGCGGACAGTTTCGTGCATGCGCAGGACCTGCCCGAAAGCGACGTGTTGCTCGCATCCGATTACGCCGCGCATGAGGCGGGCTTTGCCGCGGCGCTTGCGCGGCTCGGCGCACCGCAAGCAGCACTTTATCATCTGGATGCGACGCAGCCCGATCGCCCGCGCGCGCGCTCCCTGACCGAAGAGATTGCTCGCACCGTGCGCGCGCGTGCCACCGATCCGGCCTGGGCCGAAGGCATGATGCGGCATGGCTTCCGGGGCGGGGCGGAGATCGCGGCGACGCTCGATCATCTTGCTGCCTTTGCGCATCTGGCGCAGGTCGTGCCGGCCCATCTCTTCGACCTCTACCACGCGGCGACACTCGGCCGCCCCGAGGTTGTTGCCTTTCTCGAAGATGCAAATCCGCAAGCACTCGAAGGGATGCGCGACCTCTTCGCGCGTCTGGTCGAAGCGGGCCTGTGGCAAACACGGCGCAATTCCATTGCCGCGCAGATGGAGGGCAGGGCATGAGCTATAAGGTGCAGGGCTGGTGCCCGGGCGCATTGCGTCCGATGGTCTCGGGCGATGGGTTGGTTGTGCGGGTGCGCCCGGAGTCCGGGCGGCTGGCGCAGGCGCAGGCGGCCGGGATCGCGCGGGCCGCGCAGGCGCATGGTAACGGGCTGATCGACCTGTCGGGGCGCGCGAATGTGCAATTGCGCGGTGTCACGCCCGCGACCCATCCGGCGATGATCGCGGATCTGACCGCGCTTCGGCTGATCGACGCGGATATTGCGACGGAAACCCGGCGTAACATCATCGTGACCCCTTTCGCCGATGCCGCGACCTATGCGCTGGCGGAGAGCTTGCAACGCGCACTGGCTAGGGCGCCGGAACTGCCCGGCAAGTTCGGCTTCCTTCTCGATTGTGGAGCCGCACCGGTCATGGCCGATACGCAGGCCGATATCCGTATCGAGCGCGCGCCGGACGGGCGGCTCTTGCTACGTTGCGCGGGCTGTGATCTCGGCGCGCCTGTGACCGAAGAGAACGCGGCTCAGGCCGCGATCGCGCTGGCGCAGTGGTTCGTTCGCGCGGGCGGTGTGGTCGATGGCCGGGGCCGGATGGCGCGGTTGATCGCGACCGGGGCAAGACCGGATGGAGAGCTGACACCGCAGCGCGCGCCGGCGACCAGCCTACCGCGTCCGGAGCCCGGGATCACGCCGCAAGGCGCATTGGTCGGGTTTGAATTTGGTCAGATGCAGGCGGATACGCTTGCCGCGCTTGCCGCACTTGGTCCGATCCGCGTCACGCCGTGGCGGATGCTGCTGATCGAGGGGCTGTCCCGGATGCCTGACCTGCCCGGGCTCATTACAAAGGGGAACGATCCGTGCCTTCGGGTCTTCGCTTGCACCGGGGCACCGGGCTGCCTGCAAGCGCTGCGTCCGACGCGCGATCTTGCCCGTGCCCTCGCCCCACGTCTCGCACCGGGCCGGACGCTGCATGTCTCGGGCTGTGCCAAGGGCTGCGCTTGGCCCGCGAGCGCCGATCTGACCCTTGTCGCCACGCCCGAAGGCTTCGACCTCGTCCACGCCGGGTGCGCCTCCGACGCGCCCGCACATCGACATATTTTGCCAACCGCCCTCACCGATCGACCGGAGTTTTCCTGATGCGTTACACCTATGAGATGGACGGCGCGAAAATCTACGAACAGTCCTTCGCCACGATCCGCAGAGAGGCCGATCTCGCCCGCTTCACCCCCGAGGAAGAGGTTGTCGCGGTGCGGATGATCCATGCGGCGGGGCTGGTGGGTCTGGAGCGTGACATCCGCTTCACCCCCGGAATGGCCATTGCCGCGCGGGATGCGCTGGAGGCGGGCGCGCCCGTCCTGTGCGATGCACGGATGGTCTCCGAAGGGATCACGCGCGCACGACTGCCTGCCGACAACGCGGTGATCTGCACCTTGCACGACCCTTCGGTGCCGGGTCTGGCCCGCGAGATGGGCAACACGCGCTCGGCGGCGGCGCTCGAACTGTGGCGCCCGCATCTCGACGGCGCGGTGGTTGCCATCGGCAATGCGCCGACAGCGCTCTTTCACCTGCTCAACATGCTCGAAGATCCGGCCTGTCCGCGCCCGGCCGCGATCATCGGCTGTCCGGTGGGTTTCATCGGCGCAACGGAGTCGAAAGACGCGCTGATGCAGGCGGCCCCGGTGCCCTCGATGATCGTGCAGGGGCGGCTGGGCGGATCGGCAATCACCGTGGCGGCGGTCAACGCGCTCGCCTCGCGCAAGGAGTAAGCGATGGGACGGATCATCTGTGCGGGCCTCGGCCCCGGCGCCCCCGATCTGATGTCGCGCCGCGCCGAGCGGGCGGTGCGCGGCGCTAGCCATGTCGCCTATTTCCGCAAGAAGGGCCGCAAGGGTCAGGCGCGCCAGATCGTCGAGGGGATGATCGACGAGGGCGCGATCGAGCTTGCGATGGAGTATCCCGTCACGACCGAGATCCCCTTCGACAGCCCCGAATACATCACGCAGCTTGCGCGTTTTTACGACGACTGGGCGGCGAGGCTGACAGAGCTTGCGCGCAGCCATGACGTCGTCGTGCTGTGCGAGGGCGACCCCTTCTTCTACGGCTCGTTCATGCATCTCTACACGCGCCTGCGCGGCACGGTCGAGATCGAGGTGATCCCCGGCATCACCGGGATGACCGGTTGCTGGACCGCGACCGGCACGCCGATCACCTGGGGCGACGATGTGCTGACCGTGCTGATGGGGACGATGCCCGAAGACGAGATGGTGACGCGCATGGCGGCCTCCGATGCGCTGGTCGTGATGAAGACCGGGCGCAATCTGCCCAAGGTCAAACGCGCGCTTGCTCGTGCGGGGCGGCTCGATGAGGCCTGGCTGGTCGAGCGCGGCACGATGAAGGGCGAGCGGATCGTGCGGCTTTGCGAGACCGGCGAGGCCGACTGCCCCTATTTCGCGATCGTGCTGGTGCATGGACAGGGGCGTCGACCCGAATTGCCCGCGCGTCCGCTAGTCGAGGTCTCGCTGTGAGCGGCTGGGTCGCGGTTGCCGGGCTGGGCCCCGGAGCGGAGGATCTGGTGACGCCGGAGGTCCGCGCCGCGCTGGCCGAGGCGACCGATGTGGTGGGCTACATTCCCTACGTCGCGCGCGTCGCCCCGCGCGCGGGGCTGCGCCTTCATGCGAGCGACAACCGGGTCGAGCTGGACCGCGCGCTTCACGCGCTGGAGATGGCGCGGGAGGGGCGGCGGGTCGTGATCGTTTCCTCCGGCGATCCCGGGGTTTTCGCGATGGCCTCGGCCGTGTTCGAGCGGCTCGAGACCGCGCCCGATTTCGCTGGCACCGAGATCCGCATCCTGCCCGGTATCACCGCGATGCTTGCCGCGGCCGCCCGCGCGGGTGCGCCTTTGGGACATGATTTCTGCGCGATCAACCTGAGCGACAATCTCAAGCCCTTCGATCTCGTCGAACACCGCCTGCGCCATGCCGCGCGGGGCGATTTCGCGATGGCATTCTACAATCCGCGCTCGAAGTCGCGCCCGCATCAGTTCGCCCGTGTGCTCGAGGTCTTGCGCGAGGAATGTGGACCCGACCGGCTGATCATCTTCGCCCGCGCGGTCTCGACACCGGACGAGGCGCTGCAGGTGGTGACGCTGGCCGAGGCCGCGCCCGAGATGGCCGATATGCGCACCGTCGTGCTGGTCGGTAATTCGCAGACGCGCCGGGTGGGCGATTGGGTTTATACGCCGCGCGGCACTTCCGTTGCCGGAGCCGCCGGATGAGCCGCGAGCCATTCCATAACGCCTTCAAGCGTGTCGCGGCTCTCGCGCGGCGGCAGGGTTGGCCGGTCAACGAGGATCACGGGCAGGCGAAGTGCGCGGGCGGCTATCAGCTTGGCCTCCGCGCCGCGTCCGCCTGCGTTCTTGGCGACGATATGGGTGATGCGATGGTCCTGCATCAACGCGGTATCGCCCGCCACGTCGAACGGTCCGCGCCCGATCACGGCATGCGCATCGGGCAGCGGCAGCGGACCCTCTGGCGGGTCGACCAAGCGCAGAAGGTAGTGATTTGCAGGCTTGGCCGCGAACTCGGCCAGTTGCTGCTTGCCGATCGCGAGAAACACGCGCGCGCCGTTCTCGGGCAGGGCGGCGCAGGCCGCCGCCATGTCGCGCAGGCGCGTCCAGCGATCTTCCGGGCTCGCCTGCCACGGCATGCGCTCGTGGGACAGAAGGGGGAGACCGCTCTGACCGCAGGCCTCGATTGCATTACGGCTCATCTGCGCGGCGAAGGGGTGGGTCGCGTCGATGACATGGGTGATGCGCTCGCGCAGGAGGTAATCGCGCAGCCCTTTCACGCCGCCGAACCCGCCGATCCGCGTCGGCAGCGGCTGCGGCACCGGATGATCCGTGCGCCCCGCATAGGAAAAGACCGCGTCGATCCCGCGCTCGGCCAGATGGCGGGCGAGGCGGCTGGCTTCGGTGGTGCCGCCGAGCAGCAGGAGGCGCATCATGGCTGATCCGTGGTTGAGTATCGTGGGTCTGGGCGAAGATGGCCTGAGTGGGCTTTGCGATGCAAGCCGCGATGCGCTGGCACGGGCCGAGGTGATTTTCGGCGGGCCGCGCCACCTCGATCTGGTTGGTGCCGGCCCGCGCGGGCGCGCATGGCCCGTGCCCTTCGATATCGCCCCGGTTCTGGCGCTGCGCGGATGCCCGGTCGCGGTTCTCGCCTCGGGCGATCCGTTCTGGTTCGGCGCGGGCGGCACACTCGCCGCACATCTGCAACCCGGCGAGTGGAGCGCCTTTCCGGTTGCGGGCGCGGTGTCGCTGGCCTGCGCGCGGCTTGGATGGAAGATCGAGGAGGTCGGAGCGCTGGGCCTGCACGCGGCGGGGTTCGGGGCGCTGCGCCGGGTGCTACATCGCGGTGCGCGGCTGGTTGTGACGCTGCGCGATGGTTCGGCCCCTTCAGCGTTGGCTGCGTGGCTTGTCGCGCAGGGATATGGCGCTGTGCGCTTGCATGTGCTGGAACGTCTCGGCGGTCCTTCGGAGCAGGTGCGCTCGGTGCAGGCGGATGAGTTTGACCTGACGGGGATCGCCGCGCCTGTGACGGTGGCACTCGATGCTGCTGCGATGTCGCCCGTGGTGGGATTGCCGCGTGTGCCGGGGCTGGCCGAGGATCGGTTCGCTCATGACGGGCAGATCACCAAATCCCCCATTCGGGCGCTGACGCTCGCGGCGCTGGCGCCGCGGCCGGGAGAGCTGCTTTGGGATATCGGCGGCGGCTCGGGGTCGGTGTCGGTCGAATGGTGCCTCGCAGGCGGGCGCGCCATCACGATCGAGCCGCGCCCCGATCGCGTCGCCAATATCCGCGCCAATATCGAGGGCTTTGGCCTCGTGCGCCAGATGGAGGCTGTTACAGGGGCTGCGCCGGATGACCTCGCCGGGTTGCCGCGGCCCGATGCGGTCTTTGTCGGTGGCGGTGGATCGGCGGCGCTGCATGACTGGCTCTGGGCGCATTTGTCCGAAGGCACCCGGATCGTCGCCAATGGCGTGACGCTCGAAACCGAGTCCTTGCTTGCCGAACGGCACACGCGCCATGGCGGTGAGTTGTTGCGGATCGAACTGTCGCGCGCAGAGCCGCTGGGTCGGATGCGCGGCTGGAAGGCTTCCCGGCCCGTCCTGCAATGGAGCGTGACGCGATGAAAGTGGCCGGGATCGGATTTCAGAGTGGAACGCACTCGCGGGTGTTGCGCGAAGCGCTTGGTGCAATCGGGGCGGTCGAGCGCATCGCGACGGTCGCCCCGAAGGCCGGGGCGCTGGCGGTGGCGCTCGGAAAAGAGGTCGAAGGTGTCGAGGTGGCAGGGGTCGCCACGCCGACGCAATCGCGGGCCTCGCTTGCGGCGCATGGCACGGGCTCGGTCGCGGAGGCCGCGGCCCTCGTCGCGGCGGGTCACGGCGCGCGGCTTGTGTTGACGAGACAGATCATCGGCGGCGTCACCATCGCCGTCGCGGAAGGAGACGAGGGATGACGGTTCACTTCATCGGAGCAGGGCCCGGCGCGCCCGATCTGATCACGCTGCGGGGGCACGACCTGATCGCGTCTTGTCCGGTATGTCTTTATGCCGGGAGCCTTGTGCCGCAGGCCCTGCTTGCCCATTGCCCCGAGGGCGCCAGGATCGTGAACACGGCGCCATTGAGCCTCGACGAGATCATCGAGGAGATCGCCACCGCGCATGCGGCGGGGCAAGAGGTGGCTCGGCTTCATTCCGGGGATCTTTCGGTCTGGTCGGCGATGGGCGAGCAGCTGCGCCGCTTGCGCGAACTGGGCATTCCCTATGACGTGACGCCAGGCGTGCCGAGCTTTGCCGCCGCCGCGGCGACACTCAGCGCCGAACTGACTCTACCCGGCGTGGTGCAATCGGTTGTGCTGACACGGACCTCTGGTCGTGCAACCGCGATGCCTCCGGGCGAGACGCTTGAGAATTTCGCTCGCACCGGCGCGGTGCTGGCGATCCACCTATCTGTGCATGTGCTCGAGAAGGTCATCGTCGAGCTGACTCCTCACTACGGCGCTGATTGTCCGGTGGCTGTGGTCTGGCGCGCGAGCTGGCCGGATGAGAGGGTCGTGCGTGCGACGCTTGGAACCCTGCGCACCGCTATCGGCGCCGAGATGGAACGCACCGCGCTGATCCTTGTCGGGCATTCGATCGGTGCGGAGACGTTCGACGAAAGCCGCCTTTACGCGGGCGATTACGACCGCCGTTACCGCCCCGTCGGCACCGATCCGCGCTTTCCAGAGACCGCACCGGAGCGCGGTGAATGACCCCGGGTCTGGTGATCTCGGCCCCGGCTTCCGGCGCGGGGAAGACGACGCTGACGCTTGGTTTGCTCGCGGCGTTGCGCGCGCGGGGGCTGGAGGTTCAGCCCTTCAAATGTGGCCCGGATTACATTGATCCGGCGTTTCATCACGCGGCGGCGGGACGGTCTTCGGTCAATCTCGACGCCTGGGCGATGACGCCTGCACAGATCGCGCAGCTTGCGGATCGCGCGGCGGATATCATCGTCGCCGAGGGCTCAATGGGACTGTTCGACGGGGTGGCCGTGCCGGGTGAAACCGGGACCGGGGCCAGCGCCGATATCGCGGCGCTGATGGGCTGGCCGGTGGTGCTGGTGGTCGACGCCTCGGGACAGGCGCAGACGGCGGCGGCGGTCGCGCAGGGATTGGCCCAGTTTCGCAAGGGCGTCACGGTCGCGGGGGTTGTGCTCAACAAGATCGCCTCGCCCCGGCACGAAGCGCTGGTGCGCCAGGGCTTCGAGGGGATCGGGGTGCCGGTGCTGGGCGTGCTCCCACGCGCCGCCGGGATCGAATTGCCGTCGCGCCATCTGGGCCTTGTGCAGGCCGAGGAGACAGGGGATCTGGCGCGGCTCCTGACCGAGGCCGGTCGGATCGTGGCGGAGCATTGCGACCTCGACGCGATCCTCGCTTGCGCGAAGGCCTCTCCACCCGACGCTTCGCCATGCCGCCCGCTGCCGCCTCCTGGCAGCCGGATCGCGCTTGCTCGCGACGCCGCGTTTTCCTTCGTCTATCCGCACCTGATGGAGGGCTGGCGCGCGGCGGGCGCGACGATCCTGCCCTTCTCGCCGCTGGCCGATGAGGCCCCGGATCCGAGCGCCGAATGCTGCTGGCTGCCCGGAGGCTATCCCGAGCTTCACGCGGCGCGGCTTGCGGGTAATGGAACCTTCCTCGACGGGACCCGCCGCTTCGCGCAGACCCGTCCAGTTCACGGGGAATGCGGCGGTTACATGACGCTTGGCGCGGGGATCGTCGACGCCGAGGAAAAGCGCCACGAGATGCTGGGGCTTCTGGGGCTCGCGACCAGCTTTGCCAAACGCAAGATGCATCTGGGTTATCGCCGCGCCGAGCTTATCGCGCCGCTGCCGGGCCATCGTGCCGGGGCGGTGTTACGTGGCCACGAGTTTCACTATGCCTCGATCCTGTCGCAGCCCGATGCGCCGCTCGCCCGCGTTTTCGATCCCAATGGCGACGCGGTGCTCGAAACCGGATCGCGGTGTGAAATGTCGGGCGGCGGGCGCGTTACCGGCACGTTCTTTCACCTGATCGCGGAGGCCAGCTCATGAACGGTTTCGTTTCCTTCGTTTCGGCGGGGCCGGGCGACCCCGAACTTCTGACCCTCAAAGCGGTCGATCGGCTACAGCGCGCCGATGTGATCCTGTTTGACGATCTCGCCTCGGGCCCGATCCTAGTCCATGCAGGTGAGAGGGCCGAGTTGATCGCGGTCGGCAAACGGGCGGGTCGGCTCTCGCCGAAACAGGATCACGTCAGCCGGCTTCTGGTCGATCACGCGTGCGCCGCGACCCGTATCGTGCGACTGAAATCGGGCGATAGCGGAATTTTCGGGCGCCTCGAAGAAGAGCTGCGCGCGCTTGATGCGGCCGGGATCGGTTACGAGATCATCCCCGGTGTGCCCTCGGCCTGCGCGGCGGCGGCAGCGGCGGGTCTGCCGCTCACGCGGCGGCTGACGGCGCGCCGGGTGCAGTTCGTAACCGGGGCCGACATCACCGGCGATCTGCCCGAAGTGTTGAACTGGTCCGCGCTGGCCGATCCGGGGGCGACCACGGTCGTTTTCATGGGCAAGCGGACTTTTCCGCGGCTGGCGGCGCAATTGCAGGCCCACGGTCTGCCCGGCGAGACGCCCGCACTTCTGGCCGAGGCTGTGGGGCACCCGGAGCAGCACCTCCTCCGCACCACCGTGTCTGCACTGGCGGAAAGACTGGCGCAGAGCCGGTCCGACCAGCCCGCGCTGATCCTTTACGGACCGCTTGCCCCCGATGGGAGCGCGAAAAGCGCGCTTGAAGAGTGATCGAAACTTGACGCGGCCCGGCGGGTCGCGTTTACCTGAAACCCTGTTTGGTGCCCGCAGATGCGCAAAGCGCAGGGCTCAATCGGGAACGGGGAAGGGTGGACCAAGTTGCGGCACCCGAAGCCCCGGCCGCCCCCGCGACTGTATGCGGTGAGCGCGCTCCGACAAGACCACTGGGGGTTGCCCCCGGGAAGGTGGAGTGGCGCTTCGACCCGCGAGCCAGGAGACCGGCCAGCAGCCACATCAACCGCCGTCGGGTGTGACGGCAAGGAGAACGCGATATGCATATCGAACCCGGCATCGTCACCGGTGCCAAGATCGTCCTGAGCTATGCCACGGCTGCGACCGCTGGCCTTTATACCCTCAAAATCGCTGCTGAAACGCTGCGTGTGCAAGGTGCCGTTTCGCTCGCCACGCGATCGCTTGTCGCCACGGGCGCGGTTTTCACTTTCTTCCAGATATTGCCGCATTACCCGGTTGGCGTTTCCGAGGTGCATTTGATTCTCGGTTCGACACTGTTTCTGCTGCTTGGTGCCGCGCCCGCAGCGATCGGTCTTGCGATGGGGCTGCTTATTCAGGGCCTGTTCTTTGCGCAGTTTGACCTGCCGCAATACGGGATGAACGTGACGACCCTTCTCGTGCCGCTTTTCGGGTTGCAGCTTCTCGCCAAGCGTCTGATCGCGCCGGGCACCGCCTATGTCGATCTGAAATACAGCCAGGCGCTGGCGCTTTCGACTGCTTATCAGGGCGGGATCGTTGCTTGGGTCGCGTTCTGGGCGATCTACGGGCAGGGCTTTGCCGAGGTGGGCAAAGTGATGACCTTTGGCGCGGCCTATATGTCGGTGATCGTCTTGGAGCCGCTCATCGATCTGGCGGTGTTGGCGCTTGCGAAGCGCACGACCGCGCTGCGCGGCAGCGGCTTCGTCACGCCGCGCCTCTACGCCTGAGCGTAGTGACATGAACGAAACCGGAAGGGGGCCGCGGGCCCCCTTTCGCCTTGGAGAAACGCATGATCGAACTTGCTCTGATTGGCATTGGCACCGGGAATCCCGATCACGTTACGGCGCAGGCGATTGAGGCGATGAACGCCGCGGACCTCATCATGATTCCGGTCAAAGGCCCCGAGAAAACCGAGCTGGCCGAGCTGCGCCGAACATTGCTCACGACGTATCTGAAAAATCCCGAAACGCGCGTGGTCGAGTTCGACCTGCCGGTGCGCGACGCGGTGACGACCAGCTACGGCGCAACTGTTGCGGATTGGCATGGCGCGATTGCCGAGGCATGGGAGACGGTGATCAGCGACACGCTCGACCCTGGAACCCCCGGCAGGGTCGCACTGCTGATCTGGGGCGACCCGATGCTCTACGACAGCAGCCTGCGTATCGCCGGGATATTGGGACGTCGCATTCCTCTGCGCCCGCGTGTCATCCCCGGCATTACCGCGATACAGGCGCTGTGCGCGGCCCATGCGATTCCGCTCAATGAGGTGGGCGCGCCGGTCGTGATCAGCACGGGACGGCAACTGCGTGACCATGGCTGGCCCGATGGTGCGGAAACGGTCGTCGTGATGCTCGATGGGGAATGCTCCTTCCGCACGCTCGAGCCCGAGGGGATACATATCTGGTGGGGCGGGTGCGTGTCGATGCCGCAAGAACGCCTTGTCGCCGGAGCGCTGTCCGATGTTGGAGCGAAGATTGTGGCTGTCCGGGAGGAGTTGCGCGCGAGAAACGGCTGGGTGATGGATATTTATCTCCTGCGCCGCATGAGCAGGAAACCGTAGCCCTTTGTGGCGCTCACTGGAGGCGCGGCTGAGCCCAGATAGACGGCGCGATGAATATGAAACAGCCTTCGAAATGACAGGCGAGCCCCTGAAAATTTTAGTCGAAGATAAGACTAAAGCCTCGGAACCAGAACATTACGGCCGTGGCGAAAGCAACTGTGGAGAGGCAGCCCTTCGGGAAACTGTCGTAGCGGCTTATCCCTATCTGCTGGTCAACCGCATGCGCGCGTAGGTCTGAGGCAGGCGGCGACCATGGACCGGATCAATCGCGGGTTCGGCCGAAGGGGCGTCAGCGATGGCGTGCATTAGGATCATCCGGGGCTCTCCGAGAAAGGGAAATCCCAAACCCCTTTCGTTCAACCTCATGCCAGATCGGTCTTCGCAAAATCGTCGCCCTTGTAGAGAAGCGCCGTCCAGTATCCCTTTGCACAGGCATAGGCAAAGCAATCCCCGAAGTTCAGATCGGCCTCGTGGCCCAAGGCCTTCCCATAGGTTCGGGCCGCTTCGAGAGCCCCAGCGCCTAGCGTCACCGAGCAGGTCCTCGGGGCGCTCCCCCCCTTCAACATTTCATCCGGAGATTCCTTGGAGATCGTGATGCATGCTTCCTTTCGATGAAGCATGGACCGGATCATTCATACACAGAAGACCTGACACTCTCCAAAAGCTGGAGGATTGGCGAAGACACTACAATGACGATCGACCCCATAGTGCGATCGGATACAACGTCACGAGCGCACTGCACTTTCCCGATGGCGTAACCTGCCTGCCATCGTGACAAAGGTCGGAAACTCCGACGTCCGGCGGTCCAAAAAACGTAGGCAGAGCAAAACCAACCGGGCTCCGGTCACGGCTGGATGAAAGACCCGTGGCAGGTCATGACGAACAGGTTGAGCGGCCGCCCTTGGCTGTCGCAGATGGCATGCAGTTTGGTGTTCAGCCACCCTTGGTCCGACCGATCAGGCGTCCACGCCCCCCTTTTTCGCGGCCATGCTGGTCGCAGTGCGGTGAGTCTTCAAATAGGTCGCGTCGATCATCACGGTCTTTTCCTCGCCGTGCTCGGCAGCCAGACCGATCATCATCTGCGCGAAGATGCCTTTCTCGCTCCAACGCTTCCATCGGCTGTAAAGCGTTCTCTGGTTGCGGCCTTGTCAAGCGGGTAAAGCTGATGTCCGTCCGGGGTCATGGTTCTCTCCGAGGTCGCATTGAGCGCCTCATAATGGTTTTCGGTGGCGGATCGTCTCCAATGTCTTGTGCGGGGTGTGGCACCTGGCCATCCCATGCTCTACAGCGAGATCAATCAACCTCCGTCCCTTCGGGACTGCGCTCCCCGCTTCAGACGCGGGAACTCAGATCAGGCGGTGGCCTCCTTTGTCCATTGATAGTCGGTTCCATTTTTCCAGAGCGTCAGCATAAGCACTGCGATTTTGCGGGCTGTCGCGACAGCCGCCTTGCGGAAACCGCGCCGTCCGGCCAGTCGTACAGCCCAGCTTTTCAGCTGCGAGAAACGTTTCACCTGATGGATCACGGATGACGCCGCTTCGAACAGTAGCCCGCGCATTGCACCGTCACCGCATTTCGAAACGCGCCCCGACCAATCCATCTCGCCAGACTGATGCCGCTTTGGCGTCAACCCAAGAAAAGCGCCTACATCCGACGTCCGGTTGAACCGACCGGGATCATCAACCAGGGCGATGAAACTGAGCGCGTTGACTGGACCAACACCGGGGATTGTCATCAGGCGACGCGCGACAGGATGGACCTTGGCCGTTTTCCTCACCGCCTTGTCCAAGTCGTCCGCCACTTGGCACAACTTGGCATGGGTCGCGATGAAGGCATCGGCTATGGCCCGCAGAACCGGGTCTGTCTCGCCCGCGGCCGCCAGTTGATCGCGGAACGCTTGCCTCTGTCGCCCCTGGCCAATGCCGATCATACGGATGCCGAAGGTTTTGAGGACGCCACGAATGTGACCTTCGAGGTCCTTGCGCAACCGGATCAACCGTTCCCGCGCGCCTACCAAGCTGCGAAGCCGGTCCGCCTCCTCGCTGCGGATGTGAACCGGCGTGAACCAACCGGTGCGCGCAAGCTGGGCCAGACCTTCGGCGTCGGCGGCATCCGACTTGTTGAGCCGCGCCGACAAGCTCTTGTGCGCCTTGCGGGCATCAATGCAGGTCGCGGGCAAGCCGAGACTGGCGAGGCCGCGCTGCAACCAGATCGCCAGCATTCCGCTTTCATGCACGATCCGTCGGGGAGTGAGATCACGGTTGCGAAACCAGCCTGCCACGCCTTCGGGATCAGCAGGACAGGCACCACGCGCGACGGTCTTTCCATCCCCATCGATCACACAAATCGAAATCTCTTTCAGCGAGACATCCAAACCGGCATAATGTTCCATAGGTCGTTCTCCTCACGGCTTATATCCATGAGGCCAACATACCGGACCTCGTTCGCCCCCGGAGAGCGACCGCCGCAATCACACCATGTCTTGTGCGGACCATATTCCCGCGGCGCACCCCGCCAGCGCAACCCATTGCGATTGATGAAGATAGTTCCGCTCAACACCCGTCTGTCATCGACCCTTGGTTTGCCGTGCGACTTCGGGAAGAAAGGGGCGAGCTTGGCCATCTGCTCGTCGGTCAGCCAGTAAAGGTCGCTCATGTCACCGCTCCGTTTTCCGAGCCGTGAATCACGCAGCGCGTTGAAAATAGCAGTGTCCCACCGGGTGGTG
>NZ_AUND01000006.1 GCF_000714535.1 Thioclava pacifica DSM 10166 | reverse complement strand
CCCATTGGCGCTGACGTCAGACAGTCTGGCCCTGCGCGATCTCCTCATCTGTGATCGGGCGCGACGCATGAGAAAAGAAACCGAGCGACCGGTCCAATTCCCCGATCGCGACCACTTTACCGAAGCGAAGCCCGAAGCGCGCAGCGGCGCCAAAGACATCGCTCTCGTCATTGTCCGAAAGATCAGCCCAATCGCAAACGCCCTGGTTCGCAATCGCCCAACGCACTGCGGGGTCTACGAAAACGAGCTCTTTTTCCGTGTAAAAGTCCACCCACTCGCGCGGGTAGGTGACGTAGCGAAGGGTTGGATTCGCGAAGCGAATGTGCAACCCAAGGGCAAAGGTCCAGTCAGTCACTTGCGTCAAACGTTGCAAGCAGTCTTGTATTGTGTGCAGTCTGTCCAAACGTCGCCTCCGGATCACCTCGGTGAAGTTTCATGAATGCGTATGGCGTTTCCAGTGCTCGTCTCACAGAGACTACGATTTGCAAATTCGGAATAAAAGAGCTGTGATGGATGAAACCCAGTGAATGCAAAACATTGTTTTCCGAACTTGCACCGGCAGGTTTCTATGTGGCCATTCGCGTAGGCTTCTATTCTCCGGAATTGGAGATGAACCACTTCTCCCCAGAATGGATTGATCACTACACCCGCGTGGGAGGCGCGCTGTCCGACCCCCTCCTGCAATGGGCGCGTGACAACGCGGGCCATGCCCATTGGCGCGATATCGCATTGGCGCTCAAATCACAGGTTCTCAACGATTACGCGCGCTTCGGGCTGGGCCACAGCTGCGTCGTGTCCGTATTGGGATCGCGCGAAAACCCGAAACGTTCGGTCGGGATCTTCGCCCGGCGAGAGCGGGACTTCAACGCGTCCGAACTGGCCGAGTTCGAGGCGATTTTGAAAAACCTGCATGAAGACAGCGGCAGGTGCCTGACCGAGCCCCAGCTCGAAGCCCTTCGCCTCTATGCCAAGGGATTTCTCTACAAGGAGATCGCCCATGAGCTCGATATCTCTCAAGGCGCCGTGAAGTTGCGCCTGCGAAATGGAGCCGACCGGCTCGACGCGCGATCGGTCCGGGAAGCGGCTCACATTGCCGCGAGCCGAGGCCTGTTATAACATCCTTTCAGAACCTCATGTATACGCAACCGTGTGAGAGCGGTGTGCGCGGCCATCCGTCACTCGTTACGGGCAGGAAATAGAGGGCTGTAATGGATATCATTGACCTCGGCGCGCAGAGCCCGACCTCCGCGGATTACATGTCCTACATCGCCACGATGTGCGATGCGCTCGAGCTCGATTACGGATCCTACGCTTCGGTAAACCCTGTCACGGGGGACGTGGTGGGATACGCCAACTACTCCGACGACTGGAAACAGCATTACATTTCGCGAAATCTTCACCGCGTCGATCCCACGCTTCATGTCGCGAGCCGAAGCATTGCCCCTGTCGACTGGCAACGCTTCGAGCGAGATCGCAAATTTCATTCCGTTTTTCGGGCGGCCGCAGATTTCGGGGTAAGCGCTCAGGGTTTGACCGTTCCCATCCGTGGACCCTACGGAGATCGAGGTCTCCTGTCAGTGACGCGCAACTGCTCGATCGAGGAGTGGGAGAAGCTGAAGAAGCACATAATCGGGAACCTGCAGACCGCTGCCGTGCATCTTCACGACTCGGTCATGCGCAGCACGAGCCTCGTCAGAGCCATGGGTTTCCCAACGCTTTCGGCGCGCGAGATTGAAATCCTTCAATGGACCGCAGTCGGGAAGTTACAGCAAGACATCGGCGACATTCTCTCGATCTCCCATCGCACGGTCGAGATCCATCTGAGATCGGCGAGAACGAAGCTAGGTGCGGTAACGACGAGTCAGGCTGTCGGTCGCGCCATCGGCATGGGTTTGATCTTTCCAGGCTGAGCGCGCCGGCCAAACTTCCGGTGTGCATCCCGCCCGCCCCGCTCAGGACGCTGCGGCCAGCAATACGACCCATCCCAGACCCTCGTTCGGGAGCGGCTCGCCGAAGGTTTTCATCGTGTGGTTGCGCCACGTGTTTGCCCAAGGGATCCCGCTCGAGGCCCTCAACCCGATGTCATAAAGGCACTTCCGTCACAGTATACGGGATTCCCCTTATTCCTGCATCGTATGGTTAATACCTATAGTTGAGTAAGCATTCATACGGTGGACACGAAAATGATCGTCATAGTCGACTCGCTCAACTCTCACGAATATTCCGACATTCTGGCCGAGATGCACCGCTTGAGGGCCAGGGTCTTCAGTGATCGCCTCGGTTGGGACGTGAAAGTCTCAAACGGCATGGAACGCGACGAGTTCGACGACCTCGACCCTGCGCATGTCATCAGTCTTGACGACAAGGGTCAGGTCGTCGGCTGCATGCGGCTCTTGCAGACAACCGGTCCGCATATGCTGTCGGATGTGTTCTCCTGCCTGCTCGATGGGGAGCCGCCGATCCGCAGCCCTCACGTGTGGGAAGCAACGCGTTTCTGTGTCGATACCAATCTCCTGGGCCGCGGCCCGACCCGCAATTCGATTTCCTATGTCACCAGCGAGGTGATGATCGGGGCATTCGAATACGGGATGCACGCAGGCATCACCGACGCAGTCGCAGTGATCGACCCCGTGATGAACCGGGTCATGCAACGCTCCGGGAATGCGCCTTACGGCTATCTCGGCTCGCCGCATCCTATGGGCAAGGTGACCGCGCTGGCGGCGCTGATGGATTGCTCCGAGGAGCGTATCGAAAGCCTCCGAGCGTTCTCCGGCATTCGCCACGATGTTTTCGAACAGCAGGTCTACGAGGAGGGTGTCTGATGGAAATTGCTCAGATTCTCCGGCTGTCCAATCGTGCGTCCGGGCAGCCGCTCGGCGTCGAAAGCGCCGAGGATCACCAATGGGTCATCGGCCTCCTGGCGGATGTGGTAACCTATTTCGAAGACAACCAACTGGATGAAGCCGGTGGAGTGCTGGCCGAAGCGCTGGAGCGGATCGCCCCGCTTCTGGCCAATCGTGACCATGACATGTGGCTGCCCGATGGCTTCGAGAATACGTCGACGGAGAATGTCGTTTTCCTTCACCAACGCATCTAGGCTCAGGCTCCATCAATCGTCTTGCGCCAGCATCGGCGGCGTGGTCCATGCTCTCCAACTCTGAGAGGGCACAATGGAGCCATCTTTTCTGGCTGGCTGCCGAACAGATGGCGCGCCTCGAGCCGTTCTTTCCGAAGTGCTCGACCCCAAGGCAAAGGACAGATTGCGGAGAGGGGCGGCTGAAAGCCACACCTCGAGGCCCCAGGGACAAACAGGCACCTGCACGCAAACAGGACCACTTGGGCGGGGCTGGTCCCCCCTATTTGAAAAGCTTCAGCAGACCTTTCGTGGCCTCCTCCTTGAGCTTCTGCTTTGCCGCATCCTCGGTGCTTTGACCTTCCTCCGGCGTGATCCCGAGCTTCTTGGCGATCTCGGCATCCGCCTTCTCCTTGAGATCCTTCTTCGCCGCATCGACCTTGTCGCCTGAGATCGCGCCCACATCGAGGCCGAATTTCGGCTTGGACCAGGGCCCCTTGATCGTGAGCGGCACCTTCACCCCACCGGTTCCGTCGGCCTTGCTGAGCGCGGTCGGCGTGACCGTGTAATCGAGGGTCTGCGCGCCGATATCCACCCGGCCCTTGCCTGCGGCACTCAGCAGCGGCGCCTTGAATGCGAGGTCGTCATTCGACAGCACCCCGTTGGCGATGGTGAAACTCGCGGTGATCTGGTCGAAGATCGTTTTCGCCCCCTCCCCCACATAGTTCATATCGAGCGTGCGCAGCATCCCCACCAGATCAAGCCCCTGCAGCGCCCCCTTGCCAAGGGCGACCGTGCCCGAGCCCGAGAGCGAGCGCGCGAGCGCGGCTTGGCTGTTGCCCGAGGCCAGAAGCTTCACCGCCAGATCCGCTTTTGCATCGAGGCGCGTGTAATCGGCCAGATCGCTCAGAAGCGGCTGCATCGAGAGTCCCTTTGCGCTCAGATCCGCGGCTGCCGAGAACCCGCTGCGCGCATTGGCCACAACTTGCCCGGTGACGCTGCCACCATAGGCCGAGACCTGACGCAGATCCGCCACCAAGCGGCCGTTGTCGATCGTGATCTGCGTTTTGGTCGGACCAAGCTTGACGGTGCCGAGATCGATCGAGCTCGCATCAAGCGCGATCGCGCCGTCCACCGCCTGCAGACCCGTTGCGTCGATGGTCGCACTCGACCAGCCACCGGACTTGGAGCCGTTCGACCCGCCCGAGCCAGTCTCGCCCGACCCTGTCAGCGCCGAAAGATCGAGCGCGCCTGCGTCGATCTGGGCGTCGATCCGCGGCTTGCCTTTCGGGAAGGAGAGATCCCCGGCCACACTCAGCGCATTGCCGTCGAGCGTAAGTTTGCCCCCGCGCAGCTGCACCGCGCCATCCGCGCCCAAGGTCACGTCGCCCGTCGCGGTGAT
Organism: Thioclava pacifica DSM 10166; assembly: GCF_000714535.1. Lineage (GTDB taxonomy): Bacteria > Pseudomonadota > Alphaproteobacteria > Rhodobacterales > Rhodobacteraceae > Thioclava > Thioclava pacifica. Next base: position 36,678 of record NZ_AUND01000006.1, on the reverse strand, counting down.
CGTGTCACGCCCCAGCCCTTTCGGCAGATCGGGCGCGGCCTGTCCGAAGATCGCAGCCAGCGCGGCCGGATCCTTGACGTTTGCCGAAAGCGCACCTTTCGCGGCCAAGGGCGCGGTCCCGAACGTGCCCTTGAAGTCGATCGATGACGCGTCGAGGGTCAACGCGAGATCGGTGGGCACCGGATCGCCCGCGAGGAAGGAGGCGAAGGCTCCAAGCGTGCCCTTCGCCTTCAAAGCCTTGCCGCTGACCTGCCCCGTCAGGGCCAGGCTCGCCGGACCGGCGAAGGACGGAAGCGCGAGGCTCGCGTCGATGCCGGTAAGCGCAAGGCGCTGGCCGCTTGCATGATCGATCCAGGTCACCGATCCGTCGCTGACCTCCCCCTTGTCGAGGCTGAAAGCCGTCACCCCGCCGCCCTCGCCTTGGCTCGCGGGCGCGGCGCTGCCGGCCGCGGCCGGTGGCGTGAAGTCCCAGTTCCCGGTCCCGTCCTTGCGCCGCTCGAGCAGGATGTTCGGTGACAACACGTCGACCTTCGAGACGCGGATTTCGCCGCCGATCAGCGCGCCCGGATCGACACCGATCTGAAGCCCCTTGGCCGAGAGCATCGGCCCGTCCTTGGACCAATCCGCATTCGCGATCTCGACCGGCCCCGTGCGCACGCCGAGCTGCGGCCAGATCGTTGCATGGACAGACCCGCTCAGCGTCATCTTGCGCCCGGTCGCGGCTTCGAACCGCGCCTCGGCGATCTGGGCGATCTTCTTCGAGGGGATCAGGAGGAGCGCCCCCCCGAGGCTCAGGGCGATCAGGACGATGAGAGCAAGAGCGCGAAAGAGCCAGCGCATGGGGCCTCCGGGAGGTTGTGTCTTCGCGGTCAGGCTACGCGTCCGCCCGAAGGAGTTTCAAGTCGGAACAACCGCACTGCGGGCAACGTGATGGCGGCGAGGAACCCGTGGAAGCTCGACCAATGACGTGGGTCGATTTTGAGGTTGCTCGGATCGCGACATCGCATGTTGTTCGTCGAACACTCCCTCTCGTGCCAGAAAGCAAATTTTCGGTGAGATCGGCCTCTTAGGCCAAAGACGTGCCCTCGAGCAGCCCTGGGGGCACGTCCATTTTAACGAATCCTGTTCGGCACGGGCTGCCGCTTCCTGCAGTTTCCTCGTCTGCTCGTCAGCGATGAGAGGTCAGGCACGGACGCGTCGTCTCCGGGGCATCGAAAAGCTCGAACCAGTCGACATTCTTCGCAGGCTTCCTGACGCGCCGCCGTGTCTCGTCGCGACAGCTCAGCGCTTCTTCCAGTTCAGAGATACCGGCGCTTTGCAGAAATCGGCCGGCCATGAGCGGATCGGGCAGAGACTGGGGCATTTGGATTCTCCTGGCAGAAAATGTGGCGCCCGGAAGGGCGGCGTGGATACGTGAAAACACGGGCCTGTCAGCCGGCCGCCCGACGACGTGCGAGCATTCGCATCATGCCCTCGTAACGGCTCAACTCATCCTTGAGGCGCAAACGGCGGCGCTTGAGCCGCTGCAGGACGGTCATGTCGCGCCAGGCGCGTTTCTGCTCCTGCGCCACACGGTCATCGAGGTCGCGATGACGCAGCTGCAAGGCTGCGATGCGGGCAGCGATCGCGGCATGGGTCCGGTCCGAAAAGCTCATCTATTTGGCCTCCTTTTGCACAGAATTTTCTGCACTGAGTTTCGTTCGTGCCGAGGGGAGACCGTCCCGAGGAAACGGCGGGGGATCAAGCTATGCCGTTTCTGTTCTCGGGCTCCCTGGAAGTCCCCCTCGACAATCTCGATCTGGGATTGCGTAAGCGCAGGCTCAATCCTAACCTTCCTGAAAATATGATCGGAAAAACCTATGGAACGCTCTGCCCTTCCCACCCTTCGCCAGCTGGAATATTTCCAGGCGCTTGCCGAGGCCGGGAATTTTCGCAAAGCCGCCGAACGCGTGGGCGTCAGCCAGCCCTCGCTGAGCCAGCAGATCGCCAATCTCGAGGCGGTTCTCGGCGCGACGCTGGTCGAGCGCGGTCGTGGCGGGGCAGTTCTGACGGCGGCTGGGCGCGAGATGCGTGCGCGGGTGGACGGCATTCTCGAAGAGGTCGCTTCTCTGGCAGAACTGGCCGAGCAGACCCGCGAGGGGCTTGCCGGGACCTACCGGCTCGGCGCCTCGTCAACTTTCGGGCCCTATCTGCTCCCGAGCGTGGTGCAGCGGCTCCACGCGGATCACCCCGAGCTTCGCCTGTTCATCCGCGACGGGCAGCCACGCGCCTTGCTGGAAGATCTTCATGCCGGCCGGCTCGATCTGGTCCTGACACAGCTCCCGGTGCTGTCTTCGGACCTGAGCGTCACTCGGCTTTTTCGCGAGCCGCTCCAGCTCGCCGTGGCCCGCGATCATCCCCTGGCGCAACGCGCCAATATCGAGGATGGCGATCTTGCGGGGCAGACGCTGCTCGTTCTGTCAAACGGCTTCTCGCTCCATGCTCAGCTTCTCGAACTGGCCCGCGAGATCGGAGCGACGCTTCGCCAGGACTACGAGGGCAGCAGCCTCGATGCGTTGCGCCAGATGGTGGCGATGAATATGGGCGTCACGCTTCTGCCTGCGCTCTATTCCCATTCCGAAGTGGAGCAGCCCGAGGGGGATGTCGCGCTCGTGCCCTTCCGCCGCGGCCGGGTGATGCGCTCGATCGGGCTCGTGAGCCGGCGCAGTTCGCGCATTCCGCCGCTCTTCGCAGAAGTGATCCGAAATGTCGTGCGCACAGATTTCGCCAAGGTGCTCACCCCCGAAACATAGGCACAAAGAGCGCGCAAGCGCGGTTGCAGGCACGTGCCCGGCCAACCATATCCCTTCGACAAAAGATGGAGGGACGGCATGGCTTTGCGCGACCGGATCGCGAAATGGCTCGATACATCGGCTTTCAGAAACACGATTACGGCGGTGATCCTGTTCAACGCGCTGCTCCTGGGATTGGAGACCTCTGACAGCGCGATGGCGGCGGCGGGTGGCATGATCCGGCTGCTCGACATGGCCTGCCTTTCGGTCTTCGTGATCGAGATCGGGCTGAAGCTGTTCGTGCAGCGGCTGGGCTTCTTCCGTTCGGGCTGGAACCTCTTCGATTTCACCATCGTCGGCGTGTCGCTCGTGCCGGGCGCACAGGTCTTCAGCGTGCTGCGGGCGCTGCGCGTGTTGCGACTGCTGCGCATCATCTCGGTCGCGCCGCGTCTGCGCCGGGTGGTCGAGGGGCTGATCAATGCACTGCCCGGCATGGGCAGCGTGTTCCTGCTGATGGGCATCATCTTCTACATCGCGAGCGTCATGGCGACGAAGCTCTTCGGCACGAGCTTCCCGGAGTGGTTCGGCTCGCTCGGGCAATCGGCCTATTCGCTGTTCCAGATCATGACGCTGGAAAGCTGGTCGATGGGGATCGTGCGCCCGGTGATGGAAACCCATCCCTGGGCCTGGGCCTTCTTCGTGCCCTTCATCATGATCACGACCTTCGCTGTAGTGAACCTTCTGGTAGGCCTGATCGTGAACTCGATGCAGGACGCCCATTCCGAGGAGGAGACCACGCGCACCGATGCCTATCGCGACGAGGTTCTGCTGCGGCTGGAGGCGATTGAACAGCGGATCGGCGATCTGCGTGAAGCGGCACCGCCCCGCAAGTGAGCCCGTTTCGGACCGCGAGCGTATAGACAAAGACTGCCCCGATCTCAGGAGATCCCGCGCGATGCGCCTGCACCCCACCCCGTCCGGCCTGCCCGGGCCCGATACGCTGAGCCCCCGATGACCGACCGCTCGCGCCGGGTTCCCAAGACGCGCCTCACGCGGCTCGCGGCTTTCGGTCAGATGGCGGGCGGGATCGCGGCGGGGGCGCTTGGCGAAGGGGCGCGCAAACTGGCCAAGGGCGAGCGACCGCAGCTCTCGGAGCTGATCCTGACACCCGCAAACGCGCGCCGCGTAACCGATCAGCTCGCGCGGCTGCGCGGGGCGGCGATGAAACTCGGGCAGATGATTTCGCTCGATGCGGGCGACGTGCTGCCGCCCGAGCTGACCGAGATCCTCGCCCGCCTGCGCGAAGCCGCGAATGTGATGCCTCCCAGGCAGCTTGACCGGGTTCTGGCAGAGCAATGGGGTCCGGACTGGCGCAAGCAATTTGCGCGTTTCGAGACGCGCCCGATCGCGGCGGCCTCGATAGGCCAGGTGCATCGCGCGGTGCTGCCTTCGGGGCGCGAGCTGGCGGTGAAAGTGCAATATCCGGGTGTGGCCAACAGCATCGACGCCGATATCGACAATGTCGCGGCACTGCTGCGCTATTCGGGGCTGCTGCCGGTCGGGCTCGATATCCGGCCGCTGCTGGCCGAGGCGAAGCGCCAGCTGCACGAAGAGGCCGATTACCTGCGCGAGGCCGAGCAGATGCGCCGCTACCGTGCGCTCATGGCCGAGGATGCGCGTTTCGTGATCCCCGAGCCGCTCGACGATCTGCTGCGCCCCACGATCCTGCCGATGGATTTCGTTGCGGGCGCGCCGATCGAGACCGTGGCCGAAGCCGATCAGGCCACGCGCGACGAGGTGGCCTCTGCGCTTCTGTCGCTGGTCCTGCGCGAGCTTTTCGAATTCGGCTACATGCAGACCGATCCGAACTTTGGCAATTTCCGCTGGCAGAAAGATCAGGGCCGGATCGTGCTGCTGGATTTCGGCGCCGCCCGCGCGATCGCGCCCGAGACAGCGGCCTCCTATCGGCGCCTGCTGCGCGCGGGGCTCGACGAAGATCCGGCAAAGCTGCGCGCGGCTCTTCTCGAGATCGGTTTCGTGTCCGAGGCACAGCTCACCCGGCACGGTGCCACCTTCGACGAGATGATCGAAATTTTGCTCGCCCATGTCGCGCAAAGCCGGCCCGAGGGGGCGCTGTTCGACTTCTCCGACCGCAGCTTCGTCGAGGCTCTGCGCGACCGAGCGGCCCCGATCATGGCGGATCGGGCGAACTGGCATCTGCCACCCGCGCAAACCCTGTTCGTGCAGCGCAAGATCAGCGGCACCGCGCTCCTGAGTGTGCGGATGCGCGCCCAAATGCCCTTGATCGAAATGGTGCGCCCCTATGCCGAGGGTGAGGACCCCGATCCGCCTCAGTCGAGCCCAAGCTGATCGAGAATTCGCCGGATCTTCTTTTTGACCTTGCCGAAACCGGCCGTTGCGTGGGGCCAGACGACGCGGTCCCGGTCGCGGCTCAGCTCGCAAAGCGTGATCCCACACTCCGTCAGTTCGAATTCGGCCTGCGCGGTCCAGTCTTTCAGCGGGGCTCTGTTGCGCAAACCCCTGGTGGAATTCATCTCGTGAATCCAGTGTGGTAGCTGGGCCGCATGAACAGACCCACAAGTGCCATGATGCCATAGAGGATCGAGGCGCTGCCGCCGTCATCCCTCCCCGCAAGAACGCAAAACCATAAAAGCCGAACACGCCCGGGGCGCGCGCGAAACTAAGATGTATTGTTTAAATCTGCTGGGGCAGCGCCTCATGGCGCGGGACTTCGACCGTCAGGTCGCTGAACTCCAGATCCGCATAGCCGTCCTGAATGGCTACACCGACCTTGGCATATCTGTCACTGAGGTCGTGGGATAAGTCTGTCCGGGGATAGGGGAACCTCGCCGAACAGCCGAATGGCGCAACAGAGCCCACCGAGGGGAACAGGTCAAAACAGGGCGCCCGTGCCGAAGCTCGTCACCTGGCCGCAGTTCTCACGCATCAAGAAAAGTGCATCGAGCCGGATCTTCCGTGCAAGCTCTCCCCCTGCCTCCGGGCCGCGCACCATGAGTGCCGTCGCCCATCCGTCGGCCTCGGCACAACTGCGCGCAACCACCGTCACCGATGCGGGCGATGTCACCACAGGAGCACCGCGCGAAAGATCCATCGTATGCGAAAGCCTTCGGGTGCCGAGGTCGATCCAGTGCCGGTAATCGCCGGAGGTCGCGACCGAGGCATTCTCGAGCGCGAGGATCGAATGCGGCGTGCGGCGCAGCGGATCCGGGCTCTCGATCGCAATCGTCCAGGGCGTGCCATCGGGCCTCAGACCGCTGGCGCGCATCTCACCGTCGATCCCGACGAGACCGGCTTCGATCCCCTGCTCGGCGAGTGTCTGAGCGAGACGGTCGACTCCATAGCCCTTCGCGATCCCGTTCAGATCCAGCACCAGGGGGCCGCGCTTGCGAGCCCTGCCATCGTCGAGTTCAAGCAGTTCAAATGCGGGTTGGCGTTTCGCACTCATTGCGGCGCGAATCCTGTCGGGTGCTGCCTCCTCCGGGCCGAAGCCCCACGCGTTCACCGCATCCCCAAGACCGATATCGAATGCACCGCCCGAGGCTTTCCCGATTTCGAGCCCGAGCCGGAGCACTTCGGCGAGCCGCTCGGGCACCGCCACCCATTTATCCAACGCCGCCGCGTTGAGCCGCATCAGATCGCTGTCGGGTTTCCACGTGGACATCTGGGCATCGACTTCCTCGACCGCTGCCTGAAGTGCTTCGCGGATCGGCGCAGGGTCGCGCTCGGGCGAGGCGAAGAACAGGGCCGTCCAGCGTGTGCCCATTGTGGGGCCGTGCAGGGCGTGGCGCACAAGATCAGAAGATGTCTTCGACATAGCGCCCCTCCGCTTTCAGTTTTGCCGGGCTCAACCCGCTCGCTGCGAGGATGTCGCGCAGAGCCTCGGAGACGCCCGCAGCCATGTCCCGCCCGCCGCAGACCATGATCCGCGCTCCGCTTTGGACCAGTCGCACAAGTTCGGGCGCATCGGCGCGCATTGCGTCTTGCACGTAGCGCGGTCGCTGGGCGCGCGAGACCGAGGTGACGAGACGCGACAGGCGTCCTTCGTTCTTCCAGTCGCTGATTTCCTGCGCATAGAGAAAATCGCTGTCCGGATCGCGCATGCCGAAGAACAGGTGGATCGGACGGCGTTTCGCGTTTTCGCGCACGAACCCCGCCAGCGGCCCGATCCCCGTGCCCGCGCCGATCAGGATCAGGGGGGCGCGCGAGCGGTCCGGTCGGAAGGCGGGGTTGCGCCGGACGAAGGCGCGCACGCTCTCACCAGGCTCAAGCGCGGTCAGCTGGCCCGAACACAATCCGCCGGGATGTTTCTTCACCACGATCTCCGCGAACCCGTCGCGCCGCGAAGAGGCGAGCGAATAAAGGCGCGGCGCCTGCGCCCCGTCGGGCAGGATCGCGACCAGATCGCCCGCGCTGAACCGTGCAAAGCCCGTGCCCGTCAGCTTTTGCCACAGCGTCGGGCGAGGCAGGGCAAAGCGCAGGATCGAGGTCGGAGCCTGCACTTCCGCCCCGAAATCGCGGCGCGACACAAGCGTGAGGTCGGTGGTGGAAGGGAGGACGGTCTGGTGGCACAGATCGAGCTCGATCCCGAGCGCCGCCCCCAAAGCCTGCCCCCAGCGCGCAAAGGCCTGCGGCGACTGCCGGTCGATCGTGTCATAAGGCAGCAGAACCGGCCATCCCGCCGCTTCTGCGGTATCGGCGACGGCCCGGGCATAGGCACAAAAAGCCGGGAAGGTCCGGTCCCCGAAGCCGAGCACCGCGACCGGAATGTCATGCGCGCCGCGATGGGCCTGAAGTGTCTCCAGAAAACCCTTTGCCGAGCCGGGTGCCGCGCCGTCACCATAGGTGGCCGCGAGCAAGATGATCCGCTCGGCCCGCGTATAGCGCTCGGGCGCGAAGGACGACATCGGCGCGATATGGGCCGTCTGCCCCGCGGCACCGAGCGCCCGATGCAGCGTCGCGGCAAAGCCCCAGGTGCTGCCGCCTTCGCTGCCGACAAGGATGATGGTGTCGGCGCGTCCGGGCGGCTGGTTGGCACGAATGCGCGGACGTCCGCGCCGCCCCGCCAGCCAGATCAGGACACCCGTGGCGCCCATCGCGGGCACGCCAAGCGCCATGATCCCCAGCACCGCGCCCAGCAGCGCGGCACCCTGACCAGTATGAAGGGTGTAGATCGTTTCGGAAATGCGCTGCCACGGGCCGAGATCGGCCCAGGCGAGCACCGCGCCGTTGCCCTGATCGAGATAGCCTGTGCCCCGATCGGTCTTCAGCGTGAATACGTCCGTAGCATCACCGGGGTAGGGAAAACTCAGGCTCCGCAGCTCCGATACGGGCGTGGTCCCGAGCAAGGCAAGCTCGGCGAGCGGTGCGCCGGTCTCGCCGCTCACCTCCGAGGGGATGGCAAGCGAGGGGCTGCCATCGGGGATCAGCTCGAACGTGGAGGCAGTCATCCACAGAGCCGTGGCCGAGGACAGTATCAGGCCGACCACGGCGACCCGCGCGATCTCGACATGCACGCGGCCGGGAAGGGGCCCGCGCAGACGGGCGAACCAGTTACGCCAGCCACCTGTACGCCGCGCGACGAGAAACGCTCCGGACACCGAAAGCACCAGCATCGCCACCGCTCCGAGCGCGCTGATCACGCGGCCCGTATCTCCGAGAAAGAGGGCGCGGTGAAGATTGGTCAGCCAGCGCTGAAGCGGATCGGGATCGGCCGAAGCGACGCCCTGTCCGGTCGTGGGGTCGATTACCGCCGCGCCGGGTTGTCCCAAATCGAACCAATAGGCCGTGATCCGCCCCGAAGGCGCGCGCCGGATCTGCTCTAGCCCCGGATAGACCACTTGAACGCGCTCGGCGAGCGTTGCGACGCTCAGTCCCGCCTCGGCCTGCGGTGCCGCGATCCGCTCCGTGACCGGAAAGACTGCGAGCACCGCGCCGCTGAGCGCAAGCACCGTGACAAGAGCCAGGGCGATCAGCCCCGGCCAGCGATGAAACGCGCGGATCATGGCCCTGTCACCTCACATGTCGTAGGCAAAGCTGGCAACGTAGCGACGCCCGGCAACCGGCTTGCCCACGCCATCGGTCGTGAGCGGGATGGCAACCTCGTTGGGACTGTCGCGCATGTCCTCGACGGCAGCGTCGATATGAAGCGTGTAGCCCGCGTCAAACAGGGCATCCGCCAGATCGAGAGTGATCTCGAGCGTGCGGCCCGCACCGACGCTCGCGCCGGTGATGCCGTTGATCTGCGCCGGATCGCCGCCAGTCGCGCGATACCAGTCACTCAGATGTTCGTAATATTTCGACTTGCCGCCCGCCATCCAGAGGCTGCCCGCATAGGCGCCCGAAGCGTCGGTGACATAGAGCGCGAGATAGGCGCCGTCGCCACCGTAATTGCTGAGCGTCGTCGTCAGCGTGACCGGCCGCGCAGAAGCGAGGCCGGGAAGGGTCAGCGCCGTGCTAAGCGCCAGTGTTGCGAGAAGGGACTTCATCTGGGGATTCCTTTTTCAGGCGTTGCGTCGCGAGGGCCTCAGTTCACCTGGACCTTCGGCGGGGCGCCGTTGCCGAAGAGGCCGTTCTGGGGCGGGGCGACCGTGCCCGCCGGGGCGGGGTTGCGCGTGGACGCGCCGTAATCGTCGTCATCCTCTTCGACGTCATGCTCCATCTTGAGGACGCGCAGCGTCACCGGATCGAGCTTCGCTTCGATCTTGCGCCCCTCGCGGTCGCGACCCTCGATCTCGTATCGGCCGTCCTCCATCTCGATTTCGCGGACAGTCCAGCCGTTCTCGCGCGCGAGCTGCATCACGGCGTCGCGGGACTGCGATTGTCCGCGCGCGGTTTTTTCATAGTCGTCATCGGCGAGCGCCACGCCCGCGGGAAGCAGGGCGATGAGGGAAATTGCGGTCAGGGTCTTACGCATGGCAGGGTCTCCTTTTTCATCTGCTACCGACAATCTTGGATGCCGACCTGAGCGGTTCCTGACGGCCCGGCACTTTCCGCTTCAGCTTCGCGTCAGGAAAAAAGGCCCCACCTTGTGAGGGCGGGGCCAGTGAGGCCGCAGGACGAAACGGCCTTGGGGTCGCGATCAGGAACGATCAGGCGATATCGCCGGGATCGGGTGCACGCTTGTCGCCGGTCAGCATCGCCCGGGCGAGGTTTTCGCGATGCCGGAAGGAGGCCAGAACCACCCCGGCGACATGCAAGGCGACGAGCAGCAGGACCAGATTGGCGAGAACCTCGTGCAGCTCCTCGAGGGCCTCATTCCCTCCGCCTTCCGCACCTTCTCCGCTTTCGCCGTATTCTCCGTATTCGCCATCCTCGTCCGCGAAAGCCGGGGTCGCGATCTGCGGCAGCTCCGGAAGCATTGCCAGACGCGCAGGTTCCGCCATGAGCCAGCCGGTGAAGGCGGTGCCCGATAGCGAGATCAGCAGGGCCACGATCATCAGGGCCCCGGCGGGGTTATGACCGAGATAGCGCCGCTCCTTCCCGCGCAGCATGTCGCCAAGATAGGACAGGGTCGGCCCGGGCCCTCTGAGGAATTGAGTGAACCGGGCATAGCGCCCGCCCACGATCCCCCAGATCAGCCGGAAAGCGATCAGCCCCGCGACCGTGTAGCCGGCGATCTCGTGCACCGGCTGCAATTCGTCAGCCGTAAGCCACGCCGTCGCAAAGGCCGCGACCAGGCCCCAGTGGAAGATACGCACCAGCGGATCCCAGACTCGCAGCTTGCCTCCGGCGCTTCCGCCGGGATGGGTCTCGTCGTGAAATGTTGCGTCAGTCATGTTTGCCACCTTCACCATCTTCACGGGAACGACTGCGTTCATCGTCCTCGTATTCGACTTCGAGAATCTGAAGCGTCGAGGGATGAACCTTCACTTCGACGCGGCGGCCCTGTGCATCATTGCCGTCGATTTCGTAGCAGCCGTCATCGATCTTGATACGACGCACCGTCCAGCCGTTCTGCGTGGCCAGCTCGGCCACCGCATCACGCGGCTGCCAATTCGCCATCGGGACGAAACAGTCGTCATCCGCCAGAGCCGTTCCGGCAGGAAACGCCAGGAGAAAGGCGAGAATTGTCACTGTCTTCTTCATGGGCCAAACTCCTGTTCGCGGCCAGCTTGTCGCCTTTCATGGGCAATCAATCTGACGGGAACCTGAAGCCGCATCCTGCGCCGCGTCAGCTTGGTGTCAGCCTCGCGGATCAAGACAGGGCATCGAACAAGAGATGGAATGAAAATGCGCATCCTGCTGATCGAGGACGACACTATTCTGGGCGCTGCCGTGCGCGATCAGATCGCCAGCGATGGCCATTCGGTGGACTGGGTCACGCGGCTCGACGAGGCGAGCGCAGCGATCCGCAGCACCGGCTATGATCTTGTCTTGCTGGACCTGATGCTGCCTGACGGGCGGGGTATCGGGTTTCTAAAATCACTGCGCAGCCGGGGCGATGTGAGCCCGGTGATCATTATGACTGCACTTGATCAGGTCTCGGATCGGATCGAGGGACTGAACGCGGGCGCCGACGACTACCTCGTGAAGCCCTTCGATCTTGCCGAGCTTTCGGCGCGCATCGGTTCGGTCGCGCGGCGCTACAGCGGCAACCCGAACCCGATTCTCACTCACGCCGGGCTGGAGATCGACCTTGCGGCCCGCAGCATCCGGCGTGACGGCAAACCTGTGCAACTGACGGCGCGTGAATGGGCATTGTTCGAAGCCTTCCTTTCCCGTCCCGGCCAGCTGCTTTCGAAGGCCCAGCTCGAAGAGAAGCTCTATGCCTTCGATGCGGAGGTAGAGAGCAACACGATCGAGGTTCACGTGAGCCGCTTGCGCAAGAAGCTTGGAGCGCATGTGATCGAGACCGAGCGCGGTCTCGGCTACAGGCTGGGCAAACCATGAGGTTGCCCAGCAGTCTTCAGGCCCGTTTGGGGCTTTCGCTCGGGATCATCCTGACGCTCATGTGGCTCGCCGCCGCGACGGTCACGGCGTTTATCGTGCGAAAGGAGATGAGCGAGGTTTTCGACTCTACGCTCCAGGAAACGGCGCAAAGGATCTTGCCGCTCGCAGTCATGGATATCGTGAACCGGGACGGCAACAACGCGACGCAGCGTCTTGCGAGCCTGCGCGATCATGAAGAATTCTTCACCTATATCGTGCGTGACGCAGAGGGACGCATTCTACTTCAGTCTCATGCCGCTGACCCGGCGATATTCCCCGACTATGCGGAACGCGGTTTCAGCCAGACAGCCACGCACCGGCTCTACAGCGATGCAGCTCTTCAGGACACGATCCGCATCACCGTCGCGGAGCCCCTGTCGCATCGGGCGCAGGTCGCGCGTGAGATCGCACTTGGCCTCGGCCTGCCCCTGCTTATCGTCATCCCGCTTGCATTCGTGGCAGTGGTTCTGGCGGTTCGCGCCAATCTGGGGTCTTTGCGGCGTTTCCGCAGCAATCTCGAAGCGCGCAATGCCCGCGATCTGACACCGATCCCGACTGAGGGTCTGCAAGCCGAGATCGCACCGGTCGCAACGACGCTCAACAATCTGCTGGGCCGATTGCGCGAAGGGATCGAGGCCGAACGCAACTTCGCGTCGAACGCCGCGCATGAGTTGCGCACGCCGCTTGCGGGCGCAATTGCCCAGACCCAGCGCTTGAGTGCGGAGACCACCGATTTTGCGGCGAAGGCGCGCGCTGGGGAGATCGAGGCAACGCTCAAGCGGCTCACGCGACTTGCCGAACGCCTGCTGCAACTCGCCCGGGCCGAAGGCGGACCGTTGCGGTTGGACCGACCCTCGGACCTGCGCGTCACAGCCCGTATCGTCGTCGAAGATCTTGCACGCGGCCTCGACCCGGGACGCATCGTTCTTGAACTCCCTCAGACGCCCGTCAACTCGGATTTCGACCCCGACGCCTTCGGGATCGTGTGCCGAAATCTCGTCGAAAATGCTCTCAAGCACGGCGCACCGGACCAGCCCATATCGGTGCGGCTGACCGAGGATGGAATTTTCACCGTAACTAATGCCGGGCCTGTTCTGCCGCGAGAGACCCTTGCGCGTCTCACGGCACGGTTCGAGCGAGCCGATAGCAAGAATGATGGCAGCGGATTGGGGCTTGCGATCGTCGCAGTCATCGCCGAGCGGATCGGAAGCTCTCTTACTCTGAGTTCACCACCTGCCGGAAAGAAATCTGGCTTCGAAGCCCGAATGAGCCTCCCTTTAACCACGCCGACGGCGAAGCTTTCATAACGCGCGCCCCTTGGGATCGCTGAAATCAAGACCTTTGAAAGAGCGGTTCCGCATAAGCGGGCGAGCGGCTTCTCTATACACCTCTAAACATGTGCCGTGGACCCAGCGAATGCCCGCTTCCCATCCTCTCGATCGTGAGGTCACTCTATTGCCTGACGCACTCGTTGCGACAAGGCGCAGCAGCTCCCGCTCGTGAGCCCGCTGGCATAGGAAAACACATAGGCCGGCTAGCGCATTCCCGGCACGAATATTGCATCGAAGTTCTGAGCGATGCCACTGTCGGGGCGGGTTGGTCGGTGCCCCCTTTCGGTCCACCTGTCTTCTACCTCGGAGGCAAAGCAATGGAAGAGAGACCTCCCGACGCCGAGACTGCCACCGCCCCGCAATGAGAAACTGCCGACTTTCGGCGAAAACTCGGTGACACGTATCCAAGTGAAGATCCGCCACGATCAGAGTTTTCGTCATTCTTCCCATCTCCGCGAGACGCTGCGAATGGCAGCAATCAGATCAGCAGATCGCGTCCGGTAGCGCGCAGCGTTTTCGCGAGGCGCCCGATCTGCCGGAGGCTGGGCGGTCGCCCAATTTCGCACATCTCTTCGACGAACACGCGCACGCGTTCCATCTCATCTGGCTCCACATCATCGCCGGCCGCGCGCTTGAAGAACGACACGAGGTGCGCAGGATCGCTCACGTCGACGCGGAACGCCCCGCGGCATACGCTTTTCGAAATGCGTGAGCACCCTTTCCGCCCAGCTGAGAACCTCTCGTTTATGGCGTTCCCGGTCGCCCCTTAAGGCCGCGGTGGTCATCGGATGCGAATGGATTTCCGCATAAAGCGTCGCCGCATCCCGACGCAGCCGACGCTGATAGCTCGTGCCTTTCGCACTTTTCACGGTCTCACGGATCGTCTCCAGCTTCTCGGCCCAGAGCGCCTCGAGCTTCTTGAGCGTCGTCGTGCCGTCAAGCTTGATCGGCGCTCTCGGCTCTGCGACATGGCGCGAATAGCGTGGCACCCGCATCGCCTCGCCAAAGACCTGTGCGGCCGTGTTCACCTGTTCCGGCGCCCCCTTCACCTTGCGCGGGGCCGCCGAATAGCATTCGATATGGACAAACTGATAGCTCATGGATCACCTCTTCTCTTCCCGGCTTGCACTCGAGGATAAGAGGGTGACCTGAAAAAACGGACAGGAGACCGGTGCGAAAAACGGCGCCAGGAAAACTAGCTATATGACAGACTGTAGGTAGGTTTTTCGAACGGCTGGATTGCGGACCTGGGCGTAAGCGCCGAAAAGGGTCCCATGGATACGCTCTGCCGTATCGTTGCCCAGAAGCCAGAATCCTGCTCTCCGGCAGCAGTGCCCCGCGAGATCTGGAAACAGAGAGTATGCCCGGCGCCGAGGTCATGGCGGCCGCCTTTCGCGAAACAGGCATCGCGCCAAACCAGACTCTCCGGGTGAGCACTTAAGAGCTTGCCTCTCGTGGTGCGCCGCGTATATACTTCAATATATCCAAGGAGCCTTATAATGATCGAAACGAAGGTCCGAAAAGTTGGCAACTCCGCGGTCATGACGCTGACGACCGAAATGCTGACGATCCTCGACGCCAAAGAAGGCGACACGCTTTTCGTCCTGCGTGGCGATGATGGCAGCCTGAAGATCACCCCACATGATCCCGCTGTGGCGGCTGCACTGGCAGCGGCGGAGATCGTCATGGATGAGAACCGTGATCTCCTGCAGGCGCTCGCATGACGGAACCGATCTGGGTTCCGCTTGCAGCCGTCCTTGCCATCCACGATCGACAGATCACCCGCCATGGCGGCGCGTCCGGGCTGCGTGACAGAGCACTCTTGGAGATGGGTTGCGCCCGCGCGATGAATCTCGCCGCATATGCCGGAGCGGACCTCGAAGAGATTGCGGCGGCCTATGCCTTCGGCATTTCAAAGGCGCATGCTTTCGTGGACGGCAACAAACGCACAGCTTTCGTGACGGCGCTCACGTTTCTCCGGCTCAACAACTTCTCCTTTAGACCGTCTCCGATCGAAGGCGTTCGGATGATGGAGGATTTGGCCTCGGGCCAGGTTGACGAAGCAGCATTCGCCAAATGGCTCTCGCAGGGCATGAAGCCAATCTGACCTGCTCGAAGGTTCTTCGAGACATCAGGCCACTTGAGTGAAAAGCCCCGCTGGTTCGCCAGCAATCCGCCACGGGCGTCGAAGCATTTCGCTATCGCGCCATGTCTCGCATCTGATCCAGGCAACAATGGTGATTGCAGACCAGCACGGAAGCGCCGACAAGGGTCCCATGGATACGCTGGTCTTCGTCATCTCCAAGCTCCTGACCCTCCTGCTGCGCGCGGAAACCTGGGCAGCGCTCTTGCTCGCAGCCGCACTGATCGCGCTCGTAAGGGGGCGCCTGCGCGCCGCGCGCAGGATGCTTTCCATAGCGCTCGCGGGCCTCCTGGCTTTGGGGATCTTTCCCCTCGGCGATCTCCTCATCGTGCCCCTGGAGCGAACCTATCCGGCCAACCCGCAGCTCACCCATGTCGACGGGATCATCATCCTGGGCGGTGCGGAAGATGGCGCAGGCACAGCCCGCCACCATCAGGTTCAACTCAACGCGGCCGCCGAGCGCGTCACTGCAGGCCTAGCCCTCGCACATCGCTTTCCCGATGCCAGGATCCTGCTCTCTGGCAGCAGCGGCGACCTGCGCGACCTTGCCCGAGAGAGCATGCCCGGCGCCGAGGTCATGGCGGCCGCCTTTCGCGAAACGGGTATCCCGCAAGCGCGACTTCTTCTCGAGACCCGCTCGCGCAACACCTCCGAGAATGCGCGCCTCAGCCACGATCTCGCGCAGCCCGAACCGGGCGAGACCTGGCTGCTCGTCACCAGCGCCTTTCACATGAGACGCGCGATGGCGAGCTTTGAGCGGGCCGGGTGGGGTGAGTTGATCCCCTACCCTGTCGATTATCGCGACGATGGGTTTCTCGACGGCATCGGCTGGGACCTCGCCGGCCATCTCGACACGCTGGATCTCGCGATCAAGGAATGGGTTGGCATCGCGGCTTACGCGGCGAGCGGGAGATAGCGCCGCCACGACCCGCAGCAGGCAGAGCCCAGTTTCATCCTCTGCTGGGAGCGCCTATCGACGGGTCGAACAGATTTTTCCCGGGCCGCCGTTTTCATGAAGATACCGGAACGCGCTTGCGAGGCGTGCCGAACGGGTCGATCGCCCGATCTTACGGGACATTACCGGTCAATTTGAGGACCTGTTTAGAACGTTCATTTTGCGATCTTTCGGGTCACAGACACAGGCTGGGGCTTCCGCTAGGAAAAGCTACGCAAATCGCTGATTTGAACCGAGATAGCCTCTGGCGGATAACTCGTTTTCTGCGGCAAGTCTGCCACCATTATTGCTTGCTCTTTACCTGCCTGCGCCAGAACACCTCCGTCGGGACCGACAATCGCCGAAGAGCCGCCAAAGACGACCTCGCGATCCGGTCCGGTATAATTCGCATAGACAACGGTGACTGCATTCTCGCTCGCGCGTGCCCGCACGAGCAGATCGGGGACGTGATCATAGCCAATCGGATTCGCTGTCGGCACGAGGATCAAGTCCGCCTTGGATCGAGCGAGAGCCCTGGCATGCTCGGGAAACTCGATGTCATAGCAAATCAGCAGACCGGTCCGAGTGCCCTCCAGATCGAACACGGGTGGTGGCTCCGTGCCGAACGCAAAGCTCGCACGCTCCATCTCGCCGAAGAGCTGGATCTTGCGGTAATGTCCGACCCGCGCGCCGCTCTTGTCGAACACCGACGCCGCGTTGAACACGTCATCGCCCAACCGTTCGGCCCAGCCATAACAGATCGCGCATCCGTGTTTCCGTGCCATGTCGCCAATCACGCCGCACCACTCTCCCCCGATTGGCTGCGCCTGCGCACGATGCTCCTCGGGCCGGTTGTAGCCGGGCAGGATCAGCTCGGGCAGCACGACCAGATCGGCGCCGAGCGACGCCAGACCGCTCACCCATGTCTCGATAATCGGCAATATCTGCGCCGGGTCAGAAGAAAGCGGCTGCGGCTGGACAAGCGCGATTTTCATGTTTGTCTCCAATCTCGGCAGCCAAGGGTATCGCCTGTGCCGCAGGCCGGCAATCAGCGTGCGGCGCGTAAGATTTGCTCCACACCCTCCGGATCCAAGGGGGTCGGATTTCCTCCGGCGCACGGATCACGCAACGCATCGGCGATCAGATCCGGAATATCACTGTCATTCACCTTTACGCCCATCTTGCTCAGGCTCGACGGCATATTGACCCGCACCTGCAACGTCTCAAGCCAAGTAAGAACGGCCGCACCGGCATCGCTGCCCTCCAGACGCAATTCATGCGCGAGCGTCGCCATCTGCTCGCTGACAGCAGGGAGATTGAAGCGGAGCACATGGGGCATCAAGACGGCATTGAGCATGCCATGATGCGCGTCGTAGCGCGCGCCCAACGGATGCGCCAAGGCATGAACTGCCCCAAGCCCTTTTTGCAGGGCCGTGCAGGCCATTGCGGAGGCGACGATCATGTTCGAGCGCGCCTCGAGATTTTCGGGCTCCCTATAGGCCGTCGCGAGCGCTCCGTCGATCATCTTCAGCGCCGTCAGCGCCAAGCCATCGGCCATCGGATGCCACCCCGGCGCGCAGAGCGCTTCCAGCGCATGCGAAAGCGCATCCATACCGGTCGCGGCCGTCAGAGTGGGGGGCAGGCCAACGGTCAACTCTGGATCGAGGATGACCAGCTCCGGCAGCATCTCGGGGTGGAAGATGATGACCTTGCGATGGGTCTGGGTATCGGTGATCACCGACGATCTGCCAAATTCCGAGCCCGTCCCTGCCGTTGTCGGGATCGCGATGACAGGCACCATTTCCTCGGTCTGAACGCGCCGGAAATTGTCGCAGATGTCTTCGAAATCCAGCAGCGGACGGGTTTGTCCCGCCATCATCGCTACGGCCTTGGCAGCATCCATCGCAGACCCTCCGCCGATCGCAATGACGCAATCATGGCCGCCTTTGCGCAAGACCTCCCGTCCCGCCATGACATTTTCCACAGTGGGGTTCGGCTGCACATCGTGGAAAAACCCAGGCTCCATGCCTGCAGCTTTCACGATCTCCAGCGCCTGCGTTGCGATCGAAGAGGTCGCGAGACCTCTGTCGGTAATCAGCAGCGGCGCCTTCGCGCCGATCTCCGCCAGTCCTGCCGGCAGATCGGACAGACGCCCGGCTCCAAACCAAACCAGCGTCGGAAAGCTCCAGCGGGTTTGAAGATTTGCGAAATCGTATTGGGTCATCGGGATTTCCTGCCGGATTGATCAGCTCTCGGCGATCCTGCTCAAGCGACGACGAGTGGCGCGTTTGCGCAACCTGTCGACGGCGAAGATCAATACCAAGGCGGGGATGAAGGTCAGCGTGGCGAGGGCCGGGTAGATCGGGGACGAGCCCACCGCGATCCCCGAGAAGACGAAGGTCGGCAGCGTGCGCGTCGAGCCCGAGAGACTGTAAGTGATGTAGAAATTCCCCCAGGAGAGCAGGAAAGCAAAAACCGCTGCCGAGAAGATCCCCGGCCAGATCAGCGGGAGCGTGATCTCTCGCAAAATTTGCCAACGGGTCGCCCCCGCGTCCTCGGCGGCATAATCGAGCGTGTTGTCATAGCCCTGCATTTGCACCGAGATGATCACGATGCAGAAAGGCGTAATGTAGATGACGTGCCCGATCACCGCGGACCAAAGCCCCGGCGACAAATTCAGCCATCCGGCCAGAACCGAGAACCACAAGAGCATCACGACGCCCAGCAGAAGCTGCGGGAACAGGAGCGGCGCGAAAGTCAGGATCCGAAAGCCCCACTGAAAGCGGAACTTGTAGCGGGTCCAGGCAAAGGCGCCGCCAATACCCAGAAGCGTTGCAAACAGCGTTGCCAGAACGGCCAACAGTGCAGAGTTCCCCAGCGACGACCAGAAATCGCGATCGGCCAGCAGCTCTCCATACCAGCGGGTCGAAAACTCCGGGATCGGCCAGGATAGAAAGCGGCTCTTTGTTAAAGAGAAAAGAACGAGTGTGGCAATCGGAATGTAGAAGAAAATGAGCGCTGCGATCACCGAGCCATAAAGCAAGACATCCGCAATCCGCTTTTCCATACGATCAGTCATGTGCCACCCTCCGAGCCTGCCAGAGAGCGACCGCCCCGAACACCGTCAAAGCCGCTGCACCGATCACGATCAGAACGAGAGTCAGAGCCGCCCCAAGCGGCCAGTTGACCCTGGTTTCAAAACTCTGCCGGATCAGCTCCGCCGCCAGCGGAGAGGTCCCGCCCCCCATAACCTTGGGCTCGAGGAAAACCCCGAGACTTAGGACAAACACCAGAACCGCCCCAGCCCAGATGCCGGGCTTGGCAAGCGGCAAGGTCACCTCGATGAAAGCCCGCAGCCGGGACGCGCCCGCGTCACGTGCCGCGAGCACCAGATCTCCGTCGATCCGCGCCATGGAGAGCGCGATAGTGAAGATCGTGTAGGGCAGCAGATTGTAGACCATGCCGATCATCGTCGCGTTCGGCGTGAAGAGCACGTTCACCGCGGCCGGTGGGAACCCGATCGCCTCGAGCGTGCCGTTCAGCACGCCGGAGCGATCGAGAAACAGCACCCAGCCGAAGGTCTTCAGAACAGCATCGGTGAGAAAGGCGAAGACCATCAGCAGCGTGATATGGTCGGACCAGCGCGACAGGCGATGCAGCATGCCATAGGCGATCGGGATCGCGAGGATGGTGCAGAGCACCGTGCAGACCAGCGCCATCATCAATGTGCGCCACATGATTGTCCAATAGTGGATTTGGCTGAACACATCGGTCCAGACCTTCAGATCCCAGGTCCAGACGAGCCGGTAGTATTGCGTTCCCTGAAAGCTCAGGAGTGCCGTCATGATCAGCGGGATCACGAAGAACAACCCCATCAACAACAAAAGCGGCAGCGTCGAGAGCCGCAACGCCCCGTCCCGCCAGGTTTTCTGTATCTCGGCCATCGGTCAGGTCTCCACAGCGAACAGGTCGCCAAGCGCGAGACCGAGCCTCACGGCATCGCCCTGCTTTGCGGGCAGAGTGGAAGTGCCGGGGATATCCATCACGATCTCGGTGCCAGCCGCAGCGATCCGATACTGGATGGAAGCGCCACGGATGAAATACTCGTTCACCGTACCGACGATGGTGCATTCGGCATTCTCGCCTTGCGCAAGCAGGCGCAGCATTTCCGGGCGTATCATAAGAGCCGCCTCGCTTCCCGCCGCAACTCCGGGCGCCACCTGATCGGCCGAAAGGAGAGGTTCGGCGCAATCCAGTATCTCGCACGCGAACCGGAACCCATCGCCTGCTCGCGTGATCTTCGCGGGCAGGAGATTGGTGTCTCCGATGAACCCGGCAACGAAGGCATCCGCCGGACGATAGTAGATTTCGGATGGCGCGCCCAGTTGCACAATCCGACCCGCACGCATCACGCAGATCCGATCGGCGAGCATCATCGCTTCCTCGAGATCGTGCGTGACGTGAACGAAACTCGTCCCGACATGGCGGTGCAGGTGTTTGAGTTCGGCCTGCAGGGATTTCTTCAGCTTCGCGTCGAGCGCGCTCATCGGTTCGTCGAGCAGCAGCACCGGCGGCTGCGACACCATCGAACGCGCGAGCGCCACGCGCTGCTGCTCCCCGCCCGACAGCTCATGCGGGTATCGGTTGAGATAGCTTTCCTTGAGGTGCATCAGCTCCAGCATTCTGCGCACCGCAGTGTCGATTTCCGGTTTCGGACGTTTGGCTAGATGAAGCGGGAAGCCGATATTCTGCGCGACGGTCTTGTGAGGAAACAGCGCGAGTTTCTGAAACACCATCCGCGTCGGTCGGGCCGAGGCAGGTATCCCCGCCATGTCCTTTCCGTCGATTACGAGACTGCCCGCCGAGAGATCCTCAAATCCGGCCAGGATCTTGAGCAGCGATGTCTTTCCGCACCCTGACGGTCCGACGAGTGCCAGAAATTCACCATTCGCGACTTCCAGAGAGATATCGGAAAGCGCGCGATAGGTGCCGTAATATTTTTCGATTCCGGTGGCTTTGATGATGGGGGAAACCAAGGGGGGAGTTCCTGTCTCAGAAATAGAGCAAGGGCGGCGAAAGCCACCCTTGCAAAGCGGTAGTTCAACGCGCGGCGGCCAGTTCCTGAGACCAAATCTCAAGCATCTGATCGATGTTCGGAGCGACATTGTGGAAGTGGGACTTGTCCCAGGCCTCCCACATGTAATCCATCTGCAGCACGTCTTTCTGCTCGTCCGTGAACAACGCCTCGGCCTTCTGCGACGGGACGAGGTTGCAGGTCGCTTCCGTCCAGGCGAGCTTGACGGCGACCTCGGGCGAGGTCAGATCGCGCAAGAGCGCTTTGGCCTTCGCGTCATCGACCGGATCTTTCACGATGCCGCCCGCTTCCATCCAGATGATACCCTGCTTCAGGCCGTCTTTCGGCTCGGGAACGATCGACATGATCTCTTTCTGGCCATCCTTGCGCAGCGCCGAGGTGCAGTAGGTCCCGCCGCCGATCAGGGTTCTGAACGAGCCGTCCATCAACCCCTTCTGAGCGACGGACAAGTCGCCCACGATCGCCCGCGTATTCTTGAACAGCGCGCGCAGCACGAGGCGGATCTCGTTGAGCTCGGCGTCGTCGAGCTCCTTGTAAGGATCGATCCCGGCATAGAGCGCCATCGGCATGATCGGCCAGTCGCCCCAGTCGAGCACGCAGATCTTGTCCTTGTAGGCGGGGTCGAAGCACGGCGCATAGCTGCGCCAATTTTCGAGCGTGTCATATTTCGTGTTTACAGTCGGCCCGACCCAGCCCCAGCGCGTCGGCAGACCCGTTGTCTTCCCGTCGAAATCCAGCGGCGCGAAGGGGGCGCGGAACTGGGGGTAGAAGCTCTCGTAGACGTCGGCGAACTCGGCATCGTCGAGGAATTCCCCGATTCCCGCCGGCCCCATCCGCTGCACCCAGGGGCTGTCAGTTGCGACCACGTCAAAGTCACGCCACGCACCTGCCGCGAGCTTCGCGAACCCGCCGGGACTGTCGGTGATGAGGTCGATCGAGATCGAAACGTCGTTCGCCTCCTCGAAGGGCTTGATGATGTCGGGGCTGTCATAGCCCTCCCAGCACATGAACTTCATGGAGGTCGCGGCCTGTGCGGACCGAGGCATCAGGCCAGCACCTGCGAGCCCCGCAGCGCCCATGCCTTGCAGGAACGTGCGGCGATTGGGCGAAAACATCGGTATTCCCTTGGACTTTGTCATCTCTCTTAACTCCCGGTTGGTTGGATCAAGGCCAGCTTTGTTTTATTTGTTTCAGACGACCTCTAGGTATCTTTCGCGTTCCCAAGTGCTCACGTGGCGAAGGAAAGAAGCGTATTCGTGACGGCGCGCCCGCACGAAACTGTCGATAAAGACATCCCCGAAAAGGGCGCGGGCAACCCGGCTCTCATTCAGCCGGTCGGCCGCCATACCAAGATCGCTCGGAAAGCGGCTCTCGGGTGAAGGCTGCAGGATATATTGATCGCCCGACGCCGCTGGCCCCGGATCGACCTCGTTCTCGATCCCCCACAATCCAGCACCGATGCACATGGCCAACGCCAAATGCGGGTTTGTATCCGCCGAAGGAACCCGAAACTCCACGCGCGTCGCATCCGGAGAGTCGTTCATCACCCGGGCCGCGACCGTGCGGTTCTGAATCCCCCAGGAGGCCGACGTGGGCGCCCACATTCCCGGCACCATTCGGCGATAGGCATTTACGGTGTGGCTGCACAGCGCGAGCATCTCGGGCATCAAGGCGACGAGCCCACCGATGAAATGCCGTGCTGTCCGGCTCAAGCCGTCCGCATCGTCAGGATCGACAAAGGCGGGGCTCTTGTCTTTCAGGTTGCGCAACGAGACATGCAGATGACCGGACTGACCCGAGAGGTTTTCGTTCAACTTCGACATGAAGCAGGCGGTGAGCCCGTTGCGCCGGAAATAGGTCTTCGCGAAGTTCTTGAACAGTGCAGCATCGTCGGCGGCTTTTACACCCTGTGTATGAGTCAGCGGCACCTCAAGGCAGCCGGGGCCCAATTCCGTATGGAGCGCATCCAAGCTGATCCCCAGTCGCTCCATCATGTCCACGAGCCCTTCCAGAAGGTCGTGCTCGTTCGCCAGCGTCTCGAGCGAGTAGGTCTTGTTGCCCAGCGCGTAATGCTTGGGCTCGGCAAACCCGCCTTCGCGCAGGCTTGCCGCGTCCTCGTCGAGAACATTGAACTCGAACTCGAAAGCCGAATGGACCGAGAAACCCATATCGCGCGCTTTCTCGAGTTGGCGGATCAACTGATTTCGCGCGGACCGCTCTCCGAAGGGCATCGTATAATCGGCGATGCAAATCGCTTGTTCGCCCTCGAAAGGCCAGGCCCGCAAAGTCTCAGGGAAAAGCTGCGCCGGAACGTCGGTATAGTCGCCGCTCCCATAGGTTTCCTCGGCGCTGTCCCAATTGTAGAGCACATCGCAGAACGGGTAGCCCCCTCGGGCCAGCTTCTCCGCCTTGGCGCGCGCGACCCGTTTGACGCGGAACATCCCGTCCTGATCGAAAATCCCGATATGCACATATTGCGCGCCGATCCGATCGAGCATTTCGTGCATATCGACATGATTGGGGGTATCAGCTTGCATTCCGCAGCATTCCATTTTTCCTAATTGTGGTCAGCTTAGAGCTTTGAATGAGCCCACCAATACCCCTCGAGGGGTAGAGCCTTACCCCCAAAGGGTTAGGCGCGGATCGAAACGAGACCCGGAACGATGTCTGGATGGAACGAACGCATCGCCGATGCGATCACCGCGATGGGAACAGAGGACTTCGCCCGAGCGCTGGACCGGGCGACGGAGACGCTATTCCCCTACAAGATTTGCATGGTCTTTGCCTATGAGGGCAATGCGACGCCGCAATCGCTCTACCACAATCTGCCGCCGGATGCGGCGCGGATCGTGATCTGGGATTACTGCACCGGTCCGTATCTGCTCGACCCGTTCTACGCCGAGACCGAACGGCGGCGCTCGGGGATGGCCGGTCTTCGACAGATGGCACCGGACAAGTTTTTCCAGTCGGAATACTACGCCAAGCATTACAGCCGCACCGGCATTCGCGACGAGATCGGCATCTTCGCCGCGATCGGGCCAGAGCGGGTTGCTGTGATCAGCTTCGCCCGGGAACGCGGTCAGCCGGTTTTCAGTGCGCGCGAGCGGGCGCGTCTCGCCGAGGTTGGACCCGTCATCGAAGCCCTGATGCGCGCCCATTGGGGCGTCACGGCAGCGCGCGAGGCGCGAGACGATGCGGCGGAGACTGCCCTGCCCCCTCTGGAGGTCCTGCTCGACCGAATTGCCGGAGGGGTGCTGACCCCGCGCGAGACCGAGGTGATCGCGATGGTGCTGCGTGGCTATTCGACGACTGCGATCGGCGCAAATCTCGAGATCAGCGACGAAACGGTGAAAGTCCACCGCAAGAACGCCTACCGAAAACTATCGATATCGTCTCAGGCGCAACTCTTCTCGCTCTTCCTGAAGGCTTTGGACGAAAGCTCTGCGCCAGTTCGCGAGAGACATGTGGCTTCGCTCCGGAAGCGAGAATAGCCCTAGCTATTCGCAACTGCGTGACGGGTTAGGGATTGGTCGGTTTCGTCCGCCTCGCTAAACGCCTATAGACAGATCAAACGCATTTTTCCGGGCCGCCCTTTCCCATGAAGATCACCGTCATCACCGCCGTCTACAATTCTGAAGCCACCGTCGGAGAGGCGATCGAGAGCGTCGGGCGGCAGACCCATCCCGAGCTCGAGCACCTGATCATCGAGGGAAGATCGAAGGACGGATCGCTTGCCGCGATCGAGCGCGCAGCCCACGACCGGATGACCCTCGTGAGCGAGCCCGACAAGGGGATCTACGATGCGCTCAACAAAGGTGTGGCGAAGGCCTCCGGCGATGTCCTGGGTTTCGTTCACAGCGATGACTTCCTCGCCCATGACGAGGTCCTCTCCCGCATCGCCACGGCTTTTGAAGATCCCCAGGTCGAGGCGGTCTTCTCCAATCTCGATTATGTCTCGCAGGCCGACACGAGGAAGGTCGTCCGCCATTGGGCGACGGGTCCCTTCAGTGCCGCGAAGCTCAGACGCGGCTGGATGCCTGCCCACCCGACCCTCTATCTTCGGCGCTCGGTCTACGAGCGCATCGGCAGCTTCGACATCGGCTTCCGGATCGCGGCCGATTACGACTTCATCCTGCGCTATTTCTCGCAAGCGACCGGCCGCTCGGTTTATATCCCCGAAGTGCTCTACAAGATGCGCTTGGGCGGTGTGAGCAATCGCGACTTTGCGCGCATTCGCGAGAAGATGGGCGAGGATTGGCGCGCGATCCGGCGCAACAAGGTCGGCGGTGTGATGACGCTGGCGAGCAAGAACCTCTCGAAGATCGGACAGTTCGTCGAGCGGCAGAAAAGCTGAGAGCCCGCGTGCTCGGAGCATGACCTTTTTCGCGGTTCAGTCTTCAGGAGTGGCAGGCCGATCAGATCCGGTTCCGTGCGATCACCTCGGCTGCGCTCAGCGGTTGATACGTGTCTTCTGGGGCTGCGAAGGCATGGGTCAACTCGGCTTTCAGGCGATCGACGGCCTCCAGCTCAGCCCTTTTCTTGTCGCGACGGATCAAGTCGCGGATGTGTTCGCTGACATTTTCACAGGACCCGTCATCACCCACATTGGCCGAGACAGAGTCACTCAGGGCTCCACCGAGGCGGACGGTCAGTCGGGTCGTTCGGGACATCGCACAGCACCTCTCACGTCACTCGTCTTCTGAATAACCGAAAACAAGCACAGACAAAACTGGCCTGCGCGACCGTGTTGCACGCCTCGATGAAGAGGATCGGCGAGGTCGCGCAAATCAGCCTTGGGCCTGCACACGCCCTTTTCCGTATTCGTTCAAGAAATGACCTCGACCTTCGCTCTGCCGAGGACGGTGGAGCGGATCATATTGGCGATAAATATCTGAATTCCGGCGTCGTTGCGATCGATCCTGCGTCGTGACAGGATCCCCTCGCCGAATACGTTTCGGTAGTTCACTTGCCTGCCCGAGCTGCAAGGATGGCGGGCTCGTCGAACGCCGGGGCCGCTACGGCAGCGTCCGGTTTCCAGACAGCGACGGTAACCGCTAAGTGCTCGACAAACGACATGGCAGCGCCCGAATGTATATTGTCGAGCATGCAGCAGATAGGATCGCCCCTGCTCGACTAACGACATGGAACAGCTTTGGGGGTTGCTCGGATTGCGACATCGCATGTCGTTAGTCGAGCACCTCACACCGCTCGCAAGCCATTGATTTCTATAGAATCGAGATAATTTCTCATGCTGCGAAACGAGCACCCCCCCTTTGATGTCAGCAGGAGAATTTGCGACGAGATTTGCAGCGCAGCCAGGAGACGCGGGGAGGGTGATCGACCTCCCCAAACGGCTCACTTTACACTTATGCGGACGATGCTCCCGATGTCATCTTGGAGCATAGTGTGGGATGTTGGTTTGGAAGGCGATTGCAATAACCTGCCAAGCATATTCTCATAGCAGAAGTCAATCGAGCACCTTTGCCGTGAACAGTGGGGCTCGTGGAACACGGTGCGATCTAAGCGAAGACCAGAAGGTCTCTTCCGCGAGGTTGTAATTTCCTTGCAGTCGCATCGCTTTGATTTGCAGCTCGCAGACTGGAAGTTCGGCCGAGAGGTCGACCAGATGCCCCGCCGTGATCGGCTCCAGCGCGAGCGACTCCGGCACCCACGCGACCCCCATGCCGATCACCGCCATCTCGACCGCCGCCAGCGTAAGGGCGGTCTCGACCTTGGGCACATAGCGGATCGCGGGACTGAGATAGGGGAGGATGCTGCGCTCCATGACATGGCCAAAGAAAACGTCCGAAGGGTAGGTGATATAGGGGATCTCGACGGGCCCCGCACCCTCGGGCACAGCTTTCGGCACGGTCGAGTTGAAGACCGGGATAAGTCGGTCGGTGCCGATCGTGATCTCCTCGAGAAAATCTGCGCGGGCGTCGTCCCCCTCATCCCGCGTTCTGTAGACGATCGCGACATTGGCCTGCCGTGCGAGCAGAAGCCCCGTGCAGGCGTCGAGATTGGCCGAGCGCAAGCGGACATATATCCCGTCGCGCTCGGTCGGCATCTTGCGCAGGATCGAGGGGATATACCCTGTGGTCAGCGAGTGCTGGCAGGCAATTACAACGCGGTTGCTTGCCATGCTCTCGCCGCGCCGGAGATCGACGACGAGCTGGCGTAGCCCGTTCGACAATTGCATAATTTGATCTCGCTGAGCCTTGGTCGTTGGCTTGAGACGGATCGGCTTGTGGGAGCGGTCGAACAATTCGACGCCGACGAAATCTTCTATCTGCTTAATTCGGCGTGAGAATGCGGATTGCGTGAGCATTCTGCGCTCGGCCGCGCCGCTGAAAGATCCCGTATCCTCGATCGCGAGGATGTCTTCGAGCCACTCCAGTCGCATACCACCCCTAACATGCAAAAAGCGCAAAACGTATCAAGAATTTCGAATTTGCATTAGGGCGCAGATCTGCGCAACCCTCGATCCAGACAAGTTACCCAAGGAACTCCATATGCATCTCGCTCGCTTTCCCCGCGTCCACCTAGCGCATCTGCCAACCCCTCTCGAAAAGCTCGATCGCCTCTCGAAAGAGCTCGACGGGCCGGAAATCTGGATCAAGCGAGACGATTGCACGGGCCTGTCGACCGGTGGCAACAAGACCCGCAAGCTGGAATTTCTCATGGCCGAGGCGCAGGCGATGGGGGCCGACACGGTGATGACCCAAGGGGCGACCCAATCGAACCACGCACGCCAGACGGCAGCAGCAGCGGCGAAGCTCGGGATGGCCTGCCATATCCTGCTCGAGGACCGCACCGGCTCGAATGACATCAACTACAATGAAAACGGCAACGTGCTGCTCGACCATCTGCACGGAGCGACCACGTCGAAACGCGCGGGCGGCAAGGACATGCAGGCGGAGATGGAGGAGGTCGCCGAAAAGCTTCGCGGCGAGGGCCGCACGGTCTATGTCATCCCCGGCGGCGGCTCGAACGCGACGGGTGCGCTTGGCTATGTGAACTGCGCGTTCGAACTGGTGGGTCAGGCGAATGATCGCGGGCTGGTGATCGACCATATCGCGACCGCGACCGGCTCGGCGGGCACGCAGGCCGGGCTGATCACCGGGCTCAAGGCGATCAATGCCGGAATTCCCCTGACCGGGTTCGGGGTGCGCGCGCCCAAGGATAAGCAGGAAGCCAATGTCTTCGCGCTTGCCCAGAAGACCGCCGAGAAGCTGGGCTGCCCCGATGTGGTAGCCCGCGAGGACGTCGTGGCCGACTGCAGCTATGTCGGCGAAGGCTACGGCATCCCGCGCGAGGATACGCTGGAAGCGATCCGCATGTTCGCGCAGCTCGAAGGCATCCTTCTCGATCCGGTTTATTCGGGAAAAGGCGCGGCGGGGCTGATCGACTATTGCCGGAAGGGCCATTTCAAGAAGGGAGAGCGCGTGGTCTTTCTGCATACCGGCGGTGCAGCGGCGCTGTTTGGCTACGAGGCCGTCTTCGCTGAGGCCAACAAGACCCTCGTGGTGGACTGAGATCGTGACCCGGGCGCGCTTCTCCAAGAGTTTCACGCAACAGCCCCCGATCCCCGAGGAGGGGATCGAGGCCGCCGTGGCAGTGATGCGCTCGGGCCGGTTGCACCGCTACAACCGCGCGCCCGGCGAGGCGAGCGAGGTGATGAAGCTGGAGCGCGAATACGCGCAATGGCAGGGCACGCGCTATTGCCTCGCGGTGGCTTCGGGCGGACAGGCGATGCAGATCGCGCTGCGCGCGGCAGGGGTGAAACCGGGCGATCGCGTGTTGACCAACGCGTTTACCCTGGCCCCGGTGCCGGGCGCGATCGCGGCGGTAGGCGGCGAGCCGGTTCTGGTCGAGATCACCGAGGATCTGGTGCTTGACCTCGAAGCCTTGGCCGCGAATGTGGCTCAAAGCGGCGCGCGTTACCTTCTGTTGTCGCATATGCGCGGGCATCTTTGCGATATGGACCGGCTGATGGAGATCGCGATCGCTCATGGCGTGACGGTGATCGAGGACTGCGCCCATACGATGGGGGCGCGGTGGAATGGCAGGCTGTCCGGTTCTTTCGGGCTGGCGGGCTGTTTCAGCACCCAGACCTACAAGCACATGAACTCAGGCGAAGGGGGGCTGCTCACCTCGGACAACGCTGAATTCATGGCGCGCGCGACGATCCTGTCGGGCTCCTACATGCTGTATGAGAGCCACGGGGCGGGGCCCGCACCCGAAACCTACGACGCCATTCGGCTGGAGACGCCCAACATGTCCGCCCGGATGGACAATCTGCGCGCGGCAATCTTACGCCCGCAGCTTCGCCAGCTCGAGCAGGGCATCGCTGCGTGGAACGCGCGCTACGATCTGGTCGCAGAGCGGCTGGCGCGTTCGCCCGCGATCCGCCTGCCCCATCGCCCGCCCGCGGAATTCCATGTCGGCTCATCGATCCAGTTCCGTGTGCCCGGCATTGCCCTTGCCGAGGCGCAGGCGCTGATCGCGCGGCTCGCGGAGGCGGGCGTCGAAGTGAAATGGTTTGGCGCCGATAAGCCCAAGGGCTTCACCTCTGATCACCGCAGCTGGCATTATATCGCAGCGCAGGATCTGCCACAGACCGATGCGGTTCTCGCTGACCTTTTCGATATGCGCCTGCCGCTGACCTTCAGCCTCGAAGATTGCGCGCTTCTCGCCGATCACATTCTTGATGCGGTCGAGAGCATCCGCATTAGGGTAGGCGCATGATGCGGCGGGTTGGTATTCTGGGCGGTATGGGGCCGGAGGCGACGATCCTCGTGATGCAGAAGGTTCTGGGTGCCGTGCGCGCGCAAGACGATTCCGATCATGTCCCGCTGATCGTCGATCAGAACCCGCAGGTGCCCTCGCGCATCCAGCATCTGATCGAAGGCAGGGGCGAAGACCCCGGTCCGGTTCTCGCCGACATGGCCCGCCGGCTGGTAGCGGGCGGGGCGCAGGCGCTCGCAATCCCCTGCAACACCGCACATCACTACCTGCCCGCGATCCGTGCGGCCGTCGAGGTGCCGGTGCTCGACATGGTGGAACTGTCGATTGCCCGCGCCGCGTCCATGACCGGTCCGGGCGGCACTGTCGGAGTTCTTGGCTCTCCCGCGCTGCGGAGGGTGAAGCTTTTCGATGCGGCCGCGGCGCGGCACGGACTTGGCCTCCGCTATAGCGAAGCCGAGGACGATCTCTTGGCCGCAATCCGTCAGATCAAGGCGGAAGGTCCGCAACCGGGCGCACGCGAACGACTGGCAGCCGCTTCGAGCGGGTTATTCGAATGCGGCGCAACTGTGCAGATGATCGCCTGCAC
This sequence comes from Thioclava pacifica DSM 10166, assembly GCF_000714535.1. GTDB lineage: Bacteria > Pseudomonadota > Alphaproteobacteria > Rhodobacterales > Rhodobacteraceae > Thioclava > Thioclava pacifica. The sequence continues at coordinate 6,100 of NZ_AUND01000006.1, read as the reverse complement.
CGAATTTTCGCTCATTCCGGAGGCAGTTTGTCCCCGTGCAACCGCATTTGACACGCTTGACGAGCTGGTCGCTGCTATCCTCGCCTTTGCGACCTCGCGAGCGGAAAGGTGCAGCGACTTTGAAACGCGATAACCAGAAAGCGAGAGAGACATCTCGCAATATGACCAACGGAGGTTCAAACATGAACAAACTCAACAAGATGATGATGACGGCGGCTGCCGCACTGACGCTGTCGACGTCGGCGCTCTGGGCCGAGACGATGACGATCGGGACCTTCAGCGATCCGACCCCGATGAACGCCGCACGCGCCGAAAAGGCCTTCGAAAAGGCCACGGGCTGGACGATCGAATGGCGGGTGTTCAACTCGGGCACAGACGTGATCGCGGCCATGGCCTCGGGCGATGTCGAGGTCGCTGAACTCGGGTCCTCGCCGCTGGCAATCGCTGCGAGCCAGGGCGTTGACTTGCAGATGTTCATGGTGTCCTACGCGATCGGCGATTCCGAGAGCCTGATCGCGCATAACGGATCGGGGATCAAATCGCTCGAGGACCTGAAGGGCAAGCGCGTCGCGGTCCCGGTCGGCTCGACCGCGCATTACTCGCTCATGGGGGCGATTGCGCATGCCGGGATGAAGGAGTCGGATCTCACGATCATCTCGATGCCGCCGGACCAGATCGCGGCCGCATGGGATCAGGGCACGATCGACGCAGCCTTCATCTGGCCGCCGGTGCAGACCAATATCCTCAAGACCGGCAGCCGCATCGTGAGCGCCGCCCAAACCGCGAAATGGGGCTATCCGACCTTCAACGCATGGACCGTCAGCACCAAGTTCGCCGAGTCGCACGAGAAGGAAATGGTGGCCTTCGCCAAGGCGATGGACGCGGCCAACAAAGCCTATCTCGACGATCCCTCGGCCTGGACTGCCGATAACGAGAAGGTCAAGGAGATCGCGAGCGTGACCGGTGCGGGCGCTGATCAGATCCCCGGGATTCTCAAAGGCTACACCTTCGTGCCGCTGTCGGAACAAGTCAGCGACACCTGGCTCGGCAATGCCGCGAACATCATGAAATCGACAGCGGAATTCCTGAAATCCGCTGGCCGCATCGACACCGTCGCCGACGATTACTCAGCTTTCGTGAACACGAAGATCGCCGAAGACGCCCTGAAGTGAGACCGCTTTTCCTGCCCGGGCATCCGATCCGGGCAGGATTAAGAAACTGAGATGGAGCAGCGACGTGGGATTAAATATCGAGGATGTATCGGTCGTCTATCCAGCTGCGGATGGTCGTCCACCCGTCGAGGCCTTGAGCCGCATCAACCTGACAATCGAAGACAATGAATTCGTCGTGGCGCTCGGCGCATCGGGGTGCGGGAAATCCACGCTTCTCAACCTGATCGCGGGCTTCCTGTCACCCTCGTTCGGCTCGCTGACGCTGGATGGTGCGCGTGTGTCCGGTCCGGGCGCGGATCGCGCGGTGGTGTTTCAGAAACACGCGCTTCTGCCATGGCTGAACGTGTTGGACAACGTGGCTTTCGGATTGCAGATCCAGGGCGTTGCCGAGGCAGAGCGCAAGAAAGTTGCAAACAAGTTCCTGAGCATGTTGGGGCTCGACGGCTTTCAGGATGCGCCGGTCTATTCGCTCTCGGGCGGGATGCAGCAACGCGTGGGCATTGCCCGGGCGCTGACCTGCGATCCGCGTGTCTTGCTGATGGACGAGCCGCTAGGCGCGCTCGACGCACTGACCCGGGAAAAGGCGCAGGAGCTGATCCTGAACATCTGGAACGACACGCATAAATCGGTCTTCTTCATCACGCATAGCGTGGAAGAGGCGCTGTTCATGGGCACCAAGCTTGTGGTCATGTCGCCCCGCCCGGGCCGGATCACGCATGTGTTCGACCTGCCGTTCTCGCGGCAGTTCCTCGACGGGATGCCTGCCCGACAGGTTAAGGCATCCCCGAAATTCATCGAGCTTCGCGAAGAGGTCCTGAAGATCATCTTCGCTGACGAAGAGGCCGCAGCATGACGGAACAAACCAGCCAAACCCCGACGAAACCGCCTGGACTGTGGAAGCGGATCTCGCGCTCGCGGCCGACCAAGCCCGGCCAGACCTATGGCGTGCCGGGACAGGGCAATACATTGTGGCTCTCGGTCTGTTCGATCCTGTTCTTCATCTTCGTCTGGTGGCTCGTGACCTTCATGGGCTGGGTGAAGCCGCTGTTCGTGCCCTCGCCGATGGCGATCGTGTCGAAGTTCATCTCGGTCTGGAATAACGGCTACACCGGCACCTCGTTTCTCGACCACGTCGTGATCTCGACGGTGCGGGTCTTCGGGGCTTTCCTTCTGGCCTGCGTGATCGGCATTCCGCTGGGTCTCGCGATGGGGATGAGTCCGATCATGCGGGGCATCTTCGATCCTCCGATCGAATTCTACCGCCCGATCCCGCCGCTCGCCTACCTTCCGCTGATGATCATCTGGTTCGGGATCGGGGAGACCTCGAAAGTTCTGCTGATCTTCCTGTCGGTCTTCGCTCCGGTCGTGCTGGGCGCACGCTCTGGCGTCAAATCGGCGGCGATCGAACAGATCCACGCCGCCTATTCCTTTGGCGCCACACGCTGGCAGGTGATGCGCTATGTGATCATGCCCTCGGCGATGCCGGAAATCCTGACGGCGATGCGGATCGGGGTGGGCTTCGGCTGGACCACGCTGGTCGCTGCCGAAATGGTCGCCTCGACCAAGGGGCTTGGCTACATGGTCCTCTCTGCCAGCCAGTTCCTGCAAACGCCGGTCGTGATCATGGGGATCTTCGTGATCGCCGCGATCGCCTTCGCCTTCGACCTCTTGATGCGCTTCGTCGAGCGTCGCCTCGTGCCCTGGAAGGGCAGAATGTAACGGGAAGAACCACCATGATCCACTTGAAGAAAGCCGTCCGGACAGCCGAGGCGGATCAGGAAGGCGTGCATGACATCGTCTCGAAGATGCTGGCGAAGATCGCCGTCGGCGGCGAGGCGGCGGCGCGCGACTACGCCAGGGAGCTCGACAAATGGAACGGCGAGATCATCGTCACGCCCGAACAGCGCGCCGCCGCCAGTGCCGCGGTTCCAGAGCAGCTCAAGGCCGATATTCGGTTCGCCCATAATAACGTGCGCCGTTTCGCCGAGGCGCAGCGCGCGACGGTCAGCGACTGCACGATCGAGATCCTTCCCGGTCTGACCGCGGGCCAGAAGCAGATCCCGGTCTCCGCCACTGGCTGCTACGTGCCCGGCGGTCGCTACAGCCATGTCGCGAGCGCGATCATGACGATTACGACCGCCAAGGTCGCGGGGGTTCCGCATGTCGCCGCATGTTCGCCGCCGCGGCCCGGTCTCGGCATCCCCCCGGCGATCCTCTACGCGATGGATCTTTGCGGCGCCGACGTGATCCTCTCGATGGGCGGAGTGCAGGGGGTGGCGGCGATGGCAAACGGCCTGTTCGGCCTGCCCAAAGCCGATATCCTCGTCGGGCCCGGCAACCAGTATGTCGCCGAGGCGAAGCGCATCCTGTTCGGTCAGATCGGCATCGACATGTTCGCAGGGCCCACCGACAGCATGGTGATTGCCGATGCGACGGCAGATCCCGAGATGGTCGCCTATGACCTCGTGGGGCAGGCGGAACACGGCTATAATTCACCGGTCTGGCTCGTCACCTCGGATCGCAACCTGGCCGACCAGATTCTGCGTCGCGTGCCGGAGTTGATCGAGACCCTGCCGGAACTGAATCGTCACAGCGCGAAAGCCTCCTGGGCGGATTTCGCCGAAGTCATCTTGTGCGAAGATGCCGAGGAGATGGCCCGTTTTGCCGATGAGCTCGCGCCCGAGCATCTGCATGTCCAGTGCAAGGATCTCGACTGGTGGCTGGGTCGGCTTAAATCCTACGGGTCGCTGTTTCTCGGTGAGGAAACCACGGTTGCGTTCGGCGACAAGACATCGGGACCCAACCATGTGCTGCCGACCTCGGGTGCCGCGCGCTACACGGGCGGGCTCTCGGTGCATAAGTTCATGAAGACCGTCACCTGGCAGCGCGCGACCCGCGAGGCGTCCCGGCCGCTTGCGGAAGCCACGGCGCGGATCTCGCGGCTCGAAGGGATGGAGGGTCATGCGCGCTCCGCCGATATCCGGCTCTCGAAGTTCTTCCCGGAGGAAGATTTCGATCTGAGCCCGGCGCAGGTTCCGGGCTGACGCGGAGAGGAAGTGCAGATGCCGGAATTGTCCTTCACACGGGCTGGCAGCGGGCCTCCGCTGGTCCTCGTGCATGGCTATCTTGGCGGTAGCTCAATGTGGGCGGCGCAGCTTGCCCATTTCAGTCCGACCCGCGATGTGATCTGCCCCGATCTCGCGGGGTTCGGCGCAAGCAACGCGCTGGAGGCCCCCGAAAGCATCGAAGGCCATGCCCACGCGGTGCTCGATCTTCTCGACAGGCTTGCGGTCGATCGGTTCGACCTTCTCGGCCATTCGATGGGGGGGATGGTCGTTCAGGAGATGGTCCGCCTTGCTCCGGAGCGCATCGGCAAGCTCGTGCTCTACGGCACAGGGCCGCGCGGAGTGATGCCGGGCCGGTTCGAGACGATCGCGCAGTCGCGCGACAGGCTCCTGCGCGACGGAGTGCCGGACACCGCACGGCGCATCGCGGCGACATGGTTTCGGCAGGGAGAGTCGGCGGAGGGTTTTGCGCTTTGCCTGTCGCTTGGCCAGCAGGCGCGCGAGCAGGCGGCAATCGCAAGCCTCAAGGCCTGGGAAAATTGGGACGGCAGGCCCGCTCTTGGCGCAATCGCAAGCCCGACCCTCGTTCTCTGGGGCAGCCGCGACCGCTCCTATGACTGGACGCAGCCTGAAGCCCTCTGGCGCGGCATCCCGGGGGCAGATCTCGCCGTGGTGCCTGGCTGCGCCCATAACGTCCACATGGAGAAACCCGACTTGTTCAACAGGCTGGTCGCCGACTTCCTCTACGCAGTCGATCTCTAGCCAGAGGCAGGCAAGGCGAAGATACGCAAACCCTCATAGCGGCGGCGTGCGGGAGGTGCCCTCACCGTGTTCGGCAACAACCATTTCGCGGCCTGACTGAATATTATCGAACATGCGGCGCCGATAGGTTTCCGATGTTCGGCAAACAACACTCTTTCACGCGGGAGTGTTCGGATCGCGAAACAGCAGATAAGTTGCCGAACACACCGGCCCCATATCAACTGATTGATATTAATAGGAAACCAGTGCCGCGAAATGCTGCGAAACGAACACCCCGACGCTATTTTCGTGCCGCACCCTTCCCGGAAGGATATGAAGCTTCCCCTCGCAGGAATGGTGCTTCCGCCTGTGCCGGCGGATGGCTCGATCGACAACGAGATCGGTCGCACGACAAATCGCACCAGCGCCGCGCACTTCTTGGTGCAACAGGTCGTGATGCTGGGCCACCACTTCGCAGACGGGAAAAGGGCGTCATGCCGTTCCGCGCCATGTGGAAGATCTGCGGCACGATTTCAGAAAGCTGGCATTGTGCGAATGCAGCGACCTCCGCCTAGACAATATGGGGTCAGCGGGCAAAGGCCGCATCCTCTAGGATCAGCCTGACAGCTTCGAACCCGTTTGGTATTCTCCACATCAGATGCCAAGAATAGGCTCAGCAATCCCCGCATCCTCTCGCAGAACCCCGAACGGAATCGCCTCCGCAAGGCAGGGGAAGAAGGATTAAGAAATCAAATTGAAGCAAGATCATTGCTTCACCAGAAGTATCTCGGAGAGGCCGCGCGGGGAGGTCGATCCTTCTTGAAGTTTCCACCGTAGCGCCGAGGACAGCTCACCTGTCATGATCGAGCGATCAGATCGCCGAAGGCAGATCCGGGCCCGACGGTGAGACCGCGTCATAGCTCGCGGTTTCGGCCTTGATCCACCCCGTTTGCGGGATGCTGACATGCGACGCTGCATCATCGCATCCGTGACAGCCGCACACTGGAACGTTTCTGCCAAATAGACTCAGAAAGCGAACTCAGCGGCACCGATCAAACGAGACAAAGCACGCGCTTTCAGGCTATAGCTAGGCTTCACGGAGATCGCGTCCCAAGAAGTGGT
>NZ_AUND01000005.1 GCF_000714535.1 Thioclava pacifica DSM 10166 | reverse complement strand
CTCTACCCGCATATGTCGGTGCGCAAGAACATCGCCTTCCCGCTGAAGATGGCGAAGTTCGACCAGGCCGAGATCGACAAGCGCGTGGAGGCGGCGGCGAAGGTTCTCAACCTTGGCGACTATCTCGATCGTCGGCCCGGCCAGCTTTCGGGCGGTCAGCGCCAGCGCGTCGCCATCGGCCGCGCCATCGTGCGCGAACCGGCGGCTTTCCTCTTCGACGAGCCACTCTCAAATCTCGACGCGGCGCTGCGCGTGGGCATGCGGCTGGAGATCTCCGAGCTGCATAACCGCCTCGCCACGACGATGATCTACGTCACCCATGATCAGGTCGAGGCGATGACCATGGCCGACAAGATCGTGGTTCTGCAAGCAGGCCGGATCGAGCAAGTCGGCGCACCACTTGAGCTCTATGAGCGCCCGCGCAACCTCTTCGTTGCAGGCTTCATCGGCAGCCCGAAGATGAATTTCATCTCCGGCGAGGAAGCCGCAAAGCACGGCGCCCATACCATCGGCATCCGCCCCGAGCATATCGCGATCTCGTCCAGCGAAGGCGCGTGGAAAGGAACGGTCGGCGTCTCCGAGCATCTGGGCTCCGACACCTTCTTCCATGTGATGGGCACGGGGCTGGCCGAGAGCATGACCGTGCGCACCAGCGGCGAAGTCAGCCTGCGCCATGGCGATACGATCTTCCTCACACCGCAGGAGGACAAGATCCATCGCTTCGACGCGGACGGGATGCGGATCGCATGAGCGCGCTCGCGGGCAAGGTCGCCCTCGTCACCGGGGGCGCGCGCGGGATCGGACGGGCGATCTGTGCGGCCTATGTCGCGGCGGGGGCGCATGTCGCCGTGGCCGACCGGCTTGAAGCAGAGGCAGCCGAGACTGCCGCCGCCCTCGGCCCCGAGGCGATGGCCGTCGCGATGGATGTCACTGACCGCGAGGAGATCGCGGCAGGTGTCGCCGCCGTCGAGGCACGCTGGGGCGGGATCGACATCCTCGTGAACAATGCGGGCGTCTTCAACATGGCCCCGATCGAAGAGATCACCTTCGAGGACTACCGCCGCCAATATGACATCAACGTCGCGGGCACGCTCTTTGCCATTCAGGCCGTCGTGCCGGGGATGAAGCGGCGCGGGGGCGGCGCGATCGTGAATTTCAGCTCGCAGGCCGGACGGCGGGGCGAGCCGAACATCGCGATCTACTGTTCGACAAAGGCGGCGGTGATCTCGCTCACGCAATCGCTCGCGCTGGAATTCGCCCCCCACAACATCCGCGTGAACGCGATCGCACCAGGGGTGGTCGACACTCCGATGTGGGATCAGGTCGACGCACTTTTCGCCAAATACGAGCACCGCGCACTTGGCGAGAAAAAGCGCCTCGTTGGCGAGGCCGTCCCGCTCGGACGGATGGGCCGCCCCGAGGACATCGCCGGTCCATGTGTTTTTCTCGCCTCCGACGAGGCCCGCTACATCACCGCCCAGACGCTCAATGTCGATGGCGGCAACTGGATGAGTTGACCGGCCCACGCCGGAAGAAGGAGCCCCCGAGATGGCCATCAAGCTCTCGAACGCGACCCTGAACCGCCTGCCCGACAGCGTGGAGCGGCCCCGCTATGACCGAAGCGCGCTCCGCGCCGGGATCGTGCATATCGGGCTGGGCAATTTTCACCGTGCGCATCAGGCCTGGTATCTGCACCGACTGATGCAGCAAGGTCTCGCGCAGGATTGGGCCATCGTGGGCGCGGGCGTGCGCAGCTATGACGCCGTGCAGCGCGCGAAATTGGCCGCTCAGGACTATTTGACGACGCTGATCGAACTTGGTCCTGAAAGCTCCTCGGCGGAAGTGGTGGGCTCGATGATCGACTATATCCCGATCGAGGAGGACAATGGCGCGCTCATCGCGCGGATGGCCGAGCCCGATATCCGCATCGTCGCGCTGACCGTGACCGAGGGTGGCTATTACATCGACCCCGCTGGCAAGGGCTTCGACGCCGCTCATCCCGATATTGTCCATGACGCGGCCAATCCCGATCGCCCGCGCACCGCATTCGGTGCGATGGTCGCGGCGCTGCGGCTGCGCCGCGCGCGCGGGACCGGCCCCTTCACCGGCCAGAGCTGCGACAATCTTCAAGCCAATGGCCGCATTCTGCGCCAGACGGTGGTGTCACTCGCGCGGATGCAGGATCCGGACCTCGCCGACTGGATCGAGACGAATTGTTCTTTCCCGAACTCGATGGTCGATTGCATCGTGCCGGCGACCGGCCCGAAAGAGCTCGCCCAGGCGCTCGCTTTCGGGATCGATGACGCGGCGCCGGTCACGCATGAGAATTTCCGCCAATGGGTGATCGAGGATGATTTCTGCGCCGGTCGCCCCGATTGGGACCGCGCGGGCGCGACCTTCTCGGACCGCGTGCATGATTACGAGGTGATGAAGATCCGCATTCTCAATGGCGGTCATCAGGTGATTTCCGTGCCCGGCGAGGTGCTGCGCGTCGAGACGATCTCGGGCTGCATGGAGCACCCGAAGATCCGCGCGCTCTATGACAAGGTCGAGCGCGAGGAGATCGCCCCCCACGTCGCCGAAGTGCCCGGAATGACACCCGAGGCCTATGTCGATTTGATCGCACGGCGGTTCTCGAACCCGGCGATCGTGGACACGACGCGGCGCGTGGCATTCGACGGATCGTCGCGTCACCCGGGCTTCGTTCTGCCTTCGGTGCGTGAAGGTCTGGCTGCGGGCAAGCCGGTGTCCGGTCTGGCGCTGGTCGAGGCGGCCTGGGCGCGGATGTGCGCCGGCACGCGCGAGGACGGCTCCGAGATCACCCCGAACGATCCGTTCTGGGAGGCGCTCACGCTGCGCGCGCAGGAGGCGAAATCCGATCCGCGCCGGTGGCTCGAGATACGCCAGACCTATGGCGATCTTGCCGACGCGCCCCGTTTCGCAGACGCTTTCGCCCATTGGCTCGAGATGATCTGGGCCGAGGGCATGAGCGCCGCGATCGACGCCTATCTCGCGTCCTGAGCGGCGTAGGGGAAGAACACATGGCGCGCGAGACCTATCTGGGCATCGATTTGGGCACCTCCGGGATCAAGGCGGTGCTGATCGACCCGACCGGAAAGGTTCTGGCCGAGGCGCATCAGCCGCTTACAGTCTCGCGCCCACAATCGGGCTGGTCCGAGCAAGCCCCCGAGGATTGGTGGCAGGCAACACTCGCCGCGCTCGACGCGCTGGCCGCGAAGGCACCCGAGGATATGGCTGCGCTGAGCGGGCTGGGTTTGTCGGGCCAGATGCACGGGGCGGTTCTGCTCGATGCCGCCGACACGGTTCTACGTCCCGCGATCCTGTGGAACGATATGCGCGCAGCCGAGGAATGTGCGGCGCTCGAAACCGCGGCGCCCGATTTGCACGCAATCACCGGCAACCTCGCGATGCCCGGCTTCACCGTGCCCAAACTGCTCTGGGTCGCGCGTCACGAACCCGAAATCTTCGCGAAAGTCGCGAAAATCCTTCTGCCGAAGGATTATCTGCGGCTGCGCCTGACCGGCGAGCATATCTCGGAGATGTCGGATGCGGCGGGCACGCTCTGGCTCGATGTCGGCAAGCGTGACTGGTCCGGTACGATCCTGACGGCGACGGGGCTCACACGCAGCCACATGCCCGCGCTGGTCGAGGGAACTGCCGTCGCAGGAGCCTTGCGCCCCGAACTGCGCGCGCGTTGGAGAATTCCCCGTCCGGTCCCCGTCGCGGGTGGCGGCGGCGACAATGCCGCCTCGGCCTGCGGGATCGGTGCGATCACCCCCGGTCAGGGCTTCGTCTCGCTTGGCACCTCCGGCGTGCTTTTCGTCGCCGATGACCGGTTTTCGCCCAATACGGCCGGTGCGGTGCACAGCTTCTGCCATGCCCTGCCCGACATGTGGCACCAGATGGGGGTGATCCTGTCGGCAAGCGACAGCCTCAACTGGATCGCAAAGCTGATCGGGCGCGATGTCGCGGAACTGACCGGCGAGATCGCGCGGGACTATAAAGGCCCGGGCGAAGAGATTTTCCTGCCCTATCTATCGGGTGAGCGCACCCCTCATAACGATGCGAGCGCGCGCGGCAGCTTCACCGGCCTGTCGCATCTGAGCACCGCCGAGCGCATGACCCAGGCGGTGATGGAGGGCGTCGCCTTCGCGTTCCGCGATTGCCAGCGGGTGTTGGCGGAGGCCGGGACGCGGGTCGATCAGCTGATCGCGGTCGGCGGGGGGTCACGGTCGCGGCTCTGGCTGGAGATGATCGCGACCAATCTCGACACCGAGATCCTTCTGCCCGAAGCCGGGGATTACGGCGCGGCCTTCGGGGCGGCCCGCCTTGGCCTTTGCGCCGCGACCGGTGCGCTCCCGTCGGATATCTTCACCGCCCCGGCCATCGCCGGGCGCGTCGCGCCACGCGCCGCACTGCGCGCCGCTTTCGACGCGCAATATGCCCGCTACCGCGCGCTGCACCCCGCGATCCGCGACGCGCGCGGCTTCGGCTCGTGATCGCGCTACTGAAGAGCCATGTGGAGAGGCCAGTTCCCCTCGGCGCCCGCGACCGGAGCTAGCGGGTCAGTCTGAGATAGAGCGACAGAAGCTTGTCCGGCAGCGTGCTCAGCGCGTCGATCTGGATAAACCCGTTCCGGCCGAAAATAGCGGCTTCCTGTTCCTTGTTTCGCGGCCCGAGGCCGACGCAGAAGGTGTCAATTCCCATCGCGCTCAGGCTGCGGACGGCGCGCTGCGCGTCCCGAACAAGATATTCCGGATCGGGCGAGTCGATATCGGACGGCTCACCATCCGTGATGAGAAGCAACAAACGGCGATGACGCGGCACTTGCGCGAGGTCTCTCCCGGCATGGCGCAAGGCAGCCCCGAGTCGCGTCGAATAGCCTGGCTTCAGCCCCGAGAGCGCTGAGCCCGTATCCGCATCCATCGAATCGGAAAATCTTTTCACCGCGACGACGCGCACGTCTTCGCGCCCGGCCGAGCAAAAGGCATTGATCGCGAAAGGATCCCCGATCTCGTTCATCGCATGCGCAAGAACCGCTGTCGCATCGCGCTCCATATCAAGAATTCGGTGCTGAGTTCCGGGGACCAGATCGGATGTCGATTGCGAAATATCAAGCAAAAGACTGACCGCGAGATCGCGTGTCGGCGGCGCCTGCCTCTCATAGAGACGGTGATCGGGAAACTCCCCCGCCCGCAATGCCGTCGCCGCTTCGATACAGGCGTCGAGATCGAGAACCTCGCCCTCTGCCTGCCGTTTCTCCCTGCGGGCACGCCCAATCTGCGCCGATCGCACCAGCCCGGTGATGCGGGACAGAAGCGCACCCTGCGTGTCCTGCAAATCCTGCCAGAAGCGGCGATTACCCGGAGCAGCCGGATATTCCTTCACCACAGTCCAGTTCGCGCGTTCCCGGCCGATCTCGTAGTCGTATTCGGGATAAGAGGCGACCGCCCGCCCCTCTTCGGCTTCTTCGGTGACGGGCGCGACCTTCTCGACCCGGTCGTTCTCGGTCGTTTCCTGTTGTTGGGACTGGTTGCCCGCGCCCGGGGTCGGTTCGGAGCGACGTAGCTGCACGGTGTCGACCTGAACCTCAAGGGTCTGCGCCTCTTCCGGAGGCGGCTCGTCGAGCGCCCACAGACCGAGATTGTCATCACGATAGGCGGGCTGAACCACGTAATCCTTCGCATTGAACTGCACGCGAAGCTGCCCGAGATCGTTGCCGAGAAGGTTTCCGATCTCGCGGCTGATCGCCGGATCGTGCCAGTGATCGCGGAGCCCCATGAACATCCGGCGCCCCTTCTGGACCCATCCGTCCGGGTCCTCGAAGTCAGGATCGATCAGCGCGCGCGCCAGACGCGCGAAAAGGCTGGGCGCCGTCGGAAGGCCACCGGGCTGAGCGACATGAAAACGCAGCCAAAGCCTGCGCAATCCGGGCATCTCCTGCGCGGCAAGCTGTTCAACCCGCGCATCCTCTATCAGGGACACGACCGCCATCTGTAACGGCTTGAGCTGGCCCACTTCGAAAGGCTTCGGCGTGAATCTGATATGCGCCCCGATATGGGCGAGCGCGGCGCGGAACAGGGGTTCCATCTCGCCGCGGTAGCCGGGCAGGCTCGGCGGCACGAGGATCACATTGCCCGCGAAGGACACCCGCCGCACAGCTTTTTCGCCCCCAGCCGTGGGCGCCACGCGCAGAGGCGGTGTCGCGCCGGAAATTGCCGTGAGATAGGCACGCAGCCGACGTTCGTAATCGTAAAAGCTTTGTTCTCCGCTCTCCTGCTCGAGCGCACGCTGTGCCTCGGCGGTCTGCAAGGAGAAATAAGACGTTCTCTTGTCCGCGTCTCTTCCCGCAAGGCGCAACCCGGTGGCGACCCAGTCTTCGAGACCCTTTGCAGAGAGACGACCGACAAGCCGCTCCATATTGTCGAGAAAAGGGTAGACGGATTCCGGCGCCTGCGTTGCCACGCGTTTCATCAGCGCCAGCCAGGCACTGAAGGCCAGGGCCTCATATCTCTGCGCGACGAATTCTGCCGAGGTACAAACGCGTTCAGCCGCGCGCGGCGATACCCGGATCGCGACGTGCGAGATGAGCTTTGCCAGCTCGACCGTTGCGACCGCACCAAGCCTGGGTGCAAGAACCAGCGAACACCGCTCATAGGCGCGCGGGACCGTACGTCCGTATCCCGCGCCCCGCAGCCGCTCCCGCGCCCGGAGCCACTCGGCCATCTCGGGCTCGGAGAACGCGCTGCGGATCGCTTCCGGCAGGTCCTGAAGAGTTTCGACATTCATGCTGTCAGGCGCAGGCATCGACGACCGCATCGAGCGCACCGCGCATATCCGGGTCATCCGTGATCGGCACGATGATCGCGTGCTTGCAGGCATCGACCAGAGGCATGCCGGTCTTGATGAGGCGACCGGCATGGATGAGCATCCGCGTGGACGCCCCTTCCTCAAGTCCCTGCCCGCGCAGATGACGCGATTTCTCGGCGATTTTCACCAGCTTGTTGGCGATTTCGGGCGAGACATCGGCTTCCGAGGCCACGATCGACGCCTCGACGGAGGCCACGGGATAGGTGAAATCCACTGCACTGAAGCGTTGCTTGGTGGATTCCTTGAGGTCCTTCAAGACGCTCTGATAGCCCGGGTTATACGAGATCACGAGCTGGAAATCGGGATGTGCGTGGACCAGCTCGCCCTTCTTTTCGAGCGGCAGGATGCGGCGATCATCGGTCAGCGAATGGATCACCACCGTGGTGTCCTGACGTGCCTCGACGATCTCGTCGAGATAGCAGATCGCCCCGTGCCGGACGGCCATGGTGAGCGGTCCATCCTGCCAGTGCGTGCCTTCAGGCCCGAGCAGGAAGCGGCCGACAAGATCCGAAGCGGTCATGTCCTCGTGGCACGACACCGTGATGAGCGGCTTGCCGAGGTGCCAGGCCATATGTTCGACAAAGCGGGTCTTGCCGCAGCCGGTCGGCCCCTTGAGCATCACCGGAAGCCGCGCCGCATAGGCGGATTCGTAGAAGGCCACCTCGTCGCCGCTCGGGTGGTAGGTCGGCTCTTGCTCAAGCCGGTACTGATCGATCGTCATAGAAGATCCTCGCGTTTGATTGGCCGGCGGATATCTCCGCCGGCCCTGCTCGCCTGCCTCACCGGTGAGTGGGGTCGGTTTTCTCGTTCGGGATACCGTCGATCGGGCATTCCTCGGTGCCGACGGTCGAACGGGTCATCGCCTCGACCATTTCGCGCGTGCCTTCCGGATCTTCCGCCCACTTGGTGTAGAACTCGTAGGGGCACTCGGCCAAACCCTTGTCGCCGTCGCCCGAGTTGATCATCCCGGTGTAGCCACGGTGCACGAGCTTGAAGAGGTGGTTCTGGCTCTGCATGTTCTTGCGCGCGTCACGGATGCCCGAGACCGACAGCTGCGCGTACTGGATGCCGTATTCCTCTTCGCCGCATTCGCCGAGCGTACGGCCGTCAAAGCCGACGATGGCCGAGTGGCCGAAATAGGAATAGACGCCGTCGAAGCCCGCCGCATTGGCGACCGCGACATAGGAGTTGTTCGCCCAGGCCATCGCCTTGGCCATGATCACCTGCTGATCCTTGGCCGGATACATGTAGCCCTGGCAGCGGATGATCAGCTCGGCGCCCTTCATCGCGCAGTCGCGCCAGATCTCGGGATAGTTGCCGTCATCACAGATGATGAGGCTCATCTTCATGCCCTTGGGGCCTTCCGAGACATAGGTGCAATTGCCCGGATACCAGCCCTCGATCGGAACCCAGGGCATGATCTTGCGGTATTTCTGGACGATCTCACCCTTGTTGTTCATCAAGATGAGCGTGTTGTAGGGCGCCTTCTTGGGGTGCTCTTCATGGCGCTCGCCGGTCAGCGAGAACACGCCCCAGACATTGGCTTCACGGCAGGCGGCGGCGAAGATCTCAGTCTCCTCACCGGGTACCGACGAGGCCGTCTCGTACATCTCGGTCTCGTCATACATGATGCCGTGGGTCGAGTATTCGGGGAAGATCACCAGATCCATGCCCGGAAGACCCTTCTTCATGCCCTTGAGCATGTCGGCGATCTTGTGGCAGTTCTCGAGAACCTCGGCCTTCGTGTGAAGACGCGGCATCTTGTAGTTAACGACGGCCACGCCCACGGTGTCGGCGCTGCTCGAAATATCTCCATGATACATGTTGTTACCTCTGCTGTTGGTGGAGTGGTTGGGTGCCGTCCCGGTTGATCCGGGAAAGCGGGTTTATGGGGGTCAGATCGCCATGTGCTTGGTGACCGTCTCCTCGGTGAGATCCGCGATCGCGCCATCGGCCACGACCCGACCGTTCTCGAGCATCGTGAAGTTCTGCGCGGCGCGGCGTGCGAATTTCACGTTCTGCTCGACAAGGAGGATCGTCAGTCCGAGTTCGGCATTGAGGCGAATGATGATGTCCTCGATCTGCTCGACGATATTGGGCTGGATGCCCTCGGTCGGCTCGTCCATGAGGAGGACCTTGGGGCCGCTTGCCAGGGCGCGGGCGATGGCAAGCTGCTGTTGCTGTCCGCCCGAGAGAACGCCTCCGGGTCGGTCGAGATTTTCCATCAGATAAGGAAAGATCTTCGGGACGATTTCGGGAATGGCGCGCGGTCCGTTCGCCGCGAAACCGCCCATCAGGATGTTCTCGCGGATCGTGAAATCGGGAATGATCATCCGCCCCTGCGGCACATAGGCGATCCCCGCCCGTGCGCGCCGGAAGGTCGCATCCGAGGAGATGTTCTCCCCATCGAGAACGACGTCGCCGCTCTGGCGATCGGTGAGGCCGAGGATCGACCGCAGGAGCGTCGTCTTGCCAACGCCATTTCGTCCGAGAACCGCAAGGATCGTTCCGGTCGGCGCGGCCAGCGACACGTCATGCAATGCCTGACTGCGACCGTAGAAGCTGTCGAGATTTTTCAGAGAAAGCATCAGTGGATCCCTCCCGAACCGAGATAGGCCTCGCGCACCTTTGGATCGGTCTCGATCTTTTCCATCGGGCCCTCCGCGAGCAGCTTGCCCATGTGCATGACGGTGATCCGCTCGGCGATCTTGCGCACGAAAGCCATGTCGTGCTCGACCACGAGGATCGTGTGGCTGCCCTTCATTTCGTTGATGATTTCGGCGGTGCGGAAGGTCTCGGCATGGGTCATCCCCGCAGTGGGCTCATCGAGCAGGATCACCTTCGCCTGTTGCGTGATCAGCATTCCCAGTTCCAGCCATTGCATCTGGCCATGGGACAACTCGCCTGCGATCGTCCCAAGGACCGGCTCGAGCCGCGTCAGCGCGATTACGTCCTCGACCCGCGCGCGGTCCTCCGCCGCCATGTGCAGGCGAAGGTTGCGGAACACACCGGGCTCGCCCGAGGCCGCGACTTCGAGGTTCTGCCGAACGGTCAGATCACGGAACACGCTCGGGATCTGGAACTTTCGCCCGATCCCGTGCCGCGCAATGATGTGCTCGGGGCGGTTGGTGATGTTCTCGCCAAAGAGATGGACGGTGCCTTGGGTAGAGGCGGTCTTGCCACTGACGAGATCCATCAGCGTGGTCTTTCCTGCGCCGTTGGGGCCAAGGATGACCCGCAGCTCGCCCTTCTGGACCACGGTGGTGAACCCGTCCACGGCCTTGAACCCGCCGAAATCCACTGTCAGCCCGTCGATTGTGAGTGCTTCATTCATCTCCGCCTCCTATTCCGCGGCCTTCGGGGCCGTCTCTGCGGGGGCGCCTTTCCGGCGACGTTCGAACCGCGCCAGAAGATCGCGCGCGATGCCCGCAAGGCCGTTCGGCATGTAGAGAACAACGAGGACGAAGACCCCGCCGATGATCAGCTTCCAGGCCTCTTTGAAGATCTCGGTCTCGCTGACGGTGGCCTCGACGGTGTTGATCAGAATCGCACCGATGCAGGCGCCGATCAGCGAGTTGCGCCCGCCAACCGCGGCCCAGACGACCATCGAGATCGAGAAACCGATATCCATGAAGCTCGGCGAGGCGAATTCCGCGGCGACCACGTAAAGGAGCCCCGCAAAGCCCGCGATCCCGGCGGAGATCGTGAAGAAGAAGATCTGATAGGCCGCGACGTCATAGCCGAGATAGCGCGCCCGGGTCGGATCATCCCGCGTCGATTGCAGGATCAGCCCGGCCCGTGTCGAGACCAGCCAGCGCCCCAACAGCAAGACCACCGTGAGCGAGATGGCGACGACGTAATAGGTCTCGACCATATAGGGGTCGAATTCGAACCCGCCGATGGTCAGCCAGCCCAGATCGGTCAGCCCGTTGAACCCGTTGGTGATCGGCTGCGCATCGATGAGCAAGAGCCGCACCAGAAGCACCAGCGCCAGCGTGATGATCGCGACATAGACGCCGGAGACACGCAGCCGGAAGATCGACGAGGACAGCACGAAGGCGACTATCAGCGGGATCACGATCGACATCGCCATGCCGAACCATTGCGACTGGAACGGGATCCAGAGGAACGAGCCCTTGTTGATGCAGCACAGATCGGTGACGGCTCCCGGCTCGGCATTCCAGAGCATGAAGTCGGGTACCGGTTTGTCGGAGCCCTGCTGAAGGCTCGTGGCGCTCATCAGCTTAAGCGACATCGCCGTCATGTAGGCGCCGAGGCCGAAGAAGAGCCCCTGCCCCAGGTTGAGGATCCCGGCATAGCCCCAGGACAGCGCGATCGCGATCCCGAGCATGCCAAAGACCAGGTATTTGGAGATCCGGTTGAGCCAGAACACATCGTCGATAACCATCGGCGCACCGAGAATGATCACGATGAAGACAGCGTAGACGGCCCAGTCGGCGTAACGTTGAAGGCGGCTCGAGGAGCTGGTGGGTGTGGATGTATCTTCGATGGACATCACTTACCTCGACTTGAAGGAGAACAGGCCGCGCGGGCGCCACAGGATCAGCGCGATGACCACCGCGAAGACGACGGCGCGGGCGATGATGTCGTTGGACAGCAAGGCCACGATGCCGTTGATCTGCCCGAGAATACCGGCCGCGAGGATGGTTCCGAGAAGGCTTCCGACCCCTCCGACGACGACGACGAGGAACCCGTCGACCACGACGGATGCGCCCATTTCAGGCATGACCGTCTTGAAGCCCGCAAGCAGCACACCGGCAATCCCGGCGAGGCCGGAGCCATAGGCGAAGGTCAGCGCCGAGACACGGCGCACGTCGATGCCGCAGGCCGCCGCGATCTGGGGATTGCGCATGATCGCGCGCACCTGCACGCCCATCGGGGTGCGATACATCAGCCACCAGGTCAGCCCCGCGAGAAGCAAGGTCACGACGATGATGAATGTGCGATAGGGCTGGATCGTCATGCCCGCCACGTCAATCGGCTGGGTAAGGAAGGCCGGCACCGTCATGTTTTGCAGGCCCGGTCCGAGCCCGTCGATATGGATGCCGAAGAAGCTCAGGCCGAATTCGAGGCGGATCAGCTGTTGCAGCAGGATCGCAACGCCCCATGTCGCGAGCAATGTGTCGATGATCCGTCCGTAGAGCCTTCGGATCACCAACCGCTCGATCACCAGCCCGACAAGCCCCGAGGTCACGAAGGCCAGTGGCAGCGCAAAGAACAGGTTGAGCCCGAGATGAAGCCCCGCGAGCACCGCCGTATAGGCGCCGATCATGACCAACTCGCCATGCGCCATGTTGATGACGCCCATCGCGCCATAGGTGATCGACAGGCCAAGCGCGATCAGCAGCAGGATCGAAGAGAGTGACAGGCCGATGAAGATGATGTCAGACATGGAAAATTCCGCCTCGCTCGGATGGGCACCGGGCATGGGCCCGGTGCCCGGTTTGCGTCACAGCTTGGAGGTGTCGAGACCGGCGCCGGTGCAGAACAGGTTGTCCGGCGTCTCGCCATAGGCGACGTAGGGCAGCGGCTCGGTCGGCGCGGGATATTCATCGACGATCGTGCCCTGACCATCAGCCCCCCACTGCGCGATGCGCGGCGTGAGATAGGTGTGCAGGTTTTCCGGATCGACGGTCACGGTGCCGTTCGGCGCCTCGAAGACCTGCCCCTTGATGCCTTCACGCACCGCGTCGGCCGAGATGTCCCCGGCCTTCTCGACCGCCTGTTTCCACAGATAGACCTGGAAATAGCTGCTCTCGAGCGCGTGGTGCGTCACCGCCTTGGGATCGTTCACATATTTGCGGTAACGCTCGACGAAATCGCGGTTGCGATCGGTGTCGATGGCCTGGAAATACGGGAAGGAGGTGTAGCTTCCGACCGCGAATTCCGGCCCCATCGCGGCAATCTCGATCTCCGAAGTCACGGTCGCGCAGATCGGCAGCTTGTCGTGGGTCAGGCCCTGGTTCTTGAACTCGCGGTAGAAGGCCACGACCGAGTCGCCCACGACGTTCGACAGAACCACGTCGCAACCGCTTTCCTTGATCTTGGAGACCATCGCGCCCCATTCGGAATGGCCGAGCTCGAGATATTCGTCGGCGATCCACTCACCGCCGTTCTGCTCGATGAGGATCTTCGACACCTTCGCCATCTCGCGCGGGTAGATGTAGTTCGAGCCGACGATGAAGAACTTCTTCTTGCCGAGCGTGTTGATGATCCAGGGAATGAAGTTCGACAGCTGCTGGTTCGGCACCGCACCGGTGTAGACCACGTTCTTCGAGCATTCGAAGCCTTCGTAATAGGTCGGGTAGAAGTACATGCTGTTGCGCTTCTCGAAGACCGGTAGCACGGCCTTGCGGCTCGCCGAGGTGTAGGAGCCGAAGACGGTCTGAAGACGATCACGGATCACCAGCTTCGAGGCTTTCTCGTTATAGGTCTTCGGGTCGGAGGCGCCGTCTTCGAGGATCGGCTTGATCATCATCCCGTTCACGCCGCCTGCGGCGTTGATCTCGTCGATCGCCATCATCGTGGCATCAGCAAGCGATTTCTCGATGATCGAAAGGCCGCCGGTGAGCGAGAACAGAACGCCCACCTCGATCTCGCCCGAAGCGCGGGCGGGGCTCGCGATCATTGACGGGCCAAGGGCGGCAGCGGCGCCGAAGGCGGTTGTGTGCTTGAGGAAATTTCTCCGGTTGGTCTTCATTTTAGACTCCCATGTTGGATTTTTTTTAGGCCGTGAATGCGCAGGGAGGACTCCCGTGCACGAGCGTAGATCTGTGACCGAATGTGTGAGGTGCCGTGACCGGATCGCGGGATCCGGGTCATGCCGGCTGGGGCGCTCCCTAGGTGAGGAGCATTGGCATCGTTGCCATTCAGCGCCGCCGATGAAGGCGGGGTACGGGCATCGCGAGACGCCCGTAGCGAAGGCGCGGCCTTTGCGCCATCCTGAAAACCAAAAAAGCCCGCGAAGACACTACGGTGTCTTCAGCGGGCTTTCTGTGCCGGGTCGACGGACATCATTGGCCATCAACCTGATTCGACTATACATCATCCGGTCTCGATGACAACAATTCGTTTGCGTTGATGATCGCGACCGCCATTTCCTCTACGGAAATCCGCTTTCCCATCGCTTGCGCCCGGATTGTCCCATAGGCCTCCCTTTCGGAAATCTTGTGCATTTCCATAAGGATAGACTTTGCCTTCGCGATCTTCTTCTGACCGGAGATCTTCTTTTCGAGCTTGCTGATCTTGTCGTGGAAATCCGCCGCCTGCATCCAGTTCGAGCGCGCAACGACGAGATTTGTCAGCATGCCGAAGGTTCGGACCGGCTTCGAAATGACCGCGAATGCGTTGATATCGAGGACCAGTTCGATCATCGCCGGGTTCTCGTAATTCACGACCCCGATGACCGTCGGCCCGGGCTTCTCGGACTTCCGCAACATGCTCGCGAGCGCGCCCTGGCTTTCGAAGAAAACCCCGGCAAAGACGACATCCGTTCCGCTCGGCAGCGCCTTTGCGGGCGGCCACATCAATTCGGCCCGACAGCCGATGCGCTTGAGCTGGTCCATGAGCGCCTTGCCATCTGCGTCCGGCGGATGGACCACGATTACCGAGAGATCGCGCAAATCCTTGAGACGCAGACGGGACATCAGTTACCGCCTCCTCCAATACCGAACTGGGGAGACGTCATCTGAAATTCCCCATCATACTCAATGAGATATGGATCCGGCCGCACGGGCGCCTGAGCCTCGCGAACGATTTCGAACGAGCCGCTCTCGCCGACGACGGCAACCCGGGGCCAGAGGCTCGTGTGATGCGTATCCCCTTCGACCTGCACAGGGCCTTGGGGCGCTTCGAAGCTGAAGGTTGGCAAGGTGCGCAGAACGCTATCGCGATCCGTCGCTCCACAGCGGCGCACAGCCTCCGCGAAGAGGTAGACTTGGAAATAGGCCGCTTCCGTTCCCGCCGAGATTGGCTGATCCGGCCCGAACCTACGATAATAGGCCGAGACGAACCGTCGGTTCGCTTCGGTATCCAAGACGCTGAAGTATGGCGCAGCGGTGACGTTGCCGATCGAAGCGTCCTTCCCGACCGCCAAAAGCTCGGGCTCGCCGGAAGTCAGGCTGGCGATGGGTTGCTTGCTGCGATCGAAGCCCGCGCGATCATAGGCCTGGTAAAAGCGAACCGACCCCTCGCCCACGACCGTCGAGAACACGACCGCCGGCCCCGCGGCCTTGATGCGCGCGATCGCGCGCTCGATGTAGTCCTCATTGTGGCGCAACGGGATGTAGACTTCATCAACCACCTGGGCACCTCGGTGGTGCAGCAAATCTTTCATGATCCGATTGGATTCATACGGAAAAACGTAATTCGACCCGACAAAGACAAAGCGCTCGCCATAGGTCTGCGTGAGATAATCCGCGAGCCAGCGCGAGTTCTGGTTCGGAGCCGCGCCGGAATAGACGCAGCTGCCCGAGAACTCGAAGCCTTCGTAAAGCGTGGGGTAGAACAGCAGGGCTCGGCGTTGCTCGACCACCGGCAAGACAGCCTTGCGGGTCGAAGACATGTAACAACCGAAGATGGTCGTAGCGCCGACATCGATCAGGCGCTCCGCCTCACTCTTGAACCGCAGAGGGTCCGAAGCTGGATCGCTGTCTTCGATCAGAAGCTCTCGGCCGTTGATGCCCCCCGCATTGTTGATTTCCTCGACAGCAAGCATCGCGGCCTGTCGCTGCGTGCGTTCGATGACCGAGGTAACACCGGACTGGGAAAACAGGAGGCCAATCGTGACCGGCTCGTTGTCAAAAGCCATAAATAGGGTTCCATATCATTCAACGAGAACTCCAGCTTTCGCGGAGTCCGAGGGAACGGTCACATACGAATCAAATAGCAAATGACTATTGTCGCGGCAAGCGCAACGAGTTGCGAAACGCATGGATGACCAAGAAACAGGTACTTTTTAGCAGACTTCTCAAGAGTTTACAGCCTTACATAAAAACATTTGCATATTGAAACGAATCAAGTCATCGTAATTTTGCTTCGTTCAATGATGAGCGCGGCATCTGGCAATGAAAGCCCCTTACGCAACCATTCATCGATGGTTCGTAAGGGGCTTTTGCGTTTTTGGCCCCGGCGATTAGTCGCCAAACTTGGAGAGACTGCACAGCACGAAGCGCAACAGCGCAAACGTCTTATGACCCCGAGATCAGTAT
This sequence comes from Thioclava pacifica DSM 10166, assembly GCF_000714535.1. Classification (GTDB taxonomy): domain Bacteria; phylum Pseudomonadota; class Alphaproteobacteria; order Rhodobacterales; family Rhodobacteraceae; genus Thioclava; species Thioclava pacifica. Next base: position 40,686 of record NZ_AUND01000005.1, on the reverse strand, counting down.
AACCGGTCACAAATGATGGCAGCCTGGAACTGCCGAACTGATCTTTCCCTACTCGACCCCAATCCGGCGAAGCTTTCGCCAACGTTTGCGCCTGCAAGCGAAGGGCCTTTGCATGCCAGCAACAACAAAAAACACAAAAACCGTCACAACAGCGAGGTACACCATGTCAACGACGGAAAAGCATATCGAGCCCGAAGCGCTCGAACATATCGAAGAAGAAATCGATCACGCGCTCGGCGAAGAATACGAACACGAGCCGGTTCCGGCGAAAGCACGGCGGAGCATGTTCTCGGTCACGATGGTCTGGATGGGTTTCCCGATGATCATCACCGGCGCGATGACAGGCTCGATCCTCGTTCTCGGCATGGGGTTCTCCTCCGCGCTGACGGCAATGATCATCGGCAACCTGATCATGCTGGTCTATGTCGGCCTGCTCGGGCAGCTCGGTGCGACCAAAGGCATGAACTTCGCGCTGCTCGCCAGCATCGTCTTCGGCCGGAAGGGCTATGTCTTCGCCTCCGGCCTGCTCTCGACACTGCTTCTCGGATGGTATGCGGTGCAAACCGGGATCACCGGGGCGCTCGTCAGCTCGACCTATGATCTGAACTACGTCGTCATGACACTGATCGCAGGGGCGCTCTATATCGGGATCACCTTCGTGGGCGTGAAAGGTCTGCACCTGATCGGCATGATTTCGGTTCCCCTCTTCGTCATTCTCGGTCTTTTCGTGGTCGGCGATGCAGCTGCAACGACCAGCTGGGATGCGATCATGTCCTATCCGGGCAATAACGGCGTCGCGACGATGTCCATGGGCGTTGGCCTCACGGTCGTCATCGCGCTCTTCATCGACGCCGGCACCGTGAGCGCCGACTTCAATCGCTGGGCCAAGGACACCAAGAGCTCCTGGGTTGCCACGTTCAGCGCCTTCCCCTTCGCCAACCTGGCAGCAATGCTGGTCGGCGGCATCATGACCGCGGCCCTCGCCGTTCCGGATGCCAACCCCTTCGGCACCGACAACATGTTTGGCTACATGAACGGCATGCAGATGACCTGGCTGAGCGTTCTGGCCTTCCTGTTCCTCTATGTGAACCTTGGTTCGGTCTGCGCCCACTGCCTCTACAACGCCGCTACGGGCTGGTCGCGCATCCTGCGCAGCCACATGCGTCTCTTCGCGGTGATCCTGGGCGCCATCGGCATCGTGATCGCGGCGACCAACGTCTGGGCCTTCTTCATCCAGTGGCTGTCGCTGCTGGGGATCCTCGTGCCCCCGATCGGCGCGATCATCCTCGTGGATCAGTTCATCGTGCGCAAGAACTCGGAGATCGACCGCGACTGGCGTGGCAGCGCCTTCCTCGCTTGGGCCTGTGGCTCCGCCGTGGCCTTCATCGTCGAGTGGTACCTGCCCCACCTGTCGACCGCCATCTCGGCCGGTCTCGTCGGTGGCGTGGCCTATTACCTGATCAGCACGCTGGGCGGCAAAACCGCCACCGCCTAACCCCACAAAATTTCGAAGCGTCGCCCAAGCGGGCGGCGCTTCTCCAGATCTGAGGAAAGAACATGACCCAAGATTACGAAATCTTCGAGCTCGGCACCTTCAAGTTCCAGTGCGGCCTCGCCGTGCCCGACTGCAAGCTCGCCTACAAGACCTTCGGCACGCTGAATGCCGCCAAGGACAACGTGATCGTCTACCCGACCTGGTACTCGGGACAACATTACGACAACGAATGGCTGATCGGGCCCGGAATGGCGCTCGACCCCGAAAAATACTTCATCATCATCCCGAACATGTTCGGCAACGGCCTCTCGTCCTCGCCCTCGAACACGCCCGAACCCTATAACGCGGACCGCTTCCCGAACGTGACCGCCTATGACAACGTCAAGGCGCAGCACCGTCTGGTGACCGAGAAATTCGGCATCGAGAAGATCCGTATGGTGACCGGCTGGTCGATGGGCGCGCTGCAGACCTTCCATTGGGGGGCGATGTATCCCGACATGATGGATCTGATCGCGCCGTTCTGCGGCTCGGCGAAATGCTCGCGCCACAACTACGTCTTCCTCGAAGGCGTGAAAGCCGCGCTGCGCGCCGATGCGGCCTGGGAAAACGGGCGTTACACCTCGAAGCCCGAGAAGGGCCTGCGCGCCGTCGGTCGTGTGTACGCCGGCTGGGGCCTCTCGCAGACCTTCTACCGGGAAGAACTCGACCTCAAAGCCCTTGGCTATGCCTCGCTGGAGGATTTCCTGATCGGATTCTGGGAAGGCTTCTTCCTGCCCAAGGACGCCAACAACCTCCTCACCATGGCCTGGACCTGGCAGAACGGCGACATCAGCGCGAACGAGCTTTACAACGGCGACTACAAGGCCGCCCTGGGCGCGATCAAGGCAAAAGCCTATGTCATGCCCGGGCAGACCGACCTCTACTTCCCGCCCGAGGACAGCCAGAACGAGGTCGCCAACATGCCCAATGCCGCGTTCATTCCGGTGCCTTCGATCTGGGGGCATTTCGCCGGCGGCCCCGGCACCAACCCCGAGGATGTCAAATTCATCGATGACAAGCTGAAGGAGCTCCTCGCGTCCTGAGACGAACGAAATGTCTAAGAAACAAGGAACAGGCGGCACCTTGCCGCCTGTTCTTCTTTCAACTACGAATTTTCTTCGCAGCCATCGATGACCGACAAGCCCGACGCTAAAGCGGAAATTTCCGCGCTTCCGAGCGACGCACCAAGAGGTCACTGGCTCTCTCAGCTACGGCACAGCAAGCGGCGAGCGCCCGGCGCCACACCGGAATGAAACGCAACGCACGACATTTCTTGCAATTTGAAGAGCAAATTCGCTGACATGAAGAATGTGGGAGCAAATAGGCGCGGATCTAGAGCGATGAGGTTGCAATCAACACCAAATCCCAACAACCGGTGAACAAAGCTAAGTTGATTTGATCGGGCCAGTAGCAGGAAGCTCCACCGTCAATCAAAGGATCGCCGGCATAGTGCATATCGCATCGTCTTCATTTGCACCCACGTCATCCGGAACGCGTAACGCCCCGCTTGTAGCGAGGCGAGTTGGGTTTGGGTGTTTTTTGTATTTTGGTTGCGGGAGGGCGCAGCAGACGATCTCGGCGTGCCGGTGCTCCAAAAGCAAAAACCTCCGCGGCAGGACCGGCGGAGGCATCGCAAGTATCGTTGGTTGCGGGGGCTCGCAACTCACGATTTCTGCGGTTGGTGGCAGGCACGGTTCCGCGGCTTGTGGTTTAACCTGAACAGTCGCATTAGGTCATGACTTGGGGCGGGATTTGCGATTCCAGATACAATGGTCAGTACATTTGATTGCTTGCCAAACACCGGGCGCCAGATAAACGCGGTCTGTCGGCCAGACCGGATTTTCCAAGCCGGTGAAATTGACAAGTTACCTCAAATGGACGTGGGGGCCAAAACCTGAGCTGACCCGGGCACTTATCTGACCTTCCGGGGTATTGTTGGCGTCTGCAGGCCTTCATACACCTCAATCCAAACATCCACAGGTTGGTGTCTCGATCTCTCACGTCACTTCGCCGCGGCGAATGTGGCCGAAGGTCGGCGCCTCGGCATGGCAGGCGCCATCGTTCTCGAACTCCAGCGTCGAATGGCCGATGCCGAACTCGTGCGTGAGCATTGCCTTGACGTTGGCCTTGATCGTCTCGACGCGCGCCCACTGGTCCTCTGCCAGCACGATATGGGCATCGAGCGCGGGCGCATTCTCGTCCAACTGCCACAGGTGCACATGATGCACATCCTCGACCCCCTCGGCCGCGCGCAAGGCAGCGACGACCGCGGTCGGGTCCATGCCGTCGGGAATGCCCAGCATCAGCGTGCGCACGGGGCCAAGGAACTCCCGCGCCGCCAGCCCCAGGATGTAGAGCGCGATGCCGATGGTGATGACCGGATCAACCCAGGCCATGTCGTAGAGGATGATCAGCGCGCCGCCGACGATCACGGCAACCGAGGAGAGCGCGTCAGAAAGGTTGTGCAGGAACAGCGCGCGGATGTTCTGGCTGCCCTTCTGCATCGACCAGGTCAGCGCCGCCGTCAGTGCGTCGATGACGAGCGCGATGCCGGCCAGGATCACCACGGTCCAGCCCTGCACTTCCGGCGGCTCGAACAGGCGCATGACGCCTTCGTAGATCAGGTAGAGCCCGACGATGATCAGCGTGGTGTAGTTGATCAGCGCCGCGACGGTCTCGATCCGCCGATAGCCGAAGGTCATGCGCGCGTCCGCCGGGCGGCGGGCGATCTTGCGAGCCGCAAAGGCGATCAGAAGCGCGGCCATGTCCGAGAAATTGTGCAGCGCGTCGGCGATCAGTGCCAGGGACCCCGACAGGAGCCCGCCGACGATCTGCGCGACGGTCAGAAGCCCGTTGGCCCAGATCGCGACAGCGACGCGACGGTCGCCGCTTTTGGGATCAAGGTGGGCGTGGTCGTGGTGGTCGTGCGGCATCGCAAGGACTTTCCTTGAATCAACTCACCGGCAAGGTAATTCCTCCAGTCGTTGTAGGTTCAAGCGGCCTTTGGAAAAATGCTGCAAACCCGAACGGCTCATCGATCGACAGGCCCGCCCCCGACGGCATCGTGATCGGTCAGGCATTCGGTATGGTCCTTCAATACGTGCAGGACGCGACAATCGGCGGTCCTGCCGCCGCTGCATTCCTGCACCATCCGGGCAAGCTCTTGCTTCAACGCTTCCAGCCGGACGATGCGAAGTTCCACCTCCTGAAGCTGGCGCGCGGCGATCGCGTTGGCCTCGTCACAGGGGCGGTCCGGATTGTCGCTCAGATCCAGAAGCTCGCGGATCGCGTCGAGCGAGAACCCAAGTTGGCGCGCGTGGCGGATGAAGGACAGCCGGTCGAGTTCTGCATCGCCATAGCGCCGCTGGCCACCGGCCGTCCGGCCCGGCTCGGGCATCAGCCCGATCTGTTCATAGTACCGGATCGTTTGCACCTTGGTGCCGGTGCGTCTCGCCAGTTCGCCAATGCTTCTCACGGCGGCCTCCATGGTTCGAGTGGCCCGCTCTGCATCCAGTCATCATAACCGGATATGCGCGCAAAGCCCCGGTGCATTGTCGGTCAGCTCAAGTTGCCCGCCGTGCAGTCTCGCGATGGCAGCAACCAGGCTGAGGCCGAGCCCGGTTCCGGGGCGGTTTCGGCTGCGGTCGAGGCGGTAGAACCGCTGCGTGACCTTGTCGCGCTCCTGGGCCGGGATGCCGGGGCCATTGTCGCAAACCGACAGGCGCACCCGCCCGTTCTCCTGCGCCAGGCCAAAGTCGATCCGCGTGCCGGGCGGGGTGTGGCGCAACGCGTTGTCGATGAGGTTGACCAGGGCCTGCGAGACGAGTTCGGCATTCACCTCGGCCCTGACCGGGACCTGGGGAAGGCTCAGCTCCAGCCCGTGGCCGCTCTCTTCGGCCACGGGCAACAGCATCTCGTGCACGTCGCGGGCAATGTCGCGCAGATCGGCCGGGCAGGCCTCCAGCGCCATGTTGCCGGTCTCGATCTGCGACAATTGCAGGATGGCGTCGAAGCTGGCGGCGATGGCGTCGAGACTCTCGAGAGACGCGGCAATCGCGGCGCGGGTGTCTTCGGGCAGGCCGTCGCGCAGCGCCTGCGGCTGGAGCCGCAACCGTAGCCGTGTAAGCGGCGAACGCAAGTCGTGCGCTATGTCGGCCGAAACCTGGGCGAGACGCTCGACATTGGTTTGCAGCCGCTCGAGCATCCGGTTGAGGCCCGAAGCGACTTCCGACAGGTCATCCCCTGTGGCACGCGCATCTTCAAGGTAACGCGCGGCCAGGTCGCCCTGCGCCACCGATGCCAGGACACGGTTGATCTCGGCGACGCGGCGCGCGTCCCGCCGGCCGATGGCAAAGGCAAGCAGGACAGTTGCAACCAGCGCCACGCCCAGCCCCCAGGCGATCGACTGGACAAGCACCTCCTGGCTGTCGGTGATCCACTGGCTGTCGCGGGCGACCACCACCCAGCCAGCCGGGGTTCGAAGCCCCCAGGCGAAATAGATCTCGCCTTGCTGGTCGCCCGGATCGTGAGCGAGAACCATGTCGCGCCCGGCCTCAAGCTGGCGCGGACCGCTGAAGGGTTGGGAAAGCGCCATGTTCCCCACCGGGGCACTGCCAGCGGCAGGCACGAAGGCATAAAGCGTTCCGTGGTCTTCGCCGAAGGCGGCAATGGTGCCGATCTGACGGCGAAGCTCCTCGGGGCCGCCGCGGGACAACTCCGCCGCCAGAGCCTCGGCCTGCACCCGGGCATCGTCGTAAAGGCGCGAACGCAACTCGTCGCCCATCACGACCCATGCCACCACGCCTGCGACCACCGCCGAGACGACGAAGAGTGCAGAGAGGCTCAGCGCCATCTGCATCGCCGAGGGCAGCCTGAGGGCGCGCCACCCGCTCATGGCTGGAGCACGTAGCCCACGCCGTGAAGCGTTTGCAGGAGTGGCTTGTCGAATCGTTTGTCGATCTTCGATCGGAGGCGGCTGATATGGGTCTCGACCACGCTGGTCTTGGGGTCGAAATGAATGCCCCAAACCGCATCAAGCAGCATGGTGCGGGTCTGCACCCGGCCGGGACGTTCCATGAAATGTTTCAGCAGCAGGAATTCACGCGGCTGCAGGTCGATGCGCTGCCCGTCCCGCGTGACAGTGCGCGTGATCAGATCAAGATGCAGCGGGCCGACCGCAAGCTCGATGACCTCCTTCCGCTCCTTGGGGCGGCGGGCGATGGCGGCGATGCGCGCCGACAGTTCGGCCATGGCGAAGGGCTTGATGATATAATCGTCGGCCCCGGCGCCCAACCCATCGACCTTGTCGTTCACCGATCCCAGGGCGGTGAGAAAGATGACGGGCGCTTCGATCTTTGCCGACCGCAGCGATTTCACCAGCGACAGACCGTCGAGTTCCGGCATCATCCGGTCGACGATGAACAGATCGTAGTCGCTGGCCATCGCCTGCGCCAGCGCCTCGCGCCCGTTCAGGACATGATCGACGACATGGCCCTCGCCGGCCAGGCCCTTGCGGATCCAGTCGCCGGTTTCCTGATCGTCTTCTGCAAGAAGTATGCGCATGTCCTCTGCCCTGCCTTTCAAGAGAGATCTGTAGCGAAATGCGCCGGGCCGGCACAAGGCCGGCCCGACTCGTCCGTTTCGCGAAGGTCACCCTTCGTCGGATTCGTTCCCTTCGCCGTCGTGGTCGCCGTCAACGCCGCCGTTCTCGTGGTCGCCATCCTCGTCATCGAAGTTCGCGGCGAGCCCCTTGCCCAGCACGGCGCCGGTGTCCGCGTCGATCTTGACGATGGAAGGCTGGCCGTCGGCGCCGATCACCATTGCCTCGTAGACGCCCTTGCCGTTTTCGTCATTGAAGCCGATCGCGGCCAGGGTGCCCGGCACCTCGCGAAGCGCGATCTTGCCGGCTTCGTCCAGCTTCACCTTCGCGGCCTGGAACATCTGGGCCTCAGTCATGGCCGGGCTGTTGCCGGTGTTGGTTCCGGCCGCCATCGCCAGGCTGGCGCCCGAGATGCCGATGGCCGTCATGACGGTGGCGAGGATCAGTTTGCGTTGCATTGCTGCTCTCCTTTCGGTTTCCTGGGCACCGGTGTGGCGCCCGATGACCAACAAAATGGAGACCCGTTCCCGGGAAGGCCTGACCGTGCTCTTACAATCGCGTAATGAGGTTTACGGCCCCGCTCACAGATCCATGCTGTCGCTGGAGATGGCCCGTCTTGCGGCATTCAATGCGTCAAGTGCGCTGGCGGCGCGCTCTGGGTCGGCCGCCGAGACCGCGATCAGCAGGCCCTCCAGCAACGCCAGCGTGCCGGCGTGCATGCCAAAGCCTTCGGCGCGCCCGCGCGGCACGCGCAGCGTCATGCTCGCACGCGCGTCGGGCAGCCGGGTGCCGGCCGAGGTCACGAGCACGGAGAACAGGCCCAGAACCTCTGTCCGGTCGAACAGGGCACGCACTTCCGGGTAGGGCCGGTCGTAGGCCAGCGCCAGCACCATGTCGCCCTTGTCCACACCGACAAGATCGTCGGCGAACTGAAGCCCGGTGCGCATCAGCGCGCGGGCATCGACCCCCAGACGAACCAACTGCGCCGCCATGTAGCCCGCGATGAAGCCCGATGGCCCGATGCCGAACACATGGACCCGGCGCGCCGCGCCGATCTCCCTCGCCATCTGTGTGATTTGTTTGCGGTCGAGCCTCTCGATGGCGTCGAGCGACGCGCGCAGGGCTTCGGCGGCAACCGCAAGGGGCGTGCCCGCCTCGGCCCGTTCGACATCGCTTGCCATCCGTTCGGTCAGAGTGAGATCGCGGCGCAGATCTTCGGCCAGCGCTGTACGCAACGCGTCCAGGCCATCATATCCGAGCCTGCGGGCGGCGCGGATGACTGTCGCGTCGCTTGTGCCGACCGCGGCGGCGATCCGGGCGGCGGAGGCGTGAAGCGCCGTTTCGCGGTTCCGTGCAAGCCAGTCGAGGACCCGCGCCTCGACTGGCGAGGCCTTGGGCGTGAGGGCCGCGATACGGGTTGAGAGGCCGTCGCTTATCATGTTCACAACATAAGCGTTGTATTTGCAACACGCAAGCGGTATGAAACGCGTCGTCTGAGTCGTATACACGACGCAATCCAAGGAGAGCGCCATGCCCCCTGATTTCTGGACTGTCCTGTTTCCCGCAGTCACCGCGGCCTTCCTCGCCTCGATCGTCGAGGTGGTCGAGGCCTTCACCATCGTTCTGGCCGTTGCCACCACGCGCGGCTGGCGCCCGGCCATCGTCGGCACGGTCGCCGCGCTGGCCGTCCTGGGGCTGGTCGTTCTGATCTTGGGGCCAGCGCTGCAGTTCATCCCGATTCACATCCTGCAGCTCTTCGTAGGCATCCTTCTGCTGCTCTTCGGCATGGGCTGGCTGCGCAAGGCGGTCCTGCGCTCGGCCGGGGTTCTGCCGCTGCACGACGAGATCGAGGCCTTTGCAGAGGAAACCGCCGAGTTGCAGGCACAAGGTGGCTCTCCGCAAACGCTGCGATGGATCGCCGGCATCGCGGCCTTCAAGGCGGTCCTGCTGGAAGGACTGGAGGTCGCCTTCATCGTCGTCGCCGTGGGCGCCGGAAAGGGCCTGTTGTGGGAGGCCTCGCTTGGCGCGCTGGCCGCCTGCGCACTGGTGCTGATCGTCGGCGCGGCGGTGCACAAACCGCTGTCGCAGGTGCCCGAGAACACGCTCAAGTTCGGCGTCGGTGTGATGCTCTCGGCCTTCGGCGTCTTCTGGACCGGCGAGGGGATGGGCGTGGAATGGCCCGGCGCCGACCTGATCCTGTTGCCGCTTGCGGCGGTCTTCCTGCTGACCGGGATCGCCCTGGCCCGCGCCGCCCGCACCAGCTTTGAAAGGAGCCCGGCATGAATATCCTCGGTGACGTCTTCAAGGAGCTTTTCAAGATGTTCGTGGCCGACCTGCGCCTGACGATCGCCATTCTGGCCGGCATCGTCGCGGTGGCAGTCCTGCTGGGCCAAGGGGTCGTCGGCCCGGTGGCCGCTGGCCTTCTGCTGGCCGCGATCAGCATCGCGGTCCTTGGCGAGGCAGTTCTTCGCGAGACGCGTCGGCGCCGCAATAGATAGCCGGGGCATTACAGACCTGTAAGACCTTCGCAACAAACGCCGCGACTGTTAATCATAGATCAAAGCGGGGCCCCGGACGCGGATTCGGGGCCCCGTTTCGATTTCCAAGCGGGGGATCAGGAATGACAGCCGAAACCGACCCGGGTAGTGCTCCGACCCGCAGCCGCCTGGGCGGCCTGCGCCATGTCCTGCCGGTCGTTCTCGGCCTCGGGCTCTTCGGGCTTGGCGTCTATGCCCTCTACCACCTGTTGAAGCCGGTCAAGGCGGCCGACGTGATTGCGCAGGTGCGTGGCACGCCCTGGACGACGCTGCTGGCCGCCTTCGCTGCCACCGCCGCCGGCTATGTCGCGCTGATCGGCTATGACTGGTCGGCGCTCAGATACCTGGGCAAGAAGGTGCCCTTGCGCATCGTCGCGGTGGGCGGGTTTCTCGGCTACAGCTTCGGCAACACGATCGGCATCAGCGTCGTCTCGGGCGGTGCGGTGCGCTACCGCATCTATTCCGCCTTTGGTCTAAACGCCTTCGAGGTCGCCTCCGTCTCGACCTTCGTGGCGCTCGCCTTCGGCTTTGGCATAACGGTGATCGGCCTCGGCGCGCTTGCCATCCACCCTTACGCACTGGAGGGCGTGCTGCCCTTCGCGCCGGGCACGATCCGCGTCTGGGCGGGGCTTGCAGCGTTGGCGACCGTCGCCCTTCTGACCTGGCTTTCCGTGACTGGCGCGACGTTGCGCATCCACAAGGCCGAGATCTCGGCCCCCTCGCCCGGCATCCTGTTCGGACAGCTGGCCTTCACGCTGGTCGACACCGCGATGGCGGCGCTGACGCTCTATGTCCTGTTGCCTCACGGCGCACCGGATTTCCTGACCTTCCTCGCCATATTCGCTGCGGCCGCCATGGCGGGCGTGCTCAGCCACGTCCCTGGCGGTGTTGGCGTGTTCGAATCCGTCGTCATCGCAGCCATGCCTGCCAGCGTGCCGCTCGACCAGGTGGCGGCCGCGCTACTGCTTTACCGGCTGATTTACTACCTTGTGCCCTTCGCGCTTGCGCTCGCCGTGGTCGCGCTGAACGAGGCGCGGTTGGCAGGTGGCTTCGTCACGCGCCTCCTTGGCGAGGTGCCCGAGCCTTTGCGGCCGGTCATGCAATCGGCCACCTCCGCCGCCCCGGCGCTGGTCGGGGTCACGTCTTTTGCCCTTGGTGCCTATCTCTTGCTGATCGCACTGGTGCCGTCCGTTCAACCCGACGAGATCGACCCCAACGACCTTCTCGCCGCGATCCTTCTGGAAGGCGGCGCACTGCTGTCAGCGATACTGGGCGTCTTGCTGCTGATCCTCAGCCAGGGGCTGGCGCGGCGCATTTCCGGCGCCTTCTGGCTGACCGAGACGGCGCTGTCGGCCGGCGCCGCCGCGTCGCTTCTCAATGGCCTCGACATCGAGAGCGCGGCGCTCCTGCTCGGTGCCGCGACAATCCTTTGGCCCTTCAGGGCCGAGTTCAACCGCTCCGCCAAGCTGACGCGCGGCGTTCTCAGTCCCGGCTGGTCCATCCTCGTTGCCGGCATCGTGGTCAGCGCCGGGGCCTTCTTCTTCTTCATGCACGCGGCTACGCCCTACACCAATTCGCTGTGGACCGAGTTCTCGGGCGCGGCCAACACACCGCGCGCGCTTCGGGCGGGTCTGGCCGGTTCGGCGGTGCTTCTGGTGGCGACTGTCTGGCTGGCGATCCAGCCGGCCCGCACCCATACCCGCCTGCCCGACCCGGCAGCACTGGACAAGGCCCGTGCCATCGCCCTTTCGCAGAACGACCCCGAGGCCTGCATCGCGCTCTCGGGCGACAAGTCGCTGTTCTTCGACGACACGGGTACGGCCTTCATCATGTATGGCGTGAAGGGCAAGAGCTGGGTCGCCTACGCCGACCCCGTGGGCCCAAAAGAGGCCATCGAAGACCTCGCATGGGCCTTCTGGGACGAAGCATGGGAGCATGCCGCGCGCCCGGTTCTCTACGAGGTCAGCGAGCGCTACCTGTCGCTCTGGATCGAGATGGGGTTTTCCTTGCAGAAGATCGGCGAGGAGGCGGTGGTGCACCTGCCCGACTGGTCACTCGCGGGCGGCAAGTTCAAGAAGATGCGGGCCGCCCACAACAAGGCGCTGAAGGAAGGGCTGGAGTTCGCCATCCTCCCGCCGCCCCACGACGACGCACTGATCGCCGAACTGAAGACGATCTCGGATGCCTGGCTGGGCGACAAGGTCGGCCGCGAGAAAGGCTTTTCCGTGGGCCGCTTCGACCCCGCCTATCTGCAGAACTTCCCCGTCGCAGTGGTCCGGCGCGAGGGCCGCACGCTGGCCTTCGCCAACGTGCTGGCGCCGGGCGACGGCGCGCGGGTGTCGATCGACCTGATGCGCTACCTGCCCGAGGAAGCCTCGGGGATGATGGAATTCCTGTTCATCGAACTGATGGAGCACTACCACGATGCGGGTGCGCGGGAGTTCAGCCTCGGCATGGCGCCGCTGGCGGGCCTTGAGGCGCGGCGCGGGGCGCGGCTGTGGAACCGCTTCGGCGCGATCCTCTTCCGCCATGGCAGTGCCTTCTACAACTTCGAGGGCCTGCGCGCCTACAAGAACAAGTTCGATCCCGAATGGCGGCCGCGCTTCGTGGCCGTCCCACCGGGGGTCACGCCGCTCGCCGCGCTCAAGGATGCAGCGCTGCTGATCGCCGGCGGCGCGCGCGGCATCATCGGAAGATAGCGACGCCATATGCACAGGTCAGGTCAACACGTATCCTTCTGGTCCGCCGTCGCCATGGGTGTCGGTGCGATGGTGGGGGCCGGCATCTTCGCACTTCTTGGCGCTGCGGGTGCCATTGCCGGCAGCGCGGTGTGGGTTTCCTTCGTGATCGGCGGCCTGATCGCGCTGCTGTCGGGCTATTCCTTCGGCCGGCTCGGTGCCCGCTACCCTGCCGCCGGCGGGTTGGTCGAATACCTGGTGCAAGCTTACGGAGTGGGCCGGTTTTCCGGCACCATGAGCGTTACGATGTATCTGGGCGCGCTGGTGGCTGTGTCGCTGGTGGCGCGCACCTTCGGCACTTATGCGGTGGCGCTCATACCTGTCGGCACACCGCAGATTATGGTGTCCGTTTTGGCGGCCCTTGTGATTCTCGCCTTCATGGTCATCAATCTCGGCGGTGCGAAGGCCATGGCGCGGGCAGAAAACATCGTCGTTCTGATCAAGATGTCGGTTCTTGTTGCTTTCGCAGCCGTCGGGCTGGTTTTTGTCGATCCGGCGCAACTGGCGCCGGCGAGCTATCCACCTGCCCCGATGATCCTCTATAGCGTCGCCATCACTTTCTTTGCCTACGAGGGCTTCCGCGTCATCACCAACGCCGCCGAGGACATGGCCGATCCGGCGCGTACCCTGCCGCGCGCGATCATGACGGCGATCGGACTGGTCATGGTGATCTATGTAGCGCTCGCCATTGCCGTCTTCGGCAACCTGCCACCTGACAAGGTGGTCGCTGCGCGGGATTATGCGCTGGCAGAGGCGGCGCGCCCGGTCTTTGGTCAGGCCGGGTTCATCATCGTCGCTGTCGCCGCGCTGTTTTCAACCGCCTCGGCAATCAACGCTGCGCTATATGCCGTGACCAACGTGACCTACGAAATGGCTCGCAAGGGAGAGCTTCCTGCGATCTTCGGCGAGCCCATTGGCCACAGTCGCGAGGGATTGATCGTCAGCTCCGCCACCATCGTTCTGCTGGCCGTGCTTTTCGACCTGTCGGCCATCGCCGTGATCGGCGCGCTGACGATGCTGTTCATCCACATGGTGACCCATATCGGGCATCTGCGGCTTCTGGACCAGACCGGCGCATCGCGTGGCCTCATCTGGCTGGCGGTGCTGGCCAACGCCGCGGCGGTGGCGCTTGGCGGCTGGCATCTGAGCACCACAAATCCGGGATTGCTGTTGTGGATTGTCGGCTTTATTGCGCTGTCTTTCATCGTTGAAACGGGACTGCACGCCGTGACCGGCCGCAAGGTTACCGCGCGGACACCGGGCCAGCAGACGACCGGGAATTAACGAAAGAAGGCCTATCCGGGATGCCCCACACGCTTGATCAGATCCTGCCCTCGCTGGAAGCGCTTGGACTGTGGTCCTACTGGATCATCGGCCTGGCCTCGATGCTGGAGGCGTTCTTCGCGACCGGCGTCTTCGTGCCTGGCACGCTCGTCGTCGATGCTGGCGGGATCCTGGTGCAGCAGGGTGCGATCGACTTCTTCGATCTTGCCTGGTTCGTGGCCATCGGCTCGATCCTCGGCGGCGAGATCGGCTACTGGGCGGGCGTCTGGGCGCGGCGCGGAATGAACACCCGCTGGAAGCCCGAAAATTCGCCGAGCTATCAGAAAGCAGAACGGCTGTTTCGGCGCCACGGCGGCCTTGCGCTGGTGATCGGGCGCTTCCTTGGCCCTGTCTCGGGGCTGGTGCCCTTTGCCGCCGCCGTCGCCGGGATGGAGCGACGACGATTCCTGATCTGGAACATCGCCTCGGGCTTTCCCTATGCGCTGGGGCACGTCGCCTTCGGCTATTTTCTCGGCGACGTCATAACCCGCATCGGCCCGATCGCCACGCGGCTTGCGATCTTCGCCGGCGCGGTTCTGCTGCTGCTGGCCGTGCTTTGGTGGCTCATCATCCGTATCGAGCGGATGCTGCCATTCGTACTGTCGATCCTGCGTTCCATCGCGCAGGCCATCACGACGAACCCTGATGTAGCGGCCTGGAGCGCACGCCACCCCAGGTTGGCCGGCTTCATTGCCCATCGCTTTGATGCCTCGCGCGCCTCGGGGTTAATGGCGACGCTTCTGGGCGGCGCGATCCTTTATGTGCTGATCATCTGGGCTGGCTCGGCGCTCGACTTCCTGATGGCCGAGCCGATCGTGCAGGCCGACGTGCGACTGGCCAACCTGATCCACGCCTTCTGGACGCCCTGGCTTCTGAAGACCGCCGCTCATGTCACCGCACTCGGCGACAGGCGCGTGGTGGCAGCCCTGATGGCGTCCGCATTGGTTCTCTTGTGGCTGCGCCGCCGGGCCGACTTGTCGCTGGGAGTTGCGGCCTCGGTCGCCGGCAACGTGGTGACCGTGGCGCTGTTGAAACGCATATTCGATCGCCCCCGCCCGGAACTGGCATATTTCGTCGAGACATCCGGCAGCTTCCCCTCCGGTCACGCTGCCATCTCGGTAGCCTTCTACGGGATGCTGTTCTTCGTCGCCTGGCGGCTTGGGCGCCTTGGACCGGTCATGGCGGCGCTTCTGGCCGCAACGCTGGCCTTCGCGATCGGGCTCAGCCGGCTCTACCTGATCGAGCACTACCTGACCGATGTGCTGAACGGCTGGCTGGTCGGCGCGCTCTGGCTGCTGATCGGCATCGCGTTGGCCGAATGGTGGCGCGAGACGCGCGGCAGCGTGGCCTCACCCATATCGGGAGCAATGCGCGCCGGGGGTATCGGGCTGGCGGTCGTGCTCGTTCTCTTCGCCGGCTGGCAGGTTGCCGCCTATGACAAGGCGCGCAACGTGGTGGCGGCGCAGACTGCCGAAGAGACCGTCGCTGACATCGCCAGCCTGTTCACCGCGGGCAAGGCGCCGAACACGACCGAGTCGATCATCGGCACGCCGCTGGAACCGGTGAACGTGATCGTCCTCGCCCGCGACGAGGCGGCGCTGAAGGCCGCGATGGCGAGCGCCGGATGGACACCGGCCGAAAAGCCGACGCTCGGCACGCTGGGCCGCGCCGGATGGGCGCTGGTGACGGGGCTCGAGGACGACACCGCCCCCGTCACGCCCTACTTCTGGCGCGGCCAGCCCAACGACATCGCGTTCCAGAAGCCCACCGCCGACAAGACCCTCCGGAAGCGCCACCATGTCCGCTTCTGGCGCTCTTACTTCGTCACGCGCGCGGGCCTGCGCCTGTTCGTCGGGGCCGCGAGCTTCGACGACGGGCTCGACTGGCAGCTTCTCCACCACATCGACCCCAACGTCGATGCCGAACGCGACAACCTTGTAACCGACCTTCGGAACGCCGGCGTCGTCGCAACGCCCGAGATGCTGCAACTCTCGAAGGCGCGGCTGGGCACATCCGTCGCCGGAGACCCTTGGTTCACCGATGGAAAGGCAGCGGTGGTCACGCTGAAGTGAAGGGCGCCCGCCTGCAGGGGAAACCGCGGGCGGACGCCGTTCACATTCACTTCACCGTCAGTACGGTCCACATGCCCGCCCCGTAGTGAGCCGGAATGTTGCAATAGAGGATGTACTGGCCGGGCTTGAGGTCGAGCGTCAGGCCACCCTTCTGACCGGGGTCGAGCTCGGCCACCTCGCCGAGGTGCCCGGCATCGTCCTCGATCACCTTGTCGAGGTCGGCGTCATAGGGAAGCGGCTTGCCCGTCTCCTTGATCGGCGAGACCACCATTTCGTGGATCATGTCCTTGCTGTCGTTCGTCACCTTGAAGGCGACATGACCTGCGGTGACTTCGGCCTGGCTGACCTTGATCCCCATGTTCGCCTTCGACATGTCACCGCCCATGCCGTAGCCGAGACCGGTCGGTGTATCCTTGTTCGGGTCGTCCCAGAGCGAAACGTCGATCACGGTCTCGCCAGCGGCGGCTGCCGGAAGTGCGGCGAGCGCCGGGGCGGCCGTGGCTGCCACGACCAGGAAGTTTCGTCTTGTGAGTATCATCTTGATCTCCATCGCATAATTGGTGCGAGACTGGCTTACTCCCATTGGCTCTCGGCAGGATTGATCTCGATCAACGATCTTCCCGAGTTTGGCCTACTGCCCGATTAAACTTTTGTAAGATTGCCATCGGCGCTCTCGCCTTGGGTCTGCCTCCCGGCGCCGGAGCGAGTAGCAACGCGTTCGGGGAGGTGGAGCAGGTCGAATACACGATCGGAAATCGCCAGGATAGCTTCGGTCAGAGCCACCGCGGGACGCGTGCGGTCAAGGGCACGCAGGATCATGACCGCCAAAGCCGCCACGGCGAGCGAACCCGCCATGTCGAGCGGCCAGTGAACACCAAGCCAGACGCGCGCCCAGGCGACCGCAATGGCTGCGCACAGGGCAAGCGACCACCAGATGCGCCGTGCGCCGAAGGCCATCAGCCCGAAGGCCACGGCGAAGAGCACCGTCGCGTGGTCAGAAGGAAACGACGTCTCCGCTGCGTGCGGCAAGAGCTGATGGCCCACGCCCAACTCGAAGGGTCGTGGGTGATACCAGAGCGCCGCGATGGTGAAGTTGACCGCCAACGCAACCACCGCTGCCATCCCGGTGCGTATGATCGCAACCCGCCCGGCGCGGCCGCTCCGCAGATAGCCGAGCACAAAACCGATCGCGACGAGCCAGATCAGCCATTCGGCGGCGAGGCGGTCAACGCCCAGTTGCAGAAATCCCGGGCTGGCGGGCCCATTGAGCCAGGAAAACAGGATGAGATTGAGATGATCCATGAAGGGTACATATGTCGGAAATGTGGGCGCAACAAACAAGAGATGTTGCAAAGGATCGCCGCCGGTTTCCCGGCGACGATCCGCCCGCACACGCCGTGAGTGGTGCCGCGGGCTCTCCGGCCGCATTTTCGATGCGGCCGGAGTATGTGACGCCTCAGTCCGCCTGTTCGGCGCCGCCGGCATCCTTCTGGATCTCGACCGTCACCGGCTGGTAGCCGTCGGCCTTGACCTCGACGGTGAAGGTCTTGGCGTTCTGGCTGGTGAGGTAGATCGAATTCGGGTTGGCGCGGAAGTGACCGGCCATGCCGCTGTCGTCGAAGTTAATGCGGGCATCCCCACCGGCAGGCACAGAGAAGCCATCGAGCACCTTGTAGTAGGCTTCGGTATCGCCGGTGTCCTTGTCCTTGATCGTGTAGTAGACCGAGAACCCGGTCAGATCGGTCGCGCCGGAATTGACCAGTTGCAGTTCCAGGTGGTCGGGTGCGTCCTTGCGCGCGGCGGGGTCGTAGTTGTCCTCGACCAGCGCTTCCTTGATCTTGAACGGTGCCGGGCCGCCATCCGCCTTGATCTGATTGTCGGCAAAGACCGGCTTGGGGTCTTTCAGGTCGTTCATCCCGTCGCCGTCGGTATCGGCATTCAGCGGATCGGTATGAATCAGCGGCTCGGCGGTATCAGGCACGCCATCTCCATCGGTGTCCTGAGCAGCGAAGGCAGGCGCCGCCGCCGAGAGGGTGAACGCGGTCAGAACCGCAATCATCGAGGTTTTGGTCAGGGTGGTCATCGTCAATTACTCCTTGGTGAGACGATTGGCATTGATCGGGCGGGCGATCATGAGAACTGCCAGTCCGAGGGAGGTGAGGAAAATCCAGAGGAAGTCGCCCTGCTTCTCGACCAGGATCGGGCCGAGGGCCTTGCCGGTGTAGGTGTCCTTGATCCCCAGCACGGCGAAGGAGAACCGCTCGAAGTGCTTGGTGATCGATGCCGCCTCGATGCCGTTCCGGACGGTCTCGAAGGTCGCGTAGCCGGCCTTGATGCGGTCCTGCTCGGCCTTGGGTACCTGCAACTGCTTGAACACACCGCCGGCCACTTGGTTGTCGGGGTCCAGCGTGTCGCCGATCTGCGGCGCGACCAGCACCACCAGGAGCCAGACGGCGAACGAAATCAGCAGCGCGTTTGCGGGCCGCTTCATCCAGAGGGTGAGGATGAAGGTGAGGCCGTAAAAAACCATCACATAGGCCGAAGCGACTAACCAGACGATCCCGATGCGGCTGAGATCTCCAAGTCCCAGGCCGACGCCGGACGATAGCTGCAGTGCCAGCGCGGCCAGCGCGAAAACCGCCAGCAGGCCGGTCGACAACAGCACCAGCCCGGCGACATACTTTCCGGCCAGGAACTGCCATCCCTTCACGGGCCGGGTCATGATCAGCGCCAGCGTCTGGCGACCGCGCTCGGAGACCGCGGCGCGGAAGCCGGCGAGGATGCCGAGCACGGCGCCGATGATCTCGAACTGCTCGATCGCGCCCCGCAGGAGCTTCAGCGGGTAGAACTCCGGCGCGGCGATACTGTCCAGCGACTTGCCGAGCGCCAGCAACGTCGCCTTGGCGTCGTTGTATGTGGCCACGTCGGTCGACAGCGCGACGGCACCGGTGATCAACGAGGTCAGAGCAGCCAGCGCGATGAAGCCGGTGACGATCAGGATGAACCGGTCCCGCCGGGCATCCGCGATGTCCTTTCCCGCGATGGTGCGGACAGGATGGTTGGTAAAGTCAGACATCGTAGTCTCCCCGGGTGAAGTCCATGACCCCGACCGAGTGCACCGCAAAGGCGGCCGCCAGGATCAGCGCCAGCAAGAAATCCGGCAGCGGCGGAACCATGGAACCTGTCACGGCGGTCGCAGGCAGATAGTCCAGAAGGTCGGCTGACAGCCACTTGAAGCTTTCCGCCACCGAGAACGGCCCGATCAGCCAGCCGGTCCAGTGAAAGAATGTCGTGTCCGGCGGCGGCGCCAGGGCCGAGATCGGGTTGATGGCTGCGGTGGGGTGGATGTTGCCGGTCAGCGACGGAAGGATGAAGGTCACCGTCAGCCACGCGGTCACCGGCACCAGCAGCCCCACCGATTCCGATTTTGTCCGTGCGGCGGTGCCCAGGGCCAGGAGCCCGAACATCACCATGTAGCCATAGGCCAGCACGAAGAAGAGTAAGAGCTTGCCCCAGCCCGCTGCCGAAAGGCTCACCTGCGGCAGGATCAGGAAGGTGGCCGTGGCGATCACGGCCGCCACGCTCATCAGCGCGCCATTGGCCGCCAGCAGCGCCGCGATCTTGCCGCGCAGATACTCCCCGCGCTCCAGCGGCCGCGCTCCGATCAGCGGCACAACACCCGATTTGCGATCCGCCGCGATCAGCTGATAGCCGATCACGATCGCCGCCAGCGCGCCGATGAGGCTGACATAGATCGACATGTTCCGCATCAGCGACAGGGGCGAGATGTCATGCACCGGGTTCGGCGGAATCGGCTGACCCTGTGCGGTCAGGTAGACCACCGCGTCGTTGTAGATCGAATTGACAGTGCTCGTCGCGGACCAGCCCAGATAGGCCGAGACCATGACCAGCACCACGAAGAGCGCCGCCAGAAGCGCCACGGTTCGTTCGCGAAAGATGTAGAGAAGCGACTGGCGCGCAACCGCCCGGTCGGGCGGCATGGCGTGGGTGGCGAGGGCGGTCATCACGCGGCCTCCCCCTTGGCATTGACGGGAACGACCGACAGGTAAAGCTCTTCCAACGCCTCCTCGTCGCCATAGCGTTTCATCACCACGTCGATGGAATCGTGGAACACCAGCCGTCCGTGGTTCAGCACACCGATCGAGGTGCAACTCTTGGCGATCTCCGACAGAAGGTGCGTGTTCATGAAGATCGTCATGCCCCACTCGCGGTTGAGCCGGCCGATGAGGTCGCGCAGCATCTTCATGCCCATCGGATCGAGCCCCGAGGACGGCTCGTCCAGGAACAGGATGCCGGGGCGGTGCAGGATCGCCTGGGCAAGCCCCACCCGCTGGCGCATGCCCTTGGAAAACGTGCCGACCCGACGGTCGGCAAGCTCCTCGATGGACAGGAAGTCGAGCACCTCGGCGATGCGGTCCGATGCGTCCTCGACGCCGGAAAGCCGGGCGAAGAAGGTCAGGTTCTCGCGCGTCGTCAGCGTGTCGTAGAGGCGCACGTTTTCGGGCACGTAGCCGATCTCGCGCCGAACGCCCAAGGGGTCTGTCACGATGTCGTGGCCCGCGACCCGTGCGCTGCCCGAAGCGGGCCGTGCGAGCGTTGTGAGCATGTGGATTGTGGTGGTCTTGCCCGCGCCGTTGTGGCCGAGAAAGCCGAACACCTCGCCCTCTGCGACGGTGAGGTTCAGATCCTCGACCGCCCGGAAGTCGCCGAAGCGCTGGCTCAGCCCGCGGGTCTCGATCGCTGGTTGCGTCATGGTTTCTGTCCCGATTGCGGGGCGGCAAAATTCCGCCTCACCCGGAGACATGACGATGTAATCCCGGATATTCCTTGGCTGCTTCTTACAGATTGGTAAGCCGTTCAGGTGCGGTCGCCGACCTTTCGATAAAAGGGCCGTTACGCCGGGGGCAAGTCTCGATTACCTCGCGAACATCCAATGCACAGGCGGCCCCGAAACGGGCAATACCGCGCAACTCCGCACGCGTTTTTAGGCGCCGTTGCGGCCGTCCAGGAGCAAGGAAAGGTTCCGCTTGAGCCGCTCGCGCTCGGGCTCGGCGGCTGCGAGGATTTCCCGGATCTTCAGGAATTCATGCGCGCCGAACCGGTCGGTCGCCGGCACGATCATCACGTCCGGCCGAGCGGTCTGCGCCTTCAGCCGCGTGATTTCACGTTGCATGATCTGGGTGCCGCCAATGATCAACTCCGTCGCGCCGGGGGCTTTCCCGTCTTCGTTCTCTACCGCCTTGCCGGTGACGTCGACCGCGATCAGCAATTCGCAGCCCCGCTCTCGGACGTGATCCATGGGCACCGGGTTGGTATAGGCTCCGTCGATCATCACCCGACCGTTCAGGCGCGGGGCCTCGATCACACCGGGAATGGCGATCGAGGCCGCCACGGCCTGTTCCATTTCGCCCGTATCTATCGTGACTTCCCGGCCCGCGTAGAAGTCGGTCGAGCTGACCGCAAAGGGAATCTCGGTATCCTCGACGCGCCTGGCCAGACCCGGCGGCGACACAAGCCGAACCAGCCCGAGCCCGTTCAGCGAAACGCCGAGAAACAGTCCCAGATTTATCGGCCGCACCTTTTCCTCGCGCTCGCCCGGCCAGAACAGCCGGCGCGCCGCCGCACTCGGTGAGCCGAGAACCGAAAGCGCGTGTTCGCGGATCTCGCCCCCGGTCAGGCCCGAGGCATATGCCGCGCCGAGCAAGGCACCGATCGAACAGCCGGCGATGAAGGATGGCTTGACCCCCAGTTCGTCCAGCGCCTCCAGAACCACGATATGCGCCAGTCCGCGTGCCGCTCCCCCGCCGAGAGCGAGACCGATGGAAGGTGTTGTCAAACCTGCAGCGGCCATTTGCGTTCCTGCCTGTTGCGGTCCGGCATTTTGAATTTTCTCCTTGTCGGGACACGATAGTCAGCCGAAGTTGCAGAACCTTACACACGCTTTTCCGCGATCGCGATGCCCGCAGTCACGATTGACTGCCGCGCCCGGCAAACCCTCGATCCGTCGCGATGAACCGCTCGAGCATGGGAACCACCAGCTTTGCCGGTTCGATCGGTCCCTGTCCGGCTTCCTGACCGAGGATTTCACCATAGGCGATCAGGTCGCGATGCAACTCTGCGGGCAGTTCCACGGTCAGCTTCACCGGCTTGTCGTCCGGGATCGGCCCGAGTTTCAGCTTGGTCATGTCAGCCTCCGGACGGCGCGAAGACGAGATCCCGCGTGACGATCACGCGGACAGGGAAGCCCGGGCGAATGGTGAGAGTCGGCGGGACCTCCAGCTGGCGTTGAACGATCCGCTGTCCGGCCTCGTTGATCGTGTCCAAGGCCCCGTCGCGGAGCGCGCGGGCGAGGCGGTCGTCCTCATCGAGGGAAAGCTCCGCGCCGACCGCGAGCAGGGTCGAAAGCCCCGCCGCGCGCAAGATGCTGGCCCAGTGATTGTCGACGCGGTCCTCGAGACCGGCATAGCCCGCGGCATCCGCGCCGGGCTGGCGTTCTAAGACGAGGGATCGTCCATCTGGGAATATCAGCCGGGTCCAGACCAGGAGCACGCGGCGCTGGCCGACGGTAACGCTGTCGTCATAGGCGCCGATCAACCGGGTGCCTTGCGGGATCAGAAGCAGGCTGCCGGTGGGGCTGTCATAGACGTTCTGGGTGACCTGCGCGGTGATCTGGCCCGGCAGGTCGGAGCGGATACCGGTGATCAGCGCGGCCGGGATAACGGAGCCGGCCTGCAGGAGGTACGGAGACGCTGGTGGTTGGATGCGGTCGGGTGCGACGGTTCGTCGGTCGGTCGGCGCTGTCAGAAAGGCCTGACGTGGATCGGTATCCGGGGTAGCGGCCAAACCGCTCTCCGGTGCCGCAGGCGGCATCTGGAACCCGGTGGACGCGGGCGCTCCGGGCCGCGTCTGGAAGAAGAGGTCACTCACGCGCGCCGCTTCCAGTTCCGCGAGGCGCTGCTG
The DNA here is from genome assembly GCF_000714535.1 of Thioclava pacifica DSM 10166. Classification (GTDB taxonomy): domain Bacteria; phylum Pseudomonadota; class Alphaproteobacteria; order Rhodobacterales; family Rhodobacteraceae; genus Thioclava; species Thioclava pacifica. Next base: position 17,902 of record NZ_AUND01000005.1, on the reverse strand, counting down.
CTCCGCCGGGTCCATGGTCGGGGGCGCGAGGCTTGGAGCCGCGATGGGCTGGCCCCGTTGCTGCGCATCGAGGATGCCACCACCGAGATCGCCCGGCAGGGGCGGTCCGAGCCGCGGGATCGCGTCATAGCTGCCGGGCAGATCGCGGAGACCATCGGCGGGCTGGCGGCGGTCCGTGGTGATCAGCTCGTCCGGGGCGGCCGTCCTGTCCGGACGTTGCAGGCCGTAGATCAGGGCCGCACCGATCCCGAGGCCTGCAACGACGCCGAGCCCGATGATCACCTTGCGGGAAATCCGCGTGACGCGCGGCGGATCGGCACGCAGGCGCATGGCGGCAGCGGTGTCGGTCGATGTCTCGCTCATGTCCCCCGCTCCGCATCCTGCCGCACCACGGTGGCCTCGGTCCGGGGTTCGATCCGCAGGATTCGGACCACCTCCTGCCGGGGTCCGCGTCCGAGGCGCAGCTCGGCCGCGCCGAAGAGCCGGTCGACGATCAGCACATTGCCGTGGATGCGGGAGTTTACGATCTCCAGTTCACCATCGGCCCCGAGCACGAAGAGCGGCGGCATCTCGCCCTGGGCGATGCCGCGCGGGAAGACGACATAGACCCGGCGCCCGTCGTCGAAGACGGAAACCGGCCGCCAGGGCGGGCTGTCGCCCTGCAGTCCGTAGCGGTGGTTGCGGGCATGGACGGGCGGGATGCGCGGCGTGGCCGGCGCGACGCTTGGGGCGTCGGGCGCGCGCGGATAGGCCCAGGAGATGGCGGGCATCCAGGTCTCTTCGCTGGCGTTGAGCTCGATCAGGTAGGTGCGCCGGTCGGTCGAGATCACGAGGTTCGTGCGGATATCGGGCCGTGTGGGTTTGACGAGCACGAGGACGCGGGTATCGCGCCCCGCGCCGCTTTCGGTGTCGCCGATGATCCAGCGCGCCGTGTCGCCCGCCGCGATCGGACCGGTGCCGGCGAGGCGTTCGCCGGGTTCGAGGGCGATGGTCGTGATCTGGCCGGGGGCGGCGTAGACCTGATAGAGCGCCCCCTCGGACCAGGGATAGATCTGGATCGCGTTGAAATACCCCGCCTGGCGCGGTTCGACGCGGGCGGCCGCATTGGCATTTCCAACCTGGGTGACCGGCGTCGCCGCCGCCTCCCCGCCCCTGCTCGGGGTCCAGGCGGGCGGGACATGGAGCGGGCGCGGCCGGTCATCGGGCGCCGTGGCAGGCGGCGATGGCAAGGGCGGCACCGCGTCGTCATAGGCGAATGCGGGCGGGCGGTCGCTGGCGCAGGCGGCCAGAAGCGTTGTCGCAAAAAGGACGGGGGGCAGGATCGGTCGGGTCATTGGCTCATCTCCCGCGACCAGTTGATGGCGTTCACATAGATTCCGAGGGGGTTGGCGCGCAGACGGTCCGCCGAGCGCGGCGGGTCGATCACGATGGTGAGGATCGCGGTCCAGCGCTCGGTGCGCGCGAGCTGGCCGTTCTCGTAGTGCCGTTCGGACCAGGCCACCCGGAAACTGTCGGGCGAGGCGCGGATGACACTCGAGACCTCGACCGAGACCTGGTCCTCGCCGACCCGTGTGAAGGGATCGTTGGCCCGGGCATGGTCGTTCAGCGCCAGCGCGCCGCGGTCGGTGGTGAATTCATAGGCGCGGAGCCAGTTCTGCCGGACGACGATGGGATCAGCGGGCAGCCCCCGGACCTCCTCGATGAAACGGGCGAGATGCCAGGCGACCTGCGGATCGCTCGGACGATACCCCGCGCTCGCCGCCTCGACGGCGCGGGCCTCGCCATGCCGGTCGATCTCGACGACGTAAGGCACGACGGTGCCGCGCGCCGATTGCCAGACCAGCGCCGTGGCGAAACCGCCCGCTAGGACCAGGCAGCCGAAGGCCATGAGGCGCCAGTTCTTCGCTTGCACCCGGGCGGAACCGATGCGCTCGTCCCAGACCTGGGCGGCCTTCTGGTAAGGGGTCTCGGGGTCCGGGGTCTTGCCGTAATGCGCGCCGGCGCGTTTGAAGAGGCTCATGGGCGGTCGCTTTCAGAGAGGGGGACGGAGGCGCCGGAACCGGGACTGTCCCCGGCGCGCAACGCGTGAGTGGCTGCGGAGACGCCATGGCTCATGGCCTGGCTGCGACGCATGGACCGCGCCCAGGCCGGTGGGGTGCCTGCGGGAGCGGACATGGCAGCCGACGCGCCTGCCACGCTGCCGAGCGAGGAGGTGCCGCCCGTGGCTACGAAGCCAGCGCGGGCGCCGTCGGCATGGCTTGCCTTGACGGCATCACTAGCCGAGGCGGCGGCCCGGCGCAGGGGCGATGCGGCGGCGGACCCAGCGGCCCGGGCCACACCGCGGAGTCCGGAGGCCACACCAGCAGCCCCGGTCTGACCCATCGATCCGAGGCTATAGGCGGTGGACGCGGTCCCGGTGGCGGCAGCGGCTCCGCGCGTGGCGGCTGCCCCGCCCGAGGCGAGTGCGCCTGTACCTCGGGCCGCGAGCATGGCCCCGCCACCCGCCGCGACGGCAGCCCCGCCCACGGCAAGCCCGGTGCCGACGGCCGCGCCTGCGCCCAGTTGCGGCCCACCGGAGACAAGGCCCGTGGCGATGCCGGGGCCGAAGATTCCGAGACCGAGGAGCGAGAGCGCGGCCAGCACGATCGCCATGGCCTCGTCGATGGTGGGTGTCAGGCCCCCGAACCCGGCGGTGAACTGGCCGAAAAGCGTCGAGCCGATGCCGATGATCACCGCCAGCACCAGCACCTTGATGCCGGAGGAAACGACATTGCCCAGCACCCGCTCGGCCATGAAGGCGGTTTTGCCGAAGAGGCCGAAGGGGATCAGCACGAAGCCCGCGAGCGTCGTCAGCTTGAACTCGATCAGCGTCACGAAGAGCTGCACGGCGAGCAGGAAGAAGGCCAGGAGCACCAGCGCCCAGGCGAAGAGCAGGCAGGCGATCTGGATGAAATTCTCGAAGAAGGCGACGAAGCCCATGAGATCGGCGGTGGACTCCAGAAGCGGCCGCCCGGCATCGAGCCCGGTCTGCGCCACCCGTCCGGGGCGCAGGAGATCGGCGGGCGAGAAGCCGGTGCCGGAGGCCAGAAGCCCCAACCCCGCGAAACTGTCGAAGACGATGGCCGCAAGGCTGTTCCAGTTGGAAATGAGCCAGGCGAAGACGCCCACGAAGAGGGTCTTTTTCACGAGACGGGCGATGATGTCGTCATCCGCGCCCCAGGCCCAGAAGAGCGCGGCCAGCGTCACGTCGATCACGATCAGCGTGCTGGCGATGAAGGCGACTTCGCCACCCAACAGTCCGAAGCCGCTGTCGATATAGGAGGTGAAGACCCCGAGGAAGGTGTCGATAACGCCGGTGCCGCCCATGGCTCACTCGCCCCCGGCCCGGCCGCGCCCAAGGAAGCGGTCGCGGGTTTCCGCCCACACGGCGAGACAGCCGGGATCGGAGGCCGCGGCCTCGCCCAGCTCTTGGCAGCGCCTCTGTTCGGCGCGCAAGGGATCGGTCTCCGGCATGAGAGGAGCCACCGGACGCGCCACCTGCCCCGCCTCGTCCCGGCCCATCTCCACCACCGCCGCGGTGATCGCGATGGCGACGAAGACGATGGCCGCGATGCGCGCGAGGACCGATCCCTCCATGGGCCTGCTCCCTTCAGTTGTTGAACATTTGGGCATTGCCGGGCTGGTAGCCCGCGCCCGGGGTGAGGAACCGCTCGCGTTGGACGCGGCCCTGTTCGGCCGCCGCGGACCGCTCGGCCTCGACCAGCGCCGAGGCGCGGCCATTGGCGGCGACGACGGCGATCAGGTCGGCGATCTGCTGGGATTGCAGCGCCAGGAGCTGGTTGCCCGCCTGGGTGGCCTGCAGGGCGCCCACGGCGGATTGGCTTTCGCCGACCAGGGCGGAGAGCTCGGCGCGCTGGCCGTCGAGATTGCCGACGACGCCGGCCTGCACGCGCAGCGCGTCCTGCAGACCGCCGACGGTGTTTTCCCAGCGGGACCGCGCATCGGCGAGAAGCTGCGCCTCGGGCGCGGCCATGGGGATATTCGCGTAGTCCTGCTGAAAGACCTGGTCGATCTGGGCGACATCGAAGGCGATGTTCTGCGCCTGGGACAGAAGCTGCCGGGTCCGGTCGACATTCTGCTGCAGCGCCTGCAGCGAGGAATAGGGCAGGCTCGCAAGGTTGCGGGCCTGGTTCATCAGCATCTGCGCCTCGTTCTGCAGCTGGGTGATCTGGTTGTTGATCTGCTCGAGCGCCCGGGCGGCGGAGAGGATGTTCTCGGCGTGGTTGCGCGGGTCGTAGACGATGCGCCCGCCGCCGCCGAAGAGGAAGGCCTGGGCCGGCGTCGCGAAGATCGGCGAAAGACCGATGGGGGCTGCGAGCGTGAGGGCCAAGGCGGAGGCGCTGGCGAGCTTGGTCAGGCGATGGGCGGCATGGGTCATGGGGTGGTCTCCTTTGCGGGTTTGGGGGCTTGGGGGATCGGGGCGTCCGGGGCCTCGGGCTCCGGCGCGAGATTGGTGAGCTCGGGGATCAGCTCGGCAGCCCAGCCAATACCGCGGGCTTTGAGCCAAGCCGCGAGAAAGCCGTCGCGACCGTGTTCGGCGAGGATGTCCGAGATCAGCGTCTGGTCGGACTTGGCCGAGGCGGCGCAGAGGTCGAGGCCGACTTCGGAAAGGCCCAGCTCGAAGAGCCGGTTGCCGCGCCGCGACTGGCAGTAGTAGTCGCTCTTGGGCGTGGCCCGGGCGAGGATCTCGATCTGCCGGTCATTGAGGCCGAAACGGCGGTAGATCGCCGTGATCTGGGGCTCGATGGCCCGTTCGTTGGGCAGGAGGAGCCGGGTCGGACAGCTTTCGATGATGGCGGGCGCGATGGCGGAGGCGTCGATATCGGAGAGCGACTGGGTGGCGAAGATCACCGAGGCGTTCTTCTTGCGCAGCGTCTTCAGCCATTCGCGGAGCTGGCCCGCGAAACCCTCGTCATCGAGCGCGAGCCACCCCTCGTCGATGATCAGGAGCGTCGGCCGCCCGTCGAGCCGGTCGCCGATGCGGTGGAAGAGATAGGAGAGGACCGCGGGGGCCGCCGAGGTGCCGATCAGCCCCTCGATCTCGAAGGCCTGGACCGAGGCCGCGCCGAGCTCTTCGGTCTCGGCATCGAGCAGCCGCCCATGGGCGCCGCCCAGGCAATAGGGGCGCAGGGCCTGTTTGAGGTCGGAGGATTGCAGCAGGACGGCGAGACCGGTGATCGTGCGCTCGCCGACCGGGGCCGAGGCCAGCGAGGTCAGCGCGGACCAGAGATGCTCCTTCACCTCCGGCGTGATCGTGATGCCCTCGCGGGCGAGGATGGCACCGATCCAGCCTGCGGCCCAGCTGCGCTCTGCCGGTTCGTCGATGCGCGCCAACGGCTGGAGGGAGACCGTGGCTTCTGCGGCTTCGGTCAGCTCGCCCCCCAGATCATGCCAGTCGCCGCTCATGGCGAGGGTCGCGGCCCGGATCGAGCCCCCGAAATCGAAGGCGAAGACCTGCGCGCGCGGGTAGCGGCGGAACTGCAGCGCCATGAGCGCGAGCAGCACGGATTTGCCCGCCCCGGTGGGACCGACGACCAGCGTATGGCCGACATCACCCACGTGGAGCGAAAGCCGGAACGGTGTCGCGCCTTCGGTCTTGCCATAGAGCAGCGGCGGTCCGTCGAAATGCGCATCCCGCTCATCCCCGGCCCAGACGGCGGAGAGCGGGATCATATGGGCGAGGTTCAGGGTGGAGATCGGCGGCTGGCGGACATTGGCGTAGGCCTGCCCGGGCAGCGAGCCGAGCCAGGCATCGACGGCGTTGACCGTCTCGACCATGGCGGTGAAGTCCCGGCCCTGCACGACCTTCTCGACGAGGCGCAGTTTCTCGTCGGCGCGGCGCGGGTCCTCGTCCCAGACGATGAGCGTCGCCGTGACATAGGCCTCGCCCGCGATATCGGCCCCGAGCTCCTGCAGGGCCATGTCGGCATCGGCGGCCTTGTTGGCGGCATCGGTATCGACCAGCGCCGATGGCTCGTTGGTCATCACCTCTTTCAGGATCGCGGCGATGGATTTGCGCTTGGCGAACCATTGGCGACGGATGCGCGCGACTATCCGCGCGGCCTCCATCTTGTCCATCAGGATCGCGCGGGTCGCCCAGCGATAGGGGAAGGCCAGCCGGTTGAGATCGTCGAGGATCCCGGGCGTGGTGGCCGTCGGAAACCCCGAGAGAGTCAGGACGCGCAGATGGGCGGTCCCCAACCGCGGCTCGAGCCCACCGGTCAGCGGCTGGTCGGCCAGAAGCGCGTCGAGATAGGCCGGAGTTTCCGGCACGCGGACGCGGTGAGCCCGCGTCGAGATCGTGGAATGTAGGTAGGTCAGCGTCTCGCTGTCGCCCATCCAGCGGCATTCGGGCATGATGCCGTCGAAGAGCGCCAGCACCCGGTCGGTGCGGTCGATGAACCCACGCAGCACCTCGCCCGCATCGATTCCGGTCTTGTCGCGGCCTTCGTAGAGCCAGGTCTCGGCCCGCGCGGCCTCCTCGGCGGGCGGCAGGTAGAGGAAGGTCAAAAGATAGTCGGACTGGAAATGCGCCCCCTGCTCGGCGAAGCCCGCGCGACGCTCGGCATCGAGCAGCGCCGAGGCCGGGTCGGGAAAGCGGCTGTCGGGATAGTCGGCCGCCGCCACGCGCTGCGCTTCGACGAAGATCGCCCAGCCGGACCCGAGGCGTCGGAAGGCATTGTTGATGCGCCCCGCCACGGCCACGAGTTCCGCCGCGACCGCGCTGTCGAGATCGGGGCCCCGGAACCGGGCCGAGCGCTGCAGGCTGCCATCCTTGTTCAGCACCACGCCGGGCGCCACCAGCGCCGCCCAGGGCAGGTAATCCGCCAGTCGCGTCCCTTTCCGGCGATACTCCGCGAGATTCATCATGGTTCTGCCTCAGACCTCGAGATGACCGGGAAGCCGCAGATGCCGGCGTCCGACCTCGACGAAGAGCGGATCGCGCCGCGCGGCCCAGACCGCCACCACGTGGCCCAGAAGGCCGATGACGATCCCAGAGACCCAGAGCTGCAGCCCGAGCCCGATGGCCCCGGCCAGTGTCCCGTTCAGGATCGCGAAGGCCCGCGGCGCACCGGCCAGCAGGATCGGCTCTGTCAACGCACGATGCACCGGAACGGTGAAGCCCGGGACGTCCGCCAGCTGTTCGAATGTACCGTCCATCAGATCAGTGCCCCGCCGCCGAAGCTGAAGAAGCTCAGGAAGAAGGAGCTCGCCGCGAAGGCGATGGAGATGCCGAAGACGATCTGGATCAGGCGGCGGAACCCCCCGGAGGTGTCGCCGAAGGCCAGCGTCAGGCCGGTGACGATGATGATGATCACCGCGATGATCTTGGCGACCGGGCCTTCGATCGACTCGAGGATCGATTGCAGCGGCGCCTCCCAGGGCATGGACGAGCCTGCCGCCCGGGCGGGTCCGGACAGCATCAGGGTGACGGTTGCATAGGTGACGGTATGCGCAGCCCGCGCGCGCAGCCGGTGAAGGGGTCGGTTCATGAAGAGTCTCCTGTGTCAGTGTCCGTCCCGATCGGCCGCGCCGCCGGGGCGATGCGGTAGTCGCCGTCCGGTCCCAGCCCCTCGACGCGGGCAAGCTCGGCGAGATGGCGGTTGGCCCCGCGCCCGGAGAGGACGGCGACGAGATCGATGGTTTCGGCGATGAGGGCGCGCGGCACGGTGACCACCGCCTCCTGGATGAGCTGCTCCATCCGGCGCAGGGCGCCCAGCGCCGAGCCCGCATGGATGGTGCCGATCCCGCCCGGATGCCCTGTGCCCCAGGCCTTCAGGAGGTCCAGCGCCTCGGCCCCGCGCACCTCGCCGATGGGAATGCGGTCGGGGCGCAGGCGCAGCGAGGAGCGGACGAGATCGGAGAGCGAGGCGACGCCGTCCTTGGTGCGCAGGGCCACGAGGTTGGGTGCTGTGCATTGCAGCTCGCGGGTGTCCTCGATGATCACGACGCGGTCTGACGATCCGGCCACTTCCGCCAGAAGCGCATTGGTCAGCGTCGTCTTGCCGGTCGAGGTGCCGCCCGCCACGAGGATATTGGCCCGCGCGGCAACGCCCTCGCGCAACAGCGCCGCCTGGGTCTCGGTCATGATACCGGCAGAGACGTAATCGGCGAGCGTGAAAACCGCGACGGCGGGCTTGCGGATCGCGAAACAGGGCGCGGTGACCACGGGCGGGAGGAGCCCCTCGAAGCGTTCCCCGGTCTCGGGCAGTTCGGCCGAGACGCGCGGGCGCGCGGCATGGACCTCGGCCCCTACGTGATGGGCGACGAGCCGCACGATCCGCTCGCCATCGGCGGGCGACAGCGTGGCGCCGGTATCGGAAAGCCCCTCGGAGAGCCGGTCGATCCAGAGCCGCCCGTCGGGATTGAGCATGACCTCGACGGTCATCGGGTCTTCCAGAAAACCGGCGATGGCGGGCCCGAGCGCCGTTCGTAGCATCCGCGCGCCGCGGGCCATCGCTTCCGGTTTCCGAGCTGCCTCTGCCATGCTGTCCCCGTTCCGTGAGTGGCCACCGACGGGTGGCCCTGGATCGGGTCCATCAAGAAAACCGGAAACCGGATGCGCTCAACAGGTCTTCAAGGGGCGTAGGGCTCTGGCGTGCAAAGACAGGGGAAAGGGCTGGAAGCGCTCGAACCGGCACCGCACGACCCATATTGCCTTTTGGCACATATTGTCTATATTGATGCCAAAGGAGAATACCATGCAGTTCGCCACAGTTCAGCCCGTCCTCGCCCGCACCGATCTTCCTGTCATCACCGATGAGGAGGCCGCTGCGCTGGCGCGGACGACGGTCAACCTGTTCCGGGCCTGGGAGCTGACGGATGCCGAAGCCCGCACCTTGCTGGGCGACATGGCGCAACGCACCTGGGCGCGGTGGAAGACCGGCGATATCGGCCGGATCGACCGCGACCTGCGCGCGCGCATGGCGATCCTGATGGGGATCCACAAGGCGCTGCGCTATCTCTTCACCGACCCTGCCCGGGGCTATGCCTGGATCCGCAAGCCGAACGCCGCCTTCGCGGGCCGAAGCGCACTGGACGTTATGCTCAGAGGCGAGATCACCGATCTGATCGACCTGCGCGCCTATCTCGATGCCGAACGGGGTGCCTGGTGAATGTGCCTGTCCGCCGCGTGACCTGGCCGCGGACGGTCCGCATCATCCGCTCGATCCACCCGCCCATCGACCTCTTCGAGGACATCGCCGATCCAGCCGACTGGGAGGCGCTGGCCTCGGCCGAGGCCAAGTTCAACCCGCGCATCCGCGAGAGCATCGGCGATCTCTCCAAGGTGCCTGTCGCCCGCCGCGTGACCGGCCCCGGTGCGAGCTGGGTCATGGCGCCCTTCGTGCATTGCTCGCCGCTCAGGCCCGGACGGTTCTCGGATGGCAGCTTCGGCCTCTATTATGCGGGCGACCGCACCGAGGTGGCGATCGCCGAGACCGTCCATCACCACGCCCGCTTCATGCGCGCGACGGACGAACCGCCGGGCTGGACCTCGCAGTTCCGCGAGCTGATCGGATCGATCGACGCCGATCTTGACGACGCCACAGGCCGCGCCGATCTACTGGATCCCCACGACTACCGCCCCTCGCAACTCTTCGGTTCCGAGCGCCGTGCGGCCGGATCGAACGGCATCACCTGGCCCAGCGTGCGCTTTCCCGAGGGCCTGTGCATCGCCGCCTTCTGGCCCGACGTGATCCCCATCCCGACCCAAGGGGCTCATTTCGCGTATCACTGGGATGGGGAGCGTGTGGATTACGTGAAGCGGTTGGATGATGGCGAGGTTTGGCGGGTCTCGTAAACTTGCACGAAGCCAGCCTGAATGAATAAGACGCTCTCATTTGAATGAACCTCAATTCAGTCCTACGGCTTAGCTGGATGTGCAAACCGAGGCCCCGCAGCGAGGCCGATTTTCACCGGTGATCACATTAGCAGTCGATATCATCGCTCGTCGGCATCACTCGATTTGATGATGCGATACTCCATGCCGCTGGCCACGGCGATTTGCTGTGCAAAGTCTTTCTTTGCCTGCACAACCGAGTCTTCGATCTGGTGGTCGCCTTTCAACCACGCGGATTTGAACTCGTTCCTTGTCGCTTGCCACGTTTTGAAGTTCGTCGGCGCTGATGCGGAAGTTCTGTTGAAGCTCGTCGTTGAGGATCTCGAGATTGTCGTCTGAGAGGAACACGTGACCTGTGTGCTGAGCTTCTTGTCCGGCGCGAAGACCAGCGCGTTGTGGCAGAAACGCTTGTCCTTCTCGAACTTGTTGCCCAGCAGGAACTCGTAGAAGATGCAGGTCGCCATGAGGATCGTCTTGCCGGTCCCCATGGTCAGAGCGAAGATGTAGTTCGGATAGATGCGGGAGTTCTTGCGCATCGCCGCAAAGACGGCCTTGTATTGGTCCTGCGTCACTGCATCGAACATCGACCCTTGGCGCGTGTCGCCGACAATCCCGCCCTCGGCACGATCCGCAAAGCGGCCCGATTTCTCGAACCAGGCCTTGAAGATCTCTTCGACCTTTGCGTTCCCCATGAACTCTTTGAGGAACACGTACATCTCCAGCGCCTCGAACTGCGGTTCGCGCAGAAAGGCCTTGGGGTTCTTTTCCGGGTTGTTGAAGTCCAGGAACTTGCGGGTCAGCTCCTTGTAGTGGGTGCGAATAGTGCCGCGGTTTCCGCGGTAGAACTCCCACAGGAACTGGAAGAAGGCGAAGTCCAGCGACGCGCTTTGGGTTCTGGGACGTCTAGCCATTGGTGACGTTCCCTTCCCAGGATTCCGAGAGGAGGTCGGTGATCTTGACGCGGATGGTGCCTGCGTCGGCGGGCACCTTGTAGCGGCCGATCACGAGGTCAGTTTTCTTCTCCGGGATATCCACGACTTCGGGCTGCAGAACCGCGCCATCGTAGTTCCAGTCGATTAGAATGCTCTCGGTCAGTTCGCGCCAGTCGTCCACGGCCTCTTTCTGCATGGACAGCTTCTGCAACAGGTTCATGGGGTAGAAGCGTTCGATGACCAACTCGCCGTCCTTGACCGCCACCTTGGCGTCTGAGTCGCGCTTGAACTCGAGGTCGGCCTTGTCGCGCAGGATGTCCACGACTTCGACATCGATTTTGTAGGGCTTGGCTGCAAGGATCAGATGGGCTGACAGGTCGGGCTCGTGCCCCATGCAGACGAGAGTGATCTTTTCCACTGGTCGGTTCGGGTTACCTGCTATCGGCCTCATCTGATAGCTCATCCGCAAACCACCGCCCCTTCTGCACTCGCTTCCCCAAGGTCTCGACAAACCCGTCGAACCGCTCGCGGCCCTTGGCCTGTGCCGCGGCCTGCTGCTCCGGTGCGATCGGCGGAGTGATGGTGAGCCAGAAGCGGACGAAGAGCGCGAGCGTCTCGGTCGTGATCCGCTGGTCGCGTTCCAGCCGCGCGACCTGGCGGGAGAGGCGATCGAGGCGGCGCGTCAGGGCGGCCTCCTGCATGTCGGCGTGATCGGGCGAGAGGAAGGATTCTACAGCCACCTCGACGATGGCGGAGCGGGTCACGCGTTTCCGGTCAGCGATGTCGTTGATCCGGCCGATCAACTCGGCTGGTAGGGAGAGGTTGAGACGGTCGCGCATAGGTCAGTCCTCAGAGATCGATGCCATCGTTGCGGTCCATCGAGGCCTGTCGGGCCACCTGGCCCATCTGCTTGCGCAGGGCCTGCCGTTGTCGTGCGGTCTCCTCCGCTTCGTCGTCGAGCATCATCTCGAACTCGCGCGCTGGTTCTGTCGTCCTTTCCGGGGCTGCGGCCACATGCTCAGGCAAGTCTGGTTCCCGTCGCAGGCCTGCATTCGCGTCATCAGCTTCACCCGACGGCGCGGACGCGCGCAAAGGTTCATCGGCTTCGATGGCCGGAAGCGATGACCATGGATCATCCTGCAGGACCGGATCTACTTTCCGCGGTTCTGGCGGCGGCACCACGCGATTGACGAACCGCTTGTCCTCGAAATATCGCGCCTTCTTCGCCCGGATCGGCGGGGAACCTGCGACCATGACGATCTCGTCGTCGGGCGGCAGCTGCATGATTTCGCCCGGCGTCAGCAGCTGGCGCGCAGTTTCAGAGCGAGAGACCATGAGGTGACCCAGCCAGGGTGCCAGCCGGTGACCGGCGTAATTGCGCATCGCCTTCATCTCGGTCGCCGTGCCAAGGGCATCCGAGACACGCTTGGCGGTGCGCTCGTCATTGGTCGCGAAGCTCACCCGGACATGGCAATTGTCGAGGATGGAGTTGTTCTGGCCATAGGCCTTCTCGATCTGGTTCAAGGACTGCGCGATGAGGAAGCTCTTGATCCCGTAGCCCGCCATGAAGGCCAGTGCGCTTTCGAAGAAGTCGAGCCGCCCGAGCGCCGGGAATTCGTCGAGCATCATCAGGATGCGATGGCGACGGCGCGTGTCCTTCAAATCTTCGGTCAGCCGTCGACCGATCTGGTTCAGCACGAGCCGGATCAGCGGCTTGGTGCGGGAGATGTCAGAAGGCGGCACGACGAGGTAGAGGGTCGCCGGCTGGTCCGCACCGATGAGATCGTCGATCCGCCAGTCGCAGCGCCGGGTCACATGGGCGACGACGGGATCGCGGTAGAGGCCAAGGAAGGACATCGCCGTCGACAGAACACCCGAGCGTTCGTTGTCGGACTTGTTCAGAAGCTCCCGCGCGGTCGAGGCGATGACCGGATGCGGTCCGGCTTCCCCCAGGTGGCGCGCCCCCATCATCGCTTCGAGGGTCTGCTCGATCGGACGGCGCGGATCGGACAGGAATGCGGCAACGCCGGCCAGGGTCTTGTCGGGTTCGGCGTAAAGCACATGCAGGATCGCGCCCACCAGCAGCGAATGCGAGGTCTTTTCCCAATGGTTTCGCTTCTCCAGCGAGCCTTCGGGATCGACGAGAACATCGGCTACATTCTGGACATCGCGCACCTCCCACTCACCGCGGCGGACCTCAAGCAACGGGTTGTAGGCGGCAGAGGTCATGCTGGTCGGATCGAACCGCAGCACCCTGCCATGGCGCGCGCGGAACCCGGCCGTCAGCTCCCAGTTCTCGCCCTTGATGTCGTGGACGATGGCAGAGCCTGGCCAGGTCAACAGCGACGGGACGACGAGACCCACGCCCTTGCCTGACCGGGTCGGCGCAAAGCAGAGCACATGCTCAGGCCCGTTGTGGCGCAGGTAGTCCTGATCCAGCTTGCCGAGCACGACACCATCGGAACCCAGCAGGTCGGCGGCCTCGACCTCGGCCCTGTTCGCCCAGCGGGCCGACCCATAGGTATCGACGTCGGCGGCCTCGCGCGCCCGGATGACGGACATGGTGATGGCGACGGCGATGGAGATGAAGCCGCCCGAGGCCGCGATCGCCCCGCCCTCCCAGAACACCGTGCGCGCATAGGCATCGTAGAAGTACCACCACCAGAAGAAGGCGGGTGGCGGGTAGATCGGCATGCCGAAGGCCTCGAACCATGGGCTGCCCAGCTGCGCCTGAAACCCTAGCCGCCAGGCCACCCATTGCGTCGCGCCCCAGGTCGTCGTGAGCACGATCAGAAAGACGGCGAGGATCTGGCCCCAAAGGATTTTCGTAGCGGTCATGGTCAGTGTCCTTTCGTCAGATGCCGAGCCCGCGCTTGCGCCCGAGGCTCCAGTCGACCCCACCGCCGCCTCGCGCGATCCCGGTGATGTGCTGGCCAATGCGGGGCTCGATCTCGCGGGACCAGGGGACGAGCTGGAAACTGCGACCGCCATCCGGACCGATACCCTCGATCATCGCGTAGCGGCCGGAGGACAGACGGAGCTGCCGCGTGTAGGTGCCGGACACATGCTCGCCGGACATTGCGGGACGATGTTGCAAGCCTGTCTCGGTCTCGAGGGTCTGGCCGACAGCATCGAGTTCGCGCTGCCGCAGGGTCGCGAGGAGTTTGCGCTGGAAGATGACCCGCTGTCCCTGCCTTTGGGCCAGCCCCTCGTCCGCCAGATGTTCGGCACGGGCATCGAGCGCGTCCCGGACCTCCGCCCCGAATCCGCCCATCGCAAGCGGCATACGGGAACGTTCGACCAACCGATGATCGAGCCAGGTGGCGCCGGGGGCGGTGATCTGGCCTTGCAGGTCGAGATCGGATCGGTTTGCCAAGACAAGCGTCGCACGCGGATCGCCCAGACCGCCGAAACGGCGGACCTCGACGATTCCGCCCGGCGCGGGTGCCTGCTCGAAGGCCTCCAGACCGCGGAAGCGGACATGGTGCGCGCGCCCATCCGTCCCATCGATCACGGCATAGGCGGTGCCGGTCTGTTCGTCATGCAGGCCGGTCTTGACCAGCCTGCCGATGATCGGGTCCCCTGACCTGCCTGCATCGATGGCGAAGTCCGAGAAGCCGCGGTCTTGCCCCCGCTCGGCGAAGGCACGGTGCATCGTCTTGATGATGTCGCCGCGCTCGCCCAGATCGCGGAGCGTACGTTCGGCCTCGAGCCCGAGCATCCATTCACCGGGGCGGCCCTCCGACACGAGACCGAGTCTCCGAAGGTACTGAAGGCGGCCGATCATCAACCGGCGGATTTGCGGGTCCGCGGGTCCGGGTGCTGAGGGGCGCAGGTCGAGCAGACCGAGATCATCGGCCTGATAGCGCAGCTCCCGGTCGAGGCGCGTCCAGCGTTCTGCCGTGACTTCCCGTTCGAGCGCATGCCAGATTTCGTGCTCCGGCTTTGGGCCGAGCTCCAGCGCAACGAGCTCCTCGGCGCGGGACCGCAGCCCGCTGCTGATGTAGTCGCGCGCGATCACGAGATCGCCGCCACGATCATCCACGCCACGGACGATCAGATGCACATGCGGATTGTCGGTGTTCCAGTGATCCACGGCGACCCAGTCCAGCCGCGTTCCGAGATCGGCTTCCATCCGCCGCGCGAGATCGCGGGTGAACCCGCGCAGGTCCTCCATCTCTGCGGCATCCTCGGGCGAGATGATGAAGCGGAAATGGTGCCGGTCGTCCTCGCATCTTGCCGCGAAGTCGGAACCGTCCAGATCGTCGGTCCGGGCACCGAAGAGCAGGCCCTTCTCCCCATCCTTGCCGACGCCGTCGCGGCGCAGATAGGCGAGATGGGTCGAGAGCGGAGCCGCGCGATAGGCCCGGCCCTTGTGGCGGGCGATGCGGGCAGCGACCATGACCCGACGCGATGAGGAGAAAAGCCGCGATCTGCCAAATCGACTTTGCCCGCGCCCGAAGGTGGAATGGCTTCGCTCTTTGCCGCTTGGGCGCGTCGAAACGTGACCTGCCTTGTGGGCCGCCCGCAGAACCTGGTCGACAAAGGCTTTGGGACGCGGGGTACGCGTGCTGCGGGGCTTTCCGGGCCTGATGCGGAAGTCGCGCTCAGGTTCGGTCATGCGAAAACTCTCCCGTTTCTCGGAACGCCCCTGTGCATGCCGGAGTATTGAAATCGCAGGAGAAATCCCGGAAACCTGCACACGACCGACCGCCATGCACGCGAAAACGCCAGTCCCGTCAGGGACTTGCGGCATTCGTGGCATGCCCTTTTATCTTGCCCTCCTTCCTGCCCGCCCGTTGTCCAATCACGCCCTTCCGCCGCGTTTGCGACACAGCCCGCCAGCGCACCCAAAACCCCGATTACGCTCATGGCCGTGTCTCCGCGCCGGGCCGGACAACGAAAATGCCGGGATCTGTGGCGGCTGAACTGGCTTCAAGCGACGGTCGCCCTGCATCCGGATTGCCGGCATTCCGCTGCGGACGCTCCGCCGATCTGTCGGTGAAGAGGGCCGCCTCGCGCCAATCGGCGACGGTTGCGCGGCTCGGGAGCGGCGCCGCGCCGTCCAGACGTGGGGCCAGCATCGCGACATAGGCGCGGGTCTCGGCGGGAAGAGCACGGCCCTCTGAGAGGTATGCGTCGTAGCGCCCTGGCCCCGCATTGTAGGCGGCAAGCATACCGCCGACGGTGCCATAGCGATCGAGCATGGCGCGCAGATAGGCCGTGCCTGCAAGGATGTTGTCGCGCGGATCGAACGGGTGGTTTCCGAGACCGTGGTCCTGCTGCAGGACGGCCCATGTTCCGGGCATGACCTGCATCAGCCCCATGGCCCCGGCATGGCTGACCGCACGCGGATCGCCCGCGCTTTCGGCCTGCATCACGGCGCGGATCCAACGCTCCGGGATGGCGAAGCGCGCGGAGGCTTCGGCGATGGCGGCTGCATAGGGATCGCGGGCCGGATCACGGATGACGGCTGGAGTTTCAGCGAGCCCTGGACCACTGATAGGCGTTGCCGCGGCAAGACCGGAAAGAAGGAAGGCAGCGCAGGCCTGGACGATGCGTGGCTGCACGACCTCATTTCGGACACTGCGCTGTGGGCGGATCTTCAGCATTACTCACGCCGTCCCATTGCGCTTCGGCGGACGGGTCCACTGCAGCGACCAGACAGAAATTTCACCGTTGCGGAAGAGGTTGGCGCGGATCGGTTGCGCCAGCATCGGGTCATCAATCAGCACCGAGAAGTATTCTCCGGCCTTCTCCCCAGTGCGGGCCCAGGCCGCGCCGATTTCACGGGCGAGGTCACCGTCCCCGTGAAAAAGACGGTAGTCAGGGGCGTTCTCGGCCTCGGTCGCCTCGGCCTTTTCGAGGGAGACCTCAAGGTCCAGTGTCAGCGTTCGGACATACCCGGCAAAGCCAGATTTCGTGCGGGTGAATTCACCAATCTGGGGCATGGCGTGCCTCCTTTCTATTGCGGTGTGGCATGGACTCCGGATGCGCCGGCTCTGCAATGGCACGGTTGGAAACGGTCCAAAGCGGTGTCAGCCGGGCGGTGATCGCGGTGCGCGGCAAAGGCCCGAAATACCGACCATCCAGGCTGTCGGGCGCTTCCGGGTTCATGAGGAAGACTTCATCAGCGCCGAGCCGATGACAGCCCTGCCATACGGGCAGATCGCGGCCGTAGCGGTCCTGCACATGGGCATAGCCAAGACGAAGCTGATCGACGGTAATCGCGTCACCTGAGCGACACACCAAAGCGCCTTCGAGCGCGGCGACATGCTTAAGCAGCGGAACGCTGCGCGGCAGGTAGCCAAGCGCATCGAGGTAGTCCGAAAGCGCTGGTGGCGGCTGAACGACCACCAGATCCCCCATGGTCAGATGGCCAACCGAGTGCAACCGATAGAGCCCGACAGGAACGCTCGCGCTGGCATTCCACAGCACGCGCGGCGACCATGTGGCAACTGCAGGCAGCACGATCAGGGTGACCGACAGGGCCGTCACCCAGATGATGGTGCGCCGCGCCTTCATAGCCCGAGGCTCCGTCGCTTGAGCCATGCTCGGTGCTGGAGACGGGTATAGGAATGGGCCGATTGCGAGGTGGCCAGACGATTGTGCAGGTGTCGCCAGTGGTCCGGTGACGCATCCGCCGGGTCGATGCCGAGCGCCTCGATGGCGTCGATCGCCTGCAACACGCGTTCGACCTTGGTCCATCCGTGGGTGGAGAGCAGCAAAGTCCCTCCAGGCCGCAGGTAGGGCAGCGTTTGAAGGGGAGTTCCGGGCTTCGCAGCCTGAAGGATGTCGAAGCGCGAGAGGACCGTGCCATAGGCGTTGGCAGCCCAGCGATTGACCGCGAAGACGGCACCCGGCGCGAAGCCGAAGCGGCGCCGGTGATGATCAATGCGCTCTTCGCAGACCGGATGGCCGAACCGGACCCACTGTTCGATCTGTCCCTCTTTCCAGGTCAGCTCGACGAAGGTCAGATTGCCTTCTCTGCCAATGGTCTGTGCATCAACCTCGTGCGGTTCGGAGCGGATCGGACTCATGTCTGCAGATCGCGTCCCAAGAAGTGGTG
>NZ_AUND01000004.1 GCF_000714535.1 Thioclava pacifica DSM 10166 | reverse complement strand
CCGCCCCAGCCATTCCTCCCTGTATCGAAAAATGTTTTCGGATAAGGCGTTGAGCCGAAAGCGCTTTCAACATGCGTCCCGCGATCATATCGACAGCGGAGCTCATGGATAAAAGCCTGCGCCGAAGACTATGGGGGACCGCCGCCAAAGATCTCGGCCGCAGAAAACAAACGGCCCCGAAGCTTTTCGGCTCCGGGGCAACGCTTGTTTTACAGACCAACAGTTCAGAAGCTGTAGGACAGTCCGAGGCTGACGGCGGGCTGAAGATTCGTGTCGAATTTGTAGGGCGCAATCGGGTTCGGGCTGGTGCTCCAGTCCACGTCCCTTTGCTTGGCGGATTCGAACCGGCCGAGGCTTACCAGCTCGACATTGCCCAGCACCTTGAGGTGCTCGCTCAGCTTGTAGCCAAGGCCCGCGCTGACCTTATAGGCAAACTGGTTCTGGGCGTTGGGGCGAATTTCCGCATAGGTGCCTTCCGTGGCACTGTGGAACTTGTTGCGTGCCACGCCAACTGCCGCGCCGAGTTGCCAGTTCCAGTTCGGAGCGAAGTCCTCCAAGTAATTCACGCCGACGAAGAGCACATCCGAGCTGAGCTTGCCCGAAAAGGGCGTTGCGGTTGCTGCATTATAGGTGCCGGAGAAATCGGTTCCCCAGTCCGTGTCGCCGTATTCGTATTTCGCGTAGCTCACCTCGACCTGGAGATTAGGGTCGAGCTGATAACCGACGGCGAGTGAAAAGCTTCGCTTCGACCCGGTGTCGAGACCCCCCAGGGCCCCATGCGGGGCTGAAGGCGGATTGCCGGCCAGATCGTCGGAGGTCGTCATGCCCCCGCCAATCGTGCCAATCGCACCGGTGACATAAAAAGAGGGCTCACTCTGAGCGAGAGCGGGAAAGGCGAACAGCGCGATGAGCGCCAGTGAAATCTTGTTCATCGAGGGCATACCTTGAAAGGAGTTGGAACGGTTTCAGAGATGTCACTCGCAAAGATACAGGCCAGGTCGCCCTGGAAGTCAGATGGCACTGAGCGGTCAGAGCCGAGCACCCCACGCTTTGAAGACTGCGCGGAAATGATTAGCGATCGTAATGGGTTGCGCAGCCTTTGGGACGCACAAACACATGGGGATTTCAGCGAAAAACGGAACCTGTTGCACGATCGCCAGAAAAGCCGCCCAACGATGCAATCCTGAATTGATTCAGGGATTGCGGCTTATCGCCACAGGCTTTCCGAGCGTAAATCTGCATCATAAAAGGGCGACCGCATCTCTGCGATCGCCCCTCGAAACGCGGTACGTACTTTGCTTCCTCAGACGAGGCGACTTTGCTCCAGCGCGGCCTTGATGAAACCCGCGAAGAGCGGATGCGGCGCGAAGGGTTTGGATTTCAGTTCGGGGTGGAATTGCACACCGATGAACCACGGATGGCCCTTGTGCTCGACGATCTCGGGAAGGCGGCCATCGGGCGACATACCCGAGAAAGTCATGCCACAGCTCTCCAACGGCTCGCGATACTTGATGTCCACCTCGTAGCGGTGACGGTGACGCTCCTCGATATCGGTCGTTCCATAGACTTCGGCGACCTTCGAGCCTTCCTTAAGCGCCGCCGAATAGGCACCCAGACGCATCGTGCCGCCCTTGTCGTCGGTCACCTTGCGCTCGACCCGGTGGTTGCCCTGCACCCATTCCTTGAGGTGATAGACGACCGGGGTGAAGCGCTTCTTGCCCGCCTCATGATCGAACTCTTCCGAGCCCGCATCCTTGACGCCGGCGAGGTTGCGCGCCGCCTCGATCACCGCCATCTGCATCCCGAGGCAGATCCCCAGATAGGGCACGCCCTTCTCGCGCGCGAATTGCGCCGCACGGATCTTGCCTTCGGTGCCACGCTCGCCGAAACCGCCGGGCACGAGGATCGCGTGGTAGTTTTCCAGATAGGGCGCCGGGTCCTCGTGCTCGAAGATCTCGGCGTCGATCCATTCGGCTTTCACGCGGACACGGTTCGCCATGCCGCCATGGGTCAGCGCCTCGGCGATCGATTTGTAGGCATCCTCGAGCTGGACATATTTGCCCACGATCGCGACGCGCACCTCGCCCTCGGCATTGTCGAGGCGGTCCATCACGTCCTCCCAGCGGCTCATGTCGGGTTTCGGCGCGGGCGAGATTCCGAACGCATCCAGCACCGCCTGGTCGAGACCGACGCGGTGATAGGCCAGCGGCGCCTCGTAGATCGACTTCAGGTCATAGGCCGGGATCACGGCATCGGGCCGGACGTTACAGAACAGCGCGATCTTGGCGCGTTCCTTGTCCGGGATCGGCTGCTCGGAGCGGCAGACCAACACGTCGGGCTGAAGGCCGATCGAGCGCAATTCCTTGACCGAGTGCTGCGTGGGCTTGGTCTTCAGCTCGCCGGACGCTGCCAGATAGGGCAGCAGCGTGAGATGCATGAAGATCACCTGACCGCGCGGTCGATCCTGCGAAAACTGGCGGATCGCCTCGAAGAAGGGCAGGCCCTCGATATCGCCCACCGTGCCGCCGATCTCACACAGCATGAAATCGACCTCGTCATCGCCGACCGAGATCCAGTCCTTGATCTCGTTGGTGACGTGGGGGATCACCTGGATCGTCTTGCCCAGATACTCGCCGCGACGCTCCTTCTCGAGCACGTTGGTGTAGATCCGCCCCGAGGAGATCGAGTCGGTCTTGCGCGCCGAAACCCCGGTGAATCGCTCGTAATGGCCAAGATCGAGATCGGTCTCGGCGCCGTCATCGGTGACGAAGACCTCGCCATGCTCGAACGGGCTCATCGTGCCCGGATCGACGTTCAGATACGGGTCAAGTTTACGCAGCCGGACCGAGAAGCCGCGCGCTTGCAGCAATGCCCCCAGGGCGGCCGATGCCAAACCCTTGCCGAGCGACGAGACAACGCCGCCGGTAATGAAGACATAACGTGCCATGAAGACCCCCGTGATCTGCGAAATTCGAAAGTTTCCCTGACCAAAGAAGGTCAGGATCACGGGATTTAATGCTTACACGATTCGCGGCCCGCCCGCAACCGGACCGCAAGCTATTGGGTTAAGAAAGGGGCCAGCCTCAATCGCTTGTGGCAGCCCCGGTCTGTCGGATCAGTTGGACGCGGGCGGAGTCACCGGGCCCGAAGGCGCATCGGTGGTGCTTTCGCCCGAGGTACCGCCGGTCGTGGCCGCCGACCCGCTCGGCGCGGGCGGCATCACGACATCGAGCGACGGCGGGGTCGCCGGGGCGTCATTGGCCGGCGCCGTATCGGCCGGCGCGCTCTGCTCGGTGGTGGCGCTGTCGACAACCGACTCGGTCCGCGCCTTCTGGGCAGCCAGAACGGTCAGCGTGACCGAAGTCACGAAGAAACCGGCCGCGAGGATCCAGGTCACCCGTGTCAGCGCATTGGCTGCCTGGCGACCGGTCATCAGCCCGCCAACGCCGCTCGAGGCGCTCGACGATCCCATGCCGAGACCGCCCCCTTCGGAGCGTTGCAGCAGCACCACGCCAATCAGCAGCAGCGCGAGGATCAGATGGATCGAGAGAACGACGTTTTCCATGAACGGGCCCGGGCCTTCTTTCTTGCGACGCGCCTATCTAGGCGGATGAGACAAAAGGCGCAAGGCCGCTCTGCCCGATTTTCGGCTTTCGCGGGGTCAAATCGCCGCGCCGCTCCCCGCCCGCGCGTCCCCTGCCCCCTCCAACTGCATCAAATATCCCCGCCGGAGGCATCCGCGATCGCCACGCGCAGCCCAACCCCGGCCCGATCGGGACACTCGTCACACGCAAATGCGGGCTTTCGCCCCGCGCGCCGAGCCGCTATACCTCGCGCGGTTTCATACCTGCCAAGGAGAGAGCAATGGCCAATGTCGTCGTCGTCGGCGCCCAATGGGGTGACGAGGGGAAAGGCAAGATCGTGGACTGGCTGTCCGAACGCGCGGACGTGATCGCGCGGTTCCAGGGCGGCCATAACGCGGGCCATACGCTTGTCATCGACGGCAAGGTCTACAAGCTCAACGCGCTGCCTTCGGGCGTGGTGCGCGGCGGCAAGCTTTCCGTGATCGGCAACGGGGTCGTGCTCGACCCGTTCCACCTGCTCTCCGAGATCGAGAAGATCCGTGAACAAGGCGTGGAGATCACCCCCGAGACGCTGATGATCGCGGAGAACACGCCGCTGATCCTGCCGATTCACGGTGAACTCGATCGCGCCCGCGAGGAAGCGGCCTCGAAGGGCACCAAGATCGGCACCACCGGGCGCGGCATCGGCCCGGCCTATGAGGACAAGGTGGGCCGCCGTTCGGTGCGCGTCGCCGATCTCGCCGATGAGGCGACGCTGATCGCCCGTGTCGATCGTGCGCTCCAGCACCACGATCCGCTGCGCAAGGGTCTCGGCATCGCGCCGATCGACCGCGACGCGCTGATCGCCAAACTCAAGGAGATCGCTCCCGAGATCCTGAAATACGCCGCTCCCGTCTGGAAGGTGCTCAACGAGAAGCGCAAGCAGGGCAAGCGGATCCTCTTCGAGGGCGCGCAGGGCTCGCTTCTCGACATCGATTTCGGCACCTACCCCTTCGTGACCTCCTCGAACGTGGTCGCGGGGCAGGCAGCCGCCGGCACCGGTATGGGGCCCGGCGCGATCGACTTCGTGCTCGGCATCGTCAAGGCCTATACGACCCGCGTCGGGGAAGGCCCCTTCCCGACCGAGCTTGAAGACGAGGACGGAAACCGCCTCGGCACGCGCGGCCATGAATTCGGCACCGTCACCGGCCGCAAGCGCCGCTGTGGCTGGTTCGACGCCGCCCTCGTGCGCCAGACCTGTGCGATCTCGGGCGTGAAAGGCATCGCGCTGACCAAGCTCGACGTGCTCGACGGGTTCGAGACGATCAAGATCTGCGTGGGCTACGATCTCGACGGCAAGCGCCTCGACTATCTGCCCACCGCCGCGGAGGAACAGAAACGCTGCGTGCCGGTCTACGAGGAAATCGAAGGCTGGAGCGACTCCACCGAAGGTGCGCGCAGCTGGGCCGATCTTCCGGCCGCGGCGATCAAATATGTCCGCCGGATCGAGGAGCTAATCGACTGCCCCGTCGCGATGCTCTCGACGAGCCCCGAGCGCGACGACACGATCCTCGTGACCGATCCCTTCGCGGATTGACCTCATGGCGCTGAGCTACAAGGCCCGCCGCCGACTGTCGCTTCTGGCCCTCGTCGTGGGCCTGCCCGCCTATATCGTCATTGCCGTCACGGTGGTGAACTGGGCGGGCGCGCGCTGGGGCCGGCTGCCGATCTGGGCCGAGTTCTGCGTCTATGTCGGGCTCGGGATTCTCTGGATCCTCCCGCTCAAACCGATCTTCACCGGGATCGGCAAGGACGACCCCGACGCACCGAAGGAGTGAGGGCAGTCCGCTGCCCCGCAATCGGGTCGCTTCAATCGAGAACAAACCTGACCAGCCCGGCGGCGGCCAGTTCCGCATCGAGCGCGGGCGCGGAGAGAAACGCGTGAACGGCCTGTGCCCCGGCCTCGGCCCCGGGCGGCAGAAACACCGTCATGTCGATATGCGCCCCGAGATCGTCCGGAAAAATCGCAACCGGCTCGACCCCCGGCGTGGCGATCAACGTGCTGAGTGGCGCGATTGCCAGGGAGCTCTCGCCAGTTACGACAGCCCGCACGGGCTCTCCGCCCCCCATCGCACGGCTCTTGCGCAGAATCTCTTCAGTCAACCCCATACGGTCCAGCACCTTGTGAAACGTATGTCCGCTCGTGCCTGCCCCGGTATAGGCAATGTTTTCGGCCTCGCGCAGAAGGCCTGCGATTGCATCGGTCTCGGTCCGAAGGCCACCCGCAGTGCCCGTCTTGCCCCCGACAGCCAACGGCACGCGGCCGAAAGCGCGATGGCTTGCTGCCTCCACCCGGCCCTCGCGGATCAGCGGCTTCACGTAATGCGGGTTGCTCAAAGCGAGATCATAAGGCTCACCGGCGGCGATTCTCTCGGGAATTGCGGGATTGAGATCCACATTGAGAAGGATCGGCTGGCCGGCAACTGCCTCGAGACGCGGAGCGAGCTTTTCGAATAGCGCGCGGACGGCGACGGGTACGAAAATGCGAAGACAATCCATGGCCCGCCCCCAATGCAAGACAGCCCAGCCTAGCATGGCGCGGCCCAAATGGCGCGGGCTCTCCGCGCCTGGCGGCACAAAAGGAAAAGAGCGGCCCCGCGGGACCGCCCTTTCAAGCATATGAACGCGGACCTTACTGGCCCGACGCGATCTTCGCCTCGTCCCAGTAGCGCGAGGCCTCGGTGATCGCGTATTGGCCGCGCTTCACCTTGGTGATCTTGCCCTGACGCAGAAGCCGACCAAAGACGCGCATCCGCTCTTCGCGCGGCACTTCCGCGGTTTCCTCGAACGAGGCGAGCTTGCGCATGATCTGCGGCGGCGAGAAATGCGGGCGCCCCTCGACCGCAGCGGTGTAGGCAGCGGCGGCTTCGAGCAGATCCGAAAGACCCTGCGTGCCGAGGCTTTCGGCAAACTCGGCAAAGCTGGTGGCCTGGTTCGGGTCCATCGGCGCGACCTCAGCCTCTTCGGCCGCAGCGATTTGCGCAGCCGAGATGCGACGCGGGCGGATCACATGGGTCGTGCGGGCGGGCGCGTCCTCCTCAACCGATGCCTCGGCCTCGGGCTCGGCATCGATACGCTGCTCGGAGACCAGAACCAGCGGCGCGGGACGCATCGGCTCGGGGCGGCGCGATTGCGCATCGCCCGAGGTCACCGGGCGGCGCGGACGCACGGCCTGGGTCAGATCGGCACGGTACGGCTCGCTCGCATCGGATTCGGGTGCACCACCCGAGGCCGTATCCTGACCCTTGGCGAGGCGATCCGCGACGGTCGCGGCCACGGCCGCCTTGAGATGGGCGATCGCGGAGAAGCGGCGGCGCGTCTCGACACCCTTGGCCTGCTTGTCGGCCTCGGCGAGAAGGCGCGACATCTCGGCTTCGCGGTCATCTTCGGAAACCGGCGGAAGCGGCGGTGGGGCGGTCTCGCGCGCGGCGATCGCGGGCGTTTCCTCGACCGCTTCTTCCTCGGCGCTCTCTTCGTGCGCGATCTCCTCCTCGGCAGCCTCGATCTCCTCCGAGAGCTCGGCGGCCTCATCCTCGTGATCGAGTGCAATTTCGTCTTCCTGCGGCTCAGGCGGCAGCGCCTCGCCCAGGATCAAGACGTCGGGGCGCGCGGGCGTCTCGTCGGAAGCCTCATCGGGCATCTCCGAAAGCATCTCGAGCTCCTGCTCGGCCTCAGCCTGCTCGTCTTCCTCGACAACCGGCTCTTGCGCTTCGGCCTCATCTTCTTCGATCAGAGCTTCGTCCGGTTCCGCGATATCCTCAGCCTCGAGCATCTCTTCGAACTCGGCCACCGGCTCTTGGGTCTCTTCGGCTTCGGCGGTGAGCGTCTCTTCCTCGATCGCCTCTTCCGGCATCTCGATTTCGACCTCGACCGGCTCTTCCGAGGCAGTCTCCTCGATCGGGTCGAAGATCATCCCGGAGAGGTCGACCTCGGGCATTTCCTCCACGATCTCGGCGCTTTCTTCCGCAATGGCGGGCGCTTCGCTCGTGTCATCGTCTTCGAGCGCGGCCAGCTCGCGCATCAGATCTTCTTCATCCTCGGGCGAGAGGCTGCCAGGGGCAGCCATGACCGGCGCGGGCGCTTCGGACTGCTCTTCGTTCTCAGCCCCCAGTTCGGCGGCGAGACGCGCAGCGAGATCGTCTTCTTCATCCTGCCCGGCCACGACCGCTTCAGCCGTTTCGGTCACGGTGGCTTCGGTCACGGCCACGGCCTCGCGACGACGCACCTTGATCACACGCGCACGCAACGGCGGGGTCTCGGCGACGGGGTCTTCAGCCGGAGCCTCGGCGGTCTCTTCCTCTTCGGTCGCGACGGGTTCGATCTCTTCCGCCTCGATCACGTCCTCGGCGGCAATCGCGACCTCTTCCGGCGCGTCCTGCGCGGGCGCCTCTTGCGACGTCACATCTTCCGCAACAGGTTCTTCCGCAACAGGTTCTTCGACCGGCTCGGAGGGCGCCTCGGCGACCTCTTCAATCGCCGGTGCCTCTTCGATCTCGGGCTCGTCTTGAGCATCAATCTCGGACGCGGTTTCATCCTCCGCGACCTCTTCTTCAGACAGTTCTTCCGCCATCGCCTTCAGAGCGGCGATACGTTTCTGGCGCTTGGCGGCCCGACGGGCACGGCGGAGCGCCTGACGCTTTTCAAGCTCGGAAGCCTCGGCAGTCTCTTCGGCAGCTTCAACCTGCTCGGGCTGCGCGGCGATCTCGTCTTCGGAAGTCTCTTCCGCCTCGGTCTCTGCGGACACGTCCTCTGCTTGTGCATCCTCAAGCGTCGTTTCTTCAGCAACCTCGACCTCGATAGTCTCGGCCTCGGCGGCATGCTCTTCGCTTGCGGTGTCGTCTTCGGACGCGTCTACCGGAGCGGAGAGGTCTTCCATCTCACCTTCGGCGATCTCGTCCATGCCCAGCGGCCCGGAAATATCCAGCTCATAGCCGAAATCTTCAGACTCCGAGGGCGCTTCCGCTTCGAATTGGCCAAGCAGCGCTTCGGCCTCCATCGCGGGGGCGGGCTCATCCTCTTCGGCAAAGCTTTCGCTCTGAGCGGCGCGGGCACGCGCCACGGCTTCACGGATACGCTGGAGCTTGGCGGCGACGGAATCCGCGGCGGGCTCGCTCGCAGTCGCGGCAGGTTCGGGCGCGGCGGTCTCGGGTTCCGGCGTGGGTGCAACCTGGGCAACAGCCGGTTGCGGCTCGGACTCGAGAACGGGTTCCGGCGCGGGCGCTTCGGCTGCACGCGCTTCCTCGACCGGCGTGGCCGGCATGTCAGCAACCTCGGACTGAGCGCCGAGCAGAGTGTCTTGCGCCTTCAGGACGACGCCGTTCTCCTGGATTTTCGCTTCGACACGACGCTGGATCTCGCGCTCGGCGATGCGGTGAAGCATCTCGGCGTCGGGCTGCGGGGGCTCGGCCCCGAAATAGCGATCGTCAGCGGCCAGATCGCGGAAATATTCCGCAATTGCCTTCATCGTGTTGAACGGCTCGTCGAACCCTTCCAGGGTGCACGAAAAGGGGCCGTAGGATACGGTCAGGATCTTGTTCGCACCAACCATGGACCACTCGCTTTCTTTTGAACCTCATTGGACCTTACATTCCGGGCCAACTGGTTCTTTCGCGTGAACGAAAAAGGGCAATTGAAAGGTATTTTATCGGTCTCGATTGTGTTTCTTTGCCATATTCGTCATCAATCATGCCATGTTCATCCCGATTGTCCATTCATCCACCGGGGTCACGCTCTTGGGCGCCGGGGCAGTCAAGCACAGCGATGTTGACGAAGCGTTGACAATCGCACCCTGCCTCGTAGCGGCCGATGGAGGCGGAGATCGGGCGCTTGCGATGGGTTTGGAACCGCAAGCAGTGATCGGAGATCTGGATTCCCTGTCGCAGTCAGCCCGCGAGCGGCTCGGGTCGCGGGTCCACCATATTGCCGAGCAAGACAGCACCGATTTCGCGAAATCCCTGCAACGGATAAAGGCCCCCTTCGTCCTGGCACTTGGGTTCACCGGATTGCGGCTCGATCATACGCTGGCGGCGATGACAGACCTCATTCGCAGCGCGCATCGCGTGGTGATGCTCGCCGAGGAGGAGGTGATTTTCCGTTGCCCGCCCCGCCTCTCGCTTGATCTGGCAGAGGGAACGCGGGTGTCATTGTTTCCATTTGGAGAGGTAAAGGCGCGCTCCGACGGGCTCTATTGGCCGCTCGACGGCATCGGCTTCACGCCCGCCGAGCGAGTCGGCACCTCGAACCGCGCGACCGGAGCGGTCAATATCGCACTGGAGGGGCCGGCGCTGGTCATGCTGCCGCGCGAAGAATTGGGCGCGGCGCTGACCGGTCTGGGGATCGGTTAACGCGCGCCCTACCCCGTTTGCACTCGCAACGCGCCTTCAAGCCAAGGGGCATCGGCCAGCGCAGGCTGCACCACCCGCGCCTCCAGAAGAGTTCGCAAACGGCCCGCCACCTTCGCGGGCCAGTCGCCCATCATCCCTTCGCGCGCAGCCAGCACGATCCGCCGGGTCATCGGCGCACCGTCGAGCGGCGAGAGTGCGAGCCCCGCGCGCGGCGCGTGCCGCACGGCCGAAGGCGTCAGGATCGTCCACCCCCGCCCCGCCGCGACCAGCGCGAGAATCGCGGGGTAGCTGTCGAGTTCCAGCCGATGCCCCGGCGCGCCTCCCGCATGCAACAGATGCGCGGCGATCTGGCGGCCCATCAGCGTGCGCTGCGAATAATGGATCAAAGGCAGATCCTCGCCGCCCCCCGCCGGAGCTCTGGCGGGATACACGGCGAGGAACGGCTCGCTCAGCAAGGGATGGACCTCTATTCCTTCGAGCGCCGTGCCCTGCGGTTCCGCCACAACCGCCACGTCGAGCCCGCGCGCCTCGAGCTTCGACAAAAGCCGATGGCTCGGCCCGGTTTCCAGTTCGAACCGGCAGGCGGTAAGCTCATCGGCCATGTCCGCAAGCAGAAGCGGCGTTACCTCCGCCTCGAAATCCTCGATCATGCCCAGTCGGAAGCTGCTTAGTCCCGCCGGGTCGGCCTGCCCCACTTCGGCGCGCCCGCGCGCAAGCTCATCGAGCATCGCATCGGCATGCGGCAGGAAGGCCCGCCCCGCCGCGGTCAGCGCGAATGGCCGGGCCGAGCGGTCCACCAACTCTGCGCCCAAAGCCGCCTCAAGCGCAGCAAGCTGCTGACTGACCGCCGGGGCCGAGACCCCCAGACGGCGCGCGGCAGCGGTGATCGCCCCTTCCTCAGCGGTGGCCACGAAGACCTCCACCGCCCAAAGGCTGATGCGGGGATTGGCGGCGGGCATGGGGCGAGGCTCCGTTGCGGATTGAGTTCGGTGCAGACTGCCCTGCCCCGCCCCGTCGCGCAAGCCGCCGCTGCGCGCTCGCGGCCCATTGACGCCGCCGTTGCTGCGGATAGCCTCTTGGCCAGACATGATGAGGAGTCGCGAGATGAAAGACCAAAGCTGGCAGGACCGCGCTGATGCGCATAGCTTCTACGGCTTCACTGATCTGCCCACGATCCATGATCGCGGCACGGTCGTGGTGACCCATGGCGAAGGCCCCTACATCTTCGACACCGAAGGCCGGAAATATCTCGACGCCAATTCGGGGCTCTGGAACATGGTCGCGGGCTTTGACCATCCCGGTCTGATCGAGGCGGCACAGGCGCAATATGCGCGCTTCCCCGGCTATCACGCCTTCTTCGGGCGGATGTCGGACCAGACGGTGATGCTGTCGGAAAAACTCGTCGAGGTCTCGCCCTTCGAGGACGGCAAGGTGTTCTACACCAACTCGGGCTCCGAGGCGAATGACACGATGGTCAAGATGCTGTGGTTCATGCACGCCTCGGAAGGCAAGCCGCAGAAGCGCAAGATCCTGACCCGCAAGAATGCCTATCACGGGGTCACCGCCGTGTCGGCCTCGATGACCGGCAAGCCCTATAACGCGGTCTTCGGCCTGCCTTTGCCGGGCTTCATCCACCTCACCTGCCCGCATTTCTGGCGCGAGGGTCAGCCCGGCGAGACCGAGGAGCAATTCACCCAGCGCCTCGCAAACGAACTGGAAGCGACGATCATCAAGGAAGGCGCCGACACGATCGCGGGCTTCTTTGCCGAACCGGTGATGGGCGCAGGCGGGGTGATCACGCCGCCGAAGGGCTATTTCCAGGCCGTGTCGAAGGTCCTGAAGAAATACGACATCCCGCTGATCTCGGACGAGGTGATCTGCGGCTTCGGGCGCACCGGCAGCACCTGGGGTTGCGAGACCTACGAGTTCATGCCCGACGCGATCATTTCCTCGAAGAACCTCACCGCCGGGTTCTTCCCGATGGGCGCGGTGATCCTCGGGCCGGAACTGGCGGGGCGGATGCAGGCTGCCTCCGAAGTGATCGAGGAATTCCCGCATGGCTTCACCGCTTCGGGCCATCCGGTCGGCTGCGCGATTGCGCTCAAGGCCATCGACGTGGTGATGAACGAGGGGCTGGCGGATAACGTCAAACGCCTGAGCCCGCGCCTCGAGGCCGGCCTCGCCCAGATCGCACAGAACCCCAATATCGGAGAGCTGCGCGGCGTGGGCTACATGTGGGCGCTGGAGGCGGTGAAGGACCGCGAGACCAAGACCCCGTTCGACGGCTCGCTTTCGGTCTCCGAACGCATCGCCAATGCCTGCACCGATCAGGGGCTGATCTGCCGACCCTTGGGGCAATCGGTGGTGCTCTGCCCGCCCTTCATCCTCACAGAGCCGCAGATGGACGAGATGTTCGAGAAGCTGGACGCGGCGCTGAAGAAAGTGTTTGCGGAGGTGGGGTGAAGGGGGGCGCGTCTCCTTGCCGACTTTAAGAACGCGCAACCGATCCCGGAGTTGAAAAAGGCCGCGTCCCTCGACGCGGCCTTTCCTCATTCACGCGCTCGCGGCGCCCGCATTGCGCCGGCGCGGACGGCGGCGCTTGGGCATGGCGTTGCCGCCAGCCTCGACCTTAGGCTTCGCCTCGCCGCGCGGTTTCGAACGGGCCTGACCTTGCGGCTGGCCCTGCCCCTGCGGTTTGCCCTGAGGCTTGCCGCCGCGACCCTTGTTGCCACCGGCGCGCGGGCCGCCGCGACCCCGGCCACGGGCGGCGCGCGCCGAGGGGCGCACGGCCTCGGCCGGACGCTCGCCGCTGGCGGTCGGGATCTCGATCTTCATCAGCTTTTCGATCTGCAGGAAGTTATCCGCCTCGTCGGGGCAGCAAAACGCGATCGCCTCGCCCTCGCGACCGGCGCGCGCGGTGCGGCCGATCCGGTGGACATAGGCGTCGGGCACGTCGGGCAGGTCGTAATTGACGACATAGGCCACGCCCGGAATGTCGATGCCGCGCGCGGCCACATCGGTTGCGACCAGCACGTTCACCTTGCCATCGCGGAAGCCCTTGATCGCGCGGTCGCGCTGACCCTGCGATTTGTTGCCGTGGATCGATTCCGCGTTGAACCCGTCGGCGCGCAGGCTCTTCATCAGCTTCTCGGCGCCGTGCTTGGTGCGCGCGAAGACGAGCGTCAGCGCACCCATATCGGCGGTGAGGATATCGCGCAGCTTGCGGGCCTTCTCGGCCTTGGAGTCGAGGAAGTGCACCGATTGGGTGATCTTGTCGGCGGCCTTGCCGGGGGGCGAGACCTGCACGCGCTTGGGATCGGTCAGGTAGGCCTGCGAGATCTCTTCCATCTGTTTCGGCATCGTGGCCGAGAAGAGCAGCGTCTGGCGCGGGGTGCCAAGGCGCGGGGCGATCTTGCGCAGCGCGTGGATGAAGCCGAGATCGAGCATCTGGTCGGCCTCGTCGAGCACCAGATGGCGGGTGTAGCGCAGGTCCACAGCGCCACGATCCATCAGATCGATCAGACGGCCCGGGGTCGCGACGAGGATGTCATTGCCGCGATGCATCAGGCTGATCTGACGGTTGATCGACTGGCCGCCGACGACGGTGGCCACGTTCATCTTGGTGCCCTGAACGAGGTTCGAGAGGTTCTCGGCGATCTGGTTCACCAGCTCGCGGGTCGGCGCGAGGATCAGCGCCTTGCAGGTCTTGGGCGAAGGTTTGCCCGGCTGCGCCATCAGCTTGTCGATAAGCGGCAGGCCGAAAGCCAGCGTCTTGCCGGTGCCGGTCTGGGCGAGGCCCAGCACGTCATGGCCCGCGAGAACCAGCGGGATCGCCTGTTCCTGGATCGGGGTCGGCTGGGTGAATTTTGCGCGTGCAAGCGACTTGAGAATGGCCGGGGAGAGCCCCAGCGAGGAGAAATCGGACAATGCCTATCCTTTATGACCGTGGTGCCCGACGCGGGGCGCGACGCACGGAGATCAGCCCGGGCGGGATTGCCCGGAGCGCAGGTTGACGCAGACCTCAAGGACAGGCGGGCGGTTCCCGCGCGATCCGGTCTTGCGTGTCAGAACCCTGCGTGAATGGGAACTTAGGGAGGTATCGCCGATGCGCCTCTTCAGGGCGCGGCTAGCTCACGCGGCAGCGCGGCGATGACGGCTAAATGCGCGTGATCGGGTGAAAAGTCAAGAGGAAGCGCCAAGAACCGCCAGAGACAACCTGTTGTCCGCCTCAGCTAGCAGAGGGAATACATATGCGCCCAGAACATTCGATTGGGCAGCGGATCGGTCGCACCAACCGCATGGAGATACCGCCCGCCCAGAATATAGGCCTGCTTTTCTCCCTCGCGCGGGCAGGCCCAGCTCTCGTTCAGCTTGGTCTGCCACTGCACGTGATGAACGAGCTCGTGCAACAAAACCTCACGAAAGAACGGGTTTTCCATCGGATCATCGTAATATTTCGCGTCCGGCACAGCTTCGGGTGCGAGCAGGTAGATCGTGCCGACCTGACCATCCGAGGCAGCGTAGAGCGCGTTGACACGGTCATCGACCCCGTCTTCCGGCAACAGATCCGGCGCGTCGGAATAGAACTCCCGCGTCAGTTCCTCGGGAGACATCATGACAATTTCCGGCGGGGTCAGGTTCGCGACTTTCAGATCGCTATGATCGCCGATCCATTGCATCAAGGCTTCGACCAAGGCTTCCATCGCCCTCTCCTCAGCTGACGCGAGTCTAGCATGCCGAGGCTGAAACCTTGCCTGTCCAGATAGACAGTCTGCAAAAGGAAGCGCCCGGCGACGAAGTCAGCCGGGCAAGCGCACCCTCAGCAATTCGGCACGTTGACCGCGAGGCCGCCGAGGCTCGTTTCCTTGTAATGCTCGTGCATGTCGCGCCCCGTTTGCCGCATCGTCTCGATCGCGGCATCGAGCGGCACGAAATGCGTCCCGTCCCCGCGCAGGGCCAGCGACGCCGCCGAGACCGCCTTGATCGCACCAAGACCATTGCGTTCGATGCAGGGCACCTGCACCAGCCCTTTCACCGGATCGCAGGTCATGCCGAGATGATGCTCCAGCGCGATCTCGGCCGCGTTCTCTATCTGCTCGGGGGTGCCACCCAGCACGGCCGCCAGCCCCGCCGCTGCCATCGCCGCCGCCGATCCGACCTCGGCCTGACAGCCGCATTCCGCCCCCGAGATCGAGGCGTTGGTCTTGATCAACCCGCCAACCGCGGCCGCCGTCAGCAGAAAATCGGGGATCTTGGCAGAAGACGCGGAGGGCACATGATCGAGCCAGTAGCGGATCACCGAAGGCAGTACACCCGCCGCCCCGTTCGTGGGCGCGGTGACGACCTGCCCGCCAGCTGCGTTTTCCTCGTTCACCGCCATCGCATAGGCGGAGATCCAGTCGTTGATCTGATGCGGAGGGGCAAGGTTTTGTCCCCAATCCGCCTTCAGACTCTCGTGGATCGCTTTGGCGCGGCGCTTTACCCGCAACCCGCCGGGCAATTCCCCCTCGCTCGTCAGCCCGCGCTCCATGCAATCGCGCATCGTGGCCCAGATCTTCGCCAGCCCCGCGTCGATCTCCTCATGGCCCCGGAACCGCGCCTCGTTGCGCCGCTTCATCTGCGCGATCGAGAGGCCCGAGGCATGCGCCATCGCGAGCATCTCCTCGGCGGTCTTGAAGGGAAACGGCACCGGGCTCGGCGCATCGCGGGCGGCATCGTCCACGGCGGCCAGCTCGGCCTCGGTGCGCACGAACCCCCCGCCGATCGAGTAATAGATCTCGTGCATCAGCACGTCGCCCTGCGCATCAAGCGCCTCGATCACCATGCCGTTCGCATGGCCCGGCAGCGGTGTTTCAAAATCGAAGATCAGATCGCGCGCGGGATCGAACACCAGAGGCGGCAACCCCTCGGGCTTGAGCAGATGATCGCGGGCATTGGCCGCCAGTATCTTCTCGGCATGGTCATTGTCATAGCTCTCGGGTTCGATTCCGGCGAGCCCGAGGATCGAGGCGCGATCGGTCGCATGCCCCTTGCCGGTGAAAGCCAGCGAGCCATGCAGCCGCACCCGCACCCCATGCGCGGTAAAAGGCGAATTCCGCAGCGTGTCGAGGAACCGTACCCCCGCCACCATCGGCCCCATCGTATGCGACGAGGACGGCCCGACGCCGATCTTGAAGATATCGAAGACGCTCAGAAACATGCCGTACTCCCTGCCCTGTCCCGCCCAGACTGGCGCGCACAAAGCGCAAGCGACAGCCCCAAAACGACCTCGCCGAGACAAAACCAACATCGTTGACGCGTTCTTCACCCTTTGCGCGCAAATTAACCTTGGGCTGGTTGGAGGCTGTGATGGATGTCTGGGGGACGCGCGAAGAGAGCTGGACGGGCGATGCCGTGTGCATCCCCCCGCAGGCGCGTGTTGCATCCGACCGTCCCGATCCCGCCGCGATGGTCGGGAGCGGGGGGATTGCCTGCGGCACGCGGGTCGCGACCAAGGCAGGTCCCTGCGCTGTTGAGGATTTGCAGCCGGGCATGCGCCTTCTGACCGCGGATCACGGCTATCGCGAGCTGATCCGGGCGACCCCTGTACCCCAGGCGGACGGCACGGCGATCCATGTCGCAGCGGGTGCGCTCGGCAATGAGTGCGCGCTCACCCTGTCGGCCCGTCAGCGCCTCGTGGTGCAGGCCGATCGCGGGGCGCGTCTCGGGCGCGAGATTCGCATCGCGGTCGGTGATCTGCTCGACCGCCCCGGCGTCACCCGCGCGGATCGGACGCCGCAGATCTGGTGGCAACTGCACTTCAAACGAACCGAGATCATCTTTGCCGAAGGGCTGCGCATCGAGAGCCTGCGGGCGGGAGAGATCGGCCAAACGGGTTTGGCGGGGGCGGCGTCGCCTCCGTCACCCAGGGATGACAACACCGGTATGCAAGCCGCCGAAAGCGGGACTGATCCGCGCGCCAACTTCGGACAGACTACGCCCCCCGACCGTTTCCTGCCGCGCCCCACACCCCAGCGCCCCGGTGGAATGGCACGGTTTCTCGCAAGCTGAGCGATCGTGTCGTGGCGCCTACGCGCCGCCCCGAGCCGCGCCCCATCTGCGACACAGAGGCGCCGCGGGCCAGAAAGCCCCTCGCACCCCCGCGCACGATTGCCTATAACCATCGCGAAAAGCTGCTTCATGGAGTGACCGATGGCTGCCGACCTCTCCCCGATCGACAAGGCGAAATTCGCCGCTGCCCGCTGTGCCGTTGACCTCATCGAGGACGGGATGCGCGTGGGCCTCGGCACCGGCTCGACCGCCGCCTGGATGGTGCGTTGCCTGGGCGAACGCGTCCGCGAGGAAAACCTCAAGCTGATCGGCGTGCCGACCTCGACCCGCACCGCCGATCTCGCCCGCCAGGTGGGTATCGAGGTGGTGACGCTCGACGAGGCGAAATGGCTCGATATCACGATCGACGGCGCCGACGAGTTCGACCCCGACCTGAACCTGATCAAGGGCGGCGGCGGCGCGCATCTGATGGAGAAGATCGTGGCCACCGCCTCGGATCAGATGGTGGTGATCACCGATGCCTCCAAGGAAGTGAACCATCTGGGCGCCTTCCCGCTCCCCGTCGAGGTCGTGCCTTTCGGCTGGCAGGTGACCCGCGCGCTGATCGAGGAACTGCTCGATTCGATGGATGTTCTGGGCCGCCAGACTTCGCTGCGCCTCAATGGCGAGCAGCCCTTCATCACCGATGAGGGCAATTACATCGTCGACCTGCATCTCAACCGCATCGGCAATCCGCGCCAGCTGGCACTGGTTCTCAACCAGATCCCCGGCGTGGTCGAGAACGGGCTGTTCATCGACATCTGCGACAAGGTCATCATCGGCGGCACCGATGGCAAAGTCGAGATCCGTGACATCAACGAGGGCACCGTCGCCAATGAACAGATCGAGTTCGCCGAGGAAGAAAACATCTTCCGCGATCTCGACTGAAACCAAAGGACGACAGGACGACATGACTTTCGACTACGACCTCTTCGTCATCGGCGGCGGCTCGGGCGGGGTTCGGGCTGCGCGCATCGCCTCGACCCACGGCGCGAAGGTCGCGCTGGCCGAGGAATACCGCATGGGCGGGACCTGCGTGATCCGTGGCTGCGTGCCCAAGAAGCTGATGGTGTTCGCCTCCACCGCGCCCGGCGCGGTGGAAGAAGCGCGCGCCTATGGCTGGGAAGCGGCCGTGGGCGCCTTTGACTGGACGGGGTTCCGTGCCAAGCTCGACGCCGAACTCGACCGGCTCGAGGCGATCTATCGCAAGGGTCAGCAGGGCGCGGGCGTCACCGTTTATGACCAGCGCGCCACCGTCGCAGGTCCGCATGAGGTACGCCTTGCCGATGGCACCACCGTCTCGACCAAGCATATCCTCGTGGCGACCGGCGGTCGGCCTTTCGTGCCCGATTTCGAAGGCTGCAAGCATGTGATGACCTCGAACGAGATCTTCAAGATGGAGCATCTCCCCGAGCGCATCCTGATCGTCGGCGGTGGCTACATCGCCTGCGAATTCGCCTGCATTCTTAATGGCTTGGGCGTGAAGGTCACGCAATACAACCGCTCTCCCCTGCTGCGCGGCTTCGACAGCGAGGCGCGCGACCTGATCGTGGATCAGATGGCGGCGGGCGGGATCGACATCCATACCCATGTGGTGATCTCGAAAATCGAGAAGGACGGCATGGACCTCGTCGTGACCTGTGGCGATGGTCGGGTCGAACGGTTCGACGCGGTGCTCTATGCCACGGGCCGTGTGCCCAATACCGACGGGCTGGGCCTCGAAGAGGCAGGCGTGACCTTGGGCGAGCGCGGTGAAGTGATCGTGGATCAATGGTCGCAGACCAATATCCCGTCGATCTACGCGGTTGGCGATGTCACCGACCGCATCAACCTTACCCCGGTCGCGATCCGCGAGGGCCATGCCTTCGCCGACACCGTCTTCGGCGCGAATGCCCGCCCCACCGATCACGAGCTGGTGGCGTCGGCCGTCTTTACCCAGCCCGAATTCGGCACCTGCGGGATCACCGAGGAAGAGGCCGAGGAGCGCGGCAATGCCGAGGTCTATGTCTCGAGCTTCAAGCCGATGCGTTCGGGCTTTGCCGGGTCGGACGCGCGGGTGCTGATGAAACTGATCGTCTGTCGCGAGAGCCGGAAGGTTCTGGGCTGCCATATCGTGGCACCCGAGGCGGGCGAGATGATCCAGATGGTGGCGATCGCGATGAAGATGGGCGCGACGAAGGAACAGTTCGACGCGACCTGCGCGGTGCATCCCACGATGGGCGAAGAGCTTGTGACGATGCGGAACCCGGTGCGACATTATTGAAATCGCGAAACGAATACCCAAGTCACCGACAAGATAACGGAAAGGTGAGGACCATATGAGCAATGGAGGCCCCTGGGGAGGCGGCGGCGGCGGCGATGACCGCAACGACGACCGCGAAGACAAGCGCCCCGGTCAGCGCCGCCCCGGTGAGGGCGGACAAATCCCCGAGATCGAGGAATTCATGCGCAAGGGCTCCGAGCAGCTCAAGGTGCTGATGGGTGGCAAGGGCGGCGGCAGCCGTCCCGGCAGACCCTCGGGCGGCGGCTCGGGTGGCCCTTTCCCGACCAAGATCGCCGTGGCGATCGGCCTCGTCGCGGTAGTCGCGATCTGGCTGGGCTCCTCGCTCTACAAGGTGAACCCCGAAGAACGCTCGGTCGAGCTGATGTTCGGGCGCTATTACGCGACCAAGGGTCCGGGTCTGAACCTCGCGCCCTGGCCCTTCATCACCTACACCAAGGTTCCGGTGACGCGCGAACAGACCGTCGATATCGGCTCGGGGCGTGCGGGTACGAACGATACGGGCCTGATGCTCACGGGTGACCAGAACATCGTGGATCTGGAATTCCAGGTGGTCTGGAACATCAACGATCCGGCGAAATACCTGTTCAACCTGACCGACCCGCAAGACACGATCCGCGCCGTGTCGGAATCGGCGATGCGCGACATCATCGCGCGCTCGAACCTTGCGCCGATCCTGTCGACCGCGCGTGGCGAGATCGCGGCCGATCTGCGCGAAGCGGTGCAGAAGACGCTCGACAGCTATGATGCGGGCATCAACATCGTGCGTGTGAACTTCAACCGCGCCGACCCGCCGCGCGAAGTGATCGACAGCTTCCGCGAAGTGCAGGCCGCCCAGCAGGAGCGTGACCGGCTTGAAAAGGAAGCTGACGCTTATGCCAACAAGGTGACCGCGGGGGCCCGCGGTGAAGCCGCGCAGCTCAAGGAAGAAGCCGAAGGGTATCGCGCCAAGATCGTGAATGCGGCCGAAGGTGACGCCGCGCGCTTCACCTCGATCCTCGCGGAATACGAGAAGGCGCCGGAAGTGACCAAACGCCGGATGTTCTACGAGACGATGGGCCAGGTGCTCTCGGGCTTGGACAAGGTCGTTGTGGACACCAAGCCGGGTGATGGAGGCGTTGTACCCTATCTGCCGCTCGATCAGCTGCGCAAAGGCGCCCCCACGACCACCAGCAACACCGGAGGGAACAACTGATGCGCGGACCTATCGCACTTGCCGTTCTCGTCATTCTCGTCGCGCTGGGGCTGAATTCGGTCTTCGTGGTGGACGAGCGTGAGAAAGCTCTCGTGCTGCGCTTCGGTGAGGTGCAGCAGGTCAAGACCGAACCCGGTCTCGGCTTCAAGATCCCCGTGGTCGATACGGTCGTGAAATATGACGACCGGATCCTGAGCCTGACCACCCAGCCGCTCGAAGTCACCCCCGAGGACGATCGTCGTCTCGTGGTGGATGCGTTCGCGCGCTGGCGCATCGTCGACGTGGTGAAATTCCGTGAGGCCGTGGGCGCGGGTGGCGAGCAGATCGCCAAGAACCGCATCGACGGCATCCTGAACAACGCGATCCGCGAGGTTCTGGGCTCGGTTCCCTCGACGGCCGTGCTGTCAGATGACCGGACCCCGCTGATGAACCGGATCCGCGATCTGGCGCGCCGCGAGGCGTCCTCGCTGGGCGTCGACGTGATCGACGTGCGCCTGACCCGCACCGACCTTCCCGAGCAGAACCTGGCCGCCACCTATGGCCGGATGCGCGCCGAGCGTGAACGCGAGGCCGCGGACGAGCGCGCCCGCGGCGCCGAGGCCGCACAGCGCGTGCGCGCCACCGCCGACCGCACCGCGGTCGAGGTGACCTCGCAGGCCAAGAAGGAAGCCGAGATCGTGCGCGGTGAAGCCGATGCGCAGGCGAACAAGATCTATGCCGACGCTTACGGCAAGGATCCCGAGTTCTTCGCCTTCAACCGGGCGCTGCAGTTCTACGCGCAGTCGATGAAGACGCAGACCTCCTCGCTGGTGACCCAGCCGGACAGCCTCTATTTCGATTATGACCGTTTCCTGCGCTCGATCGGCGAAAATCCGGGCGCCGGGGTCGCGAACGCGGCGGGCCAGTGATGGCGATGCTCTTGACCGGTCTCGGACTGGTCCTTGTGATCGAGGGGCTGGCGCTTGCGCTGGCCCCTTCTCGTATCGAGGAGGCGCTGGACCTGCTGCGCGCGATGACGCCGGGCCAGCGCCGGATGTTGGGCCTTGCGGGGGTGGCTGCAGGAGTCGGATTGCTCTGGGCGATCCGGCTCTGGGGATGAACCTTCCCCCGCGCCACACCCCTGCGGCAGGATTTCGCGCCTGCTAATTCATGCAAAGAACTTCCCTTCGGCCAGTCGCGCTCCTACATTTCACTGAAACGAGAGCATTGCGCCGGCCCCGAGCTGTCGGCCAAGCCAAGGGAGAGAGCCATATGACATTCCTTACCGGACCCGGATCCTCGCTGCGCGCCGGGATGAGCGCGGCTCTGCTTGCCGTTGCGTTGGCCTGTGCACCGCTTGCAGGCCCCGCCTATGCACGCGGCGCACCCGAGAGCTTTGCCGAGCTGGTCGATCAGGTTTCGAACTCGGTCGTCAACATCACGACCTCGACCACGGTCGCGGCTCCTACGGGCAATATGCCCAATTTCCCGCCCGGCTCCCCCTTCGAGGATCTGTTCCGAGATTTCGGCCTGCCGGGACCGAACGGCCCGAACGGACGCGGCACGCCGCGCCGCTCCAACGCGCTGGGGTCCGGCTTCGTCATCTCGGAGGACGGCTATATCGTGACGAACAACCACGTCATCGAGGATGCCGACGAAATCGAAATCGAGTTCTTCTCGGGCAAGCGGCTCGATGCGACGCTGGTTGGCACCGATCCGAAGACCGATATCGCCTTGCTTAAGGTCGAGAGCGACGAGCCCCTGCCCTTCGTGAAATTCGGCGATTCCGACAAGGTCCGCGTGGGTGACTGGGTGATGGCGATGGGCAACCCGCTGGGTCAGGGCTTCTCGGCCTCGGCGGGCATCATCTCGGCGCGCAACCGCGAACTGTCGGGCAGCTATGACGACTATCTGCAGACCGATGCGGCGATCAACCGCGGCAACTCGGGCGGGCCGTTGTTCGACATGGCGGGCGAAGTCGTCGGCGTGAACACCGCGATCCTGTCGCCCAATGGCGGCTCGATCGGGATCGGCTTCTCGATGGCGTCGAACGTGGTTTCGAAAGTGGTCGACCAACTCAAACAGTTCGGCGAGACCCGCCGCGGCTGGCTTGGCGTGAAGATCCAGGACGTGACGCCCGACATGGCCGAGGCGATGGGCCTTGAGACGCCCGAGGGCGCGCTGGTCTCCGAAGTTCCCGACGGACCTGCGAAAGAGGCCGGGATCGAGGCGGGCGACGTGATCACCTCCTTCGATGGCGGCGAGGTCAAGAGCACCCGCGATCTGGTGCGCCGCGTGGCCGATGCGCCGGTGGGCGAGAAAGTCCGCGTGACGGTACTGCGCGACGGAGAGAGCAAGACGCTTCTGGTGACGCTGGGCCGGCGCGAGCTGGCTGAGGGCGAAGAGCCGCCCAAGGCGGTGCAGGCTCCGCAGGAGGTCGAGAAGGACATGCTTGGCCTGACGGTGACGCCGCTGACGGATGAGCTGCGTACCGAAATGGGCCTGACCAAGGACGCGCAGGGACTGGTCATCAAGTCGATCGACGAGACCTCCACGGCCTATGAAAAAGGGCTGCGCGCGGGCGATCTGATCACCGAAGTCGGTCAGAAGCCCGTGGCCTCGGTCGAGGATTTCGAGGAGCGCGTGCAGGCGGCCAAGGATGCAGGGCGCAAATCGGTGCTGCTGCTGATCCGCCGCGGTGGCGAGCCGCGCTTCGTGGC
Organism: Thioclava pacifica DSM 10166; assembly: GCF_000714535.1. Classification (GTDB taxonomy): domain Bacteria; phylum Pseudomonadota; class Alphaproteobacteria; order Rhodobacterales; family Rhodobacteraceae; genus Thioclava; species Thioclava pacifica. The sequence continues at coordinate 57,079 of NZ_AUND01000004.1, read as the reverse complement.
GCTGCCGGTTGAGTGATCGGTGAGACCGAATAGCAAAGAAAGGCGCCCCCCGGGGCGCCTTTTTCATTTTCGCGGGGCTGACGACGATGGCGTCGTTCACCACGTCTCATGCCCCAGCCGTTACTTCGACCAGATGTAAAGTCCCAGCTCCTGCGCGGCGCGCACCGAAAGTGTCGGGCTATCGAGCCCGCGCGGCTTTTGATAGGCGGTGATCGCGCGCCCCGTTGCCGGGTCGAGCTTGCCATCGGCCGGGCCCGAGTAAAGCCCCCGCACCGCCAAGGCGCGTTGCAACATCGCGACGAAACCGGGCGTCAGATCGCCCGAGCAGACCGACGGAAAATAGCGTGCGCGCGAGGCTTCGACGATACGCTGCGAGCTGACCTCGCGATAGATCGCGGGCTGGGTTATCTCGCCGGTCGTGGGATCGCGCTGTTCGGGCACTACCTGCACCTGATCACTCACTGTCTCCACGGTGGCGGGCGCTTTCAGCTCGGCATAGCAGCCTTGGGCGTCATCGGCGGGCTTGCGCTCCATCAGAACCTTGGCCAGCGTCTGCGCGGGCGGCCGGGCGGGCTTACCCTGCGGCGTGGCCTCTTCCTGACATCCCGCGAGCGCAAGGAGCCCCGCAAAGAACAGCGCCGCGCGCCCTGCCCCGCGGGTCGTTGAGGTATCCTGGCTCACGCACTGCTCCTTTGCCTGCCTGCCCGCGAGATTAGCGTAATCGCGCCGCGCGGCAATCCCCGGCGCTCCCCCTCTGGTCAAACCGCGCAAAGAGGCTTAGATCGGGTTCGTCCGGCGGCGACCGGCACGGAATTCAGCGACGAAGAGGCCCCGAGAAATGGCGAAAATCACCTATGTCGAATTCAACGGCACCCGTCACGAGATCGACGTGAAGCCCGGCATGACCGTCATGGAAGGTGCACGCGACAACGGCGTGCCCGGCATCGATGCCGATTGCGGCGGCGCCTGCGCCTGTTCGACCTGCCATGTCTATGTCGACAAGGACTGGGTGGAAAAATTGCCCGCAAAGGACTCGATGGAAGAAGACATGCTCGATTTCGCCTATGAGCCCGATCCCGTCACCTCGCGCCTGACCTGCCAGATCAAGGTCACCGAAGAACTCGACGGCCTCGTCGTCAACATCCCCGAAAAGCAGATCTGATGCTGCGCGCGGCGATCCCGGCCCTGCTGCTGATCGCCGCCGCCCTGCCTGCACGCGCCGAAGTCTCGATCGCGGCGCACTATGCTGATCCGACGGATCGCTACGGGCATAACGCGCTCGGCCCCGATCAGGAATTTGCCACGCTCTATATCGAGGTCACGCGCAAGGCGGGCTCCGAGGGCGGGCTGTTCAAGGGCCAGAGCTCGCTCACCTATCGCCTGCCTGCCGATGACGACATCGTCTTCGAGGACACCGCGCCGCGGATTGCCGATCTCGATGGCGACGGGCTGCCCGATGTCATCGTGGTACAATCGAACCTGACGCTCGGCTCGCGCGTGCTGGTGCTGAGTGCGAAGGACGGCGCGCCCGCCTATCTCGCCTCCACCCCCTTCGTGGGCGAGCCGAACCATTGGGTCGCGCCGATCGGGATCGCGGATTTCAACGGCGATGGTCATCAGGAGATCGCCCTGATCGACGCGCCGCACCGCTTGGGCATCCTGCGGCTGTTCCAGTTCGAAAATGGCGCGCTGCGCGAGGTCTTCCACGGCGGCACTCTCACCAATCACCGTTACGGCGCCGATCGGATCATGGGGGGCGTGCGTGATTGCGGATCTGGCCCGGAAATGATCCTGGCGAGCTTCGACTGGTCACAGCTCCGCGCGGTTTATCTTGATGCAGAGGCCAACGTGAAATGGCAAAGCCTCGGGCCCGACACCTCGCCTGCCGCCTTCGAAAAGGCGATGGCCTGCGCGCTGTGATCACTTCAACTGGCTGTCCTTCGAGCCGCGCCGGTTGATGCCGCCGCGCGGCGCACGCCGCGCATCGCGTTCGGAGGCGCACTCCACGCACAGCTTCACGCCGGGAATGGCCTCGCGCCGGGCCTGCGGGATCTCCTCGCCGCAATCGGCGCATTCGGTGAGGCTCTCGCCCACCGGGCCGCGCCGCGACTGAAGCCGCTCCAGCTCGTCGCGGATCGACGCCTCGATCTGCTCGCTCACCGCCCCGTCTTTTGCCCAGCCACCAGCCATGATTACCCTCCTTCAGGTCCGCGTGCCGGCCCATTTTCGGAACGGCGAGCCTAAGCCCGCCGCCCGACTCTGTCAAAGTACGCTCATTGATTGTCTAGCTGGCCGCGCACCGCACCGAGCCCCCGGCGCGAGATGCGATAGGGTTGCCCGCCTCTGGAGGCGATCAGCCCGCGGCGGCGCAACCGCGCGAACAGTTCGAGGTCGCAATCGGCCAACAGGTGCCCGTCGCGGGTCACGCAATGAATGGCGCTGATCTTGCGACCGGTTTGGCGCTCGTGGCGGATCGAACCGCCCTGCGCCAGAACGTGCAGAGCACGTTGCTCACGTTTCGAGATATTCATGGGATGTCCTGTGAAACGGATATGAAAATCCGAGCGGGGCGATCACCCCACCCAGCGGTTCACATCTGGCCCTTCCACGCGGAAGAGCCCCTTACACAGGCTCTGACATCCAGTCTCCATCACGGCCGCCAACTCGGGGCGGTGCCGGCCCAATATGGTCGTGCCCGCCTTTCCGATCAAGGGCGCGTCGCCTTTCGTGCGCACGCCGTCGCTTTCCCCCCAGCTTCGCGCAAAACAAACGCTGATTGTGCCTGCAACCCGGGCGGGGTAAGCCGACGCCCGAGACTGCGAAAGGACGCCAGCCATGACCCAGACCGCCGACACCTACGTTCTCACCGTTGCCTGCCCCTCGACGCGGGGGATCGTCGCGGGCATTGCCAACGTGTTGGCCGATCAGGGCTGCAACATCACCGACTCGCATCAATATGACGACCCGAAGACCGGGCAGTTCTTCATGCGCGTGAGCTTCGTGTCGGAAAAGGGCAAGGGCGCCGAGGAAATCCGCGCCGCCTTCGAACCGGTCGCCGCCGATTTCAAGATGGATTGGGCCCTGCGCGACTCCGGCGAGAAGATGAAGGTCCTGCTGATGGTGTCGAATTTCGGCCATTGCCTGAACGACCTTCTGTATCGCTGGCGCATCGGTGCGCTGCCGATCGAGATCGTGGGCGTGGTGTCGAACCACATGACCTATCAGAAGGTCGTCGTGAACCATGACTTGCCCTTCCACCACATCAAGGTGACGAAGGAGAACAAGCCCGAGGCCGAGAAGCGCCTTCTGGACGTGGTCGACGAGAGCGGGGCCGAGCTGGTCGTGCTGGCGCGCTACATGCAGATCCTCTCGGATGCGCTGTGCCAGAAGATGTCGGGGCGGATCATCAACATCCACCACTCCTTCCTGCCGAGCTTCAAGGGCGCGAACCCCTACAAGCAGGCCTATGAGCGCGGCGTGAAACTGATCGGGGCGACCTCGCATTACGTGACCGCCGATCTCGACGAAGGCCCGATCATCGAGCAGGACACCGTGCGCATCACCCATGCGCAGAGCCCCGAGGATTACGTCTCGCTGGGCCGCGATGTCGAGGCGCAGGTGCTGGCGCGGGCGATCCACGCCCATGTGCAGTCCCGCGTCTTCCTCAATGGCAACAAGACCGTGGTCTTCCCGGCCTCGCCCGGCGCCTATGCCTCCGAGCGGATGGGCTGATCAGAAGCGGCGCAACCCGGCTTCGGTCACGATCATGTCGAGCGACTGGTCGGTCGGCTCGGTCGGCACCTCCGGCACTTCCTGCGCCGCATAGGTGAAGCCGATCGCCGTGACCGGGCCGCGAGCGCGCAGGCCTTCCAGCGTGCGGTCGTAAAAGCCGCCGCCATAGCCCAGCCGGTAGCCGCGCGCATCAAAGGCCAGAAGCGGCACGATAAGCACTTCGGGGACCATTTCCTCGGCCTCGGCGGGGATATGCGCGCCGTAAGCACCTTCGATCATCTCGGTCTCGGGGCTCCAGCGGTGAAAGACCAGCGGCTGTCCCTGCCCCATCACCACCGGCAGACAGAACGGCCCGCCATGGGCCAGCATCGCCGGGCGCGGATCGGGCTCGGTGCGGATCGGCCAATAGCCCGCGAGAACCTTGCCCTTGAACGGTTCCAAAGCCGCCGCCAGCGCCTGCGTGGCTGCGCCGTCATCACCCGCATGGGCCATCTTGCGCGAGGCGAAGGCATCCTTGCGGGCGAGATCCTTGCTCATAGCAGCAGGATCGAGGCGAGACCGAGGAAAGCGAAGAAACCCACCACATCGGTCATCGTGGTCACGAACGTCCCCGAAGCAAGCGCCGGATCCGCGCCCAGTTTCTCAAGCGCCAGCGGGATCAGGATGCCCGAGAGCGCCGCCACCACGAGGTTGATCACCATCGCCAGCGCAATCACGATCCCCAGTTGCGCCCCCGAGAACCAGAAGGCCGCGACGATCCCCATGACGATTGCAAAGGCCAGCCCGTTGAGAAGCCCCACGACCGCCTCGCGTCGCACAACGCGCCAGACGTTGCTTTCGGTCAGGTCGCGGGTGGCGAGCGCGCGCACCGCAACGGTCAGCGTCTGCGTGCCCGCATTGCCCCCCATCGAGGCCACGATCGGCATCAGCACCGCCAGCGCCACGAGCTGTTGAATCGTCCCCTCGAAAAGCGAGATCACCCCCGAGGCCAGGATCGCCGTCAGCAAGTTCACGAAAAGCCAGGGAAGACGCTGACGCACGGTCTCCATCACCGTATCCGAAATCGCCGATTCCTCGCCCACACCGGCCAGGCGCAGGATGTCTTCCTCGTGCTCTTCGTCGAGCACCGACATCGCGTCGTCGATCGTAATCACCCCGACAAGCCGGTCATCCTCATCCACGACCGGGGCCGAGATCAGGTGATACTGGTTGAACGCATAGGCGACATCGCCCTCTTCCTGATAGGCCGAGATCGTGCGGAATTCCTCTTCGCAGATATCGAGAAGCTTCGAGGCGCGCGGGGCCGAAAGGATCCGTCCCAGCGTGACATTGCCGAGCGGGTGATAGGCCGGGTCAACTAGGATCACGTGATAGAACTGGTCAGGCAGCCATTCTGCGGAACGCAGAAAGTCGATCGTCTCGCCCACCGTCCAATGCTCAGGCGCGGTAACGACCTCGCGCTGCATGAGGCGGCCAGCGGAGTATTCGGGATAGGCGAGCGATTTCTCGACCGCGGCCCGGTCGGTATCGTCGAGCGCGTCGAGGATCGCCTCCTGCTGGGGCTCCTCGAGGTCTTCGATGAGGTCGACCACGTCATCGGAATCGAGCTCGCGCACCGCTTCGGCCAGAACCTCCGGCGGCAGGCTCTCAAGCACCTCTTCGCGGATGCCCTCGTCGATCTCGGTGAGGATCTCACCGTCGATCTCGCGCCCCCAGAGGCGCAGGATCTTGCGGCGTTCACTGCCGGAAATCTGTTCGAGAAGGTCGGCGATATCGGCCGCGTGCAGCGGCTCGAGCAGTTCGCTCAGCCGCGCTGCGTCCTCTTGCTCTGCAGCATCGAGGATCGCCTCGACCACCTCGCCGTCAAGCCGGTAGTCCTCTTCCTCGCGGTCATGTTCTTCGGCAAGTGCTTCGGCCATGTCGCCCCCATTCCGATCGCGCGGAAAACATAGACGGATTCGCGCGGATGGACAGGGGGCGCACGGAAAAAACATCACCGTGCTGCCAGAGATTTACCTTCGCGCGGCCTCGCCCTAGCATGGCGCGTCGGACGGGAGAGTGTGATGGCTGAGCTGCATCTGGGTCAGGTTCTGGAATATCGCGGGGATGCGCTGGTCGAGGGGCCCGAGGCGGTCACCCATCGCCGCCATGGCGCATTGCTCGTCGAGGGCGGAAAGATCGCGGCAATCGGCGAGGCCGACGATCTGCGTGCAGACCATCCGCAGGCCCGCGTCACCGATCACGGCGCGCATCTCCTTTCGCCCGGTTTCGTCGACGCGCATGTGCATTATCCGCAGACCGCGATCATCGCGAGCTGGGGCAAGCGGCTCATCGACTGGCTCAACCACTACACCTTCCCCGAAGAGATCTCCTTCGCCGATCCCGCCCATGCGACGGAGATTGCCAATCTCTATCTCGATCTCGCGCTGGAAAACGGCTCCACGACGATGTGCAGCTATTGCACGATCCATCCGGGCAGCGTGGACGCTTTCTTCACCGCCGCACAGGCGCGCGGGATGCGCGCGGCAGCGGGCAAGACCTGCATGGATCGCAACGCGCCCGATGGTCTGCGCGACACGCCGCAATCGGCCTATGACAACAGCAAGGCGTTGCTGGAGCGGTGGCACGGGGAGGACCGGCTGAGCTATGTCATCACGCCACGGTTTTCGCCCACCTCTTCGGCGGATCAACTGGCGGCTCTGGGGGCGCTTTGGGCGGAGCATCCTGATTGCCTGATGCAAACCCATCTGAGCGAGCAGGTGGACGAGATCGCCTGGGTAAAAGAGCTGTATCCCAATGCGCGCGATTATCTCGACACTTACGAGACCTACGGGCTGCTGGGCGAGAACGCACTTTACGGCCACGCGATCCACCTGGAGCCGCGTGAAGCCGACCGCATCAAGGAGACCGGCGCGGCGCTGATCCATTGCCCGACCTCGAATACCTTCATCGGCTCGGGGCTGTTCGACTGGCCCAAGCGGCTGGCGGAAGGTCAACGGATCGGACTTGCGACCGATACCGGCGGCGGGTCGAGTTTCTCGATGCTGCGCACGATGGCGGCGGCCTATGAGATCGGCCAGCTCACGCATAAACCGCTGCATCCCGCGCAGCTTTGGTGGCTGGCCACGCAAGGCTCGGCGCAGGCGATGGGGATGGGCGACAAGATCGGTGCCTTGGCCCCCGGCATGGAAGCAGATTTCATCGCCGTCGACCTCGCCTCAACCCACGCCATCGCCCAGCGCGCGGCGCGCGCCGAGGACATCTGGGAGGCGATCTTCCCGACGATCATGATGGGCGATGACCGCGCCATCGCCGGGGTCTGGACGCTGGGCGAAAAGCGGCGTTAAGCGCCCCTCACTGGTAATGCAGCGCCTCGATCGGATCGAGGCGGGCTGCGGCACGCGCCGGGAAATAACCAAACACCATGCCCACCACCGCCGAGAAACCGAAAGCCAGCGCGATCACGTCGAGGCTGGGCGAGAACGGGATCTCCATGATCTGCGCCGCGACATAGGCCAGCCCTAGACCCGCGAGGATGCCGATCACACCGCCCAGAAGCGACAGCACCACCGCTTCGACGAGGAACTGCATCAGAACCTGGCTTGCCTGTGCGCCCACCGAAAGGCGGATGCCGATCTCGCGGGTACGCTCGGTCACCGAGACCAGCATGATGTTCATGATCCCGATGCCCCCCACGAGCAGGCTCACTGCCGCGACCGAGGACAGCAGCCCCGTCAGCACCGAGTTGACCGAGTTCAGCATCGAGGCGAGTTCCTTCATGTCATTGACGGAGAAGTCGTCTTCCTCGCCGATGGCGATGCGGCGGCGGTCGCGCATCAGGGTCTTGATGTCCGAGATCGCGCGCTCGGAAGACACACCGGGGGCGACCGTCATCGAAATGGAGGACACGTCCTGGCCGCCCAGAAGTCGACGCTGCACGGTGCGCACCGGCATGATCACCAGATCATCCTGATCCTGCCCGAACGAGCCCGCCCCCTTGGCAACCAGAAGGCCGATCACCTCGCAGGAGATGGATTTGATGCGGATCTTCTCGCCCGTGGGATCGGTCGAGCCGAACAGCGCGGTGCGCACCGTCTCGCCTATGATGCAGACATTCGCTCCGCTGCGATCCTCGGCGGTCGAAAAACCGCGCCCACGCGCGATCTCCCAGCCGCCGATCTCGAGATAGTCCGAGGTCGTGCCTGTAATGGAGGTCGACCGGTTCGTATTGCCGTAAACTGCGGTTTCCGAGGTCGAGACCACCGGGGCCACCGCCGAAAGCGCGCTCAGATCCTGAAGTGCCTCGACATCTGCAAGCTTGAAGGAGGGGGCGTTGTCACGCGTGCCCGGCCCCATCATCTGTGCACCGGGCCGCAGGATCAGAACGCTTGTGCCGAGCGATTCCACATTGGCCGAAACCTGCTCGGACGAGCCCTGCCCCACGGTGACCATCGCGATCACGGCTGCCACGCCGATCACGACGCCCAGCACCGTGAGGAAGGAGCGCAGCGCATTGCGGATGATCGCGGTGAGCGCGAGCCGAACCGTTTCCCAAAGCATCACGCCCCCCTTTCGGCCATTGCCTCGTCACGCACGACCTTGCCATCGGTGAAGACGACCAGCCGCGAGGCATAGGCGGCCATGTCTTCCTCGTGGGTCACCATGACAATGGTCAGCCCCGCATCGCGGTTGAGCTCCTGCATCAGCTCCATGATCTCGACGCTGCGTTTCGTATCGAGGTTGCCCGTGGGCTCGTCGGCAAGCATCACCATCGGCTCGCCAGCAAGCGCCCGTGCGATCGCCACGCGCTGTTGCTGGCCGCCCGAAAGCTGCGAGGGGGTGTGATCTTCGCGCCCTTCGAGACCCACCCGCGCCAAAGCCTCGCGCGCCCGTACCAGCCGCTCGGCCTTGCGCTGGCCTTTGTAGATCAGCGGTAGTTCCACATTCTCGATCGCGGTGGTGCGCGGCAGCAGGTTATAGCCCTGGAAGACGAAGCCGAGGTAATGACGGCGCAGAAGCGCACGCTGATCTTGATCGAGCGTCGCCACCTCGACCCCGTTGAAGCGGTACTGCCCGTCGCTCGGCCGGTCGAGACAGCCGATGATGTTCATCGCCGTCGACTTGCCCGAGCCCGACGGCCCCATGATAGCAACGAATTCCCCTTTTTCCACGCGCAGATCCACACCGTCGAGTGCTCGCACCAGCGCCTCGCCGGAACCATAGGTGCGGGTGATCCCGCTCAGCTCGATCAGCGGCGGGCTCATTGCGCGCCGTCCCGCTGATCGGTGATCACCTGATCGCCCTCGGTCAGATCACCCGCGGTAATGATCGTAAGCTTGCCATTCGACGCGCCCGGCGTGACGGCGACTTCGACCGGGCTGCCGTCGCGCAACACCCAGACGGATTTGCCCGTGGCGGTCGCGCTGTCCGATCCGGGACGGGATGGCATGATCAGCCCGACCAGCCCGCCCGCGCCATTGCCCGTATCTTCGACCACCTGCGGCGGCGCGTAACGCAAGGCCGCATTGGGCACCAGAAGCGCGCCGGTTTCCTCGTCCACCGTGATCGTCGCGGTGGCGGTCATGCCCGGGCGCAGCAGCATCTGGCTGTTATCCACCGCGAGCACGCCCTTGTAGGTCACCACGTCATCGGTGGTCTCGGGCGCGTAGCGCACCTGGGTGATCGTCGCGGGGAAAATCTCGCCGGGATAGGCATCGACGGTGAAGCTCGCACGGTTGCCAACCTCGACCTGACCGATATCAGCCTCATCGATGTCGACGAGAAGCTGCATCTTGCTCAGATCCTCGGCCAGCGTGAACAGCGTCGGCGCCGAGAGCGAAGCCGCCACGATCTGCCCCGCCGAAACGTCACGGTCCAGAACGACCCCCTTGATCGGCGAGCGGATCACCGTCTTTTCCAGATCGTCCTTTTCCAGCGCGAGATTGGCTTCGGCCAAGGTGAGCGAGGCCTGTGCCGCCTGAACTGCCGCCACCGCCCGGTCACGCGCGGCGACATAGCCCACGAAATCGCTGTGGTTCACCACTCCGCGCCGCTCAAGCTCGGCCTGCGCGTCGTAGAGCTCTGTCGCTTCGCGCTGGGTGGCCTCGGCCTGCAAAAGCTCTGCTTTCGCCGCAGCCAGAGCGGCCTCGGCATTGGCGACCTGCGCATTGAATTTCGTGTCGTCGAGACGGGCGAGCACCTGCCCCACCTCGACCGTGTCGTTGTAATCGACCTCAACGCTCGCAAGCGTGCCCGACAGTTCTGAGGAAACCTCGACCTCGGTCGTCGGCTCGACCGTGCCGGTAGCGGTCACCGTCACCGTCAGGTCGCCACGGGTGACAGCCTCGGTCACGTAACTCACCCCACCCGATTGCTCGGATCCTGCGAGCCAGAACCACGCCCCGCCCGCGCCGAGAAGCGCAACCACCGCAACCACCCAGAGCCAGCGCCGCTTGCGATGCTTGCCCCCTGCGAGCATTCGTTCGATCTCTTCGCTGCTTCGATCTGCCATCTGGGCCGTCCTTCATTCGTCGGGCTTGCATCGCAACTCACACGATGTCTCCTCATCTTACGCATGATGAACAGTCCTCCGTCGCAGCACAAATGCATTGAGGCAGAACAATTTAGCCGCGAATAGACGATATGCGCCCAGCGATTGGCTACGAGCGCCGATTACCCGGCGGGCTCCTTGCCTGCGCCCTTACCGTCAAGGCGATGGCGCAACGGCAGCAGACTGAAAAGCGCAGCTCCCGCGAACCCGGCACCGGCAAGAAACGTCCATTGCGCGCCCCAAACCTGCCATAGCGCACCTGCGACGACGCTCGCCACCAGTAGCGCGACCCCGGTCACGAGATTGAACATCCCGAATGCTGTCCCACGCAACTCGGCCGGGACGGCTTCGGCCACCAGCGTCGAGAGCAGCCCTTGCGTGAACCCCATATGCACACCCCAAAGCAGAACGCCCACAGCCAGGCTCGAGAACCCGCTCGACAATGCAAGCACGATATCGGCCGCGATCAGCAGGCACAGTCCGATGATCAAAAGCCCGATCCGGCCGATACGATCCGACAGCACCCCGACCGGATAGGCGGTGAGGGAATAGACGAAATTCATCCCCACGAAGACCAATGGCACCAGCATGATCGGCACACCCTCGCCCTCCGCGCGCAGGATCAGAAAGGCCTCGCTGAAACGCGCCAGCGTGAAAAGCGTCGCCACCACCACGACCCACCAATAGACCCCGCCCAGGAGTTTCAGCTCGGCAGGTGCAAGCGGGTTGCGCACCCGGCGCAGCGCCTCGGGGCGTGCGGGCTCCTTCACCGCGAAGAGGATCAGCCCCAGTGACAGGAAAGCCGGGATCACCGCGACCCAGAACACGGCTCGGAAATCGTCGGAGAAGAGCCACATCAGACCGATCGCGGCGAGCGGCCCGACGAAGGCACCAACCGTGTCGAGCGACTGGCGCAGTCCGAAGGCCGCACCGCGCAGCCCCTCGGGCGCGAGATCGGCCACCAGCGCATCGCGCGGCGCACCGCGAATGCCCTTGCCGACGCGGTCGATGAAACGCGCCGCGACCAGCCAGCCGAAGCTGGGCACGAGCGGAAAGATCGGCTTGGTCACTGCCGCAAGGCCATAGCCCAGTGCCGCGAGCAGCTTGCGCTGCCCGATCCTGTCGGACAGCGCCCCGGAGAACACCTTGGTGATCGCCGCGGTCGCCTCTGCGATCCCCTCGATCACACCGACGGCCAGCGTCGACGCGCCAAGCCCCACCGTCAGGTAGACCGGCAGAAGCGCGTGGATCATCTCGGAGGAGACATCCATGAAGAGCGACACGAAGCCGAGCGCCCAGATCCCCGCGGGCAATACCTTCCTGTCTGCCGCGTTTGGATTGCTCACGCGCTCGCTCCTCTCTCAGCCCGCTGTCACGATGCGCTATCGTGGCGCGGATTTGGGCGATGACAAGCCTTGGAAGGTCGCCGAAGCGCCGCAGATGTCGCAAAGCGTGCGCACAGTCGCGTGATCCGCGCTAGGGTCGGCATCAAGACAGCGAAAGGCGCGACTCCATGAGCGAGACATCCCTGATTTTCTCCGCGCAGGAATATCGCGATCGCATCGCGCGGCTGCAAACTGCGATGGCGCTCGAAGGGCTCGACGCGCTCTTGCTGAGCACGCCCGCCGATATCTTCTACACGACCGGATTTCTCACCCGTTTCTGGGAGAGCCCCGCCCGACCGTGGTTCGTCGTGGTGCCGCAGGCCGGCGACCCCGTTGCGGTGATCCCCACGATCGGGGCCGAGTTGATGGGACGCTGTTGGATTCCGCAGGTCCGCACCTGGGACGCGCCCGATCCACGTGATGACGGGGTGAGCCTTCTCGCCGGGACTCTCGCCGATATGGTGCCCGAGAACGGACGGATTGGCCTGCCAATGGGGTTGGAAACTCATCTGCGCATGCCCTTGGGCGATTTCGAGACCTTGCGCAGCCACCTCGCCCCGCGTGTGCTCACCGATGCAACCGCCAGCGTGCAACGGGTGCGCGAAATCAAGTCCGAGGCCGAGATCACAAAGATCCGTACGAGCTGCGAGATCGCCGCGCGTGCCTTCGACCGGGTGCCGGAATTCGCGCAGGCGGGCCAGCCACTCGACGCCGTCTTTCGCGATTTCCAGATCGCATTGCTGAGCGAGGGCGCGGATTGGGTGAGCTATGTCGCAGGCGGCGCTGGAGCTGACGGATATGGCGACGTGATCTCCCCCGCAGGTCCGGACCCCTTGCATGTTGGCGATGTGCTGATGCTCGACACCGGGGCCGTGCGCGAAGGCTATTTCTGCGATTTCGACCGCAACTGGGCGATCGGCTCTGCCTCGGATTGCGCGCGGCGCGCCCATCGCGCGCTCTGGCAGGCAACCGAAGAGGTGATGGCCACCCTGCGCCCGGGCCACCGGGCCTGCGATGTCCATGAGATGCTCTGCGCCGGGCTGCGCCGCCATGGTGCCACGCCCTCGGGCGGCAGGCTCGGCCACGGGCTCGGGGTGACGCTGACCGAATGGCCCTCCTTCACACCCCTCGACACCACACCGTTGCGCGCAGGCATGGTGCTCACGCTGGAACCGGGCTGCAAGACGCGCGACGGGCGCATTCTCGTGCATGAGGAAAACATCGTCCTGCGCGAGAACGGAGTGGAACTCCTCTCCCCCCGCGCGCCCGCAGAGCTGCCGGAGATCCTTGGATGAACGCCTTTCCTTATGAATTGCTCGAAGAGGCCCTGCCCCGGCTCGGCCTTGTGGTGCTTCAGGTCGATGAAACGATCGAACAGGATTTCCGTCGCCTCTTCCCGTCTGGCACGACGCAGATACATGTCAGCCGCGTGCCCTCGGGGGCCGAGCTGACGCCCGACACTATCGCGCAGATGGAGGCCACTCTGCCCGCGGCGGCGGCTCTTCTGCCCCCGGCTGCACAGTTCGATGCGGTGGGCTATGCCTGCACCTCGGGAACGACGCTGATCGGCGCGGCGCGCGTGGCGGAACTGGTGTCCGGCGCGGTGCAAACCCGCGCCGTTACCGACCCGCTCAGCGCCGCACTCGCGGCCTGCCGCGCGCTGGGGCTGGAACGGGTGGGGATCGTCTCGCCCTATATCACCTCGGTCGCAGGGCCGATCCGGCGGGCTTTCGAAGCGGCAGGGCTGAACGTGCCCGACACGCTGTCTTTCGGCGAAGAGGTCGAGTCGCGTGTGGCCCGCATCGCCCCGGCCTCGATCGCCGAGGCCGCACGCAACCTCGCCAAACGCAACACGCTCGACGGGGTCTTCCTGTCCTGCACCAATCTGCGCACGCTCGACATCATCGCACCGCTCGAAGCCGAGCTCGGTCTGCCGGTGCTCAGTTCGAACCAGGTCCTCGGCTGGCACATGGCGCAGCTCTCGGGGGCACGGATCGCGACGGCGGGACATGGCAGGCTGCTTGCAGGCTGACCCGACGCGCGAACGGTCTTGACGGAACGTCGCAAGGCGCGCATTGGACGCCATCTGGTCCTTGCCTGAAAGCGCCGCACAATGTCCCACAACCCTTATGAAGCGGCCGGTTTCTACGACACCGCCATCGCCGAAGGGCGACATCGCGCCGTAGTGGGCGGGCGCTGGGACGAGACCGGGCGCATCCAGATGGAGGTGCTGCGCGCAGCAGGATTGCAGCCGCATCATTACCTGCTCGATATCGGCGCTGGATCGCTGCGGCTGGGCTGCAAGGCGGTGCCCTATCTCGAGCCCGGGCATTACTGGGCGACCGACGCCTCGCGCGCGATCATGCTGGCGGGCCATCGCGAGGAACTGACCGAGCCGGAAAGGCTCGATCCCGCCCAGCTGATCGAGGATCCCCGTTTCGAGTTTCCTGACATTCCCCAGACAATCACCCATGCGATCGGCTTCGCGGTCTTTCCGCATCTTCCGATGGCCTATCTTCGCCGCGCACTCACCAACCTGCGCGGGTTCGAGCAGCTGGAAACATTTCTCTTCAGCGTTTTCCTCGTCCCCGATGCCACGCAGGCCGCACGCCCCTATCGCCAGCCCGACGGGGTCGTCACCCATGACATCCGACCGCCCTATCACGTGCTGGCCGAAGACGTGGAGCACCTCGCCCGCTGCACCGGCTGGCAGGTGGCACGCCAGACGGTGATGCTGCCCCGCGGGCAGGTGCTATACAGCGCGACGCGTCTCTGAGGCGACGTCCATAGGGCCGCAGCACGCCCTGGACATGCCCTCGGCTCAAAGACAATCGCGAACGGACGCCGGCTTGAATTCCTCATGACCGCCTGTTCGATCAACGCCCGCAGATACGCAGCGTGCCGAAGACGGGCTCGTTGCACGCCGAGCGGTTACGGTGCCGACTGGTTTCACGACACCTTGAAAGACAAGGGGGCGGCCCTTCCAGTCCGGATCTGAAGTCACGCAACAAATCCCTCAAACACCACCAGCCCCGCCAAAGGCACCGCGACCAGCTCGGGGTCATGCTCGGAAAGCTCAAGGATTGGCAGCGCGGCGCAATCGGCTACGGGAGGGGCCCGAAGAGCGCCTCGCACATCTCGGGCAGGCTCACCCTCACGGACGTGCCTGCGCGGTCAGGTTGTCGAGATATAGCGCTGCAAGCACCTGCGCATTACGTGCGAATTCCGGATCCCGGCTGTGCTGGGCCGCGACGATCGCCCCGTCGATCAGAACCGCAAAGCTGCGCGCAACCTCGGCCACGTCCTTTGCCTGCAATTCGATCGCCTGCGCCTTGAGCCAGGTGATCAGGTGTTCCTTATGGAGCGCGGCGGCACGGCGCACCGCGTCATTGCCGGTATCGAACTCGGCCACCGCATTGATGAAAGGGCAGCCGTAGAAGCCGGGATCCGCAAACCAGTCCTGAAGCACGTCAAAGACGGCGAGCAGCCGGTCGCGCGCCGAACCCTCGACCTGCGCAAGCCGACCGAAGAACCACTCGCGCCAGGTCTCGCCCTCGGCCTGCAGCACCGCGGCGATCAGTTCTTCCTTCGATGCAAAGTGATTGTAGAGCGTCGCCTTCGCGGTCTCGGCCCTCGCGAGGATGGTGTCGATACCGGTCGCCGCGAAGCCGTGATTGCAAAACAGGTAGGAAGCCGCGCGCATCAGGCGCTCGCGCGCGTTTTTCGAGGGACGAGCAGCAAAACTCCAGTTGTGGCTGGTATTGGGGCAGAGATTTTGCAGACCGTCTTCCATGAATTCACCTTAATGCATGGGTGAGATTTAAAACAACTCGAGGTTTTGATGGCATAGCCAAGAAGAAAGATCAAGACAGATTGGTCCATTTTGTCGCAGGTGACGCCGGGATCAAGAATCGGGCATTTCTGTATCTTGGGGCAAGCCTCCGACCAAATACGGTCATTCTACCCCTTTTTTTGCTTATTTTTTTCTCAGTTTTGGAATTTTGCGGCGGAAACGTCCGGTTCGATTGACGATCCTCCCTCACGGTGCAGTGAATAGACAGACCTGTTCGTTTCCACCCCGGAAGGAGATCCGATGGCCATGACGCTCACCTTGTCCGACAGCGCTGCGCAAGGCACCCAAGACGCCCCGCGCCGCCGCCCTGCCCCGGTCGGGGCCCATGTCGCCATCAAGGGGCTGAGCCATGCGTATCGTCGCCATGATGGCAAGGTGCTCGACGGGATCGACTTCGAGATCAAAGCCGGGGAGGTCGTGGCGCTGCTGGGCCGTTCGGGCTGCGGCAAGTCCACCTTGCTGCACATGCTCTCGGGGCTGACGCACCCTTCCGAAGGTGAAGTCGTCATCAACGGCAACACGATCCGCGAGCCTTCGCCGAAATGGGTGATGATGTTTCAGGCACCCTCGCTGTTTCCCTGGATGACCGTCGCGCAGAACGCGGCGCTCGGGCTGAAATTCACCCGTCGCAATGACCAGATCGCGAAGCGCATCCCCGAGATCCTCGACCTTGTCGATCTTGGCGCCTTCGCCGATCGCAATGCGCAAGAGCTCTCCGGCGGGCAGCAGCAGCGCGTGGCCTTGGCCCGCTCGCTCGCGCCCAAGCCCGAGATGCTGCTGCTTGATGAACCCTTCTCTGCGCTCGACGCCTTTACCCGGCGCAACCTGCAACGCGATGTGCGCCAGATCGCCCGCGATCTCGGGCTGACCCTCGTGCTGGTCACCCATGATGTGGGCGAGGCTGTCCGCATGGCCGACCGCGTGATCGTGCTCAAGGCCAATCCCGGCCGCGTCTTCGAGGACACCGTGATCACGCTCTCGGAAGAGGAGCGCAGCGGCGGCTCCGACGAATTCCAGGCCGAACACAGCCGCCTGATGAACATCTACTCGCAGGCTGCGGACGCGCCGGGCGAGGCCACTGAGACGACCAATGACTTCACTCAGATCTGAACGGAGACGCGACCGATGACGAAGAAAACCTGCTCTCACAATCACCCTCACGACCTGCACGCCGCCTGCTGCGGTGGCGAAGAAGGGTTTGATCCGGGCCGCCGTCAGACGCTCGATCTGTTGGCCAAGGGCGGGCTCGCGGCCATGCTGGGCGGGTTGGCCGCTGGCCTGCCGCAGATGGCGCGCGCGCAATCCGATGATGTCCTGCGCATCGGCTACCTGCCGATCACCGACGCGACCCCGCTGCTCGTCGCCCATGCCAAGGGCTATTTCGAGGAAGAGGGCATCAAGGCAGAGAAGCCGACGCTGATCCGCTCCTGGCCGGCACTGATCGAGGGCTTCGTGGCGGGCAAGTTCAATCTCGTGCACTTCCTCAAGCCGATCCCGGTCTGGATGCGCTACAACAACAATGTGCCGGTCAAGATCATGGCCTGGGCGCATACCAACGGCTCGGCGCTGGTGGTCGGCAAACATACCGACATCACCGATTTCGCGGGCCTCGGCGGCAAGCAGGTCGCGGTGCCGTTCTGGTATTCGATGCACAATATCGTGCTGCAATACGCGCTGCGCGCCAATGGCATCAAGCCGGTGATCAAGCCGCAGGGCGAGGCGCTGGCTCCCGACGAGTGCAACCTGCAAGTTCTGCCGCCGCCGGACATGCCGCCCGCGCTCGCGGCGAAGAAGATCGACGCCTATATCGTGGCCGAGCCCTTCAACGCTCTGGGTGAGCTGAAGGCAGGCGCGCGGATGCTGCGCTTCACCGGCGACATCTGGAAGAACCACCCCTGCTGCGTCGTGTGCATGCACGAGGAAGACACCACCGCCAAGCCCGAGTGGACGCAAGGCGTGATGAACGCCGTGGTCAAGGCCGCCATCTATGCCAGCCAGAACAAGGCCGAGGTGGCCGAGCTTCTGTCGAAGGACGGCGCAGGCTACCTGCCCGCCCCGGCCCCGGTCGTGACCCGCGCGATGACGCTCTATGCCGATCACCCCGAATATATCGAGGAAGGCGCGATCAAGAACGAGGGCGAATTCCACAACGGCCGAATCGACTTCCAGCCCTGGCCCTATCCGTCCGCGACCAAGCTGATCGTCAACGCGATGAACGAAACGGTCGTGGCCGGCGAGACCACCTTCCTCGAAGGGCTCGACCCGGAGTTCGTGGCCAATGACCTCGTCAACTACGACTACGTGAAAGCCGCGCTCGAGAAATACCCCGAGTGGAAGGCCGATCCGTCGGTCGCCGGCGGCGCGGATCCCTACACTCGCGAGGAGATCTTCAAGCTATGAGTGATGCGGTCCAGCTCCCCTCGACGATCCTGCGCATTCCGCGCCTCGGCTCGGCGCGCAGCCTGATGAACGCGCTGATCGGCATCGCGGCCCTTCTGGGCGTCTGGTGGTTCGGCGGGTTCATCGTCGAGAATGATCCCGACCTTTACGCCTTCGCCGATTTCGCGCCTGCCCCCACGCTCGAGCGGCTCTGGGAGATGATCGTCTCCGGCGAGGTGCTCACGATGTCGGGGCCGTCGCTGGAACGGGTGGGGCTGGGCCTGCTCTTTGCGGCCGCGTTCGGGGTGCCGGTCGGCATCCTGATCGGCCGGGCGCCGAGGATCCACGAGGTCACCAACGTTCCGTTCCAGTTCCTGCGGATGATCTCGCCGCTCAGCTGGATGCCGATCGCCGTCATGGCGTTCGACACCTGGGACGGGGCGATCGTGTTCCTGATCGCGATGGCTGCGGTCTGGCCGATCCTGTTCTCGACCGCCGCGGGCGTCCGCCGGATTGATCCGGCCTGGCTCAAGGTGGCACGCAACCTCGGCGCACGCCCGCTGCATCTGCTGGGCACGGTGATCCTGCCCGCCATCGCGGTCGACGTGATGCAGGGTATCCGGCTCGCGCTGGGTGTGGCCTGGGTCGTCCTCGTGCCTGCCGAATATCTCGGCGTCACCTCGGGCCTCGGCTTCGCGATCAACGATGCCCGCGACACGCTCGACTATTCCCGCCTGGCCGCAACGGTCGTGGTGATCGGGGTGATCGGTTTCGCCCTCGACGCCGCCATCGGCCAGCTCGTCAAGAAGTTCAACTGGGTCCGCGCCACCGCGCATTGACCCGCAATCCGCAGACACCAACCAGGAGGTACTCCCATGTCTGAACCCGCCACCGCACTCACCGGCTGCCTTGCGCCCACCGCCGAGACCTCGTGCCTCGCGCCGATTTCGAAGGAAGGCCTCGATGACCTGATCGCCAAGGGCAAGGCCGATCCGAAAGCCGTCAAGACGCTCAAGTGCAAGACCGTCGCCGAAGGCCGCTTCCGTCACGCGAACTATATCCGCAACCTCGAGCCCTACATCGTCGACGAACCGCCGGGGCTGCTGGGCGACGACACCGCGCCGAACCCCTCCGAAGCCTCGCTGGCTGCGCTGGGTTCGTGCGTCGCGGTCGGCCTGCACGCCAATGCCATCGCTCGCGGCATCACGATCCAGAAGCTCGAGCTCGAGCTGGAAGGTGACCTGAACATCACCGCCGTCTGGGGCACCGGCGACGTGTCGGAAAAGCCTGTCGGCTTCACCGATGTGCGCATCAAGGTCGATATGGAAGCGGATTGCCCGCAAGAAGAGATCGACGCGCTGATCACGCATGTCACGCAGTGGTCGCCGGTGTTCAACACCTTCTCGCGCCCCGTGAACATGGTCGCGGAATCCGTCTGACCCGGGTCGGGAAACGCGCTGACCCAGATGCCGCGCCCTCTTCGGGCGGGCGCGGCCCTCCCCTCCCTCAGTAAAGGACCCGAACCGATGAATGTTGTAGCCCCCATTACCGCC
This sequence comes from Thioclava pacifica DSM 10166, assembly GCF_000714535.1. Lineage (GTDB taxonomy): Bacteria > Pseudomonadota > Alphaproteobacteria > Rhodobacterales > Rhodobacteraceae > Thioclava > Thioclava pacifica. The sequence continues at coordinate 37,627 of NZ_AUND01000004.1, read as the reverse complement.
TATGACCCCGCCGAGGTCGAGCGCGTCTCGGCCGAGATGCTGGCGCCGCTCGTGCGCAAGATCGATGACGAGCGGATCTACCCCGAAGAGATCGTGCGCGCCTATGGCAAGGCGGGCGCCTATGGCACCCATATCGGCGGCAAGGACAGCGATGTCGATCTGACGACCGCGGTGCTGGCGATGGCGCGCGCCTCCGAGGAGTGCCTCTCCACCGGTTTCTGCCTCTGGGCGCAGGACACGCTGGCCTGGTATATCGCGAGCTCCGACAACGACCACCTCAAGACCGAGCTTCTGCCCCAGGTCGCGCGCGGCGAGGCTCTGGGTGGCACCGGCATGTCGAACCCGATGAAGGCTCTGGGCGAGATCGAACCGATGCGCCTGAAGGGCGAGCGCGTCGAGGGCGGCTACAAGGTCAAGGGGCTGCTCCCCTGGGTCTCGAACCTGCCCGAGGACGGCTATTTCGGAACGATGTTCCATGTCGAGGTCGAAGGCCAGGACACGCCCAAGCGGGTGATGGCGATCATTCATGCCGGCTGGGACGGCATCAAGCTCAAGCTGGACCACGAATTCGTGGCGATGGGTGGCACCGCGACCTGCAACGTGATGTTCCGCGATGTCTTCGTGTCCGATGACTGGGTGCTGGCCGATCCGGCCGAGCCTTTCGTCAAGCGGATGCGTTCGGGCTTCACCCTGCTGCAATGCGGGATGGCCGCCGGGATCATCAAGAACTGCATCGACCTGATCAAGCAGGTGGAAACCCCGCTGGGCCATGTGAATAAATACCTGCCCGTTCAGGCGAGCGATCTCGAAGCCGAGTATGACGCGCTGGTGGCCGATGTGGTCGAGATGTGCGCCACGCCCTATGACGAGAGCGACGCCTTCTATCTGCGCGTGCTCAAGGCCCGCCTTGCGGGTGGCGAACTGGCGATGAAGGCCGCGCATTGGGCGCAGCTGCATCAGGGCGCACGCGGTTATGTCACCCACGGCGTGGCGCAGCGCCGCCTGCGCGAGGCCTATTTCGTCGGCATCGTGACTCCCGCGACCAAACATCTGCGGATGCTGATCGACCAGCTCGAAGGCTGACCCTACCGGACGTGGCGCGGGGAGAATTCCGCGCGCCACTCCACCCTCGCGACTTTCAGACGATCCAACAGGACGCCGTTCAGGGACGGCGTGAACAGGGAGTATTGTCCAATGGAAACGAAACTTATCACCCCCACCGAGCTGCACGCGCTCAACGATGCCGGTCTGGCTGTCGTGATCGACACGCGCGATCCCGACAGCTTTGCCGCCGGCCACGTCGCGGGCGCTGTGAACATGCATGACATCTTCACCTTCCTCGCCACCTCGGATGCGGCGGGTATGGCCGCGCTCAAGGAGAAGTTCGCCGCCGAGTTCGCAGCCGCCGGGCTTGATGGTGAGAAGACGGCCGTCATCTACGAGGCCTCGATGAATACCGGTTTCGGTCAGTCCTGCCGCGGCTTCTTCCTGCTCTCCTTCCTGGGCTACCCCAAGGTTAAGGTTCTGCATGGCGGCTTCGCGGCCTGGGCCGCCGAGGGGCTTCCGGTCTCGACCGCGCCTGTCGCGCCGACGCCCGGCGGGTTCGAGATCGACCCTTCTGCCGGTGCCATCATGATGGATGTGGCCGACATGAAGGCCGCGATCGACGACCCCGAGGCAGTGATCCTCGACGTGCGCGACATCGACGAATGGATCGCCGAAAGCTCCTCGCCCTATGGCAAGGATTTCTGCCCGCGCAAGGGTCGGATTCCCGGTGCGGTCTGGATCGAGTGGTATCGCATGATGAAACCCGGCGCCCATGGCCCCGAGATGAAATCGAGCGCCGAGGTGCTGGCCGAATGCGCCACCGTCGGCATCACCCCCGATACCCCGGTCAAGATCTACTGCTTCAAGGGCGCCCGCGCCTCGAACACCTTCCTCGCGCTGAAAGAAGCCGGTGTGAAGGATGTCGCGATCTATTTCGGCTCGTGGAACGAATGGTCCCGCGATCCGTCCCTGCCGATCGAGGAAGGGCTGCCCTACGGCGCCTGACCCTGCACCCCCCATCATCTGACAAGGAGATATCAAGATGACCACCCGTGCCGAACTCACTGAGAAGATCGTCGCTCACAAGACCTTCAACGACATCAAATGGAGCGATGTCGCCGCCGCCGTCGGCCAGTCCAAGGAATGGACCACCGCCGCGCTGATGGGCCAGATCTCGCTCTCCAAGGAGCAGGCCTATGCCGCGGGCAATGCGCTTGGCCTGAACTTCTCGGACGAGGAAATCGCGCTGCTGATGACCGTGCCCTATCGCGGTTCGCTGCCGACCGCCGTGCCGACCGATCCGTTGATCTACCGCCTCTACGAGGTGGTGAATGTTTATGGCACCACGATGAAGGCGCTGATCGAGGAAGAATTCGGCGACGGCATCATGTCGGCGATCGACTTCACGATGGACATCTCGCGCAAGGCCGACCCCAAGGGCGACCGCGTGACCATCGTGCTCGACGGCAAGTTCCTGCCCTACAAGATGTATTGACCGGCAAGGGGGGCGGGCCAATCGCGGCCCGCCCCGACCGCCCCTGAAAAGGCATAATCCATGAAACCGATCGTCATCATCGGCGCGGGTCAGGCAGGCCTCGCCCTTGCTGCAAAGCTGCGCGCCCTTGGCTGCGAGACGCCGATCAAGCTGATCGGTGCCGAGCCCGCTCCGCCTTACCAGCGCCCGCCGCTTTCGAAGAAATACATGCTTGGAGAGCTCGACCGCGAGCGTCTCTACCTGCGACCCGAAACCTTCTACGCCGAGAACGCGATCGAGCTGGTGACGGGCACCTGCGTTGCAGCCATCGAAGCCGCGGAAAAGATCGTCGTGCTGGATAACGGCACCCGTATCCCCGCCTCGCAGATCGCGCTTTGCACCGGAGCCGACCCGATCCGGTTGCCCAAGGCGATCGGCGGTGATCTGGCGGGCGTCTATACGATGCGCAACCTTGCCGATGCCGATGCGATGGCTGACGAATTCCGCCCCGGCGCGCGCGTGCTGATCGTCGGCGGCGGCTATATCGGGCTCGAGGCGGCGGCGGTTGCCGCGGCAAAGGGGCTCCAGGTTACCCTCGTCGAGATGGCCCCACGCCTGTTGGCCCGCGTCGCCTGTACCGAAACGGCCGCTTGGTTCAAGGCCCTGCACGAAAGCCATGGCGTCGATATTCGCGAAGGCGTTGGCCTGTCGGAGCTGAAGGGACAGGACGGGCGGGTCACGCGCGCGCATCTGTCCGATGGCACCGATCTCGACGTTGATTTCGTCATCGTGGGGATCGGCGTGCGGCCGGGCGTGGCGCTTGCCGAAGCTGCCGGCCTTGCCATCGAGAACGGCATCCGCACCGATGCGATGGGCGCGACCTCTGCGCCCGGAATCTGGGCTGCGGGGGATTGCGCCTCCTTCCCGCACAAAGGGTGCCGGATACGTCTGGAATCGGTGCCCAATGCGATCGACCAAGCCGAGGCCGTCGCGGCCGCGATGCTCGAACAGGGCGCGCCGTATGTTGCAAAGCCCTGGTTCTGGTCGGACCAATATGACGTGAAACTTCAGATCGCAGGGCTCAATACCGGCCATGACAGTGTGATCGTGCGCCCGGGCGACAAGCCCGGCACGGTCTCTCACTGGTATTTCGCGGGCGCGCGGCTGCTCGCCGTCGATGCGATGAACGACCCGCGCGCCTACATGACCGCGAAGCGCTGGATCGAGGCCGGTCAATCACCCGAACTCGCGGCGCTGGCCGATCCCGCCATCGCCTTGAAATCCGTGCCGCTTGCGGCCCCCCAACCCGAACTTGCAGAGGCTCCATGATCACCGTGACCTTCGAGGGCGCCGACGGCTCCCGCATCACCACCCAGGCCCGCCCGGGCATGACCCTGATGGAAGCCGCCCGTGCAGCCTCGGTGCCCGGCATCCTTGCCGAATGCGGCGGGGCTTGTTCGTGCTCGACCTGCCATGTCTATGTGGCGCCTGATTTCTTCGACCTGCTGGAACCAGCCGGCGAAATGGAGGTGGATCTTCTGGACTTCGCCTGGGAGCCCGATCCTGCGCGCTCGCGCCTGTCTTGCCAGATCGTGCTGAGCGAGGCCCTCGACGGGCTGGTGGCACGGGTGCCCGAACGCCAAGGCTGATCGCCAATCGCGGAATGCGCGGCTTGTAGAGCTCTTATGTCACGCCACCGACGACCAGGTCTGGGCCATGGCGATGCATGTCAATGTTCACCTGCCCTACCTGGACGGTCATCCGATACTGTTCGGTCCACCGCCGCCCGCCGGGGCATTCGGGCCGCAGGTTCAACAGGCTTGAGATAGTCCGTGTCACGGATCATGCTGAGGGCATGCAATATCGTTTCGCCGACTGTGAGCTTGATACAGACGCCTTCGCGCTGACGCGCGGCGGCCGCTCCGTTCACGTCGAGCCGCAGGTCTTCGATCTGCTCGTGATGCTCGCGGAGGCCCAGGGCGAATTGGTGAGCTACGACCAGTTGGTCGAACGGGTATGGCACGGCCGTATCGTGTCAGATGCGACGATCGCCGCGCGCATCAGTTCCGCCCGAAGCGCAGTCGGTGACGATGGCAAGCGTCAGGCCGTGATCAGAACCGTGTCGCGGCGCGGTCTTCAGATGGCGGTGAGCGTTGAGCGCGCGGGAACTCGGGCCCAGCGCACAAACTCAAACGATACGCGCGATGCACGACGCCAGACGATCCGGTACACCGCTTCGCGCGACGGAACTTCGATCGCATATGCCTCGATCGGAGACGGCCCGCCTCTTCTGCGCGGGGGGCATTGGCTCAGTCATCTCGAACAGGACTGGAATAGTCCGATCTGGCGCCCGATGCTTGAGCGCTTGAGCCGTCAGCGACGTCTCGTGCGATATGATCCGCGCGGCACCGGGCTTTCGACGCATGAGTTCGGAAACCCCGGCATCGAAGATTTCGTCGATGACATGGAGGCTGTCGCAAACGCCGCGGGTCTGGAGCGCTTTCCGATCTTCGCGGCATCGCAGAGCGCCCCGATTGCGCTCGCCTTTGCCGCACGGCATCCGGAGCGGGTCAGCAGGCTCGTGCTGATCAATGGCTTTGCCAGAGGGTCTTCGGCGCTGGGAGAGCATGAGAAAACCGAAACCATGGTGGGGCTTATCCAGAGCGGCTGGGGTATTCCCGACAGCGCTTTCATGAAGGCCTTCGCCACGATCTTCGTGCCGACCGCCACAGCTGAAGAGCTCGATAGCCTGATCGAGATGCAAAAGTTGTCGGCCAGCGCCGACACCGCGGCTCGCTTGCGCCGCATTATCGGTGCAATCGACGTGAGCGAGTTGCTGCAACGCGTCACGGCGCCGACCCTTGTGCTGCACTCCACCGGCGACTCGATTCAGCCCTTGTGCCAAGGGCAATACCTCGCTCAACACCTTCCCAACGCAGAGCTGCAACTGATCGACAGCAGCAATCATGTGAGCCTCCCGAGCGATCCGGCCTTTGAGCAGATCTGCTCGGAAATCGAACGCTTCCTGGACGCGGACCTGTCTTGAGGTGTCGCGGCGTGACGCCGGTCAGCACCTTACGCGAAGGCGGCGCGGCGCACTTCTGAAGAAGAATAGAGGAAATCTCAAAGCCTTCTAAAGATCTCCTTCAAGCGCGGATTTTCGGTTCGGGCACAGTGGATACCTGAAGCAACCAGGAGACCAGCCATGAACAGCTCGCAGGACTACCGGACCACCGCCACCGGCGCGATCGATTATGCCCATTACACCCGCGCCGCGATGGCTATCCGTCAGCAGGATGCGCGCGCCATGTTCGGACGTATCGGGACGATCTGGAGGAAGATCACGGACCTGATGGGTGGCGGGCACAACGCCCCCGCATCCAAACCAAAGCGGCTTTCGACGACGCGTTGACGCTGACGCGACAAGACGAAACCGACCGGGTTTGCATGAAACCTGCTATACTGGACTTTCCATGCAGCGGATTGGAGGGGGACAAATGGCTGCCGATGGACGTCAATTCAGCGGTTTGAGCGATGCGCAGGTCAGAGCATTCGATACCGCGGCCCGCGAGGCCCGGAGCTTTCGAGAAAGCCTTCCAAGGCGGCCCGCGCGCCCGACACTCTCACTGGACGACGCGGTCGGACGCTTTCTCGGGCCGCTCCCCGAGGGCGGCATGCCCGAGGACGAGGTGGTCGCGCAAATCGTGCAAGAGTCCGACGGGGGATTGCACTCGATGGCTGCCCCTACATTCTTCGGCTACGTATTGGGCGGCTCGCACCCGGTCGGTGTCGCGGCGGATTTCCTCGTCTCGGCCTGGGGACAGAACTCCGGCACCTCCTTCGAGACGCCCGCAATCACCGGTATGGAGCGCGCGGTTTGTGACTGGGTCATCGATCTTCTGGGATTGCCGTCCGGCAGTGGCTCTGGGCTGGTGACCGGCGGCACGGTGGCGAACATGGTCGGCGTCATGGCGGCGCGGCACGCTCTTCTGGCGGCCCAAGGCTGGGATGTCGAAGCGCATGGCCTTTTCGGAGCGCCCGAAGTTCCCGTGATCATCGGACAGGATGCCCATTCGGCACCCTTCGCGGCACTGCGCTATGCGGGCTTTGGTGCAAAGCGGGTCCACAAAGTCGCCACAGACGCAGAGGGTCGTATTGATCCCGACGCGTTCCGAGACGCCCTGAGCCAGTGCGACGCGCCCCCTCTCGTCATTTTGCAGGCAGGTCAGATCAATACCGGGGCATTCGATCCCTTCTCCGAATTGATCCCCCTGGTGCGCGCAAAGCAGGGCTGGGTCCATGTCGACGGGGCTTTCGGGCTCTGGGTGGCCGCTGTTCCGGAACTGGCCGAGCGCTTGAGCGGTGTCAGTGATGCTGACAGCTGGGCCGTGGATCTGCACAAATGGCTGAATGCTCCCTTTGATGCGGGGATGGTGATCGTCCGAGACCGGGCGCCGCTCGTGGCGTCCATGTCGGCGCGCGGGGCCTATCTTCCCGACACGACCGCCTATTGGGAGCCCGCCGACACGACGCCTGAATTGTCGCGACGCGCCCGAGGTGTTCCAAGCTACGCCATCCTTCGTCATCTCGGACGAACCGGTGTGCGCGAACTGGTGATGCGCCATTGTCGGTTGGCCAATCAAATTGCCAAAGCGCTCTCTGCCGAACCGGGGATACGCGTGCTGAACGAGATCCACAGCAATCAGGTCGCGATTGCCTGCGGGGACGGGCCGGACGGCGATACGCTGACAATGCGGACCCTCGAACGCGTGCAGGGGCGTGGCAAAGTCTATCCAACCCATGGGGAGTGGGCCGGACGGAAGATCATCCGGGCCTCGGTGATCGGCTACGCGATGCAGGATGCTGATGCGGATCTTCTGTCGGCCGAGATCATCGACGCCTTTCGTTGGTGCCAGGACCATCCGGAATAAGCCTGGCCGTGCGATCCCCGCGTCAGAACCTTGCCGGGCCGATGATGCTCCCCCTGGATTGCGTCGGACGATCCCTCCGGTCTCTGCGCTCTCGCCGGTTCCAAGCTTCCGCAGACAACATGAGCGCGGCTCAAAGTACAGTGCGCGTGAGGCGCTTGATCACCATCTTCGAGCGCCCGTCACCGTCCACGGTGCGCACCTCCATCTGGAAGCTGCTGCGGCTCCCGTCGGGCGCCAGAACGGTGAGATCGTCGATATCCGAAGCGCTCTCCATCTGGTGGCGGGCATATTTCATCCCCCGCAGTCTGGGCGGCAATTCGGTCTCTATGAAGGTCGCGATATCGTCCGCGCCAGAGATGACGCCGAAACCGGAGGCTGTCGACCAGACGCCATCGGGATCAAACAGGCTCGCAGCACCCGCACCATCGCGCCTGTCCACGCAGTCGAGAAAGCGCATCAGGAGCGATCTTTGCGAGTGGCGCGCGGCATAATGGGTATGGAGCAATTGGTGAGCGGCGCGAGAGTTCGGTGCTCCAAGTTCGGAGGCGTAGAGCGCCTGAACATCCGTGTTCTCGTAGGAGCGGCGACGCGGTGCTGTCGCATCGACCCCGTAAATCGCCTTGGCGCGTTTTTGCAGAATGAGCGGGTCCATGGATTTCGGCTCTCCCCCTCCCCCGAGGCAACCACCGACGCAGGCCATGACCTCGATGGCGACGTAGTCCTCGCGCCAGTCCTCGTCTTCCAGCATGCGTTGGGCCGCAGCGATGCCGCTGCACACGGCCACCGTGCCGACACCGGGGATCGTCGCGGTTTTCACGCCCTCACGGACGCCGCGCAACGCCTCCCATTCCAGGGGCAGATCGTCTTCGACCCCTTTGAAATGCGCGGCCGTGCGGACCATCGCCTCCATGACCCCGCCGGATGCGCCGAATATCTGGGCAGCCCCGGTGCTCTCGCCCAGCGGGCTGTCGAACTGTCCGTCTTCAGCCAGCGCGCCGAACGGAATCCCGCGTGACCGGATCATCCGCGCCAGTTCGCGCGTCGTGAGCACATGATCCACATCGCCAGAGACGCCGGGGCGCTTTGCCTCGTCCTTCTTGGCCGTGCAGGGCATCACGCTCACGACATAGGGTTCAACCGTCCCATCCGCGAAATCGGGTCCCAGGGAGCGTGCAAAACGGCCCCGTTTGGCGATCGCACCATGCATCTGTTGGGGCGATTTGGTCGTGCTCAGATGCGGCAGGAGATCGGGGCGGTTCAATTCCACCCAGTTCACCCAACCCGGACAACAGGACGTGAACAGCGGAAGCTCGGTGCCGGCCTCGAGCCGCGACAACAGTTCCGTCCCCTCCTCCATGATCGTGAGGTCGGCGGCGAAATTCGTGTCGAAGACATAATCGAAACCGAGCATCCGCAGCGCGTTGATCAATCGGCCCGTGCTCACGGTTCCCGGCTTCAGTCCGAACTCTTCGCTGATGGCGACGCGGGTCGCGGGAGCGACCTGAACGACCGACACGCGCCGACGCGCATCGAGCGTATGCAGAACCTCATGCCAGTGCGGCGCCTCGATCAGAGCGCCCACCGGACAGACAAGCGTGCATTGGCCACAGGAAATGCAATTGGTATCCGACAGGGGCGCGTCGAAGACGGTGACGGGGCGGCGGTCGAATCCCCGGTCGGCAAAGCCGATCACGTTCTGGTTCTGCACGCTCTCCCCGCAGACCTCCGCGCACAGGCCGCACTCGATGCATTTCGACAGATCCCGCCAGATGCTGGGAGAGGTATGATCGGAGGCGAGCTCTTGTGACGCGGATACTGCCCCGTCGGGGACCTTGGGCCAACGGTCCTCCCACTGGTTTTCGCTGACGAGACGCTGGAGCCGACAGGCCCCGTTCACCTCGCAGCGCATACAGTCATTCGGATGGCGCGCGAGAAGCCATTCTGCATCGGCTTTTCGGAATGCAGTCAGGGCCTCGGTATCCGTTGTCACGACATCGCCGTCCTTCGCCAAGGTGCGACAGGCCGGTTGGGGATTGGGGATACCCTCGATCTCGACGAGACACATGCGGCACACGGCATGGGCCGGAAGGCCGGGATAAAAGCACAAGGTCGGGACATGGATACGCGCCGCCTTTGCCGCATCCAGCAAGCTGGTGCCTTCGTCGACCTCAACGTGCCGTCCATTGATCGAAAGCGTGATCATGCGAAAGAGCCTCCCCAGTCCAGAAGTATAACAGATGCCTGCACCGCGGCAGAAGGCTCGCGTTTTCGGCATGTCTCGGAGCACCGTGGCTTTCGGCAAATCCCCAACTTCCGGGCAGCCGTGCTAGACTGAAGGCTGATGGTGCTGGAAAGGACGGCGGTAATGACCCGAGCCACCCGGACATCAAGGCCAGCCTCATTTAGGGGCATCGGCGGTTACTGGCGCGGCGACTGCCCGCCATGGATCGCCCTCTTTGTGGTGCTGATCGGTGGGCGGTGGGTCGTTGTCCAGCTTTGGCAAAGCATATCGCTGCCGGTCTCGCCGCCCCTCTTCGCATGGCTCGTGCTGGGTGACATGGTGCTGGCGCTTTGGCAGCTGGTCGGGGCGTGGCGCAGCCTTTCGCGCTGGGTCGACTCGAGGGCGCGAGGTGAAATGCTGCTCGCAGGACGCGTGGCGATGGTGGTGACGGCGGTGGTGAGCGTGACCCACGCACTCGATCAGGCGGCGCGGGAGACAGCGGCCTTGGCGCCGGTCTCTTTCGTCGGGCCGAGACCGCTGGAGGTGCGCAACCGGGTCGCTTATCTGACGGGAGATATCAGCTACGATCTTCTGGCGCGGTTCGAGGCAACCCCGATGAAGGATGTCTCGATGCTTGATCTCGACAGTGCCGGCGGACAGGTCTTCGCCGCGCGGGCAATGGCAAAACGAGTGATGGCATGGGGGCTGGATACGCAGGTGACAAAGCGCTGCTATTCTGCCTGTACGCTGATCTTCATGGCAGGCTCTCGTCGTGACCTTGGCCCCGAGGGGGAACTCGGTTTTCACGGCTATCTTTTGCAAGCACAGCCATTACCGATCGACGTCGGGCAGGAGGAGGCGATCGATCGCGCCTTTCTGCGCGATCAGGGCGTGACGGCCAGTTTTGCCACGCAGGCCTTCGCGACACCGCACCGCGACATCTGGCGCCCGGACCGCCAAGTGCTGATCGCCGCCGGGGTGCTCCGCGACTGACAATTGACCATCTCCAGGCCAAGCGTGCCCTGCCAACTGAAGGCCTGCGGACGCCCTGAAAGCAGCGAAAAACGATCGGCTGGCGGAGAGGAATGCCCGCTCCCAGGCCCTCAGCCGACAGAACGACGCCTTCGTCGCGCATTCCAACCGTCAGCGCCTCTAGAAAGGCGCGCAGAACCTTACGCCGTCCGACATTTACTTCCGGCGCGGCCAAGCCATCGTGCAAAAAAGGATCGAACGATCCTATTTCTTGGGCGCATAGTGCCCTCCCAACCCATTGCGACTGATGAAAAAATACCTCTTGGCACGCGCCGACCCTCGACCCAAGGACGGCTATTGCCCCGCGCGCAGCCAGAACAGATGGCGCCTCATGCCGGCACGGTGCCCACATGCCGATCCATGGATCCTGTGTCCGGGCAATGGGCGTAGCTGTTTTCAAGCCGAGATCCTGGACCGGCGTTCGCGCAGTTGCCGAAGCAGAAGCGCCGCGAGGAACATCCCGGTCAGGATCAGCACGATCGTTGGCGCGGGCGCCGCATCGAGCCAGAACGCGGCATAGATCCCCACAAATCCCGAGATCAGCGCCGCAGCGACGGAGGTCATCAGCATCGCCGTGAAGCGGCGCGTCAGAAGAAAGGCGATGGCGCCCGGGGCGATCAGATAAGCCACGGAGAGGATGATGCCCACCGAGGACAGCATCGCCACAATGGTTGCCGACAGGATCGCCAGAAGCCCGTAATGCAGCCAACCGACCCGCAACCCGATCATCCGCGCCTGCACCGGATCGAAACTATGGGCGAGGAAATCGCGCCATTTCACGCCGAGGATCAACGTCACCGCCCCCGAGATCAGCCCGGCCGTCCACAGGTCTTCCCGCCCCACGCCCAGCATGTTGCCGAACAGGATGTGATCGAGATGGAGCGCGCTCTCGATCTGCGTGTAGATCACGATGCCCAGCCCGAACATTCCGGAAAAGACCACGCCCATCACGGTATCCTGCTTGATGCGCGAATTCTCCTTGATGAACCCGGTCCCCACCGCGCAGAGAAGCCCCGCGAGAAACGCGCCGATGATCAGTGGAACCCCCGCGACATAGGCAAGAACGACACCGGGGAGCACCGCATGGCTCGTCGCATCCCCCATCAGCGACCAGCCCTTGAGTACAAGAAACGTGCTCAGCATCGCCGCGGCCGGGGCAATCAGCGCCACGATCACGAAGGCGTTCTGCATGAAGGCAAACTGGAAAGGCAGAAGCAGGTCTCCCATCACAGGCTCTCCTTCAGCGCCTCACGGGCGCGGGCACGCGCCGCGAGCATCCCGTGCTTGGGCGCGAAGACGAGCGCGGCCCCGAAGAGCATCGTTTGCAGGCAGACGATTACGCCACCCGTCGCTCCGTCGAGGAAATAGCTCAGATAGGCGCCGAGCGCGGATGTCAGCGCGCCGATCGTCACCGACAGGGCCAAGAGCCGCGGGAAACGGTCGGTGAGCAGGTAGGCCGTCGCTCCCGGCGTCACCACGAGCGCGATCACCAGAAACGCGCCTACCGTCTGCATCGCGGCCACCGTCGAGGCCGAGAGCAGCGTGAAGAACACCAGCCGCAGCGCCGTCACGTTCAGCCCGATCGAACGCGCATGCGCCTCGTCGAAAAACATCGCCATCAGCTCGCGCCATTTCGCCAGCAGCACTGTCAGCGAGACTCCCCCGATGATCACCAGTTGCACCGTATCGCCAGGCGAAATCGCGAGGATATTGCCCATGATGATGGTCTGGATCGAGACCGCCATCGGGTTCAGCGAAACCATGAACAGCCCCAACCCGAAGAACGCGGTGAAGATCAGCCCGATCACCACGTCCTCCTTCAGCCCCGAGCGCTGGCGCAGGAACAGCATCGCCAGCGCCGCGAGCCCCCCTGACAGGAACGCCCCCAGCGCGAAGGGCAGGCCCAGCATATAGGCGCCCGCGACACCGGGGACGACGGAATGGGAAAGCGCATCGCCGATCAGCGACCACCCCTTGAGCATCAGATAGGCCGACAGGAAAGCGCAGACCGCACCGACGAGGGCCGAGACCCAGATCGCATTGGTCATGTAGCCGTATTGGAAGGGCTCGAGCCAGATCATGACCGCCCCTTCAGCGTGCGGGTGCGGTCGTCATAGATCACCAGCGGGCGCTCATCATCCGAGAAGACCTCGAGCTTGCGCTGGTCGGTATCGTTATGCAGGCGCTCGCCTTCGAGCATGAAGTGGCGCAGCACGCCCCCGAAGGCCTCGCGCAGCTTCTGCGAGGTGAAGACCTCCGCCGTCGCCCCATAGGCCAGCACCGTGCCCTTGACCAACACGACCCGGTCGCAGAATTCGGGCACCGAGCCGAGGTTATGCGTGGCCACCAGCATCACCCGGCCCTCGGCGCGCAGATCGCGCAGCAAGGCGATGATCTGGTCTTCGGTCTTCACATCGACCCCGGTGAAGGGCTCGTCGAGCAGGATCACCTGCGCATCCTGCGCGAGCGCCCGCGCAAGAAAGACGCGCTTTTTCTGCCCGCCCGAAAGCTCGCCGATCTGGCGGTGGCGAAATTCGGTCATATTGACCCGCGCCAGCGCGACGGCGACCGCATCGTGATCGGCAGGGCGCGGGCGTCGGAAGAAGCCCATATGGCCGTAACGGCCCATCATCACCACGTCCTCGACCAGCACCGGGAAGGTCCAGTCAACCTCCTCGGCTTGGGGAACATAGGCCACCGCCTGCGCCTTCATCACCTCGCGCACCGGCCGACCGAGGATCTCGATCTCGCCCGCCGCAACCGGAACGAAGCCCATCAGCGCCTTGAAAAGCGTGGATTTCCCCGACCCGTTCACGCCGACGAGCGCAGCGATCGTGCCACGCGGGATCGCAAAGCTCGCATCGCGCAGCGCGGTGTGGCCGTTGCGATAGGTCACGGTCACGCCCGTCGCGCGGATGCCGTCTTCGTTCGGAGCCTCGCTCATGGCTGCAGACCTTTCACGATCGTCTCGGAGGTCACGCGCAGCAGGTCGAGATAGCTCGGCACCGGCCCGCCCGGCTCGGAAATGCTGTCGACATAGAGGACGCCGCCATATTTCGCGCCGGTTTCGCGCGCGACCTGTTTGGCGGGCTTGTCCGACACCGTGCTTTCGGAAAATACCACCGGGATGTTCTTGGACCGCACCGCGTCGATGACGGCACGCACCTGCTGCGGCGTGCCCTGCGCATCGGCATTGATCGGCCAGAGATAGACCTCCTTCAGACCGAAATCCCGCGCGAGATAGGAAAACGCTCCTTCCGAAGTCACCAGCCAGCGGCGATCTTCCGGCAGAGCGCGGGCGGCCTCGCGCAAAGGCCCGATCACCTCGGCCATCTGCGCCTTGTAGGCCTCGGCATTGGACGCATAGCTGGCGGCGTTCTCGGGATCGGCCGCGCTCAGCGCATCGCGGATATTGTCGATGTAGATTTCCGAGGAGGAGAGCGCCATCCAGCCATGCGGGTTCGGCTTGCCGTCATAGTCGCCGCCCGAGATCGAGATCGGTTCGATCCCGTCGGAGACCGTTGCGGCAGGCACGTTGCGCAGGTTCGAGAAGAACTGTTCGAACCAGCGCTCAAGGTTGAGCCCATTCCACAAGATCAGATCGGCATCCTGCGCTTTCACGAGATCGCGCGGCGTCGGCTGGTAGCCGTGAATCTCGGCGCCGGGCTTGGTGATCGAGACCACCTCCGCCGCATCGCCCGCCACGTTCTGCGCCATATCCGCGATCACTGTGAAGGTCGTGACGACCTTGAGCTTGGCTTCGGCCCATGCAGGCCCGGCCAGCGCAAACGCCGCCACCATGCCAAGAACACCTCTTCTGCCGATCATCTAAGTCCTCCGTTTCATGTGATTGTCGCGAGGCTATCTGGGAATGATTTGCAACTGTAAAGGCAAATGCAAATCACTTGCAACTAGAGCTTGCCAAAAACTGCGATCATGCGCGAAAAGAAGGCGATGACACAGATCGACCGCCGAACCGAGAAGCTGACCACCGCGCTGCGCCGAGCCGGCGTGCGCATCACCCGCCAGCGGGCCGCGCTCCTGTCGGTTCTGGCCGAGGCCGAGGATCATCCCGAGGCGATCGAACTGCAGCGCCGCGCCGAGGCGGTCGTGCCGGGGATCTCACTCTCGACCGTCTATCGAACGCTGACCGAGTTGGAACATCAGGGCGTGATCCTGCGCCATCAGTTCGAAGGCACGCCCGCGCGGTTCGAGCATAGCGAGGCGCGCCACCACGATCACATGATCGATGTCGAGACCGGCGAGGTGATCGAGTTCGCCAATGACCGGATCGAGGCCTTGCAGGCCGAGATCGCTGAGGCGATGGGCTACGAGATCGTCCATCACCGGTTAGAGCTTTACGTCCGCCGCAAGCGCGCGCCGGGCGATCCGGATTAGGCGCGCGGCCCGGCCGCAACCACCCCGTCCCGTGCGAGCATCTTCGCCTCGGCCGCATCGAGCCGGGCGATCGCGGCCTCTTCGCAGCCGGTCTCGCGCAGGGCCCGCGCCCAGATCTTCGACACCGAGACCGCAGACCAGGGCAACGCGGCCTGCGTCACCCAGGCCCGCGCCCGGGGCGGCAGCCGGTCATGTGCCGCCATCGGGTCGGCCCGGCCGCGCCTGCGCAGCCGGGTGACGAGGTTCTTCCTCATGCCGCGCGGCCCCATTGCGGGAAGGGATCAACGAGATCGGTCCAGGCCTCGGGTGCAAAGCGGGTCTCGGGAACGAGGCACCGCTCCAGCATCGTCTCGATCCGGGCGCGGTTCATCTCGGCTCGGCGAAAGCGATGCTCATTGTTCGCACTGCATCCCAACCCGAAGCAACGACGACTTGCTGAGAGTAGGAGGCGCGTTGACTGCAGTTGTATATGCGATCAATGGGGAGCGCTCTCGCCGGGGTATTTTGGAGAAACTCCGTCCGGCAAAAGATCCTCGTATCGTCAAATCGCGTAACACTCGTGAACCAAACTGAAGATGGGTGATAGCGTGCGCCATGCCGCGATGCACAAAACCTCCAAGGCGACCGTTTACTATGACGGAGGGTGTCCGTTGTGTCGCGCGGAGATCGGTCTCTATCGGGTGACGCCGGGCGCGGAGGCGCTCGCGTTCGTCGATCTCTCCGAGCCGAGCGCGACCCTGCCTGACGGGCTGAGCCGGGACGATGCGCTGGCTCGGTTCCACGTCCGCAAGGGGGATGGGCGTCTCGTCTCGGGGGCTGCTGCTTTCGCCGAACTTTGGTCCCATCTTCCGCGCTGGCGTGGTTTGGCGCGCATCGCACGGTGGCCGCTCGTCAAGACCCTCCTCGAACTGACCTATCGCGCCTTTCTGAAGCTGCGCCCCGGTATCGTCTGGCTCTTTGTCAGGTTCACGAGGCGACGCGCCCGATGAGTGCGACGCCGGTGGAGCAGCCAAAAGACTACTGGCGCGTGGGCTTTCTCGCGATGGTGCTCGCCACGGCGAGCATCCCGATTTATATCCACCTGCCAAGTTTCGCGGCAGCGCGACTGGATCTGTCGCTTGGTCAAGTCGGAGCGATCCTGCTGCTGATCCGGATCGTGGATTTCCTGCAGGATCCGCTGTTGGGATATGTGACAGACCGCTGGGCGCGCTTCCGAGCGGGTTTCGCAGTCCTTGCGATGGGGCTTCTCGCGGCGGGCTGCGTGGCGGTATTTTCGCTGCCACCGGAGGGACATTCTGCGCTCTGGCTGACCGGTGGGCTGGTCGTGGCGTTTACGGGCTATAGCCTTGGGACGATCCTAATCTACGGCCAGAGTGCCGCCTTCGCGGGCACGGGACGGACCCGGGCGCAGCTTAGCCTTGCGAGTTGGCGCGAAACGGGTGTTCTGATCGGTGTGACTCTCGGAGCGATTGCGCCGACGCTGCTTGCGAACGTCTCGGCAAGCGCGGATGGCTATGTGGCGTTCGGCTGGCTCATCGCGCTGTTGGCTCTGATCGCGATCGTGCTGGCGCGGCCGCTGTGGCGCAAGACGCAAGTGGCGTCGATGCGACTGAACGGGCGGGGGCTGATCGGGTCCGGCGCGGGCTGGCTCCTGCTGCTGGCCTTCGTCAACAGCCTGCCGGTGGCGGTGACATCGACGCTATTTTTGTTCTTCGTGGGAGATCGGCTCGGCCTGCCTGACATGGCCGGGCCTTTCCTCATCCTGTTTTTCATTGCAGCCGGCGCAAGCGCACCTGTCTGGGGGCGTCTCGCCCGACGTGTCGGCGCCCGCCGGGTACTTCTGGCTGCTATGATCCTCGCTATCGTGAGCTTCATCGGCGCGTTCAGCCTGCCGCCGGGCGCTTCGTGGTCCTTCGCGGCGATCTGCATCGGCTCGGGCATCGCGCTTGGCGCGGATATGGTGATCCTCTCGGCGCTCTTTGCGCCGCCCTGTCGCGTGCAGGGCTCCAGGCGGGGCAGGCTTTCGGCATCTGGAACTTCAGCGCCAAGGCGACGCTGGCGATCGCTTCCGGGACCGTGCTGCCGCTGCTTCAGCATTTCGGCTACCAGCCCGATGGCGAGAACAGCCGGGCGGCGCTCGACGCGCTCAATGTCAGCTATGCGCTCGTGCCCTGCGCGCTGAAACTGGCGGCGATCGCCCTTGTGCTTCGGTTGCCGCGTGACATTCTTGACCCCGCAACCTGACGCTGGAGGATGCCCGTGACCCTCAAATCCCTGCTCACGATCGCAATGCTGCTTAGCGCAACCCTCTCTGCCCGAGGTGAACCGATGCTCCCCGAGACCTTTTCGAACCACCCCGAAACCCGCTGGCGTGTCTTCACCGATACGGTGATGGGTGGCGTCTCGACCGGACAGCTCAGCTTCGAGCGCGAGGGCGCTACACATTTCGCCCGCCTCCGCGGCAAGGTCAGCACGAAAAACCGCGGTGGTTTCATCCAGATGCAGATGAAACTCGATGCGCCGCCAGAGGGCGCGCGCGGCGTGCGGATCGTCATGCGCGGCAACGACGAGGATTACTTTGTCCATCTGCGCAGCCGCACGATGCTGTTGCCCTGGCAGTATTATCAGGCGCGGTTTCATGCCACGGCAGGCTGGACGGAGGTGAAGCTGCCCTTCGCGGCTTTCACGCCTTCGGGCGGGATGCTGCGCGCCGAACCGCGCGCGAAAGACCTTAAATCCATCGGCGTCGTTGCTTATGGCAAGGAGTATGACGCCTTGATCGACGTGAAGGAAATCGGCTTTTACTGAGCGCCTCCGGGGGGCTCCTCGTGGGGGCCTCTCGGCTCAAAACCGCTCGCGATTGCGTGCAGATCCGAGAGCGTCCTGTGATCCAATCTCGGGCAAAGCTCGTAACCCCTACATGATCCGCAAAGGGTCCAAACAAGGGAGTATGAGTATGCTGAGAAGAACCTTCATGGCGGCGGTCGTCGCAGGCACCGCCCTCGTTTCCACCCCGATCTATGCCGATGGTCATGGCAAGATGGACATCGTCGATACCGCCGTCGGCGCGGGCAGCTTCGGCACGCTGGTCGCGGCCGTTCAGGCCGCAGGGCTTGTCGATACGCTCAAGGGCGAAGGGCCGTTCACCGTCTTCGCGCCCACCGACGAGGCCTTTGCCAAACTGCCCGCTGGCACGGTCGAAGACCTGCTGAAGCCCGAGAACAAGGACACGTTGACGGCGATCCTCACCTACCACGTCGTGCCGGGCAAAGTCATGTCGGGCGACCTGAGCGACGGGATGATGGCCGAGACCGTTCAAGGCTCGCAGGTCACGATCAAGACTGACCCCGCCGTCATGGTCGATGAGGCGGCTGTCACCCAGGCCGATATCGAGGCCAGCAACGGCGTGATCCATGTCATCGACTCGGTGATCATGCCGAAGATGTAAACGGGACGCCTGCCGCTTCCTCCAATCCAACGGCAGGCGTTTCTCCCGGTTGCCCGCGCGTGATGGGTCTTCGCGCGGGCAACCCCCAGTTTTTGACTTTCCAACTGGTGTTTCGGTCAGGCGGCCCGGATCTGGGGCGCTTGCCCAGGTTCTATCCAAACGCCGCCGTCATAGCGCGCGCTGATCCGGCCCGCGTCATCCATCGCCTGCAGCGAAAGCCAGCCATTGTCGAACAGCGCCTTGAGCTGCGGGTGCCGCTCCAGAACGCCCGAGATCGCCTCCGTCGGGGCCGCGACGACGATGGAGAGCCGCAGCGGATCATGGTGCAGCTGTTCCCCGTCATGCAGCGACTGCGTCGGCAGCCCAACCCGCAGATCGCCGCCATTGCCCTCAAACACGCCGATCCCGCCGACCACGTTGTGCAGCAGTTTGTTGCCTGCCCCGAACACTTCGGGCGCGGTGGCTGAACCGTGATATTGCAGTGCGATCCAGCTCGTGACCACTGCGGGGGCGGTCAGGATCAGTTCCAGCGTGGCGAAGTCGTCATCCTGCCGCCAATGGTAATCGTGCAGGAAGGCCCGCCCGCCAAGATCACAGCCCAGACTGCGCGCCCGCGGCGCCACGATGAAGGCGCGGCATCCGGCCAGACCCCATTCGGGCCGCAGCTCGGACCAGTCCTTGCCGCGCCGGGACAGGTCGGCCTCCGATCCCGCGCGGGGCAGGGCTTGTGCCCGCGCCGTCCGCGCGATTTCGCCCGCCTTCGAGAGCGCCGCCCGCAGCCGCACCAGATGCGCCTTCGGCACCGCGCCGAGCCCTTCGTCGAACAGGTGCAGCGCGTCGCTGACCGTGTCATGCAGCCCCGCGAGGAAACGCGTCTCAGGCGGGATCGCGATACCGCTCCGCGAAAGCCCCTTGCGCACCACCGGATCATTGAGCAGCTCGGCCAGAAGCCGCGCGTTAACATCGCCCGCATGGCCGCCACAAGCCCCGCATTGCAGGGCGCTCGCATGCGGCGCGTTTGTGACATGCGCACCGTGCCCCGCGATCAGCACCACTGGCGCGAAACCGGAGGTAAGCGACATTGCCCGCAACACCCGGCCCGCGAGTGCGATCCGCTTGTCCGAGGGCAGGTCGAGTGCGGGCACAGGTTCAGGGGACGGGGCGTAGTCCTGCGCCATCGCCGATCTGAATAGCTTGCCCAAATAGAGCGGCCCGGCCGCCTCCACGAAGGCGAAGGATGAGACCGCGGCCAGCTTGAACCGGCCCCAGGCGCGGGTCGCGCGCCGGGTGATCCGTTCCGCCTGGTCTGCCTTGCCGCTCACCGCGACCTGCGAGTTGAGCGCCGCCTCCAGCAGCACCGGCGCCCGCGCCTCGCGCTGATCCGAGGCCAGCCCGAGATGCGCGATCGGCAGGCCGAAGAACCCCGCGAAGCCACGCGTCTGCACCCCAGGATCAGCGGCTTCCAGCGCCCGCCGGAATGGCTCGGAACGCACGTCGATGCAGAAGATCGCCTGAATGTCCGGCTTCGGTGCGCCAGCCCTGCCTCCCGAGGTGGCAAGCTTTTCGGCCAGCGCCCGCTCCTCGGCCTGATCGGCAGCCTCCTGCAGGGCCAGATCGATGCGTAGATCGTGGCTCGGCTCCAGCGGCGCGGCATGAGCTTTCAGCGCCTGCGTCCAGGGCGTGGCGAGTTGGTCGGCGAAGCAGTCGAGCAGCGCCACCTCCCAAGCGAGCCGGATTACCAACATCTCGAACCCCAGCGCGTTGCGTTCGCCCTTCAGCCCATCGACCCAGCCGAGCCCGCGCACATATTGTGCCCAACCGCCGAGGCTCATCGCGAGCCGATGCAGATAGAGGGGTGCGGCCTCGGCGCTCAGACCGAGCTTGCCGCACAATTCCGCGAAGGCCGCACGTGGATCCGTGGGCAGGCTCGCCACGAAGGCGCAGAAGCCGCGCAGTCCATGTAAGCCCGGCGTCAGGTCGCGTAGCGCGAAAGCCCGCCACGCCTTGAAGGCCGATCCGCCCGGTGCGGGCCAGAGCGCTTGCCCCTTGTCGAAATGCCCGCCAGCCCACAGACCGACCCGGTCGGCGATCAGAGCGGGCCAATCCTGCCCGGTTTCCCGCGCCGCCAGATCGGCCAGCGTTGGATCGGGGCAATAGGCGGGCGAAGGGGCATGAAGCGCCTTTTGCACCTGATCGGGATCGAGCCCGGCCTTTAAAGCGGCGGCGGCGATGTCCTGCTCCGTCACGCGCCCGGCCTCGAGCCACGCGGCGATCACCTCGCGCGGGGCGGTGATCCGCGCGCCCGCCACCCGCGCCAGCCGGCTCGCGGCCCGAAGGCGGCTCTCTCCGGCCTGACCGAGGTAGGGGTTCACCGCGACCGTCGCCTCCAAGCTGAAGGCGGGCGGAATCTGTGCCAACGCATCTTCGGCGGCGGCAAAGAGTTGCAGCGTGGTGCCGGGAAACTGATAGCTGTGGAAGCTCATTGCCTTAACCTTTCTTGAGGAGAGTCTGCCCGATCAACCGATCGGTGAGCGCATTGAGATAGAGACCGTTCATCAGATGGACCCGCAGCCCCGCCGCAGCCGGATGGCTGCCCCAGAGCGGGAACGTCGCCTGCGCCCATGCCGCGAGACCGAACCCCACGACGGTCAGGAGCATCACGAGCCAGATCAGCGGATCGGCGACGGGCGGCGGCGGCAGGGTGCCCGCCGAGAGCGCATTCGCCCCCCAATGCAGCGCGAAATAGCCAAGGGTCGCGCCCAGAGACATCAGCGTCGTGCGCCAGAACAGAGGCCAGGGCGCGGCCTCCGCCAGCCCCTGCGCGATCAGGTAGGCCACACCGAAGACGAGGATGGCACCGAGCGCGATCGCCTGTGGCGGCTCGTGCCAGAGCCCGGAGAGCGCGAGCGCCCCGCCATAGATCGCAAGCGAGAGCGCAAAAGCACGCAGCACCGCCCCGGCGCCCGGCACAGCGACAGGGCCGGGCCGACGCTGCTGCGCCACTGCGGCGACCGCGCTGCCGGAGGACAGGAAGGCATGCGCCTTGTAGAGCGAATGCGCCACGATATGCAGAAGCGCCAGCGGGAACAGCGCCAGTCCGCATTGCAGCACCATGAAGCTCATCTGCGCACAGGTGGACCAGGCAAGCGAGGTCTTCACCGCCGATTGCGTCGTTGCCACCGCCGCCGCGACCAGCGCGCTGAACCCGCCGACCAGCGCCAGCACCGCGAGCACGCCGGGCGCGGACAGCATCACATCGGCAAAGCGGATCAGCAGGAAACCTCCGGCGTTGACCACGCCCGCATGCATCAGCGCCGAGACCGGGGTCGGGGCCTCCATCACCTCGGTCAGCCAGCCGTGGGTCGGGATCAGCGCGGATTTGAACACCGCCGCGAGGCCGAGAAGGCCCGCCACGATCCAGAGCGAGGACGGCCCGTTTCCGGCGCGCGCGGCCTCGGCGATACGTGCGATGTCGGTGGTGCCGAAACCATACGCGAGCAGGCTCACCGCGATCAGAAGCGCGCCGCTTGCGATCAGCCCGCTAAAGGATTTCTTGCGTGCCGCCCGCTGCGCGCCATGGCGCTTAGGGTAGAAGAGCAGGAGCCGCTGCAGACCCGAGCCGACTGCGATCCAAGCAACCATCAGCTGGAACAGGTTGCCCGCGACCACGAGCGCCAGCACACAGGCGAGTGTCAGACTCATCCAGCCCATGAACCAGCTTTGGCGCGCCTCGCCATCAAGCGCGACCCGCGAAAAGCGCAGCACTACCCAGCCGACGAAGCCGACCGTCAGCGCGAGAGAGATGCTGACGATATCGCTGCGCGCCGACAGCCCGATGCCCGCCACTCCGAAGAGCGGGCTTGTCTCGGGTCCCGACAGCACAAGCGTCACTGCCGCTATCATTGTCGCGAGAAGTCCCAGCGCCGCGGCCAGTTCCGGCCCGCGCAGGCGCGCCCCGGCCCGTGCCGCGGGACGCAGAAGCAGATCTGTGCCGACCGCGATCAAGAGCGCCGGGGGCAGCAGTAGAAGATAAGACATGGCAACCTCCATTCCGTTCCGGGGAGAGGTAGCGGTGGTTCATCTTGAATAAAAATTCATTGTTTGCTTCATATCGTTCTGTTTAATGGAACGATGTCGGAACTGAACTATCATCATCTGCGCTATTTCCATGAGGTCGCAAAGGACGGAAACCTGACGCGCACGGCGGAGCGGTTGAACGTCTCGCAATCTGCGCTCTCGACGCAGATCCGCACGCTGGAGGCGCGGATCGGGCACCAGCTGTTCGAGCGCCGCGGTCGCCAATTGGTTTTGACTGAGGTGGGCCATATCACGCTCGACTATTCGGAGCGGATCTTCGAGGCGGGCGAAGAACTTGAAGCCACGTTGCGGCAAGCTTCGGCGGGGCGTCAAGCGGTGCGCATCGGGGCGCTCTCGACGCTTTCGCGCAACTTCCAGATCGGGTTTCTCGCACCGATCATCGGGCGTCAGGATGTGGAGATCGTGCTGCGGTCAGGCAGCGCGAACGTGCTGTTCGAGGCCCTGCAGGCGATGGCGCTCGACGTGGTTCTGACGACCGAGCCGCCCGCCCGTGACGTGTTCTCGAGCTTCATCGCGCATCGCGTCGCAGAACAGAAGGTTCTCTTGCATGGCACGCCGCACCGGCTGCGGCACGCCACGCTTGAGGAGATGCTGCGCGAGGAGCCTGTGATCCTGCCGACCGACAGTTCGATCCGGACCGGGTTCGACAGTCTGATCACGCGACTCGGATTGCGCCCACAAGTGGCGGCGGAAGTCGACGACATGGCCATGATCCGCCTTCTGGCCCGAGAGGATGCAGGCCTTGCGATCACGCCCGCGGTCGTTCTGGCAGACGAACTCCGTGAAGGGTTGCTCATGACTGCGCCTTTCGATCTCGATATCGGCGAGGATTTCTACGCCGTGACCCTGCAGCGCCGATTTCCGAACCCAGTGGTTACGGACATGCTGGAGAAGGCGCGCGAGGCCGAGGCGCCGAGGGCTGACTGACGCAGGAGTGCCAAACGATAGCGCGATGGTGCTGACTCATGGTTCGGCCCTTTGCGGACATTCATCCCGCCGAGTGACCGTTGCGGCGCGACCCGCCCAAACGGACATTCGCCGCTCGCGCATGATCCGAAATGAGCTGCAATTCGCGGCTGTTGTATCGACCGAGCACTTGCGCGTTTCCCAGCAACACCGCGTCTCGCTTGAGGAATACATCAACCCTGCGATGAAGCCGGGTCGTGTTGGGTCAAGAAATCTAGCCCGTCGTGCTCAGGATTTCTCCAATTTTGAGCGCTTTCATAGGATTTCCGTCAACTTTTAGCTGGCGCATCATAAACGCCTTTGCGGGGTTCTTTACTCCCATTGCTATGTCGTAGAACACGCTAGCGTCCGCCGTCAGAGTTATGTCAGCGGCCTGATCGCTCTCAATTGCTCCCGTTTCGTCCACATAGAGCGTCGCTGTGCCCGGCATCTCTAGCCGCACGCTGCCCTTTATGCGATTTTTTGAGCGTTTGCTCACAAGGTCCAAGATTTCAGCTTTACTTGGTTGGGTCATGTTGTTCTCCTTCGCCAAGCATGGACACTCTTTTCGGTTGCTCTGTCCAGTTTGACGCTGTGTCTTGACCAGAGAATTGCGCTTCCCGCCCAGGGCTGCCGTTCAGTCTAAGCGCCGCTAAAGTCAGTTCTCGTAACGAATCTGAGCTTGGAATCTTGGTCTGCTCCAGCGATCTATGAGTGGCAACCTCGTTCCATGCACCGGGCTCCACCCGGTGCATGTTGAAAATTTCAATTCAAGCCTTTTCTACCGTCGCGCGGTTTGCCACGGCGAAGGCCAAAGGGGTAACCACTTGCGTAAAAATGAAAGCGATTGGCCAAGCGACGAGCGCCTGCCGCGGCCAGTTCGCGAGCCATTCCTCAGTCGGCCCAATGGCGATGAGGGACATGGTGCCAGACATCAGGACAGCCATCATGAAGGTGATGAGTAATTGCGCGAGGATGAGGGTCTTTCGTTTCATTTCCGTCTTTTCCAAGTTGTGGTCGGACGGGGCAGAAGTAACTCCCCCGACACCGACCAGTGATAGGTCGATGCCGCGGGTTCGCAGATTGGTGCGACTGGATCTCTGTGTGACAGAGGGCCGGAATAACCAACCGGCCTTGAAATCTTCTCGGCCCCGAGGACTTACAACTGCGGGTCGCGTCCCGCAAGCTCGGTGACGCTTCGCTTGGGAGCGATTATCGCTCTGCATGCGCCCGGTCCGTAACGTTATTTCGGTGTAGAAAAGCGGCCAGGGCATTGGTCGATGCGCAGCAGATTTCGATTGGCTCGTTGCCGCTTTGACGCGACCGCTGGTGCCCCCCCGTATCAGGGCGGCTCACGCGTTCCCACGCACTCACTTTCCAGCATCGCGAGCTGTATCGAACGCGCAAAATATCTTTTCGAGATAGGCGATCGCGTCGCCGGTCGCATCTGCGAGATTCGGGGCCGCATTGGGTGAGATCGAGAGTTTCCCGTCCTCACCGCGATGCACCCAGCCTTTTTCCTGCAAGACCAGAACCTTTCGGCGCACGGTCTCTCTCGGGATGCCGCTGTAATCCGCGATCGATTGGATGTTGATTGCATATTGAGATCGCCGATCCTCAGCGCGCGTCGCGAGATCTTCCAAAGACACGAGTTGCGGATTCCAGTTCTCGGGCCGGGTCCGCTCTCCGATGACGGCCAGGACGAGCAGCAGATCGAGGTCCCCATCGAACCGTGCGCGAAACTGCGCCAGAAGACGCGTGAAGGCGGAGAGATGCACAGGCCAAATCGCACCGAAATTCTCGCGGATGAAATCGCGTCCCTTGTGCTGTCCCACCTGCATCTGAACCTCCTAAATTGCCGCGTCGCCCATTTTGGGCGCCATTCCTCTTGAAGGTCAATGCGATCACGGTAGCGTGAATGTTGCCCGAAGCTCACGGGCGTCTCGTGGCAACGACGGGTGTGCAATGAAGCCTGAGCCCCAAGTTTTCTCTGCGCGTGCTGGACGAAGATTTGCGTCCGCCCTGACGGTGTCCTGTGCCGCCCTGGTATTGGGCACCGCGACCAATGCGCAGGAACGCGATCCGACGATCCTCTACGAGGACAACGGCCTGACGGTTCGCACCCATCTGCAAGCCGGGGTGAACGCCGTCAGCGAACAGAACCTGTTTTGGGATTTCGCCGACAGCTTCGCACCGGGTTCGGGCTTCAACGCGGACAAGAATTGGCTCGAGTTCTACATCAAGCCCGGCGTGAGCTTCGAAAAGAGGCTCGACGCGGGACAGGTCTTTTACGGAAAACTCTCGGCGGTCGCATCTTACACTCTTGGCACCGATGCCTATGACTACGGCGATACCGGGCGCACGACGATTGAGGAAGCCTATCTCGGCCTTCGCATGCAGCAGGCTGAAGGTATGGGCTTCGATATCTCGCTTGGCCCGCGTGAATTGAAGCTCGGCACCGGCATGCTGATCGCCAATGGCGGCTCGAGCGGCTTCGAGCGTGGGGCGCTGAAATTCGGACCGCGCAAGGCCTGGGAAATGGCCGCGATCGGAAAGATCACGCAAGGCGCATTCGCGGCAACCACCTTCTATATCGACCCGAACGAGCGCCCCGCGAGCGACGGGCATAACAGGCTCGCCGGTATGGATATGCGCTTTGACGATCCGCGCGGGGGGTATCTCGGGCTTACCTATGTCAATGTGCTCAATTCCGACTCCGCCTATATTCAGGCGGCCCCCGGAGGTCTGGGCGCGCCCGTGATCCTGCCCGGTGCCCGCGACGGAACGAATGCGCTCAACCTGTATGCGCGGACCAATCCGTTTTACGGCGCCTTCGAGAACTGGGTCGCCTCGGCGGATTTCGCCTATGAGTGGAATGACCGGATTGATCTGGCCGCCTGGGCCGGGCGCGTCCAGCTTGGCTATACCTTCGCGGATTTGCCCTGGTCGCCGACGCTGACCTATTCCTACCAGACCTTCTCGGGAGACGACCCGAACACGGCCCGGCTCGAGCGCTTCGATCCGCTTTACTATGAGGGGTCTCCAAGCGCCTGGGCGACGGGGTCGAAATCCTCGATGGTGTTCATCAATTCCAACGTTCAGGCCCATGGCCTCGCGCTGAAACTTCAGCCGACCCGTCAGGACAGCGTGACCCTGCGCTATGCCCATATCCGCGCGAACGAGCTGAACAGCCCGATCCAGTTCGGACAGGCGACCCGGCTCGACACGACAGGTGCGACGGCGAACGTCCTCTCCGGCGTCACCAACGCGCATCTCTCCGATGACGTCTTTCTCGAATACAGCCGTATCATCAACCGCAACACCTTCCTGACCGCAGGGGTCAGCGTCTCGATCCCCGGCAAAGGGATCAAGAATGCCGTGGCGGGCAAGGTGCCCAACTGGACCGGAGGCTTCCTCAATGTCGTCGTCAATTTCTAAACGGATCGCGCAGACGGTCACCCTGGTCACGACGCTCTGTCTGGCACCTGCGGCCTTCGCCCAATCCACACCGCTTTCCGCGCAGGACTCCGACCCGCGCGTCATGGGCTGGATGCAGGGCTTTCCGCCGCCCGCCGACAAGCTGATTACCCAGCCGGATTCGAACTTCTTCAGCTTCCCGAAGCTGCGCTGGTCGGTCTGCCACCTGCGGGAATTCCTGCCGACCGAGGAAATCAGCCGCGGTCTCGGGGCCCCATCCACGCTGCGCTATCCCTCTGCGCCGCGTTTCGCCGATCTGCGCCAGGAAATCGACGCGCTCAGCTTCACGCCGCTGAACGCCGAAGCCCCGATGACCTGGGAGCAATCGCTTTACGCCAATTACACTGATGGCATCCTGATCCTGCATGAGGGCGAGGTCGTCTATGAGCGGTATTTCGGCTGTCTCGACGAGACCGGAAAACACGCGGCCATGTCGATGACGAAATCCGTCACCGGGCTTCTGGGCGAAATTCTGGTGGCCGAGGGCAAGCTCGACGATACGCTGCTGGTGCGCGACATCATCCCCGAGATCGGCGAAAGCGCCTTTGCGACGGCGACCGTCCGGCAGGTGATGGATATGACGACCGGGGTCAAATATTCCGAGGATTATTCCGACCCGAACGCGGATATCTGGCTTTATTCCGCCGCGGCAAGCCCGCTGCCCAAACCCGAGGGTTACACGGGCCCCAACGGCTATTGGGAATATCTCCAGCAGGTGAAGCCCGACGGCGAACATGGCGCAGCCTTCCATTACAAGACGATCAATTCCGACATGCTGGGCTGGATCATCAGCCGGGTCACGAACAAGTCGGTGACGGAGCTTGCCTCGGAACGGCTCTGGCGGCCCATGGGCGCGGAACAGGACGCCTATCAGACGGTCGATGCCAAGGGCGTGCCCTTCGCTGGGGGCGGCATCTCGGCCAGCCTGCGCGATTTGGGCCGGCTTGGGCAGATCATGCTCGATGAGGGCGCGTTCGGGGGCAAGCGACTTTTCCCGGCCGAAGTGGTCGAGCACATTCGCAAGGGCGGTGATCCGTCGAAGTTCAGCGGCTTTCCGACCATCCCGAACGGGAGCTATACGAGCCAATGGTGGGTCTTTCACAACGATCACGGCGCCTTCGCGGCGCGCGGCGTTCACGGGCAAACCATCTATGTCGATCCGACGGCAAAGATGGTCCTCGTGCGGTTCGCTTCCTATCCGCAGGCGCAAAACGGCTTCATCGATCCGACCTCGCTTCCCGCCTATCAGGCCGTTGCGGAGTATCTGATGTCGCGGTGACGCAGCTAATCGCGCTGACGACACCGGACTGTGCGCTCTCTTCGCATTGCCGACCTTCGTGGTTCGCGCAGCGAATGTCTGCTTTCCGCCCTACTCCGCCATTTCACTCTGCCCCTTTCACTGCAATGTCGGTCGGTTCTCGTGCGCCGCGAGACCATCGATCACCTTGATCACTGCGCGCAGATCCCATCCGCGCCCGGCGCCTCGCAGCATGTCTGCCAACGCTTCGATCGTATCCGCCGGCAGGCCGCGTGCCGTCCCCGCCCGGCGCGTGAAATACGCCAGATGCGCGCCAGAGAGCGGTGGGATATCGAGCACGCGACAACGGCTCAGCAGCGGCGCTGGCACGACCCGACGGTTGTTGGAGGTCAGGATCCAGCCAATCCACCGCATATCGAACCGCACCCTGTGATAGGGGCAGTTCCAGGTCCGGGCGCTGAGGGGTTCGAGCAGCGGCAGGAGCGCGTTGCTCAACGCAAAGCTGAAGCCCTTGTTCGAACGCACATCGCCCACCTTGTCCACCTCGTCGATCACGATGACCGGGTTGCCCACGCGCTCGCGCAGAATGAGTTCCACAGGTCGGCCGGGATGGGCCGTCGACCAGCCTTTCTGGCTACCCGCGACCGCGAAGCCGGCCGGTTCATTCGCAGCGTCGATCAGTTCCGAGGGCGTGCCGATCAGCTCTGCCAATCGCCGCGCCCAATGGCTCTTTCCGATGCCCGGAGGTCCATCGAGGAGGAGCGGCGGCAGGCGCAAGGCCGGAGCACCCTCGCGCACACTCTCACGCATCGCATTCCAGGCGATCTCGCTCGCGCGGCCCATCCAGGGCATCTCCTCGTGCAGAGCGGCGGCAATCTCGTCGGCGCGGTGTTCGCTCGCGAGCCGCACCATGCGCACGCCGTGTTTGAGCCCCGCCAGCGTCTCCCGTGCCTCTCGACCCAGATGTGCCATTCCCGACGCGCTGAGCCGCCGATCCGCGAGCACAGAGGCCCGACGCCGAATCCTGTCGCCATCATGCAAGCTGGGGCGACAGGCCCGCATCGCGTCGTCCCAGCACTCATCATCGCGCACCGCGTCGAAGTCAGCCGGATCGTGGCCCTGCGCCACCCAACGCAGTTTGCGCAGGAACCTGGTGAGTTGTGCCTCGATCTTCGAGGATGAGGTCTCGAGATCGAAGCGAAGATCACAGATCGGGAAATGGTCGGACATGGCAGGCTCCTTCTGGTCAGGCGGCACGCGCCGCTGACGCCCCTCGCGAAACGGCTGCTTGCGAGGCGTTGATGATGAGGAACCCGGGTTTGGGTGGAGGTTAAGTCGATTTCCCGAGGCGACGTCAACCGGCCCGGAGCGCCGGAAACGGATTAGAAAGCCCCTTCGCCGACGACAAGTCAAGGCATTGAAACAAAAGAAAAACCACCGAAGGCCGAGCCTTCGATGGTCACGTTATGCTTTCCGGAATGGACAAAAACCTACCGGAATGGACATTTTATGCGGTGCTCAATAATATCAGCCCCGCTCCCGCGTCACCCGCATTTGCTGTGGCCGCAATCGGCGCAGGTCATGCAGCCTTCGACCATCCGCATCGCGTAGCTCCCGCAGGACGGGCAGGCTTTGCCGCGCGGGGCTTCGCCGACGATCATTTTCTCGGCCTCGGGGTCGGATTTCAGGCCCATCCCCTCGCCTTCGAGGAAGCCCGTCGCAATCATGTGGCGCTCGATCACGCCGCCGATCGCCGCGAGGATCGAGGGGACGTATTTGCCCTGCATCCAGGCGCCGCCGCGCGGGTCGAACACGGCTTTCAGCTCTTCGACCACGAAGGACACGTCACCGCCGCGACGGAACACGGCCGAGACCATGCGGGTCAGCGCGACGGTCCAGGCGAAATGCTCCATGTTCTTGGAGTTGATGAAGACCTCGAAGGGACGGCGATGGCCGCCCTGAACGATATCGTTGATGGTGATGTAGATCGCATGCTCGGAGCCCGGCCACTTGATCTTGTAGGTCGAACCTTCCAGCGCGGCGGGACGGTCCAGCGGCTCGGTCAGGTAGACCACCTCGGCGCCCTGATCGACCTCGGGGGCCTTCTCTTCCTTCTCGGAGACGCTGAGAACCGAACCCGTCACATCGTTCGGGCGATAGGTCGTGCAGCCTTTGCAGCCGGTGTCCCAGGCTTCCATATAGACCGATTTGAACTCCTCGAAGGGGATATCCTCGGGGCAGTTGATGGTCTTGGAAATGCTCGAGTCGATCCATTTCTGCGCCGCCGCCTGCATCCGGACGTGATCCATCGGCGCAAGGGTCTGGGCGTTGACGAAATAGTCGGGCAAGGGTTTGTCACCGAACTTGTCGCGCCACATCTGCACGGCGTAATCGACCACCTCTTCCTCGGTGCGCGAGCCGTCGGGCTGCAGCACCTTGCGGGTATAGGCATAGGCGAAGACCGGCTCGATGCCGCTCGACACGTTGCCCGCGTAAAGCGAGATCGTCCCGGTCGGCGCGATCGAGGTCAGCAGCGCGTTGCGGATGCCGTGTTTGCGGATCGCCTCGCGCACATCATCATCCATCTGCAACATATTGCCGGAGTTGAGATATTTCTCGGCATCGAAGAGCGGGAAAGCGCCCTTTTCCTTCGCCAGATCGACCGAGGCGAGATAGCTCGCCCGCGCGATCAGCTTCATCCAGGCCTCGGTTTGCGCAGCCGCCTCTTCAGAGCCATAGCGCAGCCCCAGCATCAGGAGCGCGTCGGCCAGACCCGTCACGCCCAGCCCGATCCGGCGCTTGTTTTGCGCCTCTTCGCGCTGCGCCTCGAGCGGGAAGCGCGAGGCGTCGACCACGTTATCCATCATCCGCACGGCCAGACGCACCAGCTCGTCGAGCTTTGCGGGGTCCAGCGCGGCATTACCCTCGAACGGGTTCGTCACGAGACGCGCGAGGTTGATCGAGCCGAGCAGGCAGGCGCCATAGGGCGGCAGGGGCTGCTCGCCGCAGGGATTGGTCGCGGCGATCTGCTCGACATAGTTGAGGTTGTTCATCTTGTTGATGCGGTCGATGAAGATCACGCCCGGCTCGGCGTAATCATAGGTCGCGCGCATGATCTTGTTCCACAGATCACGGGCGTTCAGCGTGTGATAAACCTTGCCGTCATATTTCAGATCCCAAGGGCCATCAGCCTTCACCGCTTCCATGAAGGCATCCGTCACCAACACCGAGAGGTTGAACATCCGCAGCCGGGCCGAGTCCTGCTTGGCGGTGATGAAATTCTCGATATCGGGATGGTCGCAGCGCATCGTCGCCATCATCGCGCCGCGACGCGAGCCCGCCGACATGATCGTGCGGCACATCGCATCCCAGACATCCATGAACGATAGCGGGCCGGAGGCATCGGCCGCCACGCCCTTCACCTCGGCGCCGCGCGGGCGGATCGTCGAGAAATCATACCCGATTCCGCCGCCCTGCTGCATCGTCAGCGCGGCCTCTTTGAGCATGTCGAAGATGCCGCCCATATTGTCCGGGATCGTGCCCATAACGAAACAGTTGAAGAGCGTCACCGCACGCCCCGTGCCGGCCCCTGCGGTGATCCGCCCAGCGGGAAGATATTTGAAGTCTTCCAGCGCATGGTAGAATTTTTCTTCCCATTCAGAGGGCTTGTCCTCAACCTCGGCCAGGGCCCGTGCAATCCGCCGCCAGCTATCTTCCACCGTTGCGTCGATGGGCGTGCCGTCCTGCTCTTTCAGGCGGTATTTCATATCCCAGATCTGCTCGGCGATGGGGGCGGCAAAACGGCTCATTCGGTCCTCTCGACGGTCGGTGCGGAAATGCTCAGAAATCAGACGCCCCCGCCGCATATCGTGCGCCGGGGGCGGATAACCACTATACCTAAGGCCCCTCCGCCTGACCAGATGCAAATCGGACATTGCCGTGAAGGGATCAAAATCCTAACTAGGGATCATGGGTGAAAACACTGTGAACCTGATCAAACTTTGCGTCGGCGCCGAGAAGGTCGAGGACCTGATCGCGTGGCAGTCCAGTCGCTATGGCAGCGGCCCGGCGATGCATGTCACGCGAATGTGGCCCAAACGCGCGGATGAGATCCTGAACGGCGGGTCGCTTTACTGGGTGTTCAAGGGCGCTGTGCTCGCGCGCCAGCGTATCCTTGAGCTGTCCGAGGTGATGGGCGCTGACGGGATCGCGCGCTGCGCCATTGTGCTTGATCGTGAGGTGGTGCGCACCGAGGCGCTGATGCGCCGCCCGTTTCAGGGCTGGCGCTATCTCAAACCAGAGGATGCGCCGCGCGATCTGCCCAAGGGCCGCTCCCGTGAAGATGCCCTGCCCCGCGAGCTTGCCGTGGCGCTTGCCGAGATCGGCCTGCGTTAAGAGGCGAGCCAGTCTTCGGCCTCATTGCGCGCAGTGAAGATGCGCAACCCATCCCCCTCGCCCTGCATCGTGGCCTCGTCATGCATGTCTTGCGGCACAACCAGCGCGCAGCGTTCGGCCTGCCCGTCCCGGCAAGCCCGGCGCATTCCGCCGACCAGCTCTGCCATGTAGCCATCGAAGCGCGGCGCGACCTCGACCAGCAGTTTCTGGGTCGGGGCGACTATGCGCAGCGCCTCGGTCACGTCCCGCGCGAGAACCGTGCCGGAGGCTTCAAGCCCCGCGACACCTGCGGGGCTGTTGTCCATCTTCTCGATCATCGGAACCCTCCTTCAACTCACAACATTCCAATCGGAAAACGTGCGAGCAGAGAGGGTGTTCCGTCACAAGCGCGGGATGTCACCCCCGCAAGGCCCGGATGCGCGCGACAAGCTGACGGGTCGAGCCGTCCTTGCCCTCCCCCGCGTCCTCGCCGCTCAGCACCGGGGCGAGCGCGAGCGCCAGCTCCTTGCCAAGCTCCACCCCCCATTGATCGAAGCTATTGATCCCGAGGATCACGCCTTCGACAAAGACGCGGTGTTCGTAAAGCGCGACGATCCCTCCGAAGACCTCCGGCGTGAGCTTGGGGTAAAGCAGCGTCGTCGAGGGTCGCGAGCCCGGGAAGACGCGGTGGCGCGCCTGACGGTCGAGCTCGGCCCCCTCCAGCCCCTTCTTGCGCATGATCTCGGTCGCCTCGTCCAGCGTCCGGCCCCGCATCAGCGCCTCGGATTGGGCAAGACAGTTGGCCACCAGGAGAAGATGCTGATGCGCCAGGTCGGGTTCGTGCCCTTCGGCGGCGACCATGAATTCGCACGGAATGATCCGCGTGCCTTGGTGGATCAGCTGGTAGAACGCGTGCTGGCCGTTGGTGCCGGGCTCACCCCAGACGACCGGGCCAGAGTTATAAGGTAGATCTTTGCCATCCATGCTGACCCGCTTGCCGTTGCTCTCCATCTCGAGCTGCTGGAGATAGGCGGGCAGACGCGCAAGCCGTTGATCATAGGGCAGAACTGCGCGGGTCGCGTAGTCGCAGAATTGGTTATGCCAGATGCCCACCAGCGCCAGCAGCACCGGCAGGTTGTCCTTGAACGCAGCTTCGCGGAAATGCGCATCCATCGCCGCAGCGCCCTTGAGGAAATCGGCGAAATCCTCCGGCCCGATCGCGATCATCAGCGACAGGCCGATCGGCCCCCACATCGAATAGCGCCCGCCGACCCAATCGGCGAAGCCGAAGACGCGCGACGGGTCGATCCCGAAGGCCGCCGTCTTCTCGGCCGAGGTCGAGAGCGCCGCGAATTGCGCCGCCGGCTCCGCGACTTTCCCGGCCAT
The DNA here is from genome assembly GCF_000714535.1 of Thioclava pacifica DSM 10166. Taxonomy (GTDB): domain Bacteria; phylum Pseudomonadota; class Alphaproteobacteria; order Rhodobacterales; family Rhodobacteraceae; genus Thioclava; species Thioclava pacifica. Next base: position 3,538 of record NZ_AUND01000004.1, on the reverse strand, counting down.
CCAGCGCTTTGCCGTCTCGGCATTGGTCATCGTCTCGATCGTGGTGAAGGTCTTGGAGGCCACGATCACCAGCGTCGTTTCCGGGTCCAGACCGGCCAGCGTGTCATGGATATGCGCGCCATCGACATTCGAGACGAAATGGCAGCGCGGCCCGTCGTGATAGGGCGCAAGCGCAAGCGTGGCCATCGCCGGGCCGAGATCCGAGCCGCCGATGCCGATATTGACCACATCGGTGATCTTGCCCCCCTGCCCCGTGAACTTGCCGTCCCGCACATCGCGGGCGAAATCGACCATCCGCGCATAGGTCGCACGAACCTCGGGCATGACGTTCTCGCCATCGACGAAGACATCCGTGTCGAGATTGCGTAGCGCCGTATGCAGCACCGCGCGGCCCTCGGTCTCGTTGATCTTCGCGCCCGTGAACATTGCCTTGGCGCGGGCGGCGACCTGCTTCTCCTCAGCCAGTTTCACCAGTAGATCAAAGGTCTCCGCGTCGATATTCGTCTTGGAGAAATCGAACAGGAACGGCCCCGACTCGCGGCTGAACCCCGCCGCCCGATTGTCCTTTTCGAACAAGTCCGCGATCTCGCGGCTTTGAACGGATTGCGCTTTGTCGAGGAGGTCTTGCCAGATGGTCATCGCTTACTCAGCCCAGTGAACGGTCGCGTCTTTGAGAACGGCGCGCACCGGCGCCTGTTCCACGGGAAGGGTCTCGGCGGCCTCGATGGCTTTGCGCTTCTCGGCCCCGGTGATCAGGATATGCGTGTGCATCGCGTCGCGCAGAACAGGCGCCGAGAGCGTGATGCGCGGCTCGCCCGCCGCTTCGGCGCGCATCGGCAGCAGGATCGGTGCATCGTCCGAGAGCGCCTCGGCCAGACGATCGGCGCCGGGAAAGAGGCTTGCGGTATGCATATCCGCCCCCATCCCCAGCAGCAGCACCGAGATCGGCAGATGCGGCGCGATCCCTTCAGCGAGCTCCGCCATCTTGTCCTCGGGGCGCGGCGCCTCGGCGTAAAGCGGCACCAGCGTCGCCTTGGCCGCGCGCCCGGTCAGGAGGCGCTCGCGGATCAGGCGGGTGTTCGAACGCTCCGAGCTTTCAGGCACCCATCGCTCGTCATTGAGCAGCACCGCGACCGATCCCCAATCGAGATCCACGCCCGAGAGAATATCGAAGATCGGCCCCGGCGTGGTCCCGCCGGGCACCGAAAAGGTCGCGTGCCCCTGCGTCTGGATCGTCTCGCGTAGCTGGCTCGCGATACGATCGGCGAGGCCCATCATCAGGAACTCGCGATCGGGGTAACTCTTAAAATTCATTCACGGATCTCCCGCCAGCGTCGCCCGTCACGATGCATCAGCATCAGCGCATCATCGGGCCCGGACGAGCCGCTGTCATAAGGCTGCGGCTTGTCGCCCCGCTCTTCCCACCCCTCGATGATCGGATCGGTCCAGGCCCAGGCGGCCTCGACCTCGTCGCCGCGCATGAACAGCGTCTGGTTGCCCCGGATCACATCCATGATCAGGCGTTCATAGGCGTCGGTGATGTCCGCTTCCTCGCCCAGAGCTTCCGCAAACGACATATCGAGCGGCACCTGCACGAGGCGCATACCGCCCGGCCCCGGCTCCTTGATCATCATCTTGAGATTCATGCCCTCATTGGGCTGGAGCCGGATGACCAACACGTTCTCGCGCCATTCGCCCTCGGCCTCGTCGAAGATCAGATGCGGCGGTTCCTTGAAGGTAATCGCGATTTCCGAGGTCCGCGCGCGCAGACGCTTGCCGGTGCGCAGGTAGAAAGGCGTATTCACCCAGCGCCAGTTCGCGATATGGCATTTCATCGCGATATAGCTTTCGGTCTTCGAGTCCGGGTTCTCGGCATCCTCGACATAGCCCGGTGCGTCCTTGCTCGCCTGATACTGCCCGCGCACCATATCGGCCGGAACCACGGGCTGAAGCGCGCGGATCACCTTGAGCTTCTCGTCACGCACCGCGTCCGGGTCGAAGTGATAAGGCGGCTCCATCGCGATCAGGCACAAAAGCTGCATCAGGTGGTTTTGCACCATGTCGCGCATTGCGCCAGACTTGTCATAATACGATCCGCGCCCCCCCACACCGACCGTTTCAGCCACGGTGATTTGCACATGATCGACAAACTGGCTGTTCCAGAGCGGCTCGAAGAGAATGTTGGCGAAACGGACAGCCATCAGGTTCTGAACCGTCTCTTTGCCCAGGTAGTGGTCGATCCGGTAGATCTGCGTCTCGTCGAAATAGGCAGCCAGTGTGGCGTTGAGCGCCTTGGCCGAGGCCAGATCGCGACCGAAAGGTTTCTCGACGACGATCCGCGCGTCCTTGCCCGCGATGCCGCGCTTGTGCAGCCGCTCGGCGAGATCGCCGAAAAGCGCGGGAGCGACCGAAAAATAGAACGCATTGATCTCTTCGGGGCGAACCTTGGATTTCAACGCATCCCAGCCATCCTCACCCCTGGCGTCGATTGGCACGTAATCGAGAAGCGTGAGAAACCCCTTGAGACTTTCCTCGTCACCCGAATGCTTCCCGCCGAACTCCGCGATCGCCGCCGCGGTCTGATCGCGAAATTCCTCGGGGGTCATCTCGGAGCGCGCAGCCCCGATGATCCGAGACCCGTCCGGGATCTGCCCCGCGCAGAAGCGGCGGAAAAGGCCGGGCAGAATCTTGCGGTTGGCGAGATCGCCAGTGGCGCCGAAAATCACCAGATCGAACCGATCGACGGGAATGACGCGCGAAACCATGGGCTGCTCCGTGTTTGAGGTCCGTTAGCGCTAACGCGCCCCTTCTACTCACCTTCGCCTTTCGAGTCTAGCATTGCCGGACCCGCAAGCAACGCCGCTGGCCGCGATTAAACGGCCTCGCGGGACAGAAAAGCCTCAAGCGCCTGAATATCTGGCACGATTTCCTCGGCAAAGCCATCTGCAAAGGCTTCGAAATCGTCGCGGGTCTCGGGCGGCACCGACAGCAGAACCGGCAAATCGGACGCCATGGCCTGCGCAATCAGATCGCGACACCCCCGCCCCGCGGCCTCCTGTTTGCCGAACTTGTTGAGCAGGACCACCGTACCCGGCGCGGCCTGCTCGAGCGCAGCCCCCACCTGAGCAACCACCTCTTCGAGAGCGCCCGCGTCGAGCGAGCACCCCGACGCCCCCTTGCCCAGATCCTGCGAGATGGCGCGGATCTGCCCCCCCGGCAGCAGGCGCAGATGCATTTCGCAATCGAAGCGCTGTCGCGCTTCAGCCCGCACCATGCCGATCACCGGCCGCCCCGCCTGAACGAGGCGTTCGGCGAGTTGGGCCAGCAGGCGATCCGCTGCACCGCGTTCGTGGCATGTGACAAACCCGATCATGGTCCTCTCAATGACCCCGCCATCGCAGCCGGTCAAGGGGGCGAAAGGGGGCGCTGCCCCCTCTTTCCTATCGGAAATTCACCCCCGAGATATTTAAATCAAGAAGAAGAGGAATTGGAGACTTCTTCTTGATCGAAATATCTCGGGGGAGTCCTCGAAGAGGAC
>NZ_AUND01000003.1 GCF_000714535.1 Thioclava pacifica DSM 10166 | reverse complement strand
CACCACCCGGTGGGACACTGCTCGGCGCTCGTGCTATGCCAAGGCCCTGAGCTGTTCACAGGACGATAACTTCGTAGGGAAGGTCCGCCTCAAGTTCGCGGCTCTGTTGGAAGAAAGCCACCCTGCCGAAGCCCGGTTCGAGGCAGAGCGAATGATTGCACACCGCGCCCGCGCCGGATACGCGATACCCCGCGAAGCACAGAGTCTTGTTGAAAGACTTTCTGCGGTGACGCCGAACACGACTGATCGCGCCTTCTATGGCAGCCTGAGCGATGCGGCGGAAGCTTTGCTTTTCTCGCACCTCCCGTGGACCGATGCGTGCCTCGGGGACGTTTTCACCATCGAGGGGCGAGATGGTCAGAAGCCTCGAAGGCGCCGCAGAATCTATGTGAAGGGGAATCCGTTCGCAATCGAGTTGAGCCTGCCCGACAGCCATCCGGACATCCGCAGGTTGGCCGAAGGAACGCCGATCAAGTTGCAATTAGAGACATCAAAGGCCGAGCCAAAGCGCACAATAATTCACCGGATCAGCCGCCGGGAAGACGGCACACCCATGGACATCATGCCCTTTCGGGTTGGTGTCATCGACCACATCAACCATGGAAAGTCTCTGCTTCACGTCATCGTAGCACGCGGCGTGGATGGAACTTGCCCAATCTCACTTTGCCCGTGGCAGGTGGAGATTGGAACCACCGTGGCAGTTCGTCTTTCCCAGCACCATTCGAAGAACGGCCTTCGCACGCGTATTCTCGAAATTGAACCCACCGAACAATCACCTTCTGCTGATGTCTGTCGCCCATTCCGCGAGGCAACGAACGTGACGCCGAGCGGGCTGGGGTTCACACTTGGAGATATCTTCATTCCTCCTCACATGATCACTGCTGAAGGGGTACAGGCGGGCGATATTGTGGAAGGCGTGGCTGTTGCAAGTTTCGATAAGAAGCGTGGGAAATGGGGGATGAAGGCGATCAAGGCGAAAGTTGTCGCGCGAAATCACTTCGACTTTGGAGGTGAAAACGATGACTGGGAATAGCCGCCGCAAAGCACAGAACTAGAGCAATTCTCCCTATGCTTATCTTCCCAATCGCTTTGCCCTCTCGGCCATCCTGACCACCTGCGCGCTCGCCGTCGCCGCGGCGCTCTTTACCGCAGCAGGAGCGTGTACAGTTCCACGTCCAATCGCCTCACCCGTCGTGAGCGCCCCTATCCGCGCCCTGCCCTGAACACCAGATGTGTTAGCCAGCCCTCGCAGTACCCCTGCGGACCCGCTGACAATCGCCGGTGCCGCCGCCACCATTAGGTTTCCCGAGATGCCGCGAACGATCAGGGGTGTTGCTGCTACAAATCCTTTGGCCAGGAACACCATGACGAAGAACGGCACCAGCGAGCCGATGTTGGTCGCGGAGTTCGGATCACCGATCTGGGCCAGCAGCGAATTCGCCATGCCGACGACGGTCGAGAACATGGCGGCTATGACGATGGGGTAGAAGGCGTAGCTGATCGTCGTCGAGACCCATCTGTGAAAAAAATCCTTGGTCGCGTCAAAGAGCGACAGTGCGATCATGATCGGAGCGAGGCCGAGCATGAGGGTCAGCATCATCTTGGCGAATATGAGCACGATGCCGGTCATGAAGCCAAGAAGGCTCAACAGAACGAGCCCTATGCCGCCCAAGATTGCACCTGTCATCCAGTTCAGGTTGCTGCCGATGGCGTTCAAGTATTGGCTGAACTCTGAAATGAGATCATCGAACTCGGCCGCGAAGTATGTGGCCCCCGCCCCTCCGCCGCCGACCGAGGAAATCAGTGCGCCCGCCACATAGTCGAGCCCACCAATGACTGCATTTGCGACAGCGTTGAAGTTGGCCCAGTTGAAAGCGAAGACCCCTATCAGCATCAGCTTGATCAGGTACCAGAAGAAACTTGCCCCATCCATGCTGCGGAACTGGAATGCCATGTTGATGCAGACGCCGATCAGCGAAAGCGTGACCATCAGCAGGACGATCGTGCCGGTATTGCTCGCCACGGCCCCGAACTGGGACTCGGCCGCATCGGCGAGGAAGCCGTCGGCGGTTCCAACCATCCAGCTGACGATGCTCATTACCAGTTGCCTTGCGCTTCGCAGATATCCTGGACGGCGCGGGCGATCTGGTTCTGTTCTTTGCGGAGGGCCAATTGGGCTTGAGTGTGCTCCGCTTGGGTGTTGCTCGCGAACTGTTCCTCGTACTCGGTCGAAGCGGCATCCCAAGACGGGAAGCGCACATCACAGCCGCAATCGCCACTTTCGTTGATCGCCTCCCATGACCGCAACTCGTAGAGACGCATCAACGTCAGCGCCTTGTAAGCTTCACGCGGATTGATTTCGTCCATCCAAGTCGGTCGCGCCGGACGTTCGTTGCAGATCCGGTACTGTTGAGGCGACATATCGACCGTGAGATCGTTTGAGATCGGAGGCGAAGTCTGCGCCACAAGTGGGCCCGCAAGGGCGGCAAGCATGACTGCGAGGACTGGTTTTCGCATCTGGGGGGTCCTTTTTTACTCAGCGGCAACGGAGGGGCTCTTGTTGACTCTGCCGTCGACCGTGTCGAGGTTCAAATCTGTGGTTTGACCCGGGAGAAAGAACTCGGTGATTCCGCGCGCGCCTTCATGGCGGCCTGCCTGAATGATCACGTCGATCGAGCCCTCAATATAATCGATCATGTCGGCATAGGTCATCGGCACATCCGTTTTCAGGGCGGCGATGGCGAGGCGGCGAACAGCAAGTTGTGGAGTCTCGGCATGGAGCGTAGTCAGCGATCCACCGTGGCCGGTGTTGATTGCCTCGAGAAACGTCATCGCCTCGCGCCCGCGGACTTCGCCCAGGACGATCCGGTCAGGTCGCATGCGAAGCGTTGAGGCCAAGAGCACATCGGCACTGCGGGCATCCGTGTCCCGGTCCGCGATCAACGTCACGGCATTGGGCTGCTCGGGGCGCAGCTCGGCCGCCTCCTCGATAGTGATGATCCGCTCTTCGGGCGCGATCAGCGAAAGGATCTTGCGCGCCGCGACCGTCTTGCCGGTCGATGTACCGCCCGAAACGATCATGTTGAGCTTGTTCTCGACGCAGAAGCGCAGCGCGGCGTCGATGTCGCCGGAGGCAACCACATCGCGCAGCGCGGCGTTTCGTTCGCGCCGCAGACCTTCGAGGCTGCGCTCCTTTCCATAGAGGAAGCCGAGCCGGATTGCCTCTAGCGGCAGGGAGGAGAAGAAGCGCAACGATATTGAAAACCCGCCCTCGACTGCCGGCGGCTGGATCACCTGCGCGCGGATCGGGCGATCTCGATATAGGATCGAGACCGAGACAATGGGCTTCTTCGTGCTGAGCGTCGTCGAGGCGGCCGAGGCGATCTGGTTGCCGAGGTCCTTGATCTCGGTTTGGCTCAGCGGGCTGCCTAGACCTCGCATGAAGTGATCGCCCTGGAATTCGCCCCAGACTTGTCCGTCGGGATTGATGCAGATCTCGATCGTGTCGTCGCGCAGGACCTCGGGGCCGAAACGGTCGAGCGACGCTTCCAGATAACTTGCAGCCATGTCAGAAAATCTCGAGGTCACGATCGACCATGACCGTGATCCGTGTACCCTGATCGACATGTATCACTGGCCGGATCGCCAGATAGTCCTGCATCACGCTTTGCGTGCTATCGCGCAGATCCGTGCCGACATCGCTCGCAACATCGGCCGCCGCCTCGCTGTCGATTTGACCCGCCGCAGCCGCAGGCAAGGCGCCGATCAAGGAGATCAGCGCGGCGGAGCCGAAGCGTTGCGCGAAACGGGTGTCGACAAACCCGGTGGTGCCAGTACGGCCGAGTTCGTCTCCACCGAAGGCGCTGATCTGCACGGTCTGATTATCGGGCAAGATGATCCTGTCCCATGCCACCATGACGCGTGATTGGGCGAGTGCGACATCGGAGCGGTAGCGCCCGATCAGCCGTGCGCCGCGCGGGATCAGGATACGCGTTCCATCGAAAGAATGGACGTCTTCCGAGACGATGGCGCGGATCGCGCCGGGCAGTGTGCTGTCGAGGGCCGTCTCTGTCACAGCCTGAATCATGGTGCCCTGAACAACCGTGTTCGATGGGTTCGCGATCACTTCGGCACGTGTCACCTGTGCTGGTTGCGCGCCCGAACGAACAAAGGCTTCATCTGCATTCAGACGCGCGGCTTCCAGCGTATTCTCCCTATCCGCACCCGCGCCCATCCCGGAGAACGCGATCATAGGAGACGCGATGCGCTCTGCGCGGGCCTCAGCTTCGGCTGCGCGCCGCCTTTCGAGTTCGGCCAGCCGCAATTCTTCTTCACTTGGTCCCAATGAGGTCGGCTCTGGTGGTGCAAGCCGTGCAAGTTCCAAGTCCATGCGGAGCTGATCCAATTCGCGATCCCGCTCTGTCAGCTGCCGCTCGAGGACACGCTGCGCCTCGGCGGATGCTTCCTGTAAGGTGGCAATTTGCGCCCTCAGGTCCGCAATCGCCTGCTCCGCCCCGCTATCCGCGGCCTCGGCCGGTCTTGCGCGCAGTTCCTCGAGTTCCGCTCTCAATGTCGCAAGACTTTCCATCAGCGCGAGTTCCGACTCGCTCGGGCCTGTGTCCGCAGGCGGGGCTTGGCTGGGCTCCGGGGCAGAAATTGGCGCCAGATCTCCGAATCCGGGGCCGCTGCTCTGGAACTCTTCCGGCGCGGCGGTCGCCATTGGCGCTTCTGCCGACGGCTGCAGGGCAGCCCACGCCAGACCACCTGCTGCCGCGATGCCGACGACTCCAAGGATCGCGGCAAGCGGCGCAGGCCGCTTGTTTGCCTTCGCTTTGCCTGTCGAACCTTCGAGAGCCGCGAGGCGCGCGGCGAGGTCTTCCGTACCTTCGGTCATGATGTGGCCTGTCCTGCGTCCTGGACGCAAATCACCTCTTCGCCAAGGCGAAGGACCCATTGCCGGTTGACGCCGGACACGCGGATGACGCCGTCACTCAAGGCCTGGCTGTTGACCGCGCGTTCCCTGCCGTTCGAATATCGGAAGATGGCGGGCACCGGCGCGTTCCGTGCAAACCGGAAATACGTGAAGGTACCATCATCCCAGATAGCCGTCGGCGTGAACTCTTCTCGGGCACTGACCGCATAATTCGCGTTCGGCGCATCGGACGCAACCGCCCTGGTGGGTTGCACGCGGTTTTCAGGATAGCGGAACTGCACGACATAATGCGGCGTCTCCCGGGCTTCGACGACATGGAAGTAGTAGGAACGGCGGTTGGTGTAGACGGTGATGTTAGTGGCGACGCCAGATGCTGTCGGCTTGATGGCGAAGGCACGGCCACCCGGGACACCGTCGAATTGAAACCCGACCGTATCGCCGGCGATGATCGAGCGGATGGTTTCACCCTCACCGAATTCGACTGTGGTGACGCGGGTCAGAGTCGTGACGACACGGTAAACCTGGCCTTCAGTCCAGGTCGCGATGCGCACGCGATTGTCATGAGAACCTGGGCGGGGCGTAGTTTCGGCCAAAGCAGTCGTTCCCGCGAACGCGAGAATACTGGCGGCCAGCAGCGCAGAGATTGGAGTGCGAGTCATTCGGAACGGTCCGATCGGATGGCATATTGGGTAACGGTGAAACCGAAAGGGTTTTGCCAGACATCGTCGATCGCGCGGGTCCGCTCGGGCCGGAACTCGAACATCAACGTGGCAGTGAACGATCCATCCTGTACCCCCTGCGGGCTTGTCAGGCGCTTTCTGAGCCGCACCTGGGCGCGGTTCTCGCCAATAAGGGTGATCGATGCGATCTCAACGGCCATCTCGGCCGCAGCCCCGTATCGCGTCGGCGGATAGTTCTCCTGACCCGATGTCCACATCGCGCGCATGCTGGCCTCGGCCGACCCGGAAGACTGTGCCAGGACACGGCGGACACGAAGATCGTTGTCGAGCTGGTTGTAGGTTTCGCGGTCGAGAATGTAGCGGTAGATTTGCCCTTCGATCACGGCAGGCCGTTCGGCGAGCGACACGGTTTCAACCGTGGCATTGGGGAGCGCCATCCCGGTGGCGGGATCGTATGGCACAACCACGGGAGGCGGCGTCTCGACCATCAGCGCGACAGCCGCAGCCGTCAAACAGCCGAATACGCCAAAGCCTGCCCCGGAAAGGCCGATCACTCGCCAAAGCTGTTCCCGGCGCAGGGCACCGTAGACAAGTTCCTCTTCCACGAGTTCGCGCGCAGTCATCACTCCTACCCCACTCACGGCTCAAGATCCGGCAAGGTGAAGTCCATGTAGCGGCGTTCTTCAGCAACGGTGGCGGCGTCAACCACGCCTGCATTGCCAGCGCCCAGGGTTTGGATCGCTTCCAGCTCCCACATCCGGGTCATGGCGATGGCGAGTTCCGCCGTGACGCGTGTGTTATGATCCATCGAGGCTTTGAGATCTTCCATGTCCGGGATCATCTCGACCAGACGTTCCACCCGTTCGAGAGACTGTTCCGCCTCTGCGTGGCTGTTCTGCGCCGCCGCCGACATTACAGCACCTGTGGTTGCCCGCGTGGCCACGCCTTCGGCGCCCGGATTGCCGCTGGTAGCGATTTCGCGGAGTGAATCCTCGTCGAACCCGGCGCTTGCCAGCGCCTGTTCCATCTGCGTGCGCATGGGCCCGGCATTGGGCCCGATGAGAGCGCTCCAATCACCCGCCTGGATGCCTCGGATCAGGCCGGGGATGTCTTCGAAGTTGGCCTCAAGCAAGGAGTCGAGGTCCCCGCCCATGGCAAGCCCGAGGATACTGCGCGGCCCGGTGAGCGAGGCATACATCTCGTTCAGCTGATCGAGCTGGCTTTGCAGCATGTCCAGTTGCTCCAACGCATTGTCCAGAAGATCCGTCTGGATCCCGAAATCCTGCAGCATCTGTTGAAGCTGGCGGATTTCCTGAGCAATGTTCTGAGTGTCCACCGTGGGCACACCCTGTGCCGCGACAGGTCCGGTGACATTGAGGGCAAGCGCGAGAGCAATGCTACCGGCGAAAAGGGAACGGGGCAGGCGCAGGTTCAACGCAAATCCTCCTGACTGAAATCCATGTATTGTCGCTCGGCAGCTTGCGCTGCCGCCAAGGCGATCTGCTCGGCGCTGAGTGGCTCGGTTCGGGCGGCCTTGATCCGGGTCCGGATTGCGACCAGCCGGGCCAGTTCGGCCCGGGCATAGGTGTTGAGCGCGATGGCCTCGTGGAGATCCTCGGTCTCACCAATGCGGGTGATGATGTCCTGAACCCGCAGGGCGGCGGCACGGACCGAGACCAGCGAATAGTCGCCATAGACCCCTGCGCCGTGGGCCGAGAGGCTGAAACTCGCGTTGGCGAGGAGCACAGGGTCGATGGTGCCGAGCGCATCGATGCCGCCCACGGCCGCGAGGTAGCTGTTGTACTGCTGCGGGATCACCACGACATAGTGCTGGGTTTCCGCGAAAGGCGGCACACCGCCATAATCCTGCACATTGCCAGGACCGGCGTTATAGGCGGCGAGCGCATGGATAATGTTGCCATCGAACATGTTCAGCATTTGTGCGAGGTATCGCGCACCGCCGGTGACCTGCAGATAGGGATCGTCGTAATAGGCCGGGTAGATCCCGAGATCGCCCGCGGTACCGGGCATGATCTGGGTAAGTCCGAAGGCCCCCACGGGTGAGCGTGCCCCGATCTGGAAACGACTTTCCTGCCAGATCAGCGCCTGCAAGAGACAGCGCCATTGCACGAGCGAAAGACCTGCGCGGCCGACCCCGGACAGACTATGGGTGTCGCGTGCCGCGCGGATGATCAGCTCCTCGATCCCCTCCCTGGCATCGCCGAACATCCGCGCTGCCGCTGGATTGGTGTCCTCGGGCGCATAAAGACTGGCGGCCGCGCTTTCGACGTCGTCTACCGCCCCCTGCCCCGCCTCGAGCCCCGCCACGGTTCCGGCCACGTCTCCAGCGCCAAGCGACATAGCATCCATCAGCCCTTCGAGGGAGGCGAGTTGCTGGCGCTCGATTTCGGCCAGTTCCTCCTCGCGGCTTAGCCGGTCCTGCTGCAGTGCCAGGTCCCGATCGGTCTGCTCAAGGATGGCCTGCCGCTCTGCGAAGAGGCGCAGATCGAAGGTCGGCACGCCTTGGGCGACCGCTGGCCCCGCCGTGGGACCTGCCAGTGCAAAGCCGATCATCGAGAGAGGAAGCCAGGTCCGCATTGGCTCAGCCGCCCGCCCCCAAGAGGACGAAATCGCAGGCCGTGTCGCGGCGCGTAACCTCCGCCCCCATGGTCGAGATCGTGGCGGTGGCGGTTCCTGCCTGCGCAGGCGCCTCGCGAAAACTGAAGCAGTTGGCTTGCGGGGCGTTATGCTGCGCACAGGCTGTCAGCGCCAGGCCGAGCCCGAGCAGCACGATGCTGCGAATGATGGTACGGGTCATGTCACTCTCCAGAAATCAGGACGTTCGCGATAATCGGCGCCGACAAGCGCTTCGCCCTTCTCCATTCCGCCAAGGATGGTCACGAGCGGGCCGAGCGCGCTGAGATCGGCATCGATCACGACGGAACCACGGTCGTCGCGTACAAGCGCGAGCCGCGAGGCCGAGCCGACGCCCAGAAGCACGTCGAGCTCTTTCTCGGTCAGGCCGAGCATCGCGTAGTCAGCGGCGGAAGCACGAATGTTGGGCAAGAGCACCTGAGTCGGCACCGCTTCCACGATGGTCTTGCCGGTGCGCGTGCGCTCGAGCTGGCTGGCATATTGCGTCATCATCACGACGACGGCGTTCTGCTTGCGGGCGGTCACCAGCCAGTTGCTGAGTCGCTCCGCAAAGTAGGCGTTGTCGAGAGCTTTCCATGCCTCGTCGATGACGATGATGGTGGGCTTGCGGTCCTCGATCACCCGCTCGACCCGACGGAAGAGGTAGGACAGGACCGCCATGCGTTCCCGCTCGCTCTCGGAATCGAGGATGCCGGTGAGGTCAAAGCCCGCGACGTCTCCATCGATGCTGAAACTGTCCTCGGCATTGGCCCCGAAGATCCAGCCGTAGCGACCCTCGGCCGTCCATTCCTGCATACGCTCGAAGAGATCGCCCTCGTCATCGGTCGAGACCAGCAGCGAGGCGAAATCCGACCAGTTCCGCAGGCCCGCATGTCCTGCGCTCGCGTTCTGGCGTACGACCTCCTGCAATCGGTTGGTCTGAATCGGGGTCAGCGGTCGATCGCGCCGCTCCAAGAGGCTCGCGAGCCAATCAGCAAGCCATGCCTGACCCCGCATGTCGATCTCGGTCTGCAGAGGATTGAGGCCCGTGGGCCGTCCGGCCCGCACGGTCGAATAGCTGCCGCCGAGCGCGCGGACGGCCATCTCCATGCCCGCGCGATAGTCAAATACGAAGACCCGCGCACCTGCCCGCCGTGCCATGGTCATAAGGAAGGCCGCCAGGACGGATTTACCGGAGCCGGGACGGCCCAGGATCAGCGTGTGGCCTCCCGTGGGCTCGCGATCCGGCGCGCCCTGTTCGTGGAAGTTGAAGCGAAAACCGCTGCGCTCGGGTGTCGGAAAGAGCGTGATCGGCACGCCCCAGGGGACTTGCCTACCAGTCTTGCCAAGCGGTGTGCGGTGAAAGGTGGCGAGATCGGCGAAGTTGTGGTTCGTGATTGCGGCCTTGCGGCTGCGCGCCCCTGTGTTCCCGGGATGCTGCGCCATGAAATGCGCCCGCGCCCCGAAGGCCTCCGAGATCAGGTTGATCCCGGAAGTGGCGGAGATGTTGCGGATTTCGGCTGCGATATCGTCAAGCGCCGTTTGGGTCCGGGCATAGACCGCCACAGTCATATGGTGTTCGCCGAAGATCAGGCGCTTCGATTCCAGATCGTCCTGCGCGAGTTCCAGTTCCTGAGCGAGACTGACGGCTCCGTCATTGGCGGCCTGCATTAGCCGCAGCTGCCGCTTGATCCGGCCCGCCATGATGTTGGCGTTGATCGGCACAAAAGAGTGCGTGACCACCATGTCGACGGGCAGATTCAACTCGTCGAGCATCAGGCTATCGGTCTTGGCCGGGTAGTTCTTCACCGCAAAGATCGCCCCGAGCTTGTCACCGACGGCACCGTCCGAGAGTGCGATGGTCGTGCCGCGGAAGGTGACGCGCGTATTGGCTACGTCCTCGGCGATCACACCGAGGCGCGACCGGAGGAAGAGCGGGTGCTCCTCGCCCGTGTTGAGTGAACCGAGGAAGCCCAGAAGCTCGCCGGTGCTTGCGGCCAGCAGGCGGGGCTTCAGCTCATCGAAGGAGGACAGCAGAAAGCCCACAACCTCGTCGAGCTTGCGCAAGCGGCGGGTGGTGTCGGCCGCATGTCGCGAGCGAGACGCCCCAAGTCCGAACGGCAAGCGGCTGCCGATCTCAGGTCGCTTCAGCACGGTCAGGGTCAGCGTCTTGTCGCGCAAGCCCGCGCGGCCGAGATGCGCGTGCCATCGTTTGTCGAGGGCAGCCGCAAACCCTTCGCCCGGAACGGGCGGCAGGGTCACATCGACCGCTTTCGAGACCTTGTGCAGGTAGAATGAGAACTCGGTCCCGACCTGCGCCACGATGCCAGCCAGCAACCCCCCGATCCGGTCCAGATGCCCGTCCTCGCTCGTGGTGCTGTTTACCCCTTCGAGGCGGATGCACTGCATCAGTTCGTTGCCGCGTGTCCGGATCGTTCGGTCGTTTACGAGGCTCACATAAGGCAGCATCATTGAGAGCCGCTTCTCGCCCTTGACCCATGCCGGCAGCGCGGTCAGCGGATCGATGGCGTTCTCAACCTCATCGGCAATTCCATCACGGGGCATAGCTGTCGCCTCCGTGCAGCTTGCGGTTCGTCGTGGGCGGGGTTTCCTGCAGGGTGATCACTAGGACATCGAGGAAGTTCGGATCCCAGTCTGCGGCCTTCCAGAGCGCCGGCCATGCCAGCCCCGCGAACACAGCCACCACCCAGTTCTGCACCCAGAGGAACAGAAGCGTCGAGCCGAAGAGCCAGACCATTGCGTACATGATCGGCAAGCCCATCAGCTTGGGTGGCCTGAGAAGACCGATGAACACGCGGGACTGGTCAGCCATGGATGGAGCTCAGGTGGTCCAGATGGCGGCGACGATGGTGGGTGCTGCGGCGATGCCCGCGATTGCAACCACGACCCAAAGCGCCTGACGAAAGTCGAGGATGCCAAAGAGCCAGGAAAGGAACACCCCGATCAGTGCGAGCGTGCCAATCACGATTCCCAAGGGACCGGTGATCGCATCGACAATGCCTTGAAGCAGGGTCTGTACCGGCGAGAGGTCGATGCTCTGTGCAAGCGCTGGACCCGCCAGCAAGATAAGGGCCATCGCGCCGGACGCGGTGATCGCCCGCGTGCGGAGCACGCTTTGACGTTTCCTCGATGTCATGAAAGATCTCCTCTGAGCCGCTCAAACACGGCAGTCACACGGGCCACATGCCCTTGGGTTTCTCGATAAGGGGGGATGCCGCCGTGGCGTGTGACCGCCTCAGGGCCAGCGTTGTACGCCGCAAGGGCCAGAGAGCCCTCGCCGAACTGCTCGAGCATCATCAGCAAGTAGCGGGCTGATCCGTCGAGGTTCTGCGCAATGTCATGTGGGTCCACGCCGAGGTCGCGGGCGGTATCCGGCATAAGCTGGCCAAGGCCTATGGCACCGACAGGGCTACGTGCAGCCGGATTGTATGCGCTCTCGACTTCGATATTGGCCCGGTAAAGGAGCGCCCAATCAGTGACTGAAAGCCCTGCGCGACGCAGCGCACCATGCCCGGCATACCGCAGAGCCGTGGTCTCGATCGCATGGAGGATTTCTGGGGTGGCGCGGGCGGCGGATCGAGCCGGGATCGCTGTCTCGCTCGTTGCGTCAGGAACGCGAGGTTCTGCGAAGAGAAAAAGGCGCCCGTTTGCCTCTTGAGAAGTGGAAATCAATTGGCCGTCTGGGCCAACCGAAAAGATGAAACCGTCGGCCAGGGCCGGGGGCGCGGAACAAACGCCTGTACCCAAAGCAACGACGAGCGCAGTCGCGCGGTCAGCTGCCTTTGACCGGAGGCGCGGCGTGGCGTTCGCGGCCACCTTCTTCAAGTGGGATGCTAGCGGTCGTACAGCCCATATCGGCCAGGAAACTGACAAGGCCAACGATGGTTTTGAAGTCGCGGAGCTTGAGGACGCTTCGGCTGGTGACGAGCATCTTATCGTCACGCCCATCAGTGGCGACGGCGCGGATGACCCACGAGCCGTACCAGCTGTTATGGCGCTTCTCTGCTCTCTCCTTGCAGACCACCTCAATGAGGTAGCCCTCGGCGAGCAAGCCGCGCAGTCCGTCTTCTGTAACCACATTCGGGGCTTCTTCTATCATGGCCTTCCCTTGGGTCCTTGTTCTGCCTGGGTGCAGTATCAGGCCCACGGGGTCGCAACACCGTGAGCGATACAAAACAACATTTATGATAGCAAGACAATAATAACGTATTGACGAAGTTCGCCTTGCTCCGATAACGGTGATAGCCGACAGAATGATAATCTTAAAGGCAGCAAAGGAGTTTTGCCGTGCGCTTGTTTATTGCGCGCAACGCACCGTTGCTGTTCGCGTTCCTGCTTGGAAGCATGCCGATAGCCGCGGCAGCAGATTGCGTACCTCCCGAACGACCGTTCTTGCCTCAGTCGCAAGAAGACATGCGTGCCTACGCCGATCTGCTGCGTTCTGATTTCGAGGGCTACATCGCCGACATCCAGGACTACTTCCGCTGTCTTGATGCCGAGCGTCAACGCGCGTTTCAGGAGGCACGCGAGGTCAGTGAAGACTATGGAAAACTGGTCGAGCTATTGGAATGAGGAAACGCATGGGCTTAACCGCCGTCGGGATCCTCGTAGTAGACGAGCGCGGGCATGTTGCAGCGCTGGTGCACAATGAGCAGGATGACTGCCGCGCCATCCGCCGCATCGAGCCGCTTGTAGGTAAGCGCCACGCCGTTTCCCTCCTGCCATGTTGAGTTCTGCTGTGAGAGTCCTGCTGCAGAGACGAGGCAGGATTGGACGGCAAAATGGGCGGCTACGCGGGCAGGGTTGAGGTTCTGGAAGGGCGATCTGGCCGCCGTCTTCGGAGCGAGGCTGAACGGGCCCGGATCGCTGCCGAGAGCCTGGTGCCCGGGGCAAGGGTTTCGGACGTGGCCCGTCGGCACGGGGTGACGCGCTGGCAGGTCTATGATTGGCGCAAGAAGCTGGCGTCTGGCCAGCTTGCGCTTGCTGCCGAGACGGGGGCTGAGCCGATGTTCGCGGCGCTTGTCGTTGATCCACCTTCCACGCCGACGGCCGATGGGCGCGACGGTTTGGTGCGGAGTCAGGCGCGGTCGTGCCGGATCGAGCTGGAATTGGATGGTGTCATCCTGCGGGTGCGTTCCGATATTGACGAGACCCAGCTGACCCGGACGATCCGTGCCGTCCGGGCAGCGTCGCAATGATCTCGCCGAGCGGCGACCTGCGCGTCTACGTTGCCACGCGCCCGATCGACTTCCGCGAAGGCATCGACGGGCTGGCGCTGGCCATCCAGGAGATGCTGGGCCTCGATCCGTTCAGCGGCGCGGCCTTCGTGTTCCGGGCCAAGCGCGCGGACCGGATCAAGGTGTTGGTCTGGGACCAGACTGGCATTGCCCTGGTTCACAAGCGGCTCGAGGGGGCGAAGTTCGTCTGGCCCCGGGTGCAGGACGGCGTGATGAAGATGTCTCCGGCCCAGTTTGCCGCCCTGTTCGAGGGCCTCGACTGGCGGCTTGTCCGTCCCGAGCGTGTCCGGCGGCCTGAACTGGCGGGATAGCTGCGGCTGAATGACTCGGGCGCTCTTTGGCGATGGCGGCGCCAGGGGCCATGTGCCAGACCCCGGTCATGACCGACACTGCCCTGGCCGAAGAGAATGCTCGCCTGAAGGCTCGCCTCGCGGAAACCGAGGCGGCGCTGGCGGATGCGGTCGAGGCCCAGCGGCGGCTGGAGAGCATCGTCGGCGAGTTGCGCCGCGAGAAGTTCGGCCCCCGGTCGGAGAAGCTCGACCCCGAGCAGTTCAACCTGCCGCTCGAGGATGTCGAGGTCGCGCAGGGCGTCCTGGAGGCGGCGCAGGAGAGGGCGCGGCGCGCGCTGAAGGGAGACCGCCCCGCCGAGCGCCGCACCCCCAACCGCAACCGCGGTCATCTTCAAAAGCATCTGCCCCATGTCGAGCGGGTCATGGAGCCTGCGAGCACGCTGTGTCCCTGTGGGTGCGGTGAGATGGCCAGGATCGGCGAAGACGTCTCCGAACGTCTCGATGTCGTGCCCGCCCAACTGCGCGTGCTCGTCACGCGGCGCCCCAAATATGCCTGCCGACGCTGCTCCGCCGCGGTGGCCCAGGCCCATGCACCGGAGCATGTCGTGCCCGGCGGCCTGCCCACCGAGGCGCTGATCGCCCAGGTCATGGTGGCGAAGTTCGGTGACCATCTCCCGTTTTACCGTCAGGCCGAGATCTACACCCGGCAGGGGATCACGCTGGACCGGGCGACGCTCGGTAACTGGGTCGGGCGCGCCTGCTTCCATCTGCGTCCGATCGTCGATCATCTCCGCGAATGCCTGAAACGTGCAGACCGGATCTTCATGGACGAGACCCGGGCGCCGGTGCTCGATCCCGGGCGACGAAGAACCAAGACCGGCTACTTCTGGGCCGTCGTCTCCGATGATCGCGGGCATGGGAGCACCAGTCCGCCCGTGGTGATGTTCCACTACGCGCCGGGGCGCGGTGCCGTGCATGCGCTCCGCTTCCTCAAGGGGTATCGGGGACAGTTCGTTCGATGCGACGGCTATGAAGTCTATGACAAGCTGACCAAGGTGGACCGGGCGGAGGGGCCGTGGACGCTCGTCCATTGCTGGACGCATGCGCGCCGGCGGTTCGTGAAGCGGCTGGAAAAGGACGGATCGCCGGTCGCCGAGGAAGCCCTGCGCCAGATCGCCGAACTCTATGCCATCGAGAAGACGGTGCACGGCGCGGCGCCCGATGTCCGCCTCGCGGCACGACAGACCCTCTCGGCCCCCATCATCGCCGCCTTCAAACCGTGACTCGAGGCACAACTCTCGCGCATTCCCCGATCCTCTAAACTGGCTGAAGACATCCGCTACACGCTGGCGCGCTGGCCGGGCCTCACCCGCTTCCTCGAGGATGGCCGTCTGGAACTGGACACCAATCCCGTCGAAAACCAGATCCGGAAGATCGCGTTGACCCGGAAAAACGCCCTCTTCGCGGGGCACGAGGTCGGAGCGGAGAACTGGGCCATGCTCGCCAGCCTCATTGCCAACTGCAAGATGAGCGATGTCGACCCGGTCAGCTATCTCGCCGACACCCTGCGTGCGTTGCTCGACGGGCATCCCAAGAGCCGCATCGACGAGCTCATGCCGTGGAACTTCACCACCGCGTCAAGCCTCGCCGCATAGGGCTACGCTGCTTCATGCTCCTTATCCCGGCAGGCACAAGCGGACGAGAAGCGCCAGGATCAAAGCGGGAGGCATGACCCGCAGTCCGACCCCCAGGAACTGGCCCGCCGAGACTCTCAACCCGGACCGGCGAAGGGTCGCGAGCCACAGCAACGTGGCAAGGGAGCCGGTCACCGACAGGTTGGGCCCGATATCCACGCCGATCAGCAGGCAATCCCGCACGAGATGCCCGAGGTCGCCGGCGGTCGCAGCCGCTGCGGCGGCCAGCCCGACGGGTAGGTTGTTGGCAAGGTTGCTCGCGATGCCGACCACGATTCCGCTCAGCCCCGCGGTTGTCCGCGGCGACGTTGCGGACATCTGCCCGAGCCATTGGCCCAGAGTCGACAAGAGCCCGATCCGGTCCAGCACGGCGACCAGCACGAAAAGCCCGGCTACCAGCGGCAGCACGCCCCATGTCAGGTGCCGCAACAGGGGCAAGGGCGACCGCCGGGTGGCAATCGCTACCAACAATGCCACCGTGGTTCCGGCACCGAGCGTCGCAAGCCCCAGCCTGCCGCCCAGGGCCGAGACCGTGACCAGCAGCACCGCCGACAGGCCCAAGCCCGTCGCCGCAACCCATCCGCCCCGTGAAAGCTCTGGCACCTCGGGCGTGGCGGGCCTTGTTCCCAGGTCGTCACGCATCGCCCAGAGAAGGCAGAGATAGCTGGCCGCGATCGCGGCGAGGGCGGGCAGCCCGAGCCGCCCGAGCCACAGGCCCAGCGGTGGCAGGACGCCGTGGTAGAGCACGAGATTCGCAGGGTTCGAGATCGGCAGGGCGAAACTCGCCGCATTGGCGACGATGGCGCAGCCGAAAAGATAGGGCAAAGGCGGCACGCGCGCATGGCGCGTCACCGCGAGGACGGCAGGCGTCAGCACGACCACGGTCGTGTCGTTCGACAGGAAGACCGTGACGCCCGTGCCGACCAGATAGAGGATGAGGAACAGGCGCCGCGCGGACCCCGCCGCCGCATGCACCGCTCGGGCGGCGAGATGATCGAAAAGGCCCTCGCGCCCGGCGACTTCGGCCAAAAGCATCATGCCGACCAGAAAGGCGTAGACCTCACGCGCTTCACCAACGGCATGTAGGGCGTCGGGGAGCGGCAGCGCGCCCACAAGAACCGCCGTTGCGGCGCCGATCACCGCGAAGATCCAGTCGGGCCAGTCGAAAGGGCGCAGGATCACGCCCGCGGTTGCAAGAGCGGCAATACAGAGACCGATCACCTCCACCGTCATCAAATTGCCCAACGCATCAAATCATTCCCGCTGATCTCCGGTGGCGTCAAAGCAATGGCTGATCTGCGGAAAGCTGTCGATGCCCCAAGGGCACAGGCGGTCGTTGCGGCAACAAGAAGCGCTCAGAAGGGTATCAACCGAGCGCTTACGCTTGTAGAAGATCACGTGACGCTGGCAGTTGACGGATCGCATCCCCGGGACGAAGAGACGCCTGTCCCGACCCCGGTCGGGATCCCCGGTGATTTGCTCGAAGGCGGTGACCAACTGGCGGTAATAGACGAGCCATTGGTCCCTACCCCAGGTCTCGACGGTGTGGGCACGGATCTCTTCAAGGTCGGACCTGGCCCGACCGGAAAGTCGAATAGTCATGCGGGTCAGCGATCAAACGCATCCGGTTCGAAGGCTTGGGCATCGAACTCGGTGAAGTCTCCATTTTCGGCCAGGGTGGCTGCCTCCTCGAGGTCGGCCTTGAGCGCATAGAACTGCCGGGCACCATCCCACTCCATCAGCATCCTCACGCCGGCGCGCACGACTTCGCTCAGATTGGCGTAAGCGCCGGACTCGATCTGCGCCTGCACATATTTCTGCATCGGTTCGGTCAGGTGGACGTTTGGCATCGGACTCTCCTATCCATATTCAATCGTATCAGATTCTGCCATAAATCTTCAAGCGCATGTTCGATCCCAACATAGGCCTCAACCCAGGATCGTTGCTCCACCCGCCCTTCTGTTCCCGGAATTCAGCCGGGGAACCAAGCGCGACAGTTTTCCGATACTGCCCGTCCCGAGACCATGAGCGCTGCTACAGGTCGTTTGACGGGCTCATGCGGTCTGTTCTTCCGTGACCGCTTTCGTAGCCGCATGGAAACAGCACATTTTCTTTTTTTGTAAGTGTTTGTTTGGCAATGGACGTGAAAGGAGGCCGCAATTTTGGCCACTTTCAAGACACCACAAGAGCCCAAACCGGCGTCAGATCTTGGAAGCGGTCTCGCGACACAAGCGAACAATCGCAGGTCACTATCAATCAAATCTCCTTGCTATCATTAATGTTGTTTCGTATCGCTGCACCATTATAGATGGAGTCGGCATCATGAAGCACGTGATCCACGGCGTGGCCACTGCCACGGCAATAAGCATATCCGGACTAATGGCCTCGTCCGGTCCGGCTCAGGCCTATCAGGTGGACTGTGCAATCCTCCTCTGCCTTGCGGGGGGCTGGCCTGCCTCCGCGCCCTGCGCGCATGCTAGAGCGGTCTTCATTCGGCGGATCACGCCATGGCCGATCGAACCGCCCTTGCAAATCTGGCGGTGTCCGATGGGTGTGTCGTTCAAAGATCCCAGCCCAATGTCGCCCATGGAACGCCTTTATGACATCACGTTCCGCGATCCGCCCGAACCGCAGGAATCGACTCCAATCCCCCTTGTCCGCGTCCAGGCGGATGAACAAGCAGACATCGACATCTCTGGCGACGCCTTTGACTTCGTGCGCAGCATTCGCGTCTATCACATCCAGTATCGCCAGCACGAAAACCGAGATGGCGACTGCAATCGCAGCGACTCGACGCGATTGGGGTCCTACGGCGTGCAGGGCGACTACCGATGGACAAGATCCACCGTGGGCCAGGTGCCAGCCGCATCCGGCCTGAGCATTCCGAATGGATGTGGCAGCTACTTCTACCGTTCCGTCTTCGTCGACTGGCGCGATCACGCCGGGAACTATGGTTCTGAAGAAGTTCGCTACTGACAAAATCTGCGCGCGGTTTTGCCGCGCGCGTCATCTCAACCCCGCACGGGAGGCTGTGCAAAACCCCTGAAAAGGAGACGACGCCAGACCGTGAAGCCTGACGCCGTGCTAGAAAACTCCGTGAACAAGAGTTTCCTAGCGCACCGCCAAGACACCCGCAACCAGCAAAGTTGTTTTGCTGGCAAGAATGTTGTTGTCTCACGACATGGCGTCGGATCTCCAAGGAGACCTCGACCATGGAACCTACGACCGGCCTGATCCTGCGGCGGATTACGCAGACAAATCTCTCTGTTGCAGCGCACAAGCTTGCTACCCTCATCCTCGACGCCATCGCCTGGAAGGATGGCTACAACGGTTTGTCGCGCGGAACGGCAGCCTTCACCCTCTCGGCCCTGGCGGAGAAGATGGGTGTTTCACGACAATATCTTTCGGTTCTTTTGAGCGAACTTGAGACGTCGGAGTTGCAGCTCGAGCGGGCAAAGCCGAATGGAAAGTTCGCGCCCTGGATCTTTCGGTTTTCCGCCTTCGACGAGGAGAGTGAAACCCATGATCTCGTGTCAGGTGAAGGCGACACATCACTATCTAGAGATAATAATAACAAAACTATCTTCTCAGGACTGATCGACATCACCGCGAGTTCGAACGTTTTCCAGACCAGTTGGGCGGAGCTCATCAAAGCAGCGAAGGCCACGTTGCCCTGCTGGAACATCGACACCCAAGTCATCTGGGATCGCTTCCTCGCCTTCAACCGGTCCCGAGGCAACGGTAGGGTGCCGGCCGGCTTCCTGCTTGGCTTCATGCGCCGATGGCGAAATTCGTGGGGAACTCCAACTCGTCCCGCGGTCAAGCCGCCCGCGAGACCAATAGCGGATCCCAAAGAGCGCGAATTGCTGAGACAGATGCAAGCCGCACCAACTGCGAACCGCCAGTTCCACGCGTCCGACTTGTGTCGCTTGATCGGACACGCTGCCTATGAAGCGCGGGTACTCGATGTGATCCGCAAGTTTGGGTGCCAGAGGTTTTCAGCAACTTTGGCAGTGCACGGAAGTGCAGTGTTGGCAGGGGAGATAACCAGGTGAAGAGGATTCAACCCTCCTCACCGATTGGGAAGGTATAGGGAACGATTGAAAGTTGGCGCAGTCAAAGTGAACGACTGATTGGCAACATAGATATTTGACATATCATTATGCATGATCTAGGTAGCGAATATCCCATTCAGGATATGCCTCATGATCACCGGCCCCCAGATGCGCGCGGCGCGCGCCCTTCTCGGTATCGACCAGAAAACTCTGGCCGAACTGTCCGGGCTGTCCGTCCCGACCATTCAGCGCATGGAGGCCAGCGCCGGCAACGTGCGCGGCGTGGTCGACAGCCTGACCAAGGTCGTCACGGCGCTGCAACTCGCCGGTGTCGAACTGATCGGTGAAGGCACCCCCAGCACGGCAGGCGGACGCGGCGTTCGCCTGAAATCTCCACCCCCGGAAAACTGACCATATTTCGCGACGGCGACCGCCGACGACATGCCGACGATCCCGCCGCAACCCATTCAAGGTGCGGCCCAAGATGAAAGACCAGACCAGACAGACCGGCGATACGCCCAGCTTCGCCGACCTCTACACCCCGAAACTCGTGACCGTCCTGCGCGAGGGTTATGGGCTGACGCAGCTGCGGGCGGATGCCATTGCCGGACTGACCGTCGCCATCGTGGCGCTGCCGCTTTCCATGGCGATCGCCATCGCCTCGGGCGCGACCCCGGCGCAGGGGCTCTACACCGCCATTGTCGGGGGGTTCCTTGTTTCCCTGCTCGGCGGATCGCGGTTCCAGATCGGCGGTCCTGCGGGTGCCTTCATCGTGCTGGTCGCGGCGACGGTCGCGCAGCACGGGATGGAAGGGCTGATCCTTGCGACCTTCCTCTCGGGGCTGATGCTGGCGGCCGTCGGCTTCCTGCGGCTTGGGACCTTCATCAAGTTCATTCCCTTCCCGGTCACGGTCGGCTTCACCGCGGGGATCGCTGTCATCATCTTCGCGAGCCAGATCAAGGAACTCTTCGGCCTGACGCTGGATCATGAACCGGGTGAGTTGCTCGAGAAGCTCCCGGCTTTGTGGGAGGCGCGCGCGAGCCTGACGCCCGCCGCGCTTCTCGTCTCGGCGGCGACGGTGGCGATCATCCTTGGCCTTCGCCGCTGGCGGCCGCATTGGCCGGGCATGCTGATGGCAGTGGGTGTCGCGGCCTTGGCGACAGCGCTGCTGACCCTGCCGGTGCAGACCATCGGCACGAAGTTCGGCGGTATCCCTTCGACCCTGCCGGCCCCAAGCCTGCCGGACCTGTCTGTCGAGAAGATCATGGCGGTTCTTCCGGCCGCGATCTCCTTCACGCTTCTGGGTGCCATCGAGTCGCTTCTGTCTGCCGTGGTCGCCGACGGCATGACCGGGCGTCGGCACCGCTCGAACTGCGAGCTTGTGGCGCAGGGCGCGGCCAATATCGGCTCGGCCCTCTTCGGCGGCTTCTGCGTCACCGGTACCATCGCTCGGACAGCGACGAACGTGCGTTCGGGCGCGCATGGGCCGGTCGCAGGCATGCTGCATGCAGTCTTCCTGCTGGTGTTCATGCTCATCGCCGCGCCGCTCGCCGCCTACATTCCGCTGGCGGCGCTCGCGGGCGTCCTGACCGTCGTCGCCTGGAACATGATCGAGAAGCCCGCCATCGCCATCCTGGTCCGCTCAGGTTCGGGCGAAGCGACGGTGCTGGCCGCGACCTTCTTCCTGACCATTTTCCGCGACCTGACCGAGGCTATCGTGGTCGGCTTCGCGCTCGGCTCGGTCCTCTTCATCCAGCGCATGAGCAAGACCACCGCCATCACCACCCACACGCCCTTCGTGGGCCGGGACGAGGCGGACAGCGCGCACCCCCGTGGCAGCTATGACGAAGAGGTCGCCGCGAATCCTGAGGTGGTGGTCTACCGCATCACCGGCGCGCTCTTCTTCGGCGCAACCGCCTCCATCGGCTCGGTGCTCGACCGCATCCAGGACAGCCACAAGGCGCTCATCGTGGACTTCTCGGCGGTACCCTTCCTCGACTCGACCGGCGCCAACATGATCGAGGGTCTCGCCCACAAGGCCCACAAGCGCGGCGTCGCGCTCTGGCTCACGGGCGCCAGCCGCGACATCCGACGGGCCTTCGTGACGCATGGCCTGAAACGGCCACTCGTGCACTACGCGGCCAGTATCGAGGAGGCGCTGGCGGCCATCACCGACGCTTCCGGCGAAGCGCGGGAGGTGGCGTGATGCCGGGCGCCGCACAGAAGCATCGCCCGAGTTGGAACCGCCATGACCGACCGAGCTTGATAGCCACGCCCCAATTGCCGAAGAAGCGACACCTACCGACGTGCGGAATCGTAAGCGACTCGCTTCAGTCCTCCAGAACGAACCTAACATCAGCTTTGTGACTCGGATCTGAGCTTACTACAGGAGCAGATGCGCCTGGGATCGAGCTTTTTCCGCTCGACGATCCATTCGTCAGTCGATGCGAACGTTAAAGAAAAGCAGCCTCGAGGCCGTGTTTCGTCGTTCTTGCAGCCGTGTTTTCGCTTGTTGAAGCGTTGCATGGGCGGATTGAAAACGCAGATAGGCGCGCTCGCTCTGCTCGACAAGCTGACGGATGCGGGAACCGGGCGCGCCGATCTCAGCGGGATTCGGCCTTTGGCGGGGCGGGAAATAGCCCCGCATTTGGCTTACGGCAGAAGCCCGCGCCCGTTCTGCTTCGATATATCTGCGATAGCTCACCGTAAGCAGGCGGCGGCAGGCCGCGAGGTCTTCGTCCATGGCATCCTCCCTTCCGTGCGCGTCCAAAGACAGCAGGTTACGACAGGACCGCGCTTGCGTCACTCCCCTTTGCGCAGGCCCTGCGCCCTGAGCCGCGCGGCCATGGCGCGGCGCACCTCCTCGGGCTGGTCAGCGAGCGCGTCGATCATCGCATGCAAGTGGCGCCGCGTCTCGTGCAGTTGGTCGATCAGGCCCAGCACGACCGGGACGGTGTCGGCGGGCAGCGCCATTTCCTTGCGCAGGTCGCACAGAAGCCGCAGGCGGGCGACGTCGATCTCGTCGAAGACCGGGCCGCTTTCGCCCATCGCGGGGCAGACCCAGCCTGCCTCGACCCAGATCTGCAGGTCGCGGCTGGACAGGCGCCGGACTTCGCGCAAAACCATCGTTTCGGTCAGTCTCATGTCATCCTCCTGAGCTCGGCGCGCGGGTCGAAGCGCTGGGTCTCGCGCCAGCGCCGCGCCAGTTCCTCGGCCTGGCTGTCGATCTTCTTGGGCAGGACGATCTTCAGTGTCACGATCTGGTCGCCCGCCTTGCCCTTGGTCGGCGCAATCCCCTTGCCGCGCAGTCGCAGCTTGCGCCCAGACGAGGCGCCCTGCGGGATCGTCACAAAGACCGACCCCGAAACCGTAGGCACCTCGACCTTGCCGCCCAGAACCGCCTCGTCGAAGGTGATCGGCAGCTCCATCTCGATGTCGTCGCCCGTGCGGGTGAAGACCGGATGCGGCCGGACCGAGACCGTAACATAAGCATCGCCTGGCCCGCCCTGGCCATGACCGGGCGCGCCCTTGCCGCGCAGGCGCAGGGTCTGGCCGTCCTTCAGCCCTGCGGGGATCGTCAGCTCGATCGTGTTGCCGTCGGGCATGGTCACACGGCGCTTCGTGCCGCGCGCGGCGTCGAGGAACTCCACCTCGAGGTGATAGCGCAGATCTTGGCCGCGGGCGTGAAATTCCTGCCCGAAGCCACCCGGGCCCGCCCGACCGCCGCGTGCACCGAAGATGTGCGAGAAGATGTCCGACAGATCCTCGTCCGACATGCCGCCCGTCTCGAAGTGGAAGCCGCCCCCGCCGGGATCATAGCGGCGGCCGGCGTCCTGCCCCGCATACTGATGATAATACTGCCGTTCGGGCCGCTCCTGTCCGTCGGCGTCGATCTCGCCCGCGTCAAAACGCCGGCGCTTCTCGGGGTCGCCCAGAAGGTCATAGGCATGCGAGACCGCCTTGAACCGCTCCTGCTTGACCGCATCGTCCGGATTCAGGTCCGGGTGCAACTCCTTGGCGAGCTTGCGATAGGCCTTTTTGATCTCGGCTTGGGTGGCGGTCTTGGCAACGCCAAGGGTCTTGTAGGGATCTTCTGTCATCGCATGGCTTCTTTCACTTCGTATTCCCCTGACTCAGAGGTCTTGGGATTCCGACCTTTCCCGCATGTCCTGATCGCGAACCAGCCAGTAGACCACGCCAAGCGCGAGCACGGTGGCGGCAAGCGCCCCGATCTTGGATGCCTCCGTCTCAGAGAGGTCAAGAATGATGAACTTGCGCACGATGGCAAGAAGCGCGATCAGAATGATGCTGCGGGCCTGCACCACACCGAAACGGCGCTCAACGGCGACCAGCAGAGACCGCTTGAACTCGAGCGCGATAACGACGGTAAAGATCATCCCGAAAACGGCTTGGAACGTCCTGTAGTCCAGCGGGTCGAGCCCTCCGAGGAGCAGGCGAAGGCCGACCTCGCGAATAAGTTGCCAGAGCGCCGAGACTATGACGATCATGATGATGCCCGTGAGCACCACGATCGCCGCCTGCTCGAACCGTTCGTAGAGCGTCATTGCGCTCCAGTCTTCCCGGATTTTCGGCCGCGTTTCGGTCTGTTTCATCTGCTGCTCCATCGATTAATCGGCCCCGACCCCGCGATCGGGCCAGGTCGGAGCCGGTTGGTGGTCGTTGCCGCCTGCTCGAACGCGCGGTCGATGTCGCGCGTCGTCTTTGCCAACTGGCGGTGCACGGCGGTGATCACGTCGCCCGGCTCGCGCCCGGCCCGCGCCGCGCGGCTGCCGGGCAGAACTTCGGCAACCACAACGCCCTGCGCCTCGCCCCAGGCGGGATGCGACCGGTCGAGGGGCGCAAACCGCACCCTGCCGAGCGCATCGCCGTCGCCGCGGTTTCGCGCGGCTGGACCCTGTTCTGCCCCGCGGGTCAGCACGACCTGCGCGGTCAGATGCTCGCCGTCGTGGATATAACCGATCTTGACCCTGTCACCCGGACGGCGCAGGCCAATCTTCTGGCGCAGGTCGGGCGAGCCCTCTACCGTCTCGCCGTTCACAGCCACGACAACATCGCCAGCCCCTAGCCCTACGTCATCGGCCGGCGTGCCCGGCTCGACCGGGCTCACGGTGCCCCCTGTCACTGTTCCCGCGCCAAGCGCCTGCGCCAGATCCGGCGTCATATCCTGGATAAGCACGCGGAGCCGCCAGCGCTGCAACTCACCAAACTCGAGCGGTTGGTCCTTGACCGCGGGCGCCATGTTGATCGGCACGGCGAAGCCAATGCCGACGAGCTTGCCATCCAGCTTGATGAGCGCGCCGCGCGAGTTGCTTGGATTGATCGACGCGTCGGTCTGGATGAAATCCTCGTAGCCCTCGGGGTTGATACCCGAGTGCCCAAGCGCCGAGACGATACCGCTGGTCACCGTCTGGTCGACGCCGAAGGGATTGCCGATGGCCACCACGAAATCGTCCACCAGAAGATCCTCGGAATTTCCGAGCGCTACCTCGGTGAGGTTATTGGCCTCGCTCCTGAGCACGGCGTTGTCGTTGGCCGGATCGCGAAACAGCGGCGTCATTCACGCGGGCCGTTCCGAAACCACCGCGATGTCGACCACCGCATCGTCGACCGAGTCGATGAGCGGCGCGATGGTCGGAATGCCGCGCGGATCCGCTTCGGCACTCACAACCTGAGCGGCCGTCGGGCCTGAAAGGATGCCGATCGGATAAATAAATATTAGGGCGAGTCTTGCCAGCATGTCATCTCTTTTTCGGGGAAAAGGCGCCGCCGGGTTATCCCGCGGCGGCGCCGTGACACGCCCTCAGGCGCCCTTGACCTCGATGCGCTTGACCTTGGCTTGGGCTTCGGGTGTCTGCGGCAGACGGATCGTCAGCACGCCGTCCTTGAAACTCGCCTCGGCCTTCTCGCCATCGACGCCGGGCGGCAGCGGAATCGTGCGGTAAATCGCGCCATAGCTGCGCTCGGAGAGGTAGTAGCCCTTCTTCTCCTCCTGCCGCTCGATCTTCTTCTCGCCCTTGACGGTCAGCATGTCGTCGCTGACAGACACCTCGATGTCCTTCATCTCCATGCCGGGCAGTTCGATCGACACCTCGACCGCATCCTTGGTCTCGACCACGTCCGAGCGGGCCTCACCGCTGCCCCAAGGCCAGTCGAGATCGCCGACGCGGTTCCAGAAGCCTTCGAACAGACGGTTCATGTCGCGCTGAAGCGTAGCGATTGGGTTCTGCTCGCCGCTCTTCGGTTCGGGCGCGCGATCCTTGTGCGCCCAGGGGATCAGGTCCTTGATCTGCATATCCATTCCTCCTTCTGGTCAGGACGCCTTGACGGCGATCTTCTTCGGCTTGGTCTCGGCCGCGCGCGGCAGCGAGAGCGTCAGCACGCCGTGCGAGACCGATGCCTCGATCCTTTCGGGGTCGAAATCCTCCGACAGGGTGAAGGATCGCTCGTAATCGCCCTCGCCATATTCGGCATAGGCCAGTTGCAGCTTTTCGGTGCTGGTGGGCCGCACCTTGCCGCGGATCGTCAGCACGCGCTTTTCCAGAGTGACATCCACGTCATCGGGGACAACACCCGGCATCTCGAGCATCAGCGTCACGCCCTCGTCTGTCTCGACGATATCGGCCAGCGGCTGATAGATGTGCCCGCCGGTGGTGGTCTCGGGCGTCTCGGCCGGGGTCTTCTCGGCAGTTTTAGTAACTTCGGTGGTCATGTCGAACTCCTCCTATCAGGCGGCCTTGATCGCAATCTTCTTCGGCTTGTCCTCTTCCGGCCGGCCGACGACGATACGCAGCACGCCATCGGTCATCCGCGCCTCGACCTTGTCGTCGGAGGCGGCGAAGGGCAGACGGACGGCACGGCTGAACTTGCCATAGCCGCGTTCGTTGCGGTGCCAGCGGGCCCCTTCGGGAAGGTCCGGCGCCTTGCGCTCGCCCGAAAGGGTCAGCACGTTGTCCTTTACATGGATGTCGATATCGGCCGGATCGACGCCGGGCAGTTCGGCGGTGATCGCCACGGCCTCGTCGTTCTGCCAGATATTCACCGCCGGAAAGGCGGGTCGGGCCGAGACCATCGGCGCGAAAAGGTCGGCGTCGCGCATCATGGAGCGCATCAGCGAAAAGGGATCGCTGCGCCGTGCGAAAGTGGGATAGAGCATGTCTCGCCTCCTTCATAGCCAGTCAATGACGCGAACAGGCCGCGTCAGATCGGGCGCCCGAGGAGCCGGACACGTTGAAAGGTCCGCCGAATGATCGGCGTTCGATTGTGGTCGCGTTCCCGATTCACTCCCGAACTGGCGAGCGATCGGTGGTCCGCTCTTGCAGCCGAACCTCTCTGCGTATCCTTGAAACCCCAATCGGGCGTCTCCAGTCCCAAAAAGGAAGGTTTCGCGGCCGTTTCAAGAGGGGGGCGGCGAAATTTTCGCTCAGCGCCAGACACCCCAGGGCCCGAAGCGCGGCGCCTCGACCCGACCGGCCTGCGGCACGCGCAGCGCCGTCTCGGGATGCGGCGGCCGACGCGGCGCTTCGAGCGCGCGCAGCCGCCGCACGCGCTCTTCGGTCGGCGGATGGGTGCGCAGCAGCGAGGGCACGGGGATGCGGCGGCCGGGCAGGATCATCTCTTCCCAAAACCGCCCCGCGCTGCGTTCGAGCTTGAGAAGCGCCGAGGCCAGTCCCTCCGGATCGCCGCTCAGCCGCGCGCCGCCCAGATCGGCGTCGTATTCCCGCGTCCGCGACAGCGCGAGTTGCAAGAGCGCCATGATCGTGGGCGAGAAGATCAGCAGAAGCGGCACCTCCCAAGGCACATAGGCCGC
Source organism: Thioclava pacifica DSM 10166 (assembly GCF_000714535.1). Lineage (GTDB taxonomy): Bacteria > Pseudomonadota > Alphaproteobacteria > Rhodobacterales > Rhodobacteraceae > Thioclava > Thioclava pacifica. The sequence goes on along the minus strand of NZ_AUND01000003.1, from coordinate 62,801 downwards.
GCCCATCAGGATCAGCGGCAGGTTCAGAAGCAGGATAACCTGGCCGAACCAGGAGGCCAGCGAAACCGCCCGCGACATCGCATCGGCGAGCCCCATGATCCACAGGTCGCGATTGGCGACATGGGCGATCTCATGGGCCAGCACGCCGGCCAGCTCGCGGCGGTTGAGCAAACGCAGCAGCCCGTCGCTGACGCAGACCACGCTGTCTTCCGGGTTGCCCATGGCAAAGGCGTTGGGCAGCGCGCTGGGGATGTAGTAGAGTTCCGGCACCCGCGGCAATCCCGCCCGGCGCGCCAGCTCGCCCAGGATCGCCAGCCCCTCGGGAAAGTCGCGCCCGGTCAGGCGGCGGGCGCGATAGGCGCGGATCAGGATCTGTTTCGACATCCCCGGCGCCAGCAGGAGCCCACCCAGCGAGCCCAGAACGATGGCCAGCGCCAGATCGGGGCCGACGATGGCATTGAGCGCGACCCAGCCGATGGCGCCCATTCCCGCCAGCAGCAGGACAGACTGGGCAAGGTTGATGAACCGGTGGCGGGGCTTGAACGTCATCTCGGCCGGGCCTTTCATCGGGGTCAGTCGCCCGTAGATAGCCGAAGGGCCGGACGGTTTCGACCCCTGGAATGATCCCGTCCCCGAAAAACGAGGTGGGGCGCGACTATGATCTGGCGGTGCGCCGACAACGCATTAAGCTGTTCGCGGGTTGGAACCTAACAGGTGAGAAATGGAAAAGAAGACCGAATACAACATCTGGTATTGGGTGGTGGCTTTCATCGCCGTGCTGTTCCTCCAGAACCTGATCGCGAGCTGGCAATCCGTCGCACCGATCAACTTCAGCCAGTTCCAGACCTATCTCGAGGACGGCAATATCGAGTCGGTCACCGTGGGGCGCGACACGATCGCGGGGCGGTTCAAGACCCCGGTGGACGGCAAGAAGGACTTCGTGACCACCATCGTCGATCCCTCAATCCTGCAACTGATCGACAAGAAGGGGGTCGAAATCACCGGCGTGCCGCAGAACACGTTCCTCGGCACGCTGATTTCCTGGGTGGCGCCAGCGCTCGTCTTCTTCGGCGTCTGGATGCTGCTGTTCCGCAAGTTCGCCGACAGGCAGGGCTTCGGCGGGTTCATGCAGGTCGGCAAGTCCAAGGCCAGGGTCTATATGGAGAAGGAGACCGGCGTCAGCTTCGCCGATGTGGCCGGCGTGGACGAGGCCAAGGCCGAGCTCGAGGAGGTGGTGGAGTTCCTCAGGAACCCCGCCGAATACGGCAAGCTCGGCGCGCGCATCCCCAAGGGCATATTGCTGGTCGGCCCTCCCGGCACCGGCAAGACGCTTCTGGCGCGCGCGGTGGCGGGCGAGGCGGGCGTGACCTTCTTCTCGATCTCGGGCTCGGAATTCGTCGAGATGTTCGTGGGCGTCGGTGCCGCGCGGGTGCGCGACCTGTTCGAACAGGCCCGGAAATCCGCCCCGGCGATCATCTTCATCGACGAGCTCGACGCGCTCGGGCGGGCGCGAGCGGCCGGGCAGGTCGCCGGTGGCCATGACGAGCGCGAGCAGACGCTGAACCAGCTTCTGACCGAGCTCGACGGGTTCGACCCGTCGGCCGGCATCGTTCTGCTGGCGGCCACCAACCGGCCCGAGATCCTCGACCCGGCACTCCTGCGCGCGGGTCGCTTCGACCGGCAGGTGCTGGTGGACAAGCCCGACAAGACGGGCCGCGTGCAGATCCTCAATGTGCACATGAAGAAGGTCACCCTCGCCCCGGACGTCGACGCCGAGAAGGTCGCGGCGCTGACGCCCGGCTTTTCCGGGGCGGATCTGGCCAATCTCGTCAACGAAGCCGCCCTTCTGGCCACCCGCCGCAAGGCGGCGGCCGTGGGCATGGAGGATTTCACCAATGCCGTCGAGCGCATCGTCGCGGGGCTGGAGAAGAAGAACCGCCTCCTGAACCCGCGCGAACGCGAGATCGTGGCCCATCACGAGATGGGCCACGCACTGGTGGCGATGGCGCTGCCGGGGGTGGATCCGGTGCACAAGGTCTCGATCATCCCGCGCGGGATCGGCGCGCTCGGCTACACCATCCAGCGCCCGACCGAGGACCGCTTCCTGATGACCCGCGAGGAGCTGGAGAACAAGATCGCCGTGCTTCTGGGCGGGCGCGCGGCCGAGAAGGTGATCTACGATCATCTCTCGACCGGGGCTGCGGACGATCTGGTGAAGGCCACCGACATCGCCCGCGCGATGGTGGCGCGCTACGGGATGGACCCCGATCTGGGTCATGTGAGTTACGACAGCGAGCGACCGGGCTTTCTTGGCACCGGCGATCAGTCGTCCTGGCTCAACCGCCGCTACAGCGACGCCACTGCCGAGCGGATGGACGCGAAGGTGCGCGACATCGTCGATGGGGTCTTCGAGCGCACGGTGGCGTTGCTGACGGCGAACCGCGCCCTGCTGGACGAGACCGCGCAGCGACTGCTGGAGAAGGAGACGCTGGACGAGACCGACCTTGCGGAGGTTCAGGGCAAGGTCCAACCGGCCCGGGACAAGGCGGTTTGATACAGGTCATATCCACGTCACGCACTTCAATGTGTAGTCGTGACAATTTCAACTTGAAGGAGCCCAAAAAATGGCGAACGGAAAATGCGATATCTGCGGCCGCCCGGCGACGGCGCGCGTGCGGGCCTCGATCAACGGCAAGACGCAGGACATGGAGCTTTGCGACCAGCATTACCGCGAGATGGTGCGCCGGTCGGGCCGCAGCGCCTCGCCGCTCGAATCGCTGTTCGGGCGGTCTTCGCTGTTTGACGAGTTCTTTGGCGACAGCGGCTTTGGCAGCCTCTTCGGGGACAGCCCGATGCGGGGCCGCTCTGTGGGCGCGACGGATACCGCTGGCGACGTTGGGGATGACGATGTGGTGGACGCGACCTTCGGCGGCGAAGCGCCGCGCCGCGGAGCACGCCGGGGCGGCGGCGGGCAGACGATCGCCGACCGGTTGAGCGAACAGGGCAACAAGCTGTTGCAGGCGGCGGCGCAGAAGGCGGGCGAGTTCGGTCGCAACGAGGTGGATACCGAACATCTGCTGCTGGCGCTGACAACGTCGGATGTCGTGCGCACGATCCTGGAGCAGTTCAAGGTCGATGCGGATGATCTTGCCCGCCAGATCGAGAAAGAGGCCAAACACGGCGAGGGCAAGGCCGAGGGCGAGATCGGTGTCAGCCCGCGTCTCAAGGACGCGCTGAACCGCGCCTTCATCGCCTCGAACGAGCTTGGCCATTCCTATGTCGGGCCGGAACATCTGCTGATCGGGCTCGCCGAAGAGGGCGAAGGCCTCGCGGCGGCGATGCTGCGCAAGCTGGGGCTGACGCCGCAGGCGCTGCGCCAGCAGGTGACTAAGGTGGTCGGCAAGGGTGCCGAGGAAGGCCGCGTCGAGACTCCATCGAACACCCCCGATCTCGACCAGTTCAGCCGCGACCTCACCAAGGCCGCGCGCGAGGGCAAGCTCGATCCGGTGATTGGTCGCGCCCGCGAGATCGAGACGACGATCGAGGTTCTTGCGCGGCGCAAGAAGAACAACCCCGTGCTGATCGGCGAGCCGGGCGTGGGCAAGACCGCCATCATCGAGGGGCTCGCCCAGCGGATCGTGGCCGGCGAGGTGCCCGAGGCCCTGCGCGACAAGCGGCTGGTTGAACTGAACATCAACTCGATGGTCGCAGGGTCCAAGTATCGCGGCGAGTTCGAGGAGCGCGTGCAGAAGATCCTCAAGGAGATAACCGAGGAGAAAGACAACCTCATTCTCTTCATCGACGAGATCCACACCATCGTCGGCGCCGGCCAGGGCGGCGGCGAGGGCGGACTTGACATCGCCAACACGTTCAAGCCGGCGTTGGCGCGCGGCGAGTTGAACCTGATTGGCGCAACAACGCTCAACGAATACCAGAAATACATCGAGAAGGACGCCGCACTCGAACGCCGCTTCCAGCCGGTCTATGTGGACGAGCCCACGGTCGCACAGACGATCATGATTCTGCGCGGGCTGCGCGACACGCTCGAAAGCCACCACAAGGTGACGATCACCGACGAGGCGATCATCGCCGCCGCGGAGCTTTCGGATCGCTATATCACCGGTCGCTTCATGCCCGACAAGGCGATCGACCTGATCGACCAGGCCGCGGCGCGGGTGAAGATCTCGGCCACTGCGCGGCCCGTGGACGTGCAGGAGCTCGAAGCCGAGGTCGCGCAGATCAGGCGCGAACAGGACTATGCCGCCGCGCGCAAGCAATTCGACCGGGCGGCCGAGCTGAAGAAGGAACTGGAGGCTAGGCAGACGGAGCTCGACGAGCTGCTGGAGGTCTGGAAACGCGACCAGGCTTCGGCAACCGCCGAGGTGCGCGCCGATCACGTCGCCCAGATCGTCTCGAAGATCACCGGGGTTCCGGTCACCGAACTGACCACCGAGGAGAAGGACAAGCTCCTCAAGCTCGAAGACAAGCTGCACGAGCGCGTCATCGGCCAGGAAGAAGCGATCCACGCCGTGGCCGATGCGGTGCGTCTCGCGCGCGCGGGTCTGCGCGAAGGCTCCGGTCCGACTGCGACCTTCCTCTTCCTCGGGCCGACCGGCGTCGGCAAGACGGAACTGGCCAAGACGCTGGCCGAGGTGATCTTCGGTGATCAGGATGCGCTTCTCAGGATCGACATGTCGGAATATGGCGAGCGTCACGCGGTGGCACGGTTGGTCGGCGCGCCTCCGGGCTATGTCGGCTATGACGAGGGGGGGCAGCTGACAGAAAAGGTCCGCCGCCGGCCCTATTCGGTGGTGCTGCTCGACGAGATCGAGAAGGCGCATCCAGATGTCTACAACATCCTGCTTCAGGTGTTCGACGACGGGCGTCTGACCGACGGGAAGGGCCGCGTGGTGGACTTCACCAACACGATCATCATCGCCACCTCGAACCTCGGTTCGGACATCATCCAGCGCAACCTACAGAAGCGCGGCACGAAGGAGTTCGACGAGGCAAAGCAGAAATCCGAACTGATGGACGTGCTACGCGGCCATTTCCGGCCCGAATTCATCAACCGGATCGACGAGATCATCGTCTTCCACTCGCTGAACCAGTCGGAGATCCGCCAGATCGTCGAATTGCAGTTGAACCGGGTGAAACGCACCGCGATGACCCAGGGCGTCGAGCTCGAATTCGACACCAGCGTGGTCGATCATTTCGGTGCCGTCGGCTTCCGCCCCGAATTCGGCGCCCGCGAGCTGCGCCGGCTGATCCGGTCGGAGCTGGAGACCGAGTTGGCCCGCGAGATGCTCTCGGGGCGGATCGAGGATGGTGACAAGGTCCGCGTCGCCTGGTCGGCGGACGAGCAAAAGGTCGTGTTCGAAAAGATCGCTCGGGATGCCGGCAAGGCGGACGAGGCTTCGGACGACAGCGCCGACGTCAAGGCTGAAAAGCCCCGCCAGAAAGGCGGCAAGAAGGTGAAAGAGGAGTCGGGCGAGGCCGGCGACGATGGCGACAAGGGCGAAGGAGAAGCGGCGGAATAAGCCTCGCCCTGAAATCGCAGGACAGCGGCCGGGCGCGTGGATCATCGCGCCCGGCCATTCGATGCAGGATAAAATCGGAAGGAGAACGGCATGAAAGTCGCACAGGCATTTCGCAATCTCGACCGCCACGGGCAGCAGCGTGCGCCCGAGGTCATCCAGGAGGAGGTACGCCAGCTCGCGCCGCATCTCGCGCGCTTTTCCGAGGATCTTGTCCGGCTCGACGTGAGCGCCTCGCAGACGAAGGGCAAGACCCGCATCCATGTCAGCCTGCGCCTGCAACTGCCCTCTGGCGTGATCGCGGCCCATGAGGACGGGTTCGAGATCGAGCCTGTCCTGCGCAAGGCCTTTGCCGACCTGCGCCACCGGGTCGACCGGCATGTGGGGCGCCTCAAGCACGAGCACCAGGTCAAGCGCCCTGCCCGCCGCCGCCGGATCGGCGCCCCCCTTCCCCCGGTGCGCGATGCTGCCGAGGCGGAACGGCGCGCGTTGTTCTTCGACCTGATCGAGGATCACCTCGATGCGGTCTATGACACGGTGCGGCGCGAGTTGACCTATCTCGAATGCAGCGGAGAGGTTCCCGAAGGCTATCTGAGTGTGCGGTCGCTGGTCGATGCGACGATCCTCAAGGGGCTGTCCCTCTTCGAGGATCGGCCCTCGGAATTCTCGGTTGGCGACTGGCTGAAACGTCTGGCCTTCGAGACCATCGGGGAAGAAGCCCGCGCCGCCCGACGCGCGGTGCCGCAGGATGCGGCCTCGCTCGACGCCGCACCCGAGGCCCCGGCGGAGGAGCCGACCGAAGCGGATCAGGAGATGTTCGAGTTCTACCAGCCCGACGACATGCTGCTGCTCGAGGAACTCGTGGCCGACGAAACGGGGGAAGACCCGGAAGCGGCCGCCGCCAGCCAGGAAAGCGCGCAGGCCCTGCATCGGGCGATCGCCGCTCTTCCCGCGCTCTGGCGCAGGGTTGTCGCCCTGGTCGATCTGGACGACACGCCCGCCGAGCGCGCCGCGGCGATTCTCGGCATTCCCGAGGATGAGGTGACACGCACTGTCGCGGCGGCGCATAGCTACCTGCGCGAAAAGCTGGGCGACGCCGGTCATTCCTCCGACCGCGCGGGGGCGACGCTCGCCGCCGTGCGGAAGATGACCGCACGCCTGCCCTTGCCGATCGAAGACCGCAGTCGGATCGAGACCGCGCTGTCCGTCGAGAGAGAGGGAGAAACGTCATGATGCACGGCCACAACCGCCCGCCCTTCGCGCCGAAGATTCCCGGCACCGATCAGCGCTCGTGGGACGTGCCGACGGCGATCATCTATCGCCCGGCGCGCTCCGCGATGACATCGGCGCCCCGGCCGAATTACTGGGTCCTTGAGTTCGAGCCATCGCGGCGGCCCGAGATCGACCCGCTGATGGGCTACACCTCCAGCGACGACGCCTATCGCCCGATCCGACTGAAATTCCCCGACCGCGATAGCGCCGTGGACTTCGCCGAGCGGCAGGACTGGGCTTATGTCGTGCGTGCGGACGCCCCGCGCCGCGCCGCGCCCAACCCCTGGCGGGGGCAGGAACGGCACCGGCTCTACAAGGGGGCCGATGCGCCGGGGGCCTTTCGGATTCCCTCCGGCACGGGTCAGGGGCATTCGGACCACCGCCTGCGCAAGGCGGCCGATCAGGATGGCGCGCGCGATCTGTCCGGGACCGATGATCGCCCGCTCGATCCGGTCCTTGAGGCCGATCTCGAATCCTTCCCCGCCTCCGATCCCCCGGCATGGACGGGGGTGACCGTCGCGGCGGGGCGGCACAAGACGTGACGCCCCGCCTGCGGAGCTGAGACTTTACCATAACCCAACCGAGGAGAGACGGAATGTCCAACGCCAAGACAATCGAGAACCTGAACAAGGCGCTCAAGATGGAGATCAGCGCCACACACCAGTATCAGCTTCATGCCCATGTCCTCGAGGACTGGGGCCTTGTCGGTCTCGCCGCGCAGATGCGTGAGGAACAGACCGAGGAAACCGGCCATTCCGACCGTTTTCTGGAGCGGATCCTGTTTCTCAAGGGTGAGCCCGACGTGGCTTTCGACAAACCTCCGGTTCGGGCAAAGACCCTGCGCGAGATGTTCGAAGCCGACCTCAAGGACGAGGAAGAGGCGATTGCCTTCTACAGCCAGGCGGCACGCGCCGCGGCAGAGGAAAACGACATCGGATCGCGAATGCTGTTCGAGGAAATCGTGCTCGACGAGGAAGGGCACAAGGCCTGGCTGGAGTTGCAGCTCGACCTCATCGACAGGCTTGGCGAGGCCAGTTACAGCCTGCGGTTTCTGGAAGAGGCAGATGCGCAATGACACATGACGGATCGGAGGCCAGCGACGGCCCTGGGGACATCCTCTACCGCGTCTCGCCCTCGCGCGGGGCTGGAAGCCCCGAAGTGGTGGGGTTCTATGAGCCCGATACGGGCAGCTGCCAATACATCTGCATAGACACGCCGACAAGAAAATGCGTCCTCATCGACGTCGTTCAGCAATTTGACCCACGGTCGTTCTCGACCCGGTTCGATCATGCCGGATGGGCGCTGAAATATGTGCGCGAACGGGGGCTGGAGATCGAATGGATTCTCGATACCCATCCCCATGCCGACCACCTCATGGCCGCGGCATGGCTTAAGCAGCAGACTGGCGCCCCCACGGCGATCGGCGAAAAGGTGCGCGACATAGCCGTTCTGTGGCGTGATATCTACAACCTGCCCGACGCCTTCCCGGTGGAACCGGATTTCGACCGGCTCCTGACGGACGGGGACAATTTCAGGATCGGCGATGTCAGCGTAGCGGTGATGCTCTCGCCCGGTCACACTCTGGGCTCTATTACCTATGTCGCAGGCGATGCCATCTTCGCGCATGACACGCTGATGCAGCCCGATGCCGGCACGTCGCGGGCAGACTTCCCCGGCGGTTCGGCCGCTCAGCTCTACGACAGCATCGCGGCGATACTCGATCATCCCGACGATCACCGGGTCTTCATTGGCCACGATTATGGCACCGCGGACCGGCACGCGCCGGAATGGAAAAGCACGGTGGGGGAGCAGAAGGCGCGGAATATCCATGTGGGCGGGAACGTCTCGAAGGCCGCGTATATCGCCAAGCGTGAGGCGCGCGACCGAACGCTGCCCCTGCCCGACCGGATGCTCGCCGCGCTTCAGGTTAACCTCCGGGGCGGGCAACTGCCCGAACCGGAGGCGGATGGCCACAGCTACTTCAAGATTCCGGCGAACAGGTTCTGACAGAAGTGCGGTGGCATGATCCCCAATCTCGACGGCGGTGCATGACGATTTCCGCCCATCATCGTCTTGACGGTCATAGCCGTGAGCGTGGTTGCCTTTCTCTATTTGACCAGCTTGCCGACGCGTGTGCTGGACCCGCTCCTGTTCGAATTCCCGCTGGTGCCATTGCGCGGATTGAAAGGAGTGACGTTGTCGTCCCCTATCCTTGATATTGCTATTCTTGTCAGCTGCTTGGTAGTGGCTGCAACCTTATTTCACCCCAAGGTTCGAACGCTACGTGGTTGGCGAGCAACGGTAACCCCGCTCGCGTCTATCATCGGCAGCGGGTTCCTGGTTGTGGGGCCGATCCTGGACGCTTCCTTTGGTTATGCGGCCCCGGTTGCGATGATGGCACTGTGCGGATTAGCTTTTCTGTTTGGTGGTGCCATCCGCGCGAATATTGCGCGAATTGCATTGACCGCCGATAATCGCAGTCGACCGGAACTTTTCATTGAAAGAGTATCAAGTTGGATCTTGATATTCGCCTACGTGATTTCCGTGGCGTATTATCTGAATCTCTTTGGCGCCTTTGCCGTAAGCCTGACCGATGACGGCGGAAGCAGATTCGAGGCGCGGCTCGTTACGACCGCAGTTTTCTTCTTTATTGCAGTCACAGGGCTTATACGCGGCTTTGATGCACTGGAAGGTCTTGAAAAAACATCAGTCTCTCTGAAACTTGCCATCATAGCCGGGATGATGGTCGGTCTTGTTCATTTTCTTGCTGATAAGGTGATCGCGGACGAGGTTGTAATTAATCCTCCCCAGGCTGGCGGGTGGACTGCTGTCGCTCTAGTCTTTGGCCTTCTTGTCACGGTGCAAGGTTTTGAAACGTCAAGATATCTTGGCCTTGAATATACGGCTGAAACGCGAATAAAGAGCATGAAATATGCCCAATTTATCGCCTCTATAATTTACGTCGCGTATATTGGTTTTCTGGCATTCTCGTTTCCGGCGAATACAATCCCCCTTTCAGAAACTGCAATAATTTACATCTTTCGGGTCATTGCTCCGATATTACCCGCACTGTTGATTGGCGCTGCGCTACTGTCGCAATTCAGCGCTGCCGTCGCCGATGTCGTCGGGGCCGGCGGGTTGCTTGTCGAAGTGACCGATGGGCGAGTGCGGCCTCAGATCGGTTACTTTCTATTGGGGATCGTCGGGCTGGCATTGACGTGGAGTTCGAGCGTTTTCGAGATTATCGGCATCGCATCGCGCGCATTTGCTCTCTACTATGCTACTCAATCAGCCATTGCCGCTATCGGAGACCTGCAGGCCGGCCACCGCCTTCAAGCTGGAGGTTTTACCTTGCTCGCAGGATTGGGGCTACTGATTGCCGCAACTGGAACCGCTGTGGAGACGTGAATGCCCGAAAGCAGATCCAACGAACACGCACCTCTCATAAGCTCATCAGCAAGTAGGAGCTGAATTGTTTCCCTATCTTGACAGCGTCGCACGCCGTTACCCGCCCGTCATCGTATGGGCGGTCATCGGCATGAGCGTCCTCGCGTTCCTCTATCAGACCAGCCTGCCGCCGCGCGTGCTGGACCGGTTCCTGTTCGAGTTCGCGCTGGTGCCCTCGCGCTTCTTCGGACAGCTAAGCCTCGTCGCCCCGTCCGACTGGACCCCATTCCTGACCAATATCTTCCTGCACGGGGGCTGGCTGCACCTCATCCTGAACATGTGGACGCTCTGGATCTTCGGCCCCGCGGTCGAGGACCGGCTTGGGCCGGGCCGGTTCACGCTGTTCTATCTGTTCTGCGGTATCGCGGCCAGCCTGGCGCATGCCTTGGCCAACCCCGATTCCGTCATTCCCGCGCTCGGCGCATCCGGCGCGATCGCGGGCGTGATCGGCGCTTATGCGCGCATGTTTCCGTCGGCGAAGCTGGTGGTGATGGTGCCGGTTCTCTTCCTGCCGCTGTTCTTCGAGGTCCCGGCCTTTGGCTTCGCGATGATCTGGCTCGGCCTGCAGGTGATCCCCGGCATCCTGTCGCTGGGCGATCAGGCCACGGGCGGCATCGCCTGGTGGGCGCATATCGGCGGGTTCGTCGCCGGCTGGCTCGTCACGCCATTCCTGCGGAGGCGCGCGGACGTCTATCGCAATTACTACCGCGACGAAGGCATCTACGGCTTTTTGCCCGACGGCCGACGGCAAGGAGGACAAGGTCCATGGACATAACGCAGCTTTTCTGGCTCTTCTTCATCTTCTCTGCGCTGCAACCGGTGCTTCAGCGCAGATATCTGGAGGCGATGCGCACCCGCAAGATCGCCCAGATCGAGAAGAAACGCGCCAGCCGCGTCATCTCGCTGATCCACCGGCAGGAGACGATGAACCTGCTGGGCTTCCCCGTGATGCGCTACATCGACGTCAACGATTCCGAGGAAGTCCTGCGCGCGATCCAGATGACCGACGACGAGGTGCCGCTCGATATCGTGCTGCACACGCCGGGTGGGCTGGTGCTGGCAGCGACCCAGATCGCGCGGGCCATTCAGGGCCATAAGGGAAAGGTCACCGTGTTCGTGCCGCATTACGCGATGTCGGGCGGCACCTTGATCGCGCTTGCCGCCGACGAGATCGTGATGTGCGAGCATTCCGTGCTGGGCCCCGTCGATCCGCAGCTCGGCCAGATGCCCGCCGCCTCGCTGATCAAGGTCGTCGAGGAAAAACCCATCGCCGAGATCGACGACCAGACGCTGATCATGGCGGATGTCGGTCGCAAGGCCATCGCGCAGATCGAGGCCTTCGCGAAGCGGCTTCTCTCGGACAAAATGGATGAGGCCCGGGCGGCGGATGTGGCGGCGAAACTGGCGACCGGCACCTGGACCCATGATTATCCGATCTCCGCCGATGAGGCACGCGAGCTGGGCCTGCCCGTCGGAACGGACATGCCCAAGGAAGTCCTGGAACTGATGACGCTTTACCCGCAGCCTGTGCGGCGGCAGGGCGGCGGCGTCGAATATCTGCCCGTGCCGCGAGAACGCGAGGCGCGCCGCGGCCTGTCTGGCCACTGACGTCGAGAGAACCATCCACCGCCCGGAAGATCGGGCCTGCTCAGCAAAGGAAATCAAATGACGACCGTTATCTGCCCGAACTGCAATTCCACCAACCGGGTGCCGCAAGAGCGCCTGGGCGACAATCCCAATTGCGGACGCTGCGGCGGCGCCCTCTTTCAGGGCCATCCGGTTACGCTCACGGCGGCGAATTTCGACCGCCACGCGAATGCCGACCTGCCCTTGCTGGTCGATTTCTGGGCCGAGTGGTGCGGGCCATGCAAGATGATGGCGCCCCAATTCGAAGCGGCGGCGCGCTCGCTCGAACCTCGTGTCCGCCTGGGCAAGCTCGATACGGAAGCCGAACAGCAGATCGCCGGCCGCTACGGGATCCGCGGCATTCCCACCATGATCCTATTCAAAGGCGGCAAGGAAATCGCGCGCCAGAGCGGCGCGATGTCTGCCGCCCAGATCGCGCAATGGGCGCAATCGCGGCTCTGATGATTTTGGCTCCTGGCCTTCCCTGCGCCATTCGATTTGGATAAGTCAAATGCACGGCGTGACCGGATTTCTCGAAAGTGCGGCCCTGCTGGTCGGTGTGGCATTCGTGTTCGTCACGACGTGCTCACGGATCGGCGTGCCCAGCATCGTGGGATACATCCTGACCGGTCTGTTGATTGGGCCGGCCGGTTTCGGCCTGCTTGCTCAGAGCACCGCCCTCACCAACATCGGCGAGATTGGCGTGATACTCTTGCTGTTCGCGCTCGGCCTCGAATTCTCGTTCGAGAAGCTTGTGACGCTCAGGCATCACGTTTTCGGTGTCGGCGGCGCGCAGGTCGCGATCACGACAATACTCGCTGCGGTCGTGGGAAGTCTGGCATTCGGCCTCGCGCCCGTCGCCGCGATCCTTGTCGGCGGCGCCGTTGCCATGTCGTCCACGGCCATGTGCCTCAAGGTGCTCGCAAGCGTGAACGCTCTAGGATCGGCCCAAGGGCGCCTCGCCATTGCAGTGCTTCTGTTTCAGGATTTGGCAGCCGTCGCATTTCTGCTTCTTCACGATGCAATGAGCGGGGCCGCCGAAGGGTATGCCGTGATAACGGTCGTCGCCGGTGCAACGGCATTGGTTGCAGCTCTGTTCATTGCCCGTGGCCCGGTGCAGATACTTGCCCGTTGGGTAGCGTCGCGTGGCGATCCGGAACTTGCCCAACTCCTCGCGCTCACCATTGCACTAGGCTCTGCGATTGTCGCGGCCACCGCCGGCCTTTCTCCGGCACTCGCCGCATTTGCGGCCGGCATGATTATCGGCGAGGGCGACGCGCGCCATGCGGTCGAGAACGAGATTAGGCCCTTCCGCGATTTGTTTGTCGGAATTTTCTTTATCGGCATCGGAACGCAATTGCCACTTTGGATCATTCCTTCTGCATGGCCTGTCGTGCTGATCTGGCTTGTCATTCTTCTCGTGGGCAAGACGCTGATTGTTATGGTCGTCGCCCGACTATTCGGCGAGTCGTTTCAGACCTCATTGCGCACCGGGATCATCCTGGCCCACGGAGGAGAATTCAGTCTGATGCTGCTATCGGTTTCCTCGGCGTCGGGCATTGTTGCGGAGAAATTCGCCGGCCCTATCCTACTCGCGGTTGGTGCGAGCATTGTGGTCGGAAGTCTCATGATCAGGCGGTCGGGACTGAACGCCTGAGTTTTTCGTCCACAGATGATCTCGGCAGCTGGAGCGGTTACAGTCGGGCGGCACGGCCAGGACCTTCTGCGGCGACCGATACCTTTTCGACCCTCGACCTTTTCGGGCGCCCGTATTCCAGAACCGATCGGCGCACCGATCCCGAAAGGATAGACGTGCGCGCCCGGATCAGACCCGCGGATGCCGCGCCGCGGTCTGGCCCTGGACCACGGCGATCACTTCGCCCTCGTCCAACGGCTGCCAGGGCGCGTCGCTCAGCGGCACGCTGGCGAGCAGGCAGACCTCCTGTGCCGCGCCGGTGAGCGTCATGCCGGCTCCGTCCAGCGCGGGTTCCTCGCTCTCACATCGCCGTTCCAGCACATGCAGTCCAGGCGGCCGAATCGCGCCATCGGCCTGCCGGCGCCGGTGGGCATGGGCGAACAGGGTCTCGCCATCGGCATAGAGGAAGTTGACCGGCCCGAGGCGGCGCAGCTCGGCCGCGAAACCCGCCACGAGACCGAGCCTCTCGGCCAACGGCGGCGTGGCCCCTTCGGCGGCGCGCCAGGGGGCCTCGAGCTGGTCCAGAAGGAGGCAGAACGCGCGTTCGGAATCGGACTCGCCCACGGGCAGGAACCGACCGGGCGGAACGTCGCCCCCGACTACGATCCCCGGCATATCGCCGTTATGGGCAAAGACATGCACTCGCCCGCCCAGTTCGCGGATGAAGGGCTGGGTGTTGTGCAGCGCCGGCGCGCCCCGCGTGGCCAACCGAATATGCGAGATGACAAGCGTGCTGGGCGGGGTCTGCCGCTCGATGAAGCGCACCAGTTCGCTTTCGGCCGCGGCGCGCGGCTCGCGCAGAAGGGCCACGTCGCGATCCTGATAGAGCGCCACGCCCCAGCCGTCGCGGAGCGGCCCCTCGCCACCACCACGCCGGGCCAGACGTTCGAGGCTGAAGCCTACATTGGTGGGCAGCCGGCTGGAGATGGCGAGTAGTTCAGACATGCGTCTTGCCTCTCCCGGCTTCCGGCCGCGCGGCAGGCGCGGACGGGCCAAGTCCGTCATGGCGCAGATCCGGCGCCAAGGTCAAGCGACGGCCTTTCCCCGCGGCCCGCATCACCTATCTAACGGGTAAGCAGCCTGAAGGGGCGGGGCGGAGGGCATCGGCGTGGCGGAACGGATCTCCGTGTTTCTGAGACATTTCGCGGGCGAGACGGGCACGGGCACCGTGACCATCGGCGCGCTGATCGACCGGCTTGGCGACCGCGCCCACGGGCTTGCGATCCTTCTCCTTGCGCTGCCCTGCACCCTGCCCATGCCCTATGGCATCCCCACTGCCTTCGGCGCCGCGATCCTTCTGGTCTCGGCGCAGCTTCTGCTCTGCCCGCGCGCCGGGCTGTGGCTGCCGCGCGCGCTGCGCCACCACCCCATGGGCGCGGCGCAGTTGGGCCGAGTGATGGACCGCGCGCTGCCACTGGTCGAGCGGCTCGAACATCTGAGCCACCCGCGCCAGCAATGGGCTGCCGGCGCGGCGGGCCGGACGATCACGGCCATCCTCTGCGCGATCTGTGGACTGACCATGCTACTACCCATTCCCCTCATCGGCAATATCCCGCCGGCCATCGCGGCGACCGCCCTCGCCGTGGGACTCTTGCAGCGCGACGGGCTGGTCCTGATTGCGGGCCTCATCCTCTTTGTCCTCGCGATGGCGCTGATCGCCCTCGCGTGGTGGGGCATAGTCAACCATTTGACCTGAGGCCCGACGCCACTATCCTGCCGCCGCATCTTCACCGAAGTCGCCATGACCCCTCCCGCTCGCGAAGGCCTCCCCGCCGATTCCCCCCGCCCTGCCCGAACGCGGCACCGCCTGGCAGGCCATTGACAGCCCGGCGGTATTGGCCCAGCCCGGCACGGGCCGAAGCCCTGCCGCAGGCGCGCCGGGCGGGCCCGCTGCGACGATTCCTGCACCAGTTCAACAACCTGCTAATCCACGTCCTGTTGGCCGCAGCCGCAATCACCGCGGGGCTCGGTCACTGGATCGACACCGGCGTGATCTTTGTGGTGGTCCTTGCCAATGCGGTGACCGGATTCTTGCAGGAGGGCCGCGCCGAGGCCGCCATCGCCGCGCTGGACCGGACGCTCGCGCCGCAGGCCAGCGTGCTGCGCGACTGCTAGAGGCTGCGCATCGCGGCCAAGGATCTGATGCCTGGCGACGTGATCCTTGCCGAGGCTGGCGACCGGGTGCCCGCCGATGCACGGCTGATCGAGGCGATCCGGTGAATCCCGCCCGGTGCAGAAATCCACCGCCGCAGTGGCCGCCGATGCTCGGCCCGGTGAACGGCAGGGGATGCGGCTCTCGGGCACGCTGGTCGTGGCCCACCACATCACCGTCACAGGGACGGCGACACGATTAATCGCCACCTTCCGCCCTTCGCTCAAGGCACAGATCTCGCGCATCTCGCGTTCATCCAAATTGGCCGAGGACATTCGTTACAGTCTGGCGCGCTGGCCCAGCCTAACTCGTTTCCTTGAAGACGACCGTTTGGGGTTGGATACCAACTTGGTCGAGAACCAGATCAAGCAAATCGCTCTGACGCGGAAAACGCGTTCGCCGCGGGGCACGAGGTTGGGGCAGAAGACTGGTGTCGCGTTGGCGTTAAACATGAGACGCGGCGCGTTGGGCGACATCTCTTGCCCTTAATTATGAGATACTGCTGCCAGTGGGGAGGTCCGTTGTCGGGTGCGTTCCACGGTCCGATCAACGGCGGCTAGCAGGCGCGGTTCCTTTTCGAATGCCGCCAGCAACGCAACCCTTGCAAAGCCGTCGATGCCGGTGCTGAACATCGCCGCCTTAACCAGCGGACGCTTCCGGGCCATTGCGATCGCAGCGAGGCAGAACAGTCTCACGTCCGGTCTGGGGCGCTGAAGTGCGAAGGCCGGGTCCCCGCGGACCTTCTTGATCCCCATTGCAAAACGGGCGGCCCGCATCGCGCGACGGAGATCGACGCTGCCGATGGACGTGGCGGCTTGCTCGAACAGCCCTGCCCTGCCGCGGGCACGACGCAACAACTTTTCTGACTGGACCTCGACTTCGGACCTACCAAGGATCGGAGGGAGCCTCTCTCCGCACTGCTAGCAGTCGAATGACCCAGAAGCAGACCAGAGACGCCTCGAGTTCGTTGCTGAGATAGCGCAGGACATTGAGGAAGCGGCGCTGCTCGCGGTGGGTTCCGGCCAACAGGTTGTGGACCTCGTCGATCATGATCATGCGAAGCCCGAGATCGCGGAGCAGGGCACTCACTCGGACTTCGAGGGGGCAACGCTCTGTGCGCGGACGCCCAGCGTCGTTGCCGGCGCGCCGACCGCCGCGAGGATATGCAGATAGAACCTCCGTTCGTCAGGAGCGGGCGGCGCCTGCAACAAGAGCACTGGGGTGTGGGGTATGCCCGGGGCCAGGTCATATTCCGGCGCGTATCTGCGCGAGAGGTTCCGGGCGATCATCGTCTTGCCGATGCCCGAAGCACCGTGGACGAGAAGGCCTGGCATCCGGGTTTGCCGCGGCGCGTCGATCAGGCTTTGCAACCTTTCCAGCACCCGCTCCGCGCGGGGAAAGTCGATCCAGATGTCCGATTGAATGAAGGCGATACGACCGTCTTCCCCAGTTTCCCCCGCCCTCACCTTACCATCGCTCCACCTTGAACAACGGGCGGGACGTATCACCGGTGTCGACCAGTCGCAGCCCCTCGAACGAGGATCTTCTGGGGCTGGCCCTTTCGACGCACTGCGTCTTTCGCGGGATCGGCGTTCGGCCTTGGTCAGGACCCGGCTTTCCCCCTCGATCTGCCGTTGCTGCCGGATCAACTCAGCCAGGACCAGCTCATTAGACCCGGTCTTTCCCAAGGTCCGCGCCATCTTCATGGCCTCGCGATACTCCCTCAACGACACCGGCGGGATTTCCAGGTTGCGGTAGCGTGGTTCCACGCACCGTCCGCCGTCAAGCTCGACCCAGATCGTGGAGATGTCACGCGGATCGTAGCGCACGACCACCTTCCCGTCCTTTCGGGCAACCCGCCCCGCCAAGGCATCCGACCAGTAGCGGATATCGAACAGATGAATGCCATCCCGCCGAACCTGGCGCTTCTCGCTTGGCAGTAAGCTCTCTCGGAACGCCTCCATCTCGAAGGGAATGTCGCTCGACATTTCCGCGGCCAGCGCCTCCCAATTGGCGACGGGCGTGCAGCCAAGGCTCGAGTGAACGCCGTTGTTGTAGCGACAGATTTCCAGAACGAACCAGCCGTCAAACTCGCTCAGACTCATCGCGGGCTTGGCTTCGGCATCATAGCTGCCCTTGGCGACGATGGAGAACTCCGTTGTTCCAGGCAGCAGGTGCATAGCCCCCCATCATTGTGCCGATCATCCGCTCAATGTGACCGCCGAAATGCGGGCGCGCGAGGGGTCGGTACCTGCGATCGATCTCCAGCTGTACAGGCCCGTTGGAAGGCCCGCGACAGGAAATCGCTGCCGTTGTCGACGTGGATGCTGCGCGGCCGGCCCGGTGCGGGCCAGGGTGCACTACTGGCCAGATCGGTCAGGAGCGCCGCCTTCGGCGCGACGGTCCGGGTCAGACAAAGCGCCACCGAGAGGCTACACGGCGCCTCAAGGCTAACGTGGTATCCGGTCACCATCCGCGTGGCGATGTCGATGGAGAGGCTCACCCAAGGTCGTCCGATGGGTTTGCGCTCGAAACTGTCGAAAAGGATGATGTCCGCAGGTGTGTGGTCGATCTGCACGACATCGAGCGGAAAGTCAGCCACGTTCTTGCCCGGCACGGGTGCGAACCTTTCGCGCGCCGCTCGTGCGCCCTCTCGCGCCTTCATGACTTTGCGTTCATCCAACTCATCGAGCCGGCGTTGGATGGTCCGCCGCGCCGGCGCCCGCCATCCGCGCTCCCCACAGGCAATGCGGATCTCCGTCACCACCCGCGACAGGCTGGCGCGCTCGCGGCGCAGGTGGTAGCGGCGAAGGTGCTCCTTGATGAGCGCCTCGACCTCACCGGAAATTGCCGCCGTGCCCGGCTGCCGTCCGCGCTTCCGCGGTACCAGCGCACTGGTTCGCCCGCCGTCCGCGGCAAGGCGCCGTATCCAACGCCAGACCGTCGCCCTGCTGACGCCAAGCTCCCAGACCACGTCGCGAACCCCATGTTCCAAACTCCCTGAATCAGCGAGATACGCTTGCACAAGTGGTCGCAAGATCGCAGCTCTGCGCATGACCTCTGCGCCGAGCGCCCCGCCCTCGTCCCCTACCCTCTCCATCGCTGCCCGTCGCGCCTCTGCTGCGAAGCCTGTCTCGGATTTCGGGTCAAAAACATCAAGTTTAAAGTCAAAATCTCAGATTTAACGTCAAAGCAAGGCCATTGATTTCATTGAGTTTGTAATCTCACCTTAAGGTCAACGTAACACTGATGCAGATAAGGTGTTGTCAATCGGCCACGTCAAGACGCGCCTGCGAATTTTTTCGCCATGAGATCGCGGCAGACAGCGGCGCATCGCGGCTCGGCTCCGATGCTTTTGGTCTGCCGTTTCCCGTTGAAAGACCCATGCGTCATTCTTAGATCGGCGCCGCGTGTGCAACTGGAGGTTCAGACATGACCGACGTACTCGAGAAAGAGACATTTTCTTTCCAGACCGAAGTGGGCCAGCTTCTGGAGATTGTCGCTGGGTCCCTCTATTCCAACCGCGAGGTGTTCCTGCGAGAGCTTGTCTCCAACGCATCCGATGCCTGCGACAAGCTCCGCTACGCGGCTTTGACCGATGCAAGCCTTGCCCCGTCCGAGGGGTTTGCGATCACACTTGCCACCGACAAGAAAACCCTGTCGATCTCAGACAACGGCATCGGGATGAACCACGCTGACCTGCTGGAAACGCTCGGCACGATCGCCAAATCCGGCACCGGCGCCTTCATCCAGGCGCTGAAGGCCGAAAAGAAGGATGCTCCGGGCCTCATCGGACAGTTTGGTGTGGGCTTCTATTCGGCCTTCATGGTGGCCGACCGCGTGGACGTGCTGACCCGTAAGGCTGGTGAGGATGCTGCCTGGCTATGGTCCTCCGACGGCAAGGGCTCCTTTACCATCGAACCCGCGACCCGCGAGGCCGCCGGCACCACGGTGACGCTGCACCTCAAGAAAGATGCGAAAGAATTCGCCGAAGAGGCCCGCATCCGCCACATCATCAAGACCTACTCCGAACACATCAACTTTCCGGTGAAGCTGGGGGACGAGACCCTCAACGCGGCGGAGGCGCTCTGGACGAAAGCGCCGAGTGAGATCAGCGAGGACCAGTATACAGAGTTCTACCGACATGCGTCGCATGCCTTCGATATCCCCTGGCTGACCATCCACAACAAGATCGAAGGCTCGCTCAACCACACCAGCCTGCTGTTCGTGCCCTCGATGCAGCCGTTCGACCTGTTCGACCCGGAACGCAAGAGCCACGTCAAGCTCTATGTGAACCGGGTCTTCATCTCGGAGACGACCAAAGACCTGGTCCCGGCCTATCTGCGCTTTTTGCGCGGCGTGGTGGACAGCCAGGACCTGACGCTGAACGTCTCACGCGAGATGCTGCAACATGACCCGAAACTGGCCAAGATCCGGGGGCAAGTCACCAAGAAGGTTCTGAGCGAATTCAAGAAGAAGGCAACTAAGGAACCGGAGGCCTATGCCGCCTTCTGGGGCAACTTCGGCGCCGTCCTGAAAGAGGGCCTTGTCGAGGACCCGTCCCTGCGCGACCGGATCCTGGAGGTCTGCCGTTTTGCCACCACCGGCTCCGAGGCGCTGACCAGCCTGACCGGCTACGTCGAGCGGATGAAGGAGGGGCAGGATGCGATTTTCTACATCGCGGGCGAAGACGCGGGCAAACTGGCGCAGTCCCCACATCTGGAGGGCTTCAAGGCCAAGGGGGTCGAGGTCCTGCTGCTCTCGGACCCGGTGGACGAGTTCTGGCTCCAGCACATCCATGAGTTCGAGGGCAAACCGTTCAAGTCCATCACCCGGGGCGCGGCGGATCTGGATACGATCAAGGGCGACGCCGACAAGGCCGACACGGAAAAGGAAGGCGCAGCGGACCTCTCGAAACTGATCACCGCGATAAAGGCCGAGCTGGGCGAAACCGTCAAGGACGTGCGCCCGTCCAAACGCCTGACCGACAGCCCGGTTTGTCTGATCGCGGATGAGGGCGACATCGACGTGAACCTCGAACGCCTTCTGAAACGCCACGGGCAATTGAAAGAGGGAATGCCGAAGGTTCTCGAACTGAACCCGGATCACGCGCTCATCACGAAGCTGGCCGAACGTGCCGAGAGCGGTCCCGATGACCTGCTGAAGGACGCGGCCCATCTTCTGCTCGATCAGGCCCGCATCGTGGAGGGGGAAGGTCCGGCCGATCCGGCCGGCTTCGCACGCCGTCTGGGCGCCGTCATGTCCCGCGCCTTCGGCGCCTGACCCGCGGGCCACGCCAAGTCCGAAGCTGTCCGGCACCGAGGCCATCGCGCTGGCGCCGGCAGTATCGTGCCGGGTGAAGTCATCCGACGGGCGGGTGGCGACAAGCCTAGACTGACCGTCTGAAGAAACGGAGAAGCCCGTGAGAAATCCGTGCGCAAGGTCGGATGACAGACGGCCGCCCAAGCCGGAAGTTCCGGTTCAGGTTCCCCGTTTCCATGGCTGAACGGATGTTGGCGACCGCTGTGCCTTTCGGCGCAGTATCGGCGCGCCAAAAACCTGATTTTCTGATGAAGTGTGGCAAAGCTTTGATTTATAATCATAAAAAAATTCATCGGCGGTCTTGAAGTCGACGGACCATTTGCCGAAATACGCGTCGTTGGCGCTCGGTCGATGTGAGTGCCAAAAGCAAGGACACTCTAACGGAGGAGCTGTGTGCATGACATTTAAGCCTCTGCATGACCGCGTTCTGGTGCGCCGCGTTGACAGCGACGAGAAGACCAAGGGCGGTCTGATCATCCCCGACACTGCCAAGGAAAAACCGAGCCGCGGTGAGGTCATCGCCGTTGGCCCCGGTGCGCGTGACGAAAACGGCAAGCACATCGAACTGGCGGTGAAAGCAGGCGACCACATCCTGTTCGGCAAGTGGTCGGGGACCGAGATCACCCTCGATGGCGAGGAGCTGCTCATCATGAAGGAGAGCGACATCCTCGGGATCATCGAAGACAAAGAAATCGCCAAAGCTGCATAAGCCCACAGAAGACACAGGAGTCATACAAAGATGTCTGCAAAGGACGTCAAATTCGATACCGCTGCACGCTCCCGGATGCTGCGCGGCGTGAACATTCTGGCCGACGCGGTCAAGGTCACTCTTGGCCCCAAGGGCCGCAACGTCGTGATCGACAAGAGCTTCGGCGCGCCCCGCATCACCAAGGACGGCGTTTCGGTCGCCAAGGAAATCGAACTGGAAGACAAGTTCGAGAACATGGGTGCGCAGATGGTCAAGGAAGTAGCCAGCCGCACCAACGATCAGGCTGGTGACGGTACCACAACTTCGACCGTTCTGACCCAGGCCATCGTGAACGAGGGCATGAAAGCCGTCGCCGCCGGCATGAACCCGATGGACATCAAGCGCGGTATCGATCTGGCAACATCGAAGGTGGTCGAGGCCATCAAGGCTGCGGCCCGCGACGTCAAGGACAGCGACGAGGTTGCGCAGGTCGGCACCATCTCGGCCAACGGCGAAGCAGAGATCGGCCGTCAGATCGCCGACGCGATGCAGAAGGTCGGCAATGACGGTGTCATCACCGTCGAGGAGAACAAGGGCCTCGAGACCGACACCGAAGTCGTCGAAGGCATGCAGTTCGACCGCGGTTACCTGTCGCCCTACTTCGTCACCAACCCGGAGAAGATGGCCGCTGAACTCGAAAATCCGTTCATCCTTCTCCATGAAAAGAAGCTGTCGTCGCTCCAGCCGCTCGTCCCGCTGCTTGAACAGGTCATCCAGTCCGGCAAGCCGCTTCTGGTCATTGCCGAGGATGTGGAAGGCGAAGCGCTCGCGACCCTCGTCGTGAACAAGCTGCGTGGCGGCCTGAAGATCGCGGCCGTGAAGGCTCCGGGCTTCGGCGATCGCCGCAAGGCCATGTTGCAGGACATCGCGATCCTGACCGGCGGCCAGGTGATTTCGGACGATCTGGGCATGAAACTCGAGAATGTCACCATCGACATGCTCGGGACCGCCAAGAAAGTCACCATCACGAAGGACGCAACCACGATCATCGACGGTGCGGGCGACAAGGCCGAGATCGAGGCCCGCGTCAAGCAGATCCGCACGCAGATCGAGGAAACCACCAGCGACTACGATCGCGAGAAGCTGCAAGAGCGCGTTGCCAAGCTTGCCGGTGGTGTGGCCGTCATCCGTGTCGGCGGCATGACCGAGGTCGAGGTGAAGGAGCGCAAGGACCGCGTCGAAGACGCGCTCAACGCAACCCGCGCGGCCGTTCAGGAAGGCATCGTCGTGGGTGGCGGCGTGGCCCTTGTGCAGGCTGCCAATGCTCTTGACGACCTGCAGGGCGCGAACTCCGACCAGAACGCCGGTATCGCCATCGTGCGCAAGGCTCTGGAAGCGCCGCTGCGCCAGATCGCCGAAAACGCCGGGGTCGACGGATCGGTGGTGGCCGGCAAGGTGCGCGAGTCGACCGACACCTCCTTCGGCTTCAACGCGCAAACCGAAGAATATGGCGACATGTTCAAGTTCGGTGTGATCGACCCGGCCAAGGTGGTGCGTACCGCTCTGGAGGATGCAGCCTCCGTTGCCGGCCTTCTGATCACCACCGAAGCCATGGTGGCGGACAAACCGGCCAAGAATGAGGCCGCATCGCCTGCCATGTCCGGCATGGACGACTTCATGTAAGACCGTCCGGCTTTCATCCGGGCGCCCACCAAAACAGAGTGCCGCGGGCCTGTGCCCGCGGCACATCAGGCGAGCGTCCGGCAGAGGCGGCCCAGACACCACAGGAACACCTCCAAGGTTCGGTCTGATCTCAACCGCTGGCGCGGCCTTTCGTCGGGCGCGCCAGCCCGAACTGGAGGCAATCTCAATGACGACGCTTGTCGACGCCCGCGGGCTGAAAAAGCGCTTCGGGGACATGACTGCAGTTGACGATGTATCCCTGTCGGTCTCTCGGGGATAGCTTGTCGGGTTTCTCGGTTCGAACGGTGCGGGCAAATCCACCACGATGAAGATGATCACCGGGTTTCTTGAACCCGACGCTGGGACCGGTCGGATCGGCGGTCATGATGTCTGGCGCGACCCTGCGGCAGCAAAGGCGCGGCTTAACACCTCCGGCGTGGCGATGAAGACGCGACGTGGCTTGGCCCGCCAAGCTCGCGCGCCGGATGGTTCGACACGCGCCTGATGGAGGTGGAGGCCGTCGAACGCACTTGCGTGACGCTCACCACGGAAGATGGCAGCGTGATCGGCATGTCCGGCGCAGACGGCACCCTGAGCATCGATCCGCTGCTGATGAGCGGCCGTGCTCCCGCAGAGAACAAGTTGAATCGGGTCGTCCGGCTCTTTGAGACGCTTTATTTTGCCGATGTCCGCGCGGGCACGGCGGACAGCAATTCTGCTGTCTCCGAGGAACTCGCCCCGACAACAGCCGGGTTTGAGTTTTCTATGCCGTCATCCGATGCCGAAGTGTTCGGCTGGACGTTGGATGACCTGACGGAGGAAACCGCCAGCTGACCGGAAAGCCGCAGCCAAAGGATCCGGCTGCGGCTGTTTCGTGCTCACACGGCGCCTAGCCACGTAGTCAATCGCCTTCGGTCATCACTGGACACCCCGTCAGACGGCCGTCTTCCACATGCGATATCGCCCCTGCCCCGTTACCTCGCAGATCAAGCCGCTTGCCTCCATCCACGCCAGATTGCGTTGAACGGCAGCGCGACTGGCGCCGGTCAACGCCTCAGCCATTGGAGCGGAAACCATGGGCCACTGACAAAATGCCGTTCGCAAGGCGACCGGCGTGCGGCCAGACAAGTGCGCCATGACGTTTTCTGCCCGACCCGTCCAAGTTTCGACATCGTCAAGTGTTCGCATCGCCTTCAGAATTGCGCTGTTCATCCCATCCAGCCAGCGGGCCAAACGTTCGGGCGGCAAGCCCGAAACACGCAGCCCCCCTGCCCCGCCCATGGCGAGCGGTGCAAAGATGGCGCCGCTTCCGTCGCTGGCCGCGATCCTGGACGCGGTGACGGCGGCTTCGATCTGGTCGCCGTGCTGTCCGAGGCCAGCCAGGCTCCAGAGATGAAAGCCCATGCAAGCACGCGTGATCGGGTGGAGATCGGCTGCGGCTGCCATTACGTCCAGCCATCCGCCCGCGCGATCTTCGAAACATTCAGCGCTGCCTTCAATGTTCTCGGGATCGCGGCGATCCAGGAAGGCGGCCAAGTCAGCCTTCGGTCCGGGACCGCCTGTCAGGCGCCGAACAGCCCATCCTACTCTTGCCAGGGCATTTGGGTCATCCTGTGCACCTGACAGCCGCATCGATATCCAAAGCGCCAGACGATCAGAACTCACCCGATCCCCCGCGAACCAGCTAAGGTCCGCTGCCTCGATAAGAGCGAGGCGATGCCGCCAGCCTTCCGGGCCACGC
The DNA here is from genome assembly GCF_000714535.1 of Thioclava pacifica DSM 10166. Taxonomy (GTDB): domain Bacteria; phylum Pseudomonadota; class Alphaproteobacteria; order Rhodobacterales; family Rhodobacteraceae; genus Thioclava; species Thioclava pacifica. The sequence goes on along the minus strand of NZ_AUND01000003.1, from coordinate 37,637 downwards.
AGCAGCCGGTCATCCAGAGCACCCAGGCGTCCAGCGACCCGTGCCAGTCGCGCAGCGTGAACGCCCTCTGCCTTTGCCCAGTCTTCGATGACAGCAGTGTCGGGCGGTTCCGCCCGTGGCCCGGGAGGCAAATCATCCGGTTCTTCTTCGAGTGGTCCCGGCAGAAACCAGAGATCCTCTTCGTGAGCGGCTTCATCCTCCTCGATGGTAATGAGGGGGTCATTGAAATCATCAGTCAAAACAGATGCTTGGGTCTTCATATGTGCAAAATACTGTTCTTTTGCACATTACCCAAGTGATTTTGTGGCGGGTGCCTTCGCTCTTTATATAGTATGCGCGCGCAACGGCCGGTGAAACCTCTCAGATCGCGCTCAGCGCAAGGAAACCAAGGGATTTTGGACGAGCACGACGAGAGAGCACCTACTTGCATTCGTTTGCAAACGGTCGTTTATTAGCGATATATTAAATTGCAAACGGCCCGGTTTCATGCCCCTGATTGGCTATGCGCGCGTCTCCACCGAGGATCAGACCCCCCTGCCCCAGTCTGAGGCACTGCAGTCTGCGGGATGCGCCGAGATCTTTGAAGAGCACGCCTCGGGCGGCAATCGCGCGCGGCCCGTGCTTGCACGTGTGCTGGAGCGGATTGGTAAGGGCGACACGCTGGTCGTCGTGCGGATCGACCGGCTTGCGCGGTCTTTGTCGCACCTACTTGAGGTGATCGAAAAACTGGAGGGCAAGGGGGCGTTCTTCCGCTCGCTCCAGGACCCGATTGACACTGCCTCGCCCCAGGGCAAGTTCACGTTGCAGGTTCTGGGCGCTGCGGCTGAGTTCGAACGCGCTCTGATCCGCGAGCGTACCAAAGCCGGACTTGCCTCGGCACGCTCAAAGGGCCGCGTCGGCGGCAACCCAGGTCTTCGCGCCAAGGACCCTGAAGCGCTGCGCAAGGTGCGGCTGGCGCGACAGGACGGCTACATGGAGCGCTTGAACGAAACTGCGCAGGATTGGGTGCCCCATGTGCGCCGTTTGCGCCCCGATATGGCTTGGGAAGACGTCCTGCGGATCATCAATGGCCCCCTGCCCCATGATCGGCGCTGGACGCAAAGCCGCCTGCTCCGCGCCGTGAAGGCATACGTGGCGGACGGATTCCTGCCCGCTGAAGTGCTTGGACGCGCTGGACGTCGCGAAACCGACGATCGCCTGCCTGCGATTGTCGCCGCAATCAAAGGTGCTGACCCCGAGATCACCTTGCAGGCAATCTGCGACCGACTCGAATCCATGCGTGAGCGCACCCCTCGCGGTCGAACCAGCTGGCAGCCTTCCTCAGTCAGAATGCTGCTGGAGCGTGCAGAGCGCCTCGGCCTTTTGTAGGCGCTAATGGTCGGCAAACCACCCTGTTCGCTCGGCCCAATTCTTCCAGAATCATCGCCTCAATTGGACGAAAACCACGTAAATATCCAACAATGCCTTGGGGTTAGTTCGCGCGAGCAGAAAATATCTCGAAGGGTGTCAGCTTCGCCAGACACGGTTTTTATCGTTGGTAATCAATGCGTTATCTAGCGTAAGCCCCGCGCGACCAAATTGGTGCTGTGGATAACTTTTCCACTACATCTAGATTCTTCTTGCCGGACTCAGATGTTCGTGGCATCTCCATTCTGACGGCAAAACGCGTCAGACGTGGCTTCGACCGTCAGAACGACAAAGAGCCTCAGCAAAGGCCATGAGAGGCGGCAGAACATGGATGATCGAAATACGGGCTACGCGCAAGGCATAGGCTCTTCCGACATCGGAGCATTTGCAGACAGTCTTGCTGAGTCGCTTGACCGGCAGATGAAAGTTGCGTTCGAGCCAGAAGAACGCAAGTCCTTGCGCCGCTTCAGCTCGACCGAGGTCGCCGAGTTGCTGCGCGTTAGTACGTCGAACCTGCGCAACCGCCACAAAGATGGCAGCTTCCCAGAAGTTCACACTGACGGTCGCGGTCATAGGTTCTACACGGCCGAAGAAGTCGACGACCTCCGCAACATTTTGGCGCGGACAGGCAAAAATGCTGACGCGTACAGACCTGGCCGCCGAGACGGTGACCGTCTTCAGGTCATTTCGGTCGTGAATTTCAAAGGCGGCAGCTCGAAGACAACAGCGACAATCCATTTGGCACACAGGTATGCCCTGCGTGGCTACCGCGTGCTTGTGCTGGACCTCGACCCGCAGGCCAGTTTGACGACATTTTTCGGCTTCCGGCCTGAGCTCGAATTCGCCGAAGGCGGCACAATCTACGACGCATTGAGATACGATGATCAGGTTCCGCTCTCGGAGGTCATCCAGAAAACATACTTCCACAAGCTCGACATGGTCCCGGCTGGCTTGATGTTGTCCGAGTACGAAACCGAGACAGCGAATGCCCTTGCGCGCAGGGTTCAGCCGATTTTTGCAGAGCGTCTTGCTCTGGCGCTAGAGGAAGTCGACTCAGACTATGACATCGTGCTGATCGATTGCCCTCCGCAGTTGGGCTTCCTGACATTGACAGCATTGGCAGCGTCCACGGGCTTACTTGTGACGGTCGTCCCCGGCATGCTCGACATCGCTTCGATGAGCCAGTTCCTCAAACTCGCTTCGGAAACGGTCAAAGCCGTCGAAGAGGCGATTGGACGACATGTCACTTGGGACTTCGTAAAGTTCCTGATCACACGCTACGAGCCGTCGGACGGACCACAAACGCAAATGGCCGGGTACCTACGTTCAATCCTTGCGGGCCAAGTCATGACTGAACCGATGCTGAAGTCGACAGCCATTTCTGACGCCGGCATGACTCAGCAAACCATCTATGAGGTAGACCCGAGCCAGCTCATTCGGAAGACCATTGATCGGGCTTTGACCAGCGTGAACAGCGTTGCCGATGAGCTGGAGCAGACAATCCAAATGGCATGGGGGCGCCGCTGATGGCTCGAAATATCTTCAACCAGCCACCGAAAGACGAGAAAGAGTCGGCAGCCCCCTCCCCTGCCCCGGTCAAATCCTCGAAGCTACCTGGCTCGGTTGGCGGATTGCGGGACTCTCTCCGGGAAATCACTGCCAACTCAATCCGAGATATCGAACCCGACCGGATCGATATGGATGGCCTCCGGGATCGCCTGATCCTGGAAGATAGTAGCATTGAAGATCTCGCCGAAAGCATTCGCAAGCATGGTCAGCAAGTGCCGATCATGGTTCGCCCCTCTGACCAACCGGATCGATACCGCATCATCTACGGGCGTCGCAGACTTGCAGCCATTCGAAGAGTTGGTGGAACCGTCAAAGCGATCGTTCGAACGCTCGATGATGATGCTTCTCTGATCGCGCAAGGTCAGGAAAACAACCTGCGGCTGGATCCGTCCTTCATTGAAAAATCTATTTTTATCAAAGAGATGCAGGAGGCCGGTTACAAGCCTGGCGTCATTCAGGACGCCCTAGGCCTCACCCGGCAAGGTGTGTCGAACCATCGTGTAGTCATCGAGCAGCTGCCTGACGAACTTGTCCGGCTTATCGGCCCGGCTCATGGCGTAGGTCGACGCCAATGGGGTGATCTTGCTGCACTTTCAGAGAAGGTTCCGCTTGTCGACATTGCGCGTGAGACACTTGCCTCTCTGCCTGACACCACTCCAAGCTCGGACAAGTTTCAAGCCGTCTATGTTGCTTGCTCCAGCAAGGCGCGTGGCGCAGCCGACCAAAGCGCCCGTGGCCAAACGACCGTGGTAAAGGACAATAGTGGTAGCCCTGTCGGCACACTTTCAGTCGATGGCAAGTCGATCGCTATCAAGATCACCCGCAAAGACAACCCGGAATTCGGCCAATGGCTCGAAGAGCGCGCGGAAACCACGCTGCGACAGCTTTTTGAACAATGGCAGAATGAGAGAGGCTCGGGGAGCTGATCCCCGGTCATAACCAAAAACACGAGCAGAGGAGAAAGGCGAAGACCAAAAAGAAAAGAGCCCCCCAAGGTTTCCCCCGGAGAGCCCTCATCATCTGATTAGCACCTGTGATGTAGCAATCTCCGACATACCGGTCAAGAGTCACCGATTCGGTGGACGTCTTTTTGTTGCCTTTTCTCGCCAAAAACAGCGGGAAGAGCCGGGGAAGTTGTGGGCCGCAACGGTCGTCGTTCAACAAACATGGCATTCACAAAGCTTTCCGTTCAGACCTTTGGCGTCGGCAAGGGCACCCCCGCCACGTCAACACCTGAAACCGACATCTGGGCAGTCTTCCGCGCGCTCAGAGATACTCGCAGCCTGTTCGGTCTCCGTCCAGGACATGTTCAAACGCTCCAAGCGATGCTGAGCTTTCTCAAGCCTGGGCATGGAGACATAGTCTTCGCTTCCAACAACGAAATCTGCCGTCGAGTTGGCGGGATCGATGAACGAACCCTCCGTAGGCACATCGATCGCTTTGTTGAACTCGGTTTCATGAAGCGCCACGACAGCCCAAATCGCAAGAGATACCGAGTGAAGTCCTCCGAAGGTCAGTCCATTAGCTATGGGTTGTCGCTGGCTCCGTTGCTCGCGCGTGCCGGCGAACTACTTGCGACAGCCCAAGCGATGGAAAACGCTCGTCGGGATCGCGTGTTTCTGCGAAAGCAAATCCTAACCAAACTTGCTCAGATCGACGAAGCTGACCCCGAGAACGAACTCACTCATCAGGTACGCCGAGTTCTTCGGAGGAAGCTCTCGATCGCGGAGTATCGTACTTTGCTCGGCGAACTGGAGGCTCAATGCAAACAGATGTCCACCGCGGTGGACGCACCAGAAACAATGAAACTGCCCGCCAATGACGGGCAAACTGTCCGCCACCATTCTAAGTCTAAAAAAGAACAAAAAGATTTAGAAAGCGGAACCAACAGCCAAACACCTCCCCTGCAAACGCTCACAACCGTTTGTGACCAGGCTACATCGTTCGCAACGAACTCACTTAGCAACTGGCACGATGTCGAAAGCCACGCGAGAACGCTCGCTCCAATGATGGGAATCCACGAAAGCACCTTCGAAAAGGCTGCTAAGAAGATAGGCTCTCAAAAAGCATCATGCGCCATCTTCATAATTCTCCAGATGAGCAATCGCATCCGAGACTTTGGAGCGTATTTCCACAGCATCACGCTCGGTCGCAGAGAAACTGACTTCAACCCATCACTGTTGTTGGAGAGGCTTTCTCGTTCTGGGGCAGCAACTGCGTGATGTCCACCGCGGTGGACATGTCGAGAGGTAGAGATGGGCTGTGAAAGGGGTGACGGGAAGTGAGATCGGGAGAGTGGCTTCCGGCGCCCGTCGCGGAGAAGATCTGATGGCGAAATCTGCCCAGAAAGTCACCCTGTCCCCGTCCCGGGACATTCCCTTCGACACGCTCGTGCTGAGCCAGTCCAACGTCCGGCGCATCAGGGCCGGCATCTCGGTCGAGGAACTGGCCGAAGACATCGCCCGCCGCGGGTTGCTGCAGAGCCTGAGCGTTCGGCCCGTTCTGGCGGATGACGGATCCGAGACCGGCAAGTTCGAAATCCCCGCTGGCGGCCGGCGCTTCCAAGCACTCTCGCTCCTGGTGAAGCAGAAACGCTTGGCCAAGACGACGCCCATTCCCTGCATTGTTCGGGATGCCACTTCCACGATCCTCGCCGAAGACGACTCGCTCGCTGAGAACATGCAGCGCGCTGCCTTGCATCCGCTCGATCAGTTCCGCGCCTTCGTGGCGCTGCGGGAGAAGGGACAGGGCGATGAAGAGATCGCGGCCGCTTTCTTCGTCACGCCGCAGGTGGTCAAACAGCGCCTGAAACTCGCCTCCGTGGCCCCTGCCCTGCTCGAGCTTTACGCCGAGGACGAGATGACGCTGGAGCAGCTGATGGCCTTCACGGTCAATCCGGATCACGAGCGTCAGGTTCAGGTCTGGGAGGCGATCAAGTCGTCGTGGAACAAGGAGCCGTATCAGATCCGGCGGATGCTGACGGAAACCTCTGTTCGCGCCTCTGACCGTCGGGCCGTCTTTGTCGGCGTCGATGCCTATGAGGCTGCTGGCGGCACCATGTTGCATGACCTCTTCCAGGGCGATGACGGCGGTTGGCTGGAAGACTCTGCCCTACTCGATCGTCTGGTTCGCGAAAAGCTTCAGGCTGAAGCCGAAGCGATCGCGACCGAAGGTTGGAAATGGATCGAGGTCTCGCTCGACCTGCCCTATGGCTACAGCCACGGTTTGCGGCGGCTTAGCGGAGACCCGGCGCCGATGACGGATGACGAAGGCGCGGCCCATGCCAAGCTGCTTGCCGAATACCGAGCGCTCGAAGAGGAATACGGGGGCCAGGATGAATTCCCCGAAGAGATCGACGCGCGTCTTGGCGAGTTGGAAGTCGCGATGGAGAAGCTCGAGGCCCGGCCGCTGATTTTCGACGCGGAGGAGATCGCGCGGGCAGGGGCTTTCGTGACGCTTGATCGCTATGGCGAGCTTGCCGTTTATCGGGGCTTTGTGCGACCCGAGGATGAGTCTCGGGAAGATGCCGACGTCCACAGCGGTGAACAGGCGGCAGACGGGCAGGTCGCTAAGCTTTCATCTGCGAGCAGGACGGATGGTGTCGGCCACGGCACGGTGATCACCTCTGCTGGTCAAGCGCTTGGCGCGAACATGCCCGACGACGAGGACGATGGTGCGTTGAAGCCCTTGCCCGAGCGGTTGGTCATGGAGCTGACGGCGCACCGGACATTGGCACTGCGCGAAGCTGTCGGGCGTTCTCCCGACGTCGCGTTGACGCTGCTGCTCCTGAAGCTCGTCAATGACACCTTCCAGACGTCCAGTTCGGCCAGCAGCTGCCTCGAGGCTTCGGTGCGTCACGTCTACATGTCCGCGCAGGCGAGCGATCTGAAGGACAGCGTGGTGGCCAAGCTGGTGGACGACCGCCACGCGGGGTGGGAGGCCGACTTGCCGCTCGGCAACGATGCCGCGCTCTGGGACTACCTGACCTCCCTTGATCAAGGGAGCCGGCTGTCGCTACTCGCGCATTGCCTCAGCTTCGGGATCAACGCGCTCCATGAGAAGGTGAACCCTTATGGTGCCGGTATCTCCGCCAGCGGTTTGACCAGGCGGATGACCCAGTCGGACTTGGTCGCACAGGCGGTCGAACTCGACATGGTCGAGGCGGGTTGGCAGCCGACGGCCGATACCTACCTGAACCGCGTGCCCAAGGCCCGGATCCTCGAGGCCGTGCGCGAGGCGAAAGGTGAAGGGACGGCGCAACTCCTCGATCACCTGAAGAAGGGCGAGATGGCGACCGAAGCCGAGCGCCTCTTGAAGGGTAGTGGCTGGTTGCCGGAGGTTCTTCGTCGTCATGATCCGGCGGCACTCGACGGTGCGGAAGGGCGGGGGGCGCCTGAGCCCGTTTCCGACGCCGGCCAGACCGAGGATGTCGACCTTCCCGCCTTCCTCACCGCTGACCTGCCGGGTGATGATGCATCGATGATGGCTGCGGAGTGATCCGCGCCATCCGAGGGCGGGGAAACCCGCCCTCAATCACATAAAATACAATAATATCAATACGATGAATGCAATTTTGTGCATTCGGGAAGAGGAATCATGTCTGCAATCACCATTCTCGACACCGCGCCCCTGGGGGCGCTCATTCGCTACACCGACAACAGTCCGAAACCACCTGCGCGGTTCACGAAGAAGCTCGCGGCCTGGGAACGCTCGAACGGCATCGGCCGTCTCGTCAAGAAGGAGCCGCCGCGACCCTATCCGACCTGGATCGCACCGGCTTCGTTCACGCTGCACGAGGGGAACTTCTCCTCGGACGGGGTCATTCTCGTCACCATCATGCGGACCCATTCGGCGGATAGCGCCTTGACCTTCGAGGTCGCTGAGGAACCACAGCCTGGGCAGGTGCGTGTTCTGCTGGATTTCGGCGGTTGCACGGAGCTGCTCCACCTGGCCGAGTCTGTCACGGCTGCCGAACTCTGGATCGCCAAAGAAGGCTATCGCAACGCGCGGCTGGAGATCGTCGGCAGCGAGGACGGCGATAGGGCAGGGGGCGCGGAGCTTGCCGCCTGAGCCCATGTAGAACCCAAGGGGCCCGCCAAAGCGCGGGCCTCTCACCCATCACGACCCTTTCCCGCGAAATCGCGGGGCACCATAGAATCCAATCCAACACGGAAAGACGTATTCCTTGAAAAGCCTGCCCAGGAGGCTGGCACCGATGGCATCAGCGGGACACCCGGCTCCAGTCAGCGGTCGCACCATCCCCCGCTCGCCATTCCCTTCCTTGCCCCGAATCCCGTCTTCGAGATCAACCCGCGAGGGGTCGGACTACGGGCGAGCCCGTGCCGCCGGGTGGATTCGGACGAGCCGAACGCACCCGGTGATGTCAGCCAGTCTTCGGGCCTGCGGGGTCCTGTCGCGCGGGGGATGGTCCTCCGCCTCCAAGACAGGAGCCAAACAGATGTCCCGCAAAGATGCTCACGCCTTCGCCGCCTCTCTCGCCGCCACGCTCATGGTCTCGATCGTCGTCTTCCAGGCAGGCGATGGAACCTATGGCGCCGTCCCCGCCGATGAAATCGACGGAGACGAGGTTCAGGTGGTGGGTGAGATCGACCCGTGGGCGTGAAGCCAACGGGGTCGAAGACGGCTCGGGTTCGGAGCAAGGCTCCGATCCGGGCCTTTCGCCTGTCCACCGTTCCGGCCGACCGGCAAAATGAGCCGACGATGGTCGACATGCCTTTGCATTAAGAAAACAAGCTCGAGCGTCAGCCAATCTGACTTTGCCCAGACATCAGCGGTCAATTGCAGTGCAATGAATGCAGCTTGAACATCGTCAGGGTTCGTCGGAAACTGCGTCGTATTTGGTTCAGGTTACGTCGCATGCTCTACAAATCATTGATTTCCTTATACGGTTCATCGCTTGCGGGTAAATCGGCTCCTGCTGACGACTTAGTTTGGCACCTTACGCCGTCCGAGGATCTGAGGCTTTTTCGCGAGTATGCGCTCGATGCCCTGCAGCAGGCGAAAGTGTACCTGCTCGACCATATGGCTGCAGCCTATGGCGATACGCTTCATGACGCAGTCGCCAAGCAGGCTTCGGAAACCGGTCTTCCCGCAATGGCCATTCTGGGTGAGGTAAAGCTCCCCGCCGACGTTGTTTGGGTCGAATTTGATGATCGAGAGCTGGGTGTCGCGCGCTTTGAACGGGCTTCACCTGTAACGAGACATGACGACAAACCCATAGGCACTGGTCTACGCGGCTATCTCATCGATGATCGAAACAAGGGTCACTTGCGCATCACGATGTTCCATCGCCGCGAGAATTCGCGGGTCGTCGACCCAATCTGCGCTTTGCTTGTGAAGCGAACTCCGACAGGCGAATTGAACTACGACAACGTCGAAGTCGAATTGAGCCGTTCCATGGTCGATTTTCGTGTGCGGAGCGGTGATACGAAGGAAATGATCAACGGTCGGCGCACGGTGCACCAAGTTGAAACAGGTTACGATCTTTTCATCCCCTACGCGCTCTTTGCGATGCTGGTTTCCCCGGACTTGGGTGGCATCATTCCCACGGAAAACGAGACGTTCACAGCCAAGGATGCCAAGACCGCTCGAAAATTCGGGAAGTCCTGGATTCTAGGTGCGCAGAAATCCCATCTTACAATCCGCATTGGTCCGCAGGCCGCGGCTCACATGCAGGAGCGGCAGGCTCGCCTTGAGTTCGAGCGTCAGGTCCAGGACAGGCGAAGCGGCCCTGTTCGCCATTGGGTGAGCGAACATGAGCGGCGCTATCGCAGCGGTAAAGTTGTGTTGGTGAAGGGGCACCACAGAGGGCAATTGCCTGCGCCTAATCTGCCAACGCGTGTGATGGGGCCAAAACCCGAGGCAACGATTTTCGAGTTGGACGCAGGTGATCCGTCCGACCCAGACTGAACCCGGAGTTTTCCGCGCGGTCATGTCGTCGGCCGTCAATCTATTGCCGCCACATCGACGAACCCCCGTAGTTTTCGGCCGTGATCTGACTAGGTCGGCGCCAAGAGCTCAGGGTGCCGGAAACCCTGAGATGCCGGCGCACAAGCGGTTTCAATTCTCCCCGATCAGTTCGGCCAGGAAGTGGTCCATCCCGTGGCGATGGCTTCCGCCTTGGTGCAACCTTTCGCCATCTGCCAATCCTAGATCGTGGAGATTGACCTGGCGACGTTCTTCCGCATTTTCTGCAGAGCGTTGGGCGACAATGTCCCGAGATCGAAATCAGCCGTTGGTGCGGTTCGTGTCCTGAATATTCCAGTATCGATAGCCTGTCGCGGCAAGGCCCTGCATTCCCCTGCAGGGAAGGGCAGGGGGGCGAGAGCCGGTGATCGACACTTGCGCCGCTGGTGGGGTGCTGGGCTTTGGGTCAAACAGTCCGATTGGCAAGGGGGCATGGTCTGGCATGGGCTCCCCGTATCTCTCTGTCTCCTGGGCCATCCCTTCGACGGACAATCCCCTAATCCCGTTCGGTCTCCTGCGCGCAACCCCGCGTCAGTCCGGGCCGTGTTGGCCGCCTTTGGCGTCCTGCCCGCTCCACCCCGGTCCTCTGGGGGTGTCCGGTGTCCATGCTGTCCACCGTGCACGCGTCACCCGACGGGCTTTTTCAGGGTTTTGTCGAAGGGACGGTCCCGAAGACAGGACACACAGGAGCTTATCATGCAGAACATCGTCATCCTCGCCGGCAACATCGGTCAGACCCCCGAAGTCCGCACCACCCAGAGCGGCACCAAGATCACCAACTTCAGCCTCGCCACCTCGCGCCCCCGCCTCTCGGAAGGCCGTGTGATGCGCGACGAGAACGGCTACCGGGTCATGGACACCGAATGGCACCGCATCACCTGCTTCAACGGTCTCGGCAAGACGGTCGCTGAGCATTGCGAAAAGGGCATGAAGGTCCTCGTCCACGGCCGCATCCACTACACCAAGTGGATCGACAGCATGGGGAACGACCGCTACGGCTGCGAAATCATCGCCGAGAAGGTCGACTTCCTGAGCCGCCCGAAGTCGGCCGAGAACGAAAACCCCGAGCTGGTCGACCGCGACGATGAGATCCCGTTCTGAGGAACGGGGTCTCCCCCTCGGGCCCGGCGGGGAAGCTTGCCGGGTTTTCCAACTGCTGACACCAACGCTGATTGGCAAAAATTGTTTTTTCGCAACCTTGAATTGCCGACACTCGCTCACCAAATCGTTATTGCCCGCGGGAAATGGCCCACGGGTTTGGCCGTTGAACTTGTCAACTTCTTTATGGTGACCTGGCAGCACGATGCCGAACAGCATCGCCGCGACCAGAGCCAGACTGAATGAGACACTGAGCATAGCTCGGACCTCCACGGTTACATTATACCACCTCGCGTTTCGAGACCCGTGTCTGCGAGGCGTTCGGAAGTGAGACGCTGAACGTATACGCTGACAGAAGGTGGCGTGCGTTCGGGGGACGCCCGGCCTAACAAACCGGAGCCCAGGGTCAGGGCCAGTCCTCCGAACTCTGCGACAAGGAGGCTGAATGCCGCTCGATTGGTTTAAGTCTAGAGGCTACCGCCATTTCGATCTTCCCGTTGGCGAGAAGTTCGCTGGCAAGGCAATGGACCCGGACTTCGTGCTCAAGCACTCCTTCCTCCCACTCCTGCACTACACGAAATCCGAGAAACGCTACAAGAAGTGCCCGAAGACAGGGAAGCGGACGATCACTTCGAAGGACCGCCCGATCAAATACGCATCGCACCGGGACGCCTGTATACTTTCGTTCTACGCCAGCGAGATGAATAAGTTGCTGGACGCCCATTATAACGCCGCGGGCCTCTCCGATAGCGTTTTGGCCTATCGTGCACTCGGGCGTGGTAACTACGATTTCTCGGCGGAAGTGCTTGCGTTTGCCAAGACCCATGCCCCCGTCACGATACTGGCGTTCGACGTCAGCAGCTTCTTCGACAACCTTGACCACACGCTCCTGAAACGCCGCCTAAAGGCAGTGCTGGGCGTAACCTCGCTGCCCGAACACTGGATGCGCGTGTTTCGGGCGATCACCGCGTTCCACTATGTTGATATGGAAGAGCTTAAGGCGAACGCCACGTTCTCCTCCCGGCTCAAGGAGAAAGGCCGCGACCGGATCGCCAGTGTCGAAGAGCTCAAGGCCAATGGCATCAAGTTTCACCCCAACCCCGAACTGGCAAAGGGGCATCGGCGAGGCATCCCTCAGGGCACCCCCATCAGCGCAGCAGCTTCGAACCTGTACATGATTGATTTCGACGCGGCAGCGCACGCTTTCTGCGACAGCATCGGTGCTTTGTATCGCCGCTATTCGGACGACATCTTGGTGATCTGCGCCCCTGCTCACGCCGCAGCAGCCGAAGCCGAAATCATGGATCGCATCAAGGCAGAGAAGCTGGATATCTCTCCCCACAAGACCGAAAGGACCGAGTTCACGGGTACGGGCGTCGTAGCGGGAAAAGCAGCACAATACCTAGGCTTCTCGCTCCACGAAGAGGGGCCAGCCATTCGAGAAAGCTCCCTCGCTCGGCAGTGGCGAAAGATGCGAAGGGCGATGCGCCGAACCCGCAAGATCGCGGAGAGAAACATCGCATCTGGAAAATCGACTAAGGCACACACCAAACGCCTGTATCGCCGTTTCACCCACCTGAAGGTGCGTGACGACGAAGGTGTTCGGATCGTACGCAACTTTTCTTCCTATGGGCGGCGCAGCGCCTCCGCATTCGGCGATGACGAAAAGATCACTCAGCAGATCAGGCGGTTTGAACGTGCCGCGCTCCGTGAGATCCAGGAACTCAAGAAGATCAAATAGACTTGCTCCTCCGCATGTTGGACCCGATTGCGTTTTCCCGATAGTGCATTGACATCGACGCGGAAGTTAACGCGGCGGAGCCGGCCACCGAGAGTGAGAGGAGTGCCGGTTTCCCGGTGACGGGTTGAGGGCTGGGAGAGTGGCTCCCGGCGCCTGTCGCGGGAGATAGCCGATGGGCGTTGTGGAAGTTATGGATCCGGTTCAGCCGGCGCGGGCCGGTGGCTGGAAAGTGGATGTGAGCCGGGGCGAGCGGAACGGGCGGGTGTCGTCCGAATGGTTTAACCGGCCCGATGACGAGCGGTACCTGTCGCTCGACGATCTCTGGGCCAATGTGAAGGGTCGCTCTGAGCGCAGCCGCAGCCGGGTGGTGCAAACCGCCGACATCCGTGTCGAGGCTGCGCGCGACAGTGCAGAGCGGCTGCACTTGGTTCTTCCGAAAGCGCATGAGCCGGTCGCGCCCACGCACTGGGCCTTCGGCCAGCTTGCGAGCATTGTCGGCGCGCCGGCCTCCTACCTGCGGCAGTTGCCCGCGCCGCTGGCGGGGATCAACCTGCAATACGGTTTGACCAACCACCGCGCCGAGCAGGTGAAGACCTTCGAGACGGAGGATGGCCGGACCGAACTGCGCGCCGTGACCGGTCCCGACTACGGTCGCATCCATGACTTCGAGCTTGTCGAGGCGGTGCAGCGCATCGCGGGCAATGGCACCGGCGACACGCGCTGGAAGGTGCCGGGTGTGCTTGACTGGTCGACCGGGGTCTATAACCCCGACGTCGAGATCAGCCGTGACACGACCACGCTCTACGCCTCGGACCGCGACGTCTTCCTGTTTCTGGTCGACGATCGCAATCCGATCGAGGCGGGCAAGCTGGCGGACGGCTCTCCCGACCTCTACTTCCGGGGATTTTACTGCTGGAACTCCGAGGTGGGGGCGAAGACCCTTGGCATGGCGAGCTTCTACCTTCGGGCGGTGTGCCAGAACCGCAACCTTTGGGGCGTCGAGGATTTCCAGGAGATCAAGATCCGCCACTCGAAATACGCCGCCTCCCGCTTCGCCCATGAGGCGGCCCCGGCGCTGACGCGGTTTGCCAACTCCTCGCCGCAAGGATTCGTGAATGGGATCAGGGCAGCACGGCAGCAAGTCGTGGCGCGCAGCGACGAAGACCGTGCGGATTTCCTGCGCAAGCGCGGTTTCTCGAAAGCCGAATCCGGCAAGATCATCGAGAAGGTGCTGATGGAGGAAGGCCGCCCACCCGAGAGCATCTTCGATTTCGTGCAAGGGATTACCCGGCTTGCGCGCGACAAGACCCAGCAGGATGCGCGGCTCGACATGGAAGGGCGCGCCAAGAAGCTCCTCGACCGGGTCGGCTGACGCGAAGCCCGGCACAGCGACCGCCTGCACCCGCGGCGGTCGCGTTTTTCTCTTCCACATGCACGCCACTGGCCCCGCCCCGAGAGGGCAGGGGGCTTCGGTGTGCGCAATTCAGCGAGACCCCCATGACCCCCCAGGAACAAACTGTCATCCTCGAGGCCCGCGACATCCTCGGCCGCTACCTCAGCCAGAACCCGGTCATCGGCAGCTGGCAAGCGCTGATGGACTATTGTGCGCTGACGGTGCGCGGGCCGATCGAGCGGTTCCACGTTCTCTATCTCGACCGCAAGAACCGCATCATCGCCGATGAGCTCTTGTCGATCGGCACGGTCGACCATGTCCCGGTCTATCCGCGTGAGGTGATCAAACGGGCTCTGATGCTGAACGCCAGCGCTCTGATCCTGATCCACAACCACCCGTCGGGCGATCCGACACCGTCGGAGGCCGATCTCAGCATGACCAAGGAGATCCAGAAGGGCTGCAAGTATCTCGGCCTGACGCTCCACGACCACATCATCGTCGGCGCCGGGACAGAACTGAGCCTGCGGGCCCTGGCCAAGCTCTGACGCGCCTTTCGGATCTGCAGCCGTCGCCCCTTTCGAGGAAGAGGGCGGCGGTTCGGTCTTTGACGGTTTGTAGCGGGGAGAGTGGCTTCCCGCACCGTCGGAGATATTCGCATGTTTGATCTTCCCTCCCAAACTCCGCCGGCAACGCAGCAAGCAGGTTTGCCGCCGAGCTTCCCGACTGCCGTTGTAGACTCGAGCCTGCCCTTCGCACTCACGGAAGCGTGCCGCGCGCCTGCGGGCCTCATGTCTGGGCAGGCACGTCCCGAGATTCTGGACCGTTTCGCCACGCTGGCCGAGGCCATGCAGAGCGCGATCGATCAAGCGGAGGATTTCGTCCCTGAGGATGCGCCGCGTATCCTGGCAATCCTCGATCGAGAGGACCGCCTCGTTCTGGCTGGAGCCGCCAGCGATGGCGCAATGGCCTGGTGCCATCCTGTCGCAAATGCCGCCGAGGCCCGCGCCGTCGTCTCCGAGGCCAGCCAGACCCGCGCGCATGCCATACGAGCGGCCGAGTGGCATGAACATGGCCTCGCGCGACGGCTGCGGCACCACGCCGACGTTCTCGATGCCCGTCTTGTCGATCCGCTCTGGCGTGTCTTCGCGTCTCGCGCACTGCAGATCGCGGCGTGACGCCCGAGAGTCAGAGAAGGGCAGGGGAGGATGTGAGCCTAGGAGGACGAGGGAGAGCCTCGGGGTTCAGATCCTTTCCCTCATTTCGGAGTTTCCAATGTCCAAGATCGAACCCACCCTGGTCGCGCCGATGGCGCCCTCCAAGATTGATTTCGCCGCCGTGCTGGCTCGGCAGTCCGAGCGTGACGCGCGCATCGCAGCTTTGCGTCCGGCCAACAAGGAGCGCCTCTTCGATGGCCTGACTGCCGCGGGCATCACCCATGTGACCGTGAGCTTTGACGGCTATGGCGATAGCGGCCAGGTTGAAAGCATCGCAGCCTACGCTGGCGACGCCGAAGTCACTTTCCCCAAGACCCAGATCGCCTATGCCGCATTGACCTGGGACGATCCGGAGGTCGAGATGCGGGCGCTTTCGCTCGAAGATGTCGTGGAGCAACTGGCCTACGACTTGCTCTCCGACACCCATGGCGGTTGGGAAAACAACGACGGGGCCTACGGCGAATTCTGCTTCGACGCGAGCGCTCGCACCATCCACCTCGAGTTCAACGAGCGCTTCACCTCGTCCGAACTCTACACACACGATTTCTGAGGGGGCGGCGATGGCACATCCCTATCACCACGCCCTGTCCTCGGTGAAGAAATGGGGCGGCACGGTCGAGGATTACCTCGCCGTGCATTCCTGGTTCGACCAGAGCAAGGAGATCACAGCCGATTTTCGGCACCGGGCGTTGCGCCACCATGCCGAGGGCATCTTCATGGCCGAGACAATCTTTGGTCCGACGCTTACGCTCTCCACCGGACGCATCATCCCGACCCGCTGGGTCGGCGAGCAGCATGTTAAGGAGGACCTCGGCTTCATCCCAAGCTTCGCCGATTGGGTGAAGGCCATTCGGCCCGAGCCTTGGATGGGTCGGACCGAACGGATCGAGGCACAGGTCGATCCGCATCTCGTCTCCCCCGTGGTCGAGGTCATGTGACATGACCGATCCCACTTATCGACGTCTTGGCTTGCCGCCGACCGCTTCGCGACTGGCAGTGGTTCGCGCGGCGGTCCGGGCGCTACACCCCGACACGCGCGCTGTTTGCGGCCTCCGGCTGGCGCGCAAGCGCTTCTACCGGCAGATGCTCTGCGCTCACGCCGCACGACAGGCGGCGGGCGACACGCCGACCGGCTGATCGTTCCCAAACACCCCTTCATCCCAATCGATCGCCCGGCCTCCTGGCCGGGTCTTCCCCATTCAGGAGGGTCCCCATGGCGGATTACTTCATCCATTTCTCATGCCTGATCGACGTCGGCAGCCCCGACAAGGCCGCCCGCGCGCTCGCGCTGTTTCAGAAACTTCGCGCTGCGGATCAGGACGCTGACGACCCAGATGTCGCTGGCTTTGATCTCGTGCACCAGGATGCCCCCGAGGGCAGCAGCCTCTGGATCCATGACGACGAACACGGCGATGTCGAAGCCGTCATCCGCTTCGTCTTGCGGCTCGCCGAAGACCTCGACCTCACCGGCCTTTGGGGGTTCCAGTATGCTCTGACCTGCTCCCGGCCGCGGCTCGACGCCTTTGGCGGCGGTGCGCATGCCATCGATCTCGGCGCTCGTAAATCCATCGGCTGGTCCAGCACGCAAGAATGGTTGGTCGTGACGCTGAACGGGGAGGACGTCGATGCCTGAGATCATCTGCACCACTGTCTACCAGTTCCCCGAGCTCTCGGAGGCCGCCAAGGAAAAGGCGCGCAGCTGGTATCGGGAGCTCGGGGCCCACGACGACTGGTGGGACGCGGTATACGAGGATTTCGATCGGGTCTGTGAGATCCTCGGTATCCGTCTGAAAACCACCCCCGTCCGCCTGATGGGTGGCGGGACGCGGGCCAAGCCCAGCATCTGGTTCTCCGGCTTCTGGAGCCAGGGTGACGGTGCCTGCTACGAGGGCTATTGGTCCCACTCCAAGGGTGCGGCCGCGCGCATTCGGGACTACGCGCCCACGGACGCGACGCTGCACGGCATCGCCGACCGGCTGCAGGCCATCCAGCGGCGGAACTTCTACCAGCTCGCCGCCGAGGCCAGCCACCGTGGCCGCTATTACAACGAATATTCCATGTCGATCGACGTCACGCGCGACAGCCCGGCCTGGCAGCCACCGACCGAGGACGGGGAA
Organism: Thioclava pacifica DSM 10166; assembly: GCF_000714535.1. Taxonomy (GTDB): domain Bacteria; phylum Pseudomonadota; class Alphaproteobacteria; order Rhodobacterales; family Rhodobacteraceae; genus Thioclava; species Thioclava pacifica. Next base: position 20,111 of record NZ_AUND01000003.1, on the reverse strand, counting down.
GATGTCGTGACCGAGGCGCTGCGGGATTTGGCCCGCTGGCTTTACCGCCAGCTTGAGGCCGAATACGAACACCTCACCTCGGACGAGGCCATCGAGGAAGAGATCATCGTCAACGCGTATACGTTCACGGAAGGAGGGCGGCGGTTCGGGTAACAGAGATGAAAGCGCAAGGTTCATTTGATCTTTACAGTAAGTCCATATGGACTATATTGAAGTCAATGGAGGACGCCATGCACGTTGCAGAGAAAATCCGGGAACCCGCACAGATCAACGCCGTCGCGTTGAAAGCTTATGCACGCGTGGCCGATGCTTGGGGTCTCAGTCTCAAGGAAGCGGCTGGCCTTGCCGACATGTCAGAGAGCACGTGGAAGCGCGCCAAGAAGCCGGATTTCGCCGGAGAGCTCACCAAGGACCAGCTGCTGCGGCTCAGCGCTGTAATTGGCATCTTCAAGTCGCTCGAACTCTACTTCTCGGAGCCTCTGGCAAAAAGCTGGTTCACCCGACCGAACAAGGGGCCGCTCTTTGGTGGAAGCCGACCAGTCGACACCGCCATCGACGGGGGGTTGCCGCAGATCCTCGCGGTTCGGACCTATCTTGATGCGTTGCGTGGTGGGGCATGAAGAAGACCGAGATTTCCGATCGCGGTCTCGTTCGTCTCCTGCCCGCCACCTACCACAAGCCACCATCGTTGCGCGGTCTCGTCGATACCGATGACGAGATGGAGATCTTGGCAGAGATCGAGGGCATGACCAGTGGACGTCTACAGGCCGAACGCGGGCGCAACCCGCATCTGGACCCGCGCGAACTCGCTTGGCAACGCCGCAGCCGCGATCTGCGCATCTATGGGGACAGTCACGTCAACGCAGCCTTCACTTACACCCGCGCCGGCGGAAACCGCTTCAACGCCGAGGAGCGCGGCGCGTGGTACTGCGCATGGGATGTGATGGTTTCTGTCAGCGAAGTGGCCTGGCACCGCACGCGCGAACTCGGCTTTACCGGCAGCTTCCATGACAGCGCCCGCTATGTGGAACTGCTGGCCGACTTCATCGGCGTCTTCAACGACATGACCGATGAGGCAGGTCATCCGGCGCTGCATCCGGATCCGGCTGTCGGGTATCCCGAGGGCCAAAGCCTGGCACAGCATCTGCGTCGGGGCGGATCCAAGGGCCTGATTTACCCTTCGGTCCGGGCTCCTGCACCGGGCGGGAATTGCCTGGTCTGCTTCGAGCCCCACGCAATTCAGAACGTTCGTCCGGGCGCGTCTTGGGATCTTGTGTGGGATGGGACACCGCACTACTCGATTGCGGCCGTCGGCTGACAAGTTACAGCGCATGCGCCTTGGGGGGGCGAAGAAATGAAACAGGCAAACGACAACAGCGCGGACGTCACGAACTTGAAGCCATGTGACCATCAGCCGTTCTTTGAGGCGTTGGACTGTCCGCCCCCACCGACCGACGCACTACGAGCAGCGTTTCGTAGGCGGAGGGAAACTCTGGTGGATTCTTGCGCCGACAAGTCATCCGCCAGCTGACACCCGTCACTTATTCCCGTCGATCCACTTCGACATGAGCCCCTTGTCGCGGAAGCATTCGTCCGGAACGGCGCGCCTTTTGATCCGGGCGAGTTTCTCAGCGAAGGCCACCTGCTTGGACGTGGGCAGCCGGTCCATGTCCGATACCGGTTTCAGCTGGGCCTGAGCCTCGATCCAGGCGCTCAAAGATCGCCGGTCTTGCTGAACCTCCCAGGGCAGGAGCGTCCGGTTGCGCAGGGCGAGCGACCGCGCATAGGCAATCTGCTTGGGCGTTACGGGCAGGGCGTGCTTGGTGCTTTCCATGGTGGAACCCCCTTTCTGACTTGGCTCTGAAAGTAGAACATAACAAGAACAAAATCAAGCCAAGCGTCGGGAACACCTTGGTGCGAGAGGGAGAGAGGGGCCGGGAAAGATCAGGTCCGAGGCTGCCCGAGAGAGGGTGTCCGGGCCTGATCCTGTCCTTCATTCCGGAGTTTCCCGATGACCCATCTTGCCCCTGTTGCGCAGGCGTCCTTGCCTGCGCCCATTGTCCCGTTGGCAGCAAATCCTGCCCCTGCGATCGTTGCTGTTGCCGAAGCGCTGCAGCCCGATCTGGCGCAAGGGCTTCAGATCGACGCGCTGCGCCTTCGCCGCGAGATGGAACATGCCTTTGGCGGTTCCGATGCGACCGGTGCCTGGGACTGGAAGCTCGCCTATGAGGCGGGCGAGGTGGCGCTGATCCTCTTTCTGCGAAAGTTCGGTCGGGCGCTGCTTGCGCGTGCCGGCTCGCCTGCGGCGCTCTTGCCGATCCTCGCCAAGGTGGCAGGCCTCTTGCCCACGCACACCCGGCGGTCGGAAGAGATGGAGCGATTTCAGCAATTCAGCACGCCTTTGCCCATGGGGCTCGCGGCTGTGGCGGCAGCACAGATCACGCCCCGGGACATGGTCCTCGAGCCGTCTGCCGGGACCGGGCTCCTGGCGATCCTTGCCGAGATTGCGGGCGGCAATCTTTCGCTGAACGAGTTGGCGGACACCCGCGCCGACCTTCTTCGCTTGCTGTTCCCGGGCCGACCGGTCACGGGGTTTGATGCCGCGCAGATCGATGATCATCTCGACGCCTCCTCAAGCCCGAGCGTCATCCTGATGAACCCGCCCTTCTCGGCCCAAGCCAATGTCGATGGTCGGTCGACCGAGGCGACGGCCCGGCATCTGCGCTCGGCCCTCGCGCGTCTGGCCCCCGGCGGACGGCTCGTCGCCATCACCGGAGCCGGTTTCGCGCCGGATGCGCCTGCCTGGGCCGAGACCTTCGGCCGTCTGACCGAGACCGCGCGTCTGGTGTTCTCCGGCGCGGTGTCGGGCGCCGCTTTCGCCAAGCACGGCACCAGCTTCGAGACGCGGATTTCTGTCTTCGATAAATGCCGCGGCGGTGAGCCAGGCGGCATCACCGCTGACTTGCGCCAGCCGATGTCCCCGGACGTGGCGCATCTGATGTCCCGGATCACTGCAGAGGTTCCGCCGCGCCTCGAGCTGGAACAGGCCGTAAATGCGGGTCTGGGCCACTCTTCCTTCTTCCCGGGAAGTCCTGCCCGCGCCACATACACAACCACCAGCCGATCGCGCTCGACCTCTGCGGCTCAACCGGAGAAACCCGAAACACCGATTGAGGCCGAGGAACTGGACTACGCTCTCCGCGACGCCGCCGAGGACGAGGACGCCGCACGGCTGTCCGACGCGATCTACGAGACCTTCCGACTGCAGGCGATCGACATCCCCGCAGCGACCGCGCACCCGACCAAGCTTGTGCAATCGGCGGCCATGGCCTCTGTCGCACCTCCGAAACCGAGCTATCGCCCCAAGCTTCCGGCGACCATCCTGCGCGACGGCCTGCTGTCAGACGCGCAGCTCGAGACCGTCATCTACGCGGGCGAAGCGCATGGCGCGCATCTCGCCGGGTCGTGGACCGTGGATGAGACCGGAGACATGGTCTCGGCCGCACCGGAGAACGCCGCTGACGCCGTCCGCTTCCGCCGCGGCTTCTTCCTCGGTGATGGCACCGGGGCGGGCAAGGGCCGTCAGTCGGCCGGGATTCTGCTCGACAACTGGGCCCGAGGAAGACGCAAGGCGCTCTGGATCTCGAAGAGCGACAAGCTTCTGGAGGATGCGCAGCGCGACTGGTCGGCGCTTGGCCAGGAGCGGCTTCTGGTGACGCCGCTGTCGCGTTTCGCACAAGGCCGCGACATCCCGCTGACCGAGGGAATCCTCTTCACCACCTATGCGACGCTGCGCTCGGAAGAACGGGGTGCCAAGAAATCCCGCGTCGACCAGATCGTCGACTGGCTCGGCGCGGATTTCGACGGGGTGATTCTCTTCGACGAAAGCCATGCCATGGCGAATGCTGCCGGCGGCAAAGGCGAGCGGGGCGATACCATGGCCTCGCAGCAGGGCAGGGCGGGCCTGCGCCTGCAGCACAAACTGCCCAATGCCCGCGTAGTCTATGTCTCGGCCACGGGCGCGACGACGGTCCACAACCTTGCCTATGCTCAGCGTCTCGGGCTCTGGGGCGGGGAGGATTTCCCCTTTCAGACCCGGTCGGAATTCGTGGAAGCCATTGAGGCTGGCGGGGTCGCGGCGATGGAGGTTCTGGCCCGCGACCTTCGGGCGCTCGGCCTCTACACGGCGCGGTCGCTGTCCTATGACGGTGTCGAATACGAGATGCTGGAACACGCGCTCAGCCTCGAGCAGCGCGGCATTTACGATGCCTATGCCGGGGCCTTCGCCATCATTCACAACAACCTGACCGCGGCACTGGAGGCCGCGAACATTTCCGGCGCGGCCGACGGGCCGAGCGGGTCGGGCACGCTGAACCGCCAGGCGAAATCCGCTGCGCGGTCAGCTTTCGAGTCCGCCAAGCAGCGCTTCTTCGGCCATTTGCTCACCTCGATGAAGACCCCCACGCTGATCGCATCCATCGAGGCCGATCTGGCGGCAGGTCATGCGGCGGTCATCCAGATCGTCTCGACGGGCGAGGCACTGATGGAACGCCGCCTGTCGGAGATCCCGACCGAGGAGTGGAACGATATCCGCTGTGATATCACGCCCAGGGAATACGTCCTCGATTACCTCGCCCATTCCTTCCCGGTGCAGCTCTACGAGCCTTTCACCGACAGCGAGGGCAATCTTTCCTCCCGTCCCGTGGTGCGCGATGGCCAGCCGGTCGAATGCCGCGAGGCCGTCCGCCGTCGAGACGCGCTGATCGAGAAACTGGCTTCGCTGCCGCCGGTGCCGGGTGCGCTCGACCAGATCGTCCAGCGCTTCGGCACCGATCTCGTGGCCGAGGTCACGGGCCGCTCGCGGCGCATCGTGCGCAAGGGCGAAAGGCATTCGGCACGGCTCGTGGTGGAGAACCGGGCCGGAGCTGCGAACCTCGTGGAAACCCAAGCCTTCATGGATGATCAAAAGCGGATCCTGATCTTCTCGGATGCCGGCGGTACCGGGCGCAGCTATCACGCCGATCTCGGAGCGAAGAACCAGCGCTTGCGGGTCCACTACCTCTTGGAACCCGGCTGGAAGGCAGATGCCGCGATCCAGGGTCTCGGCCGCACAAACCGCACCAATCAGGCGCAGCCGCCACTGTTCCGACCGGTCGCCACTGATGTGAAAGCGGAGAAGCGGTTCCTGTCGACCATTGCGCGCCGCCTCGACACGCTTGGCGCCATCACGCGCGGCCAGCGCCAGACCGGCGGGCAGGGGTTGTTCCGCCCCGAGGACAACCTCGAGTCGCCTTACGCCCGCGACGCGCTGCGCCAGCTTTACCGCCGCATCTATCGCGGCGATCTGGCCGGATGTTCGCTCGGGGCTTTCGAGGATGCGACCGGGCTCAGCCTGACCGATGACAACGGGCTGAAGGATGACCTGCCGCCGATCACGACCTTCCTCAATCGCCTGCTGGCGCTGACGATCGACATGCAGGCCGTGCTGTTCGCGGGTTTCGAGGAGCTGCTCGATCAGCGAATTGAGGGCGCCATCGCCGCCGGGGTCTACGACCTCGGACTCGAGACACTCCGTGCGGAGAGCTTCCGGGTGACCGACGCACGCGATATCTACACCCATCCCGGTTCCGGCGCAGAAACCCAGCTTCTGACCATCGCGGAAAAGCGCCGCAACACGCCGACTTCCCTCGCGGATGCGCTCGACTGGCTGGATGACCCGCAGGCGCGGCTTCTGGTGAACAGCCGCTCGGGCCGGGCTGCCGTGCAGGTGCCCGCCACCAGCCTGATGCTGGACGATGGCACCATCGAGCCGCGCCTGCGCCTGATCCGCCCGCTTGATGTCAGCACAGTCCCGGCGAGGATCATGGAGGACACCCACTGGCTCGAGGCCGACCGCGCAGCCTTCTCCGCCGCTTGGGCTGCGGAACTGGCCGAGGTGCCGGAGTTCTCGGAAACCACGTTGCACATCGTGGCAGGTCTGCTGCTGCCGATCTGGAAGCAGCTTCCCCAGGATGAAACCCGCGTCTATCGCCTGCAGACCGATGACGGGCAGCGCATCATCGGGCGCCGTGTCTCGCCGGCTTGGGTCGCGACCACGCTGGCCAAAGACGCGCCCAAGCTCTCGGCGACGCAGGTCCATGCCCTCATTCTGGAGGGAAAGACTGTGGTGCGGCTGGCCGAAGGGATGGAGTTGCACCGCTCGCGCGTCATGGGCGTCAACCGGATCGAGCTCTCGGGCTTCTTGGATGCGGCGAAGGACCGGCTCAAGGCCGATGGCTTCTTTTCGGAAATCATCAGCTGGAAGCTGCGGCTGTTCTGCTCAACTGGCGCCGATGGCGTCGCGATATTGGATCGTCTGCTTGCACGTTGTCCTGTCGCAAGTCTACATGATCGCGGAGGTTGTTGACCCATGTATTCCGAGACCGAAGACCTCATACGCGATCTGGCAGAAAATGCCGAAGGCGTCTGTCGTGCCTACCTTCCCGCCGGACGGCGGGAAGGATCCTACTGGATCGTCGGCGATCTGCAGAATAACCCCGGCCGGTCGCTCTTCGTGCGGTTGACGGGCCCTGCGTCGGGACCAGGGGCAGCGGGCAAGTGGCAGGACCCTGCCGTCGGCGCGCATGGCGATCTCCTCGACATCATCCGCGCCCGGACGGGGATCACGCGCTTCCCCGACCTTCTTGCCGAGGCCCGAGCGCATCTTGGCCGTCCGCAGCCGGTCGAACCGGATAGGCAAGAGCCGAGGAAGGCCAAGGCGTCCGGTGGCACTCCTGCGGCGGCGGCGCGCTTGTTTGCTGCCTCGAACCCGATCACAGGCACGCTTGCTGAGACCTACCTCCATTCCCGAGGCATCACCCAATTCGGGGCGAACGGCGCCTTACGCTTCCACCCGAAGTGCTGGCATCGGGAAGAGGGGCAGACCCGGAGCATCCCCAGACCGGCGATGATCGCGGCGGTTACCGATGGGGCAGGGGGCGTGCAGGGCGTGCATCGCACCTGGCTGGCGCCTGACGGACAGGGGAAGGCGGCAGTGAATCCAGAGCGTCGGGCTATGGGTCACCTCCTCGGCAATGCTGTCAGGCTCACCCCGCAGGATGACATCCTCGTCGTCGGCGAGGGCATCGAGACCATGTTGTCCCTGTCCGAGGCAATCCCAGGTCTGCCCGTCTGGGCGGCGCTCTCTTCGGGTCACCTCGGGGCGGTCCTATTGCCGAAGGGGCTCAAGCGCCTTTACGTCGCGATCGATCGCGATCCGGCCGGGCAGCGCGCGGCAGAGAAGTTGAGCGCCAGAGCCTCCGAGGTCGGGGTGCGTGTGCGGGTGCTGGAACCGCGGCTCGGGGATTTCAACGATGATCTTCGGGCGAACGGCAAGGACGCGCTGCGCCAGCATCTGGCAGGGCAGATCGGGCCCGAGGATCGGTATCGCCTGTCCGGCTGAGCAGCATCGCGTAGGGGGCGGTCGGGGATAGCGGGGCAGGGGTCACGGATCTCAGTCGCGGTTCTGGACCGTCGCCTTGCCTCTTCCCGGGCAATCTCATCCACCCGTCACCCACACGGCCTTCAAGAGATGGGCAGGCGGCCGTCAAAGGTGACGCCCATTCAAGGACGGGGGGCAACTGATTTCCGCCGGCGGCAGAGCCGCCTTTGCATCGCGAGACAAATCAGCCGCCCCCCGTCCTCCTCCACATGCGTTCCGTCCCCGAAGGCGGGGTGAAGGGGCGTCCCCCGTGACGGCTTCCGCAGCCCATGAAGGCCGCGCGGGATGACGCGCGGACGAGACAGGCCCGGAGGCAAGAAACCGATGACGATCCACACCCACGACGACGCGTATGAACCCGCCCACACCGCATCCCAGACCGCCCATGCGCTCGACGAGCTGCAGCTCTATGGCTACCGCCCCTTTGACGAGCCCGATCCGCGCCCGATGCCAGATGGGCAGCGCCTCGCCGTCGCCGTCGCCGACATCTTCGACGCCCTCGTTGCGACCCTCGAAGACACCCGCATGGAACCCGACCTCGAAGAAGTGCTCTGGGGCCAGGTCAACCTCTTCCACCGCGCCACGGCCCGGATCGAGCGGACGCTCGATGAGAACGAGCAGGCGCAGCGCCGCCTCCAACGCGAGCAGGACGGCTCCGAAGTGAAGTCCGTCGAACTCGAGCGCCTAACGGCCGAAGGCCTGACTCTCGTTGAACGGCGCAACTGCATGGACATGATGCGCGATCACGCCGCCACCGAGTTCGTCCATCACACGGGATCGACCTGGCGCCCCCGCACCGGCTCGATGGTGAACCGCCAGCACATGACCGCCGCCCTGATCGACAGCCGCGATTTCCTCGCCGCGAAGCGCCGCGCCGAAACCGAGGTGATGTTGCCCGCAGGCCCCAAGGTCGCCCTCACCGGCGGGACCGATTTCAACGATCACCGCCTGATCTGGGGCAAGCTCGACCAGGTCCGGACCAAGTATCCCGACATGGTCCTCCTGCACGGTGGTAGCCCGAAGGGCGCAGAGCTCATCGCCGCCAAATGGGCCGAAGCCCGGGGCGTGACGCAGGTGGCCTTCAAGCCCGACTGGACCAAGCACGCCAAGGCCGCGCCCTTCAAGCGCAACGACGCGATGCTGGATGTGCTCCCGGTCGGGGTCCTTGTCTTCCCCGGAACCGGTATCCAGGAAAACCTCGCCGACAAGGCCAAGAAGCTTGGCATCCCGGTCATGAAGTTCGAGAAGGGGGCGTGAGCCCCCGACTTCAATCCGGGACAGAACATTGTGGAAACGTCGAAGAGCGCTTGATATTGTGGTCTGGAGAGAGGCGCCAACAACATGTTCGACACATCGCAGCAAATGGAAGTGTTCCCGACGACGGTCGATCTCAAGCGGATCGACCCGTCTCTGAACATGCGCCGCTTCTATCGAATGAGCGTTCAGCCGGACCTGTTTGGCGGCGCATGCCTTGTGCGGGAATGGGGCCGTATCGGGTTTCGAGGGCAGATGCTGATAGAACGGCATGATGACGAGGGAAGGGCTGTCACGGCACTCATGAAGCTCGCGGCGACGAAGAAGCGGCGAGGTTATCGGTTGCTTGATAGAGTGAATGCCAAGGATTGACATTCCATATCAGTTTCACTATTTAAATTTGTGAAACTGATATGGAACAAGCGCCATGACCAAGGTTGTCGTCCCATTTCCGAAAGGCCAGCGACTGCGTTCGCCGTTAGCGCAGTTCTTCCGTGTCGGAGACTCTCACAACAAGTTTGCCGAGATGTACGCGTCCGGGGGGCTGCCTGCTTCTCGAGTTGTCTTTGACGCCGCACGCCTCAACCGACAGACTGCTCTAGCGAAAGAGTTAAAAGTTGAAGGTGTTGAGATCACGATCGACACCGGAGCGGCCGAACTGTCGAGCTTGGCGCGACATAGGACGTTTGTGCGTAACTCCCCATGGTTGGTCGAGGCTCCGATGTCTCCCTTGGGGCCGGACGCATTTACTACAGAGGTCATCGAGCGCATCGCGGAAATGGTGGTTGCGGTCGGTGCGGATCGCGTGCTGGCTCCGAGTCACTTCTTGGGCGATCCGAAATTTGACGGATGGCTCAAGGTCGATGCGGCTGCGTGTTCGGCCCTCCGATTGGCGCTTGATCGTTTGGGGGGAGGCCAGGTCCGGATCGACTACCCGGTTATACAAAGCGTTCAAGGATTGGTGGATCCCGCGTCGCGGAAGGCGCTTGCCGAGACCCTTTCGATCCTTCCCGTCGATGCGATTTGGATGCGCCTTTCCGGTCTCGGGAAGGAGCCAGGTCCGCAAAAGGTTCGGTCTTTGATACGGATGCTCAGCGGTTTCCACAATATGGGGAAGCCTGTCATTTTGGACTACTGTTCTGGTTTGAACGCGGAGGCTACCGAAGCATTCGGTGTGGCTTCTGGCTCCGCGAGCGGAATTCTCGAGTTGGACCAGTTCAACGCACGTGATTGGCACAAACCCCCAGAAGAGCCCGATCCCGATGCGCAGTTCGGTCGGCGTAGCATTGTTCAGGTACCGGGTCTTGGTCGGGGCTTTTATGCACACGAGTTTGAATTGCTAGCCAAGTCTCGCGGTGGCCGGAAGCTGCTTCTTCAAAGCGAGTTCGTTTCCGTTTCCAGTGTCGAGGAAATGGTAAGAACTCGAAAGCAGGTACAGGCACTTCACTTGGTGCGCTCACAAGAAGCGCTTCAGTCTGTACCGGACCTCAACCGAGCAGGGCATTTTTTGTCAAAGACGATGGCGGATGCCGAGCGCAGGGCAAAAGATGTCAGCTTCCTCAAGCCCACTGAAGCTCAAGCCCAGGCGGCGGGTGTCGACTTGCCAAGTCTGCTCAAGCGGACCAGAGGACACGCAGAGACGATGGGCAAGGTTGCAGACGCGCTTGAAAAGCTCCATGAGGAGCGCGGAACAGAGTCACCGCGAGTTCGGGCTTGCGACTTCAATGTCGATATTGCCCTGCGTCGTGGCGATCAGAGGTAAGAAATGCAAAGTGCAGTGTCACGCTACATAGGCGAACTCGCCGACATCGGGGGCCTTAAAGGAACCGATATCGCAAATATTACGGATGTCTCCAAAGCTACGGTGTCGCGTTGGAAGGCTGGTGATATCAAACCGCAACCAAAGAACGAACTGATTCTGTCCGACCTCTATTACGTCGTCGGCCGTCTCAATGAATACTACACGCCGGACGAGGTTCGCGCCTGGTTGTACGCGCGGCACCCGCAACTTGGCGGCGAGCGCGCCATGGATCTTATTCATAATGATCGCTCGCTCGAGGTTCTGGCCGTTATCGACCGGCTGGACAATGATGTTTATGTGTAGGTTCGATGAATGGTTAAAGCTCGACGCGACAACCGGCTGATCGACGCGATTGAGGCAATCGAGCCAGTCGTTTTTGAGGGCAATGTTTGGCGCTTGGTTCGTGACGGACGAGACCCGCTGTTGTGCAGCGCGTCGGGAGGTCGGTGGGACGACGGAACCTTCGATGTGCTCTATACCTCAACGTCTCGGTCGGGCGCTCTGGAAGAGATGCGCTTTCATTTGATGCGCGGCCAACCGATTATGCCGAGTAAAGTTAAGTACCGCATGTTCGAGATCGAACTTCTACTTGAACGGGCGCTGCGATTTTTGGATCTTGACGCGCTTTCCGACGTTGGGTTGAACACGGAGACGTTCGGTCGTCTTTCCTATGAGCAAAAGAACGACGAATATCCTCGTACTCAGGAGATTGGTGAAGTCGCACACTTCCTAGATTTCGATGGCCTGATTGTCCCATCAGCTCGATCCGACACAAACAACGCTGTTGTGTTCTGCGACAAGGTAAGATCGCTGCCCGAGTCCACTCTCAGGGATCACGGCCTCGTGGACTGGGAAAAATGATCCAACTCGATAAAGAGCTTAACCTTCTTGGCTGACAAATTGGGTATGAGGGTTTCGATTAGCTATCCCTGCTTGCAAAGATAGATGTTACATAAAACGAATTATCGGATTTTTGATAAGTTGTTGTTTTCGTGCAATTTTTATTCAATCCAGTCGAGTTTCAACCAGTATCGCGTATGCCGCCGCTCGCCGGTTCGAGCGAGCACGCCCTTCTCGACCAGATCCTGCAGATCGCGGGTCGCGGTCGCGCGTGAGGTTCCGGTGATCTTGAGATAGTTGTCGGCGCTGAGGCCGCCTTTGAAGCCGCCAGGGCCTTCCTGAAACATTCGAGCGATGGCCTTGGCCTGGCGTTCGTTCAAGTGGTCTCTGTGACGATCGTAGAAGTGTGCCTTGCTGATGAAGAAGCCTACGCGGTCGAGTGTTGCCTGTTGGGCCTTCAAGACAACTTCTGCGAACCAGACGAGCCAATCGGTCACGTCGAGCGTTTTTTGATGCTGCTCAAGCTGATCGTAGTATCCCTTGCGCTCCTTCTCGATGGTGAAGGCGAGCGAGATGAGGGTCGGCTGGCCAATGTTCTGCGCCAGCGACTTTTCAGCGAGGGCGCGACCCAAGCGGCCGTTGCCGTCTTCGAATGGGTGGATACTCTCGAAATAGAGGTGGCTTAACCCTGCGCGCGTCAGCGCTGGAAGCGGCTCTGCTCCCCCCGGCCCGGTCTTGTTGAACCAATCCGCGTATCGCTCCATCTCAGGCATGACCCGCTCTGAAGGCGGCGCTTCGTAATGGATCGTGGGCCGGTCAAGGCGGCCGGAAACGATTTGCATCGCCTCGGCGTGTTGTCGGTAGGCACCGATGGTTTCCAACCGACGGTCATGGGACAGGAGCATTCGATGCCAGCGGTACAGTGTCTCATGGGTCAGCGGCTCTGCAAAACTGGAATAGACGTCGACCATCATTTCCGCGACGCCCTGTTCGCGCGGTTTGGCAGGGGTGCTGTCCGGATCGAGGCCCAGATGGCGGCGCAGCGAAGACTGGACACTGAGCCGATCGAGGATTTCACCCTCGATGGCGCTCGTCTGCATCGCTTCCTCGCTGAGCAGTTCGATGCGGAGTTGCTCGCGTTCCGGCTGGCTGACATGATGGACCGCGCCGAGGATTTCTCCGGACGACAGCAGGAACGTCTGCTCAAACGGCTCGAGAGCAGAGGCGTCATACCGGAAATCCGGCCAATCAGGCAGCGTCCAGTTCCAAGCCATGAGTTATAGACATCCTTTCTATAACTCATATCTAGATCACTTCTGAGGCATAGAAGTCAACTCTATCGCTCAAAGGACCTGCGGGATGGGGTGACCCACAAACTGACGCGAGGTCTTGAGCTAGGCCTTTTCAAGGTGCGTCAGATCCCGCTGACGCGGTCTGGGGGTCTTCAAATCGACAGGGTTTTGTTCCGGCGCTTGAATGAATGGTTCATAGCGAACGTCCGCCATGGCGCCGTCGAACCAGGCAGGCTGCACGTCGCCATTGTTCCATTGGTACAGGTAGCCAACCAGATTTTCAGATGTCTTGCAGAGGATGCGCATGATCGGTTCGCCAGTCAGGCGGGGCTTCGTGTTCATAATGCGTTCCTCCGAAAGTCTTCTTTGAAATGTGTTCACGGTGTCGTCATGAAAATTTATCAGGGCGTGCTAAGGGACAGCATAAACAACTTCAAGATGAACACTGCCCAATGAACAAAAATCCTTTGGAGCAATGCAGATCGTCTTCTCAGGTGTTCGTCTATTAAGTGTGCGGTTCATGCGGCGATGCAGCACGAACAGCAATTTCTTCCAAGATTTTGTCGATCTCGCTCCATATGCGTGGTTCCACCTGGCCGCGGATCAGGGCCCATTTACTCAAGACGTCGAGGGGGTCGTGGTCCCGGAGGAGGACACTCAGGCTGGCCGCATCGACTGCCAGAGATGTCCGGGCCTGCCACTGCGTGTTTCTCGTGCGCCGCTCCTCCGCGACTGGCACGAAGACCGGCGACAGTTGCCAGCCTTTGACTGCACGGCGCAGGGCGGCACGCACGACATGTGCTGGCTCAACACCACAAGTCTGGAGCGCTGCTTCCTGTCGTTCGAGTGCGTTGACCCTGATGTCGATCTTCCGGGTGGGGCTCAAAGCGCGCGCCGATACGGGAGCTCTCAGGCTGGTATGCGGGTCAGAGCTTTCCGCGGTGACTTGGTGCGGCGCCACGGTACCGTCCGGCGCACGCTCTGCCTCGTGCCGATCAGCGTCAACGTCAGCGGATGGGGTGCCTGTCTTTGTTGCTGTGACCTGTGCCTCGTCTTCCTTCCCGGGAATCTCGCGGTCACCCTGTTGCAGGGTGGCGGCGTAGGCTGGGTCGGGCCTGGTGATGGTCGGGATCTTCTTGCGCAATCGACTGTCCTCACGCAGCAAGAATATTGTTGAGGATGTCCGTCGCCTCCTCGAGCGCCTCGACGACATGACGTACATGTGGACGCATCAGAGGGTTTGGATCAGATTGCTTTTCCAGCGCCAAGGCGTGGAGAAGCCCCTTCTGATCCATCTCCTTGTAAGTGTTTCGTCGCATCATGACGGTCTCAATCACCGGAAAACGGGTGAGCGCTTCTTCAATCAGGGCGGCGTCAGCACGGGTCGTTTTCGGGTCGACCATGTTCAGGACGACGTGGTGGCGCGGAAGGCTGGAGGGGTCGTCAACACGGGATTTCAGCTTCTCAAACCAATCAGCCGTCTGCGCTCCGACATCGAAATCAGATGTCGACAGCATGACGGGCGTCACAATGTGGTCCGCAAGCACCGCGATGCCGTCTGACCATTCGGCACCGACCCCCGCGGTATCGATGAAGATGAAGTCTGCTGTGCCTGCCATGTAGACCTGATCGATCTGACCCTCGACACCCGCCACGCTTTCGACGGTGGCCGAGCAGAGAAGCGGCGAACTCAGCCCACCGGCTTCCGCCCGAGCATGCCATGCCCCGAGTACTCTCGTGCTGTCCGTGTCGATCAACATCACTCTGCGTCCGGCGGCGATCGCGGCGCTGATCAAGGCGCGCGAAAGCGTCGTTTTTCCACTGCCCCCTTTCCGAGCCATCGCTGCGATCACCACAAGATTTTCGTTCGGCATTCTGATCCTCCGCAAAAATAGTGAATCGCAACGATAATACCAAAATGTCGCTAAACGCATGAGGCGGAGGGGTCAAGCAGAAGTCGGGATGCGACCCGCGCCTGGCATGCTGCGGGCGGCGTTTTGCGATGACCGTGCGACGTCTGCCGTGGTGCCTTCAGCATTCGTCGCGGGGCACCACACACCCTCCAAATGTCGGGATGCGTTTGGCGATGTGCTGCGGACGGAATGCAGGTGACGGATAGCGCGCTCCAGACGACGGGAGGCAGTCTCGCGTATGTCGTTCTGCGGGTGACGCGAGACGGTTAGCACGCGGCAAAACCCGTCTTGCGGGGTGCAAGAGACGGGGCGCGAAAGACGCGATGCGCGATGCGGGGACCGCATCGCGTGGTGCCATGAGCGCGAAGCGCGATCCATTTGACAAAGGACGGGAAATCGCCCCTGCAGGGCGATTTTCTACATTGAGTACAAGCCCTTATAGCCGACTCCACTTGCGTTGGGAGTCGGCGGGCTTGTACGAAGCTGGCAAGAAATAGGAACGTTAACTTCAAAATGCCCCGCCGCCGCAGACTGTCAGAGATCGAGCGATTGACCATCGCCCAGGAGCGCCGGAACGGCGTCTCCGCGGCGTCATTGGCCGCGCGCTACGATGTCAGCCTGAAGACGATCTACAACGTGGTGAACCACCGGAATGAGCGTCAGACAGCGAACGGCAGCCGATCGCGGGTTGTGGGGATCCGGGTCTCGGACGACGACCTGCGCCGGTTCGACGCGGCGCTGTCGCGGCGCGGGATTGCGCACCGCTCGGATGCCATGCGCCGCCTGATGCTGGCGGCCGCAGGTGTCTTCCTGCCCGACGACGAGATGTGTGACGAGTTGCGCTGCCTCGGCGCCGCGCTCAACCGGGTCGGCAACAACGTGAACCAGATCGCGCGACGTCTGAACGAGGCCAAGGTGCGGGGCGAGAGACTGTCCTACCCGGCCTCAAGTCACCGTGACGTCCGCGCCCTTGCGGGTCTGGTCTTCGATCTGGCCGACCAGGTCCAGGAGATGTCGCGTGCGCGGCGCAGACTGCTGGACCTTGAGATCAGCTCTGCCCTGGCGGGCCTCGCCGAGAGGGATGAGAATGGCGCGGAGTGACCGGGTCCGTGGCATCGACCCGGCGCTATTTGAACGAGGCTGGAGCCGGGTTTCGGGATCCTGGCAGGGGCTTTCCATGGGCGCGCAGATGGTTCGGGCCGCGCGCGGCTATTCGCCAGCGATCTTCAAGGCTATCTCGAAAGGGGGCTGCCACACCGGGGCGCAGCTACGGGCGCAGCTCACATATCTCACGACGAAGTCGACCCATATCCTCGACAGTCGCGGCACCCATGACGGGAAGAAGCTGCTCTCGGAAGCCGAGATCAACCGAGTGGCGCGGCGGTTCGAGAACCAGTGGAACGAGCGCTACAGCCCCAAGCTTGGCCATACGTCGCATCTGCTGATGGCATTCCCGGTTGGAACCAGCGGCGAGGAGGTGCGCGATATCACCCAGGCGGTCTGCGAGAAGTTCTTTCAAGGTGAGGGGTCGCAATTCGACTATATTGCTGCAATACACCAAGATCGCGCGCATCCACATGCGCATATCGTTCTGAACCGCCGCAGCAAGGATGGCGAAATGTTCTTTCTCGGGAAGGATCATCACTTCAACTACGACGCCTTTCGCGAGGCGATGGTCGAGGCGGCCCAAGTTCATGGGATCCGCCTTGAGGCGACGCGCCGTCTGGATCGCGGCGTCACGACCTACCGCGCCGAGATCGATGAAATCTACAAGGCTCGCGACGAAGGTCGTCCCCCAGTCGAGCGCCAGAGAACCGGTGCTGACCTGGCGGCCGCTCTGGAAACCGTCCGGCACAACGCTTTGATCTATCGCGGGCTCGCGGCGGAGGCGTCCCGTTCGAATTTCGAAGACGTGGCCGAAGCGCTCGAGAGGGCCAGCACCATCCTTGCCAGAGGCGGTCAGATTCAATCTGACGGAGCCATCTACATGTCCCAAGACGAAGCAGCGTTCGACACGCTGATCACCGAGTTTTCTCAGAACATTCGCCAGATCGAGGCGGCGATCGACAGGGCGCCGGCGGCCGAGCGGCCGGTGATCGAGCGCAAGCTGACCGACGTTCTGGCCTCGGTCGCGCATTTGAACCCGCTCGGGGATCGCTCCGCCGCCCTGGTCGATGCCCCATCCCGGGACGGCATCTATGCAAGGCCGAACTTAAGTGAAGAACACCTCGCGCGTCTTGACGATGGAGAGGTGGCACCAAAGCTGGCCGAGGCGTTGCAAGGCACGGGCATCGATGCCGAGGCTGTGGCCGCGCGCCTGCGGGAGGGGGCAGGCAATGCCGCTTTGGAGCGCCAGTGGCTGGCACAGGATCTGCAGGGGATTGCCAAAGCAAGCGACCTCGATCTGGAGAAATCTGCGGACCGGGAAGAAGCGCTCGACCGGCTGGAAGCTGTGCATGTTCGGTTGGGCGATGTCCTGACCGATGGACGAGTCCTGCGCGCGCCAACCGAGGTCGACGAGGTGGATGACGCCGAGGCTGTGCTCGGCGAGCGGCTGACGACACCTAGGGGCGATCTCGCGCAAGACGGGTCCGGCATTTTTGCTCCATCGGAGCGGCAGGCGTTCAGGGCGCTGGTGGCGCAGTTCCGCCGGACGGATTTCGATCATCCGTTCTCCGACGACCCCTCGGTGCGGCGGGCGGGCGCCGTGGAGGTGGAGGAGGCCCGCGCCGCGTTCGATGCCTACGCGCAGAGATCTCCGCAGCATGCCGAACTGGCCTCGATGGCTTGGGAACAGATGACTGACAGTCGAATGCCGCCGCAATATGCGGTATCGGCGCAGGACCGCACGCTTCATGCTGGCGACATGGACCTCGCCTTGCGGGATCCTTCGGATCATCTCGGTCCGATCACGGAAGAGCTCCGCATCCTCGCCCGCTATCGCACGGAGATGCCGGATGATGAATTCGGGCAGGCCGTCCAGGACGAAATCAATCACCTTCGTTCGCTCGGCGCGTCGCGTGCCTATATCAGCGAGCGCAGTTTCGAGATCGAGGACCAGGCGCGACAAGACTACGCCGAGCGCCGGTATCTGGAAGAGACAGCGCCAACCGTCATGGCCTTTGTGCGAAACGCCGACGTCGAGGGCCCGCTCTCCGAGTCAGAGCAGCAGGACATCGTCCGGCAGATAAACGAGCGACTAAGCCCCGACACAATCGACGCGCTGCGGGCCGGAAACGCAGAAGTCCTCGATAAGTTCACTGAGGATCCGCTCCGCCAGCTGGAACTCGCTAGAACCTATCTCCAGAGCAGCGAGGTCACTGCGCACGGCCCGGCGATGGAGCGCGTTCTCGATGCATTGGCGGAAGAACAGATAGAGGCGCAGCGCGCACGCCACGCTTCGGCAGATGGCGAGAAGGGGATCACCCATGGATAAAGGCAAGATTGCCTTCGGAGTGTTGAGCCTCGTGCTGGTCGGTCTCGCCATGGGCTATGTCGTGGCGACCGGCTTTGTCATGTTCCGCTATGGGCTTTCTCCCACGCGTTTCGACGTCACCCTGCTTGCCCGCGAATATCGGGGTCTGTCTCAGTCTGCACCAAAAGACTTCCTCTGGGTGAACCTCATCCTTGGCGGCTTCGGCCTGGCATCGCTGATGCTGAGCGTCACGCTTCTGGGGGATGCATTGACCCGCTTCGGGACGACGCATTGGCAGACTCGCAGCGAGATGAAGAGGAACGGTTTCTTTGCCAAGCCCGGCGGCGGCTTCCTTCTGGGCAAGCTCGGCTCCCCGAAATCCAAGCGCCAGTTCCTAGTCTCAAAAACCTTCCCCCACGCGCTGATCGTGGCGCCGACAGGCCGGGGCAAGGGCGTGGGGTTCGTGATCCCGAACCTGCTGACCTACAAGGGTTCGGCCGTAGTGCTCGACGTGAAAGGCGAGAACTTCCGCGAGACCTCGCGCTTCCGCGCCAGCATGGGGGACAAGGTTTTCCGCTTCGCGCCGACCGACTGGGACCGACCGACACATCGCTATAATCCGCTGGCGCGCATTGCTGCCATGACCAACCCCGACCGGCAGCAGATGGAGCTGAAACTCACCGCGAAGCTCTTCCTGCAGACCGACAATGAAAAGCTGAGCGGGCTTTTGGCCGGGGGTATCGACCTCTTCGTGGCGGCCGGTCTTCTGGCCTTTGAGCGCGGCGTGCCGACCATCGGCGAGATCTATCGCATCACAGCCTCGGGGGGCGACAAGCAGAAGGAATACCTGAAGCGTTCGCAGGAGGTGAAGAACACCTCGGCCAAGCTGATCTTCGAGCGTATGGCATCGACCAACAACGACACCCTCACTTCCTACCTCTCCCTCCTGATGACATCGGGCCTCGACACTTGGGACAACCGCGCGATCGACGCGGCCACCGCGACCTCTGACTTCTCCTTCCGGGATATCCGCCGCCGCCCACATGCGATCTATCTTGTGGTCGAATCCGAGATGATCCGTCCGCTTGCCCCGCTGATCCGCCTCTTTTTTTCGGACCTGATTGCCTCGCTGCAGGCGCGGGAACCCGGCGATGATGAGCCCTGGCCGGTGATGATCATGCTCGACGAGTTTGACCGGCTCGGGAAAATGCCAATCGTCGCCGAGAGCATCAAGACGCTGCGCTCCTTCGGCGGTAACCTCGCCATCGTGACCCAGACCATCCCCGCGCTGGACGAGATCTATGGTGAAAACACCCGCAGGTCGCTGCAGGGCGGCGCCGGGGTAAAGCTCTACCTCACCCCGTCCGAGCAGAAGACCATCGAGGAATTGAGCCAGGCTGTCGGCAAGACCACCAAGCGTGTGGTGACCCGCTCCCGTGCTGTTGGACGCAATCCATTCGAAGGGCGCAGCGTCTCGGAGAGGACAGAAGATACCCCGCTCCTGACCGAGGATGAGGCCCGACGCATGGACCTCGACGAGGTCATCCTCGTGATCGACGCGCAGATGCCGATCCGGGCAAGAAGGGTGAAGTATTTCGAGGACCCGGCGCTCAAGGTGCTGCACGCGGGCCAGTCGGGTAGTTTCCCGTATCCGGACGAGGACGGCCTGCGGCGGGACCGACAGATGTCCGAGACTCGCGAGACGGTCGAGAAGCTGAAGCAAGAGCTGCAGGAAGTGCGGGCGGCCGCAGGCGCAAATGGTTCTGGGGTAGCGACCTCACCGGCAACGGCGGAGATGCCCGTATCGAATACGCAGAGTTCCACGCCTTCGCGGCCAAATCGTGCGCGGGGTCGAGCAGCTCGCGCGGGAGCTAGTGGAGGTGGGCCAGTGCAGTTGTCATTTGATCCGGTGGGGCTGGGGCTCAAGGAGCCGGATCGGGCAGAACTGGCAGCTGCGGTCCAGACGACACGGGCCATCATTGCAGAATATGCGTGATGCGAGGACGTTGTTCTTGCGGCTCAGGGGATCGGACGGAACACGCATTCGACAATGTTGTTATCGCTTACGACATGGCCATCGGTGTGAACGCGACGATCGCGTCCCAAGAAGTGGTGT
>NZ_AUND01000002.1 GCF_000714535.1 Thioclava pacifica DSM 10166 | reverse complement strand
ACCACTTCTTGGGACGCGATCTCTCCCGGTCGGAAATAAGCAGAAAACTCGGGTCGATTTCAGTTGCGGCCATCGAGGCGGCTCCCTTTCGGATGATGGATGAGCGAGCAAACGAATGTCTCTTATAACAGGTAGAGTTAAAACCGACATTGCGCGATTGCAAGGGGGTGAAACGAACGCCGAAAAGCCCCCTGCGCGACACGCTCGCGATCAACCTCAGATCACTGCGTGCAGAGCGCGGATGGTCGCAGGAACGTCTCGCGCTCGAGTCTGGTCTCAACAGAACCTATTTGAGCGCCGTGGAGCGTAGCGAGCAGAATATCTCCATCGACAATCTCTGGCGTCTCGCGCAGGCGCTCGATATCGATCCTGCTGCCCTGCTCCAGGCGAAGCTGCGGAGTTGACCGCTCACTTGGCTTAGAAAGCGATTGGCTCGAGTAGCTTCGCAATCGTCGCCAATCGACCGCCCGCCCCGTAGCGCTCACGCCCCAGCGCATGCCCCATCACGTCGCGCCGGATCCGCTCGTCGATCTCCGCCGCGAGCATGCGATCCTCGAGCGCGTGCCGCAGGCTGTAAAGCGAATGCCGCTCGCTCTCCAGGAGACCCGCCTCCCGGAGATATCCGTTCACCTTGGCGCTAAGCGTGGCAGAGCTTTCGCGATAGCGCGAAAACCCCTCCGGAAACGCCCGCATCGCCTCGAACGACACGCCGAGCAGAGGCATCACCCGCTCCGCATTCTGCGTCTTCAGGACCCGACCGATCGGCTGCAGGAGCAAATGCGGGATCGGATCGTCGAGCCGGATCTCCTCGGGCCGCAGCGCCGCGATCTCGCTCGGACGCAGCCCGGTATTCACCATCACCAGCAGGATCGCCCGCGCTTGCGGCTCGAGACCATCGAGCGCCCCAGGGGCAAGCAACTGATCCCGGATCCACCCATCCGAGAAGGGTGGCCGCCGCGCCGCCCTGCCTTGCCGGAAGCTAAGATCCCCGAGCGGCAGCTTGAGCCCCAGCCGCTTGTCACGGTTCACGCGCTTGAGCACAGCCCCGAGATGCGTCAGGTCCTTGTTCGCGGAATTCGCCGTGAGCCCCTCGCGCTCCAGCCGCTCCGCCCACCAATCGCGAAAATCGAGAAAATCGTCGATCGTGAGATCGGCCAGCGGCTTGTCTCCGACTACCGAGATGAAATTCTGCACCGCCTTGATATGCGGATAGCGCCACCGACGGATCTGGTCTGCACTCTTGCCCAGGGTCTTGTCGCGCGCGAGCCCCCAGAACAACTCGAGCGCCCGCGACACGGTGATCAGCGGCAACTCAGCCCCGCCAAGAAGCGAATCTGCCCCAAGCGGATCGCGCATCTCGTCGCCAGCGGTGAGCTCGATACGCGCAAGCAGCTCCTGCACCGGCAGCCGCGCCACCTTGCTTGAATCGAGAAACCGGTAGCCCTGAACCTTCGCAAGCCGCTTGGCCGCAGCGAACCGTGCCTCCGCATCACCCGTCGCGCCGTCGAGCAGCGCCTCCCAGGTCTCGACCTGCCGATCCCACAGGAGCGGCGCTTTCTGTCGCGCCACCTCTTCGGACCCCGTTCGAAGGCTGATCACCACCTCGCGGCGTGGATCGACCGGGGCATAGGCTTTCGGAACCCGCCGACGCAGATGCCAGACTTCGCCGCGCTTGGTGATATTCATCGCACACCTCCGGGAAAGAACCCTTGTGTATCAACATGTGTAGCACGAAAGCCGCCTGGACCGGGTGAAATTCTGCCTAACTTATTGATTGTGAAATATTCTGTTGTAATTTTGACTCGCAATCAGCTGCAAATATGTCGGAGAGGAATACCGAGCAGAAAACCCCACCAAAGGGCAACGTCGGCATCCCTTCAGCGCGCGAGCAGCAGTAAATTTCAGCGCTTCCGGATTGGTCGTCAGGAGGGCGAGAAATTGCCTCCAGCCGCCTCCATCATCCGAATATGACAGGCACCCCGAAAAGGGCCCACAGGAAGTCCGGCCGACCGACGCAAGGAGGCGACAGAAAACGGGTGTACGACGGCAACAACGCCGCCACTCACAGTCTTTATTTCAGGGATTTAAGTGGTGCCCGGAGGCGGATTCGAACCACCGACACGCGGATTTTCAATCCGCTGCTCTACCAACTGAGCTATCCGGGCACTTCGACCTGACGGTCTTGGTGGAGCGGTTACTAGACGAGGGCGCCGGGGCTGTCCAGAGGGATTTGACAGAAAAATCCGCGATCTCGCGAAACGATCTCAATGCGGCTTGCCGGGGGGCGTGTCCTCGCCGGTGGGACCGGTCGGGGCGCGCTCTTCCTCCTCGGCGATATCGCCCGGAATGACGTAGGACCCGTTCAGCCAGCGCGCCAGATCGACATCGGCGCAGCGCTTCGAACAGAAGGGGCGATATTTCGGATCGGTCTCCTTGTTGCAGATCGGACAACTCATGCCGCCCCCCCGTTCCGGCCACGCAGAAGATGCGCGAGCGGCACGCGGTCGCGCTTGCGCTGCATCTCGAAATTGCCAAGCGGCGTCCAGCCGGCGAGCGCGGCCTCGGGCTCGCCCTTGATCGCGCGTTGCAGCTGCTGTTCGAGCGCCTGGCGGTCGCGTTTGGGCATCGGCGCGAAGTCGATCGCGATCTGGCCACCCAGGCCCCGCAGACGCAGCTGGCGCGGCAGCTCGCGCGCGGCGGCAATATTGGCCTTGAGCGCGGCGGCAGGCGTCGTGTCATTGCCGGTATTGATGTCGACGGCGATCAGCGCGCGGGTCGGCTCGATCATCATATGGGCGCTGCCGGGCAGCTCCACGCGCGGGGACAAAAGCGCCTCGATGGCATCCGTCGCGCCGTGATCGTCAAAGCCGCCCTCGATCACCTCGTCAGGAACCGGATCGCCCCAGTCACGCCAAGCCTCTTCATGCGGGTCGGGTGCATCGACGAGCAGTTCGGGAGCCCCCTCTAGATCACCCGTGACCGCCTCGGCCAGCTCGCGCATCGCGGCGACATCCTCGCCGACCTCTTCGGGCGAGGCATGGGCCGCGGCCGAGCGCAGGATCACCCCCATATCGGAGCCTTCCATCACCGCCGTCGCAACCTCTTGCAGTTCCTCGCGCAGGCCTTCCTCGCGGATGCGGCGCGAGACGTTGATGCCGGGCGCGCCGGGGGTGACGATTGCCAGGCGCGATTTGAACAGAACCCTAAGCGTGACGGGGAGCGCCTTGCCGGGCTCGGTGCCGCCCGAGACCATGCAGATCACGCTTTGACCCGGAGCAAGTCCCTTGGCCTCGCGCAGAAAGCCGCGCGCGCCATCGGGCAAATCGACGAAGACCCCGCCCTGCCCTTTCATCTGGCGCCCCACGACGCCGCGAAGGATCGCACCGGGCGCGAAGGCCACCTCGTCAGAGGCATCCACGATCAGGTCTTCAAGCTGGCCGTCGACCATCAGCGCCGCAGCTTCGCGACCGCCGATCTCGCCCAGCAGAACCACGCGTCCCTTCATGCCACTTCTCCCCGGATGCCCGCGCTTGCGAGCAGGTTTGCGGTCTCGGCCAGCGGCAGCCCCACGACGCCCGTGAACGAGCCCTGGATCCACGGCACGAAGGCTCCGGCCCTCCCTTGGATCGCATAGCCACCGGCCTTGCCGTGCCATTCGCCGGACGCCAGATAGCCGTTCACATCCTCGTCGCTGAGCGGCTTGAACTTCACCAACGTATCGACAAGCCGCTCGCGCAGCCCATCCACGGTGCGCACCGCGACTGCCGTCAGCACATGATGCCGGCGACCGGACAGCAGCCAGAGAAACTCCGCCGCCTCTTTCTCGTTTTCGGGTTTGCCGAGGATACGGCGCCCGCAGGTCACCGTGGTATCGGCGCTCAGGATGGCTTCGCCTTCCGAGATCGTCAGCGCCATCGCCTTTTCGCGGGCCATGCGGGCGACGTAATCGCGCGCGGGCTCGCCCTTCAAAGGCGTCTCGTCGATATCGGCCGGGCGCACGTCATGCGGCTCCAGCCCGAGCTGGGCCAGAAGTTCGCGCCGTCGCGGGCTCGCCGAGCCGAGGATCAGCCTCACTTGAAGCGGTAATTGATACGACCCTTCGTCAGGTCGTAGGTGTTCATTTCCACCTGAACCTTGTCGCCAGCCAGAACGCGGATGCGGTTCTTACGCATCTTGCCCGCCATATGCGCGATGATCTCATGGCCGTTTTCCAGCTCGACCCGAAACGTCGCGTTAGGCAGGAGTTCCTTCACGACACCGGGGAATTCGAGCATTTCTTCCTTGGCCATGGTCACTCCAAAAATCGTTACCCGCGCCAGTTGCGGGCGAGCGTTAAATGCGCCCGTGAACCGAGAAATTCAAGGGAAATATGAACCTTCCACCATCATTCCAATCGGAAGAGGCGGTTTCAGGTCAGAACAGGTCTAACCTACGGCCGTCCCGGCCGCTCTGTTCACTTCGGCACGTTTCGCCTCAGTGCTAGCTTCGAAACGAAGCCCCCACTGGAGAAGAACACGGGCAGAAGCTTCATCCCGTCCCATCTTGCAACCGCAACTGCAAGAATGCTCGCGCTCAGAAAGAGCCTTTTTCCTCATAGCGCCACATTCAGGGCAACATTGGGAAGGCTTCAAAGCGCGCGTGGACGCTTCAAGTAACTCCGCACCAGCTTCTTCCGCTTTGTATCGGAGCATGTTCAAAAATGTTGAGGGAGCCGTATCGAGAATCGCTCGATTGAGACCCGCTTTCTGGGCCACGTTTCGCCCCGGAGCCTTGGCCGTGCCGCGCGCAGAGCGCGTCATATTTCGTGGGCTTAGCATTTCGGTCGCAATAAACCGGTGCTTTGCGACTAGCTCTTGAGACACCTTATGAAGAAAATCCTTACGCCGAGCCGAAATCTTTGCATGTTTCCGCGCAAGGGATTTGCGATGTTTACGCAGAGCCCTCGAAGAGATTTTTCTTTCACGGGCTACGATGGAAAGGCTACGCTGCGCTTTACGAAGATCTTCAGCCTCGGTCGCTAGATGCCGAGGATTGTGGATCACCTCGCACTCACCCGCCTCAGTCGCGATCGTCGCGAACTCTGACACCCCCCAATCCAAACCGATTGCAGGACCATGAGCACGTTCGCGCTGCGCACATCCGGTTTCTACAACGAGATTTAACATCCAACCGCGTGCCGCGCGGATGACATCCGCCTTCAGAACTCGTCCAGGCGTCCGTGCAATGCCACGCATCCGCATTCGACCAATGCCGAAGAGGGTAACGAACCCGTGGCGGCCACCGACTCCGATCTCGACCTTGAAACCATTGCCATGCTGCTTATACCCCCACCCCCTAAACCTCTCTGGGGCACGGAAGCGCGGAAATCCGGGAGCACCACCATTTCTTAGTCGACGAAAGAAGCTGGCGAACGCAAGATCGAGGCGCTTAAGGACAACCTGCGCCTCGTGCGTGTGCACATATGATGACCAACTTGGCACATCTGACCGGATGAACTTGAGCGATTTTTCCTGATCTGAAAGCCAGATGTGCACGCCCCGGCGCCACGCTCCAATCCGCTCCTCAAGTGCTGCATTCCAGAGATCAGTCAGGAGGCAGTGCTTACGCCAAAGAGACGCCGCCTGAGAGCGGCTCGGATAGCGCTTATAAGAAAGGGATCGAATATCTGACATTAAAGATATTATAATAAAAAACAGAAAAACCCACAACGCCAAAACAATAAATAAATAAAAAACATCATCCGCACCAAGCTTCAAACTCGCTTAAGGGAAGCCCAAGAAAACCAGAGCGGTAGCAATAATACCCGCGCCAAAAATAGTTAAAGTCACAAATAGAAAGCTTCTTGGCGCCAATATGCTTAACAAAGAAAACATTTTCGGAAATTCGTCTGGCGAGGAAACTCACCTTAGCTCATGGTGCCAGCCCCATTGGCCAAGGGTTAAGACGATGCGGCGCACCCCAAAAACCAGCCCCCTGCTCACACTGGTGACAAGAAGCGAAAGCTGGACCCAAAGTTAAAATTTGCCGACTGCGACAAACCCGGCCTCTGCTTCCTTCAGCACCCTCGGTCCTGACGCCTCTCGCCATTCTCGAAAGCTACCAAAGCTTCCTTGTCTGCTCCGCCCAATGTTTGAAAGGCAAAACGGTTCCCTCGGCGCGACTTCGGGCCACCTGATCGAGGTCCACTTTCGCCAGCACCCAGCCGGGTGAGTCGAGCCCTCCTTCGGCGACCACGCCGCTCTCGGGCCAGAGCCCGTCAGGCGGCGCGAAGATCGCGGCCGCGCCCCGGTTTTCATCCACCGCCGGGCACCAGAGCGCATCGCCCACGGTCGGCGCCTGCACGGTCACGCATTGGTTTTCCAGCGCCCGCGCCATCGTCCCGATCCGCACCCGGTTATAGCCCGCGACCGTGTCGGTGCAGGAGGGCACGAGGAGGATCTCCGCCCCGGCCTCGGCCAGTGCGCGCGCCAGCAGGGGGAATTCGCTGTCGTAGCAGATCGTGACGCCGATCTTGCCAAGCGCGGTGTCGAACAGCACCAGCCCGTCACCCGCATCGACATGCCAGATCTCGCGCTCGAAACGCGTCATGATCGCCTTGTCCTGATGCCCGATCAGCCCGCCGGGGCCGAAGAGGCTCGCGCGGTTCACGCGTTTCGCGCCTTCAATCACCGGGCCGGAGGGGGCAAGGATATGCACGCCATGCTGCGCCGCGAGAGACGCGAACAGCGCCTCCATCTCCGCGCGCAGCCCGGCGACATGGCTCAGCGAGGCGTCCAGATCGGCGGCCACTTCGGTCCCACCAAGGCTCGCCAGTTCCATCGCCGCGTATTCGGGAAAGACCAGAAGCTGCGCGCCCTGACCGGCCGCCTCGGCGACCCAGGCAGCAACCTTGGCCGCATAGCCCGCCCAATCCTCGAACCAGTCGAGCGGATAGGCCGCCGCCGCGATCGTGACCTCGCGGCTCACAGCTTGCGCCCCCAGAATTGCAGCGCCTTCTTGGTCTGGCGATCGTCCCCCAGATCGGTCCATTTGAACCGCGCGATCACGCCCTCCATCGGCGCATAGCCGCGCTTGCGCCAGAACCCGTCGAGCGGGCGGTAATCGGCGGGCTTCAAGGGGTGATCGTCGGGCCGGATCACCGAGCAGAAGACCGAATGGCTGCGCCCCAGCGCGCGCGCATGGGCCTCGCGATGATCGAAGAAGGCGTGGCCCAGCCCCTGCCCGCGATACTCCGGCAGCAGGACTGACTCGGCGCAATAGAACACGTCCTGAAGCTTGAGCCCCGTTCCCGCGAAAGGCGCCGCGAAATCATCGGAGTGATCTTCCAGCGGGGTGCCCGTGGCCGCCCCCACCAGTCGCGCGCCATCGAAGGCCCCGACGACCACCGCCGCCTCGGAGTCCCGGTAGCTCTGGATATAGCGCCGCTCATAGTCCAGAGAGCCGTCATAGATATAGGGCCAGTCCCGAAACACCGCGATCCGCAGCCGCGCCACATCGTCGAGCACGGCATCGAGCGTCTCGCCAGTGAGCCGCCGCACCTCCATCACGAGACCTGCGCGATCCAGTCGGCGAGGTTGTAATAGGTGACGACCCGCGTGATCTTGCCCCCGTCGAGCGAGAAGAACGCCCCCGCCGGCAGGACATAGGATTGCCCGCGCGCCTCGGGCAGCCCGTCATCGGTCTCCAGATAAACACCGTTCACGATGAACTCCGCCGCCCCGCGCGTGCCCGCGTCATTGGCCATGATCACCATCTCGGTCAGCTGCTCGCGATAGCAGCGGGTCATATGCGCGTTGAACGCGCGAAACGCCTCGACCCCGTGGCGGATTTTCCCCTCGTTCACATGATGCGCGAAGGGATCGCCCAGAAGCGCCTCCATCCCCGCGGTGTCGCCCGCGTTGAAAGCGTCATAGTAACGCGTGATCGTGTCGAGGGCGCGGGCGCGGGGCATGGGCTTACTCCTGAGGTGGACCGAAACGGTTGATGATATGGCGGCGGATCTGGTCGCGCGTGTCGCGATAGGCGGCAAGCTTGGCCTCGCGGCTCTCGCCGATCCCGGTCGGATCGAGGATCGGCCAATATTCCACGTCGAGATGGAAGAACCGGGTCAGTTCCAGCGCCTGACGCTGCGAAGCGGGCGACAGCGCGATCACCAGATCGAAGGCAGACAGGTCATCGCCCCATTCCTGCAATTCCTGGAAAGTGCGGGCGCGATGCCGTTCGAGGTTCACCCCGATCTCGGCCATCACGGCGATGGTGAACCCGTCGATCTCCAGATCGGATTTCACGCCGACCGACTGCACATAGCACTCGGTGCCATAGAATTTCTTCATCATCCCCTCGGCCATGGGGGAGCGCGTGGAATTGTGATCGCACGCGAACAGAACCGAGTTGGGAAGATCGCCCATTCCGCTTACCTCGGGGCGAGCACGGCAACGAGGGTGAAGAGGCGGCGCGCCGTGTCGATATCAATCTCGGCCTTGCCTTCGAGACGTTCCTGCAAGATGCGCGCGCCCTCGTTATGGATGCCGCGCCGCGCCATGTCGATCGCCTCGATCTGGCTCGGGGGCAGCTTCTTCACCGCCTCGAAATAGCTTTCGCAGATCTGGAAGTAATCCTTCACCGCCTGCCGGAACGGGCCGAAGGACAGATGAAACTCCGCCACTTTCGCGCCGCTCTCGGTCTGGGTGTCGAAAACCAGCCGCCGGTCGCGCACGCCAAGCGTCAGGGCAAACGGCCCTTCCGGCGCGGGCTGACCGTCCCGGCCCGGAATGTTGAAACTGTTATCCTCGAGCAGGTCGTAGATCGCGACCTTGCGCTCCTGTTCGATCTCGGGCGAGGGAGCTGGGATGCCCCCGGTATCAAGCTGAATATGAGAGATCCGGGCCATCACTGCCCTCCTTCGTCATTGAGCGCATCGAGCCGCGCGCGGACCGACAGCCCATGCGCCTCGAGGCTTTCCGATTTCGCCAGCACCTCCGCCGAAGGGCCGATAGCCTTCAGCGCGCCGGGCGTCATCTTCGCCAGCGTCGTGCGCTTGACGAAATCCATCACAGAGAGACCCGACGAGAACCGCGCCGAGCGCGCCGTGGGCAGGACGTGGTTCGGCCCGCCGATATAATCGCCGATCGCCTCGGGCGTGTAGGCGCCGAGGAAGATCGCGCCCGCATGGGTGATCGCCTCCGAGAGCCAATCGGGATCGGCCACGCAAAGCTCCAGATGCTCAGGCGCGACCCGGTTCGACAGCTCCGC
Source organism: Thioclava pacifica DSM 10166 (assembly GCF_000714535.1). Taxonomy (GTDB): domain Bacteria; phylum Pseudomonadota; class Alphaproteobacteria; order Rhodobacterales; family Rhodobacteraceae; genus Thioclava; species Thioclava pacifica. The sequence goes on along the minus strand of NZ_AUND01000002.1, from coordinate 100,971 downwards.
CGCCTCCATCAGGTCACGCGCCACGATCACCGCGCCGAAATCGCGCCAGCTCGCGCCTGCGATCGCACGACGCTCCAGCGTCTCGAGCCGTTTCTCGACCGCCGCCACGACCGCCTTGCCGAAGGCTTCATCGGTGGTGATGAGGATCGCCTGCGCGCTCTCGTCATGCTCGGCCTGGCTCATCAAGTCGAGCGCGATCCAGTCCGGGTCGCCCGTGCCATCCGCGATCACGAGGATCTCCGAGGGCCCGGCGATCATGTCGATGCCGACGCGCCCGAAGACCCGCCGCTTGGCGGCCGCCACGAAAGCGTTGCCCGGCCCGGTGATCTTGTCGACCGGCGTGATCGTCTCGGTCCCGTAAGCCAGCGCGGCAATCGCCTGCGCGCCGCCCACCCGGTAGACCATATCGACGCCCGACAGTTGCGCGGCCAGCAGCACCAGCGGATTGACCGCCCCGCCCGGGGTCGGACAGGCGACCACCAGCCGCTCCACGCCCGCGACCTTCGCCGGGATCGCATTCATCAGCACCGAAGACGGGTAGCTCGCCAGCCCCCCCGGCACATAAAGCCCCGCCGCCGAGACCGGCCCCCAGCGCCAGCCCAGCTCCGCCCCGCTCGCGTCGATCCAGCGCGCGTCATGCGGCATCTGACGCTCGTGATAGGCACGGATGCGCTCGGCCGCCAATTCCAACGCCGCGCGCTCCTCGGCGGGCACCTTGGCCACTTCTGCTTCGATTTCCTCAGCCGAAAAGGCCAGCGTCTCGGGCGTCAGCTCCAGCCGGTCGAATTTAGCGGTCAGCTCGATCAGCGCCGCATCGCCGCGCGCGCGGATATCCGCGATGATCCCGGCCACGACGGCATCCACATCGGGACTGTCCTCGCGCTTCATTCCCAGAAGCTCGACAAACCGGGCTTCGAACCCATCCTCGCGCGTGTCCAGAAAATGCGGCATCGACAGTCTCCTATTCCGCCCCTCGGATTAGAGGCTCTGGCCCCGCCCCGCAAGCGCCACCCCTCCCCGCAAGGGCGATTCCGCTTCTTCTTGATGAAAATATCTCCGCCGGAGGCATCCCGGTCGCGACACGCGGCTCAGTCGGGGTGATGCGGCGCGTGGCCCGAGGGCGCACGATAGGGCCGCTCCACGTCACGCAGATCGACATCGAGGCATTCGACATCCGCCGCAAGCGCGCCATCCCCGGCCAGCGTCAGTGTTACACGTCCCGCGCCGTCCTCGGCCTCCTCGAAGGAAATATCGAGGACCGACAGCACAACATCGCGATCCGAACGATCAATCCCCATGCTCGCGACATGGGTCACATCCGAAAGCACCAGAAGCGACCGCACCCGCTCATAGGGGCGCTTCTCGGCCTCGGCCGCCGCCTTGTCCTCCCAGCGGAAGCGGTTGATCAGCAGCGCCAACCTGCGGGCCTTCGCTTCCCAGGCGATCTCGGTAATGGGCAGGATCGCGTCCTGCACCAGCGCCGCGATCACCGCGAGGTCGTCCTTGGTCTCGGCGCGCAGCGCGATCGCACCTTCGCCGCCATCTTCGAATGTCGCATCACGGGTCATGGGCCACCTCTGTTTCTCGATATGGGAAGACCTGGCGCGATTGCCAGCCGATCAGCTCGCTTTCACACGCTCGATATGGGCACCGACGCCCTTGAGCTTCTCCTCGACCCGCTCGTAGCCGCGATCGAGGTGATAGACGCGGCTGACCACGGTTTCGCCCTCGGCGGCGAGCCCCGCGAGGATCAGCGAGACGGAGGCGCGCAGATCGGTCGCCATGACCGGCGCGCCCTTCAGCTTCTCGACGCCGTGGACGGTCGCGTGGCCGCCATGCACCTCGATATTCGCCCCCATCCGCATCAGTTCCGGCGCGTGCATGAAACGATTCTCGAAGATCTTCTCTTCCAGCACGCTCGTCCCCTCGGCGGTGCAGAGCAGCGCCATCATCTGCGCCTGCAGGTCGGTCGGGAAGCCGGGGAAGGGCTCGGTCGTCACGTCCACCGCGCGGATTCGGCCATTCTTGCGCGACACCTTGAGCCCGGTATGGGTCTGCTCGACCGAGATGCCCGCCGCGTCGAGCTTTTCGCAGAAGCTCTCGACCAGGTCGATCCGGCCGCCCAAGCATTCCACCTCGCCGCCGCAGATCGCGGGCGCGAGCATATAGGTGCCAAGCTCGATCCGGTCGGCAACCACGGGATGGGTCGCGCCATGCAGACGGTCAACGCCCTGGATCACGATCTCCGAGGTGCCGTCGCCCTCGATCTGCGCGCCCATCGCGCGCAGGCATTTCGCCAGATCGACGATTTCCGGCTCGCGCGCGGCATTTTTCAGCACGCTCGTGCCCTTCGCCAGCGACGCCGCCATCAGGAAGTTCTCGGTCGCGCCCACGGAGGCGAAGCGCATCTCATGCGTTGCGCCCTTGAGGCCACCCTTGGCCTCGGCATGCAGATAACCATCCTTCAGTTCGATCTCGGCCCCAAGCGCAGAGAGCGCATCGACATGAATATCCATGGGGCGCGCGCCGATCGCACAGCCGCCCGGCAGCGACACGACGGCATGGCCCAGACGCGCCAGCAGCGGGCCGAGCACCAGATTCGACGCCCGCATCTTCCGAACGATATCGTAATCCGCGACCGGGTTGATCTCGCCATGGCACGAGGTCGCGAGAACCTTGCCATCCTGCAGCGCCGTCACCTCGGCCCCGAGAGAGGCCAGAAGCTCGGTCATCGTGCGAATGTCGGACAGGCGCGGCGCGTTGGTCAGCGTCAGGGGCTCGTCGCTCAGAAGCGTCGCCGGCATCAGCGCCAGACAGGCATTCTTTGCACCCGCGATCGGGATCTGGCCCGAAAGCGGCCCGTTGCCGCGCACGACGATGCTATCCATCTCAACTGCCCTCGCTCTTATTTTCCTCGGGCGGGGCGGCGTCTGGCTTGCGCGCACGCGCCTGCGCCTTGCGCCGGCGCAGATTTGCCCGCAATGCCTCGGCCAGCCGCTCTTCGCGGGTCTTGCCCGCGTCACGATCCTTGCCCGATCCGTCTGTCGTCCCGCCTGTCATGGCGCCCCGTTTAGCCTGCCAAAGAAATCCTGTCGAGAGAGAGCAAGATTTACCCTTGCACCCCTCGGCGATTGCGTCTAAATCCCCGCCCACGGTCGAAGCGACGGACCGAAAACCGGCGCTGCTGTAGCTCAGCGGTAGAGCACTCCCTTGGTAAGGGAGAGGTCGAGAGTTCAAGTCTCTCCAGCAGCACCACTTCCCCCCTGATAAAAAACGACCTGCGATTCGTCTGCGGCGTGCTTGTGTACGGCGCTCTCTGGCATCTGCCTGCGCACGCCCCTCGATACCTCTGACCTGCGCCGACGAAAAAGGGCCGCCTCTCGGCAGCCCCTTCCCTGCTTTCCATTCAATGCCCGTCATTCCGCCGAGGAGATCACCCAGGTCACGCGCGGGTATTCCTCTTCGGGGCTGGAGCTCGGCAGGCGCATCAGAGCGCCCGGACGGGTCACACCCGCAGGCGCGCCGGAGGTGGTGTAGGGGAAGCCGAGGATATCGGTCTCCACGCCCACCTCGAAGCCGTAGCCCTGGCCACCATTGATGCCCACGCCGCCGAGGCGACGATTCAGCACGAGCCCCTCGGTCACCGTCAGGTCGATCCGGTTCGACTGGCTGAAGCTGTACTTGCCGTCGTTGATCGCCAGCGTCTGCGCATCGGCCACGGTCGAGAGCTGATCGTAGACCGCCTGCGCCAGCACCGAGAAGCCTTGCTGGTAGAACCAGACATCGCCGCCGATCACCACGTCGAGACCATTGAGCACCGGCCCGGCATGGCTCACTTGCCCCGTCGTGATCCGACCGCGAACGAGGTTGAGCGTGCCGCGCGCCGTGTCACGGCCCGTCAGGCGGTCGCGCACATCGTCGAAATACTGACCCTCGGGGATGAACAGGATCGGACCGTCCCCGATCGAGGCCACATCGACATAGGAGGCCATGCCGTCGTCATGCCCGTCGATAGTCAGCGCGAGCGCATCCTCGGGGGTCATGTCATAGAGCTGGGCGTCGATGTAGTCGGCATGCAGCCCCAGCGTCTTGCGCACGTTCACGAAGCCCGCATAGAGCGTCGAGCCCGGATTGCGCGCACGCAGATCGGCATTGTCGGGCGCCTGCGCCTCGCGCAAGCCGTAGAGCTCGGGATGGATCAGCGCCATCGCGGTCTCATCGGCCAGATCGACGCTCGCCCCCCCGATGATGTTCACGTGCAGCGCATCATCGGCCGCCAGTGTCACATCGGTCCGCGCACCCAGCACGCCAAGCTCCATCGCGCCACCCATCGTGTCGAGATAGAGCCCGCCATTCTGGGACAGCGCGAAGCCCACCCGCAGATCGCCTGCGGTCTCCCTGTAGTTCACGTCACCATCAGCGTAGAAGTGGCCCGTGGTGCCGGGGGACATGTCGCCCATGAAGGTCGCGCTCGTCTCACCGGTGATCGCGCCACCGAAGGCGAAGAGCCGCACATCGCCGCCCGACATCGTCGCGCCATCCGAGCGGATATCGCCCGTGCCCGCCGAAATCACGATCGGCGAGGCATCACCGGAGATGACATCGCGCACGGTGATCGGGCCACCCGCATAGAGGTCGATCAGCCCGCCATCGGTGCGCAGCTGATCCAGCCGGATCGCGTCGCGCTCGTTGAGGTGCATCGGACCGTTCGCGACCTGCGCCGTGACATGATCGAAGGCGACCGGCAGCCCATCGGGGCCGACCGGGGTCAGCGCGCCGAGGGTCAGGACCGCGCCCGCACCGGCAGCATTCGCCTCGAGCACCGTGCCGCTCTGGCCCGAAGTAATCGAGAGCGCGCCATCGACCGTGACGGTCAGCGCCGGGTCAGCCGTGCTTTGCGTCACCACATGCGATGCGATCATATCGCCCTTCACCCCGATATTGATCGTGCCGGTTCCAGCGTCGATCGAGGTGCCGGCCGCCTGTTCCAGCAAGCCCGCGGACAGGATCGAGATCGCACCGTCATGGCTGAGGATATCGGCATTCGCGACGAAGCTCGTCACATCCAGACCGATTGCCCCGCCCTGCGTGGTGATCCCCGGCCCCGCCAGAAGCGTCAGCGGCGCGTTGGTCGAGCTCAGAGCAATCGCACCCGAGCCGCCTGCCGTGACCTCTTCGATATCGGTCGCACGATCGCTCAACCCGATCCGGATATCGCCATCCACGGTCTTCGCGTAGAGGCGCCCGGTGGTCACGTTCAGCGGCGCCACCGACCCGATCGCGCCATCTGCGCTCAGCTGGGTGCGGCTCGCGATGATGCGGCCCTCGGTGATCGAGCCCGCGGCGATGTGGACTTCGTCGGGCGACGTGAAGGTGCCGATGGTCAGCGCTCCACCCACGACCAGATCGGTCATCGAACCGGTGGTGATCTGGGTCAGGTTGGAGATCGTCAGATCATCCGCCTCATGGAGCCAGAGCGGCGTGAGCGCGGTACCGGTCGCGGTGTAGTTCAGCCCGACAAGCGCGGTCTCGAAGCGCTTGGTTTCGGTGCCAACCGAACCGCCAGTGACGATGCTGAGCGTGCCGCCCTGCACATCGGTGCCGTTCGACCCAGTGAGATCAATGCCGCCTTCCGTGCTCAGCGTCAGCGCCGATCCGGTGCCGAAGCTTATCGTGTCAGTGCCAATGAAGGACAACAGCGCATCGGTGCTGAGGGCCCCGCCGCCCGCGATCGAGGCCCGCGTGATCGGCAGGTCTCCCGTGGCCGTCAGCCAGGCATCACCCGAAAGCGTCTCGAGATCGAGTGCGCCGCCATTCGCGGTATCGGTCAGTTCGATCGGAAGCGGCGTCGCCTGCGTGCCGACCGAGGCGCCCGAGAGCACCAGGCTGCCCGCGCTGATACGCACCGCACCCGTCGCCACCGCATCGGTGATCGCGCCAGTCGCACTGATGCGCGCGGCACCCGGTGCATAAATCTCGGCCAGGGGCAGATCGCCGGTCGCCGCGATATTCACCTCGACGCCCGAACGCGCGGTCAGCATGCCGCCCGCACGCACCGCAACGGTCAGCGGGTTGTCCTGCGTCGCGATCGGTGCGTCATTGCCGCTTTCGAGAATGATGATCCGACCGGTGACCGCCGGAGCGCCGTCATGAGCATCCGACATCATGCCATTGATCTTGACCGTCACGTCACGCGCTGCGTTCACTTCATGCAGCGCGGCCGGGGTCTCGGCGCCGAGATAGACATCGGTGCCCGCCGACAAGGCCGTGAGCGTGCCGACCGGCACATTGTTCACGTCGAAGCCGGTGAAGGCGAAGTTCAGATCCTCGGCGCGACGCACGACAACCTTGCCGTCATCGGTGAAGGTCAGATCCGACGGCTCGGCCTGCGACAGGATTTGAAGATCCTGCGTAAGGTCATTGGTCGAGCCCACCGTGTAGGGATCGAGCATCTCACCGACCGTTCCGCCGGCGCTCAGCGTGATGCTGCCATAGGCGGTGACATTCGGATCCTCGATCCGGGTATTGGTGTCGCCCGTGCCCTTGATCAGACCCGCGCGGATCCAATGCTTGAGCTCATCCGTGGTCCAGCCGATCCCTTCGAGGATCTGCGCCTGATCGGTGGCGGTCGGCACGTAGGTGAAGCTCTCCTGCTCCGCGGCCTCCGCGTTCCACTCCGCGTAGAGCCCCTGCTGCTCGGCCACGTAATTGTCGAGCTGCGCCTGGGTCCAACCGCCAGAGGTCAGCGCATCGGCCGTCGCCTGATCGATCGTGTAGTCGATCGGATCGCCGCCCGCCGCACGCCGCTCGCGCCAGTATTCGCGATAGGTATGCTCGCGGGCATTGGCCAGCGCATCGAGTTGCTGCTGCGCGCGATCGTCCTGCGCGACCGTATCATCGAGGCCCATATCCTGGGTCCAGAGCTTGGCAAGCTCGGCCTCGGACCGGATATCGCGCACCTCGACATTGTTGCGATCGAGGATCGACCCGTTATCCGCCGTCAGCGTAACCGAGCCCAGCTGCGAGGTGACGCCATGCAGCGGCAGATCGCCCGCAAGCGCGCTCACATAGACATCGTTGAGCGCGGTCACATCGAGCACACCACCCTCATGGGTCACCCAGATCGGGGCGCCGGACTGGCCGACCGCGCCGTTGATCGACACCATGTCGATCGAGCTCGCGACGATGCCGCCATTCGAGGAGTCCGCCATGGTGATGTCACCATCGGCCGTCAGCGTAACGACCCCGGTCATCGGCGCGTCGGTTGTGGCCGGACGGTCCTTGGTGGTCACACTCACGAGGTTCATCGCCCCGGACAGCTCGCGGATATTGACCGCGCTGCCGCCCGCTGCCGTCAGCGTCGAGCCTGCCGACTGGTCGATGCGGAACGCGCCCGAGCTGCCAGCGATGCGGCCATTGACCGCCGAGACATCCAGATCGGCCAACGTCGCGGTGACTTCCGACCCTGCCGTCAGCACCGAGCCCTCGCTCGAAGTGATCTTGCTATCGCCCACCACGTTGGAGACCGTATCGGTGAAGATCACATCGCCTTTGGAGGTGATGTTGAGCCCGCCCGTATCCGAGCCGCTGAACACGATGTCGATCGCGTAATCGGCCTTCAGGCGGTGCGTGTAGAGCACGTTCGACGTGACCGTCTCGTTCCAGGTCTTGTAGACGTCACCAATCCCGAGGATGCGGCGGTCATCTGTGGTCACCGTGCCTTTCTTGGTGTTCTGCGAGGTCAGCGAGCCGGTAAAGCCATAGTCATACGAGCCGCCGTTGATCGAGGTGTTTTCGGGCGCGACGTAATTGCCATCGGCCCCGAACGCGACGGTCGGATCGAGCGGCGTGACCTTCGGATCGTAGACCGTGGACGAAATCGACTCGCCAAGCTTGAACCAGAAATAGGAGGTCTTCTGGCTGTACTGGACGACCTGCGTCACGATCTCGGATTGCAGCACCACGAAATCGCGGTTCGTGACCGGTTGGTAGCTGCCTGCGCGTCCATCACTGACGGTGCTCGACGAAACCAGGGTCGTCGGGATCACGCGGGTGACGCTGACACTGTTGGGATCCGTAGGATCGCCGTAGGTAAGCGTCTCGGTGTCGAAAGTGCTGGAGTTGTCCTTGACGTAGAGCGTGCTGCCGATGCGGGTGTATTCGGTAACCCGCGCGGCCCCGTTGACCGCCTTGGCCGGATCGGTGTCGGTGATGCGCACCACGCCTTCGATGCCCTGCCCGTTCGCTCCCGGATCGCCGGTATCGACGCGACCGAGCACAACCGGAAGCGAGGTGTCGTTGTTGACGGTGATACTGCCATAGCCATCGAGCGACTCGATCTTGCCGCCGCCGGTGGAGAGGATCTGGCCAGTGATTTCGACGCGGCCACCCTGCACGACCATCGGGTCGATCACGATCGCGCCGGTCTGCTCGCCCTTGTCGTTGAGCATGGTCGGATCGTATTTCACCCAGACGTCCGAAGTGACATTGGCATTGCGCGTCACATTGGGCGTGACCGGCTCGGACGGGTCGAACAGAACCGTCGGCGTGGTCGTCGAGAAGCCAGAGATGTCATTCATCAGCCCTGCGGCAATGTCGATCTCGTAGGAGCCCACACCGGCCTGGATCAGCCCGTTGATGTTGAGCTTGTCGGCGGTGATGTAGACATTGCGCCCGGCACGGATCGCAGTCGGTCGCGCGCCAAGCGCGAAAGTGGCGACATTGCCAACATCGAGCGTGGTGGTCGAGATCGGGACCGTCAGGTCGCCGCCTGAAATGCCCGTCACGGTGAAGCCGCTGGTGATCCAGGCGCGCGCATCGTCATCGACCTGCTGGAAGTAGCTGTCGTAGATCGCACGCGGATCGCCCGAGACATTGCGCAGGCCCGGCGTGTAGCCCTGCGTGAAGTCGCGCCCTGCGCTCAGACGGATCGTTTTGGCGGAAATGTCGGCCTGCACGTCGAGATCGCCGAAGTTGGAGTTGATCAGGACCGTGCCACCCATGTTGGTGATCGGTCCACCAACCTCGATCGAGCCGTTGCCATAGGTCACGACCTCGATCTTCGGCTCGCCCGCATCGGTGCCCGAGATCATCGTGTAGTCGATCGGGGCGCCTTTGGGATTGGCGAGGTTCTGGATGTCCTGCGGAGTCTTGACGGTCACGTCATTGAAGACAATGCGACCGCCCTCGTTCCACGGGATCTCCATCGAGCCGGTGTTCACATAGGCGTCGGAATAGACATGCACGAGGATCAGCGCATTGCCCGGCGCATCCAGCGTACCGGTCGAAGCGCCCTGCACCGTGTCAGCGCGCAGGTAGATGCTGCCTTCCGAGGCACGGATATCGGGCAGGTCGATGAAATCGGCATTGCCGCTGAAATCGGCCTGGCGGGTGATGAGCGAGGCGAGCTCGTCATTCCACGCCTGCACGGCCTGTGCATCCTGGCTCAGGATCGGATCGTTGATCTTCGATTGAAGCTCCGCGATGCGTTGGTCGAGCAGATCGCTCAGCGGCACGTTCTCGCGGATCATTGCCGCGATTTCCGCAGCAGAATTGGTCGGATCCTCGAGGATGCCACGGGCGTCCTCGTCGGTGAACCAGACCTGTTGGCCCGAGCCGTTGACGTAGTATTCCGACGAATTGTCGAGCTGGTTGTTCTGATCGAGGATCAGGATCTGCTTGTTGCGCGAGCCCGCGCGGACATAGCCGTTCACGGTGATCAGGTTGTCGCCGGTATCGGTCGAGGTACCGCTCTCGATGTCGAGGCTGACCGGATCACCACCGAAGGCTTCGCTCAGCGCCGAGCCGATCGCCGCCGCGACCTCGCGATAGAGATCCTTGCCTCGGCCATAGCCCAAGACCTCTCCACCGCCACGCTCGGCGAAGATGTAGACGTCATGCACTGCCGTTACGCTGGACCCGGTGCCGATATTCACATGCTGGTTGGCATTGGCCGTTGCATCCGCGACCGGGGTGATCGGGATCGGGATCGCGGTCTTGTTGAAGACACGCGTCTCGGCCTTGACCGCGACCTGCTGCGCCCCGTTCGAGGTATAACCGGCCTTGAGCTGGACATCGGTAAGCGATTGCAGATCCGCACCCGAGTTCAGCGTGATCTGGTTATCCGCGTTATAGGTCGCGTAGGTCTTGCCCGAAGCCGCGCCCGAGAGACCGTAGGAGGTCGTGTCCACTTCGGAATAGAGGTTCGCATCGCCGCCCGCATAGAGCTGGAGCACGTCGACCGCGAGCAGCTTGGCCGAACCGATCGTCAAATGCGCGGTATTGCTCTGCACGTCGAGCGTGCTCTGGCCGATCGGGCTCGCGATCGCGCCGCCGGAGTCGAGCTTGAGCCGGTCGGTCAGCGCCATGTTGGTCGCAGCCCCGATACGGAAGACCTGGTTGTTATCCGGCAGACCGGTCTGCACCAGCGCCGCGCCATCATTGACGAAGACATCGGTGGTGGCGTTGACGGTCACCTGACTGCGCATCGCTGCCACGTCGATCGCACCGCCCGAACCGGAGACGACATTGTAGCCGTCATCGGGCCGGTTCATCGAGGTTTCCGCCCCGATATCGATGTTCTTCGCCGCGATCGTGGTCTTGCTGCCCAGGGTCAGCGCGGTCGTCGCGCCGATCGTGGTTTCGCTGAAGGCGCCCGAATAGCCCACGGCCGCCGCGCTTGTGGAATCCACATGGCTGCCGAAGCTGCCCGATTGCGCCGCAGTGATCTGGAGCTGATCCGATGCGGTGATGACGGTGGTGGCCGTCGCGCCGATATTGAAGATCGAACGCGTGTCGGTAATCACGTGGGTCTCCGCGCCCGAGCCCGAAACAAGCCCGCCCGAGCCCGAGTCCGAATTGGCTTTCGCGCTCGGCGCGTTTCCGGTCGAGAGCGTGATCACGCGGCCGCGCAGCATGGCGCCGTCGAGGTTGAAGACCACGTCGCCGCTACCGCCATTCGCGGTGTCCTGACCGGCGGTCGCCAGCGTCAGGCCAACCGCGACCGCGCCGCCCGAACGCCCTGTGGCATAGGCTTCGGCGCTCACCGCGCTTGCATCTGCGCTCAGCTGGATGGTGCCCGACGCGATGAAGTTGCCCGTCATCGTCGAGGTGATCCCGTAATTCGTGAAGGCCTTGGCATCCGCGCCATTGCCCGCAAGCAGACCGCCCGAGGTGGACGCGGCTTCGGCATAGCTCGTGACATTGCCAGCGTTGAGCAGGATCTCGGAATTGACGGTGATGTTGTTCGCGGTGACATCGGAGGCGAAGATCGTTGTCACGTTCATCCCGGAGCGCGAGGTCGCAACCCCGGCGCCGATGGCGATACCGCCGCCCACCGCGATGCCCTTGGCATATGCTCTGGCCGAGCCCGCGCTGGTGTTTTGCAGATCGAAGTTGCCCGAGCTGGTGAACGTATAGTCGCGCGCCGTGACGAGGCTATTGCCGCTGTTCGTCGCGGTCACGATCACCGCGTTGACACCGCCCGCGATGCCGCCAGAGCTGCCCTCGCCCGTCGCCGTGACCCGCGTGGTGTCGCTGGTCGAGATATTGGTGCCGCCCGAGCCGCTGCTGATCGTTCCCGAATTGCCGCCTGCGGCGCCGATCGTGATCGCGCTGGTGCCGACGCTCTTCGCATCCGAGACCGCAACGCCCACCGCGCCGACGAGTGCGACGTTCACATTATAGCTGTCCGTGCTGACCAGACCCGAACGATCCGCGCTCAGCGCAACCGACTTGCCCGAGATCCCGACGGAGTCGCCCACGGTGACTGAGGATCCCGCGTCGAGCTTCGCAACCGCAACGCCCGCGCCGCCGGTATATCCACCCGAGGCCGAGGCCGTGGTGACCGAGGTGGAGATCAGCGGATTGGCATCGAGCTGACCGGTCGCGGCGCCGAGATCGACCGCCCCACCCGCGCTCAGCACCGCGCCGTTTTGCACGTCGATGCCCGCACCCGTCGCGACATTCGAAATCGCGATACCGCTCGAGGCGCCGCCGAAGATCGAACCCGACCCTGCGCCCGCGTTCTGCGTGAGGCGGATCTTTGCTGAACTGTCGACCTTGATGTCGCCGTCGGAATAGAGCTTGGCCGAGCCGATCGTGACCGAGACCTGGTCGGTGCCCGCCGCAGACGGGTCGAGGCCCTGACGCGTGGCAACGATCTGGCTTTGGGTATCGGAACCGCCTGCGAAGCCAATCACCGATCCGCCGGTATTCTGCCTGTCCTGTTCGGTCGCATCGGCGTCGAGACCGCCATCGCCGCTCTGATCGCTCGACAGTTCGCTGTTGATTGAGGCGAGCGCATCCGAGAGATTGCCGCTTTCGTCATCGACAGTGCCGCCCAGCTCGGCGATGGACAGCGCCGCACCGACGCTGATTGCACCGCCGCCGATCGCGACCACGGTCGAGCCGAGTTCACGCTCGGACGCGGCCGAGATGGTGATGCCCTTCTGGCCCACCCCGCGCGTGCCGCCTGCGTTGTAGTTCGCAGTGATCGAGGCATTGTCGCCGATATTGACGGTCGTCGTGCCCTGGAGGTTCGCGTAATCGAGGCCAAGCCCAACGCCTGTTGCGCCCGCGCCAACGGAGCCTGCGACGCCGGTGATCGTGGCCTTCTCGAAGGCGGTGATATCGACCCTTCCGTCGGCGCTCAGGCTCTGGTTGTCGGAGAGCGTCACGCCGGTATAGGTCCGGTCGACGAGGACATTTGCCGAGAGCGCGACGCCCACGCCACCGACAGCCCCCGCACCGACATAGCCCTGCTGGGTCAGGTAGGATTTCGCGTTGACCCCGAGATCCCCCCCTGCCGTCAGATACGCCTTCTGGCCGGCGCGGCCATTACCGACAGTGATCTTGGAGCTGCCATTGGCCACGGCCACCTGGATCGCGCCGCCTACCGCGACGAGGCCTCCACCGCCGCTGCCGGTCATCGCATAGATGTCGTTGTCGATCTTGCTATCGATGCTCAGCGCGCCACCCGCATTGAGCGAGCCGCCACCGATGGCGATATCCGCCGTCGAGGAAAGCACGTTGACATTGCCGTTGCCGGTCACCCCGACGAAGCCGCCACCGATCCCGGCCACGAAGCTCGTGAGCACGGATTTGCTGTTGGCGTTGATCGTCAGTGCGTCGGCGGCGCTGACCTGTGCATCGTAGGTCGCAACCTTCGCGGTCGAAGTAACGACCGTGGTCGCTACGCTCGCGCCAACGCCCGCAGTGCCGCCGATACCCACATTGACGGTGTAGGAGGTCGAAGAGTTCGCCACATCGGCATTCACCAGAACATCCTGACCCGCATTCGCGGTCGTGGTGCCGATATCGTCCCCGAAATCGGTGTCGGATTCCGGGTTGATCCGCACCAGGCTCGAACCCGTCTCGGAACCGAGCTGCACGCGCGCTTCATCGTCGACCAGGTTAAGAGCGAAGAGCGCGCTCACACCCGCGACCCCGCCAACCGAGCCATTCGCGGTCAGCATCGAGATCGCGCTGCGCGCCTGCGCATTCACCGCGAGCCCGCGCGTCGTGCGCGTCACACCATCAGCATCGTTCCAGCTGACCGTACTCCCACCCAGCGCGGTCACGCGCGCGGTGTCGAGAACCGCCGCCTTGACCCGGTTCTTGATCGTATTGATCGAGGCCGAGACGCCGACACCCGCCGCCGCCCCGCCCGAGAACGAGAGGTTGAGAGCCGGCGTGTCGCCGCGCGCATCTTCGGTCGAGCCAGGCTTCGATTCCTCGGACCCGCCAAGAAGCGAGATGATGGTCCGCGATTGCGCATCAACCAGCATCGAGCCGCGCGCCACCACATCCGAGCCGTAAAGCGTATTCGCACTCAAGCCCGTATCCGGATCGACGAGCGAGATCGGCTCACCCTGGATCAGCGCCTCGACGGTGTTCGCGGCGGTGTTGTTCACGCCGGTGCCGGTCACGCCGACCGTGCCGCCAGCTCCCGAGATCGCGCTGCCCGAGAAGGTCGTGGTCTCGTAAGCGCCAAGGACCACAGAACGTCCGCTGCGCACGGTGCTCGACGTGATGTCGGCGCGCACGGTCTGGTTGGAATTGTTGATCACGATGCCAAGGCCGACAGAGGCTCCTCCCGAACCCGCGAAGGCACCGGCCTTACCCGTCAGCGACGGCGTCGATGTGGCGGTGACCGAAAGGCTGCCCACCTGGACCTCGGAGCGACGCAGCCCTGCATAGACCTCGCCATTGGCCACGTTGACGGCAAAGCTGCCTGCGAAGGCACCGCTGCCACCGCCGCCCGCGCCGACCGAGAGCGAATCCAGCGTCATTGTTTGCGTCGCCGCGATCGTCAGCGCTCCCGCATTCTCCAGCGGCTTGGTCGCATCCTCGGTCTCCTGCCGTGCGAGGATCGTCGCATCCTCGACCGCCGCCTCGGTATCGTCGGACATCACATTGACGACGATCGCGCCGCCGATACCCGCCTGACCGCCGATCCCGGCAGAGCCGGCCAGCGCCTGGATCGTGCCGGTTTGCGTCGTCGTCAGCGAGACATCACCGCGATCGGTGCGCAGCGCCGCGCGCGCGCCGGATCCGTTGCCACGGATATGCGCGTCGGCCTGACGGTTCATCACGTTGACGAGGATCGAGCCCGCCCCGCCGACACCGCCCGAACCACCGCCCGACACGGCGGCCGTCTCGATCGTGCCGGTCTGCGTCGCGCTCAGCGCGACCGAGGGCGCAAGCGTTTCCGCATCCGACGGAAGCACGAGTTCGGCTTCAGTCTTGCCAAAGAGCAGGTTCACGCCGAGGCCAACGCCGACCCCTGCGCCGGTGCCGCCAATCGCAACCGCGCCCGCAAGCGAACGGATCGTGCCGGTGGTCGAGGCATTGATCGTGGTCGCAGGAAGGGCAGGCGCCGTGCCCGAAAGCTCGACCCGCGCGCGGGTGACCGCATCTGCATCCAGCGTCAGCGCGAGTTTATTCGCGTCGAAATCGGGCGCCTTGGTCGTGTTGCTGACGCTCGTCGCGAGATTTGTCAGCGCGGCATCCCGAAGGTCGGAAACCTCGTTTTGTGCGCCACCGACCGGATCATCACTCGCCGGTCCGGGCAGCGGATCGACGCTTGGGCCATCCGTGCCGGGCTGGCCGATCTGCGTATAGACAACAGAACCACCAACCGCAGCCTGGCCCGAGGCCGCGCCCGAGACCGCAATCGCGTCGATCCCGGCAGTATCGGTCGCCGTGACGGACAGCGAGTCGCCGGTCACAGCCTTGGAACTCACGAGATCGGCGGTCGTGCCGCCATGAATCGACGCCACGGTCAGTGCGACACCCACCGCGGTCGCGCCACCCGCACCGGCAGCAGCACCTGAGAGGATAGAGATCTGCCCCGTGCGCGTCGCGCTAAGCGAAATCGCCCCGGTACCCGCGTCGATCGAGGTGTCGGTCGCATTGACGGAGGTCGTGTTGCCGATATCGCCGATCGCGAGCGAGCCCGCCACGGCCGTCGGACCTGCGCCCGTAAGCGTCAAGCCAACGGCAGCGGTTTTGAGCGTCGAGCCATTCGTCGCCGTCAGGTTCACGCCCTCGCCCGAAAGCGTCGCGCCATTCGTCAGAACGCCGGTGTCATGGGCGATGAAGTTGGCCGAGACCGCACCGCCGACACCGCTGCCGTTCGCGCTCAACACAGCGCCGCCCGCGAGGCTCTCGATCGTACCTGTATCGTCCGCGGTCAGGCTCAGTACGCCGCCCGCGTCGAGCGTCGCGCCGACGCTCGAGACCTGCGTGGTCGCTTCCGAATAGTTCACCGTCACCGCCCCGCCCAGCGAGGTGTCGCGCGAGGCGCTCAGCGCCACGGCAGCCGAACGGATCGTGCCATTCGCAGTCGCCGTCGCCACGATCGTGCCCGCCCCGGCGGTGCCAAGATTCGCGCCGTCGAGATTGATGCTCGTGGTATTCTTCGTGAGCAGGTTGAGCGTGCCCGCAAATCCGCCCGCGCTGCCATTGGAGGCCGCCGCGCCACCGCCAATGCTCGAAATCGTGCGGGTGCCGGTCGCGTTCAGCGCAATGCTTTCCGCATCGAGCGCCTCGGTGCCAGCCGCCGAAACGATGACGCCTGCACTGATATTGTTCGCCGAGAGCCCCACGCCGGCAGCCGTCTGTTCATTCGCCACCGCACCAGCGACAGCAATCGAGAAGATCGTGCTCGTGCCGGTCGCAGTGAGCGAAATCGCACCCGTTCCGCCGGTGCCGCCCTGCCCGGTGACCACCGCATCGGTCATCGTCGCCCCGGTATCGGCGGTGATGACGTTAACGGTCGCAGCACCGCCATAGGCATTGTCGCCATTGGCAAGCGCACCGCCGAGCGAGAAGATCGAATTTGCCTCGGTTGCGCCGATATTGATCGAGCTGGCCGAGATGCTCAACCGGTCCGCATCCGGCCCGTTGCCGGTCACATCCGCCCGCGCGCCGCCGGTGATGTTATTGACCGAAACAGAGCCCGCGATCCCGGTCTTGCCGGAACCCGCCGAAACACCAAAGCCGTAGATCGACTGGGTGCTGTTGGCGATGATCCCGAAAGCGCCAGTGTCAATCGTGCTCGCCCCGGTGAGCTTGGCCGTGGCGCTGCGGGTGACCGTATTGACCGCGATGCCGATACCGACGCCGTAGCCCTTGGTCTTGTCCATGTTGATGCCGACGCCGCCGCCGATCGAAACCGTCGTCGAGCCATCGGTGGACGAAAGATCGAGCTGGCTCGACGTGATTTTGGCATCCGAGATGCTCGCCGTCGTGCCGCCATCAAGCACCGCCACCGCAACCGAGCCGGCCAGCGCGATATCACCGCGCGAGGTGCCCGCGCCGCCCACGGCCACGTTCACCACCGTCGCGTGATCCTCGGCCCCGATCGTCACCGCATCGCCCGCGTTGATCGTGGCGTTTGAGACCTCGGAATTGAGCTTGCGCGTATCGACCATCACCGAGAAAGCCCCGGCGAGCGCGTTCGTATCCTGCGCCTGGCCCAGGCCCGCCGAGACGGCGCCGCCAACCGCGATCTGAACCGCGTTGTTCTTTGCCGTCTGTGTCAGCGTCGAGGCGAGTTCGATCGTCCCTTGGGTATTGATCGCCGCCGTCGTCTCGTTGCCGAGCGACAGGTTGAGCGACGCGACCCCGGTGACCGCCCAGCCCGACTTCTGCGTATTCCCGTCGCTGTCGGAGGGCGTATCCATGTTCTGCTGAGAATTGATCGCGTCATTCTCGTCCTCGGCAAAGAGCCAGGACGGAATGATCATGTCATCATTCTGATTGGTCTGGGCCGGTTGAGGTTCCTGCGAGGGCTTGCCCTGCACCTTGGAACCGGCCACGCCGACGACCACGTCGACAGTTGCGTTCTCGGCAGTGATGACGAGGCTGTCAGCGTCGATCACCGTCTTGCCAACGTTGGCGGCCGGCGCTGCCGGATCGTCCGGGCCAATCCCTGCCCAGACCTTGCGGGTGGTGATGTTGAGGCCGATCGAGGCGCCGACACCGATGTTTTCCGAAGCAGAAATCGCACCTGCGGCCGCCCAGTCGACGGACTCGTCCTTGGCCGAGATCAACACCGCCCCGGCCGTAACCGCGGCATCATCACCGATCCGCGCCGTGGTCTCGGCATCTGCGATATTGGTCGCCACCGTCGCGTTGACGGCGGTGCTTGCGCCCTGCCCGCCCGAGAAGCTCAGGATACCCATGATGTTGCGGGTATAGGCGGTGACATTGGTCGCGTTGCTGCCCGCATTGATCGTCGCACCGGATTCGATCACCGAGGAGACCTTGCTGCCGACGCGGTCGAGATTGATCGCGACACCGATCGCGTCATTGACCTTGGCATCGCCTGAGATCGGGTTCTTCTTGGGCAGGTTGGCGACGTGGAGGAACCAACCCTCCTGGCTCGAAAGCACATTCATATCGCCGGTCAGGTTCAGCACCGCCCCGTTTCGCACCACGGCCTCGGTGGTGTTGTCGGTGTTGAAGACATTCGCGGTGATGCCGATGGCGAGCTTCTGCTGATCTTCGGGAACGACCGGGCGCGAGCCATCGCTCGGCACGGGGGCTTCGGCTTTGCTCTTGACGTCGGTGGTGATCAGGTTGAGCGGATTGAGCGTGTCGAGAAGCCCCGGCGCGTCAGGCGTCTCGAGATTGGCGGCATCGGTCGGATTGTCGGGCAACGCTTCGTAAGCGGTGACCTGACCCACGAATTGCTCCCACTTGTCGCGAATATCCTGAATCGGATCCGCATGCGGGAACCTGGTCTGGGCCTGCACCGTGGCACCGGCTGCATTCACCGTGGCGTCCGACCCGATCTCGGCCTGCGTGTCGCCCGCCATGGTCGAGACTGATGCGGTCAGCATCAGCACCTGCGAATATTTTCCGAGCAATTCATCTTGGGTGATCGTCGCGTTCGGATGCGCGGCATTGTACCGGTCGAGCACTTTCTTCGCCGCGAAGTTCAGCGTTCCAAAGGCCGCCGAAACGCTGCGCGAAAGTGAACTGCCACCTTCGGTCACCGAGGCAAAGCGATAGGCTGAATTCACAGATACATTCTGACCCGTCGCGGTGACCGTGGTCGTGCCCAGCGCGGTGAGCGCATTGGCATTGCTCAGGTCGTGGTAATTCCCGCCCAGCGTCGCGTAGGTGCTGTCATTGTCGACCTGCACATCAATCGCAACGCCAAAGCCGATATGCGGCGCGCGGTTCGGATCGACCGGCTTGCCCTGAATCTTGCTCTGCGCGCCGGGGATCGCCTGAACGAGGGTGCTGTCGGCTGCCTTCTGCTTGGCGATCTTCGTCGTCGGATTGGCCACGCCCATCGTCGCGGTGGTCGCGTGAACCTTGTTGAAGAACAGCGTCTCAGCGTCGAGATCGAGTGCACCGCCGGTATTGACCGTGCCGCCCAGCGCCGCCTCGGTAAGCGATTTGGACACATCGATGCTGACCGCGAGCGCCCCGAGGCCTTCCATGCCGGCATTGGCGCCGGTGGTGATCGAATGGGATTTGCCGGTATAGGCGCCGGCATAAAGCGCGCCCGCCGAAGTCGTCGTGCCCCCTTCGACAAGCAACTGATTGGTGAGGTTGCGCGTCGTGACCACGACCGCCGCCGCGACATCCTTCACCTTCTTCGCAGCGATCGAGACCGTGTGATCCTCGGCCGCGGTGCTGGCGAGGCGCATGTTGCCTGCCTCGGTCGTCAGCGTATTGCCCGAAAGCAGCACCTGGCTCGCCACCTGGCTATCCGCCACGACAACGCCCAGCGCATAGGCCTTGGGTGCGATCGAATAGCTTGTCTGAGCATGCGACTGGATCAGCATCGCATCTTGCGAGGGATCCCACGCCGCCGGCAGGTTGATCGACAGGCTGTAAGGCACGCCGCCGCCCAGCAGGCTGCCGGTCGCGTTATCAATAACGTCCTGCGGGGTCGAATTGAAGCTCAGCGGCGGATCGGACAGGAAGCCATAGGTATTCTCGAGAAGGCCGGTAGCACCAAGCTGACCATTATCGGCCGCCGTGTCCGTGTTGAGCACGCGCGGTGCGAGGTTACGGTCCTTCCAGTTGCCATCCGCCGTCAGGGTGCTGTCGGTGATCGTCACATTGGACTGCGCGTTGAGCACCTGAACCTGAAGCGGCACAAAGCCGTTTGCGGCCGTCGCCCCTTGGGTGAACAGCCCCTCCATCATGTCGATGCCGGAATTGACGGTGGTCAGCAGGCTGTCTTCGTTCGTCGCGTCGTCGAGCCCCTCGACTTGCGCCGCTTCGACGCTGTCGACATCACTGCCCAGCGTGTTCGACACGGTCGCGACCGAGTTCACGACGATGGAGCCCGCCTTCAGATCGGCACTGGTGATCGTGATCGAGGCGGTCTCGGTGTCGGGGTTGATTGCCCAGACGATCCCCGTGTTGAACGAACGCGCCGAGAGCAGCAGCATCCCGCCGCCATCGGCCCCGTTGCTGTCGGCCCGGATCGTGGTTCCAGCTTCGACGCTGATATCCTGCGCTGCGACATAGATCGACCCTGCGGTGCCCGCACCGGGGCCGCCGGTGATCGGATCACCCGCGCCATCGGCGCGCGTCGAGATATTGTTGCTCAGCGTGACGGTCTTGTCCGCCGCAATGGCGAGATCGCCGCCATGGGTCGTGATCGTGCCCGCCGTCGAGATATCCTGCCCGCGCAGGAAGACCGAGCCCGCCGTGCCGCTCGGCGCTGACATGTCGAAATCGCCCTGAGCGCTCAGCGTATTGCCATCGGTGAGCCCAGCGCGCAGCACGAAGGCCCCGCCATCGCCCGCGGTCGAGCTCGCATCGACCTTGAGGCTCGGCTCCATCGAGGCCGACCCTTCGGTATAAAGGAAGATCGTACCGCCCTTGCCCGTGCCGGTCGGATCGCTCGCCCCCGTGCCGGAGACATCGTAGGTGCCGCCCGCGCTCAGCGTGCCCTGCGCTTCGCCGAGGACAACACCGCCTGTTGCCGTCGGTCCCGTGCCGCGCTTCGCCGTGATCGTACCCGAGCTGGAGATCCCGCCCTTCGACACGAGACGGATCACCCCGCCCTGACTGACAAGCCCCGCCGCCTGCGGCGTTCCGTCAACGTTGACGCCGACCGAAACCGGACCGAGCGCCGTCGGATCCTCGACCGTGATCCGGCCGCGCAACAGCATCCCCGCGCCGCCCGAACGCAGCGCCAGTCGCGCCGCGTTGATCTGCCCGTCGATGGTGATCTGGCCGGTATCGCTGAGCGGTTCGGATCCCGCGAAAAGCTGCGCCGTAGGCGAGTCGAGACCCACTGTAAGGTTGCCATCCGCTTCATTCGTCAGGTTCGTGACAAAATCCGATGTCGGGGCGCTCATCGTCAGCTGCCCGGCATTGATCGTACCGGTCGCACTGACGACGAACCCGTCAGAGTTCACGAAGAAAACGTTGCTGCCGATCGCGGTCGCCGAATTCAAGACATTCGGATCAACGATTTTCATCGCATTCAGCGTGCCCGCGATCGTGCTCTGCCCGCCATTGATGATGTTGACCAGCGCATCCGTGTTGAGCGGCTGATACACATTGACGGTCGTGCCAGCATTCACGTTGAACTGGCTGAACTTGTTATAGGCGGTCGAGCCCTGAATGTTGGAGGTGGTGACGTCGGTGGTGTTGCCCGAGGTCGCGACAGTCGTTGTGGAGGTGGCCGCGATCACATCCGCAAAAGTCGGAAGGGCTGCGAAGAGCGCCGCCGCAGAGACGCTGGAGAACCAGCCGAGCCGCATGAGGATCAGGCGGCCCAACGGGCGGTTCGTCGTCTTACGGCGGTCGATCATCGCAATCCCCTAATCGAATTCGCGGCCCCCCACAGGCCGCGTCAGGCACTTAGCCTTCGGCTTTCTTCAGAACTTCGAGAGCCTTATTGAAATCCTTGGTGCTGACGCGCAGCACGATCGGTTTTCCGGTCGGGGTCGGCTTGTAGCCGAACAGGATCGCCGGGTTTTCATCGAAGAGCTTCAGCTCATCCGCCGAAAGCGGCGCGGCGGCTTCGCAGATACCGTTCAGGCAGGTTTGCCAGACCATGTCGCGCTGCTTTAGGTCTTCTTTGTTTTCAAAACGATAGACCGCACCGCCCGGCAGATAGACACCCATGGGAACCTGCGCGATCAGTACCGCGCCATCCTTGGCGGGCATCGCGATGAACCGGGCCAGAAGCTGGTTGGAGCTCTTGACGCGCTGCTCCTGAACGAGCTGGCAGACGGTCTTTTTCACGGTCGCGGCCTGACACGACAGGATCCAGTCACCGAAGGCGGTATTGTTGGCGATGTCACCCACTTCGGTCGGGGCGGTGGTCTCGGCAGCCTGCGCCATATTCGCCGGCTCGGCGGCGGGCTTGGGCGCATCCTTTGCGGCAGTTTCAGCCCAGCCAGCGGGGGCGAGGCAGCTCAGCGCAAGCGCGCCCACTGCAAGCCCTTTCGCGATCCGCGACCCCGACACGCCCTTGTCTTTCATCCAATTCATTCGCTCTTTTCTCCTCAGAATTTGTAATCGAGCCCGACATAAACCGTCGGCTTACCCACATCGGTGAACCCGAGCGTTTCCTTCAGTGGAACGCCCACGCTTGCCAGCATCGCCGTCTTCTCCTTGAGCATCACCGCCGCGCCGACCCCGGCCGATGCCAGCACATCCTGGCTGGAATCGAACCCGCCCGACTGGCGATAGGGAACGATCACGGCCGCATCGATGAAGGCGAAGGGACGCACGTTCAGCTTGCCATCCATCAGGCTCCAGGGCTGGGCGCGCGAGAGTTGAAGGTTCAGCACGAAGCCGGAATCGCCGCCACGCACCTCGCTGGGATAGCCGCGCACGCTGCCTGCGCCGCCCGCCGTGATCAGGCGCGACACCGGCAGGTTCTGGCCCGGCGCGATCTGGTAGGTGGCGGTCGCGTCGAATTGCAGCCGCTCGCCCAACCGCGTGGTCAAAGAGGCGTCGCCATAGAGAAGCTGATAGGAGCCTTCGGTCTCGGACGTGCCTTTCGCATCCGCCCGCCCGATCCGCGCACCGACGCCGAAGCTGACCTGCGTGCGCGGCCATTGCCGGTAGAAACGACCGACCGCGTAGATCTCGCGCAGCGTGATATCGGAAAACCCGAGCGTACCCGCCTTCGATCGATCGCGCCCGGCATCGACACCTGCCTCGAAGGTGAAATACCGATCGGGGCGGATCTTGAAGGGCTGGCGGTAGTTGATCGTGAACTCAGTCGAATCCGAGGTGATCTGAACCGGTGTGAACTCACCGCCGATGATCGAGCTGTTCGAGCGGCTGATCGCACCGGTGATCACCCCCCCGCGCATGCCGATGGGCCGCGAATACCCCAACGAAAGCGCATAAGCGCCTTTCGATTTCTGAGCCTGGAAGGAAAGCGCATCGCGCACGCCCGACACGTTCGACCAACGCAGGAAGACCGAAGCCCGTTCGCGCCCGGTCTCGGGGCGGCCGTAATTGTCGAGTGAAAGCGTCGCCGCCAAGCGTTTCGGCGGCTCACCATAGATCGTTGCAATGGTGGTGCCGGGTTCGGTGCCGGGCGAGAATTTCAGCGAGGGCTGGATGTCATACGACAGGTCGAACACCCGCAGCTCGCGCGAGATCTGGTCGAAATCGGGCTTCTGGCCGGGAGTGACGGTAATCCGATCATTGAGGAAGGTCGGGTGGGTGCGCGGGAAACCGTCGATGCGCACGCTCTCGATCTTCGCCTCGATCAACGCGACATGAAGCACCCCGTTGCGGATTTCCTGCGGCGGCAGGATCGGCTCGGCGGTCGGCACCCCTTGGGTGAGGTAGAGCCGCTTGATCTCGGCGATCATCGCTTGCAGGTCGGCGAAGCTGATCGCGCGGCCGGTATATCGGGCGGCAACTTCCTGAAGCTGCTCGGGGGTGAGATAGCTCGATTGATCGAAGACGACTTTGGTCAGGGTGAAGGTCTGCACCGCGGACGCCTGCGGAGCCGGTTGTTCCTGAGCGCGGGCCTGCGAGGGCATCGCCAGCGGCGACAGAAAGAGGGCTGCGCCTGCGAGAGCGAGAGAAAGAAGCCTCGGTTTCACTGTGCGGGTTCCTCCTCGCGGGCGCGCTCGAGCGCCTTGGTCAGCCCCATCAGCGACACGTCGAAGCTGATCGGCGGCACATTCGGGGCGGGTCGGTAGGTCAGAATGACGGAGGATGCGCCTTTCCAGTCCGCAAGCGTCTGCACGTCGAGATCGAGACGCGCTTCGCAAGCCCCCGGAACACATTCGATAAGCCGCAGTTCTTGCGCCTTATGGCCCGGAATTTGCGCGAACGCACCCGAGCCGAGATGGATCTGCTGCGGCAATAGCACCTGCAAGCGCACGCCCCCCTTGTCCGCGGGCTGCACCCGCAACGTCGCCAGCCAGGTCCTGTCTTTCGCGAATGTCGTCGTCGATGCGATGCAGGGCTGAGGCGCGCCAGGACAGGTCACCGACCAGTCTCGGAACGCCCAACTCTGCGGCGCAGCATTGGCGGAACTCGAAAACAGGGCAATCCCGACCACACACAGGATCGCCCGTGTCAAAGACACTCGCCACCAACCCGCCATCAGACATTCACTCATGCGTAATCCATTTGAAACCGGCTTGAAGGCCGAGACAAATGATCAAAACGCCTGGACCGGATTTACGGCATTTCCACGATGATGACCGACATCGTGCGTCTTCAGACACGCAAAGGTTAATTTTGGGTGCGACGTTTTGTCAACACACAGAAATGTCAAAGATCGGTTTTTTGTTTCTGCAACTCTCGGATTTATAATCCAAATTACGGGATCCGAAATGTGAAGCACACGCCAAGGCTGTTTTCGCCAACTCGAAAATCGTCGGGAATGGCGATCCGGAACTCACACCACATCACGCCGCCGAGTTTTCTTGAGGATGGGCTTCTATGTTGTGCGCCCCGATCGAAACATCCAAGCGCGCGCCTTACGCCCGACGTTTCGGGGGACGTTTTCGCGATAGGTTTCCGCGATAGGTTTTCGCGACACGACATCCAAAGAAAATGTGGCCTTCGATCCCCCACCACGAATGCAGAGCCCGCAGTCGCGAGCTCGCTCAGTGCATCTGCAGCGACATGTCGAGCATACGGTTCGAGAACCCCCACTCGTTATCATACCAGCCGAAGACCCGTATCAACCCATGCGTGGTGGCGCGGGTTTCGGGCAGCGCCATGACGACGCTCTCGGGCCGCGCACGCAGATCCGTGGAGACGAGCGGGCGCTCGGTGACACCGATCACCGCGCCGGGCAAAGTTGCCGCTTTGCGGAGCAGCGCATTGACGGCATCAACCGTGGCAGGCCGCGCAACCGTCACCGCGAGATCCACCGCCGAGACGGAAGCCGTGGGCACGCGCACCGCCTGCGCGACCAACCGGCCAGCAAGATCGGGCAGCACCTCTTCCATCAACCGCCCCGCCGAAGTGGTCGTCGGCACCATCGAGAGCGCCGCCGCACGCGAGCGCTCCATCGGACCGCGTGGCTTGTCGACCGTGGGTTGCGAGCCGGTATAGCAATGCACTGTCGTCATCGAGCCCGTCACGATCCCGAATTCCGCATCGAGCAGTCGCGCAAGCGGCGCCAGCGCATTCGTCGTGCAACTCGCGTTAGAGACGATCTTCTGCCCGTTGAGGGCCGCATCATTGGCCCCAAGCACGACCGTGATCTCGGCGGCCTGCGAGGGTCCCGAGATCAGAACCCTCGCCGCGCCCGCAGCCAGCCCCTGCCCTGCGATCTCGGCACTCTCGGCGCGACCGGTGCATTCCATCACCAGATCGACGCCCGTCAGATCAAGTGACGAGATATCGGGCACGCGATGCAGCGCGATGCGCCGACCGTTCACCACAAGCGCAGCATCCTCAAGGCTCACCGTCCCGCGCCAAGGGCCGAAGACGCTGTCATACTCGAAGAGATAGGCGAGCATCTCAGGTGCTTCGATATCGTTGACACCCGTGATCTCGAGCCCCGGCCAGCGATCGGGCGCCTCGGCCCAGGCTCGCAGAACCGAGCGTCCGATCCGCCCGAAACCATTGATGAAAACACGCATCGCGCACCTCCTGCCTCGGCCTTACCCCCGCGCGGGACAAAGGGGAAGCGCGCGATTGTCACCGATACGGAGGCCTGGCCCTCAGACGGCGATCTCTCGCACAGTGATCTCGTAGGCAAAGCTCGCCGGATCAAGACTGTCGCGGCGCACCCCGTCCAGCTCCGCCTGGGGGTACATCAGATAGGGCACGGTAGGCCCTTCCGAACCGGGAAGCGCCACGTCATGAGCGTAGTTATAGGCCACCCAGTTGCCTTCCCACGCCCCGAACAGCGCGCGGCGCACATCGACCACTTTCGGATCGTCGAGCTTGAGATTCCCGGGCGGCTCTTCAAGCATCACCTTGCGCACATCGGCCGGATCGACCGGCACCCAGCCATGCGCCTCAAGGAAGACCTCGGCGCGACAATGCTGGGCCTTGGTGATATCGGCCGATTTCGCACCGAGGCTCTTGTAGCCGAACCGCGAGGGCGCAACGCGCAGGCCATAGATATCGCGCGCCGGCAGTCCCGCCGCGCGCGCCAGCCCCACGAACAGCGCGTTGAGATCGGCGCATTTTCCACTCAGATCGCCCATCGTCAGCATCGAGGCGATATCGCCCAGACCGCAGCCGCGGGTCTTCGGATTGCGCGCGGTATTCTCGACGATCCATTCATAGATCGCGCGCGCTTTCTCGAGATCGCCGCGCTTGCCATGGGTGATCTCGTCAGCGGTCTGGCGCACGATCCCGTCGGTCGGCAATAGATCGGTCGGCGCGAGATAGCGCTGACGCTCCTCGGCGCTGAGCGGCGAAACCTCCTGCGCCGCGCTCAGATCAACGACGAAATCCTGCGTCGACGCGACGGCATTGAGGACCAGATCACGCGGGGCGCCGGACGGCCGCCAGACCGCGTGGAGCATGCGCGTGCCCTTCACCGGGTCGGTCACCATCTCGGCGCTTTGCGCGCTGCTCGTCCAGCTCACCTCGCCCGGCGTCATCCAGCCCGTCTCAGCGACCGACGGCACCGGCAACCAGAGTTGCGCGCCCTTGGCGCTGGCGGGCAGCGTGACCTTGGTGACCAGTTCGAACTTGCGCCAGCCCTCGGGCTTGGGCGTGAAACCAGCCTGCGAGACGCGCGGCATCATCATCATACCCATCGCCGCCGCACCGCATTGCATCAGGTTGCGTCTGTTCATCGCCTCGCCTCCGGCTGTATTCGAGTTCGCCAAGCTTCTAGGACTGCCACCCGCCCCCCACAACCTCGCAACTGCCGTCCTGGCAAAGAAATTTCTGCGATTGCGCTCGGCTGGCGCTGAACTATCTTGCCCCGGTCACTGAGGCACTGTCACGAAGGACACCCGGCATGAGCCCCGATATCACCATCGCCCGCGAGAGCCCGCTCGGCGCCGATCTGTCCGAGCTGCACGCCCGTCATACCGCCGCGATGCATGCCGATACCCCACCCGGCTCGATCCATATGCTGCCCGCCGATGCGCTGGCCGCGCCCGGGATCGCCTTTTTCGTGATGCGCCGCGCAGGCGTGCCCGTGGGCATGGGCGCCTTCAAGCGGATGTCGGCGCAGGAGGCCGAAATCAAGTCGATGCATGTGCTCTCGGAGCTGCGCGGACACGGGCTCGCACGAGTGATGCTCGACCATCTCATCGCCGAGGCCCGCGCCGAGGGGATTACGCGCCTCAGCCTCGAGACCGGCGCTCAAGCGTCCTTCGAGGCCGCGCGCCAGCTTTACCTGCGGGCGGGCTTCACTGAATGCCCGCCCTTCGCCAGCTACCGCCCCGATCCCAATTCGGTCTTCCTGACGCGGTCGATCTGAGCTTGCGCGCCCGGGCGTGATCGCGCATTTAAGGGTCGCGCGGTCCCTTAGCTCAACTGGATAGAGCAGCTGACTTCTAATCAGCAGGTTCGGGGTTCGAGTCCTCGAGGGATCGCCAGCATCTCACCAATCGACGGGAAAGCAGAAGCGCGCCAACGGCAGCAAGCGTGAGCGGCCCTATGCGGAGATTTTCTCACATCGCCGCGAATGGGAGGTTGCTCGCATGCAGCCTACGCGACCTTTGCGACCGGGGCGTTTTCCGAGTGACCTGCCACGGGATTTTTCCTCCACCGTTGATTAGAGTCCGGCCCAACTTGAGGACGGACAATGAAGCGAACGAGATTCACGGACGAGCAGATCATCGGCATCCTGGCCGAGCACGAGGCAGGCGCAAAGTGCGCGGACCTGTGCCGCAAGCATGGCATGTCGGAAGGAACTTTTTACAACTGGAAAGCCAAGTTCGGCGGGATGACGGTATCGGAGGTCAAGCGGCTGAAGGCGCTTGAGGACGAGAACGCTCGGCTGAAGAAGCTGCTGGCCGAGCAGATGCTGGACATGGCCGCGATGAAGGAACTTCTGGCAAAAAAATGGTGACGCCCGCCGTGAAGCGCGAAGCTGTCGCGCATCTGAAGGCCCGGTTCGGGCTCTCGGAACGGCGGGCGTGCCGGATTTCCGGGGCGGATCGCAAGATGGTCCGCTATCAGGCGCAGCGCGCGCCGGACACGGTGCTGCGCGGGCGGTTGCGGGAACTGGCCAACGAGCGCCGACGGTTCGGCTATCGGCGGCTCTTCGTGCTGCTGCGGCGCGAGGGCGAGCCTTCCGGCATCAACCGGATCTATCGGCTCTACCGCGAGGAAGGGCTGACGGTGCGCAAGCGAAAGGCACGGCGCAAGGCTATCGGGACGCGAGCCCCGATCCTGGTCGAGGCGCGACCCAATGCGCGATGGTCGCTGGATTTCGCTACGCGGACCTTCGGTTCGTTCACGACCAGTTCGCCAACGGTCAGCGCTTCCGGGTGCTCAACGTAGTCGACGATGTCACCCGGGAGTGCCTCGCGGCGATCCGTTCGCCATCGGCCTCGAACCGATGGCGGCTCGATGGCTCACCCTCGATCTCGGGGCGCCGTGTGGCGCGTGAACTAACTGCCCTGATCGAGCGCCGCGGAAAGCCGGGGATGATCGTCTCTGACAACGGCACCGAACTGACCAGTAACGCAATCTTAACCTTCACCGCCGCGCACCGGATCGAGTGGCATTACATCGCGCCGGGCAAGCCGATGCAGAACGGCTTCGTGGAGAGCTTCAACGGCCGGATGCGGGACGAGCTGCTCAACGAGACCATGTTCCGCAACCTGGCCCACGCCCGGGTCGTAATCGCCGCCTGGGCGGCTGACTACAATACCGAACGCCCGCACTCGGCCTTGGACTCCCAAACCCCGGCTGACTACGCGCGGGCCCTGACCACCGCAATCGCCCGCCCCGCTGCGCGAGATGATAGCTCCGCGCGTCGGGCGATTGCTCAACCTGCGCCGATCGGCGTGAACACCAACCGGGCTCCGGTCACGGCTGGATGAAAGACCCGTGGCAGGTCACGAGGACAGTCTGTCTGTCATCAGCGATCCAGCATACGCCTTGCGATACTGAGCGTCGGCGTTGTTTTCAGATTTCCGACCATCCGACACGCCAAAGGCTTCGTGACGTCTTCAGCTCCAGAACGAACGGCGCCAACTGACTGATGCAGGGCTTCAACGCCGATGCAGTCACGCATCAACACGAGAGAGAAAGTAAACGCTCAAGCAAGAAAACTTCTGCGCACTTACCGAAAAAATATAAATTATCTTTATTATTCATATCATTAACAGAATCCGACTAATTCTGGAATAAAACTTGCATGTAGTCTCGGTGAAACGCGAGTTTGACCGGGAGTTTCTCCAAATGACGCAAGACAGCCTCGTCGCCGACAATCTGCCCTATCTCGACATCTCGGATCCCGGGTTCTCGATCCGCTCCGACGCCGTCATGGAGGCGCGTGAGGCGTCCTGGTGCGCGCGCACGAATTATGGCCTCGCGGTGCTGCGTTATGACGACGTGCAAAAGCTTCTGCGTCACCCCAAGCTGCGCCAGGGCTCTTATCGCTGGCCGGCGCTGAACGATGTGACCGGCGAGTTCGCGCGCTGGTGGGAAAGCATGCTGCTCAGCCAGGAGGGTGACAACCACGCGCGTCTGCGGCGCATGGCGAACCCGGCTTTCTCTCCGAAACTCATCACGACGCTCGCGCCGAAATTCACCGAGCTCGCGACGATGCTGATCGACGAGTTCGCCCCGAAAGGCGAATGCGACTTCATCGCCGAATTCACCGAGCCCTACGCGACCGGCGTGATCTGCGAGCTACTGGGCCTGCCCTTCGAACGCTGGCGCGAACTGGCTGATATCGCTGCGGAAATGGGCCTCGCCCTCGGCGTGACCTTCAAGAAGGACCTGCCGACGATCGAGGCGGCGACGAAGCGGCTCTTCGACTATGTCGAGGAGCTGGTCGAGGCCCGCCGCGCCGCGCCGAAAGACGATTTCATTGGCATGCTGATCAAGGCCAACGAAGACAAGAGCCAGCTCTCCGATCAGGAACTGCTCGACATGATCGTGCTGGCGATTTTCGGCGGCATCGACACCACGCGCAACCAGCTTGGTCTCGCGATGGCGACCTTCATCGAGAACCCCGAGCAATGGGCGCTTCTGGCCGAACAGCCCGAGCTGGGCCGCGCTGCGGTCGAAGAGGTGATGCGCGTGCGACCCACCGTGACCTGGGTTACCCGCGAGGCGGTCGAGGACTTCACCTATAACGACACCCCGATCGAAAAGGGCACGACGCTGCACCTCTTCTCGCAATCGGCGACCTCCGATCCCCGCGTGTTCGACGATGCGAGCTTCGACATCACGGCCGAGCGCAAGGCGCATTTCGGCTTCGGCGGTGGCGCGCATCACTGCCTCGGCCATTTCATCGCCCGCGGCGACATGACCGAGGCGCTCAAGCTGCTTTCGCAGCGCCTGAAGAACCCGCGCTTCAACGGCGAAGTCGAGTGGCTTCCCGACAGCGGCAATACCGGCGCGATCCGGATGCCGATCGCTTTCGACCCGGCCTAAGCCACGCAAAAAACCAGCCGCAAAATTCCAAGAGGGACCATTAAGATGAAAGTTCACGTCAACATGGATATCTGCCTGCTGCACGGGCAATGCGTGATCGCCGCGCCGGAGATCTTCTCCTTTGACGATAACGGCGATCTCCATTGGGTCGAGGTGATCGATGACTCGCAGGTTGCCGATGCCGAAGCCGCTTCCGATGCCTGCCCCGAGCAGGCCATCATCCTCGGCTGATCGGTTATGGCAGGGCCCCGGATCACCGTCGTCGGCGCCTCGCTCGCGGGGCTGCGCACGGCCGAAGCCCTGCGCACGGCGCTTCCGCAGGCGCAGCTCACGCTGATCGGCGACGAGCCGCATGCGCCCTACA
Source organism: Thioclava pacifica DSM 10166 (assembly GCF_000714535.1). Lineage (GTDB taxonomy): Bacteria > Pseudomonadota > Alphaproteobacteria > Rhodobacterales > Rhodobacteraceae > Thioclava > Thioclava pacifica. Next base: position 70,094 of record NZ_AUND01000002.1, on the reverse strand, counting down.
ACCGACCGCCCCTGTCGAAGGACGTGATGGAGAGCTTTGCAGGGGGCGATGCGGATGAAACCGAGGCTTTCGGCAAGCTCCTGCTACGCTCGAAGCTGACGCCGGAGGACGTGTCGACACGTCTTGGCGTGGCCGCAACCGGGATCGAGAAAGCCGGTGTGCGTCTTGCCGATGGCTCTCTGGTCCGCTCGGACTGGGTGATCGCGGCGACCGGCATCCGGCCGCGCCGACTGCCGCTTCCCGGGAACGAAGACATCCGCCACGTTCTGCGCGGCTTCGACGATGCACGCGCGCTCGCGCCGATGCTGCAACCGGGCGCGCGTCTGGCGGTGATCGGGGCCGGGTTCATCGGCTGCGAGATCGCCGCAACCGCGCGCAAGCTGGGCCTGCATGTCACGATCGTCGAGCCCGGGCCGCAGCCGATGATGCGCGCGCTCGGCCCGCGTGTCGCGGCTGCGATGGCCACGCTGCACCGGCGCCATGGGGTGACGCTGCTCACCGGGCGTTCGGTCGAGGCCTACCAGCCGGGCCGGGTGATCCTCGACAATGGCAAGGAAATCGAGGCCGATGTGATCGTCGAGGCGCTCGGCTCGCTACCCAACACGGAATGGCTTACCGGGAGCGGCGCGGATCTCAGCGATGGCGTTCTCGTCGATGATACGATGCGGGCGATCGGCGCGCCGAACCTGCTCGCGGTCGGCGACATCGCACGCTTTGCCAATCCGCTGTTCGACGATGTGCCGCGCCGGGTCGAGCATTGGTGCATCCCCGGCTTCACCGCCAAACGCGCCGCCCAGACCATCGCCGCGCTTGAGGCTGGCGATACGCCCGAACCCGGATTTTCGCCGCTGCCGAGCTTCTGGTCGGACCAATACGGCATGCGCGTTCAGGCCTTCGGCGCCCCGGCGCTGGCCGAGACGCAAACCGTTGTCGAAGGCGATCTGAGCCAGATCGGCGAGGCCCCCGTGATCGTCGAATACGCCCGTAACGGCGCGCTGACAGGCGTGATCGGCCTTGGCGCTCCGCCCGCACTGATTGCCAAACACCGCGCCCGCCTGATGGCCGCGCTCACCCCGAAAGAAACCGTATGAGCCCCCAGATGAACGACCTCCTCGAAGCCGCCCTCGCCAAGTTCGACGCCGAGATCGTGCATGTCGGCCAATTCGATTACGCCTCGGTCCTGCGCGAACGCCGGTTGCGCAAGGCGCAGTTCCTCGACTGGGCCGGGGATGCGCGTTTCGCCAATGTGCTGGCCTATTGGGACAGCGGCGACGACCTCTTCGGCGGCAGTTCCTATTTCACCGAAACGGTCGAGATCGACCCGACCTCGATGCGCGCGAACCCCTCCGAGCCCGATGCGGTCACGGTCATCGCTGAGCTGTCGGGCGAGGCGAAGGAGCTGATGCCGCGTCAGGTGTTGCGCCGCCAGTTGGAGCGCGCCGAGGCGATGGGGTTCAAGGTCGATGCCGCGTTCGAATTCGAACTGATCGTGCTTGAGGAAGATGCGACGACCGCCCGCGAGAAAGGCTTCGCGGGGCTCGCGAAATTCGCCCCCGACAACAAATGCTGGTCGGGCGCCACCGCGAACACCCATGCCGATTTCATCGCCGGCATGGAGGCCGAGATCCTTGGCCATGACGTCTCGCTCTATGCGCTGAGCGTCGAGCTGGGGCCGGGCTGTCTCGAAGCCACGACCGCCGCGACCGAGGGGCTGCGTGCCGCCGACGACGCGAGCTTCCTGCGTCTGGCCGCACGCTCCTACGCCCGCAAGCAGGGCAAGACGGCAAGCTTCATGCCCTATATGGGCGCGGACTATCCCGGTATCGGTGGTCATTGCTCGATGAGCCTGCGCGACGCGAAAACCGGCACGAACGTCTTCGCCTCGCCCGATGGCAAGACCAATGATCTGGCGAAGAAATTCATCGCCGGGATGATGGCGGTCGTGCCCGAGGCCTTCGCCATGTGCACCTCGAGCGTGAATGCCTATCGCCGCCTTGCGCCGGGAAGCTGGGCTCCGAAGTCGCTCACCTGGGCGGAATATCCCTTCACCGTCGCGGTGCGCTCGGTGCCGCATACAGGTGCGCGCGCGCGGCTCGAATTCCGGGTGCCGCCCGCCGATTGCAATCCTTACCTGACGATGGCGCTGATGCTGGGCGCGGGGCTCGACGGGATCGAGCGCGACTTGCCCGCGCCCGAACCGAGCGCCGCCGCGCATCCCGATTTCGTCCCCGAAGGCGCAAGCCGTTTCCCGCGCGATCTCGCCGAGGCTGCGGATCGGATTGCCGCCAGCGACGATGCCGCGCGGATCTTTGGGGCCGCTTTCACCGAGAACTTCGCGGCCGCCTGCCGCGCCGAATACGCCAGCCTCTCCAAAGCAGTCAGCGCAGAAGAACGTGCCCGCTACCTCGAAGGCTGAGACACAAGAAAACCAATAGGGAGCCAAGAATGACTACCGATACCGATTATCACTGCGAAGTCGATGCGCCCGGCCGGGCCGAACTGGTAGAACGGGTGCGCAAGAAGATCGACGCGCTCGGGGTCGATTACATCTACTACCAATATATCTCGATCACCGGCCGGGTGATGGGCAAGGCCGCCCCGGCACGTCACTGGGAAACCCAGGCGCGCAAGGGTGTTCAGACATGGATGGGCGGCGTCACCAACGTGCTGCCGGATTTCAAGGGCAACCTGATCGGCTTCGATGCGAATGCGATGGAATGTATCGCGCTGCCCGATCCCGACACGTTCGTTCAGCTCCCCTGGGACAAGCGTGTGGCACGCGTGTTCTGCACGCTGTTCTACAGCCTCGAAGATCCGAACTTCCCCGGCCAGTATTACGAATACGACACCCGCGGGAACCTCAAGCGCTTCGACCGTGAATTCCGCGAGACCCATAACGGCTTGCATCTGCGTGTGGGCCTCGAGCCCGAGATGCTCTGGCTCAAGCCCGAGGCCGGCGAGGTGCGCCCCTATTCCGGCGTGACCGAGCCGCTCGCCTATCACATCGGCCAGTTCGAGAGCGCCCGCGATATCTGGATGCAGGTTTCCGACTACGCCCGCGCGATGGGTCTCGATATGATCCAGGGCGATTGCGAGGACGCACCGGGCCAGATCGAACTCAACTACCAATTCGACGATGCGCTGCCGACCTGCGACCGGATGACGACCTATCGCCAGATCTGCGCCGAGGTCGCGCGCCAGCGTGGGCTAATCGCGTGTTTCATGGCGAAACCCTTCATGGGTTACGCGGCCAACGGCTGCCACCACAACTGTTCGATCTGGACCGGCGGCGAGCGCCAGGTGCAGGACATCGTGCCGGGCGAGTTGCCGGGCATGGAAGAGAACTGGATGTATTCCAAGGGCGGTGTGAACGAGTTCGAGAACACCGAAGGCGGCTGGCTGCCAACGGAGCTCGGGCATCACGTTCTGGGCGGATCGCTCAAGCATATCAACGCGCTGACCTGTATCGGTGCGTCGACGGTGAACTCCTATCGCCGCTTCAACGACTACGGCCTCTGGGCGCCGATCGGGGCGAATTGGGGCCTGCAGAACCGCTCCTGCACGGTGCGCATCTCCTCGCCCGACCGGTTCGAGTTCCGCGCGGTGGACAGCATGGTCAACCCGCATCTGTTCTGCGGCGCGCTGCTGAAAGCGATGGATGATGGCATCCGCAACAAGATCGACCCGGGCGCGCCCGAGTCGCGCAACGTGACCGAGGTCTGGCAGTCGGGAGGGGAGGTCAATCTTATCCCGCTCAATCTTCGGGACGCGCTCGACGCGCTCAAGGAAGACGAGGTCATTCGCTCGGCACTTCCGGGTCGGCTCTACGAAGTCTTCGACGAATACAAACAGGATGAGTGGACACGCTTCCTGCGTGAGGTCACCAATTGGGATGTGGAGCAATACCTGCATTGCGTGCCGTAACCCGTTGACCCCCCCATAGGAGCCCAGAGCATGACAGATCCAACCAGACCAGAGACCGAGATGATCGACGTTCTCAGCCGGGACGGACGGATCGTGTCTGCCTGCGCTTCGCAAGAAACCGCGCTCGGCCTCGCGCCGGGCGCGGTGAAGGGCGAGCCTTGGTCCACGATCTATCCGCTCGCCTCTCGCAAGCGGCTTGAAGAGGTCTTCACCGAGACCACCGCCGGGCCGCATGTTGTCACGCTCGAGCTGCGCCCCCCGCAAGGCGCGCGGATCGGCGTCACGGCGATCGTGACCCGCTTCACGGACCCGGAGCTGGGGCTTTGCCTGCGCACGGTGAAATGGCCCGCGGGTGGTGCTCTCGGAGAAGTCGCGACCCTCGCCGAGGAAAAGGAGATCCTCGAGTCGATCCTCGCGGCCTCCGACGACGCGGGCTGGTGCATGGAATGGGACGAGCCCGTGGATCTCTCGGCCCCGGAGCAGGAGATCATCCGGCAGGTCTTCGAGAACGGTCCGCATTGGCGGTTCTGCAACGATGCGATGGCGCGGCTTTATCGCACGCCCGAGGGCAAGGATTTCAACGCGCTTCCCGTGCACGAGACCTTCCCGCGCTCGCCCGAGAACGAAGATTTCGTGCGCCGCCTGATCCGGGCGAGCTTCGATGTGAACGCGTCTCCCTCGCGCGATCTGCGCTACGACGGCGTGTTCATCGAGGTTGAAAACGACGTGCGCGGGACCATCCGGGGCAACTTCCTGCACCGCATGTGGGGCACGGTGCGCGATGTCTCGAAACATGCCCGCCGCGCAGCGGTCCTGCGCGACGAGATCGACACGCTCGAGGCGATCCTCGACGCGCTGCCCGACGCGGTTCTGGTCGTGGATCGCGACGCCCATATCCTGCGCATCAATACCAGCGCCGAGGAGATGCTCGACCTCAACCCCGACCTGCTTCCCGGCAGAAGCCTTGATGACCTGATCGAACTGCCCGTGCCGCTGGGCGAGATCTTCGCCGTCGCGGGCGAACATCTGCCCGGCCATCCGGGCGACCGTTATCCGGCGCTGCTGCGCAATCCCGACCGCCCGATCCGGGCCGAGCTCGCGGCGCGCTGCGTGACGCTGCGCGAAGCGGATTACCTTGTGCTGAGCCTGCGTGCGCGGCTTGGACCGGCTTCGCATGACGGCGATCGCGCCAGCGTCACACCGCTCAGGGCACGGGGACGGTGATGGGGGCGAGAGAGATGAAACAGACATCTGCGCCGTCGCCCCGCCCGCTCGATCAGGCTCTCAACGCGCTGGCCGATGGAATCATCGTGCTCAATCCGGACCATTCGATTTCCTTCGCGAACCGCGAGGCCGCCGCTCTGTGCGGGCTCAATGCGAAGGAGATGGCGGGTTTCGATTTTGTACAGTTCAATACAATGTCCTCGCTGAACTGGACCCTGCTGGGCGAGATGCTCGAAGCGGGCCGCACCGGCAGCCTCATCTTGCGGGGGGAAGCGACAGGCGCGGTCTTCGTGACCTTGCGCCGGATTTCCGCGACCGGTGCCAACGAAGGCCATGTCGTCACGCTGCGAGATCTGGCCGTGTTCGACCATGCCCGCAGACAGGCGACGGGAGCACGAAGCGCGCCCACTTTCACCGGCGCGACCGACCGACGGATGCGTCCCGATTTCGCGCGGCAGAGGGCGATCTCACCCTGGCTCGACCGGATGATCTCGCGCGGGGAACGTGCGCTCTTGCAGGGCGCGCGGGTCATCATCACCGGTGAGTCCGGCGTCGGCAAAACCGAGATCGCGCGCCATCTGCACAATTTCGTCGCCAATGGCGTGGACCCGTTCATCGCGGTCAACTGCGCCGCGATCCCCGAGAGCCTCTTTGAATCCGAGCTTTTCGGCTACGAGAAGGGCGCGTTCACCGGGGCATCGACCGAGGGCAAGAAGGGCCTGATCGAGGCGGCCGAGGGCGGCACGCTGTTTCTTGACGAGATCGGCGAGATACCCCTGCCGCTTCAGGCCAAGCTGCTCTCCTTCCTCGAAGAGGGCACGATCCTGCGGATCGGCGGCACGCGCCCGCGGCGGGTCAATGTGCGGGTGATCTCGGCGACCAATTGCGACCTTCTGGAAATGTCCGAGGATCGCCGCTTCCGAACCGACCTCTATTACCGGCTCGCGGTCGTGAACATGCCGATGAAGCCGTTGCGCGAGGTGCCCGAACTGCTCGATCACCTGATCGACCGGTTCCTGACCGCGATCAACCAGCGCCGGTCCGTGCCGCTGCATCTGTCCGACGATCTGCGCGGGCGGCTGCGCAGCTATCACTACCCGGGCAATATCCGCGAGTTGTGGAACCTGATGCAGCAGATCTCGGTGCTGGGCGATGACGAGGAAGAGCTGCCGCGTCGGCTCATGGCACTTGATCCGACGGAAGCGTCGCGCCGCTCCGGCAGCCCCTCCGACACCACGCCGTCCCCGCTCGCCGAAGGCACGAGCCTGCGCGACGCGGTCAGCGAATACGAACTACGGATCATCGAAGAAGCGATCCGTGTCCACGGCAGCAAACGCAAGGCTGCTGCCGCCCTCGGTGTCGATATCGGCACCATTTCTCGAAAGACCCGAAAAGAGCCGTAAAGCGGCCGAACAAACCAACAGTGGAGTAAGACAATGACGATCAAGAAGACGATGCTAGGCACGCTCGGCCTGCTCTCCCTCACCGCATCGCCGGTGCTGGCGGAAGGCACGATCAATGTGCTGACCTGGGAAGGCTATGCCGACCCGTCCTTCATCTCGAAATTCGAGGAGACCTCGGGTTGCCAGGTGAACGCCACCTATGTCGGCTCGAATGACGATTTCGCGCCGAAGCTGATGGCCGGGGGCGGGGTCTATGACCTGATCACCCCGTCGATCGACACGACCAAGCTGATGATCGACCTCGATTTCGTCGAGCCGCTCGACACCACGAAGATCGAGGGCTGGAACGATATCTATCCCAAGTTCCTCGCTCTCGACGGGATCCAGAAGGACGGCGCCTATTACGGGATGCCCTATGTCTGGGGCGCGATCGCCTTCATGTATCGCGATGATGCGTTTGAAACGCCCCCCACCTCGATCGCCGACCTGTGGCGCGAGGATCTCAAGGGCAAGATTTCGCTCTGGGATGACAAGAGCGCAATCTACGTCGCCGCACGCAAGAATGGCGACATGAACATCTACTCGCTGACCGACGAGCAGATCGCGGCCGCGCAGAAGAGCCTGGTCGAACAAAAGCCGCTGATCCGCAAATACTGGGCCACGGCGGGCGAGCTCGTGGATCTCTACAAGGCCGGCGAAGTCGTGATCTCGAACACCTGGGCTGGCTATCAGTCCAGCCTTCTCGCCGATGAGGGTATCAAAGTGACCGAGTTCATCCCGACGGAGGGCGCCGAGGGCTGGATGGACAGCTGGATGATCGTCAAGGGCAGTCCCAATCAGGAATGCGCCTACAAGTTCCTCAACATGCAGCTCTCCGAGCAGGGGCAATGTGGCGTCGCCAATGTCAACGGCTACTCTGTTGCGAACGCCGCCGCGGCGAAGTCTTGCATGAGCCCCGAGCAGTTCAAGACGTTGCATCAGGACGACCCCGATTACCTCGACAGCCTGCTGATCTGGCAGCCGCTGGGCGACCGGTTCGAGGCCTATACCAACGCCTGGAACGCCGTGAAGGCGCAATAAGCGACAAAAGACCCGCGACCCCGGCAACGGGGTCGCCTCAGGGACCAGGGGAACAGGCGGTCGGGGAGGGCCGCCCGCTCTCGAAAAAAGCAGGGAACAAGGCGACATGGCCGCAATCATCGAGTTGGAGAACATCTCCAAGCATTACAGTCCGACCATCATCGGCGTGGACGACGTTTCGCTGACCGTTGAAGACGGCGAATTCGTCACGCTTCTGGGGCCCTCGGGCTGTGGCAAATCCACCCTCCTGCGCATGATCGGCGGGTTCGAGGAACCGACGGCCGGAGCGATCCGGCTCGCCGACAAGGACGTGACCTTCGACCCGCCCTACAAGCGCGAGGTCAACATGGTTTTTCAGGACTACGCGCTCTTTCCGCATATGACGATCGGCGAGAACGTGGCTTACGGCCTCAAGACGTTCAAACTCGACAAGGACACAGTGCGGACGCGCGTGAAGGACGCGCTGATGCTGGTGGGGCTCTACGACAAGCTCAACCAGCGTCCGCAACAGCTCTCGGGCGGACAGCGCCAGCGGATCGCGCTGGCGCGCGCCATCGTGCGCCGTCCGAAGGTCCTCTTGCTCGACGAACCGCTCTCGGCCCTTGACGCGAAACTGCGCGAGCAGATGCAGATCGAACTCAAACACCTGCACGAGAAGGTCGGCATCACCTTCATCATGGTGACCCATGACCAGACCGAAGCGCTGGTGATGTCGGATCGCGTCGTCGTCATGGACAAGGGCAAAATCGCCCAGGAAGGGCGCCCGCAGGATCTCTACGATCACCCGGCGAACCCCTATGTCGCGAATTTCATCGGCACGACGAGCTTTCTTCCCGGCAAGGTCCGCGCGCTCTCGGGCGAGGTCGCGACGATCGCGGCGGGCGGCACGCAAATCACCGCCCATCCCGATGTCACGCTGAGCGAGGGCGCGACCGTCACCGTTGGCGTGCGCCCCGAAAAGGTGAAACTGCTCGCAGAGGGCGAAACCGCAGATAACGTCTTCGAAGGCACGATCTCGGAAGTGATCTATTACGGGCTGGGCCTGCGGATCTCGGTGACCCTCGCCGATGGCAGCAAGATCGACGCCGATACCTTGCTGCCCGACAAGCTTTCGCACTCCACCTTGCCGCAATCCGGCGCGCCGGTTCGCCTCGGCGTGGCGGCCCATAACGTCTTCGTCTTCGAAGGGACGGTGACGCCATGAGCTTCCTGCGCCGCAACCTTCCCAGCATGCTGGTGATGGGCATCCCGCTTATGTGGATCGCGCTGTTCATGCTGCTGCCTTACGGGATCATCGTCACCTATTCCTTCTGGCTGAAGAAATACCCGACCTTCATCCCCGCCTTCCAGTTCGGGAACTACGTCACGATCTTCACCGATCCCCAATATGTGCGGGTCTTCCTGCGCACGCTGAAGATCTCGGTTCTCGTCTCGGCCGCCTCTTTCCTGCTGGCCTATCCCTTCGCCTATTACCTCGTCTTCCGCTGCCGTTCGGTGGCGCTGCGGACCTGGCTTTACATGGCGGTGATCGCGCCCTTGTGGGTGAGCTACCTGCTGCGGGCCTATATCTGGAAGACGATCCTCGGCACCGAGGGCGTTCTGAACTCCTTCCTGATGTCGCTGGGGATCATCGACGAGCCGTCGAGCCTGTTTCTCTACAACCAGTTCGCGATGGTGGTGACGCTCACCTATATCTTCATCCCCTTCATGGTGATGCCGATCTATACCGCGCTCGAGAAGATCCCGACCAACCTGACGGAAGCCTCGGCCGATCTCGGGATGGGGCCATGGCGCAGCTTCTGGACGGTCACGCTGCCCTTGTCGCTGCCCGGTGTCGCGGCGGGGTTCACGCTGACCTTCTGTCTCTCATTCGGGGACTTCATCGCGCCCTTCCTCGTGGGCGGGCCTGACGGCAACCTCATCGCCAACGTGATCGCCACGCAATTCGGCGCGGCGCTGAACTGGCCGCTGGGCTCGGCTCTGGCGATCGTGATGCTCGTCGTCGTTCTCACCATCGTCTCCCTCTCCGACCGGATGGAGCGCAAAGGCATGACGGGAGGCGTCTGACGATGGCACAGAAAACACCCGGCCTCCTGTCGCGCTTTGGGGCCGACACGGCCTTCATGAGTTTCGTCGCGATCCTGATGGCGTTTCTCTACATCCCGATCTGGGTCCTGATCGCGTTTTCCTTCAACGACTCGCGTTCGCTCACCTGGCCGCTCTCGGGGTTCACGCTCGACTGGTATCGCAAGCTGTGGAGCAATTCCGACCTGATCGCGGCGATCGGCAACAGCTTCTATGTCGCGACGCTGGCGACGGTCGTGACCCTCGCGGTGGGCGTGCCCGCGGCGATGGTGCTGCACAAGTTCGACTTCCCCGGCAAATCCGTGTTCCGCAGGCTGATCCTGCTGCCGATCACGCTGCCGGGAATCGTCACCGGTATCTCGATGCTCAACATGTTCAAGCTGATGGGCTTTCCGCTGAGCCTCGAGACGGTGATCCTGGGCCATGCGACCGCGCTTCTGGGCGTGGTGGTGACGCAGGTCTATGCGCGGCTGCAACGCCTGCCGCCGTCGCTCGAGGAAGCGGCCTTCGATCTGGGTGCCTCGCCCTGGCGCAGCTTCATCGACATCACCTTGCCGAATATCCGCTCGGCGATCATCGGCGCGGGGCTTTTGAGCTTCGTTCTCAGCTTCGACGAGATCCCGGTGACCTTCTTCCTGACCGGGCGCGACAACACGCTGCCAATGTATATCTACTCGACGATGCGCCGCGGCGTGACGCCGGAAATCAACGCGGTGGGCACGATCATCGTGCTTCTGTCGCTCATTCTCATCGTGGTCGCGGTCATCGCGACGCGCGAACGCAAAAAATAACGACATGGAGGGAACGCCAATGACCATGACTCTGAAGGACTGGCAGGCTCGCGCCGCCGCACTCGTGCCCGAAACGCGGATGTTCATCGACGGCAAGTTCGTCGATGCGGCGTCGGGCGCGAAATTCGAAACCATCAACCCGGCCAATGGGCAGGTTGTGGCCGCTGTCGCGCGCGGCAGCGCCGAGGACGTGGACCGCGCCGTCGCGGCCGCGAAGAAGGCGTTCAAATCGGGCGTCTGGTCGCGGATGGAGCCCACCGCGCGGATGGCGGTGATGAGCCGTTTCGCCGATCTGATCGAGGCACATGCCGAGGATTTCGCGCTGCTCGACACGCTCGACATGGGCAAGCCGATCTCGGACATGTTCAACATCGACATCCCCGGCTCGCTGATGACGATCCGCTTCTTTGCCGAGGTGATCGACAAGATGGAGGGCGTGGTGACCAACACCAATGCCGACGCGCTCCATTACATCCTGCGCCAGCCGCTGGGGGTCTGCGGGCTCGTCGTGCCGTGGAACTACCCGCTGATGATGGCCGCGTGGAAGATCGCGCCCGCGCTGAGCGTCGGCAACTCGATCGTGCTGAAACCGGCCGAGCAATCGCCGCTCTCGGCGCTGCTTCTGGCGAAACTGTTCTCCGAGGCGGGCGGGCCCGATGGCGTCTTCAACGTCGTCACCGGCTTTGGCGAGGATACCGGCAAGCCGCTGGCGCTCCACATGGATGTCGACAAGATCGGCTTCACCGGCTCGGGTGAGGTCGGCAAGCTGATGATGATCTATGCGGGCCAGTCGAACATGAAGCGGGTCAGCACCGAATGCGGCGGCAAGTCGCCCCAGATCGTGCTGGCCGATTGCGAGGATCTGGCGAAGGCCGCCGCCACCGGTGTCGCGGGGATCTACGGCAACCAGGGCGAGGTCTGCTCGGCCGGGTCGCGCATCCTCGTCGAACGCGCGGTCTATGACGAGTATATCGCGCTCTTCACCGAGGCCGCAAATGACATGCACATCCCCGGCGACCCGCTTGATCCCGATACCACGATGGGGCCGCTGGTCACGCCCGAGCAGCAATCGCGCGTGCTGGGCTATATCGAGGCGGGCCGCAAGGAAGGGGCCAAGCTCGCCTTTGGCGGCAATGTCCCGGCCCAGTTCAACGCGGGCTGCTTCGTCGAGCCGACGCTGTTCACCGATGTGTCGAACAAGATGAAGATCGCGCAGGAGGAAATCTTCGGCCCGGTCGCCTCGATCATCCCGGTGGACAATCTCGACCATGCGATCGAGACCGCGAACGACACGATCTACGGGCTGGCCGCCGCGATCTGGACCTCGAATGTGAAGAACGCGCATCGCTTCGCGCGCGATGTCGAGGCGGGGATCGTCTGGGTCAACGCCTATGAGGCGGGCGATGCCACGACGCCGTGGGGTGGGTTCAAGCAGTCGGGCAACGGGCGCGACAAGTGCCTCGAGGCTCTGACGCAATACACGCAGACAAAATCGGTCTGGATCGAGTTGAGCTGACCTCTCCCGGCCGGGGTGCTGCGCGTCCCGGCCGACCTATCCTCAGGACGACAATGAAACTTTGTATTCTCGAAGCCGATCGCCCCGCCGAGGCGTTCCGGCCCGCCCATGGCACCTATGCGGGGATGTTCGAACGCTGGCTGGCACCGGCCTTGCCCGAGGCGACGTTCGACAACCTCTTCGTCGCGGGAGGCGAAACGCTTCCCGGGGATCCCGATCTCTATGACGCCTATCTCGTGACCGGGTCGCGCGCGGGCGTCTATGAAGACCATGCCTGGATCGCCCCGCTCGAGGCCTTCCTGCGAGAACTTCGCGCGCGTAACCGCCCGGTGGCAGGGGTCTGTTTCGGCCATCAGGTGATGGCACAAGCCTTTGGCGGAACGGTCGAGAAATCCGCGGCGGGCTGGATGCTCGGGCGGCAGGAGCACATGCTTTCGCCGGAAGGGGCAGAGGTCTTCGGCCCCGATCCGCTCACCGCCCTGTCGTTCCATCAGGACCAGATCACCGCGCTGCCTCCGGGCGCCGCGCGGCTTTTGTCGAACGATCCGTCGCCCAATGGCGGGCTGGTCTATACCGGTTTCCCCGCGCTCTCGGTGCAGTTCCACCCCGAGTTCCAGCCGGGTTACATCCATGATCTTCTGCTCGCCTATCAGGGCGAGCGCGTGCCGATGGATAGGGCGCAAAGCGCGCTGGCGACGCTTGACGGGGCGCTCGATAACGACAGAGTGGCAAGAGGCTTCGCAGAGTTTTTCCGCCGCAACGTCTGAAATGTCATGGAACTCACTCAGAAGGTCACCCAGCGCCTCGACACCAGGCTGAAGCTCACTCAGGACCTGCACCGGGCGATCGGCTTTCTGGAGCTTTCAAACCTGGAGCTGGCGCAGACGCTGCGTGAGGCGGCCTCCGATAACCCCTGGCTGAGAGTGCGCCTGCCTCCGGCGATGGAGGATGGCGCGGCCGATATCGCCGCACCCGGACCTTCGTTACACGCGCACGTCTTGGCCCAGATCGACCGTCTCGCACCGCTTCCGACAGACCGGCGCATTGCGCTGGCACTGCTCGACGCGATGGGGGCGAACGGCTTCCTTGAGATGCCTGTCGAGAAGATTGCGGCCACGCTTCGACTACCGACCGCGCGTGTCGAGACCGTCCTGGCCTGCCTTCAGACGATCGAGCCCCGCGGTCTCTTTGCCCGTTCTCTTGGCGAATGTCTCAGCCTGCAACTGGCCGAAGTAGAAGAAATTTCACCGCAGATGCGCCGGATGCTCGACGCGCTTCCGGTTCTCGCGGAACGTGGACACGCCGGTCTCGCGGAGGCGGCCGGGCTCAGCGCGGATGAGTTGGCCCCATTGCTGGCGCGGCTCCGCGATCTGAACCCACGACCCGCTGCTGGTTTTTCTGTCGATACGGCGCGCACACGCATCCCCGATCTCATTTTCGAAAAAGAAGGCGACAGCTGGTCCGTTCGGCTCAATCCCGAGAGCCTTCCCCGGATCGAGGTCAATGACTTCAAGGGGGGCGCCAGCCCCGCAGTGTCGTTTTCGCGGGAGAGAAGCGCCGCAATGCAGCTCGTCAGGGCTATCCAAAAGCGAAATGAGAACCTGCTGGCGCTTGGCAGCCTGTTGGCCCGTGAGCAGGCGCAGTTTCTGTCCGATGGGCCGGTCGGTCAGCGTGTTTTGACGCGCCGGGACGCTGCGCGCCAGCTTGGCCTTCACGAAAGCACGGTGGGACGGCTGGCCAGTTCATCCTCTGCGGCAACGCCCGCGATGGGCGTTCTAGAGTTGCGACGGTTTTTCTCGCGCGCGCCAAGCAAGCAGACGGAGATCTCTTCCCAGCAGGGATCCCTAGCCCTCACGACGCGTATCGAACAGATGATTTCCGAAGAAGACCCGGCCTCTCCGCTGAATGATGGCCAGCTGACCGACGCGCTGCGCGCAGAAGGTATCCGCGTTTCACGACGCGTTGTCGCGAAGCTGCGGGCCGGTGCAGGGATCCCAAATCGCACGGTTCGCAGAGCCTGATCGGATTGAGGCGGCGAAAAAGGGCTGCAAGCTATCGTGGCATTGTCAGCTGTTTCGTCACTGGGCCTACGGCGAAAGACTGCCCCAGCCGGTCGAATTCTAAGAGATACCGCGGCCCCATGACCCGCAGCAACTGAACAACCTCGCCTACAGTTTCGCGGTCGAGGCCGAGTTCATCATTCCTCAAACCTTGAAAGAGCTTTCGATCGCGGCTTCGCGATGTATCAGCTCCCGCAGGATCTCCACGCTTTGAGGCGTATCTCTCTGCACCGCAGCATGGGCGAGGGTTTCGAACATGTCTTTCGGGAATTGCGGCCAGTGGTCTTCGGCGGCTCTGCGATAGCGTTCTTGCGCGAGGTGCAGGGTTTCGACGATCTGCCTGAGCCGCGGCGGCATACCCGGAGCCAACAGGACGAGAATAAATCTTCGAACCGAACTGCCTGATGTCAGCGCCGCGTTCGCTTTGAAAAGATGCAGCGCCGCCATCACCTCGCTTTCCCAGTCCAGTGATCCCTGTGCGATCGCACGCGTCATGGCCATCGGTTCCAGTTGCTCGCGAAGCTCCACGATCGAATGCAGATCCGCGTCCGACATCGGCGCGACGGAATAGCCCAACTGGTCCTGAAACTGCACAAGCCCGGTGGCCACGAGGCGCGAGACGGCCTCGCGCAGCGGGCTGATCGAGACCTCGAGCTCCTTGCGCAACCGGTCGAGATTGATCTTCTGCCCCGGCGCAAGCGCACCGCTCAGGATCGCTTCGAGGAGTTCCTCCGCGATCCGGCTCGACAGGGTCATCTTGCGGTGTGTTTCGGTCAAGACGCCCTCCTTCAAGATCCGGAAAGGCTATTTGGCACATCGAAAAATGGCAATCGAAATGGGAATCGTGGATTTTCTTTGGTCAGCCCTCCCCTATACTCGGCGCAGGAGGAGAGAGACATGGCCAAACCCCGCGCCCCCGAGCTTTACAAACGCCTGCGCGCCGAGATCGTGCTGGGGCGGCTTGCGCCAAGCCAGCGACTTCGGCTCGAGGATCTGCGCACCCGCACCGGATCGTCTGTGCCGACCCTGCGCGAGGTTCTGACGCGGCTGTCGGCGGACGGGTTCGTGATCGCCGAGGATCAGAAGGGTTTCATGGTCGCACCGATCTCGGTCGAGAACCTGCGCGAGCTGGCAGATCTGCGCAAGCTCGTGGAAATGGAAGCGCTGGCGCGTTCGATCGAGGCCGGCGACATGGAATGGGAAAGCCGTGTGGTGGCGGCGCATTACAAACTCTCGCGCTCGGAGGCGCGGATGCAGGCGGGCGAAGCGGCCGCGCGCGACGACTGGAAGCGCTACGACTGGGAGTTTCACCAGACTCTGATCTCGGCCTGCGGCTCGCGTGAATTACTGAGCGTTCACGCAATGGTTTTCGACAAATACCTGCGCTACCAGATGCTGTTCCTGACCTTTCGCGGCGGCATCGCGCAGGCCGAACATCAGGCGCTGCGCGAGGCCGCGCTCGATCGCGATGTGGCCTCGGCGCAGGCGATCTTGTCGAAACATATCGAGGGCGGCGTGGCGCATGCGCTCGCCGCCTATGCCGATCGCGAGCGCGCGGGCTGATCAGCCGACCGCGCGGCGCGGCGGGGTGTCAGGGCTGTGGGTGATCAGGGCGCGCACCCAGTCCGCGTCCTCGACCTTGCGCTCGGAGAAGATTTCGAACGCGTCGACGCCTTGATGGAAATAGAGCTCGTAACCCGACAGGAAGCGTGCGCCCATCCGCTCGACCTGCGCCCGGAACGGCGTGTGCAGCGGCGTGTAAACGGCGTCGAAGGCCCAGCCAATGTGCCCCGCGGCATCCTCGGGCAGCGGTGAGGCGGGCGGCTTGCCGACCATGCCCAGCGGTGTGCAGTTCACCACCCCGTCGAAGCCCGACAGATCGCGCAGCATCGACGGATCGCCCGCGATCACCTTTGCGCCGCAATAGGTCATGATCGCCCCGCCCAGCGAAACCGCCTTGGACAGATCGGTATCGAGCAGCACGATCTCGGAGGCGCCCAGATCAGCCAGCCCGAACGCCACCGCGCGGCCCACGCCGCCCGTGCCCAGAACCAGCACGCGGCCGGGGGCCTGCGCTCCGAACCGGTTGCGATAGGCCGCGACGAAGCCGGAGTGATCGGTGTTGAAGGCACGCGGACCCTGCGCGGTGAACTTGACCGCGTTGGTCGAGCCCATTGCCGCCACCACGGGCGTGCCCGGCGCTACGAGACGCAGCGCCTCTTCCTTGTAGGGGAAGGTGACATTCACCCCGTCGAAGCCCAGCTCCGCGCATTGTGCGAGCGTCTGCGCAAAGCTCAACCCGCGCTCCTTCGGAATGATCAGGTCATAGGTCGCGTTGCGCCCGATCGCGAGCCCGCAGGCCATATGCAGCACCGGCGAACGGGTCTCGGTGATATTGCCGCCGATCAGTCCAAGCCGCAGCGTGCGCTCGGTCGAGCAGGAGGAAGAAGAGGTCGCGTGCGTCATCCGTTATATCCAAACAGGCGAGGAACGAAGAGAACGAGGTCGGGGAAAGCCGCGAGCGCCACCAGCGCCGCGATCAGCGCGGCCAGGAAGGGAAGGATGCCGCGGATGATATCCTTGATCGGGATGCCGGTGACGGCGTTGATCACGAAGATCAGGATGCCGTAGGGCGGCGTGATCAGGCCGATCATCGTGTTCACCACCGCGACAACCCCGAAATGGATCAGGTCGATGCCGAGCGCCTGGGCCGCGGGCACGAAGAGCGGCAGCACCACGAGAATGATCGTCCCGCCATCGAGCAACATGCCCAGCAGCAGGATCAGGATATTGACGCCGATCAGGAACTCCATCCGGCCGATCTCGTGCCCGTTCATCCAGGCGGCGAGCTTGGTGGGGACGTTCTCGGAGGCGACGATATAGTTGAAGATCAGCGCCGAGCCGATGACGATGCCGACGGTCGCGGCCTGCCGGGCGCTTTCCGAGAAGACCTTGCCAAGCGCCACGATCGAGAGCTGCCGATAAAAGACCATCGCCAGCAGAAGCGCATAGAGCGCGGCGATCGAGGCGGCCTCGGTGGGCGTGGTGGCCCCGCCATAGATCCCGCCCAGCAGGATCACCGGCATGAAGATCACCGGCAGTGCGCGGAACGTGCGGCGCGGCAGCTCGCGCATCGGCACCGGGGCCTCGCGCTTTTTCTCCGCCTTCTTGGCGAGGAAGAAGTTCATCACCGAGAGCGCCAGCGCCATCAGGAGCCCCGGCACGATACCGGCCAGGAACAGGTAGCCGATCGACTGATCCGAGATCAGCGCATACATCACCATCGGGATCGAGGGGGGCACGATCGGCCCGATCGTCGCCGCCGCCGCGGTGATGCCCGCCGCATAGCTTTTCGAGTAATGCCCGTCGCGGGTCATCATCGAGATGATCATCTTGCCCGGCCCTGCCGCATCGGCCACCGCCGAGCCCGACATGCCCGCGAAGATCAGCGAGACGGCGATGTTGACGTAACCCATCCCGCCGCGGAACCGGCCCACCAGCGCGATACAGAACGCCAGCAACCGATCAGAGATCGAGCCCGCATTCATGATGTTGGCCGCGATGATGAAGAGCGGCACCGCCAGCAGAATGTAGCCGTTATAGAGGTTCTGGATCAGCTGCTCGCCCGCAAGCGCGAGATCGGCGCCCGAGACCGCGAGATAGGTGATCGCGGCGACGATCATCGCGTAGCCGATCGGCGCGCCGAGGGCGGCGATGCCGAACAGCACCGCTAGGCAGATGTAGAAGGCAAGGCTCATGCGTCAGGTCTCCGCGCCGCTCAGGGGCGCAATGGTCTCAGTCCTGAAGGATATCGCGATCGTCCTTGGACAGATCGTAACCGCGAAGGATCTGAACGATGCGCCAGCCATAGCGGGCGATCATCACGACGAGGAAGGCGATATAGATCGAGTAGACGTAGTTCAGGGGCCAGCGCAACGTGGCCGATTTCTTGATCTTGTAGAAGGTCACGTAATCCCAGCTTGCCGGCAGCGAAGCCGCAAAAGCGATCACGATCGCCACGGCCGCGAGGATCGCGAAGACCTTCTTGCGGCCCGGCGAAGCGGCGTGGAAGAACAGGTCGAACTTCACATGATCGCGCTCGCGCAGCACGAAGGCGCAGGAAAACAGCACCAGCCAGAGCCACAGCGTCAGGTTCAGTTCGATCGTCCAGCCGACCGACCATCCCAGGATGTAACGCGCGGTGATCTGGTAGAGGAAGGTGAGGAAGATGGCGGCGAGCATGCCCGCCGCCACGACCTCCGCCCCGATCCCCAGCCCGTTCCCGAGTTTCCGACCGAGGCGCTTCATCTTACTGCTCACCCAGAGCGTTGATCTTCTCGAGCATGCCCTCGGGCCAGTTCTTCGACAGATCCGAGCTCAGATAGGCTTCCTGAACGTGCTTGCGGAAGGCAGCAACGTCGGGCGTGTTGAAGACCAGACCCTTTTCTTCGAGGAAGGCGCGGTCCTTTTCCTCGTTGGCGAGCTGCATCTTGGTCTCGGCTTCAGCGGTGGCGAGCGCCGCTTTCTGGACCGTGTCCTGCTGCTCGGGGGTCAGACTGTCCCAGACCTTCTTCGAGAACGCGATGTAGTTCAGGTCAACGAGATGCGAGGTCAGAACGATCTGGTCGGTCACCTCGTAGAACTTCATGTTCACGTCATTCGGGAGCGGATTGTCCTGACCGTCCACGGCGCCGGTCTGCAGCGCGGTGTAAAGCTCGGTGTAAGCAATCGGAACCGGCGAGGCACCCAGGGCCTTTCCGAGGAACTGCCACGCTTCCGAGCCGGGCATGCGCAGCTTCACGCCATCCAGATCGGCCGGGGTCATGATCTTCTTGTCGCCGCGCAGGTTCACCTGACGCTTGCCGAGATACATCACCGCGAGCAGCTTCACGCCAAGCTCGTCTTCAACCTGCTTCTTCAGCGGGTCCATCAGCGCGTCATTGAACACGGCAACCTGGTGCTCGGGCGATTGCATGACATAGCCGGCGGTGAAGATCGAAAAGGCCGGGATGAACTCCGAGAGCTCCTGCGCCGAGGTGATCGACATTTCGAGGTTACCACGCGCGATGGCTTCCAGCTCGGTGCCCTGCTTGAACAGCGTGCCCGACCAATGCGGTTCGAACTCGGCGAAACCGGCCACGGCGGGCGCGAAGATCTCGGTCATCGTGACAGCGCGGGCATCCGCCTCGTTGTTCACGGCCGACAGGCGCAGCTTGATCTTGTCTTCGGCGAGTGCGACCCCGGCGCTGAAGGCGACGGATGCGGCGGCGGTCACCGCGAGCAGCGCGCGGCGGGTCATGTTCATGGACATGCGGTTCCTCCCAAAATGTAACGGATCCCTCCTCCGGGATACGCCGATCAGGTTTGCGGATTCGCCAGACCCTGTCCAGTTAATATCTGTTCATTAGTGTAACCTAATGTTAATTTGTTATTGCCTTATGATTTGTAGATAATCGATTATTATCTTGATACCTCGGAACCTTGCCTGTGCGGGCTCCGCATCTCCTGTTTGAGGTAGGCAATCATGGTCTCGGCAAAGATCGAAAGCGGATATTCGACGTTGACGACCGCATAGGTGCGAAAGCTCGTGGGCTCGCGCAGCGGGCGCACCGCCAGCCCCGGCAAAAGCGGGCCTGCGACCGAGAACTCGTCAATCAGCGCCACCCCGGTGCCCTGCGCGACGAGCGCCTGCAGGGTCTGACCGAAGCGCGCCTCGATCTCGAACTGCACAGGCAGATCGGCATCGCGCAGGGGCCGCGCGAGGATCTGGCCGTAAGGATCGCTCGGCGTGATCCCGATCATCGGATAGCGCGCGAGATCGCTGACCGAGACCGTGCTCTCCTGCGTCAGCTCGTGCCCCTCGGGCAGCAGCGCCATCACCCGCCCCGTCCCGAGCGGCTGCGAGGACAGGCCCGGATGGTCGATCTTGAACGAATTCGCGACCAGCTCGACCTTGCGCATCAGGAGAAAGTCGATGGTCTCCTCGATCTTCGTCTGATCGACCGAGAGCCGCAGATCGGGATAGCGCGCACGCATCCGGCGCACAGCACAGGGCAGGATGTGCTGGGCAATCGAAGGCACGGAGGCCAGCGCGAAGACCCGGCTTTCCCCACGCTTCAGCATGTCGATCGATTCCTGCAGGTTCTCGACCTTGGCGAAGACCTCGTTGATCTGGGTGAAAATCTCGCGCGCCTCATCGGTGGGCGCGAACCGCCCATGCGCACGCGAGAACAGTCGCAGGCCAAGCTGGCTCTCGGTATGCTTCATCACGCGGCTGATCCCGGGCGCCGAGACGCCCAACAGGTCAGCCGCCCCTTTCACGGTGCCGGTCAACAGGATCGCACGGATGACCTCGATCTGGCGCAATGTGAGCATGGTATCTCCTCCACGCTCAAAAATTAACATGATGTAACCAGTAGCGCCACTCCGCATATTCGACGTTATTCTGATCCAGCTCTAATCTGATCCCCGAAACGACGCCGCTTTGCGTCTGGGAGGATCACATGTTCGAGGCGACTGGCCCTGTCCTGATCGAGGACGAGTTCCTGCGTGACGGGCTGCAAAACGAGAAACGCCTGTTCTCGCTCGACGAGAAGCTGGGTTTCCTCGCCGATCTGGAAGCAGCCGGCGTGACGCGCATCCAAC
This sequence comes from Thioclava pacifica DSM 10166, assembly GCF_000714535.1. Classification (GTDB taxonomy): domain Bacteria; phylum Pseudomonadota; class Alphaproteobacteria; order Rhodobacterales; family Rhodobacteraceae; genus Thioclava; species Thioclava pacifica. The sequence continues at coordinate 49,366 of NZ_AUND01000002.1, read as the reverse complement.
TGGGCTCCTTCGTGCATCCCAAATGGGTGCCGCAGATGGCCGACACGGACGAGCTTTTCACCCGCATCACCCGCACGCCCGGCGTGACCTATTCGGCGCTGGTGCTGAACAAGGCGGGGCTGGAGCGGGCGCTGGCGGTGAAGGTCCCGCATCTGTCGATTTCCGTCTCGGCCTCCGAGACGCATTCGCGCAAGAACACCAACCGGTCGGTCGATGAGGGCCGCGCCGTGATCGCCCCGGTGATCGAACGGGCGCTGTCAGAAGGGGTCGAAGTCCGCGCTGGCATCCAGTCGGCCTTTGGCTGCGGTTTCGAAGGCGCGATCGACCCTGAAGTTGTGATCGACATCGCGCGGCAATGGTCCGCTCTCGGCGCGCAGGAAATCAACCTCGCCGATACCGCGGGCCTCGCCAATCCGCGCCAGGTTTATGATCTGTGCCAGCGTGTGCACGATGCGGTGCGTCCCGACTGTGCGCTGTCGCTGCATCTGCATGACACGCGGGGGCTCGGGATCGCGAATATGGTCGCGGGGCTTCAGGCGGGTGTGCGGGTCTTCGATACCGCGCTTGGCGGCCTTGGCGGCTGCCCGTTCATTCCGAAAGCGGCTGGCAATATCGCGACCGAAGACGTGGCCTTCGCGCTGTCCGAGATGGGGATCAAAACCGGCATCGACTGGCGCGCGCTCAAGCCTGCCATCGCCCGCGCCGAGGCCCTTCTGGGCCGTCGCCTGCCCGGGCGCATGGGCCATATCACGCAGCCGGGCGAACCCGACACCGAACTGGGAGAATGCGCATGAGCCGTCTTTATGCCCTCGAATACCTGACCTGTCCGGGCGTGACCCCGTCCGAGCTGGTCCATATCGCGGCCGATGCGGGTTATGACGCGGCGAGTTTCCGACTGATCCATATGGGCGTCGCGGGTGAGCCCGATTGCGACCCCTGCGCACCGGAAATGCTGCGCGAGACCAAGCGCGCCTTGGCCGATCGCGGTCTGATTGCCTGGGATGTGGAACTGGCCCGCATCCTGCGCGACACGCCCGCCTCGGCCTATGAGCGTGCCTTCTCGGCGGCTGCCGAACTGGGCTGCACCCAGGCGATCTCCTCGGCCTGGACCGATGTGCGCAATGACGGGTCCTTCGTCACGGAACGCTTCGGCGAAATCTGCGATCTGGCCGCGCAATATGGGCTGACGGTAAACCTCGAATACCCGGCCTTCTCGCGGCTGTGCTGCATCGAGGATGCGCTCGACGTGCTCAAGCGCGCGAAACGGCCCAATCAGGGGCTGCTGATCGACACGCTCTATCACCATTTCACCGGCGGCAAGATGGCCGACCTCGCCCGCGTGCCGCGCAAATGGGTGAACTTCCTGCATGTCTGCGACACCGATCACGTCGCCTATGACAAGGCCGAGATGATCCATATCGCGCGCGACGCGCGGCTCTATCCGGGCGAGGGGGTGATCTCGTTTGCTGCGATCGCGGCCGCCCTTCCCGATGCCGTTGTCGCGATCGAGCTGCCCAATGCCGCGCGCTCGGCCGAGCTGGGCCACACCGAACACGCCCGCCGCGCATTGGAGGCGGCGCAACGTTTTTTCACTGAAGGCGCGGTTTCCCGCGCCGCCTGAACATCAAGCCTGACGACCGGAGGAGAGAGCAGATGGCTCGCGAAATCACCGCAGAAGAAATCCGCATCGCGGATGAAATGATCGCCCGCGCCCGCGCGGCGATGGAAGAGATCAAGGATTACGATCAGGCGCAGGTCGACCGGCTGGCGCGCGCGCTCGGCTGGGCCTGCGGCAACGAGACGACCTTCCTGCGCATCGCGCAGATGGGCGTCGATGAAAGCGGTATCGGCGACCGAGCGGGCCGGGCGGGCAAGCGCTTCAAGATCCTCGGCGTGCTGCGCGATGCGCTGCGCGGGGCCTCGGTCGGCGTGATCGAGGTGGACGAGGCCAAGGGCCTGACCAAGATTGCCAAACCGGCGGGCGTCATCGCCTCGCTGATCCCCACGACCAACCCGGAACTGACCCCGCCGGTCACCGGCATCTACGCGATCAAGTGCAAAGACGCGGTGATCTTCTCGCCCCACCCGCGCGCCAAGAAGACGACCTTCGAGATGGTCCGCGTGATGCGCGAGACGCTGGCGAAGCTGGGCGCGCCGCGCGATATCTTCCAATGCGTCGAAGAGCCCTCGATCCCGATGACCGATTATCTGATGGCCAATTGCGATCTGACGATGGCCACGGGCGGCAAGCCGATGGTCCACGCGGCTTACAGCTCGGGCAAGCCCGCCTATGGCGTGGGTGCAGGCAATGCGACGATGGTGATAGACGAGGATGCCGATATCGCCGAGGCCGCGATGAATTCGCGCATGTCCAAGACCTCGGATTTCGGCTCGGGCTGCTCGGCGGACGGCAACCTCGTGATCCATTCCAAGATCTATGACGCGATGAAAGCGGCGCTGATCGCCGAGGGTGGCTATCTGTGCAACGCGCAGGAAAAGGAACTGCTCAAGGCGGCGCTCTGGAACGAGAACGGCGGTCGCCGGATCGAGACGGTGGCGATCGCCGCGCAGCGGATCGCGGAATTCGCAGGTTTCGAGATCCCCGAGGATCGCAAATTCCTCATGGTCGAGCAGGACGAGATCGGCCCCGAGCACAAGTTCTCGGGCGAGAAACTCTCGGTGACGATGGCGCTGTATAAAGCCCGCGACTTCGACGACGCGATGACCAAGGTCCGCGCGATCTACGAGGTGGGCGGCAAGGGCCATAGCTGCGGGATCTACTCGTTCAACGAGGACCACATTCTGCGCCACGCGATGAACGCGCCGGTCAGCCGCGTGATGGTGCGCCAGCCGCAATCCAAGGCCAATGCGGGCAGCTTCACGAACGGGATGCCGATGACCTCCAGCTTGGGCTGCGGCATCTGGGGCGGCAACATCACCAACGAGAATGTCAGCCTCAAGCATTACATGAACGTGACCTGGGTGGCCCGCCCGATCCCCGAAGACCGCCCCTCGGACGCGGAGCTGTTCGGCGAATTCTACAACACCGAAGTGATGTGAGGGGGATGATCTGATGGTCGCCAAGCATATCGAACCCGGCAAGGATCTGGTCGCCAACCAGCTGTGCCGTTACCTCGCGGGGCGCGGGGTCAAGCATGTCTTCGGCCTGTGCGGGCACACCAATATCGCGGTGCTCGCGGCGATGGCCTCGTCGGAGCTGGACTTCGTCAATGTCCGGCACGAGCAGATCTCGGCCCATGCGGCGGATGGCTATGCGCGGGTGACGGGCCGCGCCTCGGTGGTGCTGAGCCACCTCTCGCCGGGGCTGACCAATGCCGCGACCGGAGTGGCGAATGCCGCGCTCGATTGCATCCCGATGGTGGTGATCGCGGGCGACATCCCGAGCTATTACTACGGCAAGCACCCCCATCAGGAGGTGAACCTGCATGCCGACGGCAGCCAGTATGAAATCTACCGCCCCTTCGTGAAACGCGCCTGGCGGGTCGATACGCCCGAACTGCTGCCCGAGATCATGGAGAAGGCCTTCACGCTGGCCGAAAGCGGCCAGCCCGGCCCGGTTCTGGTCAACGTGCCGATGGATTATTTCTCGGCCCAGATCGAGGACAGCCTCTGGGAGCGTCAGCAGGCCAATGCGAAGGCGCTGCGCAAGCCCTCGCTGGACGAAGAGACCGCGCGCGAGATCGTCGGCCAACTGATCGCGGCAGAGCGCCCGGTGATCTATGCGGGCGGCGGCGTGGCGCTGGCGAAGGCGTGGGACGAGCTGCGCGAACTGGTCGATCATCTGCAACTGCCCGTCGCGCATTCGTTGATGGGCAAGGGCTGCCTGCCCGACGATCATCCGCTGGTGCTGGGCATGACCGGCTTCTGGGGGACCGAGTTCACCAACCGTCAGACCCATGATGCCGATTGGATCCTCGCGCTCGGGAGCCGGTTCAAGGAGGCCGACAGCTCCTCGTGGTATCCCGAGTTCACCTTCGATATCGGGCCGGGCAAGACGCGCCTGATCCATATCGACATCGAGCCGCAGGAGATCGGGCGCAACTACCCGGTCGAGATCGGCGCGGTGGCGGATCTGAAAGCGGCACTCAAGGTGCTGGTGAAGGTCGCGCGCGAGATGGTTCCGCAAGGCATCCAGCGTCCCGACCTGATCAAGGCGATCGGGAATTTCCGCGCCGAATTCAAGGCGAAGAACGCGTCGATGCAGACCTCGGATGCCTTCCCGATGATGCCCGAGCGCATCCTTGCCGATCTGCGCGAGGCGATGCCGCGTGATGCGATCCTCACTTCGGATGTGGGCTGGAACAAGAACGGCGTGGCGCAGCAATTCGACATCTACACACCGGGCTCGATCCTGATCCCGGGCGGGTTCGCCACGATGGGCTTCGGCCCGCCCGCGGCCGTCGGTGCGAAGATCGCGGCGCCGGATCGTGTGGTGATTTCGCTCGTGGGCGATGGCGGCTTCGGGCAGAACCCGGCGGTGCTGGCGACGGCGGCGGCAGAGAATCTCGCGGTGATCTGGGTCGTGATGAACAACAACGCCTTCGGCACCATCGCGGGGCTGCAAAAGGCGCATTACGACCTGACCTATGGCACGACTTTTGCCAAGGCCAATGACCCGATGGAACAGACGCCCGACTACGCCACCATCGCGCGCGCCTATGGCTGCGACGGGGTGCGCGTGGACAGTGCGGCGGCGTTCAAGCCCGCGCTGGAAGCGGCGATCGCCTCGGGCCGTCCGACGGTGATCGACGTGGCGATGATCAACAACCCGACGCCGACCTCGGGGCATTGGAACATCCTCGACATCTATTCGCCCGAGGGCGGGGTCGGGCACGTCACGACCGACTGAACAAAAGCGATCGCCGCGCCTGATCAGGGCGCGGCGATTTCGGTTTCCCCCTTGCGGGGTGCGGGCTAGTGTGAGCCCGACCGGGCATCGCGCCCGCGTTTTTCATCAAAGATGACCGGAGGCTAGCCGCATGTTCCGCTCGATTTCCTCGATCTCCTTCTCGGGCCAGCTCGAGGACAAGATCGACGCCGCAGCCCAGGCCGGTTTCGACGGGATCGAGATCTTCCGCGAGGATATCATCGGTTTCGAAGCCCCGCCCGAGGCGATTTCGGATTACGCAGCCCAAGCGGGGATCGAGATCGTCTCGTTGCAAAGTCTGCGCGGGTTCGAAGGCTACACTGGCGAGGCGCGGGCGGCTGCGTTTCGGCGGGCCGAACGGTTCCTCGATCTGGCCGAGCGCATCGGCGCACCGCGCTTGATCGTCTGCGCAAATACCGACCCACACAGCGATCCCGAGACCGCCAGCGTCGATCTTCGCGAGCTGGCGCAGATGGCCGCCGAGCGCGGGCTGCGGCTCGGCTATGAGGCACTGGCCAGCTCGGCCCATCACAACTCCGTCGAGGCCGCCTGGCGGGTGGTCGCGGCGGCGGATGCGGACAATCTGGGGCTTGTGATCGGCGCGGTGCATCTCTTCGCGATGGATGGTGATCCGTCGATGCTGGGCGAGATCCCGGCGGGCAAGATCGAGCTGGTGCATCTGGCCGATGCCCCCACGACCCGCATTGACCGCGCACTTCTGACGCAAAGCTTCCGGCTCTTTCCGGGCCAGGGCAACCTGCCCGTGGCTGACCTTTATGCGCGGCTTCTGACCCAAGGCTTCGAGGGTCCGTTTTCCATCGAGATCTTCAATGACCAGATCCGCGCCCTGCCCCCGAGCCAGATCGCGGGCGACGGGATGCGCGCTTTCCACCTGATGGACGAGACCCGCAAGCGCGCGGGCTCGGCTCATTCCGATCTCGTCGCGCCGGCCTTTGCCGAGTTTGCCGCCCCGGCGAAGGCGGCAGGCGAGCTGGTTGGCCTACTCAAAGCGCTGGGGTTTGTCCGCACCCATGTCGCGGGCGAGGTAGCGCTGTGGCGCAACGGCGGGGTGACGCTCGCGGTGAACGGGCGGGAGAGCGGGCTTGCCCATGCGATCTACCTTTTGCAGGGCGTCTCGGTCTCGGGCATCGGCATGGTCGTGGATGATCTGGGCCGGATCGACCGCCGCGTGGGCCGCTTCCACGGCGAGAATGTCGAGCGCCCCGAGCAACCCTATGACCTGCCCGTGCTGCGCGGTCCCGGCGGGTCTGTCTTCTACCTCTCGACGGGGCCTCTGGAAGAGGCGCCGGGCTATGGCGCCTTCAAGCCCACCGGCGAGGCACCCGGCGACGGGCTGACCCGGATCGACCATTTCGCGCAGGCGCTCCAGCCAAACCTGTTTCTGTCGGGGCTGATGTTCTACCGCTCCAGCTTCAACATGCGCTCCGAAGAAATCCGCGACGTGCTCGACCCGCATGGCACGGTGCATTCGCGCACGCTGAGCAACGACACGGGCGCGGTGCGGCTGTCGCTGAACGCAAGCTTCGGCGCGGGCACCACGACCCAGAGATTCCTCGAAAAATCGGGCTTCGCGCCCTGGCACCATATCGCGCTTGCGACCGAGGATATCATCGCCTTCGCTCAGCGGCTCGACCCGGTGGACGTGCTTCCGATCCCGGCGAACTACTACGAAGACCTGCCGCTGCGCTTCGATATCGACGCGGAGTTGCTGGAAGTGCTGGCGCGGCTGAACATCCTCTATGATCGCGACGGGCACGGGGAGTATTTCCAGCTCTATACCCGCGCGGTGAACGGCTTCTTCTTCGAGATCGTGGAACGGCGCGGCTATGCGGGTATGGGGGCACCCAATGCCGCCGTCCGGATGCTCAGCCAGTTGCGCGAGTTGGAAGTCGAAGACGTCATGCATCTGATGTGAGTGCGTGCAGATTGCACGCGATCTGACGCGCAAGGAATAAAGGGAAACGACCATGATCTCCGGCAAGACGCGGCTGATCGCGCATCTCGGCTACCCGACCGAGAATTTCCGCGCGCCGATGATCTACAATCCCTATTTCGAGAAATACGGGATCGATGCTGTCGTGATGCCGATGGGCTGCAAACCCGAGGATTTCGAGGCTTTCTTCCCTCTGGTCTTCAAACTGTCGAACATCCACGGAGCGCTGATCACCATGCCGCACAAGGTCTCGGTCCTCGGGCTTCTGGACGAGATCTCCACGACGGCGCAAGTCGCTGGATCGTGCAACGCCGTGCGATTGACGCCCGAGGGAAAATTGATCGGCGACCAGTTCGATGGCGAAGCCTTCGTGCGCGGGTTGATACGCAAGGGGCTGGTTCTGAAAGGGGCACGCGCCTATCTCAGCGGCTGCGGCGGCGCGGGGGCGGCAATTGCGGCCTCGCTCGCCAAGGCGGGCATCGCCGAGATTGCGCTGCAAAATCGCAGCCCCGCCCGAATGGAAGCGCTGGCCGAACGCTTGGCTTCGGCTTATCCGGCCCTCGACGTGATCATTGGCCATGATCATCCCGCCGGTTTCGATCTTGTGGTGAACGCCTCGCCCTTGGGGGCCAAGGCGGGAGACCCCCTTCCCATTGATGTCGACCTGATCAGCGCGGAAAGTTTCGTCGGCGAGGTTGTCATGAGCGCGGAAATCACGCCTTTCCTCGCCGCCGCGCAAGAAAAAGGCTGTCGCTACCAGGTCGGCAGCGACATGCTTCTCGAACAAATTCCCGCATATCTCGAATTCTTCGAGTTCCGCTCTGCGACCCCGGAAGAGGTGCGTGAAGTCGCTCGCATCACCTACTGACGCAAAAGATCGACAAAGCGTGAAAACGGACAGATCAACTGTCCGCTCCACATCGTAGAGACAACGCGAAAGGCCCGCGGATCAACGGGGCCACTCAACCACGCCCATCACGGGAGCGCGGCGTCAATGTAGTCGAAGGACCGTCTGATATCCGTCAGGAGCGATGCGCTCTCCAGCACCTCCGGCGCCGTGCACTCGAAGGAAAACATTCCCGTATAACCAGCCGTCAGAAAAGCCGAAATCTGCTCGAGATTGCCGCAACGATCCTTTGCATCCACAAGAACGCGATGTGCGTCCTGCTCCGCGTCCAGCGCGACATCCGGGTCGGATATCCCCGAGATGTGAACGATTCCGGTCTGAACCGGAAAGACGCCCTCATCGCCCGCGATACAGTGCTGGAACGTGTCATGCACCAGCCCGAAACGATCCGATCGGAAGGCCTCGATTTCCGCGACCAGCGCGGCCTTGCGCGGGAGCGACGAAGACGCAAACCCGATCGGCTCGATCAAGGCGCGCACCGAACTACCCTCGAGCAGCGGCGCGACCTTCTCCATCGCCGCGCGCAACGGCAGGACCTCCCGGTCATCGACACAGGGGATCAGGCTGATCGTGGCCGCGCCCGCCGCTTCGGCAACCGCGATCAGGTCGCGAATGGCCCCCTCACGCTCGGCATCCCAGACGTTGAACCCGTAGACCTCGCTCAGCCCCGGGAACTCCAATCCGCGCGCGCGTGCCAATTCGGCCGCGCGCTCGGGGGCGAGACCGTCGAAAAACGGCCGCCCAAGATCATTGCGCGGCTCGACACCGACACAGCCCAGCTCGGCGGCGAGGTCGAGAAACGCCTCGAAGGGCAGCGCACGCGCTGTCTTCTGGTTCAGCGCCCGCCGGATCATTTCGCATCACGCTCCATGATCCACTCCACCGCCGGGTCGGGCTGGAAGCGCCAGTTGCGGCGCGGCCCGGCCATGACGTTGAGGTAATACATCTCGAACCCGTAAGGCGCGCCGCAGGGGTGATGCCCGCGCGGGACCAGCACCACGTCGCCGCTCGAAACCGCCATCGTCTCATCCAGAGTGCCGTCCTCGGTATAGACCCTCTGGATGCCGAAACCCTGCGCGGGGTTCAGACGGTGGAAATAGGTCTCTTCGAGATAGGTGATGCGCGGGAAGTCATCCTCGTCATGGCGGTGGCTCGGATAGGAGGACCAATGACCTGCCGGGGTGAACACCTCGGTCACCAGCAGGCTGTCGCAATAATCCTCGGCCTCCATCGCGATATTGTTGATATAGCGCGTATTCGTGCCCTTGCCGCGCTCGGTCAGGCTGATCCCGTCGGGCCCGATCTTGCGCGCTTCATGCCCGCCCTTGCCGGGCGCGAGACAGACCGCGATCGTGCAATCGGTCTCGGCCACGGCCTCCCAGTCCTGCCCGTTGGGCACGTAAAGGCAATGCGGCGGTGTCTTCTCAAAAACGTCCATCCGCTCGCCCAGCACACCCCAATCTTGCCAAGCGGCCGTGACCCGTGCCTTTCCCTCGACCATCACGAGGATCGCCTCGTTGCCGCCCGTGGCTTCCGCCGCGCTCTCGCCCGCCCGCAGCTGGTAGAGCGAAAAGCCGACATAGCGCCAGCCCGCCGATTGCGGGGTGATCTCATGCACCTTGCCATGGGTCCCAAAGGGTTTGCGCAACAGATCCGCCATCTCTCTCTCCTTCCAACTGCTTCAAATATCCCGGAGGGGGCTCGCATCCGCGAGCGGGGAGGCAGAGCCTCCCCTCCACCCTCTCAATTCACCAGCCGCGCGCTTGCGATCTGGGTCAGGTATTCCGCGAAGCGATCGCGCTGCTTCTGGCGATCGGACACTTCCGGAACCGCCACGTCCCAGAAGAAGCCATGCTCGCCCGCCGTGGTCTCGAGCCCCGTGCCGGGGAAGTCCTTGGCCACGGTGTCGATCACGATCACCGTCGGGATGTCACGCTCGCGCGCAGCTTTCACTTCCGCTTCCAGCTGATCGGTATTCGCCGCCTTCACCGCATGCGCGCCCATCGCCGCCGCATGGGCGACGTAGTCGATCTCGGGCTGCACCTCGACATTGCAATCGACATACATGTTGTTGAAGGGCTCGCCGCCGCAGCCCATCGTCTGCAGCCGGTTGATGCAGCCATAACCGCGGTTGTCGGTCAGGATCACCGTGAATGGCACCCGCCGCATCACCGCCGTCGCGAGCTCCGAATTCGCCATCATGTAAGAGCCGTCGCCCACGAAGCAGAGCACCTCACGCTCGGGCCGCGCGAGCTTGAGGCCCATCGCACCCGCCACCTCATAGCCCATGCAGGAATAGCCGTATTCCATGTGATAGCCGCCCTGAGACGGCTTCCACAGCAGCTTCAGCGCGCCCGGCATCGTGCCGGCCGCGCACATCGCCACGGCATCCTCGCCGGTTGCACGCTGCACCGCGCCGATCACCTGACCGTCGGTCGGCAGCGCCGCCTGATCCTCGGGACGCGCACAATAGGTATCGACCGCGCACAGCCAGTCCGCGCGGGCATCCGCGTCAGGGGCCTCGGCCTTATAGTCCCCAAGCGCCGCGCTCAACATCTCCAGCGCGACCTTGGCATCGGCCACGAGGCTTTCCGCCCCATGTTTGGCCGCGTCATAGCCGTGCGTATTGATCGAGACGAGCTTCGCCCCGGCCCCGAACAGCGTCCGCGAGCCGGTGGTGAAGTCCTGGAACCGCGTGCCCACCCCGATCACGAGATCGGCGGCCTGACTGGCCGCATTCGCCGCAGCCGAGCCATCCACGCCCGAAGCGCCAAAACTCATCGGATGGCTCTGCGCGAGGCTCGACTTGCCTGCCTGCGTCTCGGCCACCGGGATCCGGTGCTTCGACGCAAACTCGGCCAGCGTGTCCTCGGCTTGGCTATAGACCACACCGCCGCCTGCGATGATCACCGGGTTCTTGGCCGCCTTCACCATCTCGGCGACCCGCGCCAATTCCCCCGCATCGGGAGCGGGACGGCGAATGCGCCAGACGCGCGGTTCGAAGAACGCGACCGGGTAATCATAGGCCTCGGCCTGCGTGTCCTGACAGAAAGCCAGAACGGCGGGGCCGCAATTGGCCGGATCGGTCATCACCCGCAGCGCCCGCGGCAGCGCGGAGAGGATATGCTCGGGGCGCGAGATCCGGTCGTAGTAGCGGCTCACGGGCCGGAAACAGTCATTCGCGCTGACCGTGCCGTCGTCGAAATCCTCGACCTGCTGCAGCACCGGATCGGGACGGCGCGTGGCGAACACGTCCCCCGCCACGATCAGCACCGGCAGCCGGTTCACATGCGCCAGCGCCGCCGCCGTCACGAGGTTGGTCGAGCCCGGCCCGATCGAGCTGGTCACCGCATGGGCCCGCGTGCGTTTCTTGCCCTTCGCATAGGCAATCGCCGCATGCCCCATCGTTTGCTCGTTCTGCCCGCGCCAAGTCGGGAACACATCCTGGTAGGCATGCAAAGCCTCACCGATCCCGGCCACATTGCCGTGCCCGAAGATCGCCCACATCCCCTCGATGAACCGCTCGCCATCCTCGGTCATCTGCACCGAGAGCCATTTTACCATCGCCTGTGCGGCGGTCAGCCGGATCGTCTCGCTCATCTTTTCGTCCTCTCCGGGGCCACTTCTACTTGACCCAAATATCTCGGGGGGCTCGCGTCAGCGAGCGGGGGCAGAGCCCCCTCCCCGTTCACATCTCACGCCGCCTTCGCCGCCTTGGCGCGCGCCGCATCCCAGATCCCGCAGAGCCGGGTGTAGCGGCTCGCCATCTCGGCCACCGCCTCGGCATCACTCAGCTCATCCTTCATCCAGCCCCGCGCCACGTCGCCGAAGATCGTCCGACCCACAGCGAAGCCCTTGACCAGATCGAACCCGGCCGCGACCTCGAAGCTCGCCGCCAGTTCCGCCTCGGGGGCGTCCAAGCCCAGCACCACGATCCCGCGAGTGTGCTTGTCATATTCCTCGATGGCGGCCACGGCCTTGGCCCATCCGGCCGCGTCCGCCATCGGTTCCAGCTTCCACCAGTCCGGGTAGACCCCGATCTCGTAGAATTGCCGGATCAAGGTGGCGGTCGTATCGGGAGTGACAGCCCCCACCTTGGAGGGAATGATTTCGAGCAGGAATTCCAGCCCGTTGCGCCGCGCCGCGGTGAAGAGGCGCTTGACGACCGCCTCCTGTTTCGCGCGGGTCTCGGCATCGTCATCGGGGTGGCAGAAGACCAGAAGCTTCACCACCTCTTCGCGTGCCCATTGGGTCAGACCGCCGCAATCGGTGCCCAGCTCGGCCTCCAACGCGATCGGTCGTGAGCCGGGAAGTTCCGTCGGCCGCCCGATCCAGAGCCCCGAGCCCGAAGCCGCATGCAGCGCCGTGCGTCCGATCCGGTCGTCACACAGGATACCATAGCCCGGCCGCCCGGCCTGCACGTCGGTCGCCGCTTTCAGGCACAGCTCCTTGAACGCCCCACCCTTCGCCTTGGTGTAGCCCGGCATCTCTTCGAGCTGCATCCGGTGATCGAAGGCGAAGACGCGGTAGTCCGGCCAGTCGGGCAGCGAACGGGTGTGCCGGTTCGTCGACCAGTGGATCTGCTCCAGCTCCGGATCGTTGCGCAGATCGGGCTGTTTGACACCGCGCTTGAGGAAGAATTCCAGCTCGGTCAGCGAGGGATAAGCCGGCGTGCAGCCATGGCGCGAGACCGCGAAAGCCCCGCAGGCATTGGCGTATTCCAGCGCCTTCGGCCAGCTCTCGCCATCGAGCCAACCCTTCATCAGACCCGAGAAGAACCCGTCCCCCGCGCCCAGCACGTTGAACACTTCGATCGGGAAGCCCGGGCCGGTCTGGCCATCATCGAGGCTGTCCGGGATCGCACCCTCGAACGCCACCGCGCCCGCGGCCCCGCGTTTGCAGACCAGCGTGGCGCCCGAGACTTCACGCACCGCGCGCAGCGCCGCGATCGTATCCGTCGAGCCGCCCGCGATGTGAAACTCCTCCTCGGTGCCCACGATCAGGTCGAAATGATGAAGCGTGGCCATCAGCTTTTCGGTGACCTCGGCGCTCTCGACGAAGCGGCTCTCGCCCTCGCCATGACCCGCCACGCCCCAGAGGTTCGGGCGGTAGTCGATGTCGAGCGCGGTCTGCGCGCCGTGCTTGCGCGCGAGTTCCAGCGCCTTGAGCACCGCCGCCCGCGTGCGCGGATGGCTCAGATGCGTGCCGGTCGCCAGCACCGAGCGCGTCCGCGCGATCAGCGCCTCGTCGATATCCGCCTCGCACAGCGCCATATCGGCGCAGTTCTCGCGATAGAAGATCAGCGGGAACTGCTCCTCGTCGCGAATGCCGAGGATCACCAGCGCCGTCAGCCGCTCGGGATCGGTCGCAACGCCCGACACATCGACGCCCTCGCGCAGCAGCTGCTCGCGGATGAAACGGCCCATATGCTCATCGCCGACCCGCGTGATGAGGCCCGATTTCAGCCCCAGCCGCGCCGTGCCGCAGGCGATGTTCGTGGGCGACCCGCCGATATATTTCTCGAACGAGCCCATATCCTCCAGCCGCCCGCCGATCTGCGCCCCGTAAAGGTCCACACCGGCCCGGCCAATCGTGATCACGTCGAGGTTTTTCGTCATCTCAGAACCCTGTCTTTGCGAGGAAAGCGCGCGACGCGGCGAGATCGCCCGTCACCCCATCCGCATTGCGCGGATCGCGTTCCTGTTCGATGGTGATGTAGCCGGAATATCCCAGCTCGCTCAGCAGCTTGCGGATCGCCGGATAGTCGATATTGCCGCGCCCGATCGGGCACATGACGCCTTGCGCACAGGCCTCGAAAAAGCGGATTCTCTCGCCCATGACGCGGGAGAAAACCTGCGGATCGATATCCTTGAAATGGATGTAGTCGAGCCGGTCGAAATAGCGGCGCAGCATCTCGACCGGGTCCATGCCCGCATAGGCGAGGTGCCCGGTATCGAGGCACAGCCCGGCCGTCTCCGGCCCGATGTCGGCGGCGAGTTTCGCGATCTCGTCTTCGAATTCGATATAGCCCCCCGCATGGGGGTGGGTCGTGGCGCGCACGCCGAATTCGTCGCGCGCGCATTCGGAAATGGCGCGGATATTGTCCATCATCCCGGCCCAGGCGGCCTCGGACAGGCGCGGGGCGCGGTCCGAATGGCCGGCGGCGAAATCGCGTTCGTCATGGCCCCAGTCCATCACCGTCAGATAGGGCGCGGGGTAGCGCTGGCCGTCATGGCGCATAGGCGCGGGCAGCGCGGTGATGAAGGCGCAGATCTCGCGGGTCTGGCGCAGCAGGTTGTCGCGGTTATCCGGGTCCACCAGATCGTCAAAGATCGTGCCCGCGACGATGCTGAGCCCGCGCTCTTGCAGCGCCGCGCCGACCGTGTCGACATCGAGCGGCATATAGCCATAGGGCCCGAGCTCCAGCCCGCCAAAGCCCGTCTGCGCCGCCTCGTCCAGCACCGTCTGCCAGCTTGGCAGATGCGGGTTCGACACGTCATCGACCCCCCAGCAGCAAGGCGCGCATGTCACCGTGATATGCCGATCAGCTTGCGACATTGATCGTCTCGAAGACCAGCTTGTCGTGGAATTGCTCGTGCCAGGCGATGAAGGCCTTCGTGTGGTCCTGCTCCATGTGGAAATCATGGGCCGCCTGATCGACCCAGGATTCCACGAAGACCAGCTTGTCGGGGTCATCCGTGCAGGTGAAGAAATCATAGGCGATGCAGCCCGGCTCGGCCCGCGTCGCTTCCTGCGCCTCGGGGGCGCGCTCGAGGATCTTGTCGCGCGTGCCCGGCTGACAGGTGATGGTGATGATGAACTTATACATCGTTGATCCTCAGAGCGTGACGGTCAGCCCGGTCGCGGCGCTTTCGCGCGCGGCATCGAGCACGGAGAGCACGGCGATCCCCTCCTCGGCAGTGACCGGCGGGGCGGTGCCGCTGCGGATCGCCTCGGCGAAGGCCTCGTAATAGCGGAAATAGGCGCCCTGTTCGGAGGGCACGCGGCGCGCGCCCTCGGCATTGCGCAGGGTTCCCCAGTAGGGTTCGGCCTCGTACCCCCAGCCCGACTTATCATCCGCGGGGCGCTTGCCGGCGAAGATCGCCTGCGCCTGCACATCGGTCCCGTTCGAGACATAGCTGCCCGCCGCGCCATAGATCCGCAGCTCACGCTGCTCGATATGGTTGAGCTTGGAGGCCGAGAGATGCGAATGCGCGCCGCTTGCGTGGCGCAGCGTCAGGCAGAACCCCGCATCGGTGCGCCCCTCGGCCAGATCGACATGATCGAGCTGCGCATCGACCGAAGTAACCGGCCCCAGCACGAAGATCGCCTGATCGACGATATGGCTGCCAAGATCGCGCAGCAACCCGCCTGTCGGCCCGGCCTCCAACGTGGCCGGATCGTCGAAATCCATCCGCGAATGGAGCCGCCACGGCGTGCCGATCTCGCCGGCATCCACTACTGCCTTGAGCGTGCGAATATCGGCGTCCCAGCGGCGGTTGTGATAGACGCCGAGCGTGACGCCCGCCGCCTTCGCCGCCTCGGCCAGCGAGCGCGCGGCCGCGGCGCTCGGCGCGAAAGGCTTGTCGGCGATCACATGAACCCCGGCGGCGATCGCCTCGCGCACCAGCGCGTCGCGGGTCTGCGGCGGCGTGGTGATCGTGACGGCCTCGACGCCCGCGCCCAGCATCTCGGTCAGGCTGGAAAAGATCGGCGTGCCGGGCAGGTCGGCTGCGACCTTGGCCTGCGTGGCCGGCGCGCGCGCAACCACGCCCGCCAGCTCGCAGCCCTCGGCCGCGGCGATGAAGGGCGCGTGGAAATGCTGCCCTCCGGTGCCATATCCGACAATGCCGATCTTCATGGTTTCAGCCCCTTAGCGGATGATCGTCGCTTGCAGCGCGTCGATCGAGGACTGGATGCCCGCTTCGGTGGACATGGTGAAATCTTCCATCTCCAGCGACACCCAGTCGTCATAGCCCATCATGCCGACGACCGAGAAGAATTCCTTCCAGTATTGCAGGTCGTGACCCGCGCCGACGGCGACATAGTTCCAGCTGCGATTGGCGACATCGGTCACCTCTTTCAGCTCCAGCAGGCCGTTCACATCGGCCAAGCCACGCTCGATCCTTGTGTCCTTGCCGTGGACGTGGTGGATCGCATCGCCAAGGGCGCGCGCCACGGCGATCGGCTCGGCGCCTTTCCAGAACAGGTGGCTGGGGTCGAGGTTCATGCCGACCATCGGGCCGACCTCGTTGCGCAGGCGGAACAGGGTTTCCGGGTTCCAGACCAGCATGGCCGAGAAGTTCTCGAGCGCGTATTTCTCGACGCCGCAGGCTTTCGCGTGAGCGACCAGATCGTGCCACAGCGGGAAAGCGCGGTCTTCCCACTGGTAGCGGTCGCGCTCGGGCATCTCGTCGGGCCAGCTTTTGGTATAGACCAGCCAGTTCGGAACCATATCGCCGGGGGCCGCTTCGGGCAGGCCCGACATGGTGACGATCTTTTTCACGCCGATCTCGCCGGCAAGCTGGATCGTCTCTTTCATCTCTTTGAGGTGCCGCTTGCCCATCGCGCCCGGATCGAGCGGGTTGGCCGAGCAGTTGAGCGCCGCGATCTGAAGGCCACGGGCCTCGATCTCCTTGAGCTTGGACTTCAGCAGGCCCTTATCGGCCAGCAGCTCATCGGCGCGGAAATGCGGGCCCGGCGACCAGCCGCCGCCGGTCATCTCGATCCCTTCGACGCCCAGCTCGACGCATTTGTCGAGCATATCGGTGAAGGACAGGTTGCCCATGACATCGGTGCAAATGGAAAGTTTCATCTCTCGGTATCCTTGTTGAGAGGGGTTATTCGAAATCGACCCAGGCGCTGCCTGCATCGGCCGAGCGCACGCAGGTCTCGAGCCAGCGCACGCCTTCGGTGCCCGCCGCGATGCCCGGGTAATGGTGGTTTTTCAGGAAGGCCTCATCGTCGCGTTCCGCCGCGTCGATAGCTTCGGCGATCCAGAGGTAGATATTGGCCCAGCTATCGCCCAGACCTTCGGTGTGCAGCGCCCCCATCCGGTCGCAGGCGAGGCTCTCGTCTTCCAGATAAGGCATGCCGTGATGCAAGATGCGCTCGGGCTCGCCCTGAACCTGATAGACGAGCTGATCGGGATGCGTATCCGACCACGCGACCGAGGCTTTCGAGCCCACGAAGCGATAGCGCTGCGAACCCATGTTCCCGGCATCGACCGAGGACACCCAAAGCCGCCCGCGCGCGCCATTGTCGTAATGCATCAAGACCGTCGCATGGTCTTCCAGCGGGGCGCGCGAAGGGATGAACGCGGTGCGATCACAGAGCAGTTTCGCCACTTTCAGATGCGGCAGCACCACTTCCGAGAGGTAGTAGAGATGCGTCCCGATATCGCCGAGCACGAAGGTCGGACCGGCGGTCTTGGGATTGGTGCGCCACTTCACGGCATCGGCGCTGTCATCGTCGCCAGAGTTGAAGCCGTGGGTATAGGCCATGTCGACGATGCGGATCTCGCCCAGCATCCCCTTGGCCACCATCGCGGCCATCTGGTGCACCAGTGGATGGCCGGTGAAGCCATAGGTCACGCCGACAATCAGCCCCTTCGACGCTGCCAGCGCCGCCACCTCGTCGCACTCGGCGACAGTGAAGAACAGCGGCTTTTCGCAGATCACGTGCAGCCCGGCCTCAAGGCAGGCTTTGGTGATCTCGAAATGAGTGAAGTTCGGGGTGGCAATCGAGACCACCTCGACCCCGTCCTCGCGCCCTGCCTCACCCGCGATCAGGTCCTGATAGGTTGCGTAGCAGCGGTCGTCCGCCACGCCGAGCTTGGTGCCGAAATCGCGCCCACGCTCGGCATCGAGGTCGAAGGCGCCCGCGATCAGCTGATACGTGCCGTCGCGCAGTGCCCCGGTGCGGTGCTTGTAACCCACCTGCCCCGTGCGGCCGCCGCCGATCATGCCCCAGCGGAGCGGCCTCTCGATCGTTCTTTCACCGTTGATCATGGTGTCTTGCCTTTACCAATGCCTGTCAGATCACTCCGCCGCCAATGCGGGGGCCGGGCCGTAAAGCGCGGGCTTTTCGATCATCTCGATGCTCTCGCGGGTGCCGCTGGCAACCGCGCGCAGCGCCGCGTCACCGACCAGCGTGGCCGCGTAGCCATCCCAGGTGGAGGGGCCGGTCGCGGTGCCCTGCCCTGCCGCCACGATCCATTCGCGGAATTCCTGGTCATAGGCTTCGATGAAACGCTCGCGCCAATCCTCGGGGATCGCCTGGCGGATGCCGAAGCGATCCGAGATCACCGTCGCGGGACGGTTCGGCAGCGCTGCGACACCCATCTCGCAACTCACCTCGCCGCGGATGTCGTAGCCATAGGCGATGTTCACCGAGATCTCGACATCGACAATCGCGCCCGAGGTCATGTGCAGCAGCACGATGGTCGGGTCGCGCAGCTCACCGCCACGGGTCGAGCGGCGCGGGACGCGCACTTCGACCGCAGCCACCTCGTCGTCCAGAAGCCAGCGCGAGATATCCGCGTCGTGGACCAGCGTGTCGTTGAGCGGCATGTCCGAGGTATAGAGCCCCTCGGGCACCGACGCGTTGCGATGGGTCGAGTGATACATCAGCGGCGCACCGAGGCTGCCCCCGTCAATCACCGCTTTCAGACGACGGTAATCCGCATCGAAACGGCGCATGAAGCCCACCTGCACGAGGCGACGGCCAAAGGCCACCTCGGCCTCAATCACGCGTTTCGCGGCGGCCTCCGAGGTCACCAGCGGTTTCTCGCAGAACACCGGCTTGCCGGCCGCGATGCAGTCGAGCAGTTGCTCTTCGTGGGCGGGGCCCCAGGAACAGATCACCACCGCCTCGACCGCGTCCGAGCCGATCAGCTCCTTCGGCGTGTCGAAGACCTGCGCGCCTTTGGGCGCTGCGGCCTCGGCGCGCGCGCGGTCGATATCGGTGACCGCCGTGATCTCGGCCCCCGAGAGGACCTGCGTCAGGCGACGGATGTGATCGACCCCGATCATCCCCGTGCCGATGACTCCGATTTTCAGTGCCATGGCGTGATCCTCACTTGAAATGCTTGTCGATCAGGCGCTGCATTTCTGCGCGCATGAACTTGCCGGACTCGTCGGCCTTCTCTTCCCAGGCGAAGACGCAGGCCGTCATGATGCCGTCGAAGCCGATCTCGGCGAGCGTGCGGTAGAAGTCATCCCACGGCACTTCGCCCTGACCGATATTGAGGTGCTGGTGCACGCGCGCGGTCGAGCCGGGCGGGTTGACGATGTAGCGCAGCCCCGAGCTGGCCTTGTGGTTGAACGTGTCCGCGATATGGACATGGGCCAGCACGTCGGCGCATTCGCGCAGCATCGCGACCGTGTCGTCACCGAAATAGAAGGTGTGCGGCGTGCAGTAGAGGAAGCGCACGTTTTTCGAGTTCACCGTGCGGATCAGGTCCACGGAGGGTTGCAGCGTCTCGACCCAGTCTTCCGGGTGCGGCTCGATATGCAGGTTGATGCCTTCGCGCTCGAAAATCGGCACCAGCTCTTCCATCGAGCGCCACCACGCATCTTCGCAGGCCTCGACCATGCTTCCGGTATGGCAGCAATAGCAGGTGCCCTTGTCGGGATGCGGACCACGGCCGAATTCCGAGTTCATCGTGTCGACTTCCATCTCGACCGCGATCTCGATGGCGCGCTTCCAGTGGCGCACGGCGGCCTTGCGCTCTTCCTCGTCATTGGAGGCCCAGCGATACATGGGCAGCAGCGTCGCGATGCCGACATCGGCATCCTTCAGAGCCTTCTTGAAGCTCTTGATGCGGTCGGGGAAGACGCGCGGCGCCTTGAACCATTCGAGGAAATCGCCGCGCGGCGAAAGCTCGATCCAGTCGTAGCCAAGCTCTTTGACTTTCGACGGCATCTCTTCGAGCGAGAGGTGGCGATGCATAAACGGGTCGAGGGCGATTTTCATGTCCGGTCCTCCGGGATGGGATTTTGGGGGCCCGCACCAGACGCATCCGGCGCGGGCGGGGAGGTATGCTTATTCGGCGGGTTCGGTCTTGGGCGGGTGACCCTCGTGGGTTTCCATGTAGCCCTCGATCGAGGCCTCGAGATCGGCCATCGTCTCACCGCCGGCCATCAGGTCGGTGATCTCTTCGCGGGTCTTCTCGCCTTTGCGGAAATCGGCGGCGATCGCGCCACGGATCAGCACCGCGAAATGGTCGCCCACGGTCATCGCGTGCATCACCTGGTGGGTGATGAAGATCACCGCGAGGCCGCGCTTCTTGGCCTCGTTGACGATGCGCAGAACGTGGGCCGCCTGCTTCACGCCAAGGGCCGCGGTCGGCTCATCGAGGATCAGCACGCGGGCGCCGAAATAGACCGCGCGGGCAATGGCGAGCGACTGGCGCTCCCCGCCGGACAACCCGCCGACCAGACGGTCGCCGTCGTCGATCCGGGTGATGCCCATCTTCTGGACTTCTTCCACCGCGATCCGGTTGGCGGTCGCGCGGTCGAAGACCTTGAACGGACCGAAGCCCTTGGTCGGCTCCACGCCCATGAAGAAGTTGCGCCCCACCGACATCAACGGATAGGTGCCGCCGAACTGGTGCACGGTGGCGATGCCGCGATCCTGCGCGTCGCGCGGACCGGCGAAGCTCACCGGCTCGCCATCGACCAGGATCTCGCCGCGGGTCGGCGCATGCACGCCCGCCAGCGTCTTGATGAGGGTCGACTTGCCCGCGCCGTTATCGCCCAGAAGGCAGAGCACTTCGCCTTCGCGGACCTTCAGCGAGATTTCATGGAGCACGTCGATCGGGCCGAAGCTTTTGTCGACATTCTTCAGTTCGAGAACCACTTTTGCGTCAGACATGGTTTCAGCCTTTCTTCTTCTTGGCGGCGGTCATCGCCTTTTTGCGGAAGGTCTCGTTCATACCGACCGCGATCAGGAGCATGATGCCGATGATGAGGTTCGACCAATTCCGGTCGATGGAGGTGAAATCGATCCCCTTGTTCACGATGGCGAAGGTGATCGTGCCGATGAACACGCCGGGGATCGATCCGAAGCCGCCGGTCAGGAGCACGCCGCCGACGACGACGCTCACGATGATGTTGAAGATGTCGTTCATCCCGCCCGAGACCTGCGCCGAGTTGAACAGGATCGCGTTGCACATCCCCACAAAGGAGGCGGCAGTGGCGGTGCCCACGAAGAGCGCGATGGTGATCTTGTCGACCGGGATACCGGCGTTGCGGGCGCTGACCTTGTCGCCGCCGATGGCGAAGATCCAGTTGCCGTATTTGGTCTCGTGCATCACGAACCAGACCACC
Source organism: Thioclava pacifica DSM 10166 (assembly GCF_000714535.1). GTDB lineage: Bacteria > Pseudomonadota > Alphaproteobacteria > Rhodobacterales > Rhodobacteraceae > Thioclava > Thioclava pacifica. The sequence continues at coordinate 28,286 of NZ_AUND01000002.1, read as the reverse complement.
ACGGCGAGACCGATCCACCACAGGATCACGACCTGGTGGCTGCCGCCGAACATCAGGTCACCGAAGATCGTCTTGGCCCAGCCCGGGGCTTCCAGCGGCACCGAGGCGCCCCCCGTGAGCAGTTTCGAACCCGCGAGCACTATGCCCTGCATGGCGACCAGCGTGCCGAGCGTGACGATCAGCGAGGGCACCGTGGTCCGCGTGACGATATAGCCGTTGAACAGGCCCACGATGACGCCGATGGCCAGCGCGCCGAGCACACCGAAGATCATCGGCATGCCGTAGTAGCCCGAGATGATGGCCGTCGTCATCGCACCCGCCGGGATCATCGCACCGATCGAAATGTCGATCTCGCCCGAGATCATCAGCAGCCCCACGAAGAGCGCAACGATCCCGATGCGGGCGGCGTAGTTGACCCAGCTGGCCGCGCCCATCAGCTTGCCCAGATCGACGCCGCCGAGGATCACATAGACCAGAAGCACGCCGATCAGGCTGAGAATAGAAGCCGCGGAGGGCCTACGAAGCATTCCTGCAAACATATCTAAGCCCTCACTTCTTCTTGCTTGCATAGGTGGTTGCGAGGGTGCGGAACGTGTCGTTCGAGAGAACCGCAGCCAGCAGCAACGCGCCGATGATGATCGAGCCGATATTGGGGTCGAGCGAGGCAAAGAAGATGCCCTGGTTGACCACCGCGAAGGTCATCGTCCCGAGCACGATCCCGACGATCGACCCTGCGCCGCCGGTCAGCAGCACACCGCCGATGACCACGCACATGATCGAGTTGAAGATGAAGGGCTGCCCGCCTGCGACCTGTGCGCTCTGATAGGTCATCAGCTGCGCGATGCCGACAAAGGCAGCGCCGAAGCCCGACATCATGAAGAGCGAGATCTTGAGCTTGGCGGTCGGAACGCCCGCGTTGCGTGCACTCTCGGCGTCGCCCCCGAGTGCAAAGACCCAGTTGCCGGTCGGCGAGATGTGCAGGAAGTAGAAATAGACCGCGATGAAGCCGAGCCACCAGAAGATCGACACGTTGAACATGCCGCCGATGAAGGTGCCGAGCAGCGCCTTGGTCACCGGGCCGGGGACATAGCTGAGGCTGGTCGAGCCGGTGATCAGCACCGCGAAGCCCAGCGTCAGCCCCATCACCGCGAACATCACGCCGATCGTCACGATCAGCGACGGGATCGCGGTGCGGGTAACGAGAAGCCCATTCGCCAGCCCCACCAGAAGCCCGAGCCCGAGCCCGCCAAGGATACCCACCAGTGCGGGAAGTTCGAAATGGCCGCACAGCAGCGCGGTCGTGACAGAAGCCGCAGGCACCACCGCGCCAACGGAGAGGTCAAACTCGCCCGCGATCATCAGCAAGCCGATCGGCAGCGCGATGATCCCGACCTCGGCCGCGATATTGAGCCAGCTCGACCATCCGGGCGCGCCGACGAAAACAGCGCCGCCAAGGATCGCGAAGAAGAGGTAGACGACGATAAAGCCGAGGAAGGACCCCGTCTCCGGTCGCCGGATGAGACTGCCGAGCGAAAAGCTATTCGCACCGGCTTCCGATTGCATCGACATCTGTGCGGTTCCTGTTGCGTCTGGTGTGTCGGCCTCATGCCCGCCGTAACGGGTGCCGGCCGTATTGAAGGTGACCGCCCACGCGCGAGGCGCGCGGCCACCTTCGGTCTTTCGGGCGCGGCTCGATGCGGCGCCCGGCGTGTCAGATCAGCGTGCGCCGGCCTTCACGCCTTCGATCACCTGATCCACGTTCTTCGCGTCGATCACGCCCGGGCCGGTGAGGACCTCACGGGTCGGGATGGTCACGCCGTAATTGACGTAGTTGTTCAGGATCGACACGGCGAAGAAGCCCTGCTGATAGCCCTGCTGGTCGATGGCGCAATCCTGCGAGCCCGCCTTGATGTTGGCGAGGATCGAGTCGTTGAAGTTCATGCCGCAGACATGGACGCTGCCGGTCTTGCCAGCCTGCTGGATGCCCGACACGGTGGCGTTGGTGTCGCCGTCGCCGATCGCGAACATCGCGTCGATATCGGGGTTCTTGAGCAGGTGCGCACGCACGGCCTGAGCAACGGCGGTCGCGTCGCCAAAGGCGGTCGCGGGCAGTTGCAGGGTCGAGCCGGTGCCGCCCTCGGCCTTCAGACCGTCGTTGAAGCCGTTGCAGAAGGCTTCGATATTGGCCGCACCCGGCAGGGTGTTGACGCAGGCGCCGTTCTTGTGACCGGCTTTCGCGAGATACTCACCGCCCGCATAGCCCGACTTGTAGTCCACCGCGCCGACATAGTTCATCGCGCCGAGCTTGTCGGCCGCTTCGAGGCCACCGGCGTTGTAGATCACCAGCGGGATGCCCGCATCGGTGACAGCCTTGAAGGCCGGGTCCATCGCTTCGGGAACCCAGTCGGGGCCGACGATCGCGTCCGCGCCCTGGTCGATCGCCTGACGGATCAGTTCCGCTGCGTCCGGGCCGAGGTTGTCGTAGTTCTGCGGGCCGAGCCAAGTGACCGAACCGCCCTGAGCTTGCGCGACGATGCCGGCATCCTCGGCGCCTTTCTTGACGCGCGACCAGAACGGGTCGTCGGGCTTGCCGCCGATGACATAGATGTCGGCCGCCATGACGGCGGATGCGGTGCAAGCAACAGCGATGGCAGTCGCGGCAGTGGCCGCGAGCCGGGTAAATTTACTCATGATGTCTCCTCCGGTGCCCCGCTCTCCTCCGCAGGGCTTCAGTGCCAGCGACGTTAGGACGCAGAAGAGATTCTGGAAACAAGGAATGATTATTTTGATTGCATTAGTGCCATAATGTGTCATTCATTATGAAACATTTTAGGGCGCCTCACATGAACCGACCGACCATTGCCGATCTGGCCAAAGAGGCCGAAGTCTCTGTTTCTACAGTGAATCGTATCCTGTCCGGCGCCACGCGCGTGAAGCCGATGACCGTTCAAAGGGTGCAGGCTGCGGCTGAGAAAATCGGCTTCTATGGTCTTGGGGCGATCGAGGATCAGCTGCGCAAGAGCGCGCCGCATTACAAACTCGGCTTCTTGTTGCAGCAATCCTCGCGCGAGCTTTACCAGCTTTTCGGCCGCAAGGCCGTCGAGGCCTGCCGGTCACGCCCACTCGAAGTGGTCGATCCACTGGTCGACTTCGTGGACCTTTTGACCCCCGAGAACATCTCGCAGCGCCTGCGCGCCTTGGGGCAGGCCTGTGATGCGGTCGCAATCATCGCCGCCGATCACCCCCAGATCGGGCACACAATCCGCGAGCTGCGCGAGATGGGCAAACCCGTCGTCACCTATATCACCGACCAATCCGCCCCCGAACGCGCGGGCTATGTCGGCACCGACAACTGGAAGCTCGGACGCACGGCCGCCTGGTTCATCTCGCAGATGACCCACGGGCCGGGACGCGTCGCCGTGTTTCTGGGCAATCACCGCTACCAGTGTCAGGACGTGGCCGATGCGAGCTTCCGCTCTTACCTGCGCGAACACGCCCCGCACCTGACAGTCGAGGACAGCCGCCCCACCCATGAGGAAACGACCGAAGCCTATCGCATGATCAAGCAGCTGCTGCAGACTACGGATGACCTGAACGGCATCCTCATGGTCGGCGGCGGGATCTCGGGCGTGTTGCGCGCCCTGCGCGAAGTGCCGCCCGAACGCCGCGCCAATATCAAACTGATCTGCCGTGACATCGGCCCCGAAACCCGCAAGGGTCTGTCGGAGGGGCTGATCACCGCCGCGCTGTGCCACCCGCTGGAGGCGACCTCCGCGGCCCTCGTCCAGACCATGATCGACGCGGTCGAAGGGGGCGCAACCATGACCCCGGTGCAAAAAGCGATCCCGTTCGAGATCGTCACCCCGGAGAATGTCTAGGCCAAGCAAGCCTCCGAAACGCCAAAGCAGGCTTTGACGCCCCAGGCCAATCATCTCGCGCCAGTGCTGATCTGTGCAAACCACTGAGATCAGGCCACCCGGCGTCTCATCGTTCGCAGTCGACTGCCAAATGAATTTCGGGACCGGCTTTCCGGGTATCCGCGTCATGCGAGCACGAAGCACGTGACCCGGATACACTCCGCGCACCGACCTCATCCGCTTTTCGTTTCGAGCGGATGCCTGTCGAAGTCGCTGGATCTAGGCCCAATGGTGACGGAGCGGCTAAGCCGCAGTGAAACTGGAAAGATCAGGCTGATATTCGACGCACACCCAGCCTTGTTTGAACGGGCCGCGCGCATTGCCCGCGATCCAGTTGGATCACCCGCGCCGTGTCATCGAAAGCTGGCGCTCGAAACATCGTCAGGTCGCCTGACCGCCTCGAGCGCCTCCGACTGCCCGCACCTGCCGCGCTCAGGCTTGGGCAGAGAGCTGATCGGCAATGATGCACAAAAGCTCGAAGATCACCGTAGCGCCAAGATAGGCTGTGCCGCCTGCGGAATCGAAGGGCGGGGAGACCTCGACGAGATCGGCGCCGACCACCTTCACCCCCTTCAGTTCACGCACCACCTGCAAGGCCTGATACGAGTTCGGCCCACCGATTTCAGGCGTGCCGGTGCCCGGCGCGAAAGCAGGGTCGATGAAGTCGATATCGTAGGAGATATAGGTCTCGCCCTGCCCGACAATGTCGCGCGCCTCGGCCATCACATCCTCGACGCCGCGGGCATGGAATTCTTCGATCGGGATCACCCGGATGCCCTCGGAGCGGGCGAAATCGCGATCTTCCTGATCGTAGGTCGAGCCCCGAATGCCGATCTGGCAAACGCGTTTCGGGTCGAGCAGGCCTTCTTCAACGGCGCGACGGAAGGGCGTGCCGTGGGTGTACATCATCCCGTTGAAATAGGAATGGAAAAGGTCGGTATGGCTATCGAAATGGATCATGCCGACCGGTGCTTTTGCGGCCACGGCGCGCAGCACCGGGAGCGAGGTCAGATGATCCCCGCCTGCCGTCAGCGGCACGATCCCGGCCTCGAGCACGCGCGTGTAGAACCGCGTAATCCGATCCATCGCGTCCTGAATATCGGCAGGATTGGGCGAGACATCCCCGAGGTCGGCACATTTCACCGCCTCGAAGGGGCGCACGTGGGTCGCCCCGTTCTCGGCGCGCAGCATCGAGGACATGTCACGGATCTGGCGCGGCCCGTGACGCGGACCGGGACGGTTCGTGGTGCCACTGTCCCACGGCACGCCGATCAGCCCGACCTGCACCTCGGAGAGGCGCGCGTCGTCGAGCCCGACATGGGGCAGGCGCATGAAGGTCGGGATGCCGGCATAGCGCGGCATCTCCATCGCGGAGACAGGAAGGAAGAAGGGGTCGCTCATGTTCGGTCCTCAGGTCATTGCGCTGCCGCCATTCACGCCGAACACCTGCCCGGTGATGAACCCGGCGCCGGGTCCGGCGAGAAAGACGGCCATCGCCGCTATTTCCTCGGGCGTGCCAAAGCGCCCGAGTGGGGTATCGAGATCCTTGGCCAATGCCTCGGGGCTCATGTTCTCGGGGCTCGTCATGTCGGTCACGGTCGAACCCGGTGCGATCGCGTTCACGAGGATCGCGGGCGCAAGCTCGCGCGCAAGCGAACGGGTCAGGCTGACCACGCCGCCTTTCGAGGCGGCATAGGCCGAGAGCCCCTCGCGGCCCAGATGCGCGAGGTCCGAGGCGATGGTGATGATCCGGCCGGCCTTGGCCTCCGACGCCCCCATCCGTCGCGCGGCTTCGCGTGCGGTCAGGAAAGAGCCGCGCAGGTTTACCGCGATCACCCGGTCAAATTGCTCGACGGGCATCTCGGTGATCGGGGCTTCGCGCAGGATGCCCGCATTGGCGACGACGATATCGGGGGCGCCAAGGCGTTCCTCGACCGCATCGAAAAACGCGACCACATCGGCTTCGACCGAAACATCAGCGGCAAAGGCGAAAGCAGGTCCGAGAGCTGAAAGCTCGGCTTCGGCGCGGCGCGCATGCGGATCGCCCGGATGGCAGATCGCCACGCGCGCGCCTTCGGCCGCCAGTGCCTTGGCGATCGCGAAGCCGATGCCGCGCGTACCCCCGGTGACGATGGCGGTCTTTCCCGAAAGCGTCATTGCAGGATTTCTCCGCGGTCGATGGAAATGGCTTGCCCGGTGATATTGGCCGCTGCGTCCGAGGCGAGGAAGAGGTACAGCCCCGCGACATCCTTGGGCTCCATCAGCCCACCGATGGATTGCGCGGCCATCACTTCGCCCAGAAGCTCGAACTCCGGTTTGCCTGTCGAACGCGACATCGCCGCGAGCGAGGCCATCGCCGCATCGGTCTTCACCCAACCCGGACAGACCGCGTTCACCGTGATATCGCGCGGGCCTAGCTCGCGTGCCCAGGTACGGGCAAGCCCGATCATCGCATGTTTGGAGGCCGCATAAGCGGAAAACTCCGGCACCGAAGTCTTGCCCCAGATCGAGGAGGTCAGGATCACCCGGCCCCCATCGCGAATGCGAGAAATCAGCGCCCGGGTGACGTTCTGCGTGCCAGTGACATTGACTGAAAGCACGCGTTCGAAGGTCTCGTCGGTTGAGGGTGCAGGACCGTTGAGCGGCGTCGGGCGCTCCATCCCGGCATTGTTCACCAGGACGTCGAGGCGTTCGATGCCCAAGAGCGCATCGGCCAGCGCCGCGCGATCGGAGATGTCGCACAGGATCGGGGTCGCGCCGAGCGCGCTTGCCGCCGCGAAGACCTCCTTGCTCTCGGCCAGGATCGTCAGATCGGCCCCAGCTTTCGCGAAGCCCTCGGCGATGCCGTAGCCAATGCCGCGGCTCGCACCGGTAACCAGGACCCGCGTCCCGCTGTAATCGAAAGAGGCACGCATCAGCCGAGCTCGTAGAATTCGTGTTTCACAGCGGCCGAGATGTCGCGCAGATATTGCGCGGCGATCAGAGCGCCTTTTTCGGGGCTCGCACCTTTGGCCGAGATCAGAGAGCCCTCTTTCGCAACCCATTCGCGGCGTGGCGGCCAGGTGTCGTAGCAGGGCGCGTCGGCGGCGGCATTGTCGGGCACCTTGTCGAAGAGCACCAGATCGGGACGGTAATGCATCATCAGCGAGGTCTCGAGCACGGCGGCATGTTCCAGCTCGATCCCCGGATAGCCATCGGGAAAGACCTGCCCGAGCGTCTCTTCAGTGAGAAACTCCCAATGCTGGAGGCACATCACCCGCACGCCCTTGTCGCCGACCTCGCGCATCGCGAGATCGATGCCTTCGTTGAGAAACCACAGGTTCTCGTAATTGCCATCGAGAACGCAGATCCGGCGCGCGCCATGGCGCACGAGTTCACGGATGATATCGCGGATGATGCAGCTCAGCGTCTGCCCATCGAGCCCCGTCGAGCCGGGGAAAAATGGCCCGCCCGCCGAGCGCGTCATCGACTTGTAGCCATAGGTGACAGGCGCCGCGACCACGCCGCCCACCGCCTCGGCCACATCCTTCGCGATCGCCGAAGGCACGAGATAGTCGAGCCCCATCGGCAAATGAGGCCCGTGCTGCTCGAGCGCGCCGGTGGGAATGAAGACAACCGGGTTCGATTTCAACGCCTCGGCATATTCGGGCCAGGTCATCTCGGGCATCACATGGGTGCGCATCGTCTTGCTCATTCGTGTTGTCCTTCTTCGCGCATCAGGCGCATGATCTTGCGTTCCAGCTCGGCATAGCCCGGCGTCTGAACCAGCTCTTCCTTGGAGCGGATGCGGCCGCCGGATTTGAAGGCGGGGATGATCTCTTCCTTCACCCGGCCGGGATGGGCGGAAAGGAAGACGATCTTGTCGGCGAGGAAGATCGCCTCTTCGATATCATGGGTGACGATGATCATGCCGGTCTGGGCCTGTTCGGCCACGTCGATCATCAATTCCTGCATCTGCCAGCGGGTCTCGGCATCGAGCGCGCCGAAGGGCTCATCCATCAGCAGAAGCTCGGGTCCGTTCGCGAGCGTACGCGCGATCGCGACGCGCTGGCGCATTCCGCCCGAGAGCTGCGAGGGATAGGCGTCGAGGAATTTCGACAGGCCCACGAGACGGATGAAATGCTCGGCCTGCTCGCGCCGTTCGGCAGCGGGCACGCCGTTGATCTTCATACCGAACTCGACATTGCGGCGCACCGAGAGCCAGTCGAAGGAGGTATAGGCCTGAAACACCATCCCGCGGTCGCGCCCGGGGCCGGTGACTGGCGTCTCGCCCAGGGTGATCGTGCCACCTGTTGGCGTCTCGAGCCCCGCGATCATCCGCAGCACCGTCGATTTCCCGCAGCCCGAGGGACCGAGCAGAACCACGATCGAATTGCGCTCGACCTCGAAGGAGACCTTGTCGACGGCAGTCAGTTCCCGCCCTTTCGCAAGCGCGAAGGTCTTGGAGACCTCGTCGAGATGAAGAACGGCCGAACTCATCAGCGTTTCTCCTGAAGATAGGGGAAGAGCCAGCGATGCGCAGCCTTGAAGAGCAGGTCGAACACAAGCCCGAGCACGCCGATCACGATGATCCCAGAGAGGATCTCATCGGTCTTCAGGAAGCGCCGCGCACGCATCATCATCGCACCGATGCCGGTGGTCGAGGCAACGATCTCGGCGATCACGAGATAGGTCCAGGTCACCGCCAGCATCTGCCGCATCGCGGTGACGATCTCGGGCAGCACGGCGGGCAACACCACGTTGAGCACCGTCACCTTGCGGTTCGCACCCAGCGTCAGCGCGGTCTCGATCAGTTCCTTGCGCACGTTCTTGGTGTGATCCATCACCAACGTAATTAGGAAGAACACCACGCCGAGGAACAGGAGCGCCAGTTTCGGCGCCTCGCCCGTGCCGAACCACATCAGCAGGATCGGAATGAAAGAGGGCGCGGGCAGATAGCGCCAGGCCGAGACGAAGGGCGCAAAGATCGCCTCGATGGCGGGAAAAGTTCCCATCATAACGCCCAGCGGCACCGACAGCGCGCTCGCCATCGCGAAGGCCAGCACGACACGCCAGACCGAGATGCCGATATCGCCGATGAAACCGCGATCGACAAAGAGGTTCCAGGTGGTCTCGAAGACCTGCACCGGCGAGGGCACGAGCAGCGGGTTCACCATGCCGCCCTCCGCGGCAATCAGCCAGATGCCGAAGAACAGCACCCAGATGGCGATAGCCGAGAGCGCGGCTTGCCGACGCGAGACGGGACGCCGGACTTCGAGAAAGCGCGATTTGTGGGGGCTGGGGGAGCGCATGTCAGAGCCTGCCTTGATCAGGTGCGGACGCCACCCGTGGTGGGGATGGGCGGCGTCCGCGGGGGATTACTCGTTCGGACCGAAAGACTGGCGATAGCCAGAGGCCACGAGGTCCCCCATCAGCGAGCAGTCGATGGCCGAGGTGACGTCGACCTTGTTGGTCATCAGCCCGAGCTTGATCCACCAGTCATTGGTAAGCGCGGCGGCCTCCGGCATGAAGCCGTTCTTCAGACCGAGCGGCATGTCACCCTCGAGCACGCCACAGGCTTTCGCGGATTCGTCGAAGTCGAACATGTAGATGCCGCCCTCGAAGCTCTTGCCGTTTGTGCCGATGACATAGCCGATATCCTCGGCCGGCCATTGCAGGAAATCAGCGAGCATCTGGTTGGTTTCCTCGACATGGTCATGCCAGTAGCCCAGACCTTCCCAACGCGCCTTGAGAACGGCAAGCGCCGCATCGCGGTCCTTCGCGATGAAGTTCTTGTTCATGTAAAGCGCGTCCATGAAGATCCCGGTTTGCAGGACATCGGGCTTGGACGTGTCGGTGACGCTTTTCGCACCCGGGCTCGCCTCGAGCACTTTCGAGATCCAGGGCTCGTACATGTAGGCTGCCGAAAGATCGCCCGAGAGCATCGGTCCCACTGCCTCGTCGGCATTGAGGTTGACCCATTCGACATCGCCCGGCGCGATGCCTTCCCCGTCGAGCCAGACGCCCATCAGAAGCTGGCCGATATAGGCTTGCGGGGCGGCGACCTTCTTGCCCTTGAGATCGGCGGCGGTCACATCGGGGGCCAGGATCACGTGATCCACCCCGTAAGAGGGGTTGAGCAGCGCGACATTGACGACATCGGTGCCGCGATTGGCCACCAGCGGCGTGTAATCCGCAGTGCAGCCATAGACATCAACCTGCCCCGCCGCGAGCGCCGCATGGCCGCCGAGCGGATCTTCGAAGATGGTGATGTTCAGGTCGTAATCGGGAATGAGGTCTTTCTGTTTGGCGACCTCGAGCATCGCGTAGCCCGGCCAGGAGACGCAGACGCCCACATTGACGGTTTCCTTCGCGAAGGCGGCGGTGGTGCTCAATGCGGCGGCGAGCGTCGCGGCCGGAAGGAGGAGCGGAAGAGTACGCATGATTCGATCCTCTGTGCGTGATGGCTTCTGTCACAATCTTTGTCGCGAAAAATTTTTTACGCAATAAAAATTTTTTCTGGCTTAATTTTTCTTGTCCATGCAAGCTGGGCGCGATAGTCAGGGCTGAGTTCAAGGAGGCTCCCTCGTGTCCGGGTTGAGAGAAAAGCAGAAGGCAGATCGCCGCCGCCGAATCCTCGAAGCGGCGCGCAAGCTCTTTGCCAAGGCCGGTCCCGACGCGACCACGATCGAGGCCATCGCCGACGAGGCCGGCGTCTCGGGCGTGACCGTGCACAACTATTACGGCACGAAATCCGGCGTTCTGTTGGCACTCGTGGCCGAGAGCGACCGGGAGCTTCTGGAAAAGATGGCGCACGATCTGCCCGGCCAGAGTGACGATCTGATCGACCTCGCACGTCGCTTCGCGGCGATCATCCGCGACCACGCGATCACCTTTCTCGACAAGGGGATCTGGCGACAGGTCTTCGCCGCCTCCATCGCCGAGGCGGATTCACGTTTCGGCAAATCCTATCACTCGCTCGACCATCAACTCGCACTCGTCCTGGTGCGTGAGATCGAGGTGCTTCAGGCCTGCGGCGCGGTCGCTTCCGAGGTCTCGGCCTATGATCTCGGCAAGGCGATCTTCAGCCTGCAAAACATGCGCTTCGTGAATTTCATCTCTTTCGACGAGATGACGGATGTCGAAAGTGACGCGGCCTTTCTGCGCGACCTGCGATCGATCCTTGGCGCGCTGCCCGCTAACCGGCGCTGACAGTGGAGTGACCGCAGAAGCGCGCGCGATGGATCACGCCTCGGGCGTCAGCTCACCGCAGAGCGCGCGACCGAGCCGCGCCCGTTGTTCCGTGCGGTCCTGGCTGTAAGAGAGTGCATGGTTGAGCTTGGCGAACGCGGCCTCGACGGTCATGTCACGCCCGTCAATCACGCCATGATCGCGCAGCACCGCGCCCGCCGCATAGGTGCCGAAGGCGATCCCGCCCTCGGGGCATTGGCTGACCGCGATCACCGGAATGTCGCGCGCCTGCGCGGTCGCGAGAGCGTTGTGCAACCCGTCCGAGTTGGGCGCCGTGCCCGAGCCATAGCAGCGTAGCACGAGCCCGTCGCAGACCTGCGCGGCATGCTCGAAAAGGCTCTCTTCCATCCCTGGTGCCACGGCCAGAACCGCGATCCGGGTCGGGGCGATCGGGTGGCGGCGCAACCTATCGCCCGGCTGGCGCGGCGAGATCTCCGACGGATCCGCATTGAAGGCATCAAAGGCGCGCGAATGGCTCTTGCGGACTCGCGCGCCATGCAGGCGGCGGCCTGCGAATTGCACCCAGACACCGGGCTCGGCCGCGCGTGCTGCGTCGAGCGCATCGAGCAGATTGCGCCCGCCATCCGAGCCCTCGACCGTCAGCGGCAACATCGCTCCGGTAACGATCACCGGCTTGCCCAAGCCCTCGAGCGCGAAGCACAGCGCCCCCGCCGTATACGCGAGCGTGTCGGTACCATGGGTCACCACGAACCCATCGAAAGCGTCGTAATCCGCGGCGATTTCACGGGCGATCCGGTCCCAATCGGCGGGCGTGGCATTGGCGCTGTCGATCAGCGGCGTGAAGGCGCGGATCTCCACGCCTTCGGCAGCCCCCGCCTGATCGTCAAGAAACCCCTCGATCACTCCGGGTTCGGGCGCGAAGCCCTCTGGCGTGGCGATCATGCCGATCGTGCCACCGGTATGGATCAGCAGGATCGCCATGACGGTCAGGCGCGCGACAACACGCTGGAGGGGCGCGCCTTGGCCAGCGCCGAGGTCAGCGCGCCAGCGATCGCCGCCTTGATCAGGTCACCAGGGATGAAGACCAGCATCAACGAAGTGCTCTCGGTCAGGCTCTTGCCGAGCGCAAGCGACAGTCCCACGATCCCCATCGCATAGGACAGCACGATCCCTCCCAGAATCGCCGCGACGAAGACCGACAGCGCGAGCGGCGGCTGGCGCCATTTCTCGACGATGAAACCGGTGAGCCAGGCCGCGACGGGCCAGCTGAAGAGGAAACCGGCCGTCGGGCCTGCGAAAACGCCAAGGCCACCCCGGCCTCCGGCCAGAAGCGGCAGGCCCACGGCGACGAGCAGCAGGAACAGCAGAACCGCCAGCGCCCCGCGCTTCGAGCCCAGCACGGCACCCGCCAGCATGATCCCGAGGCTCTGCGCCGTGATCGGCACGCCGAAGCCCAGGGTGATCTTGGGGATCAGCCCCAGCACCGCGATCAGCGCCGCGAAAAGCGCGATCAGCGCAACATTCTTTTCCATCTAACTCTCCCTTTCAGATGTGAGCCCGCCCCGGGCCCGGAGCGCATCGCCGACATGATCGGCATCGTCAAGCGCAAGAAGCGTGAAGGGCAGCACAAGCCGCCAGCTTGGCCGTCGGGTGGCGCGCGCGCGCCAGCTCTCGGTCAGCCGCGTGCCCTTTCCCATCAGAACCGGAACCATCCGGATCACCAGCGCGATCGCGATCTCGAGCACCTGCGTCGGCATCCCGAGTTTGCGCAGCGGCGTGCTAAGCCAGTTCACCACCGCGATCATGTCGCTCAGCCGCGTCGTCATCGACACGAGATTGGCCAGCGCCACCGCCGAGATCATCCGCATCACGATCATCAGCCCGTCCGCAATCTCTCCGATCACCACCTGCCAGATGCCGACGATCACGATGAAGGGCCAGAGCACCTTGAGCGAACGCAACCCCGAGCGCAGGAAGGCCCGGCCCGGTGCGGCATAGGCGGCAAGGATCGCCAGCAGGATCGCGAGATGCGCGTAGGGGCTCGTGATGTAGAACAGCCCCAGCGTGCTCGCACAGAGCCCGGCGAGCTTCAGCCCCGCGGGCCAGTCATGCGCGCGGGTCTTAACCGGGGAGGTCAGCGATATCATCGGCCTCTCCCTGTCGCGTCATCTCTTCGATATAGGCGGGCAGAACCTCGGCCACGCTGCCATGCATCCGCAGCTTGCCCTGATCGAGCCAGAGGATCTCGTCATACCCCTCGACCTCGCGCGGGTCGTGGGTGATCTGGATCAGCGTGCCGTGATAGAGCCCGAGATAGCGCGCCAGCTGCGCCTTGGTCGGAATGTCGAGCCCCGAGAAGGGCTCGTCGAGGATCAGCAGCTTCGGGGCCATCGCGCTCACCGCCATCAGGCACAAAAGCTGCTTTTGGCCCTGCGACAAGGTGGTGACATAGGCGTCGCGCCAGCCCTCCTTGTCGAAGCGGATCAGGGTCTCGACCGCCAGTGTCTCGGCCTCGCGCTTGGTTCTGCCCTGCTGGCGCAGACCAAAGGCGATCTCTTCAGTCACGGTCGGGAAGATGATCTGGTGGTCGGGGTTCTGAAACAGAATTCCTACTTCGCGCAGCGCGGCCTTGCGATCGGCGGCAAGGTCACACCCGTTCACCCGCAGACTACCGCGCGTGGGCGCGATCAGCCCCGCCAGCAGCCGCGCCAGCGTCGATTTCCCCGAACCGTTACGCCCGACGATCCCGATCCGGCGCGCTCGCGTCTCGACCGAGATGCCCTCCAGCACCACGCGCCCTTCAAGGTCGTGGCCCAGAGCGTCGAGCTGGATATGGCTCGCGGCGGGGATCGGATCGGTTCCGGACATGCGCGCGTGCTTACACGCAGCCGCGCGCGCTTTCCAGATGGCATTGGTCGTAGAGAAAGGACACGGGGGCAGGCAGCCCCAAATAAAAACGCGCGAGGCACCCCTGCCCCGCGCGTTTTCTTGATTTCGGAGCAAAGCTCAGCGCGGCTCGCTGCGCAGCCCCTTGAAGATCGCCCAGCACATCACCAGCAGGACGAGCGTGAAGGGCAGACCGGTCGAGATGACCATCGCCTGCAACGCCCCCAGACCGCCGCCAACCAGCAGCACGATCGCGACCGCGCCCTCGAAGGTGGCCCAGAACACACGCTGCGGAACCGGCGCATCGACCTTGCCACCCGCGGTGATCGTATCGATCACGAGCGAGCCCGAGTCCGACGAGGTCACGAAGAACACGATGACCAGAACGATCGCGATGACCGAGGTGATCGAGCTCAGCGGCAGCCCTTCGAGCATCGCGAACAGCGACAGCGGCGGGTTGTAGCTGTCGATCACGTTCGCCTTCACCAGCGAGCCGCTCGGGTCCGAGATCACCTGATCGATCGCAACGCCGCCGAAGACAGCCATCCAGAGCACGCAGACCAGCGACGGGATCAGCAACACGCAGATGATGAACTCGCGCACGGTGCGACCGCGCGAGACGCGCGCGATGAACATGCCGACGAAGGGCGACCAGCTGATCCACCAGGCCCAGTAGAAGGCGGTCCAGCCGTCGCGATAGCTGTCATCGGTGCGCCCGATCGGGTTCGAGAGCGGGATGATGTCTTTCGCATAGGCGAGCAGCCCCTGCCCGAAATCGGTGAAGATCATCAGCGTCGGCCCGGCGAAGAGCACGAACAGGAGCAGCAGCGCCGCGATGCCCATGTTGATCTCGGAGAGCAGCTTCACGCCCCCATCGAGCCCGCGCAGCACCGAGAACAGCGCCACGCCGGTAATCGCGGTGATCAGCACGACCTGCACGCTCGTGTTGATCGGCACGCCGAAGACGTGATTGAGGCCGGCATTGGCCTGCTGCGCGCCAAAGCCGAGCGAAGTCGCAAGGCCGAAGAGCGTCGCAAACACCGCGAGGATGTCGATGATATGGCCGGTCCAGCCCCAGATCCTCTCGCCGAAGATCGGGTAGAAGGCCGAGCGGATCGTCAGCGGCAAGCCCTTGTTATATGAGAAGAGCGCCAGCGCGAGCGCCACCACGGCATAGATCGCCCAGGGGTGCAGACCCCAGTGGTAGATCGTTGCCGCAAGACCCATCTCCTTGGCCCGCGCGACGTTTTCCGGGATCAGATTGCCATCCGCATCGAAGGGCGAAGGCGTGCCCAGAGGCTGCGAGATCGCCATGTGATAGACCGGTTCGAGCACCCCGAAGAACATCAGACCAATGCCCATACCGGCGGCGAAGAGCATCGCGAACCAGCCGACATAGGTATAGTCTGGTTCGGCATCCGTGCCGCCGAGGCGGACCGCCCCCCAGGGGCTCACGATGAGGATCAGGCAGAAGATCACGAAGATGTCCGCCGATCCAAGGAAGAACCAGTCGAAGGTCGAGGTCAGCCACGGGCGCAGCCAGCCGAAAACGGCACTCGCCTGTTCGGGCAGCGCGAGCGCGTAGAAGACAAAGGCCACGATGGTCAGTGCCGAGACCATGAAGACCGGGTTATGTACGTCGAAACCGAAGGGACCGAGCTGCCCCTCCAGATTGTCCTGACCGATCTCGTAATCGGTGTCGATGAGTTGGGTGTCCCCCTCCGGGGCAGGGATTCCCTGAATTTCCTCAGGTTCGGCCATATGCCGTCCTCCTGTCCTTGATTGTTTGTTTTGGTGCGCGCTCAGCCGCGCACGAGAAAGACCGATGCATCCGCATGGGTTGCCAGATGGCCCCCGTGCGAGGCCCAGAAGTAATCGGTGACATTGGGCAGATGCGTCGCCATGACGACGAGATCCGTTCCCAACGCTTCGCAGGCTTCCAGAAGATGCTTGTCGAGATCGATCGCGGGGTCATGGGCCACGATCATGTGTGCGCCTGCGCGATACCTCGTTTCTTCGGCCTTCGAAGACGCGAAATCTTTCAGCCGCGCCTCGTATTCCTTCGGATTATGCCCAAGCGCGTTCGGCTCGGGGCTGGTGATACCCACGAAGATCACGTCGGCATCATGCGTGGTTGCGAGTTCCGCTACGATGCTCAGCGCCTTGCCCATCTTATCGACATGACGCAGATCCACCGGAACCATGATTTTATTGAACATTTTATTCCCTCACGTTTCCGTCGGGCCCAACCGGAACGCCCGGACCCTACCTTCCCAACGGATGCTTCCGGGTCGGGTTCCCAGATTCGTGAAGAAAATTGGTGAAAAGACATGGCGGTCGCGGTGAAGCGGTGCACAGCTCGGATGGCAAGAGCGCGGGAAACCCGCACTCTCACGCGCTCAGTTGCCGTTGTTCCACATGTCTTGTGCCATACGCCACTGGCCGTCCGCCCCCTTCTTCCACACGACGAGGGTCTTGCCGCCGATTTGCTTATCCTTGCCGTCATCGCCCGGCACGCTCACCGCCCATGTTCCGGTTTCGATCGCTGTATCGCCAAGCAGATCAAGATGCAGCAATTCCAGTTCGAGCGAATGGGCAGGGGAATCGAGGATCGGCTGCCAGAACGCCGTAATCGCATCGCGGCCTGTGAGCATCGGCCCGTCCGGTGGCAGGAGAACAGCATCCTCGGTGAAGATCGCCTGCGCGGCCGCTCTCGCATCCCCGGCGTTCCACAACGCCTGCCACGTCCCGATCGCGGCCTCAACGTCGCTGGCATCATCGGCCCGCGAAACCGTCCCGCCACACAGCGCGGCGCAGACAAGCCCCACCATAATCATCTTTGTCATCGCGTTTCCTCCCCTTTTCCGATCGCGCGGAGCACGCAACCGATTGACCTAAGGTAACACGCGGGGCGTCTCGGCCGTTCCGCCACCAATGTCCGGCTTGACAGAACGGGATCAGATGCGCCCTCTCGGCTGAGCGCGCAAAGCAAAACGCCCCGACCTTGCGGACGGGGCGTTTCGTTATTCAGGTGAACCGTTAGGCTCAGGCCTTTTCTTCGATGATCGCCACGAGGTGCGGGATCTTCGCGACCATGCCACGCACGGCCGGGGTGTCTTCCAGCTCGCGGGTGCGGTTCATCTTGTTCAGGCCCAGACCTTTCAGCGTCTCGCGCTGGATGGCGGGACGACGGATCGGCGAACCGATTTGCTTGACGACGATGGTAGCCATTGATCGCTCTCCTTACGCTTCCGCGGCTTCGGCGGTCGCCTCAGCCTCGGGCTTCTTCAGGATGTCGGCCACTTTCTTGCCGCGGCGCGCTGCCACCTGACGGGGGCTCGCTTCCTTGGTCAGGCCGTTCAGCGTGGCGCGGATCATGTTGTAGGGGTTCTGCGAGCCCAGCGACTTCGAAACGACGTCCTTGACGCCGAGCATTTCGAAGACGGCACGCATCGGACCACCTGCGATGATACCGGTACCTTCCGGGGCGGTGCGCATCACAACACGACCGGCGCCGTGACGGCCCTCGATGTCGTGGTGCAGGGTGCGGCCGTCACGCAGCGGCACGCGAACCATGTTGCGCTTCGCCTGTTCGGTCGCCTTGCGGATCGCTTCCGGAACTTCCTTGGCCTTGCCCTTGCCGAAGCCGACACGGCCGCGCTGGTCGCCGACGACCACGAGGGCTGCGAAGCCAAAGCGCTTACCACCCTTCACGGTCTTCGACACACGGTTGATCGCAACGAGGCGATCGGCGAATTCCGGGGTTTCTTCGCGCTCTTCGCGGCGGCCCCGACGGTTGTCACGTTCTGCCATAAGGCATTCCTTCTCGTGATGGCGTGGTATCACGCCGTTTCATCCAATCCAGGTGAGCGCCCCCTTGCAGGGACGCTCCCGGATCATCGGGGTGGCGCTACCGCCACCCTCCGGTTCTTAGAACTTCAGACCGCCTTCGCGGGCCGCGTCGGCAAGCGCCTTGATCTTCCCGTGGAACAGGAAGCCACCGCGGTCGAAGTAGCAGGCTTCGACGCCGGCTTTCTTCGCACGCTCGGCGATCGCAGCACCGACTTTCGCCGCCGCTTCGACGTTGTTCTTGCCGACGACGCCGAGATCTTTCTCGAGCGACGAGGCCGAAGCCAGCGTCACGCCGTTGACGTCGTCGATCAGCTGAACGCTGATGTTCTTCGACGAGCGATGAACCGAAAGACGAGCGCGACCAGCGGCCATCTTCCGAAGCTTGTTCCGAACGCGCAGGCGGCGCTTGAGGAACAGATCCCGTTTGCTGTTTGCCATTTTCGCGTTCCTTACTTCTTCTTACCTTCTTTGCGGAAGATATACTCGCCCTTGTAGCGGATGCCCTTGCCCTTGTAGGGCTCCGGCGCACGCCACTCGCGGATGTTGGCCGCAACCTGGCCCACCTGCTGCTGGTCGATACCTTCCACAACGATCTCGGTCTGCTTCGGAGCCGTCACGGTCACGCCGTTCGGGACTTCGAAGTTCACCTCGTGCGAGTAGCCGAGCGACAGCTTCAGGACGTTGCCCTGCATCTGGGCGCGGTAACCCACACCCTGGATCTCGAGCTCTTTCTTGAAGCCCTCGGTCACGCCGGTGACGAGGTTGGCGACCTGCGAGCGGGTCATACCCCACTGCTGGCGCGCGCGCTTCGACAGGCCACGCGGAGTGATTTTGACGGCGTTGTCTTCGACCGCGAGGGTCACGTCGTCGGTGGCGGTGAAGCTGCGGGTCCCTTTCGGGCCCTTCACTTCGATGGTCTGGCCCGACAGAGACGCCGAAACGCCGCTGGGAAGCTCGACCGGTTTCTTACCAATACGAGACATTGAGCCCTCCTTAGAACACGGTGCAGAGCACTTCACCGCCAACATTGGCAGTGCGTGCGCTTGCATCCGACATCACGCCCTTCGAGGTCGAGACGATGGAAACGCCCAGGCCCTGACGGACCGACGGCACATCCTGAGCGCCCATGTACACACGACGGCCGGGGGTCGAAACGCGCTTGAGTTCGCGGATGACCGGGGTGCCTTCGTAGTACTTGAGGCTGATTTCGAGCTCCGGATGACCTTTCGAGTCAGCGGTTTTCTCGTAACCACGGATGTAGCCCTCGTCCTGGAGCACGTCGAGCACCCAGGCGCGCAGCTTCGAAGCCGGCGTACGGACGGTGGATTTGCCACGCATTTGAGCGTTGCGGATGCGGGTCAGCATATCGCCGAGAGGATCGTTCACAGACATGTCGCCCTCCTTACCAGCTCGACTTCACCATGCCGGGGATCTGGCCGTAGGAGGCCAGTTCGCGCAGCATGATCCGCGAGAGTTTGAGCTTACGGTAGTAAGCGTGGGGACGACCGGTGAGCTGGCAACGATTGTGCAGCCGGGTCGCCGACGAGTTGCGGGGCAGTTCCGCGAGTTTCAGAGACGCCTTGAAGCGCTCCTCCATCGGGCGGTCCTGGTCCGCGATGATTTCCTTGAGCGCGGCCCGCTTCGTCGCGTACTTGTTCACAAGACGCTGACGCTTCACTTCGCGCGCAACCATGGATTTCTTAGCCATAAGTTTCGTTCCTCCGCGATCAGGCGTTGAAAGGCATGTTGAAAGCTTTCAACAGCGCCTTCGCTTCGGCATCCACGTCAGACGTGGTCACCACGATGATGTCCATACCGAGAACCTCGTCGACTTTATCGAAGTCGATTTCCGGGAACACGATGTGTTCCTTGAGGCCCATCGCGAAGTTGCCACGACCGTCGAAGGACGGCTTCACGCCGCGGAAGTCGCGGACGCGCGGCAGGGCGACGTTGATCAGGCGATCGAGGAATTCGTACATCCGCTCGCCGCGCAGGGTGACTTTGCAGCCCAGCGGCATTTCTTCACGGACGCGGAAGCCAGCGATCGACTTCTTCGCCTTGGTCATCACGGCCTTCTGACCGGCGATGAGCGAGAGCTCGTCGGCGGCCTGCTTGACCTTCTTGGTGTCCTTGACGGCTTCACCAACGCCCATGTTGAGAACGATCTTCTCAAGGCGCGGGATCTGCATGTCGTTCTTGTAGCCGAACTCTTCTTTCAGCGCCGCACGGATCTGATCCTTGTAGAGCGCTTTCAGACGCGGAGTGTAGGTCGCTTGATCGAGCATCAGATCGCCTCCCCGGTGGTCTTGGCGTAACGCACCTTCTTGCCGTCTTCCTCGCGGAAGCCGACGCGGGTGGCTTTACCATTGGCATCCATCAGAGCCAGGTTCGACAGGTCGATCGGCATAGCCTTCGGCTGACGGCCGCCCTGGGTGGTCTGGGTCTGACGCTGGTGACGGATCGCGACGTTCACGCCGTCCACGACAGCCTTGCCGGCTTTCGGGTCAACCGAGGTGATCTCACCTTGCTTGCCCTTGTCCTTGCCAGCGAGCACGACGACCTTGTCGCCTTTACGGAGTTTAGCAGCCATCACAGCACCTCCGGAGCAAGCGAGATGATCTTCATGAAGTTCTTGGCGCGCAGCTCGCGAACGACCGGCCCGAAGATACGGGTGCCGACCGGCTCGCCCGCGTTGTTCAGGATGACGGCGGCGTTGCGGTCGAAACGGATGGCGGTGCCATCTTCACGACGAACTTCCTTGGCGGTGCGCACGACGACGGCCTTGCGGACGTCACCTTTCTTCACGCGGCCGCGCGGGATCGCTTCCTTGACCGACACCACGATGATGTCGCCCACGGATGCGTAACGGCGGTGCGAGCCGCCGAGGACCTTGATGCACTGAACCCGGCGAGCGCCGGAGTTGTCAGCAACATCCAGATTGGTCTGCATCTGGATCATGGGGTTACTCCCGACCTTTGGGGACGCCTATGCAGTAAGGGCCCCAGGGTTTCGAATACTGGCGATATGGCCGGGGCTTACGCCTCGACCACGACCCGCCAGCGCTTGGTCTTCGAGATCGGCGCACATTCTTCAATGCGAACAACGTCACCGGTCTTGAACTGGTTAGCCGCGTCATGGGCGCGGTATTTCTTGGACTTCCGGATCGTCTTCTTGAGAACCGGATGCGTGAAGCGGCGCTCGACCGAAACGGTGACCGTCTGGTCGTTCTTGTCCGAGGTCACGGTGCCTTGCAGGATACGTTTGGGCATAGGAAGCTCTCCTTACTTCGCGGCTTCAGCGGCTTTGGCGTTCAGCACGGTCTTGATCCGCGCAACGTCACGACGAACGGTGCGCATGCGCGCGGTGTTCTCGAGCTGGCCGGTGGCTTGCTGAAAGCGGAGGTTGAAGGCTTCTTTTTTCAGCGCGACGAGCTGGTCACGCAGCTCATCAGGCGTCTTCGCCTTGAGTTCTTGGGCGTTCATCCCGGGTCCTTTCTTGGCATCAGAGGGCCCCTCGCGGGTGACCCTGTATCTGATGGGTTATGTCGGTCCTGAATTCAGGAACTTGGGGCCAATATCAGAGAGAATCGGATATGGCAAGGATTGATTGGCCTTTACCCCTCGATCGGGTAGGACAAGGCAACTTACCCCCTCTCGGAGCGCCCAGCCATGTCGCAAATCGAAAGCCTCTTCGCAACCCGCCTCTACCGCGCGAAACTCTCCGAGTTCGGCCCCAAGGTCGACACCGACGAGCTGGAAGCTTCCTGCTACGCCATCGCCGAGGATGACGAGGCGGGTCAGGAATGGTGCGAGGAGAACGGCTATCCGGGCTACACCTCCTACGCCTCGCTGACCGACCTGCCCTGGCGCTTCCCGATCTTCGACGACATCGTCAAATCGCTCGACCTGCACGTCGCCGCCTTCGCCGAGGACCTGCAATTCGAGCTGGGTGGCGGCAAGCTGGTGCTGGAGGATCTGTGGATCAACATCCTGCCCGAGGGCGGCACGCATGGCTCGCATATCCACCCGCATTCGGTGATCTCTGGCACGACCTATGTCGCGATGCCCGACGGCGCCTCGGCACTGAAACTGGAAGACCCGCGGCTTGCGATGATGATGGCCGCGCCGACACGGCTGAAACCTGCACGGCGGGAATTGCAGCCCTTCATCTATGTCGCCCCCGAGCCGGGCGAGGTGCTGCTCTGGGAAAGCTGGCTGCGCCACGAAGTGCCGATGAACATGTCGGAATACGACCGGATCTCGGTGAGCTTCAATTACAAGTGGGTGGAGTGAGGCGATCCGATTGGAGACCTCTTCAAACCAAAAGCCCCGCCGCTCCGGCGGGGCTTTTCATTGGTCGGTCGCAATACTCAGCGTTTGCGCTGCGTCTGCATCTCATGCGCCTCGTCGAACTTGCGCGAAAGATGGTTCGACCACGCCATCGCGCCAAGGCCGAGCGCGAGCGCAATGAACGGCACGATATATCCGTAGATCGCCATGTCTCAGACCTCCTTCTTCAGGTTACCCAAAATATAGTGCGAAATGCCGTGCAATGCGAGTCCGATGATCCCCCAGACCGCAAGCTGCATCGGGTCATGCCGGCTCTGCTCGACAACCGGCTTGAGAATCGCAAACCCCACCAGCGCCAGACCGATCGCATTCACCGAGGTCGCCATGATCTTCTGGCGCTCGTTATAGATCGACAGATCGTCGCTCTTCCAATGCTTCATGAAAACTCCCGAAGGCTTCAAATCATCGCCTCAGTATAGCAAAAGCCCCGCCGGATGGGCGGGGCTTTCGTTTCTCTCGCGAGGGACCGGGATTACCAGTCCTGACGCTCGACGATGCGGCAGGCAACGGGGAGCTTCGCGGCGCCGAGGCGCAGGGCCTCGCGAGCGATGACTTCGTTGACGCCGTCGATTTCGAACATCACGCGGCCGGGCTTGACCTTGGCGGCCCAACGGTCGACCGAACCCTTACCTTTACCCATACGGACTTCGGTGGGTTTCGCGGTGATCGGGGTATCCGGGAAAATCCGGATCCAGACACGGCCCTGACGCTTCATGTGGCGGGTGATCGCACGACGCGCGGCTTCGATCTGACGGGCGGTGACGCGCTCGGGCGCCACAGCCTTGAGGCCGAAGTGACCGAAGTTCAGGTCAAAGCCACCTTTGGCTTCGCCGTGGATCCGGCCTTTGTGCATCTTGCGGAACTTCGTCCGTTTCGGTTGCAGCATGACTATCTACTCCCTCAGCGATCGCGACGCGGGCCGCGCGGAGCCGGGCCCTCTTGGGCTTCGGCGTGCTTGCGGTCGCGAGCTTGCGGATCATGTTCCATGATCTCGCCTTTGAAGATCCACACCTTGATGCCGATGATCCCGTAGGGGGTCATGGCTTCGGAGAGTGCGTAATCGATGTCGGCACGCAGGGTGTGCAGCGGCACACGGCCTTCGCGATACCACTCGGTGCGCGCGATCTCGGCGCCGCCCAGACGGCCGGCGACGTTGACGCGGATACCCAGGGCACCCATGCGCATCGCGTTCTGCACCGAGCGCTTCATCGCGCGGCGGAACGAGACACGGCGCTCGAGCTGCTGAGCGATCGACTCGGCGACGAGCTGCGCGTCGAGTTCCGGCTTGCGGACTTCGACGATGTTCAGGTGCAGCTCGCTGTCGGTGAAGTTCGCCAGCTTCTTGCGCAGCGCTTCGATGTCAGCGCCTTTCTTGCCGATGATGACGCCCGGACGCGCAGCGTGAATGGTCACGCGGCACTTCTTGTGCGGACGCTCGATGATGACGCGGCTGACGCCGGCCTGCTTGGCTTCCTCGTGGATGAACTCGCGGATCTTGAGATCCTCAAGCAGGAGGTTGCCGTAGTCCTTGCTGTCGGCGTACCAGCGGCTGTCCCAGGTGCGGTTGACCTGGAGGCGCATGCCGATCGGATTGACCTTCTGACCCATTACGCTTGCTCCTCGATCTGGCGCACCTTGATGGTGAGTTCCGAAAACGGCTTCATGATCTTGCCGAACCGGCCACGTGCCCGCGGACGGCCACGCTTCATCACCAGGTTCTTGCCAACCCAGGCTTCCGCCACGACGAGTTCGTCCACGTCCAGGCCGTGGTTGTTCTCAGCGTTGGCAATCGCCGACTGGAGGCATTTTTTCACGTCGATAGCGATACGCTTCTTCGAGAAGGTCAGGTCCGAAAGGGCCTTGTCGACCTTCTTGCCACGGATCATCGCAGCGACGAGGTTCAGTTTCTGCGGCGAGGTGCGAAGCATGCGGGTTTTCGCCATTGCTTCGTTGTCCGCCACGCGGCGCGGATTCTTTTCCTTACCCATGACGATTACTTCCTCTTGGCTTTCTTGTCGGCCGCATGCCCGTAATAGGTACGGGTCGGCGAGTATTCACCGAATTTCTGACCGATCATTTCCTCGGTGACGTTCACCGGGATGTGCTTCTGGCCATTGTAGACGGCGAAGGTGAGGCCGACGAATTGCGGCAGGATGGTGGAACGACGCGACCAGATCTTGATCACTTCGCCTTTGCCCGACTCGCGCGCTTTTTCCGCTTTCTTCAGCAGATAGGCGTCAACGAAAGGGCCTTTCCAAACAGAACGAGACATATCTTAGCGACCCTTCTTCTTCGCGTGACGCGAACGCAGGATGTACTGGTCCGTCTTCTTGTTCGAGCGGGTGCGCTTGCCCTTGGTGGGCTTGCCCCACGGCGTCACCGGGTGACGGCCACCCGAGGTACGGCCTTCACCACCACCATGCGGGTGGTCGATCGGGTTCATCGCAACACCGCGAACGGTCGGACGCACGCCCATGTGGCGCTTACGACCGGCTTTACCGAGGTTCTGGTTCGAGTGGTCAGCGTTCGACACGGCACCGATGGTCGCCATGCATTCCTGACGCACGAGGCGCAGTTCGCCCGAGCTCAGACGCAGCTGCGCGTAGCCACCGTCACGACCGACGAACTGGGCATAGGTGCCCGCGGCGCGTGCGATCTGGCCGCCCTTGCCGGGCTTCAGCTCGACGTTGTGGACGATGGTACCGATCGGCATGCCCGAGAAGGGCATCGCGTTGCCCGGCTTCACGTCCTGCTTGGCGCCCGCGATCACGGTGTCGCCGACAGCGAGACGCTGCGGAGCGAGGATGTAGGCGAGCTCGCCATCTTGATATTTGATCAGCGCGATGAAGGCGGTGCGGTTCGGATCGTATTCGATCCGCTCGACGGTCGCCGGAACATCGAACTTGCGACGCTTGAAGTCGACGATGCGGTAGAGACGCTTCGCGCCACCACCCTTGTGCCACATCGTGATCCGCCCGGTGTTGTTCCGGCCACCCGTCTTGGTCAGACCCTCAGTGAGGGCTTTGACCGGACGGCCTTTCCAAAGCTCCGAACGGTCGATCAGAACCAGCCCACGCTGGCCCGGCGTCGTCGGTTTATACGACTTGAGTGCCATGCTTTCTGTCTTCCGTTGGTTTGCGGCGAGTTACCCCGCCTGTCTGTGTGTATAGGGCCCCGAAGGTCCCCGAATTCAAAAATCACGGGCCCCGGAACGAATCCGAGGCCTCGAGACTGGCGCGATGTAGCAGGGATGGGTGGGCGAGTCTATAGGCTTGGGCCTGTTTTTGCGCGGTGCGCCCCAAGCAACTGGCGCTTCGCGGCCCGGCCATGCAGACTGGGCTCTGAGGCAGATAGAATAACAGGAGAAACCGATGCGTCCAACCAGAGCGATTGCGCTCGCCGCCCCCCTCTTTGCTTTCGCGCTTCTTGCCAGCCCTGCCCTCGCCGATAGCTGGCGAGGCACCTATGTCGTCGCCGGCGTCAAGGGCGAGGACATGCTCAAGATGCGCGAGGGGCCGGGTGTGGGCTACAAGGTGATCGTGGGGCTCCCCAACGGGACGCTCCTGCGCGTCCAGAGCTGCGAACGGATCGGCAATACGCGCTGGTGCAACGCCCGCCTCGACCGCGCTCCGGGGCTCAAGGGATATGTCTCGGAGAGCTACATTCGGGAGAAGTGAGGGCTCAGCCCTACCAGCGGCAACGAGCAAACGAAAAGGCCCCCGCTTGCGCGAGGGCCGTTCCAATTTCACGATCCAGAATGGATCAGAGGCCGGTCGACACGTCGATCGTGTTGCCTTCTTCCAGCGTCACGTAGGCTTTCTTCACGTCCGAACGCTTGCCCGGGATACCCCGGAAGCGCTTGGTCTTGCCTTTGGTGATGGTGGTGTTGACCGCCTTCACCTTGACGCCGAAGAGGGTCTCCACGGCTTCCTTGATCTGCGGCTTCGAGGCGGTTTTCGCCACTTCGAAGACCACGGCGCCGTTCTCCGAGGCCATGGTGGCCTTCTCGGTGATGATCGGCTTGACGATCACGTCGTAATGTTCGGGTTTCGCGCTCATTTCAGACGAGCCTCCAGAGCTTCGACACCCGCCTTCGTGAGCACGAGCGTGTCACGCTTGAGGATGTCATAGACATTGGCGCCCATCGAGGGCAGCACGTCGATGCCTTCGATGTTGCGCGCGGCTTTGGCGAAGTTCTCGTTCACCTCGGCACCGTCGATCACCAGGACCTTCTTCCAGCCCAGCTCCTTCGCGGCTTTCGCGAGCAGTTGGGTCTTGGCTTCGGCCATCACGGCATCATCCAGCACCACCAGCTTGCCGCTGGCCGCTTTCGACGACAGCGCGTGCTTCAGACCCAGAGCCCGGAACTTCTTGGGCAGGTCGTGAGCGTGGCTGCGCGGGGTCGGGCCCTTGTAGACACCACCCTTGCGGAAGATCGGAGCCTTGCGGGAGCCGTGGCGTGCGCCGCCAGTGCCCTTCTGGCGGTAGATCTTCTTCGTCGAGTAGCTGACTTCCGACTTGGTCAGAACCGAGTGGGTACCAGCTTGCGCTTTCGCGCGCTGCCAGCGCACGACGCGGTGCAGGATGTCCGCACGCGGCTCGAGCCCGAAGATCTCGTCGGAGAGGTCGATCGAACCGGCCTTGCCGGCGTCGAGTTTGATCACGTCGAGTTTCATCACTTGTCTCCTTCGGGCGCGTCACCCGCGTCGTCAGCCTTGTCGGCCTCGATCGAGGCTTCGGCTTCCTTCAGCGCGGCGGCTTCCTGAGCGGCTTGCTCTTCTGCGAGACGCTTGGCTTCGGCTTCAGCCTCGGCAGCAGCGGCGGCAGCAGCTTCTTCAGCGGCTTTCGCAGCAGCTTCGGCAGCCGATTTCAGCGCGGCCGGGTAGATCACGTTTTCCGAGATCGGCTTCTTCACGGCGTCTTTCACCGTGACCCAGCCGCCCTTGGCGCCCGGGACCGAACCCTTGACCATGATCAGGCCACGATCGGCGTCGGTCTTGACCACTTGCAGGTTCTGGGTCGTGACGCGCACGGCACCGAGGTGACCGGCCATCTTCTTGCCCTTGAACACGCGGCCCGGATCCTGACACTGACCGGTCGAACCGTGCGAGCGGTGCGAGATCGACACGCCGTGCGAGGCGCGCAGACCACCGAAGTTGTGACGCTTCATCGCACCGGCGAAACCCTTACCGATCGAGGTGCCCGCGATATCCACGAACTGACCTTCGAAGTAGTGGTTGGCCGTGATCTCCTCGCCCACGTCGATGAGGTTTTCCTCGGCGACGCGGAATTCGGCGACCTTGCGCTTGGGCGCCACGTTCGCTTTCGCGAAGTGACCGCGCATCGCAGCCGTGGTGCGCTTGGCTTTGGCTTCGCCCGCACCGAGCTGAACAGCGGTGTAGCCGTCCTTCTCGGAGGTGCGCTGAGCCACCACCTGGAGCTTGTCGAGTTGGAGAACGGTCACAGGAACCTGCTTGCCGTCCTCGAGGAAGAGCCGGGTCATGCCCAGCTTCTTGGCGATAACACCAGTCCGCAGCATGTTGCTCTCCTTAAACCTTGATCTCGACGTCAACGCCCGCAGCGAGGTCGAGCTTCATCAGCGCGTCCACGGTCTGGGGGGTCGGATCGACGATGTCGAGAAGACGCTTGTGCGTACGGATTTCCCACTGGTCGCGCGACTTCTTGTCGATGTGCGGACCACGCAGAACCGTGAATTTCTCGATCTTGTTCGGAAGCGGGATGGGCCCGCGAACCTGGGCACCCGTGCGCTTCGCGGTGTTGACGATTTCCTGGGTGCTGGCGTCCAGCACGCGGTAATCGAACGCCTTGAGCCGGATGCGGATATTTTGGCCGGTCATATGTCATGCCTCTCGCATGGCGTGAAGGTTGAGAGGCAGACAGCACCGAATGTGGTGCCTGCATCGAACCTGTAATCTTGGCAGATCAGGCGCGTCCTCTATGGGGGTTCCCTGAGTCTGTCAAGAGCGAATGGCGCGCCTTGCGGCGCACCATTCAAATTCTCGTCCACTGTCGTTTTTCGGGGCCGGAAAACCGGTCCCGAAAGCGTCAGATCACTCGATGATTTTCGAGA
>NZ_AUND01000001.1 GCF_000714535.1 Thioclava pacifica DSM 10166 | reverse complement strand
AGGGGGCTCTGCCCCCGCTCGCGTCGGCGAGCAAACCTCATGGCAAGGGGGCTCTGCCCCCGCTCGCGTTGCGAGCCCCCCGAGATATTTGGATCAAGAAGAAGAAGGATCAGTCGCGGATGACCAGATCGGCGGCGCGGCTTTCGCGGGCGATCAGGCGGCCGTTGGGGAGGTCATTTTCCTCGACGCGGCGACGGGTCTCGGCCAGATCGCAGCCCTGGTCGCGCCAGCGTTCGGTGAGGCGTTGGCGCAGCACCGCCTCGGGCAGGTCGATGCGGATCGAGAGGTCGAAGAGCGGGTAGAGATCACGCCAGCCGGGGCGGGTCAGGAGCAGGTAATTGCCCTCGACGATCAGGTATTTTGCGCTTGCCGGGACCGAGCCACCGCCGGTCACAGTGGCGTCGGCGTCGCGGTCAAACGTCGGAACCGACGCATCGTCCCGAGCCACCTTGAGACGAGCGAGAAGGTCGGAAAGACTATCAACATCAAAGGTTTCCGGCGCGCCTTTCACAGCACGCAGCCCGTGCGCATCGAGCCAGTCATTGTCACGGTGAAATCCGTCCATCGCGACGATCGCCGCTCTTTCCCCGAGCGCCTCAGCGAGTTCGCGCGCGATATGGGACTTGCCCGCGCCGGGGCCGCCGACCACCGCGATCAGGAGACGGTCGCCATCGAGCTGGCGAATATGGGCGGCGAGATCAGCGCGGGGCACCTGAAGCTCGCTCTCCATGAAGGCGCCGTGATCGCCCATCGGGCCATTGCTGTCGCCAAGCCAGTCAGACATGGGGCCGCTCAGCCCATCGCCGCGATGAAGCGACCCAAAGCGGCCGCGGGATCGTCTTCGCGCCAAACTTCCTCACCAAGCGCAAACCAGTCAGTCACGGGAGCGAACTCGGCGATCAGCGTCTCGCTCAATGCCCCTTCGGCCACAACCGGCACTTCAATCATCTCGGACCACCACTGGAAGAGATCGTGCTCGGCGCGAGCGCCTGTGCCAAGGGTCGTCTCACCCACCGGGCCAAAGCAGACGTAATCGGCGCCCGCCTCACCCGCATTCATCCCTTCATGACGCGAGGCGCCGCAATGCGAGCCGACGATCGCATCGGTCCCGAGCGCCTTGCGCGCCGCGCGGATCTGGCGCGCGCCATCGGTGAAATGCACGCCGTCGAGCCCGTGGCGTTCAACGAGGCCAAGATGGGTCTCGATCACCAGCGCCACATCGCGGGCATGGGAAACTTCGCGCAGGGCATCGGCGGCGCGGCCGATCTCGTATTCGTCGCGACTGGCCAATGCCAGGCGGATGCAGGCAACCTCGTGGGCGTCGAGCACCGAGGCCAGTTTCGGTGCGAACTCCGCTGCGTCGAACGCAGGCGGCGTGATCAGGTAGATTTGCGGGCGATCCTCGGCCATGATCGGGCTCCTTTGCGTGTCTTGGGCCTCTTAGCGCAAGGCGCGCGGCCTTGCCAGTGCCTGCTTGCGCGACTAGGAGGGGCGCGAAAGGACTGCCTCATGCCCGACCTGCCCGATCCCGCCCAGCCTGCCTTTATCCTCGTGCGCCCGCAGATGGGCGAGAATATCGGGGCGGCGGCGCGCGCGATGCTGAATTTCTCGCTGCGCAAGATGCGGCTGGTGGATCCGCGCGACGGCTGGCCGAACCCGAAAGCTGTGGCGATGGCGTCGGGGGCGGCGGGTCAGGTGCTCGATTTCGCGGGTGTCTATGACAGCGTGGCCGAAGCGGTTGCCGATTGCGATTACGTTTTCGCCACGACCGCGCGCGGGCGCGAGTTGCCGAAGCCCATCTTCACGCCCGAGGCTGCGATGGTCGAGGCGCGCAAGCGCATCGTCGCGGGCCAGAAGGTCGGCATCCTGTTCGGCCCCGAGCGCACGGGGCTGGAAAATGACGACATCATCCGCGCCAACGCGATCATCACCGTGCCGGTTAACCCGGAGTTTTTCTCGCTCAATCTCGCGCAGGCGGTGCTGTTGACCGCCTATGAGTATTCGCGCCACACGCTTGAGGCCGTGCCGGTCGATCCGGGGCTTGCGGGGCATGATCCGGCCTCGGCCATCGAGGTCGAGAAGCTCGGCGATCATTTCGAGCAGCGGCTGGAAGAAGCCGGTTTCTTCCACCCGCCCGAAAAGGCGCCGATGATGAAGCGCAACCTGCGCAACATGTGGACGCGCTTCGCGATGACGCGCTCGGAGGTGCAGACGCTGCACGGCGCTCTGCGACAAATTCTCCGTGGGCGCGACTGACGCTTGGTCAAATCGGCTCCCTGCGCCATTTTAAGGCGCATGTGGCGAGTTTTCCGTGTCTCTTTTCTGGCTTTGGCGACGGGCGGCGTTCTGGGGCTTCTGGCGCTGTTGTGGTTCTACCCGGTGCTGGCCGCCGGGATCTGCCCGCGCTGTTTCGGGCTGGACCGGGCGGCGCCCTGCATCTTCGTCGATAGCGCGATGTCGCGTGACGACCGCCGCGCGCTGGTCGAGACGATTGACGGCGCGCGCGCGCAGGTGGCGCATTTCTATCCGGACCGCGAGGCTCATAGCCGCATTCTCGCCTGCTCTACGAAGGCCTGCGACCAGCGGTTGGGCGGGCGCGGGGCGGCAGCGGTAACCTATTCGCTGGGATCTTGGGCGGTGGTGCGCGTGGCCCCACGCGGGCTGACCGAGACGATCCTTGCCCATGAGCTGACCCATACCGAGACTCATGCCCGGCTTGGCATCCTCGGCCAGATCCGGGGCAAGATGCCTGCCTGGTTCGACGAGGGGCTCTCGGTGCTGGTCTCGGACGATCCCCGCTATCTCAATCCCGGCACCGGGATCGAGCGGTGCAAGGCCCTGCCCGACCAGCCCCTGCCCGTCTCACCCTTCGAATGGGCGCCACTGGCCGGGCGCGATAACGGCCTTTACGCGCAAGCCGCTTGCGCGGTGCTGATCTGGGCGGCCCATGAGGGCGGCGCCCAGGCGATCCACACCCGGCTTGCCAGCGGCACAGCCTTTCCCTGAGCGCAAGACGGATTGCACTTGACCTTGGCGTCCACGCGCAGAAAAAGAAGCCATGGCACAGGCATCTCTGAAAATCGACCTCGACGCTGTGGTCGCGAATTGGCGCGCGCTCGATGCGCGCTCGGGTGAGGCGACGCGCACATCGGCGGTCGTGAAGGCGGATAGCTATGGGCTGGGCGCGTCGAAGGTCGCGCCTGCG
Source organism: Thioclava pacifica DSM 10166 (assembly GCF_000714535.1). Classification (GTDB taxonomy): domain Bacteria; phylum Pseudomonadota; class Alphaproteobacteria; order Rhodobacterales; family Rhodobacteraceae; genus Thioclava; species Thioclava pacifica. Next base: position 725,931 of record NZ_AUND01000001.1, on the reverse strand, counting down.
CTCTATCGCGCCGGGGCGCGCGAGTTCTTCGTGGCGCTTGCCGAGGAAGGGGCGAAGCTGCGCCCGCATCTGGGCCCGGAGGCGCGGATTTTCGTGCTTGGCGGCCATATGGCGGGCGATGCGCCGCTGATCCGCGAGGCGGGCCTGATCCCGATGCTGAATTCGCCCGAACAGATGGCGCGCCACCTGGACGCCCTGCCCGATGCGCCCTTCGGCGTACAGCTCGACACCGGGATGAACCGTCTCGGGATGGAGGACGACGCTTGGCAGGAGGCCGCGCCCGTTCTGCTCGACCGCGGGATCGAGCTGGTGATGAGCCACCTCGCCTGTGCTGACGAGCCCGAGCACGAGATGAACGCCCAGCAGCTCGCCGAATTCAAGCGGATGACGGACGGTATGGCCGTGAAGCGCTCGCTCGCGGCGACAGGCGGCATCCTGCTGGGGCCTGACTATCATTTCGACCTCACCCGCCCCGGCATAGGCCTTTACGGCGGGCGCCCGTTCGAGGCGGCGCTTGGCGTGGCGACCCTGTCGCTCCCGGTGATCCAGACCCGCGTGGTTCAGCCCGGCGAGACGGTGGGCTACGGCAACACCTGGCAGGCCGAGCGGATCACGACGATGGCCACAATCGCGGCCGGTTACGCGGATGGTATCCACCGGGTGCTGTCGAACATCACCGATCTCTACGCGGGCGACATTCCCTGCCCGCTGCGCGGCCGGGTCTCGATGGACCTCCTGACCGTGGATGTGACCGATCTCGACGAAGTGCCCGACACGCTCGACCTGATCGGCCCCTCTCAGGGCGTCGATGCGCTGGCCGATATTGCTGGCACGATCGGCTACGAGATTCTGACCGCGCTTGGACCTCGCTATAACCGCGTCTATTCGGAGCAGGCCGGGTGAGCGTCGCAACGCTGACCTCTCCTCTCGCGGCTTTGGGCCGTGCGACGCTGGCGCTGATGGCCGCGACCGGACGGCTGACCTTCTTCGTCGGCCAGACGCTGAGCCACCTGATCCGCCCGCCCTTCTATGCGCGCGAATTCTGGCTGGCCTGTCTGAATATCGGCTGGCTGTCGCTGCCGGTCGTCGGCATGACCGCGCTTTTCACCGGGGCGGCGCTGGCGCTGCAGATCTACGCGGGCGGCGCGCGCTTCTCGGCCGAGCAGGTCGTGCCCTCGATCACCGCGATCGGCATGGTGCGCGAACTTGGCCCTGTCTTGGGCGGGCTGATGGTGGCGGCGCGCGTGGCCTCCTCGATCGCCGCCGAGATCGGCACGATGAAGGTGACCGAGCAGATCGACGCGCTGACCACGCTGTCCACCAACCCGATGAAATATCTCACCGTTCCGCGCGTCGTCGCGGCCACGCTCTGCGTGCCGCTGCTGGTGGGCGTGGGCGACATCATCGGGATCATGGGCGGCTGGATGGTCGGCACGACGCGGCTGGGCTTCAACTCGGCCACCTATCTCAAGAACACCTGGGATTTCCTGGAGTTCTGGGACGTGGGCTCGGGTCTCGTGAAGGGCGCAGCCTTCGGCTTCATCGTCGCCACGATGGGCTGCTATCACGGGATGAATTCGGGCCGGGGCGCGCAAGGCGTGGGCCGGGCCACGAAATCCGCCGTGGTCGCGGCCTCGGTCGCGATCCTCGCCGCGAACTACCTGCTGACGGAGGCCTTCTTCTCGGCATGATCACGCTTGAGGCCCTCACCAAGAGCTTCGGCTCCAAACATGTGCTGCGCGGTGTGGACCTCGTGGTGCCGACCGGGCAATCGACCGTCATCATCGGCGGCTCGGGCACGGGCAAATCGGTGCTGCTGAAATGCATCCTCGGGCTGATCGAGCCCGATAGCGGCACGATCACGTTGGACGGCGTGGACGTGCATGAGGGCGACCGAGACGCCTTCCTCGCCCGCTTCGGCATGCTGTTTCAGGGCGGCGCGCTGTTCGACAGCCTCTCGGTCTGGGAAAACGTCGCCTTCCGCCTGCTGCGCGGCTCGCTCAAGCGCCCGAAACCCGAGGCGCGCGAGATCGCCATCGAGAAACTGCGCCGCGTGGGCCTGTCGCCCGATGTGGCCGACCTGTTCCCGGCGGAACTGTCCGGCGGGATGCAGAAACGTGTGGGCCTTGCCCGCGCCATCGCCGCCGAGCCCGAGATCATCTTCTTTGACGAACCCACGACCGGGCTCGACCCGATCATGGCGGGCGTCATCAACGAACTGATCCGCGAGATCGTGACCGAGATGGGCGCGACCGCGATGACGATCACGCATGACATGACCTCGGTGCGCGCGATTGCCGACCGGGTGGCGATGTTGCACGCAGGCAAGATCCGCTGGGAAGGCCCAATTGCCGAAATGGACGCAACGCCAGATGCTTACGTCCAACAGTTCATCCACGGCCGCGCCGAGGGCCCGATCGAGACGCTTCGCTGAAACCGGATGACTTTTCAGACCCTTGCGGCTAGACCGGAGGGAAAGATCGTCTCGCGAGGCCCCATGCTGAAATTCGCCAATCTGGCCCTGTTGATCCTGTTTCCCATCGCCTGGGCAGCGCCGCTCTTGCGCGCGGGGCTGCTGCCCTTTTTCGATCTCGACACGATCTCGGTGCTCAGCGGGCTGCAGACGCTGTGGCAGAAGGATATCTTCCTCGCCGTCGTCGTGAGCTTCCTCGCCCTCTTCGCCCCCTATCTGAAGGTGATCGGGATCGCGCTGATCCAGTTCAACCTCGCCTCCCCCAAGCTCAAGCCGGCGCTGAACCTTCTGGGCAAGCTCGCGATGGCCGATGTCTTCCTGATCGCGATATATATCGTGGTGGCGAAAGGCATTGGGCTTGGTCGACTTGAAACCGGCTGGGGGCTCTATCTGTTCACCGCCTGTGTCGGCGCGTCCTTCGCGATTTCGCATCTGGAATCGAAAAAGGCGCCGCAGGCCTGAGCCTCGGCGCCTTTCGGGTATTCTCTCGGTTTCAGTTTCAGTGCACCGAGACCGGCTCCAGATCATTCTGGCGGGCCAGAACGAAGGCCAGCTTGCGATCCTTGACCAGCGCGAGGCGCTCGCCATCGCTGTCATGGACCGCGTAAAGATGATCCACGCCAGCCAGTTCCGCCTGCAATTCCTTGGGCAGATCCTGCACCGCCACTTCGCGGACATAGACGATGGGCTGCTCGCCCTTGTCGCCAAAATCGAATTTCGTGTTCATGCGCGTTTCCTTTCCTGCCGTTCCTGCCGAAGGCTCATTTCCTGGCGATCGGGATGGTCTGCACGATCGTTTCGGGCTGGGCCCGTTTGAGATCGACATGCAAGAGCCCGTTTTCGGTCGTGGCCCCCGCCACCTCGACCCCATCGGCAAGCACGAAGCTGCGCTGGAAGGCGCGCGCCGCAATGCCGCGATGGAGGAAGATGCGTTCTTCCTCACCCTCGGATTGACGCCCCCGGATCACCAACGCCCGATCCTCGAGCGTGATCGACAGGTCATCTTCGCGAAAGCCAGCGACAGCGAGCGTGATACGGAAGGCATCCTCGCCGCGTTGTTCGATATTGTAGGGGGGATAGGCATCCGAGCCTTTCGCGGTGCGTTCCACCAGCCGCTCAAGCTGATCGAAGCCCAGAAGGTAGGGATGTGCGCCAAAGCTCAGTTTCGTCATCAGGCAAGCCCTTGTTCAAGCGACGTTGCGAAAACGGACCCCGGAGACCGGCAATCCGCCTGTATCGAATATGGGCGGGGTGCCCGCGCGCCGCAAGAGGCGGAACAGAACCAAAGGCGCGGATTTTTCTCCTAAGTGCTTCGCAAACTGCTATATTCAGGTCTCGCCCAATCGGTTCAGACGAGTCGGGCGTGTGTTCTTTGCGTGACAGGACCGGATGCCGGACATGAATGCCCATATCGAGATGAACCACGAGGAAGTGCTGCGTGTGAAACTCGAGGTGCTCAAACGCGAACACCGCGATCTCGACGAGGCAATCCACGCGCTCACCGAAGCCGTCCACCCCGATCAGCTGCGCATGGTGCGCCTGAAAAAGCAGAAACTGGCGCTCAAGGACCAGATCGCGCGGATCGAGGACCAGCTCACCCCCGACATCATCGCTTGAGCGCCCCGCAGGGCTTGCCGCGACGGCACAGATTTCTATAGTGCGCGCTCCATCTGCGAGAGGGGATTTCATGGGCGTGAAAGTGGGAATCATCATGGGCAGCCAGTCGGACTGGCCCACGATGAAAGAGGCGGCGACTATTCTCGACGAACTCGGTGTGGCCTATGAGGCGAAGATCGTCTCGGCGCATCGCACGCCTGACCGCCTTTGGGACTATGGAAAGACCGCCGTCGACCGCGGATTGCACGTGATCATCGCCGGTGCAGGCGGCGCGGCCCACCTGCCCGGCATGATGGCCTCGAAGACCCGCGTGCCGGTAATCGGCGTTCCGGTCCAGACCCGCGCGCTCTCGGGCGTCGACAGCCTCTATTCCATCGTTCAGATGCCCAAGGGCTTCCCCGTCGCGACCATGGCGATCGGCGCGGCCGGCGCGGCCAATGCTGGCCTGATGGCGGCGGGCATCCTCGCGATCAGCGATGCCGATCTCGCCGCGCGGCTCGATGACTGGCGCGAGAAGCTTTCCGCCTCGATCCCACAGGAGCCGCAGGATGAGTGAGCCCCTTCCCTACGGCGCCGTCATCGGCATCCTCGGCGGCGGTCAGCTTGGCCGGATGCTCTCGGTCGCGGCCTCGCGCCTGGGCTACAAGACCCATATCTACGAGCCGGGGCCGAACCCGCCCGCAGGCGATGTCGCCCATGCGGTGACCACCGCGCCTTACGAGGACGAGGCCGCCTTGCGCGCCTTTGCCGAGGCGGTGGATGTCATCACCTACGAGTTCGAGAACGTGCCGACCTCGGCGCTCGATCTGCTTGAAAGCCTCAAGCCGATCCGTCCGAACCGCCGCGCCCTCGCGGTCAGCCAGGATCGTCTGGTCGAGAAGGCCTTCCTCAACGATCTGGGTCTGCCGACCGCGCCCTTTGCCGCCGTGGACGATCTGACCGATTTGCAAGAGGCCATCGCCGAGATCGGCTGCCCCGCGATCCTCAAGACCCGCCGCTTCGGCTATGACGGCAAGGGTCAGGTGGTGATCAACGCCCCCGAAGAGGCCGAGGCCGCGCTGGCCGATATGAAGGGCGCGCCTGCGATCCTCGAAGGCTTCGTGACCTTCTTCAAGGAGATCTCGGTGATCGGCGCGCGCGCGCAGGACGGCGCGATTTCCTGCTTCGATCCGGGCCAGAACAAACATGAGGGCGGCATCCTGCGCACGACCACCGTGCCTGCCGCGATCACCGATGCGCAGCGCACCGATGCGGTGCTGCTGGCGGCGAAGATCCTCAACAAGCTCGATTATGTCGGCGTGATGGGGGTCGAGCTGTTCGTGACGCGCGATGCGCTGATCGTGAACGAGATCGCGCCCCGCGTGCATAATTCGGGCCACTGGACGCAGGCGGGCTGCGCGGTCGATCAGTTCGAACAGCATATCCGCGCCGTGACCGGCTGGCCGCTGGGCGATGGCTCGCGCTATGCCGATGTCGAGATGGAGAACCTGATCGGCGACGACATGGACCGGGTGCCCGAGCTTGCGAAGCTCGCGCGCTACCAAGTCCATCTTTACGGCAAGGCCGAGGTCAAGCCGGGCCGCAAGATGGGTCATGTGAACCACATTCTCTGAGGCCAACCTGAAATGGCGTAAGCGCTGGCCCGTCTCGGCGGGCCAGCGCTTTCTTTTCTGATCCGGTCAAAGTCCTTAACGCAGGATCACTTTGCGGCCATCGTGAAACGCGTGCCCCAAGGGTCGGTCACGCTTTCGCCGAAGCGCTCGGTGAAGTGCGCCAGTGCCTCGGGCTCCGCGCGCAGTCCCACCTCTGCCAGACCCGTCGCGGGCTGGTGGCGTTCCTTCGCGCCGCGGCTGTTCCAGACATTGGTCGCGAGGTGATGGTGATAGCCGCTCCAGCCGTGGAAATTCGCGCCGGGGTAGCGAGCCATCACATCCGCACCGAGCGTTTCGGCGTAGAACGGCTCGGCCGGATCAAGAGCGCCCACCTGAAGGTGCACATGGCCGATCACCGTGCCGCTCGGCGCGCCGCGCCAGGGCCCGCGGGCCTCGGCCATCACGTCGCGAAGGTCGAGCCGATCGGTCGCCATCAGGATCTGACCGCCTTTGCGCGGCCAATCTTCGCGGGCACGGTCGCGGTAGATCTCGATCCCGTTGCCTTCGGGGTCCGACAGGTAAAGCGCTTCGCTCACGAGGTGATCCGAGGCGCCTTCCAGCCGCCAGCCCTTCTCGGCCGCGCGGTTGAGCCAAGCGCCCAGATCGGCGCGTTCGGGCAGAAGGAAGGCGGTGTGAAAGAGCCCTGCCTCCTCTCGCCCCGATTTGCGGGCGGTCTTGTCGGCGAGGAGCTGCACGAGCACCTTGCCATCGACCCCGTAGCGCGCCTCGGAGGCATCGCGAGAGATCTGCTCCAGCCCGATCACGTCTTCATAGAAGGCGCCGACCCGATCGAGGTCATGAACAACAAGCGTCACATGCCCGATCTGAACGATTGCATCACTGGTTGCCATGACACCCTCCTCTTATTTCCGCGTCGGGCGGAGCGCATAGGCCCCGTCGCCGAGCAGCGCGAGCGCGAATTGCACTGCGGCCCACATCATCGGATATTCCCAGCCGCCGCCCTGATTGGCAAAGCTGAACCCGTTCGCCCAATGCGCCGTGAAGGCCGCGCCGAGCAGAATGAAGGTCAGCCCGAAGGAAACGATCCGCGCATAGATGCCCGCGATCAGGGCAAGACCACCCACGATCTCGGCGATCATCGTCACGACCCCGAGCCAGCCCGGCAGACCGAGCGACTGGAAGAAGCCCATCGTGCCCGCGGGGGTGAAGACGAAGAGCTTGGTCAGCCCGTGCGTCAGGAACAGTGCACCCGTCACGAGGCGCAGAACGAGAATGCCATAAGGCGCAAGTTTGGTATCGGTCATCTTGATCTCCCGTGGCTGCCGCCTCTCCGAACACCTGCCCGGTGCGATGCAGCCTTTGCATGGGCGGAAGATGGGCTATCCTTTCTTCCAATAAAATGGTTATGATATGGAATGACTTTCTACGTTATGTTCTGAATGTAATGGATATCACCGATCAACTCCGCGCCTTCGTCGCCACCGCCCAGACCGGCTCTTTCACCGCCGCCGCCGAACGGTTGGGGATCTCGAACCGGCTGACCTCGAAATATGTCGCCGAACTCGAAGACCGGCTCGGCACGCGGCTATTGCAGCGCACGACGCGGCGCGTCGGGCTCACCCCCGCGGGCGAGCGTATGCTGGCCGAGGCGCCTGCCCTGCTCGACGGGCTCGACGATCTGCTCAGCGATGTCTCCGAGCAATCGCGCGGGTTCTCGGGCAGCCTTCGGATCTCGGCCCCCGTTACCTTCGGCGAGGTCTATGTGGCCGAAATGCTCGCCCGTTTCGCCGCCCCGCATCTGGATCTGACGATCGATCTGCAACTTTCCGATGCGCAGACCGATCTAGCCGCCGAGGGCATCGACCTCGCTTTCCGCATCGGCGCGCTGAGCGATCACAGCCTGCGCGCGCGCAAACTTTGCGATATCGGGATGCGCGTCGTGGCCTCCTCCGAATATCTCGCTCATCACGCACGCCCCGAACGGCCCGAGGATCTCGCGCGGCACCGCTGCATCCACGACACCAATCACGGCCCGACACGGCGCTGGCGCTTCCGCGAGGGCGGCACGGTGCGCGAAGTGCCGGTGCCTGCGCAGATCATGGTCAACAGCGCCCGCGCCACCTGCGAGCTGGCGCTGGCCGGACATGGCATTGCCTATGGGCCGGATTTCGTGATGGGCCCCGAGATCGCGGCGGGGCGACTGGTGTCGATCTTTCCACCCGAGATCCTGCATGACACCGCGCTTCATGCCGTCTATCTCGACGGGCCGAAACTACCGCGCAAACTGCGCGCCTTGATCGAGTTTGCCCGCGAGGATGCGCGCAAGTCCTGTGATCAGGCCTAGGCTCGGGCCGGATCAGCCGCCAGCCGAGCGTTTGAGCGCAGCCGCGATCTGCGGTGGCTCGGGCACCTGCGTCACCGCGCGCTGATCCATCATATCCTCGACGAAGAGGCTCAGAAGCGCACCACGCCCGTTGACCCCGGCCTTGCGATAGATCGCGGCACTTTGCGCCTTCACCGTGCCCTCCGAGGTCTCGCGGATCGCCGCGATCTCGGGGATCGACAACCCCTTGATGGCGAAAAGCGCCACCTCGCGCTCCGCGGCCGTAAGCCCCCAATCGGCGAAGCGCTGCTCCAGCAGATCCTCGAACGCCGAGGTCGCAAGCCGCAGCCGGTCTCGGGTGCGCGCCCCGTCCCGCAATGCGCTGGCAAGCGCAAACGCGCCGAGACCGAGCCCGAGAAGCAAGCCGAGCGCCGCGCCGATCTCGAGGATTTCGCGGCTTTGCCAGCTGATCGGCGCCGGATAGAGACCAAAGACGGACAGAAGAATGTCGGAGACGAAAAACAGCGCACAGACCGCCTGGAGGATCAGGATCGCGCCCACGACCGCCGCCCGGCGGTGACGCGGACTCATCGCCCTGTGCCTTCACAAGGCTCAATCGTCATCGTCGCCTCCACCGTCGTCCGAACCGCCATCGGAACCGCCATCCGAACCACCATCGTCGGATCCGTCCGACCCATCGCTGTCGTGATCCGAGTCCGAGTCGCTGCCGTCATCGGAGTCGCCTCTGTCGGAGGTCGTGCCAGGCGTGCTGCCGCCCCCTTCAGTGCGCAGCCGTTCATTACCAAGGATCGGCGCGCGTCCCTTGCGCGACAGATCACGCAGGATTTCTCCGGTGCGCGGATCGAGAACGATCTCGCGTTCGATATCCTTGCGTTCCGCGGTGATCCGGATCCGGCCGAGGAAAGAGCGTTCGACCTCGATCTCGCGATAGCCATAGGCGCGCAATTGTCGGACCACCGCCTCGGTGGCGGTTTCCGCAATCGCCAGCCCCGGCGCGACGACCAGCGCCGCAAGGCCCGCACCCATGAAGCTTCGCCTTTTCATTCCCACTCTCTCCAGGCCTCCTTTACGCACGACTATGCCCGGCGCATGACGCGCCGGGCAAGCCGTTCGATCCTCAATCGTCGTCGTGACCGCCCGAGTCATGATCCCCCGAGTCGTGACCACCGGATTCATGATCGCTCGTCTCATGGTCGGAACTTGAATGATCGTCTTCGTGATCCGAGGTGTGATCGTCCTCCATCGTGTCGTGATCCTCCCCGTCGTCATCGGAGAAATCCTCGGACCGGCTCTGCACGCTCACGCCTTGGGTCATATCCGCACCGGCGCGCGTCCGGTAAGTCTCCTGGCTGCGGATCTGGCCCGTCGCGCGGTCATAGATAACTTCGATCTTCGTGCCGTTCGGATTGTAGCCTTCGGCCTTCACCTCGGTCGGACCGACCTCGATCTCGATATTGGTGAAGCCATTGGCTTGCAGATCCGCGGCGATCCCGTCGGTCGACACTTCGGCCAGGGCGAAATGCGCGCCTGCGGCCAGAACGGCCAACGCGGCGATCGGGGTTTTCATGGTCATCATCGTCACTCCTCCGGAAATGGGCTGCCGCGATCACGGCAAGGTGAGGTCAGGATCAGCGCCCGACCCGCACCGGTCCATCGGCCCGAGGGTTAGGTGACGGCTTTCAAACCTAAGTTGAAAGCAAATAAACCGAGGTTTATGGCCCTTATTCACCCATATCGAAGCCCAGATGCTTCGCCACGGTGAACACGTCCTTGTCGCCACGACCGCACATGTTCATCACGATGATATGGTCTTTGGGCAGATCGGGCGCGATCTTCATCACATGGGCGAGCGCGTGGCTGGGCTCCAGCGCGGGGATGATCCCTTCGAGACGGCAGGAGAACTGGAACGCCTCCAGCGCTTCCTTGTCGGTGATGTTCACATATTCCGCGCGGCCCGTGTCATGCAGCCAGCTATGCTCGGGCCCGATGCCGGGATAGTCGAGCCCGGCCGAGATCGAATGCCCTTCGAGGATCTGCCCGTCCTCGTCCTGCAGCAGATAGGTGCGGTTGCCATGCAGCACGCCCGGACGCCCGCCGGTGAGCGAGGCGCAATGCTCCATTTTCTCGTCGACGCCATGCCCGCCAGCCTCGACGCCGATGATGCGCACGGACGGATCATCGAGGAACGGGTGGAACAGCCCCATCGCGTTTGAGCCCCCGCCGATCGCGGCGATCACCGTGTCGGGCAGACGGCCTTCGCCTTCCTGCTCCTCCAACTGCCAGCGCACTTCCTTACCGATGATCGACTGGAAATCGCGCACCATCGCCGGATAGGGATGCGGGCCCGCGACCGTGCCGATGCAGTAGAACGTGTCGCGCACATTGGTCACCCAGTCGCGCAGCGCGTCGTTCATCGCATCCTTCAGCGTGCCGCGGCCCGATTTGACCGGAACGACCTCGGCACCCAGAAGCCGCATGCGGAAGACGTTGGGCGCCTGCCGCTCGACATCGGTGGCCCCCATATATACCACGCATTTCAGCCCGAAACGCGCGCAGACCGTGGCGGTCGCCACCCCATGCTGACCCGCGCCGGTCTCGGCGATGATCCGGGTCTTGCCCATGCGCCGCGCGAGCAGGATCTGGCCGAGCACGTTGTTGATCTTATGCGCGCCGGTGTGATTGAGCTCGTCGCGCTTGAGATAGACCTTCGCGCCGCCCAGCTCCTCGGTGATGCGAGGGGCGAAATACAGCGGCGACGGACGACCGACGTAATACTTCCAGAGATGGTCCATCTCGGCCCAGAACTCCGGGTCGGTCTTGGCCTTCTCGTATTCCTCTTCCAGCGCAAGGATCAACGGCATCAGCGTCTCGGACACGAACCGCCCGCCGAAAATGCCGAAACGCCCGTTCTCGTCGGGCACGTTCATGAAGGAATTGATCAGGTCGTCGGCCATGGCTCACCTCGCGCGTCTGTTCCGCAAAGCTCTAGCGTCAAAGCGCGGCAAGATAAATCCCCCCGCCCCTTCTTCTTGACCCAAATATCTCGGGGGTGAATGGCCGCAGGCCAGAGGGGGCAGCGCCCCCTCTTCATCCCAAAGATCGTCACCGCCCGGTGACGGAAGGGGGCACCGCCCCTTTCGCTCTCAGAGATAATCCGCGCGCGCGAGACCGTATTTCGCCATCTTCTCGTTGAGCGTCCGGCGCGGCAGGCACAGCTCCTCCATCACCGCCGAGATCGACCCCTTATGGCGCCGCATCGTATTGTCGATCAGCATCTTCTCGAAGCTCTCGACATATTCCTTCAGCGGTTTGCCCTCGGTGGTGATCGCGGCCGGTCCCGCCTCTTCGTCATCGGCCATCAAGAGCGACGCGATCGAACCCGAGCCACGGCGCGATTGCAGCACCGCGCGTTCGGCCACGTTGATGAGCTGGCGGACATTGCCCGGCCATGGCGCCTGCAAGAGCTGCGCGGCTTCCTGCGCAGTCACTTCCGGCACATCGCAACCATATTCATCGGCGAATTGCTCGGACATGCGATTGAAGAGCGTCAGGATATCCTCGCCACGCGCACGCAGCGGCGGCAGGGTGATCTTGAGGGCGGCCAGGCGATAATAGAGATCGGGCCGCAACGCATCCTCGACCGTCTTGCCCTCACCATGGGTGTTGCAGATCGCGACGATCCGGGTCTCGGCCGGCGCGCCCTGGTCGTTGATGAATTGCAGCAACCGAGCCTGCAGCGCCTGGCTGAGCGCCTCGACATCCTCAAGACACAGCGTGCCCCCGCGCGCCTCTTCGACGAGCGGCAGCCCGCCCTCTTCGACCGGGCCGAAAAGCTTGGCCGAGAGCGCTTCTTCGGTCAGTGCCGCACAGCTCACCACCACGAATTTCTTGCCCGCGCGCGGGCCGGTCGCATGCAGCGCATGGGCCACCAGCGTCTTGCCGGTGCCGGTCTCGCCATCGATCAGCACATGCCCGTCGGCCTGGGAGAGATCGAGAATATCCTCGCGCAGCCGCTCCATCGGCTCGGAGGTGCCGATCAGCTTGCCCATCACCTTCTCGCCCTCGGCCAGATCGCGACGCAAGGCACGGTTGTCGAGCGTCGTGCGGCGCATCTGCGTCGCACGCTTGGCCAGTTCCGTCATCCGGTCCGGAGAGAACGGCTTTTCCATGAAATCCATCGCGCCGAGCCGCATCGCCTCGACCGCCATCGGCACATCGCCATGGCCGGTGATCATGATCACCGGAAGACCGCTGTCGATGCCCATCAGACGCTTGAGAAAGGCCATCCCGTCCATGCCCGGCATGCGGATATCCGAGATCACCACCCCCGGCCAGTCCGGCCCGATCTCCTTGAGCGCCTCTTCCGCGCTTGCGAAAGTCTCGGTGTCGAAGCCCGACAGCGCCAGCCACTGGCTGACCGATTGCCGCATATCTTCCTCGTCATCGACGATCGCCACTTTCAACGTTCTTGCCATGTCTTACTCCGCGGCCCTGATGGACCTGTTCTTGTCCGACAGAAGCGGCAGCTGGACTTCGAAGACCGCCCCCCCGCTCTCGGAATTATGGGCGGTCAGACGACCGCCGAAATCACTAATGATGGAAGAAGAAATCGCGAGACCCAGCCCGGTTCCCTCTCCCGGTTTTTTCGTCGTCCAGAACGGCTCGAACAGCTTGTCGAGATCGGTGATCCCGGGGCCGTTGTCGCGCACGCTCAGCACCGCCGTCTCGCCGCTGGTGAGCAGGATCTCGACCTGCGGCTCTTCCACTGACTTGGTGGCGTCGAGCGCGTTTCGCAACAGGTTGATGATCACCTGCTCGAGCCGGATCCGATCCGCCATCACCATCACGGAGGCGCGCGGCATGGTGCGGATGATGTGGACCTTGCGGGTCTTGAGCTGCGGCTCCATCATCGAAAGCGCCTCGGAGAGCGCCGAGCGCAAATCGACCGGCTCGAAGGCCTCGCCGCCCTTGCGGGCATAGGATTTGAGCTGGCGTGTGATCGCCCCCATCCGCCCGATCAAATCGTCGATGCGCTGGAAGGACGACAGCGCCTCCTCGACGCGGGCGCGCTGCAACAGAAGCTTCGCTCCAGCCAGATAGGTCTTCATCGCGGCCAGCGGCTGGTTGAGTTCATGACTCACGGCGGCCGACATCTCGCCCAAAGCGGCCAGTTTCGACGATTGCGCCAGCGTCTGTTCGGCCACCGCAAGATCCTTCTGCGCCTTCTCGCGCTCGGCGATCTCGCGGCTGAGCCGGGCGTTGAGCGCGCGCAGCTCCGCCGATTCGGCCCGCAGCACCTGACTCTGCCGCCGCGCGCGCCGCGATAGCCCATAGAAGACCAGCGCCAGCAGGATCGCAAAGCCCATGATCTGCAAGGCCAGCACCGCGTTCACCCGCTCGCGCACGGAATCGTAGCTGGTGAAGGCGATCATCTTCCAGCCGCGGAAGGGTATGCGCGCCTCCGTGCGCATCACCGCCTGTCCACGCAGATAGGCATCGGGCGCCTCATTGGCCCAATCGGCCGTCGCCTGAAGTGCGCGCTGGATCGCCGAAGGGGCCGAGCGCGCCGCAAGCGCCTCTTCCATCGTCACGCCCCTCCAGCGCGGCTCGGTCGTCAGGATGATCTTTCCTTCGCTGTCGACCACCGCCAGCGCATCCGAAATCCCTGCCCAGGCGCGCTCGAATTTCGACAGATCCGCCTCGACCACGATCACGCCGACGGGGCGATTGTCCTGAATCACCGCGCGCGAATAGTCGAATTCCGTGCCGCCCGCCTCATTGGTATTGACCGAGAAGATCGTTCCCCGCGATCGCGTCGCATCCACGAAGAAGGGCGTGTTCGAGAAATTCATCCCGATCTGGGTGCGATTGGTCGAGGCGACAACGCGACCCTGCATGTCCAGCAACCGGATCGATGCCACCGCCACCTCCTTGCGCGCCGTGATCAGCTGCGCCGAGGCGGTGGAATAATCCGTTGTATCTAGCGCCTGCGTGAGCTGCGGGTCGCGCGCAAGCAGCAACGGCACAACGGAGGTCCGTTGCAGCTCGGACATGATGTTGCCGGTATACAGCGCCAGACGCAGCTCGGTACGCACCCGCGTCGTCTCGGTGAAACGCTGGGTAAGCCATTGATTGGTCACCCACATCACCGCGCCCGCCAGCGCAAGGATCACCACGACCGCGATGCGCAACATCCAGCGCGAGCGCCGCGTGCGGCCCAACAGGCTGATCCCGCTGTCGCTCTCGGGCAGCGGTTCTTGCAGGATCAGCGGATCTGGCATCTCTTGCGTCATGCGCGGAGTCTAAGCCAGAGGCAAAGCCGCAACAAGCGCGGGCGGTTAGGCGCTCTCGAGCACCGAGGTCAACGCGCGGAAAAGCGCCGCCCCATCGGCACCGCCTTGCGCATTCTCGATCACGCGCTCGGGATGGGGCATCATCCCCAGAACCCGGCGGTTCTCGCTCAGCACGCCCGCGATGTCATCGACGGACCCATTCGGGTTCTCGACATAGCGGAACGCCACCCGATCTTCGCCCTGAAGCCGCGCAAGCCCCTCCGCGTCGATCTGGTAATTGCCGTCGTGATGGGCGACCGGGATGACGATCTCCTGCCCCGCCTCATAGGCGGAGGTAAAGGCGCTGTCGGTCGTCGTGACACGCAGCGACAAGGGCTTCGAGACGAATTTCAGCCCCGCATTGCGCATCAGGGCGCCCGGCAGCAGCTTCATCTCGGTCAGCACCTGGAACCCATTGCAGATCCCCAGAACATAGCCGCCACGCCCCGCGAAATCGGCCACGGCCTGCCCGATCGGCGAGCGCGAGGCAATCGCGCCGCAGCGCAGGTAGTCGCCATAGGAGAAGCCGCCCGGCACGCCGATGACATCGACACCCGCAGGGATCTCGGTCTCCTTGTGCCAGACCTTGACGACCTCGGCCCCGGCCCGCGCGAAAGCCACGCTCAGGTCACGGTCGCAATTCGATCCGGGGAAGGTGATGACGGCGGCTTTCATGGCGAACGGCTCCTTGCCTCCAACTGCTTGAAATATCCCGGGGGTGAGGGCGCAAGCCCGAGGGGGCAGCGCCCCCTCCCCCGCTCCCGATCCGGGGAACCCGGATCAGGCGATCTCGATCGTGTATTTCTCGATCACGGTATTGGCGAGCAGCTTCTCGCACATATCCTTGACCTCGGCCTCGGCCGCAGCCTTGTCCGTAGCGGCCAGATCGAGCTCGATCACCTTGCCCTGGCGCACAGCCTCGACACCGCCGAAGCCCATATGGCCAAGCGCGTGACGCACGGCCTCACCCTGCGGGTCAAGCACCCCATCTTTCAGCATCACATGAACGCGGGCTTTCATCGGGGAGGCTCCTTTCAGTTGATCAGCGTCGGTTTGATCGGCTGCGTGTTCGTGGGCAGCACGCCCAGACGTTTGGCGACTTCGGTATAGGCATCGGTCAGCGAACCGAGATCGCGGCGGAAGACGTCCTTGTCGAGCTTCTGGCCCGTCTTGACGTCCCACAACCGGCAGCTGTCGGGGCTGATCTCGTCGGCGACGATCAGGCGCATGAAATCGCCATCCCAGATCCGGCCGATCTCGATCTTGAAGTCGATCAGCTTGATGCCCACGCCATAGAACACGCCGGTGAGGAAATCGTTCACCCGCAGCGCCAGCGCCACGATATCATCGAGGTCCTGCTGGTTCGCCCAACCAAAGGCGATGATATATTCCTCGGGCACGAGCGGGTCGCCCAGCTCGTCATTCTTGTAGCTGTATTCCACGATCGGGCGCGGCAGCGGCGTGCCTTCCTCAAGCCCGAGACGTTTCGCGATCGAACCGGCGGCGAAATTGCGCACGATCACTTCGAGCGGCACGATCTCCACCTGGCGGATCAGCTGCTCGCGCATGTTGAGCCGCTTGATGAAGTGGTTCGGCACACCGATATTCGCGAGCCCAGTCATGAAATATTCGGACAGGCGGTTGTTGAGCACCCCCTTGCCCTCGATCGTCGCTTTCTTCTGGGCGTTGAAGGCGGTCGCGTCGTCCTTGAAATATTGCACGAGCGTTCCGGGCTCGGGGCCTTCATACAGGATCTTCGCCTTGCCTTCGTAGATCTTCTTGCGCCGGGGTGCCATCGCGTCTCCGTTCTCGCTAGGCGCGAAAGGTCGGGTCAAGGGCTGCGCGCCGCAGATAGCGCTTCGCCCCCGCGCGCCTCCCGCGAAAGGGTATTGATCGCCCTATAGGCCAAGCCCGGCGTTGCCGCAAGGCAAAGCGCGTGCGTCTTCACAAGGAAACACACCCTCGTCAAAGCGCGCCAAATCGGGTTTTTCACCCGCCTTTACCCTTGCGGGCGGCCGCAGGGGCGTGCATATCCAAGGTAACGGATACTTTACCGGGAGGAAGCAGGCGATGACTACGTTCGACGATCGCGAAAACGCCTATGAAAACAAGTTCGCCCATGATGCGGAGCTGCAATTCAAGGCCGATGCACGCTGCAACAAGATGCTCGGCCAATGGGCTGCGGGCCTGCTGGGCAAAAGCGGCGCGGAGGCCGAGGCTTACATTGTCACGGTCGTGAAAGCCGACTTCGAGGAAGCCGGCCATGAGGACGTGTTCCGCAAGCTCTCGGCCGATCTCGGCGACAAGGCCGACGAGGCGGCGATCCGCGCGAAAATGGCCGAATGCATGGCCGAGGCGCGTCGCCAGGTTCTCGAAGAAGCCGACTGATCTCGGCCAGAACCAAGCCGAATACGGGGCCGGATGCGCAAGCACCCGGCCTTTTTCCTTGCCTGCCCTACCGCGGCCGTTCTCAAACGGCGCTCAAGACCTTCATGAAGGAAAGGAATTTGCCAATTCCGGCTGGTCGTGGCAGGAGAAGACCCAACCGCCGCGCCTGACGCGGCCCGATTGCATTTTGACGAGGCCCCGATGACTGACGCGCTGAGCCGCCTTCTGGAAACCCGCGACTGGCTGTTGACCGATGGCGCGACGGGCACGAACCTGTTCAACATGGGGCTGAGCTCGGGCGATGCGCCGGAGCTGTGGAATGCCGACGAGCCGGCGAAAATCGCCACGCTTTATTCGCTCTCGGTCGATGCGGGCTCTGACCTGTTCCTGACCAACAGCTTCGGCGGCAATGCCTCGCGCCTGAAACTGCACAACTCGCAAAACCGGGTGCGCGAACTCAATCGCCTCGCCGCCGAGATCGGCCGCGAAGTCGCTGACAAGGCGGGCCGTACCGTGGTCGTGGCCGGCTCGATGGGCCCGACGGGCGAGATCTTCGCGCCGATGGGTACTCTGACCCACGAACTCGCGGTCGAGATGTTTCACGAACAGGCCGAGGGCCTGAAAGAGGGCGGCGCGGATGTGCTTTGGGTCGAGACGATCTCGGCGCCCGAGGAATACAAGGCCGCAGCCGAAGCCTGCCAGCTCGCGGGCATGCCCTGGTGCGGCACGATGAGCTTCGACACGGCAGGCCGTACGATGATGGGCGTGACCTCGCAGGCGATGGTCAACATGGTCGACAAGCTGGCCTACCCGCCGCTGGCCTTCGGCGCGAATTGCGGCGTTGGCGCCTCCGACCTTTTGCGCACCGTGCTGGGCTTTGCCGCCACCGGGACCGAGCGCCCGATCATTGCCAAGGGCAATGCGGGCATCCCGAAATATGTCGACGGCCATATCTGCTATAACGGCACGCCCGAGCTGATGGCCGAATATGCGGTGATGGCGCGCGATTGTGGCGCCACGATCATCGGCGGCTGCTGCGGCACGATGGCCGAGCACCTGGTCGCGATGCGCGAGGCGCTGGAGACCCGCCCCCGCGGGCCGCGCCCGACGCTCGAGGAAATCTCGGCCAAGCTGGGCGGGTTCTCGTCGGAAGATGACGGGCTGGGCGAAGGCGGGGCCAAGCGCGAACGGCGCGGGCGTCGGCGCGGCTGAGCGCGGTTGGGGGGCGCTGCCCCCCGGCCTGACGGCCTCCCCCCGGGATATTTGAAGCAGTTGGAAGAAAGGGTCGGGTTTTCCCGGCAGTTGGAGCATGCGCGCGTTGCACAGCAGGTCAGAACAGTTCGAGCTGATCGCCCGGCCGGGGCGGCACGTGGAACTGCGTGCAGTCGAGATCGGGCAGCGCGCGGGCCAGGCCGAGGCGCTTGCAGCTGAGTTTGAAGCGTTGCTGGAGCAGTTCCGCCATCTCGCCCTCCCCCTTCATCCGCGCCCCGAAGCGCGGGTCGTTCAACCGACCACCGCGCATGTCGCGAATCCGGCCGAGCACCTTTTCGGCCTTGCCGGGGTGATGGCGTTCCATCCAGTCCGCGAAGAGGGGGGCCACCTCGTGCGGCAGGCGCACCGGCATCATCGAGGCGGCTTTCGCACCGGCCCGGCGCGCCTCGGTCAGGATCGCCTCCAGCTCGTGATCGGTCAGGCCCGGAATCATCGGCGCAGCCATGACGCGCACCGGGATGCCCGCGCGCGAGAGTTCACGGATCATGCGGATGCGGGTCGGCGGGCTGGGTGCGCGCGGCTCGAGGTCGCGGGCGAGGCCTGCATCGAGCGTCGTGACCGAGATCCCCACCTGCACCAGACCCGCCTCGGCCATCGGCGCGAGGATGTCGAGATCGCGCAGGATCGTCGAGCCGCGCGTGACGATCGCGACCGGGTGGCGATAGGTCCAGAGCACGTCGAGCAGGCGGCGCATGATCTCCAACTTGCGCTCGATCGGCTGGTAGGGATCGGTATTTGTGCCGATGGCAAGCACATCGGGACGGTAGTTTTTCTTGCGCAGCTCCTCCTCAAGCACCTGCGGCGCCTCGGGCTTTGCAATCAGGCGGGTCTCGAAATCCAGCCCCGCCGAAAGGCCAAGATAGCCGTGACTGGGCCGCGCAAAACAGTAGATGCAGCCATGCTCGCAGCCGCGATAGGGATTGAGCGAGCGTTCAAAGGGAACATCCGGCGACTGATTTCGCGTGATGGCCGAGCGCGGACGCTCGACCGAGACCTCGGTGCGGATCAGGCGCTCCTCCTCCGCGATGTCCCAGCCGTCATGCTCAGGCGCACGGGCATAGGGTTCGAACCGGCCGACGGGACGCGCCGCGGCGCCGCGCGCGCGCAGGCGCTCGGACGGGTTCGCGGGGGGAAGATCGAAGGGCAGACTCATGCCCTGAATTTAGAACGAAATGAGAACATTTGCCAAGTGGAGTCCCGACAACGCCCCGCGAGGTCGGACAAAACACCGCGCATGTCGCAATTCGCCAAGACTTGACGGGGCCCTGGCCTCACCACAAAGGTAACACCGGCTAGCAGGAGAACGCACACATGGCCGAAGACGACGATATCATCCTCTCCGAACTCGACGATGACGAGCTCACCGCGCAGATGATGGATGACCTCTATGACGGTCTGAAGGAAGAGATCGAGGAGGCCACCCGGATCCTGCTCGATCGCGGCTGGACGCCCTATGACATCCTCACCAAGGCACTGGTCGCCGGCATGACCATCGTGGGCAACGACTTCCGCGACGGCATTCTGTTCGTACCGGAAGTGCTGCTGGCCGCCAACGCGATGAAGGGCGGCATGGCCATCCTCAAGCCGCTGCTGGTCGAGACCGGCGCGCCGCGCATGGGCAAGATGGTCATCGGCACCGTGAAGGGCGATATCCACGATATCGGCAAGAACCTCGTGGCGATGATGATGGAAGGCGCGGGCTTCGAGATCGTCGATCTCGGGATCAACAACCCGGTCGAGAACTATCTCGATACGGCGAAGGCCGAAGGCGCTGATATCATCGGCATGTCGGCGCTGCTGACCACCACGATGCCCTACATGAAGGTCGTGATCGACACGATGAAGGAGCAGGGCATCCGCGACGATTACATCGTTCTGGTGGGCGGCGCACCGCTCAACGAAGAGTTCGGCAAGGCCATCGGTGCCGATGCCTATTGTCGCGACGCCGCCGTGGCGGTGGAAACCGCGAAGGCTTTCATCGCGCGCAAGCACAATCAGGTCGGCGCCTGATCCCTCCAGACCTGAGCGGATTACAGCCCAGCCATGCATTGCAAAGGCCCCGATTTTTTCATCGGGGCCTTTTCATATCCCGCCACGCGCCCCATACTCTAGGGGACGGAGGAAACGCGATATGCCGCTGCCACATTTTCTGCTGTTGATCCTGATCGTGATCGTTCTGGCCGGGGCCACGATCTGGGCTTTTGCCGCCTCGGGCGTGCCGATGGCGATGCTCGGGCTCATGGTGCTGATCGCGGCGGGCGTGGCGCGGATGATGGCGCGGGTGGAATGACTGCCCTTCCCGGCGATGTTGCCCTATCCAAAGATGGTCTTGCACCCGAAGGTACGGGAAAGCTTTTGCTGATCGCCTGCGGGGCTTTGGCACGCGAAATCCTTGCGCTCAAGGAGATGAATGGCTGGGATCACCTCGATCTGACCTGCCTGCCCGCGAACCTGCACCTGTACCCCGAGAAGATCACCGATGCGGTCACTGCGGCGGTCGAGAAATTCCGCAACCAGTATGACGATATCTTTGTTGTCTATGCCGATTGCGGCACGGGCGGGCAGCTTGAGGCGCGCTGTGCCGAGCTCGGCGTCGAGATGATTGCCGGGCCGCATTGCTATTCCTTCTTCGAGGGCAATGCGGTCTTTGCCGAGAAGGCAGAGGACGAGATCACCGCTTTCTATCTCACTGATTTTCTCGTGCGCCAGTTCGACGCCTTCGTCTGGCGCCCGATGGGATTCGACCGTCATCCCGAGCTGGTGCCGATGATGTTTGGCAATTACGACCGGCTGATCTACCAGGCGCAGACTGACGATCCCGCGCTCGATGCGAAGGCGGCCGAGGCCGCTGAACGGCTGGGCCTGCGCTATGAGCGGCGCTTTACCGGCTATGGCGATCTGGCCACCAGTCTTGCCCAATTCGCCGCGAAATCGCGCAGCACTGTTTAACTCTGCTTGAAATTTCCTTAAACAGCCGCCGAAACGCTTGGCTTTGCTGCGCTGCGGCGATATTTGCGAAGCAAATCTGAAATTCACGGCCCGCCCCTCCCCGGTCGCGGGCCTTTGCTTTACAGGACAAGACGCATGACCCTGTCGCAATGGCGCAGCCAGTGGACTGGCAACACCCGCGCCGACATCCTCTCCGGTCTCGTGGTGGCGCTGGCGCTGATCCCCGAGGCCATCGCCTTCTCGATCATCGCGGGCGTGGACCCGAAAGTCGGCCTTTATGCCTCCTTCATGATCGCGACCGTGACCGCATTCTTTGGCGGCCGTCCGGGCATGATCTCGGCTGCGACAGCGGCAACGGCGGTGCTGATGGGCACGCTGGTGCGTCAGCACGGGCTCGACTACCTGCTCGCCGCCTCGATCCTCGCGGGGGTGATCCAGATGATCGCGGGGGCGCTGAACCTCGGCACGGTGATGCGCTTCGTGTCGAAATCGGTGATGACCGGCTTCGTGAACGCGCTGGCGATCCTGATCTTCATGGCACAATGGCCCGAACTTGATCCCAGCAAGGTGCCGCCGATCACCTATGCGCTGGTGATTGCGGGGCTTGCGATCATTTACCTGCTGCCGCGCGTCTTCCGCGCCATCCCCTCGCCGCTGATCGCGATCCTCGTGCTGAGCGCGGTGACGATCGGGCTGGGCCTCGATGACGTGCACACGGTGGCCGATATGGGCGCCCTGCCCGATCAGCTTCCCTCGCTGCTGATCCCCGACATCCCCTTCACCTTCCAGACCTTGCAGATCATCCTGCCCTATTCGGTCGCTGTGGCGGTGGTGGGGCTGCTGGAAAGCCTGATGACGCAGAATATCGTCGACGAGATGACCGATACGCGCTCGGACCGCAAACAGGAGTGCTACGGTCAAGGCATCGCGAATGTCTGCTCGGGCTTCATCGGCGGCATGGCGGGATGTGCGATGATCGGCCAGTCGGTGATCAACGTGACCTCGGGCGGGCGCACGCGGCTGTCCACCCTGACCGCAGGCGTCGCGCTGCTGATCTTCTGCGTGGTGCTGGGCGAATGGGTCGGACGCATTCCGATGCCCGCGCTGGTGGCGATCATGATCATGGTGTCGGTCGGGACGTTCAGCTGGGCCTCGATCGGCCAGCTGCGCACGATGCCGATGTCCTCGAACGTGGTGATGCTGGCGACCGTGGCTTTCGTCGTGGTCACGCATAACCTCGCGATCGGGGTGCTGGTGGGTGTGCTTCTCTCGGGGATCTTCTTCGCGGGCAAGATCGCGCAGATGACCGAGATCACCTCGCGCTACAACGAGACCCACAATCTGCGCACCTATTACATCAAGGGCCAGATCTTCTTCGCCACGGTGGAAGAGTTCAACCGCGCCTTCGACTTCCAGGAAAAGCTCGACCGTGTGGTGATCGACCTCACCCACGCCCATATCTGGGACATCTCCTCGGTCGCGGCGCTGGACCGGGCGGTGGGCAAGTTCCGGCTCGCCGGTACGGATGTGAAGGTCGTGGGCATGAACCACGCGACCGAGACGATCATCGACAAGCTCTCGAATGGCGGACAGGTCGCGCCCGGACACTGAGCCGGTGCGGCCCTCCCTGCGGGCGATGCCGCAAAAGAAATGAGGGGGCCGAAGCCCCCTCACTCACATCCGTACAAGCGGATCGCTCAGATCATTCCTCGACCGTCGCCGAGACGATGTAATCGGGATCTTCCACGACGCCGTTGCGGCCTGGGTCGCCCTTCTTGATCTGGTCGACCACATCCATGCCGCTCACCACGTGACCCACGACGGTATATTGCCCATCAAGATGGGGCGCCGGCGCGAACATGATGAAGAACTGCGAATTGGCCGAATTCGGATTGGCCGCGCGGGCCATGCCCACGATGCCGCGCTGGAAGGAGACGTTCGAGAACTCCGCCGGCAGATCCGGCAGGTCCGAACCGCCCATGCCCGCCATCGAGGTGTCGCCACCTTTCTTGCCGAACTGGACATCGCCGGTCTGGGCCATGAAGCCGTCGATCACGCGGTGAAAGACCACGTTGTCATACTTGCCTTCCTTGGCCAGCGTCTCGAGGCGCTCGACCGCCTTGGGCGCCTTGCCCGGCAGCAGGTCGATCACGACCTTGCCCGAGGTCGAGCCACCGATTTCCAGCACGAGCTTCGGCCCGCCGGTATCGGGCACACCCGAGCTGTCTTGCGCGAAGGCCGCGGGCGCTGCGAGCGCGAGCGCTGCGGCCAGGACGGTACGGCGGGCGATATTACGCATCGGCGGCCACCTTCACCGAGATCATGCGGTCAGGGTTCGCCGGCGGCTCGCCGCGCGCGATCTTGTCAACATGCTCCATGCCCGAGATCACGCGGCCATAGACCGTGTATTGACCGTTCAGGAAATGGTTGTCCTTGAAGTTGATGAAGAACTGCGAATTGGCCGAGTTCGGATTCATCGAACGGGCCGCACCCAGCGTGCCGCGATCATGCGGAAGCTTCGAGAATTCGGCGGGAAGATCAGGATATTGCGACCCGCCGGTGCCAGCGCGGCGCGGGTTGTAATCCTTCTCCATATTGGCGTTCTCGACATCACCGGTCTGGGCCATGAAGCCTTCGATCACGCGGTGGAAGGCCACGTTGTCATAGGCGCCATCGCGGGCGAGCTGCTTCATGCGCTCGGCATGCTTGGGGGCGACATCGGACAGAAGTTCGATCACGACCGGCCCGTCCTTGAGCTCGATGATGATGGTGTTTTCGGGATCCTTGATCTCGGCCATTGGGTCCTCCTTTGAGATTTGGCCCGACCATAGGAGGGGCGCGCTAGCGCAGCAAGGACAAAGCGCCGCAGTCAGGCCGCGAACGTTGACGCGACCCATCGCCGCAGGGCAAGAATATCGCGAGCCGTGGGAGCGGGCCGCAAGAACGACGGCCCCCCGCGTCCCAAGGGAGAGAGATATGGCTTGGAAAACCCTCGATGAGGTCGATCTTGCGGGCAAGGTCGCGCTGGTGCGTGTCGATATCAACGTGCCGATGGAAAACGGAAAAGTGACCGACGCGACGCGGATCGAGAAGATCGTGCCCACCGTGCGCGACATCCTCGAAAAGGGCGGCAAACCGGTGCTGCTGGCCCATTTCGGTCGCCCGAAGGGGCAGGTCGTGGCCGAGATGAGCCTCGAGCCGCTGGTGCCCGCGCTGCAAGCCGCGATCGGCGCGCCGGTGAAATTCGCCAGCGATTGCGTGGACGGCCCTGCGAAAGCCGCAGTGCAGGCGCTCGGTGCGGGTGAGGTGCTGCTGCTGGAAAACACCCGCTTCCACGCGGGCGAGGAAAAGAATGACCCGATGCTGGCCGCCGAGATGGGCGCGCTGGGGGATATCTACGTCAACGACGCCTTCTCGGCCGCGCACCGCGCTCATGCGTCGACCGAGGGGATCGCGCGCGTGCTTCCGGCCGTCGCGGGCCGCCTGATGGAGGCCGAACTGAAGGCGCTCAACGCAGCACTTGGAGATCCCAAGCGGCCGGTTACCGCGGTTGTGGGCGGCGCGAAGGTTTCGACCAAGCTCGATCTGCTGGGCAACCTCGTGAGCAAGGTCGACCATCTGATCATCGGCGGCGGCATGGCCAATACCTTCCTCGTGGCCCAAGGCATCGATGTCGGCAAATCGCTGGCCGAGCGCGACATGGCCGACACCGCCCGCGAGATCATGGGCAAAGCGAAGGATGCGGGCTGCACGATCCACCTGCCCGTCGATGTCGTCGTGGCGCGCGAGTTCAAGGCGGGTGCCGACAACGAAACCGTCGCGAATGACGCCTGCCCGGCGGATGCGATGATTCTCGATGCGGGACCGAAATCGGTCGACGAGATCGCCTCGGTCTTCGAAGCCTCGAAAACGCTGATCTGGAACGGCCCGCTTGGCGCTTTCGAGATCGCGCCTTTCGATGCCGCGACCAATGCGGCGGCGGCGAAGGCGGCAGAGCTGACCCGCGCGGGCAAGCTGATCTCGGTCGCCGGTGGCGGCGATACGGTGGCCGCGCTCAACAAGGCCGATGCGGCGAAGGACTTCACCTATATCTCGACCGCGGGCGGCGCCTTCCTCGAATGGATGGAAGGCAAGGAGCTGCCCGGCGTGGCAGCCCTTGAGCGGGACTGAGATGGCTGGCCCGCGCGGCTGGGCTTTGGTGACCGGGGCCTCGTCAGGCATCGGGATGGAACTGGCGCGCTGCGCGGGGGCCGAGGGCTATAACCTCGTGCTCTCGGGGCGGGACGAGGCGGCTCTGGCCGAACTCGCCCACAAGATCGAGGCGGCGAGCGGTGTGACCGCTCGCCCCTGCCCAACGGATCTGTCGAAACCCCGCGCGGCGGCCGATCTGTGGACGCGGGCCTGCGCGCTGGCGGACGGGCCGATCCATGTGCTGGTGAACAATGCGGGGCTCGGGCGCTATGGCGATTTCGCCTCCGACACGGCGGGAGACGCGCGTGAAGATGAGCTGATCGCGGTGAATATCGTCGCCGCAACCGAGTTGATGCGCCTTGCCGTTCACGCCATGCGCCATCGCGGCGCGGGGCGGATCCTGAATGTGGCCTCGGCGGCAGGCTTCATGCCGGGGCCGAACATGGCCGTCTACCACGCCTCGAAGGCCTATCTGCTGCATCTGAGCGAAGCGGTGGCAGAGGAGCTCAAATCCACAGCGATCACCGTCACGGCGCTTTGTCCCGGTGCTACCCGCACGGCTTTTTTCGACCGCGCGAAGACTGAGACGACCTGGCTGATGAAACTGACCCCGATGCCGAGCGCGGCCAGCGTCGCACAGGCCGGCTGGCAAGGGTGCATGGCGGGGCGGCGGGTCGTGGTAACGGGCTGGCCCAATCGGCTCTTCGCGCTGCTCACCCGCGTCGTTCCGCGCCGCATGACGAGCTTCATGACCGGGCTTTTCCTGCGTCGGACGGGCTGAATTCACCTCCCCTCCCGATTGTTAGCGTCACCAGCGTTGCATCGCCGCAATGCAGAACCTATCCCTTCGGTGACCCACATCCCGCAGGAGGAATTCCCATGTCCAACGCCCAGCAGACAGACCAGATGCGCGAAGGCAACGGCTTCATCGCAGCGCTCGACCAGTCCGGGGGCTCGACGCCCAAGGCACTGCGGCTCTACGGCATCGAGGAAGACGCCTATGACGGCGAAGAGCAGATGTTCGACCTGATCCACGAGATGCGCGCGCGGATCATCAAATCCCCCGCCTTCACCGGCGACAAGGTCGTGGGCGCGATCCTGTTCGAGCAGACGATGGACCGCGCGATCGACGGTATTCCGACCGCCACCTATCTTTGGGAAAAACGCGGCGTGGTGCCCTTCCTGAAAATCGACAAGGGGCTGGAAGCGGAAGAGAACGGCTGCCAGCTGATGAAACCGATCCCGGGCCTCGACGACCTGCTGTCGCGTGCAGTGAAGGCAGGCATCTTCGGCACGAAGGAACGCTCGGTGATCTCGGCGGCCAATGTCGGCGGCATCAAGGCGGTGGTCGATCAGCAATTCGAGCTGGGCGCGCAGGTTCTGAACCATGGGCTGGTGCCGATCATCGAGCCGGAGGTGACGATCTCGATCGCCGACAAGGCCGAGGCGGAAGAGATGCTGCTGGCCGAGATCCTGAGCCATCTCGATGCGGTGCCCGAGGGCAAGCAGGTCATGCTGAAGCTCTCGCTGCCCACGAAAGCGAACCTCTACAAGCCGCTGGTCGATCATCCGAAGGTGCTGAAGGTCGTGGCGCTCTCGGGTGGATATTCCCGCGACGAGGCGAACGCGAAGCTCGCCCAGAACACCGGCATGATCGCGTCGTTCTCGCGCGCGCTGACCGAGGGGCTTTCGGCGCAGCAATCGGATGCGGAGTTCGACGCGATGCTGGGCGAGGCGATCGACTCGATCCACGCGGCCTCGGTGGCTGGCTGATCGCAGGCGGGCGGCGCGCCCCTCAGTCGCCTGAGGAGAGCACGTGCCAGGAGAGAGGGGGCGCTGCCCCCTCGCCCGTTCCGGGCTCACCCCCGAGATATTTCGATCAAGAAGAAGGCAGGAGCGTTTGCACTCGGTCCTGCTTTTTGCATTTCGGAACAGGTGTCATGCCCGTGCAACAGCGGAGTGGGGCCGCGAAATTCTTTGCGAAATTGAACGTTCGGGGGATTCCCTTGGCGAATCACTTATGTCATGATTCTTGAAACGGCCCGACAGAGGCCTGGGGGCGTACCGGACAGGCGACCCGAAGATGCGAGGCAGGATGATGACGTTGAAGCGCCCCACGATCGGGCCCTTGATTTCGGTGACCGTGGCGGTGGTGCTGGGCACCTATTTCGCCTTCTCGGCCGTGCAGGGCGAGTATGGCATTCTGCGCCGTGTCCAGATCGAGGCCGAAATCGACGCCAAACGCGCTGAACGTGATGATCTGCGCGCGCAGGTGGACCGGATGGCCAATCTGACGCATCGTCTCTCGGATGATTATCTCGATCTCGACTTGCTCGATGCGCGCGCCCGCGAGGTGCTGGGTGCGATGCGCTCGGACGAGATCGTGATCCGCTGAGCTCACGCTCGAAACAACGCTGCCCGGCCCTACTTCAATCGTGATAGCCATTTTCCCGCGCGATGCCGTGGGGTCATTGCCATTTCCCCGGCTTTGATATAATAAATGGTTTAACGCTAAACTATTCCGGCCAAGGGAGGTCTGACCAATGGCAGCACGGAAAGGCTCGGCGAGCGGCGCCAAAGCGGGCGCGAATGTCTCGGCCGAGGAACTCAAGAAATTCTACCATGACATGTTGCTGATCCGGCGCTTCGAGGAGAAGGCGGGTCAGCTTTACGGCATGGGCCTGATCGGCGGTTTCTGCCACCTCTATATCGGGCAGGAAGCGGTGGTCGTGGGCCTGGAAGCCGCGACGAAAGAGGGCGACAAGCGCGTCACCTCCTATCGCGACCACGGGCATATGCTCGCCTGCGGGATGGACCCGAAAGGCGTGATGGCCGAGCTCACGGGCCGCGAGGGCGGCTATTCGAAGGGCAAGGGCGGCTCGATGCACATGTTCTCGAAAGAGAAGCATTTCTACGGCGGCCACGGCATCGTCGGCGCGCAGGTGCCGATCGGCGCGGGCCTCGCCTTCTCGGATAAATACAAGGGCAATGACAACGTCACCTTCGCCTATTTCGGCGATGGCGCGGCGAACCAGGGCCAGGTGGCCGAGACCTACAACATGGCCGAGCTCTGGGACCTGCCGGTGATCTTCGTGATCGAGAACAACCAATATGCGATGGGCACCTCCGTTCAGCGCGCGACCAAGTCGCCCGATTTCTACGAGCGCGGCATCGCCTACGGGATCGAGGGCGAAGAGGTCGACGGGATGGATGTGCTGGCGGTGAAGGCCGCGGGCGAAAAGGCCGTCGCGCACTGCCGCGCGGGCAAGGGCCCCTATATCCTGGAGATCAAGACCTACCGCTATCGCGGCCACTCGATGTCGGACCCGGCGAAATACCGGACCCGCGAGGAGGTCCAGAAGATCCGCGAAGAGCGCGACGCGATCGAGCATGTCCGCCAGCTTCTGCTGACCGGCAAGCACGCGACCGAGGACGAGCTCAAGCAGATCGACAAGGACATCAAGGCGATCGTCAACGAATCTGCCGATTTCGCCAAGGAGAGCCCCGAGCCCGCGCTCGAAGAGCTCTGGACCGACATTTACGCCGAAACGGCGCCGCAGAACGCCTGAGGGGGAAGAACAGATGGCAACCAAGATTCTGATGCCCGCGCTCTCGCCCACGATGGAAGAGGGCACGCTGGCGAAATGGCTCAAGAAAGAGGGCGACGCGATTTCGGCCGGCGACATCATCGCCGAGATCGAGACCGACAAGGCGACGATGGAGTTCGAAGCGGTCGATGAAGGCACGCTGGGCAAAATCCTCGTGCCCGAAGGCACGAGCGGCGTGAAGGTCAATGACCCGATCGCGGTGCTGCTGGAGGAGGGCGAGGATGCCTCGGCCGCCGAAGAGGCCGAAGCCCCCAAACCCGAGGCTGCGGCGGCTCCGGCGAGCGCACCGGCCCAGGCGAAACCCGCCGAGGCCGATGACATGCCCAAGCCCGACACCACGCCGGATTGGCCCGAAGGCACGAAGATGAAGACGCAGACCGTCCGCGAGGCGCTGCGCGATGCGATGGCCGAAGAGATGCGGCGCGACGAGAATGTGTTCCTGATGGGCGAAGAGGTCGCCGAGTATCAGGGCGCCTACAAGATCAGCCAGGGCCTGCTCGACGAGTTCGGTGCCAAGCGCGTGATCGACACGCCGATCACCGAGCATGGCTTTGCCGGTCTCGGCGTCGGTGCGGCCTTCGGTGGTCTGCGCCCGATCGTCGAATTCATGACCTTCAACTTCGCGATGCAGGCGATCGACCATATCATCAACTCGGCCGCGAAGACCTTGTATATGTCCGGTGGCCAGATGGGCGCGCCGATGGTGTTCCGTGGCCCGAACGGCGCGGCGGCCCGCGTGGGCGCCCAGCACAGCCAGGATTACGGCGCGTGGTATGCCCATATTCCGGGCCTGAAGGTTGTGCAGCCCTATTCGGCGGCGGATGCGAAAGGTCTGCTGAAATCGGCGATCCGCGATCCGAACCCGGTGATCTTCCTCGAAAACGAGATCCTTTACGGGCGTTCCTTCGAAGTGCCGGATCTGGAGGACTTCACCATCCCCTTCGGCAAGGCCAAGATCTGGCGCGAAGGCGCGGATGTCACCATCGTCAGCTGGGGCATCGGCATGAGCCATTCGCTGGAAGCCGCTGAAAAGCTGGCCAAAGAGGGGATCGAGGCCGAGGTGATCGACCTGCGCACCCTGCGCCCGGTCGATTACGATACGGTTCTTGCCTCGGTGATGAAGACCAACCGCTGCGTGACCGTCGAGGAAGGCTTCCCGGTCGCAAGCTTCGGCAACCACCTCTCGGCGGTGATCATGGAACGTGCGTTCGATTATCTCGACGCGCCGGTGATCAACTGCACGGGCAAGGATGTTCCGATGCCCTACGCGGCGAATCTCGAGAAACTGGCGCTCGTGACCTCGGACGAGGTCGTCGAGGCGGTCAAAAAAGTCACCTACCGGTAAGGGGATAGCGCAATGGCAACCCAGATTCTGATGCCCGCCCTGTCGCCCACGATGGAGGAAGGCACGCTCGCGAAATGGCTCGTGAAAGAGGGCGATACGGTCTCTTCGGGCGACATTCTCGCGGAGATCGAGACCGACAAGGCCACGATGGAATTCGAGGCCGTGGATGAGGGCGTGATCGGCAAGATCCTCGTGGCCGAGGGCACCTCGGGCGTGAAGGTCAATGACCCGATCGCGGTTCTGCTGGAAGAGGGCGAGGATGCTTCGGCCGCCGAGGCTGCGGAGGCTCCTGCCGCAGCACCCGCGCCGGAAGCCAAGGCTGAGGCTGCCCCCGCGAAAGCGGAGAGCACACCCTCCGCCCCTGCCCCGGCCGCGCCGCAAGGCTCTGACGGCAAGCGCATCTTCGCCTCGCCGCTCGCGCGCCGCATCGCCGCCGACAAGGGCGTCGATCTGGCCGCGCTGTCGGGCTCGGGCCCGAAAGGCCGGATCGTGAAGGCCGATGTCGAAGCCGCGCAGGGCAGCGCGGCAGCGCCCGCCAAAGCAGCCTCCGCAGCTGCTCCGGCGCAAGCG
This sequence comes from Thioclava pacifica DSM 10166, assembly GCF_000714535.1. Classification (GTDB taxonomy): domain Bacteria; phylum Pseudomonadota; class Alphaproteobacteria; order Rhodobacterales; family Rhodobacteraceae; genus Thioclava; species Thioclava pacifica. Next base: position 695,229 of record NZ_AUND01000001.1, on the reverse strand, counting down.
GCAAGCCCCGCCCCGGCCGCCGCGCCCAGCGTCTCCGCCTCAACCATCGCGAAGATGTATGAGGGGCGCGACTACGAGGAAATCGCCCTCGACGGGATGCGCAAGACCATCGCCGCGCGTCTCACCGAGGCCAAGCAGACGATCCCGCATTTCTACCTGCGCCGCTCGGTCAAGCTCGACGCGCTGATGAAATTCCGCTCGCAGCTCAACAAGCAGCTCGAAGGGCGCGGCGTGAAGCTCTCGGTCAACGATTTCATCATCAAGGCCTGTGCGCTGGCGCTGCAAGCGGTGCCCAATGCGAATGCGGTCTGGGCCGGCGATCGGGTGTTCAAGCTGAAACCCTCGGACGTGGCCGTGGCGGTCGCGATCGAAGGCGGGCTGTTCACGCCGGTGCTGAAGGATGCGGAGAGCAAATCGCTCTCGACGCTGTCGGCCGAGATGAAAGACCTTGCCACCCGGGCCCGCGACCGCAAGCTCGCGCCGCACGAATATCAGGGCGGCAGCTTCGCGATATCCAATCTCGGCATGTTCGGGATCGAGAATTTCGACGCGGTCATCAACCCGCCGCATGGCGCGATCCTCGCCGTCGGCGCGGGCATCAAGCAGCCGGTGGTGAATGATGCCGGCGACATCGAGGTGGCAACCGTCATGTCGATGACCCTGTCGGTCGACCACCGCGTGATCGACGGCGCGCTCGGCGCGGAGCTTCTCAACGCGATCTGCGAAAACCTCGAGAACCCGATGCTAATGCTTGCCTAAGCGCGGTCGACACCCCGAAAATGCAAGAACGCCCGGACCGATCGGCCCGGGCGTTTCTCATTTCCGTTTAGAGAGTTAATTCTCGCCCATCTCACGCTGACGCATCGGCATCGCATCGATCGTGGCAAATAGTGTCTCCGCCGGGATCGGAGCGGGCTCATCCATCTTGATGCCACCATCCTTGCCAATTAGCAGCATCCGAAACCCATCAACCCCAAATTTTACACGCAAAACGCCCCCCTGCTCGGGCGCAGTTTCGGCGAGCACGACGATATCGCGTTCCCGAAGACCCGACCGGCGCTCCACGATCATCTCCGACGCTACGCGATAATCGGGATCTTGTGCCGAGGGCGCGAAAATCAACACCACCCTGTTGGTCCAAAGATACTCGGACAGGTCACCTCGAGACACGACGAGCGGTTCAATCAGGCTTTCGTCCGCCATCGCTGGGTTAACCCCCGCACCCACTGCGCACAGCATCGCAGCTGAGATGCCTGCTTTCATTCCCGAAATCATGGAACCCTCCATTTCTTGCTCAAAAGAGATACGGAGAGGGCCGCCAAATGGCTCTAAATTTGAGCAACCAGACGAGTTCTGGGACCCGCCGGCTTTTTATGTACTACGTTGATCTCGATCACCGACAAAGTTGTCTGGAGAGCTAATCTCCCCTTGCTCTCACATCCAGAACAGGAGTCCGGTCATGGAATGGAAAAAAGAGATCGCCACCGTCAAAGACAATATGGGCGATTACGGAGCGAAACAGCAGGCAAGTGCACAGGGCTTTGGCGCCCTGCATCAAGCCGCCCTCGCCCCCGGCGCGCTCGGCACCAAGCAAAAGGAACTGATCGCGCTGGCGATTGCGATCGCCAAGCAATGTTCCTACTGCATTGGGTTCCACGTGCAGGCCTGTATCGACGCAGGCGCGACGCGCGAGGAGCTTGAGGAGACGGTCAACGTATCCGTCCTCATGGGGGGCGGTCCGGCCATGATGTATGGCATGAAGACGCTCGAATGTTTCGACCTTCTCTCGAAGGGCTGACCAGCGCGACATCTCCGATCAGACGCGCAGAGTCCAGAAAAGGGCGGACGCCTCAGCGCTCGCCCTTTTTTCAAAACATATTCTTATCAGTCGTCATGCAGGAGCTGGTCCATCTCCGACGCCGGTCGATCGCAGCCAGCATCGCCCACGATCTTCGCTGGCACACCTGCGACGGTCTTGCAGCAGGGCACTTCCGAAAGCACGACCGAACCTGCTGCGATCCGGGAATTATCGCCCACCTTGATATTGCCCAGAACCTTCGCACCCGCGCCGATCAGCACACCATTTCCGATCTTGGGATGACGATCCTCGTCTTCTTTGCCGGTGCCACCGAGCGTAACCGAATGAAGCATCGAGACATTGTCGCCTACGACAGCCGTCTCACCGATCACGATCGAATGGGCGTGGTCCATCATGATGCCCCGACCGATACGCGCGCCGGGGTGGATATCGACACCGAAGAGCTCCGAAGCACGCATCTGCACGAAATAGGCCATATCGCGCCGCCCATTGGTAAACAGCCAATGCGCCACGCGGTAAGCTTGCAACGCCTGGAACCCCTTGAAGAACAGCAAGGGCTGGAGAAGGCGGTGGCAGGCCGGATCACGTTCTAGCACCGCAACGAGATCCGCTCGCGCCGCCTGCCCGAGAGCCGGATCTGCGCGATAGGCCTCGTCAGCGATTTCCCGCAGGATCTGTTCGCTCATTTCACCTGAGGCGAGCTTCATCGAAAAGCGATAGGCCAGTGCACGCTCGAGAGACGGGTGATGCAGCAAACCGGCATGGATCAGGGCGCCCAGAAGCGGTTCGTCACGCACCGCCGCCCGTGCTTCGTCGCACAGCCGTGTCCAGACCGGATCGACCGCCGCCACTTTCGCCTGTTGTCTCGACATAGAAATCTCCCTCGTCGCGCGTGAGACTAACACATAGGCTTTTTGTCGGATAGAGGAAGGGCTTGCGCCCATTATCTATGCCTGGCGCGCCATAGCTCTATTGCCAGACAAACCGAGCCAGCGCCGCCACTGATGCCGTCATTAAGTCAGGTGCGCGCCCATTCGGCCCAGCGCCGCCGCCGTCAGCGTGCCATTGCCCCAGCACGGATGGGCACGCCCGCTTCGCTTGCGGTAACAATCAGCCGCATGTGCCTCATCAAAAAGTCACATCAAGCGCGCACCGCATTCCGCCTCTGACCAGAGGCGCGCAACGCGCGCCGCCAAGAGCAAATCCCATAACGCAACTGCCGCATGCCTCAGGCCAAAACCTGCACGCGCTCGGGCAGACCGGGGCCGAAGACATCCGAAAGCTGCGCCACTTCGACCCAGAACGCACCGGTAATGCCATCTGCCGTTTTCTGCGCAGTCGAATAGTTCCACTCGACACTGGTCAGAATGACCTCGCGCCGGATCGCATCCCCCTCGAGAACCCGCAGCAAGTAACGCTCGGACATTTCGCCCAACGGCACATCCATCGCGTCCCAGTCATCGCCACCGATCCGAGTGCGCCGGACCCAGTTGATCCGCCATCCACTTACCTCGGGCGAAACCCGCAGGTGGCACGGGGATAACGGCCGAAGACCGTTACCGGCGAATGCCTGAACAGTATGCACGTATGAAGGGTCGTCATAAGGCCTCGCGGCAGACCCGATCCGGTAATGCCGCGCCAGATTGCGTGCCGCCGGGGACAGCTCAATTTGCTGCGTCCGTCCGTCGAGAAGCACCACGACCGAGGCTTCAGGCCAGACTGCCGGCATCACCGCATCGGTGCCAAGCTGCCCGCGCAACCGCATACTCAGATCCCATACGCCCGGCTCGACCGGCTCCGCATGCTGGAACTGCAAGATTTCCCAGTTCCCCGAGGACCCGTCCCCGATTGCGAGCGCATTGAGACCAGAAAGAACGCCCTCTTCTGCGGCGCTTTCAAACTCGCCCGAGATCAGTTCAACCCGCAGCGGCTCGCCCCGATCCCAAAGGCCAGTTCGCGCAGCTCTGAGCGGCGACAATGTCGTGCCAATTACCCCTTGCACCTCAAATTTCGAGTTGAGCTCATAACCCGCATCCTGAAGAGCCGAGTAGACCGCGACCGCGCCTGGCCAAGGGTTCGCTGCGACCGCCAGATGCGGTGCATAGGGATCTTCGGCCCCTGTCATCAACGGCAAGTCCAGAAAAACCGGTGTCACTGGCACCGGTGGCGCATAAGGCGCAACATGCGCACTCTCGTCGTCTTCGTCAGCCGGCTCATAGATCCCCGGCTCGACCCGCACGGCCTCGACTTGAATCGTCTCGGCACGCTCGACACGATCGATCCTGTAACGATCGGCACTCGCCTCAGTCTTCAGCGTGACGACATCGCCCGGACCAAGCCAGCCCAACGAAGGCGGTAGCGTGAAACGCGCCCGATCCTGCGCCACGCGTGCCTCTGAGAGCCAACGATCCACGACACGCATCCCCTCTGAACGCGTCAGCGCCAGTGGCAGCTCGCTCGCAGCCGTCGGCCCATTTTCCTCGTCAGGAAAGATAGTCTCGACCGCACGAATCTCGAAATTTCCGTCCGCCTCGACATAAGAGAGCCGCACCCGCCCGGCGATCTCCGCCTCCGGCGCCCGCTGGGTCTCCAAGCTCATACCCTGATCGTCAAGAGCGAGCTGCGGCGGTTCAAGCACGGCATCGGCCGAGGCGTCACGCATCCGGAACACCAAAATCCCGTCGCGCTCGAGCGCATCGAACCCATAAGTGATGCTGAGTGATTGGAGCGCCCCACGCGGCGTAATCCCGCCTTGCATCGCAAAGCCGCGAACCACCCCGTAGAGACCGCTTACGTCAAAATCGCGCACGCCTGCCATCTCGCAGATCTCGGTTACGACATTCGCCAGCGGTTGAGCGCTTGAGCGCCCCGAGAGCCAATGCCCCCGCGCGTAATTCCCCGCGTCGCTCCAGACATCCTCAAGCCCCGGAAACTGCGGATAGGGCCGGGCGTCCCAGGCCCAGACATGCGCGCGCGACATGTCGATCATCGGACCGCCATAGAGATCCGATATCGGGTTTACCAAAGGATCAGCCCAGTAGCTCGCCATCGCGCGCAGATATTGCATCTGAATCGTGTCATCACGCCGACCATCGGAGTAGCGTGGCAAAGCACTTTCCGAGCTTTTTGGATCGAGAAACTTGTTCGGCTCGTTTGTGCCCTTGTCGATCGCGGCGCAGCCCATCTCCGTAAACCAGATCGGTTTCGAGCGAGGCACCCATGCCGTGGGCTCCTCAAGCCGCACACCATTGATCCGCTCATGGTGATCGTGCTCCCACCATCCGCGAATATCCTTGTACCGCCAGAGCCAGGGCTCATCATGCGCGCCGTCGGTGATTGGCGTACGGATCTGCGCGTCGCGATGCTGCGAGGAGGCATAATACCAATCATACCCCTCCCCACCTTCGATATTCGAACGCAGGTAGTCGAGACTGTAGATCGCCCCCCAATGCGCGTCAGCATGATGCTCGCCATCGCGCCAATCCGATAGCGGCATGTAATTATCGATCCCGATGAAGTCGATCGCCTCATCCGCCCAAAGCGGATCAAGATGGAAGAAGCAATCGCCATCGCCCGGCTGATAACCAAAATATTCGCTCCAGTCCGCCGCATAGCCGACCTTGCAATTCGGCCCAAGGATCTGTCGGACCTCTCCAGCAAGAACTTTCAGAGCCTCCACGGCCGGGAAGCTGTTACTCTCCCCCCGGATTTGCGTCAGCGCGCGCATCTCCGAGCCGATGCAAAACGCCTCGACTCCGCCAGCGAGTTTGCACAGATGCGCGTAATGCAGGATAAACCGTCGAAACGACCATTCAGCTGGGCCGGAATAAACGACGGTGCTGCCGGAGGGTGCAAAATCGCTCTCCTCCGCCGCTCCAAAGAACGCCGCGACCTCGTCGGCGGCAATAGCCGTCCCGTCCGGCGATCCTGCCTGCCCGGGTGCCAGAGATGTCGTAATCCGGCCGCGCCAAGGCAGTGCCGGTTGCTCTTCCCCACCGCCCCAGGGATCAGGCAATCCGCTGCCGTCAAGTTGATCCATCAGGATAAAGGGATAGAAGGTCACCGACTTGCCCGCGTCATGCAGCGCCTCGATCGCCTCGATCACCGCCGCATCTGCGGGCGTCCCCCCGTAGATCGAGCGACCGTCAAGCTTTGGCACCGCCTCGACAGATGAACGCCCCGCACCAGAGACTTGCCAACTCATCTCGCGCCCATCGACCGTCTTAGACGCAACCTTCGGCTGCACCGCGCAATTCCCGCAGCGCAGATCACTCCCGAACCAGGACACCACCAGCGAGACCGCCCCGCAATTGGGTAGTTCTTCATCGAGCATCTCGAGGCTCACCGCAAAATCGGTCTGCCCACTTGGCGCATGCTGGTTTACCGGATCGACCTCGGCCGTAATGCCCCAGCCATTCAGAAAGAACAGCGACGAGTTCGAAGGGTAGCTTACTGGGTTCGAACGAATGCGCTGCTCGCTCACCGGGCGGGTCGCAAGCGAATACTCTCCCGTCCCGGGGATCAGCGCCACAGCCTCAATCGCACGGCTCAGATCCGGCTCGCTCGGCAGGTTTTCCCCCTGCGCTGCGCGCACAACCTCAAACGTGAATTGAGGCACTCGATTGCCGAAGGGGCTGAGGTCGAGATTTTCGAAGACCACATAGGCGACCCCACGATAGCTCGGCGCTTGTTCCAGCCCCTCGACCGCAGCGATCTTCGGGTCCGGTTGCTGGGTTTCGCTTCCGGTATAGACACGCATGTTAAGATCTCGCGTATCGAGCTCGACCCCGTCGGCCCAGACCCGTCCGACCCTCAGGATTTCGCCTTCCCCCAGCGCAACCGCAAGGCTGACAGAATAGCTGTAACTCGCAATAGAGGGCTCACCCTTGCCACCACCCGATTTCTTCTTCGTTTCGAAAAAACGCGTGGCCCAGATGACCTGACCGGCCATGCGCATACGACCCCAACTGCGCCCGAGGCCCTCACCTTCAGATGCCGTCGTCAGCCGCAACCTGTCGACGCGTCCCGTCTCCACCGTGCCTGAACCACCGCCCAGCAATTGCTGGTCGATCGCACGACCCAGCGTCGCCCCGATGGCCCGCCCGATCACCGCACCGGAAAGCCCCAGAACAGTCCCGCCAAAAGCCCCACCGATCGCGGCCCCTGCCGCCGAGAGCAAAATCGTCGCCATTCATCTGGCTCCTTCATGGAATTGAAATCGCGCCACGATCCGACGCTGCCATGGCGCGCTCAGCGGGCTTTCGACGACCCCATGGCCGCGATAGGCATGCACAAAACTCGGTGCGCGGCCGACCGACGACGCGATCCCGAGATGCTTGGCCACCGAGCCCGCGCGCATTCGAAACAGGAGTACCTCTCCGGGCTGCGGAGCACCGTTCACTTCCCGCATCTGCGCTCGCAATCCACGCCAAAGCTGTTCGTCACGGCCCGGCTCGGCCCAGTCGGGCGTGTAAACCGGCACCGCATCTGGCTCGCATCCGTAGAGGACGCGCCAAATCCCGCGCAACAGTCCCAGACAGTCTGAACCCACACGTGGGCACGAACCCTGATGAAGGTAGGGCGTGCCAATCCAGCCCCGCGCGATCTCGACCACGCGAGGACCCAACGCATGCCCATCGCTCACTCGAAAAGGCTCCCGCCATCATTCGCACCGCTCTGAACCGGATAAGACACCAACCAGTCCTCGCCCGGGACATGTGGAAAGCCTCGGAAATTGAGGAAATTGTCGAATTTAGAACGACAAGTCGCGGCTCGCTTATCGCATCCAGCCTCAAGCCGAACCCTATCGCCCGTGATGATCTCCGCTCCGATCCGCTGCCACAGTTCGATCTCCCGCGCGCCGCCGCGAACCATGCGATCTGCCTTGATGACCCCAGAAAGCCCTGCCGCCGTTCCGGTCAACACACGAAACCGGCCTTTCTCGAACCAGCGCGGCTCGAAACCGGCCAAAGTATCGAAGCGAAAAAGCACCGAGTCTTCGGCAATATCCACGCTGCCTTCATGAAAATACCCGGGCTCGTTCAGATCGAAGCGGCATTTGCCGTCCCCAAGCACCGCCGCGCATCGCGGATGGTAGATCCGCCCACGCTCCAGCCCCAACGGCTCGCTAAGCCCGCGCAGTTCAGCCGTGAACGCCCCCGCAGACCTGGTGATCTCGCCCAGATGGCCACGAAACAGAAGCGCGCGCTGTAACACGTCGGCCCAGTTCACCAGCCAGACCCGGACCTCCGCCCCGTCATAGCGACCGGCGAGGATTTCCGCCTCCGAAATCGCATCAGAACTCAATGCGCCATAGACTTCGCTATTGTCGACCGCGAGCCCGGTTCCCTGAGCCACCGCCTTCGCCGTCATCCCGCTGTCAGGCTCGAAGGCGATCCCATCGAAACTCAGCCCGCCATCGTGATCGGTGAAACCTAGTGTGAGCCCATCGCGGCGGGTCACCGCCCATGCCCGCGCGACTGTCGTCGCACCCGTGTCGAAATGGGCGCGAAATTCCTCCGAATAGCTCATCAGATCCGCACCTCCACGACCGGCACCTGCGGCATATCCCCCGCCTGGAAACTCTGCACAGAGACCTGAATCGCATCGGTATCGAAGCGCACAGGCACATCGAATTCAAACCCGGCAGTGATCGGCGCGCCGGCGGCGGGGGCCGAGAAGAACCCGATCGTTCCGGTCGCGAGATTGACCTCCCAATCCACCGCCTCGGCCTGATAGCCGCCCTGAACGCCGAGTTTCACCGTCCCCGCGACAGGCTTGGCGATGGGGCGGCGATATTCGACACCGCCCGAAACATAGGCTTTCGAAAGCTGGAACTGCGTCGTCACTCCGTCGCCATGCCCGATCAACTGATCCTCGTAATCGACGATCTTAGACGGCGCGCAACTCTTGTAATCCGCCCAGTCCTTCCAACGAAACGCGTGCAGCTGACCACTTCGCGCCTCGAAAAACGCCAGCAACCGCTCCACATCGTCGAGAGAGCGCAACCCCACCCCCGCGTCATAGCGTCTGCGCGAATGGGACCACGGGCTGTTGCGCTCCTCGAACCCATTGGTCAGCGTTACGATCTCCGTGCGCCTTTCTGGCCCGCCCACCGAACCGAAGCTCAGGTTGGCGGGAAATCTCACCTCGTGAAAAGCCATCTCTCCCTCCTCAGCGATTGCGATCGCCGCGTGCCAGCGCGCGGTTGATCTGTGCCGCAACCTGACTGGAGCTGCGCTGGAAACTCGCAACATCCGGAGTCGAGACATTCATCACGACATTGACCGCTCGCCCGCCACCCTGCGCGACGACCCCGAGCCGTCCATCGGCACCGCGGGTCAGCGGCATGATCGCCTCCGGCCCAGCCTCTCCCATCAACCCGGTCGCCCCGCGCATCGGAAAACTCGTCGGGCTACTGACGACACCGCCCTTCGCGAAAGGCATCACGCGACCTTGCGAGAACGCCGCCCCATCAGCAAAGGGAAACATGCCGCTCACCAGACCGTTAAGCCCCGAAGCCAGCGCCCCGCCAAGCGCCTGCTGCACCGGCTTCATCGCCACGTTGTAAACGCTGTCGGCCATGCTCTGAGCAACTTGGCGCAAGGCGTCCGACAGCCGCATCCCGTCGAACACCACCCCGTCGAAAGCCCGCCGCAATCCCGATCCAAACGAAGTACTCAGGCTCGTCACCTCGCGACCTGTGAAAACAAGGCTCTCTCGCATCGCCGCCAGTTCCTGATTGAAGACCTCCGCAACAGCCACCGCGCCACCGAGTGATCGTTCCAACTCGATCGCCTGCTGGCTCAACCCGTCGATTCCGTCCGAGTCCGTCATCTTTCACTCCTTTGATTGCCCATCGAGCCATCGGGAAAACGCGCGATCAGCTCCTCGAGCCGTCCGCGTCCCATCGGCGGAGCGCCCGTCGCGCCCTCGCCCAGCATCAACGCAAGCTCCGCCGGGGTCAGCGCCCAGAACTCCGCCGGACGCAGCCCAAGACGATGCAGCCCCGCCCGCATCAGCCCCGGCCAGTCGAGCGCCTCACTCACGCCGCGCCCTCGCCCGGAACCGAAAACGCCCGCGCCAGCAATTCCGCGGCCTTGCGAGCGGCACCCATTGGCCCGCCGCCGATCTCGACCGTTCCGAGATCCCCGACCCGGCCTTGCCATCCCCCGCCGCGCAAACCAGCGACAATCACCGCCAGCACGTCGCGGCTCGCAAAGCGCCCCGCCTCGAACCGCTCCACCAGCGCAATCATGCCGCCAGTCTCGCCAATCTCCGCCTCAAGCTCCGCCAGCGCAGCCAGCGTCAGCTTCGCCACATGCCGCTGCCCGTCGAGCGTGATCTCGACCTCACCTGCCCAGGGGTTCGCCATCACTCACCTCAGATCGCCGTGAAGCTCAGCGCGCCGGCCGAGGCCATCGCGATCTCGTAGCTTGCCTCGCCGTCATGGGCGCCCGCATAGTCGATCGAGGTGATCATGAAGGGGCCCTGCACGATACCGAAATCTGGAATGATCACCTGGAACTCCGGTACCTCTCCATCGAAGAAGATCTGTCGTGCACGTTCGTCCGTGCCCGCGTCCTTGAAGACCCCCGAGCCCGAGATCTGTGCCGAACGCACCCCTGCACCGCCCAGCAGTTCGCGCCAGCGGCCTTCGCTTTCGAGCGAGGTCACATCGACCGTCTCGGCATTGAAGGTGATGCGAGTGGCACGCAGCCCCGCTATGGTCTCGAAAGTCTGGTCCCCGTTCAGGTCCAGTTTGATCAGAAGATCCTTGCCGTTCTGCGCCGCCATGGCCTTTTCTCCGATTTTGGATAGTTTGTTTCCGACTGAGCAACAATCGCCCGGCCGAAATGTTGAAAAAGTGAAAGTCTTGTCAGGCCTCGACCCGCGCCCGGAAGGTCAGATCGAGCCTGCGCGAGGTGCCCTTGTCGACGCGCCGCGCCTTGGCCTTGAGAAACCACAGCCCCACGACATGGCCCCGCGACAGCGCCAGCGGTGCGCTCAGGAGCGCGTCCGAAATCGCCTCGCCAACCTGTTTCGCCGCCTGAAACCCGGCCAGATCGCTGACCACCGAGACGATGAAATCATGCACCGCGCCGTCGCCCGTCATGTCCGAGGCATCGCGCGCATCTTCCGGCCCGAGGCTCACATAAGTCCCGCTGACCGTGCCCGCGGGGGCCGCGTCATAGACGGCGCCTCCCAACAGCGCGGTAAGCGCCGCATCGCCCTGCAGCCTTGTATAGACCGCCGCCTGAAGCGCGGCTCCGATCGCGTAGCTCATGCCACCACCTCCTCACGCGCGAAACAGGTCAGGTAATGCGCCCCCGCATCGGCCTCTGCGACCGCGAGGATGCGAAACACCCGCGTGCCCTCGCGAAAACGCTGCTCGGGGCGCGGCCTGCGCGGCGAACCCTCGAGCGCGGCGCGCACCGTGATCTTCCAGGGCACCGAGGCGAGCGTGACGAACTCGCCCGCGCGCTCCACCCCGGTGCCCGGTTTCATCTGCGCCCAGAGCACGCCTAGCTCGGACCAGACCTCGATGAAGCCGCCCGCGCCGTCCGGCACCCGATCGGGCGCCTCCAGCACCAGCTGTCGATTGAGGACCGGAACCTTCATCCCCGGCCTCCCAGCATCCGCACGGTGCGCCAGCGCTCGATCAGCGCGGCCACGCCGAAGGGCATCGCATCGCCCTCGCCCGCACCCTCATGGCGCAGCTCGTAATATTGCGCGGCGAGCAGAAAGGCCGCCTGCGCCAGATCGACCGGCAGATCGGACCAGCTCGGTCCGAACCCGGCTCGGAACCGGATCTCCACCGTGCCGCCCGCCGGGATCGAGGGCAGCACGCCGCTCAGCGCCTCGATACGCGGGCGCTGCAGATCCGCGATCAGCCGATAGCTCTCGCTCGGGACCGTCGTGAAAACGCCCGCCGCATCGACGAGCCGGATCTCGGAGATCGCGCTCACCGGCGAGACCGGCAAGGGCTGCTCCACCGCGCCGCGCCAGGCCGCCAGGCCCAGCATGAAATCGCGCGCCAGAAGCACTTTCGCCGTGCGCCCTTCGATCGCCGCGAGGGCCGCGCGCAGGTAAGCCTCCAGCGCCGCATCCTCTGCTCCCACATCCGCAAACCCGGTGCCCAGCCTCAGATGCGCACGAAACTCCGCGACCGGCAGCGTGCCCGAGGCCACCGTCGTCTCTTCTTTCAACATCATGGATCGTCTCCGAAAAACGCGAGACGACACCCCGGCTCCTCGGGATGCCGTCTGTCATGTCGGGCGCGAGCCCCGCCGCCGCTCGAACGGAGGGAGCAGCTAGGCGACGGCCGTCAGCCCCGCGCCCGCCTCGGAACCGGTCGCCCGGCCCAAGGACCGGAAGGCGCCCGCCCCCCGATCCGGGTCACGCGCCTCAGGCGATCGCGAATTTCAGCAGCTTGATCGCGGCAAAATCGCTGACATCACCGCCCACGCGCTTCGAGGCGTAGAACAGCACATGCGGCTTGGCCGAGAAGGGGTCGCGCAGCACGCGCAGATCCGGACGCTCGGCAACCGTGTAGCCCGCGTCGAAATCGCCGTAAGCGATCGCGAAGCTGTCGGAGGCGATATCGGGCATGTCCTCGGCGATCAGCACCGGGTAGCCCATCAGGCGCGGCGGCTCGCCCGCGGCCAGACCGTCGGTCCACAGGAACCGGCCATCCGCATCCTTCATCTTGCGCACGGCGCCGGCGGTCTTCGAGTTCATCACGAAGCTCGCATTGGCGCGATATTCCGCGTCGAGCGCATAGACCAGATCGACCACGGCATCGGCCGGGTTCGCGCCCGAGAAATCGCCATCCGCACCGGTCGCGACATAACCGAGCGAGCCCCAGTCCCAGGCATCATTGGCCAGTTTCGGATGGGTCAGGAAGCCGGTCGGCTTGTCGATACCGTCACCCGAGATGAAGGCCGCGGCCTCGGCGCGGGCAAATTTCTCCGCGATGCGCTGCGCGAGCCAGCCCTCGACATCGAACGCGCTGTCGTCGAGCAGGCGCTGCGAGGCTTTCGGCATCGCCGAGAGCTCGTGCAGCGGGATCGAGATCCGGTCGATCATCGGCGTCGCGGTCTCGGTCAGCGTCGCGGTCTCGGTCGCCCAACCGGTACCGACATCGGTGCGGTCGACCAGCACGTCATAGGAGGTCGCCTCGACATTCACCACATTGGCGATCTGGCGGATCGAAGCGGTCGCCTTGAGCACCGAACGGATCGTGTCCGAGGTCTGCGGATCGACGAGATAGCCACCCTCGGCCGCAACGGCCGTATTCAGCGCCTTGCCCTCGAGCGAGAGGCCACGCAGCGCGTCGTCATCGCCCGAACGCAGATAGGAGGCAAAGGCCTTGAGATGCGGCGCTTCTTCCGAAGCGGCGGCGGAAAGGGCGGGACGCCCGGCGGTCATGGTCTTGGTCTGCAGCATGGTCAAACGCTCATCTTGTTGTTGCATCTTCACTTCAACTTTGTCGCGGAAGTTTTTGACTTCCTTCACGAACCCGGCCAGCGCGGTCTTCACGTCAGCTGCCGGATCCGGGCCTTCGGACATACCCGCCCCGGCCCGAGCCTTGGTCTCGGTCTTCATCGTCGCTCCATCTCCAATGGGGTCAGAGGCCGGGCCGCGTCAGCGGTCAGCCAGTTCCGCCGCGGCACCGTTCAGCGCCTCGGCCAGATCACGCAGGCTGCTCTCCAGGCTCTCGCCCTTTGCCGCCACCCGCGCTTCGCGAAGCATCGGAAAGGTCACCAGAGACACTTCCCAAAGCTCCAGTTCCGCAAGCAGCCGCTGGCCTTTTGCGTCCTTCTCGGCGGCGATCGTGCGATAGCCGATCGACAGCCCGTCAATCGCCCCCGCCGCGATCAGCGCCGCCGCTTCCTTCGCGCGCGCCACATCGGGCAGCAGCCTGCCCTTGACGTAGAGCCCGCGCGTATCCTCGTAGATCTCGTCCCAGATCCCGATCGGCTGGGCCGGGTCGTGCTGCCAGAGCATCTTGACGTTGCCGCCCCGCGCCCTGAGCCGCTCCAGCCCTTTCGCATAGGCGCCCTTGCACACGATATCGCCGCCCTGATCGGGCAGACCGAAGAGGCTCGCATAGCCTTCGATGATCGTCCCATCGGTGACACGAACCGGCTGCGCCTCGGCAGAGCAGAACTTCAACTCCAAACCGTAATCATCTGTCTTCATGTCATTTTCCTTATCTCGGCCCGATCTCAATCAGGCTGATCACCGCCTGCGTCAGGATCACCGCCACCACGCCGTAAACCGCCATCCAGAGCCGCCGCTCGAGCCGTTCGATCATCCCCTCGATCTTGCCGAGCCGCTGTTCGACCTGGGTGAATTGCAGCTCCATGATCTTCTCGGTCGCCTGCATCCGCTCCTCGTGAACGGCGAAAGGCTCCTTGAGATAGCGCGAACCCGCTGTCGCCATCTCAATCCTCCGCCAGCGGCGGCAGCCCCAGCAGCGCGCGCTTCTCCGCATCGCTCAGAAAGCTCGCCTCGCCGACGCGCTTCCATTGCTGATCGCGCTCCATCGCCAGCGCCGGGATCTGGTCGAGATCGGGCTTCAGGTTCACGCGCTCCCCCGCCCAGACCGACAGCCACCACGCGATATCGGCCGCCACTTTCGTGGCCAACGGCAGCACCGTCAGCCGGTAGAAAGCCCGATGCGCCTCGGCATAGTTCGCGTAGGTCGCATCGCCCGGGATCCCGAGCAGCATCGGCGGCACGCCGAAGGCCACCGCGATTTCGCGGGCGGCGGCGATCTTGGTTTCGTGGAACTCCATATCCGAGGGGCTGAACCCCATCGGCTTCCAGTCGAGCCCGCCTTCGAGCAGCATCGGCCGCCCCGCATTGCGCGCGCCCTGATGATGCGTCTCCATCTCGAAGACGAGCCGGTCATATTGATCGGGCGACAGCGTGCCCTGCCCGTCCGTGCCCTTGTAGACGATCGCGCCCGAGGGCCGCGCGGCATTGTCCAGAAGCGCCTTCGACCAGGCGCTCGCGCTGTTATGCACATCGAGCGCCACCGCCGCCGCCTGCAACGGGCTCAGCCCGTAATGGTCGTCCTGCGGGTGGAAGCTTTTCAGGTGACAGATCGGATCGGGGCTGCCCGTCATGTCGAAGCGATGCTTGCGCCCGGCCACCGTGTAGTCATAGGCCACCGGCCAGCCATCCGCGCCCGGCACGATGCTCATCCGGTCCGAACGCAGCACATGCAGCTCGCGCGGCAGGCCCGGCTCCATCGCCACCGCCTCGAGATAGCCATTGCCCGACAGCAGCATCTGCCCGAACAGCGCCTCGAAGAACTCGCCCTTCCCCTGCGCCGCGTTGGGCCGCGCGATCAGATCCAGCATCGGGTGAATGTCGTAACGCCGCTCCGCATCCTGGCACACCAGCGGCAGCGCGGCGGCGGCTTCCGCGATCAGCTTCACGCAGCGAAACCCGATCGGGTTGCCGGTAAAGCCCTGCCGCGTCAGGCTCGCCGTGTCGCGCGGCGACCAGACGACGCGCCCCGATCCGCTCGCCATCGCGACGATCCGTCCCGTCGCCGAGGCCTTCACCTCCGGCGGGCGCGCGCCTTCAGATTTGCGAAAGATGTTCCAACCCATTCCCGTCTCCTTCTCGCGGCCCCAGATCGAGACCGGCTGGCAAAGAAAAAGGGCCGGAGGTTCGACCTCGGCCCTTGCTCTTGAATTCATCTGTCCCGCGCCGAAGGGCCGCTAAAGCCCCCGCATCTGCGGCCGTCGCCAATGCGCGGCAGGTTCCAGGATCAGTTCGGTGATCGCCCAGACCAGCGCGTCCACGCGATCGGGCGAGCCCCTGCCCTGATAGCCCTGCAACCCCATCCGGCACATCTGATCTTCCAGGAGCCCCAGATCGGCGGATTTGAGATGCGCCACCCGGCCCTGTTCGTAAAGCGCGGCCACGGGTTCGGCCCGCGCGGATTTGCCCCGGCTCGCGCGCAGCGCCTTGAAGGGGATCAGCGGGTCGATCTGGCGCAGCATCGTCTCGATCAGATCACCGCCCTGATTGACCTCAGCCACCAGTTTTTCCGCGCCCCAGCGTTCCATCGCGGCGATCCCGGCCCGCGCCCAGTCGATCGGCTTGCCGCGCGTGCTGGCATCTTCCAACACCACCGCGCGCCAGTCCTGCACCGGGCCCTGGGTCTTCGCGCCGACGACCACGATCCCGCATTCGTCCGACGCTGCCTTGCCACTCACCGACGGATCGAGTGCCACGACGATCCGGTCCAGATCGCCCGCATCTGCCACCCGCGCCGCCTCCAGCATCCGCGTCGTCCAGAGCGCGCCTTCGACATCCTCCAAGAGCACCCCGTCCAGCTCCTGCCGCCCCAGCCGCGTGCCCGCATAGCGCGCCCGGACCTCTTCGAGGAAACTCTCGGCCAGATAGGCCCGGTTCGCCTCGGTCGGGGCATGGGTCACCACGGTCGAGGGGTTGTTCAGGATCATCTTCAGCACGCCCACATTGCGCGGCGTCGTGGTGATCACCTGCTGCGGATGATCGCCCAGCCGCAGCGCGAATTGCAGCATGTCCCAGACCTCCTCGGCCTTCTTCCATTTCGCCAGTTCATCGACCCAGGCGGCATCGAATTGCGGACCGCGAAGCGCCTCGGGCTCATGGGCCGAAAACGCCTGCGCCGTCGCGCCGTTGGGCCAGACGAGCCGTTTGCGCCCCGCCTCCCAATCCGGGCGGCGGTCGGGCGGAGAGCAGGCCAGGATCCCGCTCTCCCCCATCACCATCACGTCGCGGACCTGATCGAAGGTCTCTCCGAGCAGGGCCACGCGCCTTGCCCGGCCGGGGTCGAGCGGTCTGGCGCCTTCCACCATGGAACGCACCCACTCGGCCCCGGCCCGCGTCTTGCCGGCCCCGCGGCCGCCCATGATGACCCAGCTTTTCCAGGCACCTGCGGGCGGCAGCTGATGCGGCAAGGCCCAGAATTCGAAAATCCAGGGCAAGGCCAGCAACGCGTTTTCCTCGAGCCCGTCGAGGAAGGCGTCAACATCCTCCTGCGTTGCGGAGGCGAGCCAGGCGGCGCCCGATTTCAGCTCGGGCGGCGTCGAAATCGAGCGCGACATCGCGCCCGGCGGCAACGCCCGCCAGCTGTCTGCGGAGTTTCTCGACACGAGAGCGCTCCTCCATCACCAAATGAAAAGCGGTGCGGAGGTCCTTGACCGCCTGCACCGCCGCTTTCGCCTCCGAGATCTCGCCGCGCCGCACCCCCTGCAACGCCTGCGCGAGCTCTTCGGCCACATCCCGATAGAGCGCCTCGGTCTGATCCAGCAGATCCACCGGAGCGCCCGCCCCACCCAATTCGTCTTTTTGCATCTATACGAACCCACCCGTTCCAAGTTGGCCCGTTCGAAAGACATGAAAAAACGCCGTCGGGTTGCCCCGCGGCGTTTGCCCACTTCTCCTAGCATGCCTTATCTCTACTTTAGAGCGTTCGCTAAGTCAAGCGCTAAATTCAGGGTTGTGACGCCCGCCAAAGAAAAACCCCGGCGCGAACCGGGGTTTTCCGTTCAATATCAATTCCCTGAGGCGTTTTCCTGACGCTGCTTTTCGATCTCGCGCCACTTCGCCACGTTCCGGTTATGCTCTTCGATCGTCGTCGCGAAAGCATGCCCGCCCGACCCGTCAGCCACGAAGAACAGATAGGGCGTCGAATCGGGATGCAGCGCGGCCTCGATGGCAGCCTTACCGGGATTCGCGATCGGGGTCGGTGGCAGCCCGTCGATGACATAGGTGTTGTAGGGCGTGGCCTTGCGCAGCTCGGACTGGCGCAGCCCGCGGCCCAGCACCCCCTTGCCCTCGGTCACCCCGTAGATCACCGTCGGGTCGGTTTGCAGCTTCATCCCCTTCTCGAGACGGTTGATGAAGACGCTCGCGACCTGCGCGCGCTCGCTCGGCACGCCCGTTTCCTTCTCCACGATCGACGCCATGATCAGCGCCTGCTCGGGGCTGTCATAGGGCAGACCTTCGGCCCGCCCTGCCCATGCGTCGGCCAGGATCTTCGATTGACGGTCCTTCATCAGGTCAACCAGCGCCTGCCGGTCGGCCCCGCGCTTGACCTCGTAGCTGTCAGGCGCGAGCGTCCCTTCGGCAGGAACGCCGTCGATCGTACCGGCAAGGAAGCTCGCCTCTTTGAGCCCCTGCACGATCTGCCAGCTCGTCACGCCATCGACCACCGTCACGCGGGCGCGCACATCGGGCGCCTCGGCTTTCGCCTCGAACCCCTCGGGCGGCGTCTCGGTCTCGGGGTTATATTCCGCGACCTTCTCGTAATCGCCGGTTTTCGGGTCCAGCTCGCGCAGCAGCACATCATTGCCGCCCACCCCGATGCGGAACACCAGCTCGGTGCCACAGGTCGAGGGACCACCTGCCGTGATCTGATCCACGATCTGCTGCATCGAGCTGTTGGGCTCGATCAGGTAGGAGCCGAATTTCAGCTTGCCCGCCTTCTCTTCATATTGCGCACCGGTACGGAAAATGTAGGCCGAGCTGACCGCGCCATGATCCACGAGGTCACCCGAGACCCCCTGGATGCTCGCCCCGGGCGCCACGCGCAGGCACATTGCCTGCGCCAGCGGGCCGGGCTCGGTATATTGGCGCTTTGCCCAGGCCACCAGCCCGCCAAGCGCCACCAGGATCACGATCAGCAGCGTCAGGAAATTCGAGACGATGTTACGCCACATCAGTCCTGCACCTTACCGAGCACGAGGCTCGCATTGGTGCCGCCAAAGCCGAAGCTGTTCGACAGCGCCACATCGATCTTGCGCTTGACCGCAGCCTTCGGCGCAAGGTCGATCACCGCCTCTTCCGGAGGAGTGTCGAGATTGAGCGTCGGCGGCGCGATCTGGTCACGGATCGCGAGCACGCAGAAGATCGCCTCAACCGCGCCGGCAGCCCCCAGAAGGTGGCCGACCGAGGATTTGGTCGAGCTCATCGTTGTCGTCTTGGCCGCATCGCCCAGCAGACGCTGCACCGCACCCAGCTCGATCACGTCGGCCATGGTCGAGGTACCATGCGCATTGATGTAGTCGATCTTGTCGGGCGTCATACCCGCCCGAGCCAGCGCCGCCTTCATCGCGCGGAAGCCGCCATCGCCATCCTCGGAGGGCGCCGTGATGTGATAGGCATCGCCCGACAGGCCATAGCCCAGCACCTCGGCATAGATCTTCGCGCCGCGCGCCTTGGCGTGCTCGTATTCCTCCAGCACGACACAGCCCGCGCCCTCGCCCATCACGAACCCGTCGCGGTCGGCATCCCACGGACGGCTCGCGCTCTCGGGCTCGTTGCCACGCTTGGTGGAGAGCGCCTTGCAGGCGTTGAAGCCAGCGATCCCGATCTCCGAGATCGGGCTTTCCGCGCCACCTGCGACCATCACATCGGCATCGCCGAGCATGATCAGACGCGCCGCGTCGCCAATGGCATGGGCCCCGGTCGAGCACGCCGTGACAACCGCATGGTTGGGTCCCTTGAAGCCGAAGCGGATCGACACTTGCCCGGAGACGAGGTTAATGAGCGCGCCCGGAATGAAGAACGGGCTCACACGGCGTGCACCCTTTTCCTTAATGATGACGGCGGTCTCGGCGATCGAGGTCAGCCCCCCGATACCCGAGCCGATCATAACGCCGGTGCGCAACCGGCTTTCCTCATCCTCGGGCGTCCAGCCCGCATCCTTCACCGCCTGCTCGGCAGCAGCCATGCCATAGAGGATGAAATCATCAACCTTGCGGCGCTCTTTCGGCTCCATCCAGTCATCGGGATTGAAGGTACCATCCGAGCCGTCGCCGAAGGGAATCTCGCAGGCATATTTCGTCGTCACGCCCGACGCGTCGAAGCGCGAGATCGCCCCCGCCCCCGATTGTCCCGCGATCAGCCGCGACCAGGTCTCCTCGACCCCGCAAGCCAGCGGCGTAACCATCCCAAGACCCGTGACAACAACCCGGCGCATGCCCGACCTCTTTCGCTGCTATTTCTCAGGAAGACCTGATACACGCGGCAGCGCATCGGCGCAATCACAACGCTTTACGCATTGGCAGCCGCGTGCCGGTGGGGGGGTGGGCGCGCGGATCTGCGAATCCGATCCGGTGTCAGTCGCCTGCCCCGCCCGCCTGCGGCCCCGGGGTGGCACCGCCCGCGCTGCGGGCAAAATCCGAAAGATCGACCTGCACCGCCCCCTCGCCTTCGGCGACCATCACCTGATTGCGCCCCTTCCCCTTGGCGCGGTAGAGCGCGCGATCCGTGCGCACATAGACTTCCTGCAAACTCTCGCCAGGATGCCATTGCGCCACGCCGACCGAGGCCGTAACCGGCACGCGATGGCCTTTGAGCATCGCGAGGCTCGCTTCCGCGACAGCTTGGCGCAGCCGCTCGCCCACCTCGAAGGCCGCCTCCAGATCCGCCCCGGGCAGCAAGACGGCGAATTCCTCACCGCCGACCCGTGCAAGCGTATCGTCATGGCGCAGCACGGCGCGCATCACCTTGGCCGCGTTGCGCAATACCCCGTCGCCAAAATCATGCCCGCCAAGATCATTCACCCGTTTGAAGTGATCGAGATCGACCATCACGAACGCGAAGGGCACTCCATATTTGTACCCCTGCGCCGCAGCCCGGGAAAACCGCCGCTCCAGCACCGCGCGGTTGAACAGCCCCGTCAGCCCATCCCGCATCGCCTGCCGCGCCATCTGCCGCTCCAGTTCGCGCCGCGCATGATCGGCCCGCTCGAGCGACATCGCCATCAGCGAGATCAACCCGATATTGAACCCTGCGATCGTCACGACGAGCAGCAGAACCTCGGCGCGCACGGTGCGTTCGCGGTCAAACAGGATGTAGAAAAAACCGAAAATCAGCGGCCCCGCGACCCCGAGCAGGATCTGCGTGCGCGCTTGCCGCCCCGAGGCGTGGGTATTCAGCAGCACCCGCATCACCCCGCGATTGGCGCGTCCAAGCATTCCACCGGCGGCAAGCAACAGGATCATCACGGCTGTCGCCAGCGACATCGCGCCTGTCACCTCGCGCATTTGGAACAGGTTCGCGGCGAGCTGCATCAAGGCGCTACCAAGTGCCACATAGAACAGCCCGACGCCCAGCATGAAGGCACCCCGCTCCTGCGCGAGGACCGCCGCCGCGATCAGCCCCAGACTGATCGCCGAATGCCGCGCCATGAAATAGGGGCTTTGCACGCCATAGAGCGGCTCCAGCGCCGGAACGAACCGCCCCAAGGTGAGCACGAGACCGATCGCTGCAAGCGTCTGAACGAGGAACGAAACGCGCTTGCGCCGCCCCCCCTGCCCGCGCAGAGCGATCGCAAGCGCTAACGCCAGGCCCGTGACCGCAGTCAGTTCATGCATTCCATAGCTGCCGGGAAAGAGCCGGAACATCCAGCCCAGCCGCGCGAGATGCCCCGCCAGCGCCCAGAGCGCCAGTCCCCCCGCGACAAGCGCAAGGGGCCGGATCGACAGAGAAGCGACGCGGAATAAAGACATAGCAGACCCGATCGCCCCGCAGAGCCGCGATGACAGAAAGGTCATCCTCCACGGGAGCTGGCTTGAAATCCTACAGCTAAATTTCCAGCCAATCCTTAATTAAAAATTAAGGACAGTCCGCCCGCGCCGGCATTGGGGTCACATCTGCGCGTCTGGTCCGTAATAGGCAAGGCTCTCATGGCGGGGCGCACCATGTCCGAGCGTCGAGCGCACCATCGCCAGCCGCCCCGCATGAAACGGTGCCAGCGCCACATCGCCCTGCGCGCTCAGAAACTGCCCCAGCCGCGCAAGCTCACCGGGGCCCGCGCCCTTGCGAAACCGCGCCAAGGTCACATGCGGTCGGAACCGACGCCGCGCGAGCACCAGCCCAACCCCACGCGCAGCCCCCATTACCGCACTATGCCAGCGCGCCAGTTCGGCATCGGGGCGCGCACTCAGCACCAGTGCTTCGGGCCGCTCCGCCGAGCCGAAAACTTCGAGCCCCGCCAAGGCCACCTCCGGCCCCGGCCCCCAGTCGACCTCTTCCAGGGCTTCGTGAAGCTGCTCGGCCTCGAACGGTTCGATTTCGCCCAGAAACGCCAGTGTCAGATGCAGGTTGTCAGGCTGCACGATGCGGCCCGCGCCCAACTCCATCTGCAAGACACCGATCGCCTCGCAAATCGCCTCGGGCAGTTCGATTGCCACGAAAATCCGCATCCGCCTCTCTCCGCCAACAGCCGCAAAAGCAAAACGGCGCCCCGGTTGCCCGAAGCGCCGCTCGCTAACTCTGTCTCGAAAGGCTTACGCGGCTTCCGAGATGAATTTCACCGCATCGCCGACGGTCTGGATGTTCTCGGCGGCGTCATCGGGGATCTCGATGCCGAATTCTTCTTCGAAGGCCATGACCAGCTCGACGGTGTCGAGGCTGTCGGCGCCCAGGTCGTCGATGAACGAGGCGCTCTCGGTCACCTTGTCCTCTTCCACGCCGAGATGCTCCACGACGATCTTCTTCACGCGATCAGCGATGTCGCTCATGTCAATTCCTCAAAGTTTATAGGGCTACTGGCCCGTTCCTGCTTGCTCGTTCGAGCGTCTCAACCCGCGCGCCCGGGTGCAACCCCAAGACCGCAATCGGAACCGCGGCGCATGCGCCCGGCTCATCTGCTGCGCTCATAGCGACTGCTGTGACGCATGGCAAGCCGTTTCTCTAGCATAACAAAGCGGAACTTGCCGTGGGGTCAAAATAGCGTCAGACCATCGCCATGCCGCCGTTGACGTGCAGCACCGCGCCGGTCACGTAACCGGCCTCGGGGCTTGCGAGGTAACGCACGGCAGCCGCGATCTCCTCGGGCGTGCCCATGCGGCCCGCCGGGATATTGCCCATCAGCGCCGTTTTCTGGTCGTCCGAGAGCTTGTCGGTCATCGCGGTCTGGATGAAGCCGGGCGCGACGCAGTTCACCGTCACGCCGCGGCTCGCCACTTCCTGCGCGAGAGATTTCGACGCACCGACCAGCCCCGCCTTCGCTGCGGCATAGTTCACCTGCCCGGGATTGCCGGTCTGGCCAACGATCGAGGTGATGTTGATAATCCGGCCCCAGCGCGCCTTCATCATCGGCCGCATCACGCCGCGCATCAGGCGGAAGGCCGCCGTCAGGTTCACATCGATCACCGACTGCCAGTCCTCATCCGACATCCGCATCATCAGCTGATCGCGGGTAATGCCCGCATTGTTCACAAGAATATCGAGGCCGCCCATCGCCGCCAGCGCCGCCTTCGGCAGTGCCTCGACCGATTCCGGATCACTCAGGTTTGCAGGGCAGACATGTGCCCCCTCGCCCAGTTCGGCCGCCAGCGCCTCGAGCGGCTCGACCCGCGTGCCCGAAAGCGCAACGACCGCGCCCCCCGCATGCAGCGCCCGCGCGATCTCCGCCCCGATACCTCCCGACGCCCCGGTCACCAGCGCGCATTTTCCCGTCAGATCGAACATCCCGCTTCCCCTTATTGTACCGGGACGCCACCCGCGCCCCTTCTTCTTGATCCAAATATCTCAGGGGGTCCGGGGGAGGATCCCCCGGCCTGCCCTGCCCGCGTCGTTCAGCCTTTGAGCGCCGCGATATCCTCGGGTGCTCCGATTGCGCGGCAGGTCACATCCTTGGCGATCCGGCGGATCATGCCCGAAAGCGCCTTGCCCGCGCCAATCTCCCAGATCTCGTCCACGCCCTGACCGGCCATCCAGGCCACGCTCTCGCGCCAGCGCACCGAGCCGGTCACCTGCTCGACCAGCAGCTTGCGGATCTCTTCGGGATCGCTCACCGCTTCGGCGCGCACATTGGCGACGACCGGCACGGCGGGCGCGTTGATCTGCGTGGCGGCAAGCGCCTCGGCCATCGCATCGGCGGCAGGCTGCATCAGCGCGCAATGGAACGGCGCCGAGACTGGCAGCATCACAGCACGCTTGGCCCCGGCTTCCTTGGCGAGCACGGTCGCGCGCTCCACCGCATCCTTATGCCCCGAGATCACGACCTGGCTCGGATCGTTATCGTTGGCCGCCTGGCAAACCTCGCCCTGCGCCGCCTCGGCGGCAACCTTCGCCGCCGTCTCGAAATCGAGCCCGAGCAGCGCGGCCATCGCGCCCACACCCACCGGCACAGCGTCTTGCATCGACTTGCCCCGCAGGCGCAACAGCTTCGCGGTATCGGCCAGGCTCAGCGCGCCCGCCGCACACAGGGCGGAGTATTCGCCAAGGCTGTGACCGGCAACGAAAGCCGCATCCGTGATCGCATAACCTTCCGCTTCAAGCGCGCGCATCGCCGCGATCGAGGTGGCCATCAGCGCGGGCTGGGCATTGGCGGTGAGCGTCAGCTCGTCGATCTCGCCCTCCCAGATCAGCGCGGAGAGCGCCTCTCCCAGCGCGTCATCGACCTCGGCGAAAACCGCAGCGGCGGCCGGATAGGCCTCGGCCAGCGCCTTGCCCATCCCGATAACCTGCGCGCCCTGACCGGGGAATACGAATGCTCGGCTCATGACCTGCCCTCCTCATCTGTGCTTGCGCGTTCCTTACCGCGCCCCCGCCGCTGGGGCAAGTTGTGCAAATGCCACCGGTACACAGGCGGCACTCAGCCTCGCGAGGCCACGGCGCGCGCCGGATTCCCGACGACTGTCGCCCCCGCGGGCACGTCGCGTGTCACCACCGCGCTGGCGCCGATGATCGCATCTTCACCAATCGTCACCCCTGGAAGGATGATCGCCCCGCCTCCGATCCAGACATTATCTCCGATCCGGACCGGGCGACCGAACTCCAGCCCCGCCCGTCTTTGCGCCGGATCGCGCGGATGATCGGCGGTGAGGATCTGCACGCCGGGGCCGATCTGCGTGCCCGTCCCGATCGACACCTCGACCACATCGAGCACCACGCAGCCGAAATTGAGAAACACGCCCGCACCAAGGCGGATATTGCTGCCGTAATCACAGTGAAACGGCGGGCGGATCCGCGCGCCTGCGCCCACTTCGGCAAACAGCTCGGACAGAAGCGCATGGCAGTCCTCAGCGCTTCTCGCGACCGAGGCATTGAAGCGATCCATCCAGGCACTCGCTCGGGCGACATCGGCCGCGATCTCCGGCCCTTCAGCCCGGTAGAGCTCGCCCGCAAGCATCTTGTCCTTCTCCGAACGCATCGCCACTCCATCGTTTGCGTCCGGCAATCCTGCCAGTCTCTGGCACAAAGCAAAAGGGGCGCTCTCGCGCCCCTTCTCCGTCAGTCCAGTTCGAGATGCGCGACCCCATCCGAGCGCCGCCCGATCGAGCGCCCATCGGCCCCGATCGTCGCGCGCACCCGCCGCCTGAGCGAGGAAAACGCCTTGCTTTCGACGACATCGACAGGTTCGTCGAGCGCGATCTCGATATCGATATGCGCCGCACCCTTGCGCCGCAGCGCATGGATGCGACCGGTGACCGGATGGCCCAGATAGCGCCCGCGCACCGTATCGCCCAGGGCAAGCCCCTGCGCCTCGGGACGCTTGAGCGCCGCCGCCATCGTGTTCCAGTCAGCATACCCTGCCGCCTGAGCGTTGAGTTCATAGGCTTTCGACAGCGCGACCGGATTGCCCGCACGCGCCATGGCGTCCGCCAGACGTTTCGCCTGCGCCTTCGCCTCTTTTACCGTCTTCACAGTCATTTCTTGGTCTCCACGGGGATCATCCACCGCTTCGGGGCCCGCATTGCCGAAGAGCCCCCGAGAAAGGAGAGCCGTCGTGATCCGGATTTCACCATGGGTCACCCCCGCGGGCGGCTGGCATCCGGCAGCCAAGGCCGAGAGATGGGCGGTCGCGTCCTCTGTGTCAAGTGCGCGAGCCCGCAAAGCAAAAGGGGCGCCTGAGAGGCGCCCCTTTCCGTAACTCGCTCCGCCGAGATCAGCAGGAGTAGTACATCTGGTACTCGACCGGGTGCGGCGTGTGCTCGTAGGCGTAAACCTCGTCCCACTTGAGCGCCATGTAGCCCTCGATCTGGTCCTTGGTGAACACGTCGCCGGCCAGCAGGAAGTCGTGATCCTTCTCGAGGCTCTCGAGCGCTTCACGCAGCGAGCCGCAAACGGTCGGGATCGCGGCCAGTTCTTCCGGCGGCAGATCGTAGAGGTCCTTGTCCGAGGACGGGCCCGGGTCGATCTTGTTCTTGATGCCGTCGAGGCCAGCCATCAGCAGGGCCGCGAAGCACAGGTAGGGGTTGGCCGACGGATCGGGGAAGCGAGCTTCCACACGCTTGGCCTTGGGCGACTCGGCCCACGGAATACGGACACAACCCGAACGGTTGCGGGCCGAGTAGGCGCGCAGAACCGGAGCTTCGAAGCCCGGGATGAGACGCTTGTAGGAGTTGGTCGACGGGTTGGTGAAGGCGTTGAGCGTCTTCGCGTGCTTCAGGATGCCGCCGATGAAGTACAGCGCTTCCTGCGACAGGTCAGCATACTTGTCGCCCGCGAAGAGCGGCTTGCCGTCCTTCCAGACCGACATGTTCACGTGCATGCCCGAACCGTTGTCGCCCTTGATGGGCTTGGGCATGAAGGTCACGGTCTTGCCATAGGCGGCCGCGACGTTGTGGATCACGTATTTGTACTTCTGGAGGTTGTCGGCCTGCTCGACGAGCGTGCCGAAGATCATGCCCAGCTCGTGCTGACAGGTCGCCACTTCGTGGTGGTGCTTGTCGACCTTCATGCCGATGCGCTTCATCGTCGAGAGCATTTCCGAACGGATGTCCTGGCCCTCGTCCGACGGGTTCACCGGGAAGTAGCCGCCCTTGTAACCCGGACGGTGCGCAAGGTTGCCCATTTCCATCGGGGTATCGGTGTTCCACGCCGCGTTCTCGGCGTCGACCTGATAGGAGACCTTCTCCGGGGTGACCGAGTAACGGACATCGTCGAAGATGAAGAATTCGGCTTCGGGGCCGAAATAGGCGGTGTCACCGATGCCCGAGGCCTTGAGATAGGCTTCGGCCTTCACGGCGGTGCCGCGCGGATCGCGGGCATAGGGCTCGCCGGTGTCGGGCTCGACCACGGTGCAGTGCACGCACATCGTCTTTTCAGCGTAGAAGGGGTCAATGTAGACCGAGGACGCATCCGGGATGAGTTTCATGTCGGACTGGTCGATCGACTTCCAGCCGGCGATCGACGAGCCGTCGAACATGAAGCCTTCTTCGAAGAAATCCTCATCGACTTCGGTGTGCATCAGCGTCACGTGCTGAAGCTTGCCACGCGGATCGGTAAAGCGGACGTCGACATATTCGACCTCCTCGTCCTTCATCAGTTTGACAGCGTCCTTGATGCTGCTCATGTCACGATACCCTTTCGTTGAACATGGATTTTGCCCGAACCCCGCCGGTCCGGACGTGAAGTTGTACGATTACAGCGCGTCGTCGCCGCTTTCGCCGGTGCGGATACGGATCGCCTGCTCCATCGGAGAGACGAAAATCTTGCCGTCGCCGATCTTCTCGGTGCGCGCGGCACTGGTGATCGCTTCGATGGCGGCATCGACCATGTCGTCGGGCAGCACCATCTCGATCTTAACCTTGGGAAGGAAGTCCACGACATATTCGGCGCCGCGATAAAGCTCGGTATGCCCCTTTTGGCGCCCAAACCCTTTCACCTCGATCACCGAGAGGCCCTGAATTCCGACCTCCTGAAGCGCCTCCTTCACCTCGTCGAGTTTGAAGGGCTTGATGATCGCCTCCACCTTCTTCATGCCGCCGACTCCCCCGTCGTTCTTAGTTCCGACCCCCTCAGACCACTTTCAACCCCGGGCCGCAATCGGCTAGGCTGAGAGGGCGCGGCGGCGGATCGGGAAACCGAAAACCGCGCCCTCGATTTGAGCAGTAAGCACATATTTTCGGCAGATTGAAAACAATTAAGACCGAGCGGGCGTGAGATGGTGGAAATTCTGACATCGGATCAGATCCGCGCGCGCGAAATGGGGCGATCGCGAGCGGCCGGGTGACCGGGCTCTCGCTCATGGAACGCACCGGGCAAGGCGTGATCGAGGCAATCTTCGAGCAATGACCGGAATTCGCCGCTCCCGCCACAACGCCCCGCAGCGCCGTGGTGTTCTGCGGGCGAGGCAACACTTGCGGCATCGGCTACGTCGTGGCGCGGCTCTTGCATAGGCGCGGCTGGCAGGTTGCATCCTGTCTCCCTGGAGACCTCGTCCGACTGCCTCCCGATGCCCGGTCCAACCATGATCGCTGGACCAGGCGCGGCCGCTCGACGCGGACAGGCCCGAAGGCCCGTCGCTTCTAATCGACGCGCTGTTCGGCTGCGATCTCAAACGTCCGATTCCCTTCGCGCCGCAGGGTACGGCTCAGATCCCCAACGCCGCGTTCGGCAAATGGCTGGGCGCCTTTTGCGACAGCCGCGACGCGGGCAGCGCCCTGCCCTCTCTCGCGGAACGCATCGCGATTGGTTGGCCGCCCACCGCCGCCATCGACATCCTCTCGGGGCTTGATGCCGCTAGTGGGGCGATCCTGGCCCCGCCCCGTGCCGAAACCGCCGCTGGCAGCCGCGCATGGTGCGCCGCGGCCAATCTCACCGTAACCTTTCAAAGCACGAAACCCGGCCATCTCGCTGCCGAGGGCCCCCGTCATTGCAGCAAGCTGGTCAACGAGCCGATCGGCCTTTAACTCTATATTGCAGAAAAGAGCGGCACACTCGGCCCGCTTTCAACATCAAGGACCTCCATGACGCCCAACATCCTTCTCACCGCCGCACAGATGCGCGCCCACGAGCGGGCCGCGATCGAGAGCGGCTCCGTTACCGGGCTGGAGCTGATGGAGCGCGCCGGCTCGGGCGTGGTGGAAGCGATTTTAGCGCGCTGGCCCGAACTGCCGGTCACCGAGGCCGCTGTCCTGTGCGGACCGGGCAATAACGGCGGCGACGGCTATGTGGTCGCGCGGCTGCTGTCCGAACGCGGCTGGAAGGTGAGCTGTTTCGCCTATGGCGACCCCGCGCGGCTGCCCCCCGACGCAAAGACCAATCACGACCGCTGGGCCGCCATCGGCGCGGTGCGCCCCTGGGACGATGCCACGATCGAGGATCGGATCGACGACATGGAGGGCGGGCTGGTGATCGACGCGCTGTTCGGCACCGGCCTGACCCGCGCGATGCCCGAGGATACCGCCCTGACCTGGCGCGGGATCTACCCGCGCCGTTTTTCCAATCCGCCCGGCCCGCGCCCGTATTTCGTCGCCGTCGATATCCCGAGCGGGATCTCCTCCGATTCCGGGCGCAATCTCGAGGGCGCTTTTCCCGCCGATCTGACCGTCACCTTCCACCGTGCGAAATGCGGCCATTACCTTGATCCCGACATGGGCGCGGATCGCCCCGGCGGCGGCGCGTCGATGAGCGGCGAGGTCTTGGTGGCCGATATCGGCCTGCCGCAAACGGACCCGCGCGACGCGGCGCGGCTGATCGACCGCCCGTCCAATTTTCTGAGGAAACGCGCGGGCCACAAATACAGCCATGGTCATGCGCTGGTGCTCGCGGGCGGGACCGGCAAAGGGGGCGCGGCCCGGCTGGCGGCGCGCGCGGCGCTCAGGATCGGTGCAGGTCTGGTGACGCTGGCCTGCCCGCAAGCGGCGCTTGCCGAGAACGCCGCCCAGCTGACGGCGGTGATGCTCACCCCCTTGCCCGATGGCTACAGCCTGCGCGGGATGCTGGCCGATGCGCGGCTCAACGCGCTCTGCCTCGGCCCCGGTCTGGGTCAGGCCCGCGCACAAGAGATGGTACCAGCCGCGCTTTGGGGCAAACGCGCCACCGTGCTCGATGCCGATGCGCTCACCGCCTTTCGCGACGACCCGGCACTGCTGTTCGGCCAGCTGCACGAACACTGCGTGATCACCCCGCATCCGGGCGAGTTCCGCGCGCTCTTCCCCGATCTCGCCGAGGCGCTTGGCGACCCAGACCACCCCGCCTATTCAAAGCTCGACGCCACCCGAGAGGCCGCGGCCCGCGCAGGCTGCACCGTGCTGCTCAAGGGCCCGGATACCACGATCGCCACGCCCGACGGGCGAACGGCCCTCCATTCCGCGACCGGTGCGCGGGCCGCGCCCTGGCTTGCGACGGCGGGCGCGGGCGATGTCCTCGCCGGGCTCATCGCCGGCCTTCTGGCACGCGGGTTTTCCCCCTTCGACGCCGCCTGTTCCGCCGCCTGGCTTCACGTCGAGGCGGCGCGTGCCTTCGGCCCCGGATTGATTGCGGAAGACCTGCCCGAAACGCTGCCCAAAATCCTCCAAAACCTCGATTTGTGATTGCCCCGACGCTGCGAGCTGCAATCCATTGACGAGCGTCAATGCTTTCGCCGCGCCGCGCGCGATGATCGGCGCCGGGATGGAACTATTCATGGGGTGTCGTCGTGGGCAATACCACCACGCCGTCGCAGGCTTCGGGAGCCGCGATGAAAAATGTATTCAAGGGCGTCCGCGGGCTGATTGGCTCGGCTTTTCTGTTCAGCCTTTTCACCAACCTGCTGCTGCTCACCGGGCCGCTCTTCATGTTGCAGGTCTATGACCGGGTGATCGGCTCGCGCTCTGAGGAAACGCTCGTCGCGCTCTTCGGGCTCGTGGTGTTTCTTTACCTGTTCTATACCGTCCTCGAATTCGTCCGCGCCCGCGTGATGGCACGGGTCGGCGCGCGCATCCATGCGCAACTCAACGAACGGGTCTTCGACGCGATGCTCGAACGTTCGGCGCTGCGCAAGACCAACAAGGGCGCAGGCGCGCTGCAAGATCTCGACGCAGTGCGCACGGTTTTCGGCTCGCCGGTGCTGCTGTCGCTGATGGACATCCCCTGGACCCCGGTCTTCGCCGCCGCGATCTTCATCTTCCACCCGCTGCTGGGCTGGCTTGCGGTCGCGGGCGGCGCGTTGCTGATCGCGACCTCGCTGGCGAACCACTGGCTGACCAAGCGGCGCCTGAACGAAGCGCAATCGGTGGGCTTTGCCAGCAACCAGATCGCACGGCAAAGCGAGGACGGCGCGGATTACCTCTGGGCGCAGGGCATGGGTCCGGTGATGCGCCGCCGCTGGCTGAGCAAACAGCAAGAGGCGCAGGGCAAGACGCTCGCCGCAGCAGACTGGACGGGGGCTTTCGGCTCCTTCTCGAAGGGCTTCCGGATGCTCTTGCAATCGGCGGTGCTTGCCGTCGGTGCCTGGCTGGTATTGCGCCACGAGATGACGGCCGGCGCAATCATCGCGGGCTCGGTGCTGTTGGGGCGCGCGCTCGCCCCGGTCGAGCAGGTCCTGGGCCAGTGGAGCCTGCTGCATCGCGCGCGCAACGGATGGCGCGGGCTTACCGAGTTCCTCGACGAAATTCCCGACCGCCCCGAGCCGACCCGCCTGCCCGCCCCCGAGCCGCAACTGAGCGTACGCGGCCTCTCGCTCGCGCTCCGTCGCGGCGAAAAGCCGGTCCTCTACAATATCGGCTTTGACATTTCCCCCGGCGAGGCCGTGGGCGTGATTGGAAAGAGCGGCTCGGGCAAGACCACGCTCGCGCGCGCATTGGTTGGCCTCGTCACTCCCAGCGCGGGAGAGGTCCGGCTTGCGGGCGCCAAGCTCGACCAATACAGCCCCGAGCGGCTTGGCCAGTTCATCGGCTACCTGCCGCAGGTGGTGAAGACCTTCGACGGCACGATCGCGGAAAATATCGCGCAGATGGCGCTCGAACCCGATCCTGACCGGATCGTCGCGGCGGCACAGAAGGCGCAGATCCACGACATCATCCTCAAGCTGCCGAAAGGTTACGACACGCGACTGAGTGGCAGCGACTCCGTGCTCTCGGGCGGGCAGCGCCAGCGTCTGGGTCTCGCCCGTGCGCTTTATAACGACCCGGTGCTTCTGGTGCTCGACGAGCCGAACTCGGCGCTCGACGCCGACGGCTCTGAGGCGCTCAACGAGGTGGTGCGCGCGATGACCGAAGAGGGCAAGGCGGTGGTGCTGATGACCCACCGCACCAACGCGATCAAGGCCTGCACGCAGCTGATTATCCTCGAGAACGGACAGGTCTCCGCGCAAGGCCCGCGCGACGAGATCATCCGCTCGATGATCAAGAATGCGCATGATGTGAAACGGGTGCTGTCGATGAGGGCGGAATCATGAGCAAGAGATCGGAACTCAAGAGCACGCGGCTTCTGCTCGCGGCAGGCTTCGGCTCGATCGCGATCCTCGTGGGCGGCATGGGTGCCTGGAGCGTCGGTACGAATATCTCCGGCGCGGTGGTCGCGCGCGGCACCGTCAAGGTCGAGAGTGACCGTCAGGTGATCCAGCATCCCGATGGCGGTGTAGTGGGCGCGATTCTCGCGCGCAACGGCGATCACGTGAAAGCTGGCGACGTGCTGGTGCGGCTCGACGATACGTTCCTGAAATCCGAGCTTGCGATCGTGCAAAGCCAGCTGATGGAGATCGCCGCGCGGCGGATCCGGCTCGAGGCGGAGCGCGACGGGCGCGACACGCTCGATTTCTCGGACCAGCCCAGCTATTCGCTGCTGAACCCGAAACAGGTGGCCGATCAGATCGAGGGGCAGCGCAACCTCTTCGCGGCGCGGCGCAGCTCTCTGGCGCAAAAGACCGGGCAACTGCGCGAACAGCAACAGCAGATCCGCAAGCAGGTCGAGGGGATTCAGGCCCAACTCGCCTCGCTCAACGCCCAGCTCGAACTGATCTCGCAGGAACTGGCCGACAAGCAGTCGCTTCTCAAGCGCAAGCTGATGGAGGCCTCCCGCGTGTTGCAGGTCCAGCGCGAACATGCGCGGCTGACCGGCGAGATCGGGCGGCTCAATTCGGCCATCGCGGAATCGCGGGTGAAGATCTCGGGCATCGAGATCGAGATCCTCGGCCTCGCCGAACAGCATCGCGAATCTGCGATCACCCAGCTGCGCGACCTGCAATATAACGAGATCTCGCTACTCGAACGCGAAACGACTCTGCGCGAAAAGCTCGCCCGCCTCGACGTGCGCGCGCCGGTGGACGGGGTCGTGTTCGGCTCGCATGTCTTCGCCCTGCATTCGGTCGTTCAGGCCGCGCAGCCGATGATGTATCTCGTGCCGAGCGATCAGCCGCTGGAGGTCTCGGTCCGCGTCGACCCGACCAATATCGACCAGGTCTATGCGGGCCAGGAAGTGTCGTTGCAATTCTCGACCTTCAACCGCCGCACCACCCCCGCGGTGGCGGGCGAGGTTGTGCGCGTCTCTCCCGACGTGCAGACCGACGAAGCCACCCGCGAGACCTATTACGAGGCGACGGTCGAGCCCGATGCAGAGGTGCTGGCCTCGCTGGAGGAAGTGAAGCTGATGCCGGGCATGCCGGTCGAGGCCTTCCTGAAAACCGACGCCCGCACGCCGCTCTCCTACCTCACCCACCCGCTGACGGTCTATTTCAACCGCGCCTTCCGCGGCGATTGAAAGGCGTGAGGGGGCGAGTGGCCCGATCATTTCCTGCGGAGACTACGTAAAAAGGCCCGGCAATCGCCGGGCCTTTTCATTAGTCGGGTTGTCGCCTCAGGGCGTCTGGGTCGCGATGAAGATGCCGTCGTTCAGCAGCGTTCCGCCGACGGTACCGTCCGCATAACCTGCGGCAGTCGTCGGTTGGGTCAGCGCATCGTCCGTCCCGCCGAAGAAATAGCCGGTCAAGGCGATATTGGTGGCATTCACCGTCCCATCGTTGGTCAGATCCCCGGAGAGCGTCCCGGCAAATTCCTGATCCCCGGCCAAATTGGCCGAGATACCCGTGGACGGCATCGCCAGCGCGCCGGTATAGGCTCCGTTGGTTTCATGCTGGAAGTTCGTCGCCGAACCGCTCACCGAGCCGCCGCCCGAGAAATCGGCGGTCAACGTGAGCTCGCCGATAAACCCACCACCGTCGACTTCGCCTCCGACATAGCCTTTGTAATCGGCAGTGCCTGACGTCGGCACGACAGTCCGCTCCGTTCCGATGAGCTCGCCGGTGTTGGAGTCGATGACGCCCGTATCATCGGCCATCGTAGTCGCCCGATCCAGAAGCTGAGCATAGGTGGGCGCGGTGGTGAGGGTTGTCCCCCCCGACCCGCCACATCCCGCCAATGCTGCTGCCGCGCCTGCCAGAACGAGATATTTCACTTGAGTCTTCATGTTCATATTCCTTGTAAAACTATCACCGGCAGAGATCAGACGATCAGGCTGTCATCGGGGATGAAGTCATCGACATTGATATCCGCGACATCGACGCCACGCAGGATCATCCGGTCCGTGCCGTAAGTGATCTGCGTGCCAGTCGTGCGATAGGAGCTGATCGTCAGGTCTTCGAAGGTCATCCCCGAGAGCTGGACCATGTCCGAGCCATCCTCGAAATCGTAAACGATATCCATGCCGCCGCCTTCCGCGAAAACGAAGACATCATTGCCGAGACCGCCATAGAGCAGGTCGAGACCGGCGCCGCCGTCGATCGTGTCATCGCCCGACAGGCCGTAGATGTTGTCGTTCCCACCCAGGCCGAGAATGATGTCATCGCCCAGCGTACCGATGAGGAGTTCGCCTGCCTCGGTGCCGGTAATCTCCGTCGGCGGGTCTTCAGGGTTCGGCTCAGTGCCCGGACCGGGATTGGCCAGCAAGAAATCGGCTTCCATGTCGAGCTTCATGCTCGGGCCGAGATCGCCCGCCACATCCGTGAGGGTCGCGAGCAGGAATGACTCACCCGCCCCTTCCCCATCACTGTCGAGCCAGATCTGGAGATCGTCACCACTGATCACCTGCGAGATCTTATGGTCGAAATCGCTGACACCGTTCTCGTCGAGCACATCGCTCACCCCGAGACCGATCAGACCGATCGCATCGGTGCCGACTTCGAAATCGGTGATCGTGCTGGTCGTCAGAGCTGCGCCTTCGACAGACGAGCCATAGCTGACCACGAAGAGATCTGCACCGGTGCCGCCCGTGAAGGTGTTCGAGCCAAGGCCGACGAGGAAATCATCCACGTCGTCGGAGCCATTTACATCCGCGCCCACTGCATGGGTTGAGATCAGCTCATAGCTCATCACCAGTTCGGCGCTGTAAACCGTCGCGGGCTTGATATCGCCTTTGATATAGACCGCCACGTCGAAGCCGTCGGTGTAGTTCATCCCGTTGACCGACACCTCGCCGGGCTTGTCCTGCCAGCCTGCGCTGACGGAGAGCGGCTTGGCGGGCATACCCCAGTCGAGCAGGTTGAGAACGGTCTGGGTTTCCGCGCCGACCTCGTATTTCACCTCGTCATTGGTGGGCGGCGGCGGTTCGCTCGGATCATCGGGGATCACCACCGAGGGCAGATCCTGGCCGTATTTGTCGGGCAGCAGGCGCCAGCGCGGACCGCTATCGGCATATTCCGTGCCGTCCTCGCTGAGCACCGGCTCGAAGGGCTCGCGGTCCATCGTCGTGTACCAGGCGTTGGTAAAGCCGTCCGCCCCGTCATCGGCACCGATATCGCCCAAGACGCTCTCATCCCATGCATCCGCAAGAAATTCGTCGCGCAGGATGGTATCGGCAGGGTAAAGCGTTCCGTCGCCCGCGTAGTAGGCATCCGTGGTGAGCCAGACTTCGCGTTCGCCCGCCCCGTCACCATTCCAGGCCGGGTCGATGTAATAGGTCGGCAGAATCCCGATGGCGGCTTCGTTCTCGAAGTCTTCGGGACGGACCTGATCGTTGGGGTTGTTGGTGATCGTGTGATGGATCACCAACTCGGCCTCGGTCACATGGTAGAGATCGCGCACCGAGGTATAGGGGTTGTATTCACTCCAGTCGGTCGGCAGGTCGAGCGTCGCCTCGAGCCGCACATCGTTGGGCTTCTTGATCACGTTGCCCCAACGATAGAGCAGTTTGCCGTCATCCTTGAGCGTAACCGAGTAATCGCTGCTGACCGCGATATTCTCGGTGATCTCGGTCTCGTTGGGCTGGAGGATATCCTTGATATCGATGACGCCGTCGCCGTTCACATCCTCGATGAGGATCTGGACACCCTCTTCATCAAAATAACCTCCATCGAGCAGACCCTTGACGGACTTTCCATCATAGACGCCGCCCACGACGATTAGATTGTCATCAAGCGGATAAAGCGTACTTTCGTCATCGTCACCGGGATATTTCTGATCCGAGAGCACGTTCTGCATCACCACGTAATGCTCGGTCGAGGCCTTGACGGTCTCACCGCCAAGACCGCCCAGCCAAGTGCCGTACACAGCCGGGGTCTTGAACGTGTCGGTAGGCGAGTCCGAGATCACGATGCCGAGCTGGGTGCCCTGTGCATCGGTCAGATCGCCTGCCCAGCCTTCCTCGTAGAGGTCGTCGATTTCCTTCTGCTCGGCATTGGTGAAATCCGCGACAACGTAGCCGAACTCGCTGTTGATCGGGAACAGCGTCACCCCGTCTTGAGTGACCTTGGTGCCGTTCGCGCCAGTCGTGTCAAAGTACTCGAGCGGATCTTCCGCCGCCCCGACGGTCATGCCGTCGAAGGTCACCGTGATGTCGGCCGTGCTGAATACATGCGACGACCGGAACATCGGATCGGTGTTCAGCGGCTCGTCCCAGTCGTCTACATTGGTTGGATCAATTGGCGTCGCCATCTCGCGTCCCCTCTGTCAAAAATATGCATGACGCCATCGCGGACGGATAAGCCCTCCCACACCCGGCCTCTCGGTCGCGATGCGTCATCCCCTCGAACATTCCGACCTTCCGAAAAGAGGGCCCAAGCCCCATTTCCCACCCCGGTCGGATCTGCTTCGAGTCTCACGCTCGCGTGACGGGAGCGTGATTCGCATTGACGGCCATCAACGGCGGACAGACGCGTTAAGATTGAGGAAAAAAGAGCACGTTTTCAGAAAGGTTTCCGGCGATCTCCGGCCTGCGCGCTCAGAAGACCGAGCGCAGACCAAACCGCACCGTGGTGTCGTAGCGCTTGTAATACTCGACATTCGAGTTGGTCTTCTCGGCCTCGATACGCAGCACCGGCGAAAAGCCATAATAGTCGAGTTTCGGAAACCCGATGCGCAGCGAAACCTGCCGGCGCCAATCGCGCCGCGCGCCGGTGGCGTAGAGCGAGGCATCATAGTCGCGCCGCTCAAACTGGAACCCCGCGCCGAGCGAGAGCTTGCCCGCCAGCGGCCGGCCCAGATCGTAGCTCAGCCCTACGATCACCGCGCGATGGTCAATCTCGATCGAGTCCGAGCGCGCCTTGCGAACCCCCAGCGACAGCCCGAGCCGGTCGCCGCTGCGCAGGCGCCAGTCGCGTCGCGCCGAAAGGGCGAGGATCGAGGCGGTCTTGCGCGGATCGTCGAGCCGAATCTGGCGCTCGCCGGTCAGCGTGAGCGTGGTCACCGCACGCTGCGCATCGCCCCATTGCGCCGCTCCCGACAGCCGCAGGTAATTGCTCAGATCCGCGCCGCCATACCAGTTCTTGCCGATCACCCCATCGAGGCGGAAACGCAGCGGATCGCTCGGCTTGTTCAGCGCCTGACCGAGCGAAAGCTCGACCGCGCTGAAGGCATAATCGCTGCCCTTAGCGTCGGGCACGGCACGCTTGGCCTTGTCGGAAAGCACGACCTGCTGTGTGAAAAGGGTCAGCCCCGCTTGCGCGGGCAGATCACCAAACCCCTTGAACCGGTAGCGCAGCCCCAGCTGCGCCGCGATCTCATAGCCTGAGAGCGCGCGCGCATCGGGATTGAGGATGAAATCGATCCCGCCGATATCGACCTGATCGGCAAGGCTTCCATTATTCACATTCGAGGATGGGCCCGCGTTCAGATCGAAGCTGATCTCCCACGGCGTCGCGGCCATCACGGCGCGCAGATCGCGCAGACTGCGGGCCTTGAGCGCCTCATCCGGAGCCATCTGCACCGCGCGGCGCAACCAAAGCTGTGCGCTCATCGGATGGCCAAGATCGTAGCTCGCCGCCGCCAGCTCGACCGCACTGATGTAATGTTCGCGCGGGTTGCGCGAAGCCGCCTCCGCGCGTTCGGCTGCGACCTTTGCCCCTGCCGCATCACCCTGTGCTCGCAGCGCCCTCGACAGCACGACGAGCGTGCCCACATCGCCGGGCCGGTCTTGCAAGATCACGCGGGCCAGAGCCTCGGCTCCGGGCCAGTCGTTCTGACGCAACAGATCGAGGAGCTGCCGGTCTTGCGCGGAAGACACCGAAAGATCCTGAGCCAAGGCCGCCCTTACAAAGGGCGTCCCAGGGGCAAAAATGACCATGGCACCAAGCATCGCGCCTGCAAAAATGCGGCCCAGCCGCACCCGTGCCAGATCTCCGAATGCCCCGCTCATTCCAGTTTCCGCCCCTCTCAGATCCTGCTCGCCCGTGCCTCAGCCTAACCGCACCGTGGTGTCGTGGAAAAGGCCCGCCTTGTCGCAGCGGACAAGACGGGCCAGATCGTTAGCTTCCGAAATGGAACACAGGTCTCAGTTCGGGTTGCTCGCCTGATCGCGGTCGTGGCTCTCGGTTTGCTCATGGGTGCCCGAGGTGGCATCCGCCGCCTCCGACGATGCCGCCATCGCGGCTTCGTCCGGCGCATCCGAGGCTGCCGGTTGCATCATGTCGCAGCCCGCCAGCAGGCCCGTGACACCGAGAATGATAAGAAGATTTTTCATGCGTCCCTCCATGGTTTGAAAGCCAAGTTATCGAGGCGCGGCGCATCGATTCATTGATGCCCGTCAACGGGATGGCGGTCGTGCATGATTTTTTC
Source organism: Thioclava pacifica DSM 10166 (assembly GCF_000714535.1). GTDB lineage: Bacteria > Pseudomonadota > Alphaproteobacteria > Rhodobacterales > Rhodobacteraceae > Thioclava > Thioclava pacifica. Next base: position 656,688 of record NZ_AUND01000001.1, on the reverse strand, counting down.
ATCCCGGAGCACATCGGTCCGCGAATGCGCGCCGACACTTCGCCGCAGGTGCTATTGCAATCTCCCGTTGGATTTTTCCACAGCACATTCTAGGCTAGCGCGAGCACAGGACTTAACAGTGAAACGCGCTTCATGACAGAACATCAACGCCAGGTCATCTCCTCGGCGCTCGAGGGGCGAGCGGCCAATGGCAAGATGCAACGCCTCCTCGATGCGCTTCCCGACGATCTCCAAGGCGAGATGCTCGGAATCTGGGAGCGCGCCACGGTGCCCGCGGGCCATATTCTGATCGAGGAAAACACCGAGGCGGAGAACATCGGCTTCGTCCTCGACGGGCTGCTCGCGATGATCAAGGATCTGCCTGACGGACGACGCCATATTATCGGGCTGCTGACCCCGGCAGATCTCTTCGGGCGCGCCTTCAATGGCAAATCGGGCTACCGGATCGAGGCGCTGACCGAAACCGAGGTGCTCACTTGCCCGCGCGAGCCTTTCGAAGCGTTGCTCGTGCGCTCGCCCGAGGCCGAACGGCTATTCCTGCTCAACGTGCTCGACGAGCTCGACGCCGCGCGCGAATGGGTGATGGTGCTGGGCAGTGGCAAGGTGGTGCAGCGGGTGGCCTCTTTGCTGCTGATCCTGTGCCGGCACAAGGTGCAGGGCGCGATCGCGCCGCGCGCCCCGATCAATCTGAACATCAAGCTCAAACGCGTTGATATCGCTCATCTTCTGGGCACCTCGCCAGAATCGCTCAGCCGCTCGTTCAAGCAGCTCGAACGCGACGGGATCATCGCGATCAACACGCCTTACGACATGGATGTGCTGGATCTGGGCGAGCTGACCGAGGCTGCGGGCAATGCGCTGTTGATCGAGGATTTCGACCTCTAGGCCACGCCCAGCACGTCGAGCCCCTCGGAGAGCCGTTCGTAATCGATCAGGCGGATCTTGCGCGGGTTGATGATCTCGATCAGCCCGTCATCCTCGAACTGGTGCAGCAGGCGGCTCACGGTTTCCTGCGTGGTGGCGAGGAAATCCGCGATGTCCTGGCGCGGCAGGTCGAGCGACAGAACCCCCGTCCCATCTTCGAGCGGCTGCCAGGGCAGCCAGTCGCGCGACAGCAAAAGCATCGCACGCAGCCGCGCGTTCGACCCCAGCGCGCCCAGCACCCAGGTCAGACGGCGGGTTTTCTCAAGCCAGATTTGCGATTGCTGGCACAGAGCCCGGCGCAGTTCCGGCTCTTCATGTAGCAGCAGCTCGAAAGTCAGCCGATCGAAACGGCACAGTCGTACCGGCGTCGCGGCTTCGACTTCATATCCCCCGACCCCGCGACGCGGCGGCCCAATGCTCTCACCGGGGCGCGCGACGCCAAGGATCTGACGCCGTCCTGAAAGCGAATGGCTCTGCATCCGCAGGTAACCACTTTGAACCAGATGGAAATGCGAACACCCCCGCTCCGCCTCACACACGCGGGCATTCGCCGGCAAGGTCACCATCTGGGCCGAAGCGCAGATCCGGGCGAGCGAACCCTCCGAAAGGCTGCCGCAGACACCGCTATTCCGGCCTCGACACCCGGCGCAAACAAATGCTGCCTCCGCATTTCGCAAAGGTGCTGTCATGAATTTTCTCCGGGCTCTTCCCTTCGGCAGACGTGTGTGAACACGCAGCGCTTACCCCATAAGCACTTGCCAACCGTCGCAAACTGAACGGCTATATGTCAATTATTAAGATCTATCACGGGAAGCAAACAGAAAAACCCTACCGAATCTCGCATGCACACAGGCCTTGATTTTGCATTTTGCGATGATCAAGGTGACGGTTTCAACCATGGGTTGTTTTTCGCTGGATTCCTGACAGAATCTCTCCGGGTTGACCAGTCAGGCGCGCACCTGCGCAGCCGCCGCCGCGATCTCGACCCCATCGGCATAGATCACCTCCGGTGCCTCGAATTCCAGGCGGTAGAGCCGGGCGCGGCCCCGCCCGAGCGTTACATAGCGCCCGTCGACCATCGCCTGCGCCGGCACCAAAGCCTCGCGCTTACCGTAGATCACCTCGACCCGCCAATCGCGCATCAGAAGCCGCGTCGCGGGCCCAAGCAGCAGCGGCGCCCCGGGCCGGTCATGGCCGAGCGCGCCGGGCGCGACGCGGATCAGGCTGCCCGCATACTCCCCCGAAACGACCCGCCGCAAACGCCGCGCGCCCGCCCGCGTCACCACCCGATCTCCGGGTTCGAGGAACTCCACGGGAAGCGCGCCATCGAGCGTATAGACGCGCGCACCTGCGGCGATGCCGCCTGCCAGCGCGTCCCCCGGCGCTGCGTCAGGCCGGTCGATGTCGAGAACTTGCCGGAGCACGGCCATACCGTCCTCCCGCCGCGGATCCTGTTCCATGGCGATACCTGCTCTGCCTACTGCTTTTCGGCGTCTGACGCGCCTTTTATGAAAGGCTAACCCTGAACACGGGGTTAAGACGAGCGAAAACGCGCAGCCCCCCTTCCCCAGCGCGCAGGCTGTTGCTATTACGCCCCGCATGCGGGTGTGGCGGAACTGGTAGACGCACCAGATTTAGGTTCTGGCGCCTTTGGCGTGGGGGTTCGAGTCCCTTCACCCGCACCAATCCCCCTGAAATGCTTTCGATCGGCCTGGCTCGCAGGTTCGTGCGCATTCTGCGAACACCGCACCCTTACTTTTGCAAGGTTTTGTTTTATCATCGCTTTCGGGAAACGTACGTAAGGGAAAGCGATGACCGACCTCTTGAAGGGTCGGCGCTCGCCGCACAGGCCGCAGCCGATGGATAATGACAGTCCCCACCCGACGGGTGTGGCTGCGCGGAATAGCGTGGCGGCCGCACCGCTACGCGGGATCGCGATGCGGCGCTGCGAAATCGCCAATCATCCACAATTCTTCAGCGCCGAGAAGCAAATCGCGCTCGTCCTGCTTGATGTGCAAACCGCGAACCCGCGCATGGCGCGGCTGCTGGCCTCCTATCGCAAATGGCTCGTCACCCAGACCTGTTTCGCGCTGAGCATGCGCGGGCGGTTCGATCCCGGTGATATCGGCCTCACACCGGGCCGCTTGCACGAGGTGTTGCGTCCCCATGTGAAGGTCAATCGCAACACGCTCAGCCTGTATATGTCCGAACTCGAGACCTACGGCTTTCTGCACTGGCTCGGTCAGGTCGAGGATGCCCGCCTGCGTCCAGCCACCACGACCGAACTGGCCGAGACCGGGATGCGGCTGTGGTGTCAGGGGCATCTGCGCTGTCTCGACCTGCTCGACGGCGGTAATCGCGATGCGGTCGCGGGCGCAGATATCGATATCCTGTTTCGCGCCCAGCCGCGCATGCTCGAACTGATCCTCACCGATCACGAATGGCTCAACCCAGCCCCCTCGATGGCGAATTTTCTGGGTTCGGATGTCGGCGGTCTGCTGCTGCATTACCTGATTTCGAAACTCACCACGCTCGAGGCGGTGGACGGGCGGATCCTGCTCGAACCGATCAGCATCGCCGCGCTGGCCGAACGCTTCCTGATCTCGGTCTCGAACGTCAAGCGTATGGTGCACAAGGCCGAGACCGAAGGGCTGCTCGGCTGGGAGCAGCCACGCCGGCGGGGCTGCCTGTGGGTCACGACCGATTTCGTGAAAGACCATTTCCGCCGCCAAGCGGTGAAGTTCGAGATGGTCGACCGGGCCTTGCGCGAAACGATCGCGGCGAATGCGGGCGGTTGATCGCGCCGCGTGCCCGATCGACCCCGATCTGCCCGGATTTGGACGCTGCATCGCTGCCACGCTTTCCCTAATGTCAGCGCCGGGGCAAAGCGCATGAAAACGGCGAAAGCTGCAACATGCGCCATTCAGGGGCGTAGAGATATCGCGCAGCGCGAGAGGAGATCTCGAAAAGCGTCACACGGGCGGGTCTTCCACCGCCCAGGCTCGCAGCGCGATTGCTTTGCCCGGCCCTTTGAACGCAACCGGCCCGGCCGGTCGCGAAATGGTATCTGGCGAGACCCGCGCCGCTCCCGTATCGCGGGGCTGCCCTGTGCACGCCGGATCTGGGTCATCGACGCCGCTTCGACCGGCGCAGCGCCTCAAAGGGGGTCCGCGTGGCTTGTGTGGGCAAGCCGGACCGGACGGCGCCCGCGGGTCTGGCGGCGTCGATGACCCGACCTTTCACGGCTGTGCGCCCCGCCGCTAAGCGCGTATCGCAGCGGCACCGCACGGAGTCAGACACCCGCTTCCCGGTCGCTGCGAACCCACACCGCTCACATTCCCTTCGAGACGGCCCTGCCAGGCCCCGTTTTCGCCTTGCCACCAAGGCGCGCGCCCAATAGAAGGGCGGCTGAAATTGCGAACCCGGCCGCGATCCGCGCGGCGCATAAAGATAAGGACATCCCATGCAGGTCACCGAGACCCTCAACGACGGCCTCAAGCGCGGCTACGAGATCACCATCACCGCGAAAGAACTCGACGACAAGGTCACCGCGAAGCTCGAAGAAGCGCAGCCCGAGATCGAGATGAAGGGCTTCCGCAAGGGCAAGGTGCCGATGGCGATGCTGCGCAAGCAGTTCGGCCCGCGCATCCTCGGCGAAGCGATGCAGGACGCCGTCGACGGCGCGATGAGCGAACATTTCGACAAGACCGGCGACCGCCCCGCGATGCAGCCGAAGATCGAGATGAAAGACGGCGAGAACTGGAAAGAGGGTGACGACGTGATCGTGACCGTCGAGTACGAAGCGCTGCCGGAAATCCCGGAAGTCGACCTCTCGGGCGTCACCCTCGAGCGTCTGGTCGTGAAGGCCAACGAAGCCGAAGTCGACGAGGCGCTTAGCAGCCTCGCGGCCACCGCGAAGAACTTCGAAGCCAAGGACGGCAAGGCCGAGAATGGCGATCAGGTCGTGATCGATTTCGAAGGTTTCGTCGATGGCGAAGCGTTCGAAGGCGGCAAGGGCGAAGGCTACCCGCTCGAGCTCGGCTCGGGTTCGTTCATCCCGGGCTTCGAGGAACAACTCCTCGGCGCCAAGGCTGGCGACGATATCGACGTGACCGTGACCTTCCCGACCGAATACGGTGCGGAGCACCTCGCGGGCAAGGAAGCGCTCTTCAAGTGCAAGGTGCACGAGGTGAAAGCCGCGAAAGCCGCCGAGATCAATGACGATCTCGCCAAGCAGTTCGGCGCCGAAGATCTCGCCGCGCTGAAAGGCCAGATCGCCGAGCGTCTCGAAGCCGAATATGTCGGCGCTGCGCGTCAGGTGATGAAGCGTGGCCTGCTCGACCAGCTCGACGACAAGGTCAAGTTCGACCTGCCGCCCTCGCTGGTGGAAGCCGAGGCCAAGCAGATCGCGCACCAGCTCTATCACGAAGAGCATCCCGAAGATCACGGCCATAATCACGGCGAGATCGAAGCGACCGACGAGCACAACAGCCTCGCCGAGCGCCGCGTGCGCCTTGGCCTGCTGCTCGCCGAAATCGGCCGCAAGCAGGAGATCGAGGTCTCCGACGCCGAGATGACCCAGGCGGTCATGAACCAGGCGCGCCAGTACCCGGGTCAGGAACGTGCCTTCTTCGAATTCGTGCAGCAGAACCCGCAGATGCAACAGCAGCTGCGCGCGCCGATCTTCGAAGACAAGGTCGTCGATTACATCGCGGGCGAAGCCAAGGTGACCGAGAAGGAAGTCTCCAAGGAAGACCTGCAAAAAGAGATCGAGAAGCTCGACGAGGTCTGATCCCCGTCAGCGATCGCAAAGATCGAAAGGCCGCTCCTTCGGGAGCGGCCTTTTTGCTAGGTGCGGGTTTGGAACCTGTCGCGCAGCGGCGCGGCCTGCGCCCGATATCAGGGCTTGGCGGTGATCATATCCTGCGCCGCAGCGCCGATTTCTCGGCGGGCGCTCTCGAATTTCGCGCCGATGCTGTAGGCGGCGGTCCGCAGGGCCTCGGTGCCCTCCTGATCGCCGTTGATCACAGCGCGGAGCACTTCGCCAGCATCGGCCAGCCGCCCCTCGAAGGCGGGGGGATTGTACATGTAAAGCAAGCCGGCCGTGACCAGCACGGTATGGGTCAGCGCCCGGTGAATGATCGAAAACAGCTTCATCTTGCCTCTCCAGATCGGCTTAAAGGCCAGTCTGGGAGAAAAAAACGGCAATTTTGAGGCTTTGCCTGCGCGCTCACCCCCCCTGCGGCGCGGCGAGCTGGGCGGCCCCGGCCCCGCGCATCTCGATCACGCGGCGCGGATAGGGGATCTCGATTCCTTCGGCTTTGAGCGCATTCCAGATCAGGAACAGCACATCCGAGGTATATTTGTGCGGCCCGTCATCGAGCCCGCTCACCCAGAACTCCACCGCGAAGTCGATGCCGCTCTCGCCAAAGCCACGCAGCTCGCAATCGGGGGCCTGCGGCGTGCTCAGCACCGCCGGATGGGTCGCGACAGCGCGCTCGACGATCTCGGGCACGCGGTTGATATCGGTCTCGTAGCTGACCGAGAACGGGGCTTCGAGCCGATTGGCCGAGCCCTGATCGGAATAGTTCACGACGCGGGTGGTGATGAAATGCTCGTTCGGCACCACGATCCATTTGCCGTCGAAGGTCTCGAGGATGATCGAGCGCATCGTCATCTTGACGATCGTGCCCTGTTCTCCCCCGTCGAGCTCGACATAATCGCCCACCGTCGCCTGCCCTTCGAGCAGCAGGATGATGCCCGAGATGAAGTTGGACGCGATCTGTTGCAAGCCCAGACCGATGCCGACGCCGAGCGCGCCGCCCAGCACCGCGAGCGTCGTCAGATCGACCCCCATCACGTTCATCAGGATCAGGAAGGCGGCGCCGAAGATCACGATCTCGGCCGCCTTGATCGCGAGGATACGGGTGGCCGGGCGCAGCTCCTCCTGCGTTTCGATATAGCTCTGCGAACGCTCGTTCGACCACCGCCCGAACCAGAAGATCAGCCCGCCGAAGAGGCCGAATTTCACGACCCAGAGCAGGTCGAAGGAGAGATTGCCCAGCGGCACCTTGATGTTTGCCAGCGCGGTGCTCGCGGCGGGCAGAAGCCCCACCACATAGACCAGCGCGATCGGCAGCACGAGGAAGCGTCCGAAAGTGCGCAGGAACGGGTCCTTGAGCACATCGCGCACATAGGTGCGCACGGCGAGGAACAGGAAGACCCGCTTGGCGAAGCCCACGATCCCGGCGGTGCCGAAGATCGAGGTGAGAATGCTTTCGGCCAGAAGCGCCAGCCCGGCGGCAAGCAACGGCCAAAGGAGCGGCATCAAGCGGAGGATCTGACGGCGGATCACCGCGCGCAGAGCTCTGGTCCCGGCGAGCGGGGTCAGCCAGACGCGCAAGCGTGGGCGCAACAGGCGCGCGAGCATCCCCGTGAGTACGACCACCAGTGCGAGCGCCGCAACTTGCCCCCAGGCGGCGGGCGTCTGCGCCCAGGCCCAGGCCGTTTCCCCATAGGGTCGAATACGCGCGATCAACTCGTCCATGACTGCCCTCTTTACCTCACGCCTTCACCTAACGAAGGCCGCCCCTGCGAGGCAAGCGCCTTCGCGTGCGGAGAGGACAGGACAAAGAAAAACCGCGCCCCGGGAGGCGCGGTTTCAAACTTTGGCAGATCTGCCGGAGCGGACTCCGATCAGGTCTTGTCGGCTTCGGCTTCCGGGGTCGCGACCGGGCCTTCGTCGTCGTCCGAAGCGGCGCCGCCGATATCGTCGAACAGTTCCGCGATCTCGAATTCAGCCGCGGCTTCTTCTTCCGCTGCCAGATCCTGGATCGACTTGCCCGAGGCTTGCAGTTCGGCTTCTTCGGCCGAGCGCGCGACGTTCAGGTTGATCTCGCAGACCACTTCGGGGTGCAGGTGCACTTCGACAGTGTGAAGGCCGAGAACCTTGATCGGCTGACGGATCACGACCTGCTTGCGGTCGATCGAGAAGCCCTCGTCGGTGGCGATCATCGCCGCGTCGCGGGTGGTGACCGAACCGTAGAGGTTGCCGCCGTCGGAGGCCGAACGGATCACGACGAACTGCTGGCCGTCGAGGCGCGATGCCAGCGCTTCGGCTTCCTGCTTGGTTTCGAGGTTGCGCGCTTCGAGCTGAGCCTTGCGCTCTTCGAAGCCCTTGATGTTGGCCTCGTTGGCACGCAGCGCCTTGCCTTGCGGCAGAAGGTAGTTGCGGCCGTAGCCGTCCTTGACGGTGACCACGTCACCCATCTGGCCGAGCTTGGCCACGCGTTCGAGAAGGATCACTTCCATTGGTCGGTCTCCTTATTTCACGGCGTAGGGCAGCAGGGCGAGGAAGCGGGCGCGCTTGATCGCGCGGGCCAGTTCACGCTGCTTCTTCGCCGAAACGGCGGTGATGCGGGCGGGGACGATCTTGCCGCGCTCAGAGATGTAGCGCTGCAGAAGACGGGTGTCCTTGTAGTCGATCTTCGGCGCGTTCTCACCCGAGAACGGGCAGACCTTGCGACGGCGGAAAAACGGTTTTGCCATGGTGTCTACTCCTGTCTACCGATCAACGACGCTCACGGCGCTCGGAGCGCTCGTCGCGTTTCTGCATCTGGACCGAGGGGCCCTCTTCGTGGGCGTCGACCTTGATGGTCAGCACGCGCATCACGTCGTCATGCAGACGGGCCAGGCGCTCCATTTCCTGAACCGCGGCCGAGGGGGCGTCGGTTTTCAGGAAGGCGTAGTGACCCTTGCGGTTCTTGTTGATCTTGTAGGCCATGGTCTTCACGCCCCAGTATTCGGATTCGACGACTTTGCCGCCGTTGTCCGACAGGACCGTGGAGAAATGTTCGACAAGGCCTTCGGCCTGCGCGTTGGACAGATCCTGACGCGAGATGAGGACATGCTCGTAAAGCGGCATGCGAACTCCTGTTTTTTCAAGGCGGCTTCAAAGTTGGGCAGATGAGGCTTCCGCGACCCAACACGAGAGGCTCCGCCGGTTCATAGCAAACGCGGAAGATGGGGCCTTATACGGGTTGCGCGCCCGGATGCAAGAAAAAACCGGGCGCTTGGTCAGAGGTTGGCAGAGCCCAAGAGGACAGCGGCGTCAGAGAGCGACAAACTCCCCGAACCGCGCCACGATATCCTCTTCCGTCTGCGCCTCGCCGGTCATCGCGTCCCACATGAAGGCGTCGAGTTTGTGAAACGGGATCACATGGTCGTCCGTATCCGTCTTCAGACGAAACGCAGGGCCGGAGTCTGGGATCGTGCGCAGTTCGGTGATGCGCAGCGCCTGTGGCACCAACAGCCCATACCAATAGCCCGGAGCGTCTTGCCCGCTCCGCTTGAAGACGTTGACAAGCGGCCGGCCCGTCGCGCCTCGTTCCGGCGGATAGTCGCCCCAGCGCCAGTGCGGCGCCCCGCCCCCGACCCCGGAGGTGGCCCAGGCGGCATGGTCTCGCAACAGGATGGCATAGCCCCTGTCCGGGGAGAGCGCGTAAAGCCCGCCCGCGGCTTTGAACGGCGCCTCGGTTCCGCGCTCGAGCGCGTCACTGACGGCGCTTTGGGAAAGCCATTGCGTCTTGGGCGAACCAAACAGCTTGCGGAACATTGGGGCGTCGGGCTCCTCACGGCAGGGCTGAGCCGCGTCGCGACCTTGGCCCATCCTGCTATCCCTTCGGCGGCAGGTTCCAGCAAAGATTGCGGGGGAAGGGGATTTACAACGGCGCCATGTGACCGGCGCGATGAGCCGCTCGCGCCCCCTGCCCGCTCAGTCCAGCCGCCCAGCGGCAAGGATCGGGCCGGGCAGAGGAAGCGAATGACCTTGGCGCGCGGCCTGCACGATCAACACGGCCGGCGCCTCTCCTTCGAGTTCGATCGAGAGCGTGGTTGGCGTCTTGCCGTCCCAGTCGGCCACGGCGCGCCAGCTGGTGACGATATTGGAATAGGTCACCGTGCGCCCGGCATTCTCCCCGCGCAGGATATCGACCGTGGCTTGCGGCTGGTATCGCACGACCTGCACCACGGCAGGTTCGCTCGCACCATCGACCGGGCTCAGAGAGACCTCGTAGCGCCCGCCCTGCCCCTCGATCGTCAGTTTGACCGGCTGCGCCTCTTCCGCTTCGCGGGTGATGGCAGCAAGAAGATCGGTACGCTGCGGGCCGACCAGAGCCTCGCGCCCCTCGACGATCATTTGCGGCGTGTAGACCGTGCGCTCGCCCGCGGCCAGCGCATAGGCTTTCTGACGAGCCGTGAATTCCGGTTTGCCGAAGGGATCCTTCCAGCCGAGATAATCCCAGTAATCGACGTGAAGCGCGAGCGCGATCACGTCCGGCCGCTCGGCGATCTCCTCGAAAAGCGCGTCGGCGGGCGGGCAGGACGAACAGCCCTGCGAGGTGAAAAGCTCTACCACGACGGGGCCGGCATTCGTCTCTTCGGACGAGACGCGTTGCACCGAGGCTTCTGCATCCGGCGCCATGGATTGCACCATCGCCTCGGAGACGCGCAGGCGCATGCCGGGCGGGGCATCGGGAACGTAGGTTGCGCCCGTGCCGGAGGCGATATCATCCGCCCGCACGTATTCGGGCATCGCAACGCCACCAAGCGCCGCTGCCATGCCGATCCAGATCGCGGTAAAACTCCCTGCGCGCACCATGCAACCTCTTCCCACCGTCCGCCTTTATACCTAGCGCCGTGGCCGATACCATGACCAATCAAGGTTTTGAGAGATTTCTTGCGGTCTGCGCGCAAAAAACGAAATTATGTGTAAAATCGCTGCAGGTTTCCCTCCGGGAAGGACCAGGAAACGATTTTTTGTGTGCAACGGTATACAAAAAATGCGTCCTCCCTCTTGAACGGATGGAAAGCTTCAGGCAAACACAGCGCCAGCGACACCCTTAGGACCCATGAAGGGAGGCCATTCTCATGCCCATCGTTACCGGTAAGGATACTGCCAAGACTCGCCGCGAGCTCAGCGTCGGCGGCAAGAGCTATGCCTATTATTCGATCCCCGCGGCCACCGAAGCTGGCCTCGGCGATTTCTCGAAACTGCCCGCCTCGCTGAAAGTGGTGCTCGAGAACCTCCTGCGCTTCGAAGATGACGGCTTCACCGTGTCGGTGGACGACATCAAGGCCTTCGGCGAATGGGCCGAAAAGGGTGGCCAGAACCCGCGCGAAATCGCGTATCGCCCCGCCCGCGTGCTGATGCAGGACTTCACCGGCGTTCCCGCCGTGGTCGACCTCGCCGCGATGCGCGACGGCATCAAGGGCCTGGGCGGCGACGCGCAGAAGATCAACCCGCTGGTTCCGGTTGACCTCGTGATCGACCACTCGGTGATGATCGACGAGTTCGGCAACCCGCGCGCCTTCCAGATGAACGTGGATCGTGAATACGAGCGCAACATCGAGCGCTACAAGTTCCTCAAATGGGGTCAGACCGCGTTCGAGAACTTCCGCGTCGTTCCCCCGGGCACCGGCATCTGCCACCAGGTGAACCTCGAATATCTCGCTCAGACCGTCTGGACCGACAAGGATCAGGCCGGCACCGAAGTCGCCTACCCCGATACGCTCGTGGGCACCGACTCGCACACCACCATGGTCAACGGCGCCGCCGTTCTCGGCTGGGGCGTGGGCGGCATCGAGGCTGAAGCCGGCATGCTCGGCCAGCCGATCTCGATGCTGATCCCGGAAGTCGTGGGCTTCAAGCTCACCGGCGAGATGGTCGAAGGCACCACCGGCACCGACCTCGTGCTGAAAGTCGTCGAGATGCTGCGCGCCCATGGCGTGGTCGGCAAATTCGTCGAGTTCTACGGCCCCGGCCTCGACAAGCTGCCGCTGGCACAGCGCGCGACCATCGCCAACATGGCGCCCGAATACGGCGCGACCTGCGGCTTCTTCCCGGTCGATGCCGAAACGCTGCGCTACCTCGAGCAGACGGGCCGCGACAAGGACCGCATCGCGCTGGTCGAAGCCTATGCCAAGGAAAACGGCATGTGGCGTGACGCGGATTATTCGCCGATCTACTCCTCGACTCTGGAACTCGACATGGGCTCCATCGTCCCGGCAATTTCCGGTCCGAAGCGTCCGCAGGATTACCTGCCGCTGACCGGTGCGGCCGATGCGTTCGAGAAAGTCGTCGCCGAATATCGCGGCATCGACATCTCGTCCGACGCCAAGGACATGGCCGATGAAGGCCCGGTCGCGACCAAATCGGTCACCATCGGCAAGACCGCGAAAGTCGAGGGCGAGGATTACGAGCTGCGCGACGGCTCGGTGGTGATCGCCTCGATCACGTCCTGCACCAACACCTCCAACCCCTATGTGCTGATCGGCGCAGGTCTCGTAGCGCGCAAGGCGCGTGAACTGGGCCTGACCCGCAAGCCGTGGGTGAAGACCTCGCTGGCACCTGGCTCACAGGTCGTGTCGGAATACCTGGAAGCCGCCGGCCTTCAGGAAGACCTCGACGCGGTGGGCTTCAACCTCGTGGGTTACGGCTGCACCACCTGTATCGGCAACTCGGGTCCGCTCCAGCCGGAGATCTCGAAGGCGATCAACGACAACGACCTGATCGCGACCTCGGTGCTCTCGGGCAACCGCAACTTCGAAGGCCGGATCTCGCCGGACGTGCGCGCCAACTACCTCGCGTCGCCGCCGCTCGTCGTGGCCTATGCGATCGCGGGCGACATGAATATCGACCTGAGCTCGGAGCCGCTGACCCACACCGAAGACGGCAAGCCGGTCTATCTCAAGGACATCTGGCCGACCGACAAGGAGATCGCCGATCTCGTCGAGAAGGTCGTGACCCGCGAGAAGTTCCAGTCGAAATATGCCGACGTGTTCAAGGGCGACGAGAAGTGGCAGGGCGTTGAGGTTTCGGGTGGCGAAACCTACGACTGGCCGCCGACCTCGACCTACATCCAGAACCCGCCCTACTTCCAGGGCATGTCTCCGGATGCCGGTGAGATCTCGAACATCAAGGGCGCGGGCATCCTCGCCGTGCTGGGCGACTTCGTCACCACCGACCACATCTCGCCCGCGGGTTCGTTCAAGCCCGATACCCCGGCCGGGAAATACCTGGTCGAGCGTCAGGTCGCTCCGAAAGACTTCAACAGCTACGGCTCGCGCCGCGGCAACCACGAAGTCATGATGCGCGGCACCTTCGCCAACATCCGCATCAAGAACGAGATGCTCGATGGCGTCGAGGGCGGCTTCACCAAGGGCCCCGATGGCAAGCAGACCTCGATCTACGACGCCGCGATGGCCTATGCCAAGGAAGGCAAGCCGCTGGTGATCTTCGGTGGCGAGCAATACGGCGCAGGCTCCTCGCGCGATTGGGCGGCGAAGGGCACCAACCTGCTCGGCGTGAAGGCCGTGATCGCGGAGAGCTTCGAGCGTATCCACCGCTCGAACCTCGTCGGCATGGGCGTCATCCCCTTCGAGTTCACCGAAGGCATGACCCGCAAGGATCTCAACCTCACCGGTGAGGAAGAGGTCTCGATCGAGGGTCTGGAAGGCGATATCAAGCCGCAGTCGATCGTGCCCTGCACCATCACCTACAAGGATGGGTCGACCAAGGTGATCAATCTCAAGAGCCGCATCGATACCGCGGTCGAGATCGAATACCTGCGCAATGGCGGCGTGCTGCACTACGTGCTGCGCAACCTCGCCAAGGCCTGATCGGTCTGACAGAATTGGAAAAGGCCCCGCGGTTGCGGGGCCTTTCTCGTTTCGGCAGATATCGCCGGACGGCGGATGGCGCGGAGGGCTCTCCGAGGGGCAAGGGCGGGATTGAGCCCTACGCGGCCAATTTGGTTGATTTGCGATGGACGGTTCGGCAGGTTTCTATCTCATGAAGGATTTTAAAAACGGCCACACCGGCGGGTGCAAGTGCGGAGCGATCCGCTACAGAACAGTGCCGCACACTGGCAATGCCTACGTCTGTAATTGTCACTTTTGCCAACGCACGACCGGGGGGCCGTTTCTTGTGGAGCATTGTTTTACCAAAGACGAGATCGAGGTTCTGGAAGGTGTGCCCTTGGTTTACACGCACATTTCAGAGGGCAGCGGGAAGGAAGTTTACCTTCATTTCTGTAGGGACTGCGGTTCGCATCTATTCCTCACGCTGCAGCGCTGGGGCGACACAATGAACGTCTTCACGACCAGTTTCGACAACCCGCAGGAAGTCGGATTTGATGCCGAAACCTTGCGCTACCTTTTCTTGGAGGCCGCGCAGTCGGGGACAATCACACCTAAAGGCTTCCATGCTTATGAGGGCCATTGTGCCCCTGCAGACGGTTCGCCCGCGATCGAGCACGTGTTCGGCGAGCATGTTTTGAACAGTGAAACAGACCAGGGTTCCGGACCGCATACCGGTGGATGCCTTTGCGGCAACGTCCGCTATGAAGCGGATGATCAACCGGTTGCAGTTGTTATCTGTCATTGCCGATCCTGTCAGAAGTCGTTGGGCTCCGGCGTGAATTTCGAGTTGCTCTGGGACCCGGACAAGTTCCGGATCACCAAGGGCACGCCAGTAGTTCATCGTCACCGTGGCGGCAGCGGAAAGGCACTTGAAAAACGGTTCTGCGGTAACTGTGGGACTGCCATATGGCTTACCGGCGAGCGATTTGACGAGGTTGGTGTATTCCGGGGGACGCTCGACCGACCCAACCGGATCGACGTCTCGCCCAAAACCGCTCTTCAGATATTTCTGAGCGAGGCCCTTCCAAGCGGCACGGTGATTGCCGGCATAGAAGCTTTCGACGCACATCGACGCGCACCTGACGGCTCGATCAACACTGGCCGCACCTATGATCAACATTGGCGCGTCGGTGACGGAAGCGGGTTGTAGGATCAAAACCTCCGACCAAGATAGTGCCAAATGCCTGAGGCAGCTTCGTTACGCCTCGCAGACCTTCTCTTCAGCAACGGGAGCATGTCGCCACACCGGGCATGCGTTACCGGAACGCTCAATCCACCCCAACATCGCCGGCCCCTGCCCCCTTGTGCTATACTTCTCGCCATCACAAGGGAGGACGGCGCGATGAACAGGCGCGAGATGTTGGCCCTGACGGGCGGCGCTATGGCCGCAAGCGGGGCGTTGGGAGGTGCTGCGCGACCGGTACGGGCGGAGGCCGTGATGGGCGATGGCGGGCTTTACCAGCAGAGCTTCTTTCACGACAGTTTTCTTGACCTCGGCGAGGATCTGAACGAGGCCGCGGATCAGGGAAAGGGGCTGATGGTGCTCTTCGAGCAGCGCGGATGCCCCTATTGCCGCGAGATGCATCTGGTGAACTTCAAGCGATCCGAGATCACGGATCTCATCAAGGCCAGCTTCGTCGTCTTGCAGCTCGATCTCTGGGGTGCGCGGGAGGTTACCGATTTCGACGGCGAGGCGCTGGAGGAGCGCGCGCTGGCACAGAAATGGTTCGTGAACTTCACGCCGACGCAGGTGCTGATCCCGGCTCAGAACGCAGGCGCAACCGATCTGCGCGCGGCCGAGGCTTTCCGAATGCCGGGCTATTTCAAACCGTTCCACCATCTCTCGGGGCTGGAATACGTCGCGACCGGCGCCTATCGAGACCAGCCCTTCCAGCGTTTCTTGCAAGACAAGTTCTCTGCGCTGGCGGAACAGGGGATCGACCCCGACGTGTGGTGAGCCCCAAACGCAAACGACCCGCGCGAGGCGCGGGCCGTTCTCGAATTTTCGCTCAGGCTCAGGCGAGCTCGAGGTTACCCGCCGACTGGCGGCCGTCACGGCCGGTTTCCAGGTCGTAGGTCACTTTCTGACCATCGTCGAGGCGCTGGATGCCGGCGCGCTCAACCGCCGAGATGTGCAGGAAGATGTCCTTGCCGCCATCATTCGGGGCAATGAAGCCATAACCTTTGGTGCTGTTGAACCATTTCACGGTGCCTTCGGCCATCGTGTGTCTCCTTCAAATAAGTGCTGCCCGCGGAATGCGTCAGCCTGGCCGTGTCAGTTCTTGGTAGCGAACTGAAGCCGGTAAGGGAGACAGTGCGTGTCGGAAGCAAACGTAGCGAGGCAGCACATAGGCGCTTCGCGATCAAATTGCAATGGTGGATCGGATCAAGCCGCCTGAGAAGATGCGGGATTGCGATCTTCGCGCTGGATGAAGCGCCCGCCGGCCGCCTTCACCCTCAGGGCGAACTTGCGCTTATGCCCACGGATCGCATGGCCCACGAGGGCGCGCAAATGCCCTTCTGATTTGAGCTGGCGCGCCATGCCGTGATCATATCCCGGCAGCAGGAAATGCGCGATATTCG
Source organism: Thioclava pacifica DSM 10166 (assembly GCF_000714535.1). Classification (GTDB taxonomy): domain Bacteria; phylum Pseudomonadota; class Alphaproteobacteria; order Rhodobacterales; family Rhodobacteraceae; genus Thioclava; species Thioclava pacifica. The sequence continues at coordinate 640,482 of NZ_AUND01000001.1, read as the reverse complement.
GAGCGATCGGGAATCTGCGTGCATGGATCATCTCGTCAGGATGATCGGCGTGAAGCGCGAAAATCTGAGGATCGTGCGGCAAATGCTTGCCAAGCTTCGGCACACGGTAGTTCCCGATGCGGTTGCGCAGGAAGCGCCAGCGATGCTCCTCAGGGACGTGATCGGGATGCACCGAAACCTGCGGCGAGATCGCACACACCACATCGAAGGGCAGATGCCGCGTCATTTCGAGCGCCATGAAGCCGCCCATCGAATTGCCGATCCCCACGAGGCGCTCGGCGCCCGTCTCGGCCTGCGTGCGTTCGATCGTGAGGGAAATCGCCCCGATCAGCCCCGGCGCATTGAGCCAGCTGCGGGCGGAATCTGCGATGAAAAGAACCGGGTTTTCGCCGCGCTGGCTTGCGATGGCGCGAAACTCGGGCGGTTGCGGCGCGGTGCGCGAATGCCCGACACCGGCAAAGGAGACCACAAGCGTCTTGCCTGTGCCCGGCTGGAAATGCGCATGCAGCGGCGCGCGCGTGACGACCGCGCGCAGCTCGTGTCCCTGTCTTGCCGGAAGAAATACCATTTATCGCCTTTGCCCGTTCCCGCGGGCCTTTATTGACCCGGACTGCTCACCAAACCGTTACCAGTCACAACTTTCGCAAAATGGGAGAAACTTTGGCATTTTGGTGATCTTCGCCAATTGCAAACGGCGTTCAGGCGGAACGGCCCTCCAGAGCAACCGGAAAGGGATTTTGTTCCCTTTATGTTCACGCTAGATTATCGCCATGAGCATGCCCCTGCCCTTTCCCCTGCGCGCGGGCCGCACCCATGAGGTCTGCGGCCTCGGCGCCACGAGCTTTGCCTGCGCGGTCGCTGCGACCACATCCGGCCCGGTGATCTGGGTCAGCGAGCGCCATCGCCGCGACGGGCTCAACCCGCGCGGGCTGCTGAGCTTCTTCGACCCGGCGCGGCTCCTGATCGCGCGGGGCAAGGATCAGACCGATACGCTCGCGGTGATGGAAGAGGCGTTGCGCGATGGCTCGGCCCCGCTGGTGATCGGCGAGACGCCGAAGGCGATCAGCCTCACCGAGGGGCGACGGTTGCAACTCGCGGCCAAGCAAGGCGAAGCGACGGGACTGTGCCTGATCTCGCCACAGGGTGGCTCGAACGCGGCCGAGACGCGCTGGCAGGCGATGCCGATCTTCGAGCGCGATCTGCGCGAGGGGGTGGATGCGCCACGGCTGCGCTGGCGGCAGATCAAGAACAAGTCCGGCCCCTGCCGTGCCTGGGAGGTGCGCTGGAACGCGCGCGACCGCGGCCCCGAGATCCTGAGCGTTACCGATTGCGCGCCGGAACCCGGCTGATCGGCTCAGAGGTCGAGCTGATCCTCGAGCATCCCGATTTGGGCGACGTGATCGACGGGCCATTCGGTGATGTTCTGAAGCCCGCGATCCTCAAGCACCTCCGAGTCCGGATGCTCGGCAAGCCAGGCCTCGATCTGCGCATCACGCGCGCGCAGCAGCGCCTCAACCTGAGGCCGGTAAAGCGTGACCATCCCGCTCAGCCAGAGGTTCACCGCCCAGTTCGGATGCGCCAGCTCGATCGCGAAATGATCGAGCAGCCGGATCATGTCCTCGGCGCGGTAGAGGCACTCATCGGTCACCCAGCGGTTCGTGGTGAAGATGCGCAGCGCGCGCCCCTGTGCATCGACGCTGATCGCGCCGATATGGACGAAGCGGGACGCGCCGTCCTCCGGGATGCGCGCACCGGGCAGATCCCAGGGCTTCAGGCCGGGAATGATGCCGTCAGGGCGCATGAAGAGGTGGAAATGCCCGTTCTCGCCCTTGGCCATCTCGCGCGCGTCATGGGCGTGGTAGAAGTAATGGCAATGGGTCTCGGTATCGAAGACATCGCCGCGCGGATAGCGTTCCCAGGTGAGGAAATCACCCTGCCCGCGCAAGACTTCCGACACCACGCTCATGCCCGACTTGGCAAGTACAGTCTCACATTCGAGCACGGTCTCGGCCGCGTCATGCATCTCTTCGAGACGCGCGCGCGGCAGGCGGTCGATCGCGGGGGTCGGGATGCGCAACGTCGGTGCGGGGCGGTGCGGCGCGGGGTCCATCTTCGTCATCGGGCCTCTCTCCTCATGCGAACGGGGCCAGCCTAGCGGCTGACCCCGTCCTTGTCATCGCGACATTCGCGCTCAGAGCGGCGGCATGCCGAGCATTTCGCGCACGGCCCCTTCGCGCGAGGTCTTCAGGCCGACCTGACGGCCTTCCTCGACGGCGATCTCGACGGGCACGCCCTTCGAGGCACGGTAGAGCGCCCACATCGCGCCCACGCGGTTCGAGCTCTCGCAGTGCAGCAGGATCGGGTAGTTGGCCGGGTCTTCGACGATCTTCGCGAATTCGGCGACCTGCTCGTTGGTCGGCGCCTTGGTCGGCACGGCGATATGGATGTATTTCATCCCGGCCTTCTCGACCAGCTCACCCTCGTTCGGCGCACCCTCGTCGGGCTTGAGCAGGCTCACGACGGTCTTGAAGCCGAGCATCTTGAGCATCGGGATGCCGGTCGGGTCGATGAAGCCACCGGTGCCGACATAGGGCGTCGCGCGCAGGTAGTTGTCGACGATCGGGGGCATCTTGTCGCCATAGGGCGCCTGGGTAGCCTTGACGGTCGTGTCATAAGGCCCCTTGGCCATCGGTGCCGCCTCGGCGGTCGCCGCCGGAGCTGCGGCCGGAGCGCAGGGGTTGGCCGCCGGAGCCGGGGCACACGGGTTGGCCGGCATCGCCGCCGGAGCGCAGGGGTTGGCCACCGCAGCCGGGGCGCAGGGGTTGCTCGCCTGTGCATTCGACACGGCGGGCACGGCTGCGCTCATCGCGACAGCGGTCACCGGAACCAGAGCTGCGCGCAGCAGGCTCTTGCGTTGTTTCTTGGTCTTCATGGACATATTCCTCCCTTGAACTTTGTCCGTCTTTTCAAATCGTCGCTCAGCCGCGCGCGGTCGAGGTATCCCCCGAGCGCATGGCGAATTCATCAGCCTCGTCATCGGGCGCACAGACTTCTTCGGCGGTGAACGGGCCACCACGGGCGCGCTCCATCATCGAGCCGAGGCGGAAGCCCACAGCCGCGAAGACCACCAGCACAGCGAGGATCACCCATTCAGGCAGACCGAAGAGCTGCGGCAGCGTCTGGGCGTTCGGACCTTTGCCCGCCATGTAGAAGCCCATCAGCGGCTCGTAGACCCAGGCAAAAGCAGAGGTGCCGATCACCATGCCGATGGCAAAGACCACCGCGTCGATGCGGCCCGAGGCCACGCCCACGACCGAGGTGCCCGGGCAATAGCCGCCCATCGCGAAGCCCGCACCGATCAGCACGCCGCCACCGAGGATCGCCCAGAAGAACAGCGTCGGAATGAAGACCGCATTCGGGCCCATCCAGCCCATCGTGCGCAGGACATAAAGTCCGATCGCACAGACCAGCACGGCGGTGAACATCACCTTGAAGACCGAGAAGTCGCGCAGCGTGAACTGCCCCGTCAGCTTGCGCGGGGAGCCGAAGCCCGCCGCCTCCAGCGCGTAGCCGAACAGAACGCCCGACAGAAGGCCAGCGGCGACGCCGCCATCGTAAAACGGAATGGTCATTGCCAGAGCCTCCGCATCATGAAGGACACGGCGAAGCCCGCCGCGAAGAAACCGATCAGGAAGACGAAGCCGGCCACCGCCAGCGTCGCGCCGCCCGACAGGCCCACACCCGAGGTGCAGCCACGCGCCAGACGCGCGCCGAAGCCGACCAGAGCGCCGCCGACCAGAGCATAGCCCAGACGGCTGCCCGAGGAGACGCGCGGCCCGCGCTCGACCTTGACCGAGATGCGGCCGGCACCCTTGGCGCCGAGCCAGGCGCCGATCAGAACACCGATCACTTCCCAGGTGATCCAGCTCAGAAGCGGCGCGCCCGCTTTCATGAAGGGGCCGAAATAGGCGTTCTCGGCGGTCGCCTGCGGCGCCACCCAGTCATTCGCCTGTGCCGCGAATCGCGTCACGAAGCCCGATGCACCGAGCCCGTGCCCGGTAACGATGAAGGTCAACAGCAAAGCCAAGCCCAGCACGGTGCCGGCGGCCAGCGGAGACCAGAACGGTTTGGGGGTGTCCCTCATGGCAGCCTCCCTTTCTCCCATGATGATAAACATATTCAAAGGTGATGATACAAATTGCGAAAGCGCTTTCAACTTGATTGAACGCCGCAGCGCGGCATCAGCGCCGATTCGGCGTCGGAAATTCGGCCTGAAAACGCTCGTTCTGGCGGGAAAACCCCGCGCCGCGCCCGCAAAATAGTGTGATTTTACATGCCGTTCCGGAGTGCACCCTCACGCCGATACGGCCTTGCACAAATTCGTGAGGCGCCTGAAAGCTTTGTGACCATCGCGTGACGAGATCGCAAAGCGGCTATCCAGCGCGACGCCTCGCACTGTCATTGCCGCGGCCCACGCAAAAGGCCGGAGCATCGCCCCGGCCTCTCGCAGTTCTCGTCGAGACGGCTCAAACGCCACTGTCGAACGGCTCGAACGCTTCCGCCCGCGCGCGTTTCCAGCGCTTGAGATAGCCGAAACGGTCATCATCCTCGCGCAGCAGGAACCCTTCGGGCATGTAGTGATAGATCTCGTCGCCCACCTTGAAGTCGCGTTCGCGGTCGCGCACCAGCAGATGATGCGGCAGGAACTGCCCGGGATGCGTCAGGCCCGCAGCCCCCGTCATCTCGGCCAGCGCCTTCATCGTGTTGCGGTGGAAATTGGCCACGCGGGTCGCCTTGTCGGGCACCACCAGCGCGCGCTGACGGATCGGATCTTGCGTGGTCACCCCGGTCGGGCATTTATTCGTGTGGCACGACTGCGCCTGAATGCAGCCGATCGCGAACATGAAGCCGCGCGCCGAGTTTGCCCAATCCGCCCCGATCGCGAGCGCCTTGGCAAGGTGGAACGCGGTCACGAGCTTGCCCGACGCCCCGATCTTGACCTTGTCGCGCAATCCCGCCCCGCGCAGCGTGTTATGCACGAAGCTCAAGCCCTCCACGAGCGGGAAACCCATGTGGTTGGCAAATTCCAGGGGGGCCGCGCCCGTGCCGCCTTCCTTGCCGTCGACCACGATGAAATCGGGCGTGATGCCGGTCTCCAGCATCGCCTTCACGATGCACATGAACTCGCGGCGGTGACCGACGCAGAGCTTGAACCCCACCGGCTTGCCGCCCGACAGCTCGCGCAGCTGAGCGATGAACTCCATCATCTCGATCGGGGTCGAGAAGGCCGAATGCGAGGCGGGCGAAATGCAATCCACTCCCATCGGAATGTCGCGCGCCTCGGCGATCTCGGGCGTGATCTTGGCCGCCGGGAGCATCCCGCCATGGCCGGGCTTGGCGCCCTGGCTCAGCTTCACCTCGATCATCTTCACCTGATCGTCCTGCGCCCGCATCGCGAATTTCTCGGGATTGAAGCTGCCATCGTGGTTGCGGCAGCCGAAATAGCCCGAGCCGACCTCGTAGATCAGATCCCCGCCCTCGCGGTGATAGCGCGAGATGCCGCCCTCGCCCGTGTCATGGGCGAAACCGCCCATCTTCGCGCCCTTGTTGAGCGCCATGATCGCATTTGCCGACAGCGCCCCAAAACTCATGGCCGAGATATTGTAGATCGACGCCTTGTAGGGCTGCTTGCAGTCGGGCCCGCCGATCTCGACGCGGAAATCGCTATCCTCGATATGGCGCGGCTTCACCGAATGGGTAATCCACTGATAGCCAGATTCCGAAACGCGGATCCGGGTGCCGAAAGGCTTGGCATCCTCGATATCCTTGGCGCGCTGGTAGACGATGGTGCGGGTGGCGCGCGAGAACGGCACTTCCTCGTCATCGCCCTCGATCAGATATTGGCGGATCTCGGGGCGGATCTCCTCGAAGAAGAAACGCAGATGGCCGAGGATCGGATAGTTCCGGGTGATGGCGTGCTTCGTCTGGATCAGGTCGTAGATCCCGACGAGCGTCAGAAACCCGAAGACGATGGCGGCGATCAGAAACCAGTCGGTCAGGATCAGGCCAGAGAGCGCGCCGAGCGTCAGCAGAGCCGACAAGGCGAGCGGCGAAAACCGTATAAAACGCGTGAACATGCCCCCTCCCCGGGGTTGTTTTCGTTTGTTCCTGCGCAGCCAGTCTAGCGCGCCCGGCCTCTATGTCGAGCCAGAGTTAACGGCGCAACCCCGTATCCGGCCAAATCGCCGCCTCGAGCGCATCGAGCCCATCGGTGAGCGCCGCGGGGCCCGGTTGCAGGATGAGCGTCGATTTGACCTCGTGAAGCCGGTTTCGCGCAACAGCCGGAACGTCCTGCCAGCCCGGCCTTGCCGAAACTTTCTCGGGCCGGAATTTCTTGCCGCACCACGAGCCGACGATGACCTCCGGCGCCGCTGCAATCACTTGTTCGGTAACAACGATGCGATCCTTCGCCTTCCCCTCGCGGGCGAGGTGCCCGAACACATCCTGCCCGCCCGCGATCTCGATCAGTTCCGACACCCAGCCCACCGCGGAGATCAGCGGCTCGTCCCATTCCTCGAACCAGACGCGCGGTCGAGTGGCCCGCGGTTTCGCGGCGATCGCGGCCAGCCGGGCCTCATAGCCCGCGGCGAGGGTCTCGGCGCGCTCCGGGCAGCCCGTCAGCGCACCGAGCGTGCGGATCATGTCGAGAATGCCCGCGATCGAGCGCTGGTTGAACGCATGCACCGCGATCCCTTCGCGCACCAGCCCCGCCACGATCTCGGCCTGAAGATCCGAGAAGGTCAGCACCAGATCGGGCTTGAGCGCGAGGATCTTCGGCAGATCGGCCGAGATGAAGGCCGACACGCGCTGCTTTTCGCGCCGCACCCGCTTGGGACGCACCGCATAGCCCGAGACACCGACGATGCGCGCGTCCTCGCCCAACAGATAGAGCGTCTCGACCGTCTCCTCGGTCAGGCAGACGATGCGTTCGGGCGGAAAAGCCATCAGAGCCCCAGCGTCGAAAGCGGTTGGAAAACAGGGCCCTCCGGCGTGATCTTGAAATGCGCGCGGATATGGAAAACCTCGGCGAGCAGCTGTTCGGTCAGCACCTCCTCGGGCTTGCCATCGGCCACCAGACGCCCGCGATCCATCACCCAGAGCCGCGTGCAATGGCGCGCGGCCAGCCCCAGATCGTGCAGCGAAGTCACAACCGCGCCGCCGGCCTGCGCATGGGCCGCGAAGACCTCCATCGTCGCGATCTGCGCCGCCGGATCGAGCCCCGCGATCGGCTCGTCGGCCAGGATCAGCGGGCTTTGCTGCGCGAGCGCGCGGGCGATCAGCACGCGGGCCTGCTCGCCGCCCGAAAGATGCGTGGCGGTTCGCTCGCGATAGCTCTCGAGGCCCATCCGGCGCAGCGCCTCCTCGACCGCGGCCGCCCCCACCGTGTTCTGATCGCGCCCATGCGGCAAGCGCCCAAGCGCCACCAGTTCCGCCACCGAGAGCCCCCAGGCGATCTCGCGCGCCTGCGGCAGCCAGGCGGCCAGCTTGGCACGCGCCACCGGATCGCGCGCGGCCAGCGAACTCGCGCCGCGATGCGCGATCAGCCCCAGCGCGCCGCGCATCAGCGTCGTCTTGCCCGCGCCGTTCGGCCCGATGAGGCCGATCAGCTCACCCGGACCCACCTGCGCCGTGACGCCATCAACGACCGGGCATTCGCCGCGCAATACGGACAGGTCTTGCAGCTCCAGCATCATCCCTCCCGCCCCATCTTGCGGATCATCGACAGGAAGAACGGCGCCCCCACAAGCGCCGTCAGCACCCCGAGTTTGAGGTCGCGCTCGGGCGCGATTACCCGGGTCGCGATATCCGCGAGCGTCAGCATCGCCGCGCCGCCAAGTGCCGAAGCCGGCAACAGACGCGAAGGCCGCGACCCCACGGATTTCCGCAGAAGATGCGGCACGACGAGACCCACGAAGCCGATCGCGCCCGCGACGGCAGTCGCCGCGCCAACCATCAGCGCCGTCCCGAAAACGATCTGAAGCTTGAGCTTTTTCAGAGAGATGCCCATCGAGGCCGCCGCATCCTCTCCAAGGCTCAACGCGTCGAGCCCCGCGCCCGCCCGCAGCAGTATCACCGCGCCGAGGATCACGAACGGCAGCGCCAGCGCCACATGGGTCATCGAACGATCCGCAAGTGACCCCATCATCCAGAACACGATCTCCGCGGCCGCATAGGGCGACGGTGCGAGGTTCAGGACAAGCGCGGTTGCCGCCGCCGCCAGCGCCGAAACGGCGATGCCCGCGAGGATCAGGACCAGCGCCCGTCCCTCGCGCCCCGCAAGGATCAGGATCAGCGCCACCGCGACGCCCGCACCCGCCAGCGCGGCGAAGGGAAGCGCCAGCGCAAAGGCCGCATAGAGCCCGGTCTGGATCGCGATCACCGCACCAAGCGCCGCCCCGGCGGAGGTGCCGATAAGCCCCGGCTCGGCCAGCGGGTTGCGCAGAAATCCCTGCATCGCGGCCCCCGACAGCCCCAGAGCGGCGCCGACACCGATCCCGAGGATCGCACGCGGCAGGCGTAGTTCCCGCATGACCAACCCCGCAGCCCCTTCGCCAGAGATCAGCGCCGAGAGCCCTTGGAGCGGAGAGATGCCCGACGGTCCGATCAGCAGCGACGCGAGAAACAGCGCCGCGCAGGCCAGGCCGAGAAGGATCAGGATCGCACGATAACTCATTGCGTCAGCTTTTCTTTCTCGATTTTGCGCCCGAGTTCAGCGAGTTCTTCCACCGCAGTCAACATCGCCGGCGCCCCACATGTCCAGCTCGCATCGCGCAGCCCGCGCACCACCGGCAGATCGCGCAGCACCGGATGGGCCAGCACCTCCTGCGCGCGGCTCGTGCCTTGCCCTTTCATCGAGCCGCCCACGACAACCAGATCAGGGCGATCCATCACCAGATCCTCCAGTGGCAAGCGCCCGCCCCAGTCCAGCCCCGGCCCGCTCACGACATTGGTAAAACCTGCCATCTCGAGAATTTGCCCTTCGAGCGTGCGCGGCCCGTAGCCATAACCCGAAGGCCCGATGATCGCGGCGCGCAGCCCCGGTGCAGGTTTCTCGATCGCCGCCAGTCGCGCATCAAAATCAGCGAGCATTTTCGCGGCGCGATCGGGATGGCCGAGCAGTTTGCCCATCGTCTCGATCCGGCCCCGAAGTTCAGGCAGCGAGGTGCCCGGAGGGAGTTGCTCAACCCGGATCCCGAGCGTGCGCAGCATCCGGATCGTGTCCGGGCTCGACCAGGTATCGGCCAGAACGAGATCAGGGTGAAGGATCGAAATCTCTTCGGCACGGCCATAGTTTACGGGATAGTCCTCAGCCTGCTTCCAGCGTACCGACATCGACGGATCGGTCGCGAAATGGCTGAGCGAGACGATCTGCCCCGGATCGGCCAGAGCCAGCGCCAGCTGATCGGTGCACAGGTTCATCGAGACCACGCGCGCGGGCTCCTCGGCCCACGCGGATGTCGCCGCCCCAAGGGCGGCAAAAAGGGCGGCCAGAGCCGCCCCTTTCAGATCAGAACCGCGCACGCAGCCCCACATAGGCCGCGCGGCCCGACGTGCCGTAGCCCGGCCAGAGCTGGTAATCGGTATCGGTCAGGTTCTCAATGCGCAGATAGGCCTCCTTGCCCTCGCCCAGATCGTAGGTCATCTGCGCGTTCATCAGCCCGTAATCAGGCTGGCTCTGGCGATCGGTCACGACGCGCAGATCGGCCGCGAGGGTGATCTTGTCGGTCACTTTGGCATCGATCCCGGCGGTCAGCGTATGACGCCCGAAAGCCGAGTTCCAGGTCGAGCCCGAGGACAAGCCTGAAGGGTTCTTCTTGTCGAGATAGGTATAACCGAGCGAGTAGCCGATCTTGTCGGTGATCGGCCCTTTCATTCCAAGCTCGACACCCTGGCGCGTGGCGGTGCCCGAGGTCTGGTAATAAGCCGGATAGGCGTAGTCGATAAGATCCTTCACTTCGATCCGGAACAGGGTCGCCGTCAGCGTGTGAGCGCCAAATTTCTGTTCGATCCCGAAATCTCCGCTGATCGATTTTTCGGGGCGCAGCGTCGCGTCACCGTAGGGTCCATAGAGTTCATAACCCGACGGCGCACGATAGCCATTGCCGAGCGAAACCTTCAGCAGCGTGTCGGGTGCCGCTTGCCAGGTCACACCGAGCCGACCCGTGGTCTGATCACCGAAAGAAGAAAGCTGATCATGACGTGCCGAGGCGATCACATTGACACCCTCGACGGGAGCAAAGGCGTACTCGGCAAAAACGCCGGTAACGCTCGTGAACGCATCGCTTCCACCATAGGTCGACTTGCTGGTGAAGTTCTCCAGCGTCCGGTCGATCCCGAAACTCGCTTTGCCGCTGCCGACCTCTGCATGGCCGAGCCATTCGAATTTGCGCCGCTTGCCGACATAATCATTGAAGGTCGGCCCGTAGAGGGCGGTCCCTCCATCCGTGCGCCGCGCGATCCGAAAATAGCTCAAAGCAACTTCCTGCGACACCGGGCCAGTGTCGAACTGCGCGAACAGGCGCGCGCCCCGCGTTTTCGCATAGGTTACTTCATCGGGCGTGCCATCGACCGGATAAGATGCGTAGGTCACCGGATCAAAGGCGGTTTCGTCGTACTCGCCGCGATCATTCTGCGCGAACCCCGCAAAACCGATCAGCAGGTTGTCGGAAATGCGCTTTTGCGCCCGCAGGCTGACGCGGTCAGCTTTGTAGCCGTCCTTCTCGGTATTGCCGTTCTTTTCGTCAGCCGCCGAGAACCCGGCGGAGTAGATCTTCGACAACTGAACCGAAAGCTCATCATCGCCCTGCTTCCAGCCGAAGTTATAGGCGAAGTTCGCAGTCTTGTAGGACCCGAGCTCTAGAGCCACGCTTTGCGACACGCCCTCTTTGGTGGGGCGCGGCGTGTCGAGATTGATGACCCCCGCGACAGCCGACCCGCCATAAAGGGCAGATTGCGTGCCGCGCATGATCTCGACGCGGTCATAGTTGAAGGTATTCAAACGGCCCAGATCGGCGGCAACCTGCGGCCCCGAGGGGTCCGACACGTCGATGCCGTCGACAAGAACCTTCACGTAGTTCTGCGACACGCCACGAATGGTGAAGCCGGTCTGCGCGCCCATTGGGCCGCGCGCGAGGATGCCCACGCCGGGGGTTTGCGCGATCAGATTGGACAGGCGCGTCTCGCCGCTGCGCTCCATATCCTTCTTGGACAGAACCGTCACCGCCTGTGCAGTCTGGTCGGCGGAGCGCGGTTCCAGCGCGCCGTAATAGATCACGATCTCGTCGAGCTGATAGGGTTGATCGTCTTGGGCGAGCGCCGGGGCGGCGAGCGCGGTGGTGAGCAGGAGGCTCGTGGTGAGGCGGGAAGCCAGCATTTCCAAATCCCTCGTATCGCGCCCCGAAGGTCACGCGAACTTATCATTGCAAGTCTTTGGAAAGATACGCTTTCCGCCGACGGTGAAGAGTGTCACCACTGACGGAAATCCGCCTCGCCTGAGCACCCCGCACAGGCAGAAAGGATGAGCGCCTCGGCAGGTCTCCTGGCTCGCGGGTCTCAGCTCGGGCTGGCCTTCCCGGGATCTCCCAGTGGCTCAGTCAGCCTTCGCTCGCCGCTCACAGTTGCGGGGGCAGCCCCGGAATGGATGCGTGCATCGCACCGGGTTCCCTTTTCATCCGCTCTCGCGGAACCGAAGTGGGGCCGATGTGCCGTGCGAGACAGGAACTGTCAAGAAAATTTCAGCTCTCGTGAGCGAGGCGCGCACGCTTGTTGAAGCGGATCGAGGACATCAGCGCCAGGCCGATCAGCCCCGCGCCCACGAGCCCCGTGATCAGTTCGGGCACATGCACCAGCGTCTGCGCGAACATCACCACGGAGAGGATCAGGATCGACCAGAAGGCGCCATGTTCGAGATAGCGGAATTCGCTGAGCGTGTTGCGCTCGACCAGCATCAGCGTCATCGAACGCACATACATTGCGCCGATCCCCAGACCGATCGCGATCAGGAACAGGTTCTGGGTCAGCGCGAAGGCCCCGATCACCCCGTCGAAACTGAACGACGCGTCGAGCACTTCGAGATAGAGGAAAGCGCCGATCCCGGCCTTGGCGGTCTCGCTCGAGAGGCTTGCCCGGTCGAGCACATGGCCGAGCACCTCGACGCCGAGGAAAGTCGCCAGACCCGCGACGGAGGCGAAGAGGAAATCCCCCTCGCGGCCCTCGGGCAGAATCCAGGTGAAGAGCATGATCACCAGCAGCACGAAGCCAATCTCGAGCCCGCGGATCGAGGCGCAGGCGCGAAGGCGGCATTCCAGGGTGCGGATCCAGTCGATCTCCTTGCCCTCGTCGACGAAGTAAGTCAGCGCCACCATCATCAGGAACGCCCCGCCGAAGCCTGCGATCGACAGATGCGCGCCGTCGATGATGCGCGCATATTCGGCCGGGTGCTTCGCCGCGAGCTGGATCGCCTGCCACGGGCCGATCCCGGCCGCGATCACCACGATCAGCAGCGGAAACAGGATGCGCATTCCGAAGACCGCGATCAGGATGCCCCAGGTCAGGAAGCGCCGCTGCCATTTCGGCGACATCTGATGGAGCTTGTTGGCATTGACGATGGCGTTGTCGAAGCTCAGCGAGATTTCCAGCACCGCGAGCACTGCCGCGATCAGCAGGAAGGACGCCGCCCCAGCCAGAGTGCCGCTGTGATGAAGCCCGAGCGCGAAGGCACCCACGAGCCCCGCAAGCGTGACGGCGAAGGCCCAGGAAAAATAGCGGAAGGCGGTTTGCATGCTGGCTCCGGCTGGCATTGGGAGGTCACATAGGTCGGGGACAGGGGCTTCGCAAGGGAGCGGTCCGGCAGAGTTGACCTCTGTGGCAACCGGAGCGCGTTTGTGATGGGAGCGTATTTCCGATGGTCGGCGGCGCGCGCCCACCCGGATTGCGCCCGATCCTCCCCCTTGGGCAGGCACCATGGCCGGGACATCGCGGGGGCCGAGCGACAGTCGGGCTTTTGAGACAAAGCGGCGGCCACGGGCACTGCGAGCCCCCAAGGATCGCGCGCGTTTCTGCCGCTAGAGGCCCGCCTCATCGAGCCAGCCCTGGATCCGGGCCTTGTTCACCCCCAGATCGGAGCGTCCGAAAACGAGATGGCCGCGGATCTGGATAGTTTGACCGTCGACCCAGAGCGTCGTGACATCCGGGAACCCCCAGAAAGCCGAGCGAGTGACATAGGCCACCTGCCCCGCCTCCGGGCTGCCCTCGACGCGCCGGGTGCGGGCGGTGGCGCGAATGATCTTGTCGAGCGCCACCATCTGCACCTGCGGATCCTCCACCTCGCGCGCCGCCTGAAAGCCACCGGGTTCGGGATGATCTCCGGGCGATTTGGCTCGCCCCGCAACCACAAAGCGCGCCGGGTCGATCGGGGCCAGACGCACCCAGGCATCGGCGGCAATCACCAGAAGGATGATCGCAAGCAGGATGATCCCCATCCGCTTCACCCCTGCCCTCCGCGCAAGCTCCATCCCGCGAGCGCGATCAGCTCCGTCGCGACATGCGCCCCTGCGATCGCGGTGGCGCCGGTCGTGTCATAGGGGGGTGAGACCTCGACCACATCGCCGCCGATCAGGTTGATCCCCTTGAGCCCGCGCAACAGCGCCGCCGCCTGCCAGCTTGCCAGCCCGCCCCAGACCGGCGTGCCGGTGCCAGGCGCGAAAGCCGGATCGAGACAATCGATATCGAAAGTGATGTAGCAAGGCTTGTCCCCAACCACCGCGCGGATGCGTGCGAGCGTCGCGTCGATCCCGTCCTGATGCACCATCGGCGCGTCGAGAATGGTTACTCCGAGCGTGTCGGGATTGTCGGTCCGGATGCCGACCGAAACGGTATTCCGCGCCGCGACAACGCCGGTCTTGATCGCCTTGTAGAGGAAGGTGCCGTGGTCGATCCGATCCATGTCGTCATCGGCCCAGGTATCGGAATGCGCGTCGAACTGAATGAGCGCTATCTCTCCGTGATGCGCCGCGATCGCGCGCAGGATCGGCAGGGTGATGAAGTGATCGCCGCCCAGCGTGATCGGCACCACCCCGGCCGAGACGATCTGCGCCAGATGCGCCTCGATCCGGCCCGGCACCTCCGCGACATTCGCATAATCGAAGGCCATGTCGCCGTAATCGCTGATCGCCAGTTCGGTGAACGGGTCATAGCCCCAGCCAAAGGGCGCATCGAAGGCTTGAAGCGTGCTTGCCTCACGGATCGCACGCGGCCCGAACCGGGTCCCCGGACGGTTCGTCACCGCCTGGTCGAACGGGATGCCGGTGACGGCAATTTGCACGCCAGAGAGGTCTTTGCTGTAGCGGCGGCGCAGGAAGCTCGTGGCACCGCCGAAAGTATTCTCGAAACTCAGCCCCCGCGTCTGCGCCCGCGTAAAAGCCTGATCCACTTGGGTTTTCGCATCTTCCAGCGCCATCGCACCCTCCTTGCCAAGAGCGCGACTTTCGCGCGGCTCAGCCGCAAGGTCAAGCGAGCTACGCGCCGCCGGGTGACAGCATGTCGCAGGGTTATACAATCACATTCCCACCTCTTTTTGATCTGCATCAAGATGCTCACGTTTTCGTGAGCTTAGAAGGATTCTACCTTTCAAGAGCTACGGAGGAATTTAGCCATGAAAAGGATTTTGGTTACCGCTCTTGCCGCTTCGACGGCGCTTGCGGCACCCGCGCTGGCCGATGATGCGGCGCTGCGCGAACAGGCCAAGGAGATGTTCGAAGCGATCCCGCTTCAGGCGCCCATGCTTGAGGATAACGTGATCTCGCGCGACCGCGTCGATCTGGGCAAAGCGCTCTTCTTCGACCCGCGCATGTCGCGTTCGGGTCTTTTCTCGTGCCAGTCGTGCCACAATGTCGGCATCGGCGGCGTGGATGGCCTCGAGACCTCGATCGGCCATGGCTGGCAGAAGGGCCCGCGCAACGCACCGACGATGCTGAACGCCGTGTTCAACGTGGCGCAGTTCTGGGACGGCCGCGCGCCCGACCTCGAAGCCCAGGCGAAAGGCCCGGTGCAGGCTGGCGTGGAAATGAACAACACGCCCGAAAACCTCGTGGCGACGCTGAAATCGATGCCGGCCTATGTCGCGTCGTTCCAGACCTCCTTCCCCGGCGAAGACGATCCGGTGACTTTCGACAATTTCGCGAAAGCCATCGAAGCCTTCGAGGCGACTCTGATCACCCCGAACTCACCCTTCGACAAGTTCCTGATGGGACAGGATGCGGCGCTGAGCGATCAGCAGAAACGCGGCCTCGCGCTGTTCATGGATGAGGGCTGTGCGGCCTGTCACCAGGGGATCAACGTGGGTGGGCAGGATTACTATCCGTTCGGCGTTGTCGAGAAACCCGGCGCGGATGTGCTCCCCGAGGGCGATCATGGCCGCTTCGCGGTGACCGAGACGGCCGATGACCAATACGTCTTCCGCGCCGGCCCGCTGCGCAACATTGCACTGACCGCACCCTATTTCCACTCCGGCACGGTTTGGGAACTGCGCGACGCGGTGGCGATCATGGCGACCTCGCAGCTCGGCTCCGAGCTCAACGATGCGCAGATCGACGACATCACCGCCTTCCTCGAAGCGCTGACCGGCGAGCAGCCTCAGGTCGTTCACCCGATCCTTCCCGCACGCACGAAGGACACGCCGAAGCCTTACACGATGGTCACCGAGCAGTAAGGCAGACCGCCCGAGACAGAGAGACGCGCGAAGGGACCTTCGCGCGTTTTTTCCTGTCTGGACCCGGCGTGGCCAGAAACGGTCATCCATGTTACGGTGACGCTAGGTCAGGCGCGTCATGCGCGTCCCGGAGGCTCCGATTGGCTGACGCCTCCGAACCATCGCCATTTTCCCAAGTGATCTCTCTTAAAGACTTTTCCCGCAACGAAAGACGCAAGGAGAGAGACCATGACGCTGCAAGGCACCACGTTTCCCCGCGAGGAGGGCGTGCTTTATCTCACCGAAGGCGGCACCGAGACCGAGGTGATCTATCGTCACGGCCACGAGCTACGCGACTTCGCAATGTTCGAGCTGATGGATAAGCCCGAAGCGGTGCGCGATATGGAGAACATGTATCGCCGCTATCTCGACCAAGCTGCCGAGCACGGGTTCTCGGCACTGATGGCGGGGTTCGATTACCGCGCGAGCCCGGATTGGGGCGCGAAGCTCGGCTATTCATTGGAAGGGCTGCGCGAGATGCAGCACAAATGCATCGACTTCCTGCGCGATGTCTCGCGCGCCTACGAGGGCCAGATCGACCGGATCGCGATCGCAGGCTGTATCGGACCGAAGGGCGATGCCTATTCCCTCAACCGCGACATCACCGCCGAGGAGGCCGAGGACTATCACGCCACCCAATGCGAGACGCTCAAGGACTGCGGCGTCGATCTGATCTGGGCCGCGACGATCAACAACATTCCCGAGGCGGTCGGTATCAGCCGTGCGGCGGCGCGGGTCGGGCTGCCGGTTAACATGTCCTTCACGCTCGACAGCTCGCACAAGCTGAAATCAGGGCCAAGCCTGAGAGAAGCCATCGAGGCCACCGATGCCGAGGCCGGGGCCGCTCGGCCTGATTCCTACGGGATCAACTGCTCGCACCCGCTGGAATTCGAACCCGCATTGGAGCCCGGCGACTGGGCGCGCCGCCTGCGCTCACTTCGCCCCAATGCCGCGAAGATGGACAAGGTCTCGCTATGCAAGCTCGGCCATATCGAGGAAGGCGATCCCGAGGAGCTGGGACAGATGATGGGCGATCTCGCGCGGCGCTATCCCGATATCGACATCTGGGGCGGCTGCTGCGGGACATGGGACAAGCATTTCGACCGGATCGCGCATTACGTGCGAAAGGCGCGGCAAGAGCCCCTTCCCGCCTGATCGCGGCTGTTGCGGGAGGCAGCGTTTCCACGCTCCAGGGTTTTGCGCAAAAGAAAAAGGGGCAGGCCTGAGCCCACCCCTCTCTCGACGGAAAAAGGTATCCCGGATTACTCGGGCTGGCAGATCTCGCCGCGAGTGATGCCGATCACCGTGCGCGCCACCAACCCCACGATCAGCAAGGTCAGCATCACGAGGAAGGCCGTCCCGATCCGCACATGTGCCTGCGACTGCGTAAGCTCCCCTTGCAGGAAGGTCGCAATGGTCAGTGCAGCGAGCGGAAAGCTCAGCGCCCAGAAGCTCATCGCGAAGGGCAGCCGCAGGATGCGCGGCACCTGCACCGCCACCAGCGCGGCGAAAACATAGGCGAGCGACAGCAGGATATGTGCGAAGGGATCGACGCCATGAACCTCGGTCGCGCCGGGCAGGATCGGCTCGGCGGTCAGGCGCAGCCAGGCGATGAACGCCACCGCGGGCGGAGCCACGAGGATCACCAGCGTCGGCTGCAGACGCCCCGGCAGCGGGTCGTGGAACACGAGCCGGTTGAAGACCAGCGTCAGCAGGATCAGCCAGAAGATCATCCCAGCCGAGAAGAAGATCCAGCTGATCTCGGTGAAGCCGAGCTGCGCCCCCGCAACCGGCACGATCACATTGCCCACCGCCGGGATGAACCAGGCGGGGTTGAGATGGCCATGCATGAAAGAGCGCGTCCCGATCCAGTTCGTCAACACGGCCAGCATCATCAGGCCCTGCAGTGTGGTCCCGACCAGCCACAGCGAGAGCGCCAGAGGCTTCGACACCGTCATTGCGATGATCGCCAGCAAAAGAAGCGAGATCGCGATGGTCGGGAAGAAGGACAGCCGGATCGGATGATGCCATTCGCCCGAGACAGCCTTGGGGTGCTTGAGTGCCTTGAGAAGGTAGAAGAGCGAAATGAGCACGAAAACAGCGGCCGTGACGACGAACATCACCTGATAGGGCATCGGCCCGAGCCCGAGCGGTTTCGCCGCGGCGCGCAGCGCCAGGGTGAAGCCGCCCAGCCCCATCGTGGTGGCATAGAAGGTGATCGGGAAATGCTCGAGCCGGTTATGCTCGGCACTCGCTTCGACTTGCGTGCTCATTGCGCTCTCCGTTTCATTCGGCGGTTTGCCGGCCCTTGGTCAGGGACTGAATTGTGTAGACCAGAATAGCCGTTCCGACGGCCCCTGCCCCTGCGACACCGAGCAGCACGATCCAGTCCACCGGACCGCCGATATCGGCGAAGCTCGAATGGGTGACGGTCTGCACGAAGATCACCGAGGCGACGGCCCCCATCGGCATGAACATCTGCGCCAGCAGGAACTTGCGCGCCGAGAGGTGGCGGTCGCGGATCAACACGTAGAGATAGGCGATCGTGATCACCGCGGCGGTGACGACCATGGCCCAGAACAGGCCGCGCCCGAAGATCTCCTCGAAGACGGCGATCAGGGTTTCAAAGGTGAGTTGTTTCATCGTTCGTCTCCTTACGCCTTGCCGCGCAGCATCGCGTTATAGGTGGGTTTGAGCGCGATTTCCTTCATCAGCCACGAGATCCACAGCTCTTCGAGCGGCGCGATCACGCCCGGGAAGGAGGGCGTCAGGCGGTTCTGGTAGTCGAACTCGACCAGCATCGCGCGGCCGACCTTGGTGATCAGCGGGCACGAGGTATAGCCGTTATAG
Organism: Thioclava pacifica DSM 10166; assembly: GCF_000714535.1. Classification (GTDB taxonomy): domain Bacteria; phylum Pseudomonadota; class Alphaproteobacteria; order Rhodobacterales; family Rhodobacteraceae; genus Thioclava; species Thioclava pacifica. The sequence continues at coordinate 621,824 of NZ_AUND01000001.1, read as the reverse complement.
ATCTCGGTACCGTCACGGCCCTCGATCGAGGCGACGAGGTGATCCTCGACCACCGGGATCTGCCATTTGACCGACGCAGCCGTCTTGCCCTTCGGCACGCCCGCGATATCGCCGAGGCCGAACACATTGGGGTAACGGCGGTGGCGCAGGGTCTCCTGATCGACCTCGAGCCAGCCCTGGCCGACCCATTTGTCTTCCCAGGCAAGGCCCGACTCGCGCACCACGTCGGGGGCGATCATCGGCGGGATGACGTTGGTGAAATCGAAAGCGATCTTCTGCTCGGTCGCAGGCGTCACGGTGACGATGCCGTTGGCGTCCACCGAATGTTGCTCGGGGGTGCGGAAATAGGCCTCGCGGGTGCCTGCGTCGATGCCCGTGAGAATGTGATGGGTGCGGGTCTCGAAGCCGCGCTCGCCGAACAGCAGCTTGACCTTCTCGTTCACCACCGGGACTGAGAACAGCCCCCCGTTATTGGCGGCGTAGATGATCTGGCTGTCCTCACGGGTGCCCTTCTTGCGCAGGTAATCGTCGGTCAGGAAGGTGTATTTCAGCGGCGCGCCCGCGCATTTCATCTCGGTCGCCGGGCGGCCGAAGAGCGCCACGCCCCCCTTGTCGGTGAAGCGGTCCATCGCCTCCCAGGTCTTCGCGGCGTATTCGGGGCCGGCATAGACCGCGCCGATGCCATTCTGGCCGACCTGGTCGAGCTCGAAACCCTCGATGCCCGCCCAGTTCAGCTTCAGGCCGGTGGCGACGACGAGGTAGTCATACTCGATCTTCTCGCCGCCCTGCGTGGTGACGCGCTGCGCCTCGGGGTCGATCTCGGCGGCGTAATCCTCGACCCAGTTCACGCCCGAAGGGTGCCAGTCGGCCGTGTTCGACACCGAGTAGCTGGCCTGTTTCAGACCGGCGGCGATCAGGGTAAAGCCCGGCTGATAGTAATGCTGCTTGCGCCCGTCGATGATGGTGATCTGCGCACCGTCGAGGCGCTGCACGAGCCGGTTCACGAGCCCCGTGCCCGCGGCCCCAGAGCCCACGATCACGATGCGCGCGTTGGTCTGGACCGCAGCGGTCGCGGGTTTGGCCGCGCCCATCGCGCTCAGTGCCGCAGCTCCGCCAGCCAGACCCAGAAAACCCCGCCGCGACGGGCTGAAAACGTCTTTAACCATACCGATTTTCTCCCTCGGACATATTCCGGTATGCGCATGTATTCAATTTTCCGAGAGGCGTGAGCCTGACAAAAGGACGCATCCGCGATGCATCTTTTTTCCGCGGACCTGACATAAATCAAATCCACATCCCGGATTGACCTATATCACGGCGGCGTGACCTCGGAGGAGAATCCATGCGCCTGACCACACGTACCAACCTCGCGATGCGCGTTTTGATGTTCTGCGCGGTCAACCCTGGAAAGATCGTGCGCAAACACGATATCGCCGAGGCCTGCAACGCCTCCGAGAACCATCTGGCCCAAGTAATCAATACCTTGGCGCAGAAAGGGTTTATCGAAACCCAGCGCGGCCGCTCGGGCGGGATGCAACTGGCGCGCCCCGACACCGAGATCGGCGTTGGCGACGTGCTGCGCGCCTTTGAGGCGGGTCTGCCTTTCGCCGAATGTTTCGACCCCGACGCGAACACGTGCCCGCTGCGCAATGCCTGCCTGTTCCGCGAGGCGCTGTCCGAGGCGCTCGAAGCCTTCTACGAAGCGCTCGATCGCAAGACCCTGGCCGATCTGGTCGAGGACAATACCGCGCTCGAGTCGATGCTCAGCCTGCCCGGCGCGATGCAAATCTCGATCTGCGGCACGAAAGAGAGCGCCCCCAAGACGCTCTGATTTCGGACTGCTTCGTTCGAAACGCCCCTGTTTCATTGGGTTTAGCCATGATTTCGTGGCGGCTTTGTCACAGTTGCATGACACCCGATCACGCGAACGCGAACAGAATTCAGTTTCGCTTGACCGCCCCTTTTCCTCACGAGAGCCTGTGTCTACTTGTCGCATCAGAAGCGGGACCTCCCGTCAACGCGACTCACAATGAGGCATAAGGTCATGCAACAGCAATCGGGCAGCCAATCGGGCCAACAACAGCAAGGCGGCGCTCCGCGTCCCAGCCAGCAGCAGGGACAGGGTAGCACGTCGAACCAGCAAGGCGGCACCGTCTTCAACGACTGGGCGTCGATCTGACCCCTACCTCTCGTGACGCGACCACGCCGATGTGAGATCGGCCTGCAGCGGACACCGCTTCAGCGCACACGAGCCCCGAACATGCCTCTGCGCCGCCCCTTGCGCGGCGCGGAAACCGGCCCCAGACTGGTCATCCCCTCACAGTGAGCGCATGATCCGATGGCGAGCCCCCTTACCTCGATCAAAGGCATTGGCCCGGCGATTGCCGAAGGCTTTGCGCGCGCAGGCATCACCTCGGCCGAGGAGCTGCGCGCGATCGGTGCCGAGGCCGCTTACGAGGTCTGGCTCGCGAGCGGCAACCCACCCCATTTCATCGGCTACTATGCGCTGCACATGGCCCTTCAGGGCCGCCCCTGGAACGATTGCCGAGGCGCCGAGAAAGAAGCGTTCCGTGTGAAGTTCGACGCACTCAAGGCACGCGTCGCGGCGCAGGGCGCCAACACCGCACCAAGCAAAGAGAAAGGCCGCGCCCGGCTGGACGCGGCCCTCGATGAGATTGGTCTGCGCGAAAAGCGCTAGGCCGGATCAGCCGACGATCTCGAGACCCGAGAAGAAGAAGGAGATCTCTTTCGCGGCGGTTTCCGGAGCGTCGGAGCCGTGCACCGAGTTCTCGCCGACCGAGAGAGCGAATTCCTTGCGGATCGTGCCATCGGCCGCATCGGCCGGGTTGGTCGCGCCCATCACTTCGCGGTTCTTCGCGATCGCGCCTTCACCCTCGAGCACCTGCACGACGACCGGCTCGGATGCCATGAATTCGCACAGCTCGCCGTAGAAGGGGCGTTCCTTGTGGACTTCATAGAACTTGCCGGCCTGCTCCATGGACAGCTTGATGCGCTTTTGCGCGACGATGCGCAGGCCAGCTTCCTCGAACTTGGCATTGATCTTGCCGGTGAGGTTGCGCTTGGTCGCGTCGGGTTTGATGATGCTCAGCGTGCGTTCGATGGCCATGTTTGACCCTTTCCTAGTGTTCGCGGCCGGAAATCCGGTCCGAAATATCCCGCGCCTGCTATCACGAGGGGCGTGAGTTGAAAAGCCCTCTAAAAGGCGATCACGGGGAGATTGGCGTGAAAATGTGACCATCTGGTCAACGGGCATGCAAATCGCAGCCCGGTGCGCGTGGCACGCGAGGGATGCCTCCGGCGGAGATATTTTTATCAAGAAGAAGGGGGGCGATTGACTGTGCGCCAGCCCTGCGCCAAGTCAGGCCTCATGTTGCGCATCTCCGATATCTCCTTCTCGATCGAGGGCCGCCCGCTGTTCGCAGGCGCCTCCGCCACGATCCCCGAGGGCCACAAGGTCGGTCTTGTTGGCCCCAATGGCACGGGCAAAACCACGCTGTTCCGGCTGATCCGGGGCGAGCTGACGCTGGACGGGGGCGAGATCTCCCTGCCCTCGCGCGCCAAGGTGGGCGGTGTCGCGCAGGAAGTGCCGTCCTCCTCGACCTCGCTTCTGGATACGGTGCTGGCCGCCGATGAGGAGCGCGCAAGCCTGCTTACCGAGGCCGAGAGCGCGACCGATCCGCATCGCATCGCTGAGGTGCATGCGCGACTGACCGATATCGACGCCTGGTCGGGCGAGGCGCGGGCCTCCTCTATTCTGCGCGGGCTGGGGTTCGATACGGAGGCGCAGCAGCGCCCCTGTTCGGATTTCTCCGGCGGCTGGCGGATGCGCGTTGCCTTGGCGGGCGTTCTGTTCGCCCAGCCTGACCTACTGCTGCTGGACGAACCGACGAACTATCTCGATCTCGAAGGGGCGCTCTGGCTCGAGCAATATCTGGCGCGCTATCCGCACACCGTGATCGTCATCAGCCACGACCGAGACCTGCTGAACCGGGCCGTGGGCGCGATCCTGCATCTCGAGGACAAGCAGCTGACGCTTTATCAGGGCGGCTACGACACATTCGCGCGCACGCGCAGGCTGCGGCGCGAGGCGCAGGCGGCGCAGGCCAAGAAGCAGGAGGCGCGTCGCGCCCATCTTCAGAGTTTCGTCGATCGCTTCCGCGCCAAGGCCACCAAGGCCAAGCAGGCGCAGGCGCGGGTCAAGATGCTCGAGAAGATGGAGCCGATCACCGCGCCCGAGGAGGCCGCGAAGCAGGTCTTCACCTTCCCCGAGCCCGAACAGCTCTCACCCCCGATCATCGCGATGGAAGGGGCCGCCGTGGGCTATGGCGGGCCCGCGATCCTCAAGCGGTTGAACCTGCGGATCGACCAAGATGACCGGATCGCGCTTCTGGGACGCAATGGCGAGGGAAAATCAACGCTTTCCAAGCTCTTGGCGGACAAACTTGAGGTGATGGAGGGCAAGATCACGCGCTCGTCCAAGCTGCGGATCGGCTATTTCGCGCAGCATCAGGTGGACGAGCTGGATCTGGGCGAGACGCCCCTGACCCACTTGCAGCGCGAGCGCCCCGAAGAGCATCCGTCCAAGCTGCGTGCGCGGCTGGCGGGGTTTGGCCTCGGGGCCGATCAGGCGGAGACGGCGGTGGGCAAGCTCTCGGGCGGGCAGAAAGCGCGGCTGTCGCTACTGCTGGCCACGCTGGACGCGCCCCATCTGCTGATCCTCGACGAGCCCACGAACCACCTCGATATCGAGAGCCGCGAGGCGCTGGTGACGGCGCTGACCGAATATTCCGGCGCGGTGGTTCTGGTCAGCCACGACATGCACCTGCTGGGGCTGGTCGCGGACCGGCTGTGGTTGGTGAAAGGCGGCGCGGTTGCGCCCTATCAGGGCGATCTGGAGAGCTACCGGGCGGAGCTGCTGGCCCCTGCCCCCGAGGAACGCGCGGCGAAAGCGGCGGCGCCCAAGCCCGCCAAACCCTCACGCGATGCGATGAGCGCGCTCAAGCGCGAGCTGCGCGATTGCGAGGCGCGGGTCGAGAAGCTGACCGAAATGCTGGAAAAGCTCGACGCGAAACTGGCGGACCCGGCGCTTTACGAGGCGGGCAAGGCGTCTGACCTCGCGGTCTGGCAGGCCAAGCATGCCGAGGCCACGCAGGCGATGGAGCGGGCCGAAGCGCTGTGGATGGCGGCTTTGGAAAAGCTCGAGGCGGCCGAACAGGGCTGAGCCCGGCCCGTTCGCTCAGGCCTCGTCGAACATGCCCTCGAACAGAGGCGAAGACAGGTAGCGCTCGCCGGAATCGGGCAGCAGAACGACGATGGTTTTGCCCGCGTTTTCAGGCTCATGCGCCAGCCGCAACGCCGCCGCCGTGGCCGCGCCGCAGGAGATGCCCGCCAAAATGCCCTCTTCGCGGGCCAGCCGCCGGGCGGTCTCGATCGCCGCGTCATTGCTGACCGTCTCGATCCGGTCGACCAGATCCATGTCGAGCACTTCCGGAACGAACCCCGCCCCGATGCCCTGGATCTTATGCGGGCCGGGTTTCAGCGCCACGCCCGCGCGGGCCTGGCTGAGCACGGGGCTCGCCTCGGGCTCGACCGCGACGGAGATCACCGGCAGGCCCTTCTCATGCTTGAGATAGCGCGAGACGCCGGTGATCGTGCCGCCTGTCCCGACGCCCGCCACGAAAATATCGACCACCCCACCGGTATCCTCGAAAATCTCGGGGCCGGTGGTCTTGGCGTGGATATCCGGGTTCGCGGGGTTCTTGAACTGCTGCAGCAGCACATAACGGTCAGGATCGGAGGCGGTGATCTCCTCGGCCTTGGCGATCGCGCCGGCCATGCCCTTCGCGCCCTCGGTCAGCACCAGTTTCGCGCCGTAAGCGAGCAGCAGCTTGCGCCGCTCGACGCTCATTGTGTCGGGCATGGTCAGCGTGATCGGGATGCCGCGCGAGGCCGCGACGAAGGCAAGCGCGATGCCGGTATTGCCCGAGGTGGGCTCGACGATCTCTTTCCCGGGGCCGAGGATGCCGCGCTCCTCCGCATCCCAGATCATGTTCGCGCCGACCCGGCATTTCACCGACCAGGCCGGGTTGCGTGCCTCGATCTTGGCGAGGATCGTCGCCCCCGCCCCCTCCGTGATCCGGTTGAGGCGCACCAGCGGCGTATTCCCGATGCTGAGCGAATTATCGTCAAAGATACGGGCCATCAGGTGTCCTTTCCGGGGGAGCGCGGGACGCGCTCAGAGGTTGTAGATGCCTTCGAACTTCTCGGTCAGATAGGCCAGTAGCGGGCCCTCGTTGGGCTCGAACCCGCAGGCATGGCGGATCGTGTCGCGCGGGGGGCGCAGGCCGCCGAAGACGCGCAGGTTCTGGTCGAGCCAGGCTTTCGCGGGGCTTGCATCGCCCTCGGCCAGACGCGCGTCGATCTCAGGGACGGCCGCGCGCATCGCCTGATTGAGGCAGCCCGCATAGACATTGCCCAGAGCATAGGTCGGGAAATAGCCGAAGAGGCCCACCGACCAATGCACATCCTGCAGGAAACCCTGCGAGGGCTTGGTGACGGTCACGCCGAAATCGTCCTTGAAACGCGTGTTCCACGCCTCTTCGAGATCGGCCACCTCGAGCTTGCCCGCGATCAGGTCGCGCTCCAGATCGAAGCGCAGCATGATGTGGAGGTTGTAGTTCAGCTCGTCCGATTCCGTGCGGATGAAGCCCATTTCGACGCGGTTCACCAACGCATGGAAGGCCTGCGCGTCGATCCCGAGATCGCCGAAAGCGTCGCTCATGCGATGGTGCAGCCAGCCGGTAAAGGGAGCCGAGCGGCCGAGCTGGTTCTCGCAGATCCGGCTCTGGCTTTCATGCACGCCCATCGAGACGCCGTGGCCCAGCGGGGTGAAGCGGTAGGCCGGGTCGATCGCCTGTTCGTAGGTGGCGTGGCCGACCTCGTGGATGGTCGAGTAGATATTGCCGAACGGGTCGGATTCCGAGATCCGGGTGGTGATGCGCGCATCGTCGCCGCCGCCCGAAGAGAACGGGTGCACCGACATATCCAGCCGCCCGCGCGTCCAGTCATAGCCGAAGGCGGTGGCGCAGATCCTGGCCAGCCGCAGCTGCGCGTTTTCCGGGAAGACCTTGTCGAGCGGTTGCGGTTCGACCTCGGAGCCCAGCACGCGATCGCGCAACTCCACCAGCGGGCCGCGCATCTTGTCGAAGATCGCGGCGATTTCCTTCGCGGTGGCACCCGGTTCGTAATCGTCGAGCAGCGCATCGTAGAGATCGCCCTCGGAGAGGCATTCCGCCTCCTCGCGCTTGAGCCGCACCACTTCTTCAAGCGTCGGCAGGAAGGCGGAGGCATCTTCATTCGCGCGCGCCTCGGCCCAGATCCCCTGGCTGAGCGAGGTGATCCGCGCCAGTTCCGTGGCCAGTCGCGCGGGAATGCGGGTCGCGCGGTTATAGCTGCGCCCGATCAGGTCGAGCATGCGGGCGCTGACCTCATCATTCGCTTCGGCGCGGGCCAGCCAGTCCTCGATCTTCGGATCGGTGCGGCGGGCGTGCAGAACGCTCTCGATCGCGGCCATCTCCTCGGCGCGCTGATCGGCAGCCCCGCGCGGCATCATCACTTCCTGATCCCAGCTCAGGAGCCCCGCGATATTGTTCAGCGCCTCGGTTTCGCGCTGATGCGCGATCAATTCCTGATAGGCGCTCATGCGCGGCCCTCCCGGATGGAACGAATGACAGGATAGCGCGCCGTGTGACGCGCGCGGATCACGAGGACCCAGGTGATGACAGCGCCGAACTGGTGGATCAGACCAAGCCACCAGTAGTGGACCAGCTCAAGCGCGGTGGTGATGCCCAGAATCATCTGGAAGAAGATCATCGCGGCGGCCAGCGCATAGGCCTCGCGCGTGCTCTGATGGGCAGAGCTGCGCGCGCGCCAGGCGGCGTAGAGGCCGAGAAGGAAAACCAGGTACCCGACAATCCGGTGATTGAACTGCACCAGTGCCGGGTTCTCGAAGAAATTGCGCCAAAGCGGCGTGTAGTCGAAGCTTTCCGAGGGCAGGAACTGACCGTTCATCGAGGGCCATGTCGGGAAGGCGAGCCCCGCGTCGATCCCCGCCGTCAGCGCGCCGAGGATGATCTGCACGAAGACCAGACCGATCAACACCGCCCCGATCCGGCCGAGTTTCGGCTCGGCCAGACGCCGCGCTTGCAGCAGTTCCGATTGCGGACGCGAGAGCTGCACGGCGAACCAAGCGATCAGCCCCAGAATGATGAAGGCGAGCCCCAGATGGGTCGCAAGCCGGTAGGACGCGACCGAAGTCATCCGGCCCACGAGACCGGAGGAGACCATCCACCAGCCGATCGCGCCTTGCAGCCCCCCCAGGACCCCGAGCGAGAACAGCCGGCCCGTCCAGCCCGGCGGGATCTTCTTCGTCAGCCAGAAGCCGAGGAAGCCAAGGAACCAGACGATCCCAACGAAGCGGCCAAGCTGACGATGCCCCCATTCCCACCAGAAAATGCCCTTGAACTCGGACACGGTCATGTCGGGGTTCATGTATTTGAACTGGGGGCTGGCCTTGTAATTGGTGAATTCGGCCTGCCAATCCGCATCGCTCATCGGCGGGATCGCCCCCGAGATCGGCTTCCATTCGGTGATCGACAGACCGCTATCGGTGAGCCGCGTGGCGCCCCCCACCGCGATCATCGCAACGACCAACGTGAACAGGACGAAGAGCCACAGCCGGATCGCCTTGCGGGCACCGCGCGGCTTGGCGTCGATCATGCCACCTGCGGGTTCGGCTCGTGTCGTGGCGCCCTGCGTTCCGACCTCTTCGAAGATGCTGCGTTTCTGGCTCATGCGTGCGGGCCCCCGGCTTTTTGTCTGCGCCTGTTCTTGGCTATTTAGCGCAAGGCAAACTAGGCCGCCCCCTCACCGGGGGCAAGGGGGCGGCGTGGCGCGTGGATCGTCTGGCGATGCCGGGCGCGCTCAGGAAAAGTCTTCGCGGATGATACGGTCCTTTTCGACGCCAAGCGCTTCAAGCGTCGCTTCAATCTCCTCGACCATCGCATCGGGCCCGCAGATATAGAACTTGCCGCTTTCCTTTTCCGCGTAGGGCGCGAGAAAGGCGCGGTCGATCATCGCCGTACAGACACCCGCGTCGGGATCCTTCTGATCGGTGACGGTCCAGACGGTCTCGAGCCCCTCCATCGCCTCGAATTCCTTGCGCAGGATGATGTCGGCCTCGGTCTTGTTCGAGAAAATCAGCCGGCACCCCTCCAGCTTGCCCTCTCGGGCCAGACGCGCGCGCAGGATGGCGATGAAGGGTGTGACCCCTGCCCCGCCTGCAATGAAAGTGCCGGGCCCCTTGTCCTCGATCGCGCCCCATGGGTCCGAAATCTCGACCACCTCGCCGGGCTTGAGGGTCGCGATTTGCGCGGTGACGCCCTGATGATCGGGATAGGACTTGATCACGAATTCGAGCGTGTCGCCGTCAGCGGGGTTGGTGAAGGTGAACGGGCGCGGCTCGTCCGTCCAGCCCTCGCGGGTGAGGGTCAGATCGACCGCCTGGCCCGGCGCGAACTCAAACCCCTCGGGACGCGGGAAACTCAGGTGATAGGTGTCGCGGGTGACCGGTTCGATGGATGTCAGCGTCAGTCGGGTGCTCATGTCATCTCCTCTCTTTTGCTGGACGAACGCGGCAAGCGGGGAACACGTTCCGGTGAGCGCGCAATGAGAGAGGCCGCGCAGGTCACACCGCGCGGCCTCCATTTGGCGGACTGCGTTTCGCGGATTACAGACCGAGCGCCGCACGCACTTGATCGACGACGCCCTCGACCAGTTCAGGATTGGCGCGCGCGCTCTCGACCGCGGTCTTGAGCGTGGCTTTGGTTGCGTCGGGCAAAGCCGAAGTGTCGATCACCTTCTCGACCGTATCGGCGTCGAAACCGTCCACGGTCAGCGCTTTGGCCGCATCCATCAACCCGGGCACGGCGCCCTGCCCGGTCACATCGGCCTGTGTCTGGGCATTGGCGGCGGTGGTATCGGCGGTCTGGCTTGCGGTCTCGGCGGCATTCGTCGCGGCGGCGGCGGCGTCAGAGGCAGCATCGGCGGCCTTGCTGGCGGCTTCGGCGGCCGATTGCGCGGCCGAGGCCGCCCCTTCGGTCGTGGTATCGCTCGCGTTGACCTCCGCCTGAGCGGCGGCGTCGGAGGCGGCATTCGCGGCCTCGGTCGCCGCTTCGGCGGCCTGGGTTGCCGCATCGGCAGCTTCGCTGGCGGCATCGGTCGCCGATTGCGTGGCCGAATCCATCGTGGCCTTCGCCGCGTCGGTCGCAGCCTGCGCTGCATCTGCCGCAGCCGAGCCCGCCTTCTCGGCGGCGGCCTTCGCCGCCTCGACCGAGGCCTGCGCAGCATCGCCCGCATTTTGCGCCGCCTCATTGGCGGCATCGACGGCCTGCGTCACGCCCTCCTTCGCCGCGTCCATGTTTTCCTGTGCCGCTTGTTTGGCGTCCTCAGCGGCTTCAGAGGCCGCTTTCTTGGTGCCATCGACCATCTCCGCGGCCTTTTCTTTCACCGCATCGGCGGCCTGCGAGGCAGCCTCCGTGGCTTGGCTCGCGGCATCCTTGACCGACTCACCGGCCTTTTGCAGCGCGTCGCCCGCCTTCTGGGCCGCGCTTTGCGGTGCAGGTTCGGGGTCGACGGGTTGAGGCTCTTGCGAGGTCGTCACGAAAATCACACCGGCGGCGATCGCCACCACCACCACGGCCAGTCCGGCAAACTTGTTCATTGTAAATACCCTCTCTCAGGAACCTAAATACTGTGCCGTCGTTATCGGCGGGTCAGCACGGGAGTGAAACCTCTCGCCACGGTTTCGCGCGCGCCCGCTTGTGAGGCAAGCGAAACCCAACGCGCCCGCAAAGCCCCCGGTTCCCTGCGCTTTGAGGTTGAAAGCGCCCCCGCACGGGACTATCTTGCGCGCCTGAATTACTCATGGCTACAGAAGGATTTCCACCATAGCCCGCAGACCTCATAACGCCCCGCCGACCCGTGACACCGGACCTCGAGTGAACGGACGGATCCGCGCCCCTGAAATTCGCCTGATCGGGGCGGATGGCGAGAATGTCGGGGTCGTCTCTCCGCGCGATGCCATGGCCATGGCCGAGGAGGCCGGGCTTGATCTCGTGGAAATCTCGCCGAACGCAAATCCGCCGGTCTGCAAGATCATGGATTTCGGCAAGTTTAAATACGAACAGCAGAAGCGCGAGGCCGAGGCCCGCAAGAAGCAGAAGATCATCGAGATCAAGGAAGTGAAATTCCGTCCCGGTACGGATGTTCACGACTACGAAGTCAAGATGAAGAACGTCATGAAGTTCCTCGAGAATGGCGACAAGGTGAAGGTCACCCTGCGCTTCCGTGGTCGCGAGATGGCGCACCAGAATCTCGGGCTCGAGCTGCTCAACCGCGTGCGCGATGATGTCGGCGATGCCGGCAAGGTCGAGAGCATGCCCAAGCTCGAAGGCCGCCAGATGGTGATGATGATCGGCCCGACCAAGTAAGGCGATCCATCAGGACGATTTCGAAGCCCTCCCCTTGCGGGAGGGCTTTTGTCTTTGGAGCGACGGGTTCAGAAGGCCGCAAGAGATGGCGGTTCTGACCTGAGCCCGGCGCCCGCCCCCCGGGCGGGGTTGTTCCCGGCCAAGGTCATCGCTCTATCCCGCAAGAACGCCAGCAACGGCGCCGACGACGCGCCTAGGCAAACGCGCCGTCCAAGGAGGAGCGCGGCACACGACCCACCCGGGGCGGCACAAGCGCAGCCCTCACCACCAAATTCAGACCCCGGAAAATTAAAGCGCCGCGGGAGGGAGACCCGCGGCGCATTTTAGGGATAAGACGAGGGAGAACGTCTGATCCTCTGTTCGGGTTCCGGCGGCAGTGCCGCGTCAGGGAGATCAAGAACCCGATGCACATGTAGATATGGGAGTATCTGCGTGCTGAACTTGACTTAGGTCAAAACGAGAGCCGGTTAAACTGCGACATGTTGTACACCGGGTCACGTTTTAGCCAGAGATCGGTGATGAACCCGTGAAAATAAGGCCTTTTTCAACGATCGGCCCGAGACGTTTCAGGTTCTTTCCGCCCATCTGCGACAACCCGCCGCAGGTCCGTCACAGATCGCGCAGGCCGAGCCGGATCGCCCGGTTGTCGTTGCGCTTGAGAACCGACTCGGCAAGGCGCCGGGCAAGCACCTTGTGGCCCTTCGCAACAGCCCGCTGGAACAGTTCGCGCTGGTAGCGCGGGAAGTCTCGGCGCGCGCGCAGGCGACGGTGGAAATCCGCCTCGCTGAGACTGCCATCGAGGGCGGCCAGCAGGATCGGACTGAGCAACCCCATCTGATGCAGCGACGACCCCAGACGGTGCCCCATAAGCGGCGTCCGCAGCTTCATCACATTTGCCCCGGTGAAGCGGTCCACATGGCCCGCATCGAGCGGCTCATAGGGATCGTAGAGAATCGTCACCTTACGCGCTGCGAGGCTCGCCTCCGCCGCATCGCCATATTTGCCGGTAAAATCCCTGTCCCAAGCCACCTTGTAACGCGTCTCCCAGGGCACGACGGACTTGTCGAGTGTCGATTGCGGCGAGATCGCCACCACATCCGCTCCCGGACAGGCCGCCGAGAAGGCGCAGGCCGCGTAGCCGCCCATCGAGGCGCCGTAGAACACCACCCGCTTGAACTGCGCGAAGAAGCCTTCGCCCGCGAGCCGGTCGAACTCGTCGCCGACCCAAGGGTCGCGATACCAGGTCCAGCCGCCCGCCATCGCGCCGAGCATCGACCAGCCCTGCTTCTCGATGAACTCAAACCCCCAGGGCCTGCGCGTATCGCGCTTGTTCATCGCGATGTCGAGATTGTCGAAGGTCACGACCAGCGTGTCCTGCGAACGCGGGATGTAGAGAAAGCTGTGCGACCCGTTATCGGTATAAAACCCGTCCTTGCCCGCGAGCTGCGTCGCGATCTCGGCCCAGCCCGGATCGCTCACCTGCTCGGCAGGCGGGTTCGGGGCAAAGGCGATCCGCATCTGCTTGCCGCCGCCGCCATCGCTGAATTCCTCGAGGATCTCGCTCGTGCCGTGATCGCGCAGGAAGGGAAAGCTGCCCGAGCCTTTGCGGACATCCATCAGCATCTTGCTATCAGCATGTAGCGCCGCCTCAAGAACGGGCTTCAAATGCTTGACCTTGTTCACATCTCCAAAGCCAGAGAGGTTCAGCAGCAGATCGACGGGGCGCAGATCGGCGGCCTTTCCGACATAGCGGATACGCTCAGGATCGACCCCGTTCTCGGCCAGATAGGCGCGATAGCCTGCCACCCAATCGCTCTCGCTCTCGGGCCATTTCCCGTTCGGTTTCAGGTCGATCAGGGTGATATCGCAATCCCAGCGGTCATGGGCTGCGAGCACCAGCCCCGGCGAGGTGCCCCCCAGATCCGCAATGGACGAGAGCTCGGACATCCCTGCCGCCTCGATCAGTCCCAGATCCGCGCCCTTTTGCTCGAAGACCAGTTTCGCGCGCCCTTTGATGGGTGCAAATTCCGGGCGAATATCGTGTTTCTTCAGAAGCTTGTCGAAGAAACTCCCGGCACGCGGAATGCCGTTGAAACGCAGGCCCAGCTCGCGCTTGTTCGATGCCCACAGATGCAGCGCCGTCGTCTCGTCGGTCAGCTTCTCCTCGACCTTCGCGGCCTCGCGGATCATCATCGTGCGCTCGCGGAAGGTGACCGGGTAGAAAGCCTCGAGCGGCTGCACCTGATCATGCAACCCGTGTTTTTCCACGAAATGCGAGATCATCATAGGCCCCCAGACGCCCCAGGGCTGCTGGGTCACATGGACCGGCTCGCCCGCCCGCGCCGCGGCGGCATAGTCTTCTCGCATCGCCGGTTTCAGGAATGGCGGGATCGCATAACGATCCTCCATGAAGCCAATGATATCCTTCAGGATTTCACTCTCGGCAGGCAGACCTAGAACGGCATTGTTGACACGTTTCGAGTTGGGCAGCTCATAGCCCATCACATAGTCGCTCTCGTACTCCATCGGGCGCCAGCAATAGACATCCGTGTCGATCCAGATCAGCCCCGGATTCTGCGCAATCATGTGAATCCGGAAGTAATCCGCAAAGAGCGCGAAACTGTCCTTCTTCTCGTACTTGATGAAATCGTCAGTATCGAGCACCTCGCGCCCGTCGCGCCGGATCACCCCCTCGGGCACGTTGGGGATGTCTTCGTAGGAAAAGAGCGTGATCTTCTGACCCGCGTCGACGAAGCTTTTCAGGCAAAGCTGCTCCATCCAGCTCAGCGCGCCGCCGATCCAAAGCGTGCCAACCTCGCGTTCCCGTGCCATGCGCTGCCCTTCGCCTCTCGCCGCGCGGCTCTGCCCGCTTGCGGCTTTTCCTTGGTTTTGCCGCATCCTGCCCGAGAGCTTGCCCTTTTCCAATGGAAATCAGAGACCTGTGCGCGCGCAGTCTTTCACGCGCCCGCGCCGGCGTGCTACCACGTCGCGACAGGCAGGCGAGGAACGAGATGGACGAAGAACGGGTGATCCGGCGGGAATTGCGGGCGCAGGCGGGCGATCCCGCGCTGCTCGACGCCATCGTGATCCCCGACGAGCGCCCCGAGGGTCCGCGCCAGCGCCTGCGCGCTTTCTTCGCCAATCCCTCCGAGACATATCAGCTATGCCCCGACCCGGTGGACGGGGCCGCCCGGCTGATCGAGGCGCGCGACGTGGCCGGCGCCACGATGGGGCTCTATGAGATCGACCCGACCGGCCCGACCCGCATCGCGACCTGCGCGCCCAACGGTGCGCCCGAGCTGCGCGAGATCAGGGCCGATGCGCCCGATTGGGCTCTCTTCGCGGGCCGCAACTGTCTCTTCGGCCAGCGCCTCGAGGAAACGCCCGAGACCGTACTCGACTGGCTGAGCTGGCATCACGACCACCACGGGGCGACCGGCGCCGTGATCCTGAACCGAGCACCCGAAGACAGCCCCTCCGGCACCCGCGCGGATTTTATCGCCGCGCTCGACGAGGGCCTCGCGCTGCGCGAGCTGGACATGGCGGTGGTTGTGCTCGAAAGCCCGGTGCCGCTGGGCAAGCCCGGCCTTGGCCCCGAATCCCATGTTTTTCTCGCCCCCGACGCGCCGGGCAAGGACCGGATGGAGCCCCCCGCTCCCGATCCCTGGCGCGCGCCGCTGGGTGCGGGTCTGATCTTCGAGATCGTCAAATGGCGCTTCTTCGCGCGCGCCGCCGCCGTTTTGCTGCTCGACGTGACCGACCTGCTGATGGAGCGCGAACCCGATGCGCCCAGCGCCTTCGCCGCCGTGCAGGAGGCGAAGAACGGTGTGATTTTGCTCGTCGGTCGGCGCAGCTATCCCTGGCGGGTGCGCAACGGCCAGCCCGAGCGTTTCCCCGACCATATCTGCCGCCAGTTCGACGCAAGACGCGGCATCGCCCGCTGGGGCTGCGCACCTGAAAAGGCGGGGTTGGACAACACCTGGCGGATGATGCGGGTGAGCTATGCCAAACCCGATCCCGGTCAGGTCTTCGGCTTCTGGCGCGCGATGGCGCTGCGGGTTCCGGGCTATTCGGCGGCAGAACTCGCCCCCAAGACCTCGCTGATCGAGGATGAGCGCCTGCTGCATCTCGCCCGCGATGTTTGGGGCTTCAAGCCGATCCGCCCGCCGGTCTCTAAAGTGAAACAGGCGCCGAAACAGGCGATCAAGGCGGGCCGCACCTGCATCGTCACAACGATGAAGAACGAAGGCCCCTTCATCCTCGAATGGATCGCCTATCACCGCGCGATCGGGGTGGATGATTTTCTCGTCTACACCAATGACTGCACCGATGGCACCGACACGATGCTGGAGCTGTTGCAGCGCAAAGGAATCGTCGAGCACCGCGACAACCCGTTTCGCACCATGGTCGATATGAAACCGCAGCACGGCGCACTGGCCGCGGCCGAAAATGAACCGGTGATCCAGAATGCGGGTTGGTCGATCTGCATGGATGTCGACGAGTTCATCAATATCAAGATCGGCGACGGCACGCTCGATGCGCTCTATGCGGCGATGGGCGAGGCGAACATGATCTCGCTCACCTGGCGGCTCTTCGGAAATGGAGACGTGCATCCTTACGAAGACAGCTTCATTACCGGGCAGTTCACTCGCTGCGCCCCCGAGATCGTGCGCAAGCCGCATCAGGCCTGGGGCTTCAAGACGCTGTTTCGCAATATCGACCTCTACAAGAAGCTCGGCGTGCACCGCCCAAAGGGACTGGTGCCCGACCTCTGGGATCAGGTGCGCTGGCTGAACGGCTCGGGGCGTCCAATGCCGCGCGAGATGTTCCGCAACGGCTGGCGGTCGACGCTCGAGACCTTTGGCTATGACTGGGTGCAGCTCAACCATTACGCGGTGCGCTCGGCCGAGAGCTTCCTGGTGAAACGCGACCGCGGCCGGGTGAACCATGTCGATCGCGACCAGGGGCTCAATTACTGGTTCCGGATGAACCACAATGCCGAGGAAGACCTCTCGATCCAGCGCATGCTGCCCGCGGCACGGGCCGAGTTCGACCGGCTCATGGCCGATCCCGAGATCGCCGCGGCGCATGCCCATTCCGTCGCCTGCCACCGCGCCAAGATCGAGGAGCTGATGGCGCGGCCCGACCAGCGCGCCTTCTACGAGACCCTGACCTCGCCGCGCTTCGAAAAGCTCTCGCGGATGTTGCATCATTTCGGCTCGGCGGTTTTCAACGCCGGCCCCGACGTGATCCCCGAAGATCTGCATGAACGCGACCTGCCGCCTGATTTCTTCTTCACCGTGCGCCATGTGGGCGAGGCCGAGCACTGAAGTCCCGCCTGCGCCCGTGGCACATGGAGGATGCCTCCGGCGGGGATATTTGAAGCAGTTGGAACTGGACGATCCCTTTCCCCCAACTGCTTCAAATATCCCCCGCGGAGCGGCCCCGGGCATCACGGGCGTCCCGATCCCCGCTTTCGCGCTTGCCTGATCACACGCCCCTTGGCAAAGTCGGCCCATGCGCGCGCTGGCGATCACGACCGTGAAGAACGAAGGGGCTTTCCTGCTCGAATGGCTGGCCCATCACCGCGCCGTCGGGTTTACGGATTTCCTCGTTTTTTCAAATGACTGCTCGGATGGTACCGATGCGATGCTCGACCGGCTGGAGACCTTGGGTTGGCTGACCCATGTCCCCAATCCGGGGCCTTGGGAGGAAGGCCCGCAATGGGCCGCGCTCAAGCAGGCGGATCACCATCCACTGAAGAAAGCGGCCGATTGGGTCGCCGTGCTCGATGTCGACGAGTTCGTCACGATCAAGACGGGGGATGGGACGCTTTCGGCGCTCTTCGAGGCGGCGCCGCAGGCGACGGCCTTCGCTCTGACCTGGCGGCTTTTCGGCAATTGCGGCGTGGTCGGGTTCGAGGACCGTCCCGTCACCGCGCAGTTTACCCGCTGCGCGCCGCCTGACATGCTCTGGCCCTGGCGCGCCTCTATATTCAAGACGCTTTTTGCCAATGACGGAGCCTATGGCAAGCTCGGCGTCCATCGTCCGCGCGCTCCACAAGACGACAAGCTCGCGGGCACGCTCTGGGTGGATGGATCGGGACGCAAGCTGCCCGCGCTTTACCAACGCCAGAAGCTCTTCACGCCTCCGGGCAGCGCCCCCTACGAGCTGGTGCAGCTCAACCACTATCCGCTCGGCGCGATGCAGAGCTATGTGGTGAAATGCGATCGCGGCCGCTCGAACCGGCAGGCCGAGCCCTTTGACATGTCCTACTGGGTGGAGCGCAATTTCTGCACCGACGAGGAAACGGCAATCCGACGCTATGACGCGCCGGCCGGTGAGATCCGGTCCGAGCTGATGGCGGATGTGGAGCTTGCGCGCTTGCATGACCAGTCGGTGGCATGGCGGCGCGCACGCTTCGATGCGCTGATGCAAGACGAGCCCTATCGCGCGCTCTTTGGTCGCCTGCTCCTGTGTCCCCCAAGCCGCCCGTTGCCGCGCGAAGCCGCCGCTCAGATCGTGGCGATGGGGCTGCGCGCGAGACAAGGCTGAAATTCGCTCATACTGTCGCGCTTTGGGAAACAATATTGAGGCCAAGGACTTGTCGTTTCCGGGACACCGCAGGGGCGGAAGTTTTCCGCAGTCCTCCCTCATTTGTGCCGCTTTCATCGGTTGATACAAAGACCATATTCTTTGAGTATCGGTTCAGACCCCGCGCGGGCGGCGCATGAGACGAGCCAGCAATCGAGACGCGAATGGCGAAGCAAGACGACAGCGATTGGCAGACCCGGCTGGAAGAGGTCGTGGAGGAAAGCGGCTATTTCGAGCCGCTCGGCCCCTCGCATGATGCCGTCTTCCACGATGACGGCCCGGTTCTTCTGGTCAGCTTCGAGCGCCGTGCGGTGATCACCGCCGAGGACGAGACTGCGCTGCCGCGCGGGTTGCGGCTCGCGCAGGAAAACGGCTGGTCTTCGCTGGCGCTGATCTGCTCGGACGAGAGCTGGTTTCGTGACCCCCATGTCTTTGCCTATTTCGACCGGCTCGTGGACGAGGCCTTTTTCGAGGATTTCGACCGGGTCGTGTTCTATGGCGCGGGCGCCTGCGGCTATGCGGCGGCGGCCTTCTCGGTTGCGGCGCCTGGCGCCACGGTGCTCGCGCTCGCCCCGCAGGCCACGCTTGATCCGCGTCTTGCCGGGTGGGACGATCGTTTCCCCGAGATGCGCCGGACCTCCTTCACCGATCGCTACGGTTTCGCGCCCGAGATGCTGGACGGTGTGGGGCAGGCCTTCGTCATCTATGATCCGCGCGAGCGGCTCGACGCGATGCATGCGGCGCTCTTCGCGCGCCCCTGCGTGACGCTCCTGCCTTGCCCCCATCTCGGCCAGACACCCGAGGGGATGCTGCGCGACATGTCGATCCTCGACGACATTCTGACCGAGGCCTGTCGCGACCAGTTCGACGCAGCGCGGTTCTGGACCCTCTATCGCGCCCGGCGCAACCTGCCGCGCTACATGCGCAATATCCTTGCGAGCCTGCAAGACGCGGAGCGCCCCTATCTCGAGGCGCTGGTCTGCCGCAACGTGGCCGAGCGGCTCAACGGGCCGCGTTTCCGGGCGCGGTATCAGAAGCTCGAAGCCGATCTCGCGGAACAGGGCATCACGCTTCCGGGCTCGCGCCAGGAGATGGGCGCGGCCTAAGCGCGCCCCTTGCCCCGATTCTTCAAGAAGTCAGGCGTTGGAGGCCGGGCCCGCGGGCAGGTCGGCCTCGTCATCCTCATCCGTTTCATGCGCATGCGATCCATGCGTGATCACGCGGCGCGCGGGCATGCAGGACGCAGGCATCTCGACTTGGGTGAAGGCTTCGTCGACAGGGGTGAGCGTGAGGCCCAGATCCGACAGCGCCGCGCTCAGCGCCGGATCTGCCATGACCAGGAGGCGGTCGGGCTCAACTTGGCACGGGGCATGAAACCGGCCGATGCAAAGCGCCGCACGCACAAGATCGCCGCGAAGCTCGATGAGAGTGGTTTTCTGATTGATGCTCGACATCTCGCCCCCCGTGCGACCTGAGATGACGAGAGTATCGCAAAGCCGAAAGGCAAAGGGCAAGCCCGACCGGGCCTGCCCTTGCATCACGTCACGATAATCGTGTCAGAAATAGAACCGGTCGCGGAAGACATGCGCGACAATCCGGTCACGCGAGAGGCCCATCGCGGCCAGCTCGGCATCGGATTTCGCCTCGAGCCGCTGGATCTGGCTCTGACGCGACTGGCGTTCCATATAGGTCACGAGCCCTTCGGCGATCCCGTGGACAGCACGGGCGAAGACGGATTGGCCGGATTGGCCGGCGGTGGTGATGAAAGCCATTTGGAAACCTCCTGAGGGTTTGGGTTCAGGTCGTTTCCTCCCTTGCATCCCAATTTAGGTCAGCCTCACTGCCCATACCACCGCCATCTGCGCATCCCCGCCATGCATTTGCCGCAGCGCAGCATGCGCGGAGCCTCTGGATTCGCGCCCTGCCTCACGCTAAGGAAATCCCATGAGCACCATCACCCTTCCCCGCCCCGACGATTGGCACCTGCATTTGCGCGATGGCGCGATGCTGGAAGGTGTCGCCCCCGAGACCGCCCGCGATTTCGCCCGCGCGATCATCATGCCGAACCTCGTGCCGCCCGTTGTGCGCGGGTCCGATGCCGCCGCCTATCGCGAGCGCATCTTGAAGGCCTTGCCGGAGGGAAGCGATTTCGAACCGCTGATGACGCTCTACCTGACCGAGAAGACCGACCCGCAGGACGTGGCTGAGGCCGCAGCTTCCGGTCTGGTGAAGGCGGTGAAGCTCTATCCGGCGGGCGCCACGACGAACTCGGATTCGGGCGTGCGCGACTTCGACAAGGTGCGCGGCGTGCTGGAAAAGATGGCCGAGATCGGCCTGCCACTTTGTGTGCATGGCGAGGTGACGAGCCCCGAGATCGACATTTTCGACCGCGAGGCCGTGTTCATCGAGACCGTGCTCGACCCGATCCGCCGCAAGACCCCGGGTCTGCGCGTGGTGATGGAACATATCACCACCAGCGACGGCGTGGACTATGTCTCTTCGCAAGGCGATGACATGGGCGGCACGATCACCACGCATCACCTGATCATCAACCGCAACCATATCCTCGTGGGCGGGATCAAACCGCATTACTACTGCCTGCCGGTCGCCAAGCGCGAGATCCATCGTCAGGCGCTGGTCAAGGCCGCGACTTCGGGCAACCCGCATTTCTTCCTTGGCACCGACAGCGCGCCGCACGCCGATCCGGCAAAGGAAAGCGCCTGCGGCTGCGCGGGCTGTTTCACCGCGACCCATACGATGCCGCTGCTGGCCCATGTCTTCGAAGCCGAGGGCGCGCTCGACCAGCTCGAGGCCTTCGCCTCGCGCAACGGCCCCGCCTTCTACCGGCTGCCGGTGAACGAGACCACGCTGACGCTCGAGAAGACCGAGCAGCCCAATATCTGGCCCGCCAAGATCGACACCGGCGCCGGCCCCGTCACCCTCTTCGATCCGGGCTTCCCGGTCCATTGGCATGTAAAACGCTGATTTCCAACTGCCCGAAATATCCCCGCCGGAGGCTCCCGGCCCATCCGATGGACGCTCCGCGGGGGATATTTGAAGCAGTTGGAAGCCAGACACGATAAGGACGAACCGATGATCCCCAGCTCCTTCCCCAGCAAAGACGAAATCGCCCGCCTGACCGCGCGGATGCTTCTGGAAATCGAGGCCGTGCATTTCAACGCCGACGAGCCCTTCACGCTCGCCTCCGGCCTGCCCTCGCCGACCTATATCGACTGCCGCAAGCTGATCTCCTATCCCCGCATCCGCTCGACGCTGATGGATTTTCTCGCCGTGACGGTGATGCGCGAGGCGGGCTTCGAGGCGTTTGACAATATCGCGGGCGGCGAGACGGCGGGCATTCCCTTCGCCGCGATGGTGGCCGAGCGTCTGGCGCTTCCGATGACCTATGTGCGCAAGAAGCCCAAAGGTTAC
Organism: Thioclava pacifica DSM 10166; assembly: GCF_000714535.1. Lineage (GTDB taxonomy): Bacteria > Pseudomonadota > Alphaproteobacteria > Rhodobacterales > Rhodobacteraceae > Thioclava > Thioclava pacifica. The sequence goes on along the minus strand of NZ_AUND01000001.1, from coordinate 600,228 downwards.
GGGCGCAACGCGCGCATCGAGGGCGCGATGACCGAGGGCCAGCGCGTGCTGCTCGTCGAGGATCTGACCACCGATGGCGGCTCGAAGCTGAGCTTCGTCGATGCGATCCGCGACACCGGCGCAACCTGCGGGCATACGGCGGTGATCTTCTATTACGGCATCTTCCCCGAGACCGTGCCGAACCTGCGTGAGCACGGCGTCGAGCTGCATCACCTGTGCACCTGGTGGGACGTTCTGGCCGAGGCCCGTGCGCAGGGGCATTTCACGAAGGAAACGCTCGATGAGGTCGAGGCTTTCCTGAGCGATCCGCGCCCCTGGCAGGAGGCCCGCAAGGGCTGAACCGCGCTCACGCGGATTTCTGTGGATAGCGCTGTGGATGCTCTGTGGAGCATTTGCGGCGCGAATCTCGCCCCTCGCGAAAATTGGGCAGATGTGGTAGGGTTACCCCTCGCAGCCTACAAGAAATGCCGTAAGTCGCATTGAAACAGTGGGGTTTTCCCCCGACTTATCCAGATTCCCATTCCGCCTCCGAGGGCTTAGAAGAGCCTCGAACGGGGCGGGGACTTCGAGGCAGGGACATGAACGATCAGGCACAACGGCCCGAAGAGGGGCAGCCCGGAAATTTGCCCGCCGAGGGCACCGCGCTGCCCCATAATATCGAAGCTGAACAGCAGCTTCTTGGCGCGATCCTGACCAATAACGACATCTATGACCGGATCGCCGCCGTCATCAAACCGGAGCATTTCTACGAGCCGGTCCACCAGCGCATCTATGAGGTCGCCTCGGCCAAGATCCAGAAGAACGCGCTGGCCTCTCCGGTGACGCTGAAGGCCTATCTCGAGGATGACGCGGGCCTGCAGGAGCTGGGCGGACCGGCCTATCTGGCACGTCTCGCAGGGGCCGCGATCTCGGCCTATGCGGCGCGCGACTATGCGCTGATGATCTACGAGATGGCGGTGCGGCGCGGGCTGATCGAGCTGGGGCAGGACATCTCGTCGCGCGCGGGCAAGCCGCAGATCGACGACGATCCGAAAGAGCAGATCGCGGCGGCCGAGCAGCGACTTTACAACCTCGCCGAAGAGGGTCAGGCGCAGAAGGGCTGGACCTCGTTCCTCTCGGCAGTGACCGAGGCCGTGCAGTCGGCCAATGCCGCCTATCAGCGCGATGGCGGGCTGGCGGGCGTCTCGACCGGGCTCACCGATCTCGACAAGAAGCTCGGCGGGTTCCACCCCTCCGATCTGCTGATCCTCGCGGGGCGTCCCTCGATGGGCAAGACCTCGCTTGCGACCAACATCGCCTTCAACATCGCCAAGGCCTACAAACGCGGGCGGCGTCACGATGGCACCGAGGGCGCAGTGGAAGGCGGCGTGGTCGGGTTCTTCTCGCTGGAAATGAGTGCCGAGCAGCTGGCCGCGCGGATCCTGTCGGAAGCCTCCGAAGTGCCTTCCGAACGCATCCGCCGCGGCGACATGACCGAAAGCGAGTTCCGCCGCTTCGTTGAGGCGGCCAAAGCGTTGGAAACCTGCCCGCTCTATATCGACGACACCCCCGCCCTGCCGATCGGTCAGGTCGCGGCGCGCTGTCGCCGGTTGAAACGCACCCACGGGCTCGACGTGGTGATCGTCGACTACCTGCAGCTGCTGCGCGGCTCGGGCCGGGGCGACAACCGGGTGCAGGAGATCGGCGAGATCTCGATGGGCCTGAAGGCCATCGCGAAGGAACTCAACATCCCCGTGGTCGCGCTCTCGCAGCTGTCACGGACGGTCGAAAGCCGCGAAGATAAGCGCCCGCAGCTGTCGGACCTGCGCGAATCCGGCTCGATCGAACAGGATGCCGACGTGGTGATGTTCGTCTATCGCGACGAATATTATCACGAGCGCCTCAAGCCGCCGGAAGACGACCCTAAATTCGCCGAATGGATGCAGAAGGCCGAGCGCGTGCATGGCAAGGCCGAGGTGATCCTCGGCAAGCAGCGTCACGGGCCGATCGGCACGGTGGAATTGGCCTTCGAGAGCCAGTTCACCCGCTTCTCCGATTTGGCGAAACCCTGGCAGGGCGACGGCGCCGAAGGATTCTGATCGGCGGAGCGCGGCGTCAGAACCCCGCGCTCAGCTTGAACTCCACCCGCAGATCTCCGGCCTGGGTGATGTCCGCATCGCGCAAGGCGACAGCGGCGCCGAGCGAGGCGTTGACGTTGTGGGGCAGCGCGATCCAGGCGCCCGCCCCGACCGAAGCCATGCCCTGCCCGCTGCCCGTGCCGCGGTCGCGCCCATAGCCCAGATCTGCCGACAGATACGGCGTCAGCGCAATGCTCTTTCCCACGGGCATCGTCGCGCCGCTCAAGGTGTTGCGCCAGATCGCGGCGCTGTCGAAGGCCCCGTCATCGGGGATATAGCCGCGCACGGCCCCGGCGCCGCCCAGCGTGAATTGCTCGGTATCAAGGAGCGCGGCGCTTGCGAGCTGCATGCTCACCCCACTGGTGAGTCGTGCGGTTTTGCCAATGGGCATGCTGCGCGAGAGCGACACCGCCGCATAGGCGTAGCGCGATGTTGTCACCCGCCCGCCGGAATAGGCGGCGAAATCCGCATCGCTATTGTCACCCCCCATGCCGCCCGGCGAAAGCCGCATTTCGACGCGCGCCGAGGTCTTGGCCCCATCGGCGATCCGCTCACGCGACCAACCGAGATAAAGCTGCGCCACATCAGCGGTCAGATCGCTGACCTTGGTACCGCCGAACCGGGTCTGGGCGAGCGCATGACGCATCTCGATCCCGCCATAAAGATCGCCGGATCCGGGCTTCAGGCCAAGCGCGGAAGCCGCGAAGCGATAGCCGATCTGACCTTCGAGCACGCGCGAACGGGTGTCGAAAGGAAAGCTGTAGCTGTTGGATTCGACCACATCGAAACGCGCCTCGATCGCCTGTCGCGGCACGGTCGGCAGGTGCAGGGACAGCGCGTGGCTCGCGTAATCGGGATGGCCGCCGAAGGGCATCGCGCCTTTCTGGAACGCATCGGGACTGGCGGTGAAAGCGTAAGACAGCACCGCGCCCGGACGCCAGAAATCCCCGACCATCGCGCCAAGCTGCACCCGGTTCGTCCCGGTCGACCGCGCGCCGGAATTGTCAACTTGCGCGCTCAGCTGCCAGGGCTTCGTTTCGGTGACGCTTAGCGTCAGATCGGTCTGCCCGGTTTCCGCCCCGGGCGCGAAGCGCGCGTCGACATCGCGGAAGGGCGAACGGCTCAGCCAGTCGAGATCCTCGGCCAACTGATCGGTGTTGATCGCCTGTCCCGGCTGCGCGCGGATGCCCGTGAGCGCCTCGGCCTGCGTCATCTGGCCCGTGGTCTGCGCGCGACGCGTGCCCAGCCGGAACTCGGTGACGCGGAATTGCAGGACGCCGCCCGTGACCTCCTGCGGCGGCGTGGTGACTGAAACGAAGGGTAGACCGCGCTCGGCATACCAGCCCGCCACCGCCGCCTCGATCCGCCCGATCAGCCGCATCGAGATCGGCTGGCCAAGGTAAGGCGCGATCCGCGCGCGAAACGCCGGATCGTCGAGGGTCGCCAGCGCGCCGGTATCGACACCGGCACTTATCTTTCCGGGTGCGCGCACCGCCGTCTCGGGGCCAAGGAACCGGACCGCCCGCAGCGCCCCCGCGATCGGCGTGGGATCGGCGGTCTCGGGCGTGACATTGGGCGGCGCGGTCAGCTGCACCGGGGCGCTTGTCGTGCCGGTCGGGGCCGGGTTGCGCTCGATCGGTGCGGCGAAGGCCGCCACCGGCAACAGCAGAAGCGCCGCGCCCAACGCGCGCGCTGCTTTGGCCCGGCTCTGCGCGATTGCTCTCACCTTGTCCCGCCCCTGTCTCAATTCGCCTCGAAGCGGATCCTCGGACCCGGCTGCCAGTTCGTCGCATAGGGCAGCGCCGCGCAGGGCATCCGACCCTCGCCCGCGCCGCAGCCGACGGGGGAGACGCCCTGACCGAGGCTGTGCCCTGCCGAGGGGCTGCCCGTCGCCCGACCCTGCCCCGGTTCCCGTCCCGGCCCCGGACGCGGGCCAATCGGCGGCATCGGCACGAAGCCTTGCGGCAGGCTCACACTGAGCCGCCCATTCAAATAGCTCAGATCGTAATTGCCCAGACCCCGCCCCCGCGCATCGCTCGGCGTGATCGGGTAAAGCCCCGGCAGATCGAGCGCATCGAGCCCATCGGCGCTCAGCGTCACACCATCGACCGTATCGCTATTGACCAGCCCCGCCACGGTGTAGCCCTGCGGGTCGAGCACCAGCGCATCGCCATAGGTCTTGGTCCGATCCTCGGCGGTGATGCTCAGCGCGCGCGGCGTGACGGTCAGCGTGCCGGGCACGAAGCTCAGCGCGTAATTGGGCGACGCGGAGAGCGTGCCTTGCGTGATGTCGTAAGACCCGACCCCGCTCGTCACATCCGCCTGCGTCGCGAGCGCGCCGCTCAGGCTGTCCCCGTTCACGAATCCCGCCCCGCTGATGGTCCAGCTCAGGGCCGCGTTTGCGTCACCATAGAGACGGGTCTGGCTCGCAGCCGTCACGGTGATCGGGCGCGGGCTGATCGTCAGGCTCTGATCACCGAAATAGAAGACGCGATACCCGATCCCAAGCGCGCTTTGGGCAAGGGTGTTCTGGGTTGGCAGCGCGGTTGCATAGAGCCCCGCATCCTGCGTGGGGTCGGTCGCGAAGCTCGCCCCGGTCAGATCGAGGCTATCCCCCGCAGGGCCGAATGCATAGGCCTGAGGCCCGCCATTCAGGCCCGACACGGACGTGATACTGGCGCTGCTGTCGCCATATTGCGCGGTCGCATCGGTCTGGCTGACCCAGATCACGGGGCTCAGCGCGTAGAGCTGCGGGTCATAGCCATCCCCGGGCGGCGACCAGACATTGGCGAAATCCCAGCCGGTTGCGCCTGCCATGAACCCGGCCGTATCCATGAATTGCGCCGTGGTGAGCGGGGTCGCCCCCACGGCATCGCTCAGCTGCCCCGTGGTCGTGCTGTCATAGAAAGCCAGGGTGGACGACGACCCGTTCGCCGCGCCGACCAGCCCGCCCGTGGCGCCGAGACCGGAGACCGCACCCGAAGCATAGGAGGCGGCAATCACATCGCCCGAGCTGCGCCCGATCAGCCCGCCCACATTGCTACCAGCGGGCACCGGGCCGGTGGCGGTGACATCGCCGGAGGCATAGACGTCCTTGTAGTCCCCATCGGCGGACAGACCGATCAACCCGCCGATATCGTTGCCCGTCCCGGTCACGGCCGCGCTCGCGAAACTGCGGCGGATAGAGGCGTTGCCATTGGTCCCGCCAATCAGCCCGCCGACCTGCGACGCTCCCGTGACATCCCCCGTCGCATAGGAATTCAGGATCGTCGCCGGCCCCACGGCCCAGCCGACAAGCCCGCCAACATAGTCGCCGCCGCTGACCGACCCGGTCACGAAGGAATTGCGGATCAGCAAGCCCGTGCCACCCCCGTTCGAAACCCCGTTCACGAGCCCGCCGACATAATTCCCACCCGTCACGTCATTGGTGGAATAGACATTCATGATCGTGCCACCGACGCCGCCGCCAGAGGCGAGAACCGAATTCGTCACCTGGCCCCCTTCGAAGCCCAGATCCCGCACCTCGCGCAGGTCAGGCTCCAGGAGGCCTCCGATCCCCGCATCGCCGAAGAGCCCTCCGAACTGCCCGCCCCGGATCACATGGCCGAGGCCGTTGAACCTGCCGTAATAGGTCCAGGGGATCAGCGCGTCCGACTGGTTGATGCTGCTCGCGTCGATCTCATGGGCAAGCGCGAGGTTGACCGCGTCGCTCGCGATCGAGGGCCGCGATGCGAACGCATCGGCAGAATAGACCAGTACATAGGGCTGGCGATTGATCACCAGCGTGCCGCCCTGATCGGTCGCGCCGTAATCGAGCGAGCCGACAAAGCCATCGGGCGTCAGGCCGAAGCTGAGATTGCCCAGATCCGACGTGTCATAGCCAAGCGCCACATGCGAGCCGCCCTGCAGGCTGACTTTCGAGAGGATGTTAAGCGCGCCCCCCGACAGAAGCGCCAGCGCGCTCCCATCGGTGATCGTGAGCGGGGCGCTGACGGTGATCGGCGCATCGCGGTCGCTCAGCACGAGGAAACCGGACCCGCTATAGGCCGCGTCGATATCGAAGCGGGCGGCGGAGGTCTGGTAGCCCGGAAGCTCCAGCCCCGCGATCAGCGATTGCGTCTGCGCGCCGCTCGCGGCCGCGGCGCGCGTCTTGAGGCTCGCAAGGCCGGGCAGGCTGGCAAGCGTCGCCGCATCGGTCGGGCCGGTCAGGAAGCCCGCATAGAGATCCGCCGTCGTCACGGGCGCAAGCGTGCCGGTGGTTGCGGGCAGCACCCGCGCCCCGGCGGTCATGCCCGAGACCGTATCACCCGGTGCGGAGACCACGAGATCGCTGCCCGCCGTCAGCCGATCTGCCGGGGCGAAGAGGTAGTATGTGCCATTGGCGCCGACCGAACCGGCCAGCAGTCGCGCGCCCTCGCTATCGAGCGCCACGCGCGCCGCAGCCCCCCCCTCGGTGAGGATGCTGTTTTGCAGGCCCAGCCCCTCCGGCACCGCACGATTATCCGCCGACCGCTCCGCCAGTGCCGAGGTCTGCGAGACATACACACTGCGATACTGGCCCGCCTCGAGATAGGCCGTGCCCGACACCGCCGCGAGCCCATCGGGCGCGGTGCTCTTGAGATAGGGGTAAAGGTCCGCCCCCGTTGCCCAGACCGACGGATCGAAGCCCGTGGGCAGCGCGTTTTGAAGCTCGCTGGTGACCAGCGCGGTGCCACCGTAATAATTGACCGGCGTGCCTGCCGTATCGCGGTCGAAATAGCTGTTCGTGATCGTGCCGGTGCTGTAGCCCACCAGCCCGCCGAAGAGCGGCGGATCATAGGCGCCCGTGCCGGTGCCGTAGGTGTTCGTCGTCTGCAGGGGCTGGTTCAGGATCGCCCCGGTGGCGAAGGAGGTCTCGATCGCGCCTCTGTTGTAGCCCACCAGCCCGCCGGAAGCCTTCCAGCCGCTGACGGCCCCCATCGCGAAACTGTCGCGGATCTTGCCGCCCGTGGAATTGTAGCCGACGAGCCCGCCGGAGTAGCTGGAACCATCGAAGCTGGCATCTTGCGGCAGGAAGGTCACCGAGGCGGTCGAGAAACTCTCGCGGATCGTGCCGGCATTGGCGCCGACAAGCCCGCCGAGAGTGCTGTTTTCGGCGCGCACCGTCCCGGTCGAAAAGCTGTTGCGGATCGTTCCGAGACTGGAGCCGACCAGACCGCCATAGCTGCCGCCGAACCCGTTCGGGTCGTAGCGGCCCTCGACCGCCGCCGTGCTGAACGCATCGAACACGGTGGCAGTGGTGGAAAGGAACCCCACCAGCCCGCCGACACCGCCCACGCCGCTCATCGTGCCGCCGTCGACCCCGATATCGCGCAGCGTCCCGCCCATCACACCAAAGAGCCCGACCGTGCTGTCACCATGAACAGAGAGGTTCGAGACGGTATTGCCGAGCCCGTCGAAAATACTGCTCGAGATACCGCTCGTGTTGACCAGAGCCTGGGAATAGGTCGCCCCCTGTGCGTCGAGGCTGGTCGCCAGCGCATAATTGCCGGTCGGATCGTCGGGCATGCCCGCCCCCGTCATCGCGTCGACCCCATCTGCCGCGTCAAGCTGACCGAGCGAATAGAGCAGCGTATAAGGCGTGCCGTTGATGCTCAGGGCGCTGCCGAGATCGGTGGCGCCGTAGTCGATGCGCCCCTTGAACCCGGCGCTGGTCAGCCCGAAGCTGAGATTGCCAAGGTCAGAGGCGTCGTAATTCAGCGCCACGCTGCCGCCACCTTGCGGCGAGATCGCCGCGTTGATCGTGATCGCGTGATAGGCGTCGAGCGTCAGGGTCGTGTCACTCGCCCAGGCGATCGGCGCGTCGATGCTGATATCGCCCGCGCCGGGGGTGATCGTGCCGGTCCCGCTCGCCGTGCTGGCGGTGGTTTGCAGCATGACCGAACTGGTCGCGAGGTTCGCCGAAATCACCGAGGCCGCCGCCGCATCGACGGTGATATCCTCGGGATCGACGAGCCAGAGCCCCGCCGGACCGCCCTCGGCCCTTGTATCGACGGACAGCCCGGTGAAATCGACCGTGTGACCGGAGGTCTCGACAAAGCCGCCCTGCCCGCCCGCGCCACCGCGCGCGATCAGATCGCCAGAGCTGCTCAGCGCCCCGCTGGCCAGCAATTCGATCGAACCGCCCGCAGCGCCCGCCGCCTCGGCCGAGGCGTCGATGGTGCCGCTTTGGGTAATCGTCGCGCCCGTGACCTTGACCGCCCCGCCCTCAGGGCCGCGCGCGTCGATCGTGCCGGACAGATCGACCGTCTGGCCGGAAATCGTGACGCGACCCACGGGCCGCTCGGGCGGGCGCGGGCTGGTCGCTGGGGCGGCGCGCGACGTGATCTTCTGGCTCACCGCCACATGGCCCGTGGCCCCGGCCGTCAGGAAAACCCGCCCGCCCTGCCGAGCCACGCCGGTCGCGTTGATCTCGCCACCGCGGTTGCCCGCCAGCGCGTAGACATTACCGCCATTGGCGCGCAGCTCGGCGCTGGCCGCTTCGATCGTGCCGCGATTGATCACGCCGGTGTCGTCACCGCCCAGCTGCACCTCGATCTTGCCATCGCCAAGATCGGCCCCGCGCAGCACCACCTGATAGCCCGCCGCCAGCGCCGCCGTGCCATTGGGCGCCGAGATCGTGCCGTCATTCTCGACCTGCCGCGCGATCAGCGCCACATCACCCTGCTGCGCGGTGATCGTGCCGAGATTGAGCACCTGTGCCTTGGACGAACCCGCGAAGGTCAGATCGCCCCCGCCCAGGAAAGCGCCATCACTGAGCCCCTGCGTCGAGACCACGAAATCGCCACCGGTCGTCACGACCCCGTCCGGCCCGATGATCACGCCCGCGGGGTTGATCAGATAGACGCTGCCCGTCGCGCTGAGCTGCCCCGAGAGCGTCGAGACATCACCGCCTGTAACCCGGTTGAGCGTCGCCCCGCTGCCATTCTGGAAATCGACACTCTGGGCGGCTCCGATATTGAACTGCGACCAGTTGACGATCGCCTTGTCACTGTCTTGTCGGATGATCAGAGCATCGGCGCCGGGTGCCGTGATCGTGGCCGACCCGGTAACCACTTGCCCGCCCACGGGAAGATTTTCGGCCTGAACCGGCATGGAAAGGCAGACAGGCCCGAGCCCGATGACCATCCCGACCGCCAGGGCGCGGGAAAATTCCTCTGAAGTCTTCAGCCTGCAATCCTCGCCTGCTATCCCTCGCCGCCCGTTATTTCGCGGCTATCCGAGGGCGATCCGAGATCGCGACAGGTCACGCCGCGCCCGGTTTTGTTCATTTCCAAATGCACCAAAAGGATAGGCGGCGCCGAAAAGGCGGACAACGTCCAAAACCGGGCAGATCGGCCGATGCGTCGGCATCACGACGCGGCGCAACGCCCTCAGCGTTCGGTCAGTTTCAGCTCGATACGGCGGTTCTGCGCGCGCGCCTCGGGCGTGTCGGCAGTGTTGACCGGATCGAACTCGGCAAAGCCTGCGGCGGCGAGCCGATCGGGCGGGAAGCCCAGATCCTCGACCATGTATTTCACCACCGAAAGCGCGCGAGCCTGGCTGAGTTCCCAGTTGTCCTTGAACTGGCCCTGACCCGAAAGTGGCGTATCGTCGGTGTGACCGTCGACGCGGATGATCCAGGGAATATCCTTCGGGATCTCGCCGCTGAGCTGATCGAGCAGCCCCGTCACCTGCTTGATCTGTAGCTTGCCCGCATCCGAGAGCGTGGCGGAGGCGGGCGCGAAGAGCACCTCGGAGGAGAAGACGAAACGGTCGCCCTCGACCTTCACGCCTTCCTTGCCGCGCAGAAGTTGCGACAGGCGGCCGAAGAACTCCGAGCGGTAATTCTGCAGATCCTTCGCCTCGGCCTCGGCCTTCTTGCGCGCGGCCTCTTCGAGATCGGCGCGTTTCTTTTCCTCGGCGGCGGCACGGGCCAGCGCCGCGTTGAGCTGCTGGCCCAGATTGTCGATCTGGACCTTGGCCTCGGCATCCTTCTGCTGCGCCTCGTCGAGCACGTTTTGCAGCTGCGCGAGCTGGCTGCGCAGCGCGGCGACCTGCTGGTTCAAAAGCGCCACCTTCTTCGCCGCATCGTCCGAGATCTGCGTCTGTTTCTCCAGCGCCTGCTGCGCGGTGAGCTTCAGCGCCGCCTGTTTCTCGGCCTCGGAAAGCTGCTGGTCGAGCTGGGCTTGCAGATCCTTCTTCGCAGCTTGGGCAGCGGCCAGAAGGGTCAGCGTGTCTTCGGCCTGCTTGCGCGCCTCTTCGAGCTGGAGCGTCATCGCCGCGACCTCGTCACCCGATTTCGTCAGCTTGTCGCGCAGATCGGCGATGGTTTCCTTGCTCAGCCGGATCTCGTCGGCCTTGGCGCTCGCATCGGCCAGTGCCGCATCGCGCTGCCCGATCAGCTGGGTGACGCGGGCCTCGAACTCGGTGATCTTCTGAGTGGCCGTATCGAGCGCCGCCTGCCGCGTTTCGAGCTGCGAGGTGAGCGTGGCGATCAGGGTCTGCTGCTGATCGGCCTTGTCCTTTGCATCTTCAAGCTGGCCCGTCAGCGTCTGGCTCCGCGTCTGCTCGAGCGACAGCGCCCGAGCGAGGTTCGCGACCTGCTCATTGAGCGCGGTCAGCTCGCCTTCCTTCGTGGTCAGCGTGTCGCGCAGCACCGATTGCACGATCATGAAGATCGACAGCACGAACATCAGCACCAGCAGGAGCGCCGTCATCGCATCGACGAAGCCGGGCCAGATATTGGTGGAGAAACGGCCGGAGTTGCGGCGGGCGAGCGCCATGGATCACTCCTCGCTGCGCGGCTTGTAGCCGAGAAGGGCGCGGGTGAGGGCTGCGAAATCGTGGCGCAGATCGGCCATGCTTTCCTGCCGGCCCGCCGAGATTTCCTCGAGCATCCGCATCATCTGCTGGTCGATCGAGCGCAACCGCATCCGTGTCTCCATCAGCGCCTCGGCCTCGGGCGCGCCCTCTTCGGTACGCGCGGCCAGCCGGTCGAGAGAGGTGATCAGCCGCTCCTGCCCGTCCGCCATTATCTGCAACGCGTTTTGCTGGCGCGCACGGGCATCCATCTCGGCGCTGAGCCGCTCGGACAGATCATGGATCGCGTTCGACAGATGGGCGATGCGCGCCTCGGTCTGCACCCGCCCCGCATCCGAGCGCACGAAAAGCGTCTGGATCTGCTCCATCTGCTCGGCCATGTGATCGAGCACCCCCGCGACCATCGAGCCCTCGCCATCGCCCCCTTCGAGCGCAGTGAAGGACAGCCGCGTGATCGAGGAAATCCATTCCTCGAGCTCGCGGTAGAACCGGTTCTGACCGTGGCTGACGAACAGCTCCAGAAGCCCCACCACCAGCGAGCCCGCGAGCCCCAGAAGCGAGGAGGAGAAGGCCGTGCCCATGCCGCCAAGCTGCGCCTCGAGCCCGGTCATCAGGTTGTCGAAGACCCCCATCGCGCTGTCGCCCTCTTTCGGGGCAAGGGCGCGGATCGTCTCGACCACTGCGGGCACCGTGGTCGCAAGACCGTAGAAGGTGCCGAGCAAGCCAAGGAAGATCAGAAGCCCCGCGATATAGCGGGTGATGTCGCGCGCCTCGTCGATCCGGGTCGCCACGGATTCGAGGATCGAGCGGCCCGAGGAGGAGGACACCGCGCGGCGTGCCTCGCGTGATCCCAGCAGGGCGGCGAGCGGGGCCAGAACCGAAGGCGCGCGCACCTGCGGGCGGCCGGGACGGTCAGCGGCGAAGCTCTCGATCCAGTTCACCGCCTGCACGAGCTGTACCACCTGCCAGAAACAGGCAAGGATACCGAAGACGAAGACGGCGGCGATCACCCCGTTCAGCCAGGGATTTGCGAGAAAAATCGGGAAGATGCGCGAATAGGCGAAATAGCCTCCCGCCCCCACGAGCCCGAGCACCAGCAGCATCAGCAGCACCTGCCGCACGGGTTGCGAGAATTGCGGCTCCAGCCGGATCGGCTCCTGCATCATTGCCCCTCTTGCCTGTTTGGCCCGAGCCTAGCGGGGGCGTCGCATTTCGCCAAGACCTATCGCGACAGTTCACGAACCCGTGCCGCAAGCGCATCAAGATGCGGATCGGGAATGCCCAGTTCGTGCAGATGGGCGGCCGTATTGAACAGGTACTCGCAGTTGGGCCCGCGGCCGCCATGTGCCTCGGCGATGATCGCGGCCTGCTCCTCATGGGTCAGCCCGCCGCAATACTGGTCATGGTGGCGGTCGATCACGTAGGTCACCGCCTCGACCTGTCGCCCGTCGGCCAGTTCCAGCGCCACGCGGGTCTCCAGATAGGCCGAGGTGACCAGCTCACGCTTGCGCAGATAGGCCATCACCTCGACCTCCTGCCCGGTACGCACCGAAAAGGCGAGCCCCGCGCAAGCGCCCTGCCCCGCGTCGAGCGCCAGCACCAGACCCGGTGCCTCGGGCGTACCGCGATGGACAAGAGAGCGCAGGCAGAAGCTGCGTTCCCACCCCGGCGCGCGGGCGAGAACCCGTTCGGCCGGATCAAACCCCGGATCCCAGATCAGCGAGCCATAGCCGAAGATCCAGATCGTATCGTCATGTGACTGGTCCTGCATGCGATCAGCCCTTACATGGAGGGCGAGGAATTTGCAAAGAGGCCGCAGGCGATGCGCAAACTGATCTGGCTGGTGGTGATCGCGACGCTCGCCTATGCGGGCTACTGGTTCCTTGGTGCGCGCAAGATCGAAGACGGCGCGCAGGCGATGATCGTTCAGGCGCGTTCCGAGGGCTGGGGCGATGCGCAATCGGTATCCCTCGCGGGCTTTCCCTCGCGTTTCGATCTGACCTTCGACAAGCCAGAACTGCGTGACCAGAACGGCGCCTGGAGCTGGACAGCCCCCTTCGCCCAGATCTTTGCACTGGGATATGCGCCCAATGAGGTGATCGCCTATCTGCCCTCGGGCCAGACGATCTCCGTCGGCGATCAGAGTTATACGCTCGATCTCGCAGATATGCGCGCCTCGATGACGGTGGGCTATTCGACCGCTCTACCGCTTGAAGAGGCGATCGCGGTGCTGAGCAATCCGGTGCTGAAACCCGATACGGGCAGCGCCCCGACGCTTGCCGCCGATCAGGTCCGGCTGGCGATCTCGCGCGAGGACAAGGCGCAGGGCGCGCTGAAAGGGGCTGCCGAAGCGAGCGGGCTGATCATGCCGGCCGCGGCCTACCGACTTGGCGCGGAGGCGGTGAATCTCACACTGCCGCCCGATCTCGCGAAGGAGCTGGCCCCGAAAGCAGGCCTGCCCGCAACCGTGGCGCGGCTACACCTCGACGCGATCGCCGGACTGCGCGCCCCGATCACGCAGACAACGGCGCAGGACGGTCTGCCGGGGCTGATGACGCTCTCGCTCAGCGACCTGTCCCTGAGCTGGGGCGGCAATGACCTCTCGGCCAAGGGCAATCTGACCATCGACCCGAGCGGCTATCCCGAAGGGACGATCATGATCCGGTCGGCCTCCTGGAAGAACTGGATCGACATCGCACGCGGGCTCGGCATGATCGGCAAGGACGAGGTGAAGGTTCTGCGCTCGGTCGGCACGATGATGGCCGCGAAGGATCCCGGCAACGCGCTCGAAGTGCCGATGGTCTTCCATAACGGGTTGATGAGTCTCGGTCCGATCCCTCTGGGGGCGGCGCCGCAATTCCCCGCTCAGCGACAGTAAGGGCCGGAGCGATAGCTGGCCACATCTACATGGATGTGGTCCTGATGGAAGCGATCCGATTTCGGGCCAAGCACGGTGCCGAAGGGCCCGCAGGCCGATTTGTGCATCCGTTTGATCACCGGCCCCTTGCGCCAGTCGCCGAGCACCGTCAGCACGGACCCATCGCGCAAGATCACGCCCGAAACATCAATCGCATTGCCCTTGGCATGTTCCGATAGCTTCGCGCCACGCTGCGAATTGCGGCTCCGGCAGGCATAGGAAGCAGCGATCCGGATCGACTCGATCCCGCCGCCCCGCTTGCCCACGGCTGGCTTGATGCCGCGATCGACCCAGCGCTTGAACGCCTTGGCGGTGGTGCAGTTGACCCGCGCGGGGCTCGTCAGACGAATGCCCGAGACAGCGGTGATCTGAACCGGAGCGTCGATCCCGCAGCCACCGGGGCCGTCGATCGGTGCGATTTCCTGACCTTCGAGACCCGAGATCCCGCACAGCTTGCCCGATGAGGAATAGCGCGCATTGAGCCGCTCTTCCCCACCTCGCCCGCAGGAGCCTAGCGCCATCAGCGCCGCAAGACCGATGAGAGGCGCGGCCCTCATTCGTCCTTCTTCGGCACGGCGCGACCGAAATCCGGAGCGTCCGTATCCTGACCCGCCTCGATGATTCCGCGACGGATCGCGCGGGTGCGGGTGAAATAGTCGTGCAGCATCTCGCCATCGCCCATGCGGATCGCGCGTTGCAGCATGAAGAGTTCCTCGGTGAAGCGGCCCAGAATATCGAGCGTCGCTTCCTTGTTGGTCAGGAACACATCGCGCCACATCACCGGGTCCGAGGCCGCGATCCGGGTAAAGTCGCGAAAACCCGTAGCAGAATATTTTATGACTTCTTCGTGGGTTACACGACGAAGGTGATCTGCCACGCCCACCATTGTATAGGCAATCAGGTGGGGCGTATGCGACACGACCGCGAGCACAAGATCATGATGATCGGGCGCCATCTCGTCGGTATTCGCGCCCATCGCCTCAACCAGCGATTTCACCCGTGTCAGAGCCGCCGGATCGGTGCCCTCAAGCGGCGTGAAAAGCCACCAGCGGTTCACGAAGAGCGTCGCGAAACCCGCGCGCGGGCCCGATTGCTCGGTCCCGGCCAAGGGGTGACCGGGGATGAAATGCACAGCTTCAGGCATATGCGGGCCGACCGCGTCGATCACCGCGCGCTTAACCGAGCCGACATCGGTCACGGTCGCGCCAGGTGCCAGATGCGGCGCGATCTCTTCGGTGATTTTGCCCATCACGCCGACGGGCACGCAAAGCACCACCAGATCGGCGCCCTGCACCGCCTCGGCAGCCCGCTCATAGACCGCATCGACCAGCCCGATCTCCAGCGCGGTCGCGCGCGTCTCGGCCGAGCGCGCATGGCCCACGATCTCGCCCGCCAGGCCTTTCGCGCGTATCGCTCGCGCCATCGACGAGGCGATCAGCCCCAGTCCGATCAGCGCGACCTTCTCATAAATCTGGCTCATGCGATCGCACCGCCCGCCTTGAACACACCGATCAGATGCGCCACGCGGCGGCAGGAGGGCTCGTCGCCCACGGTGATGCGCAGGCAGTTCGGCAGGTTGTAGCCCGCCACGCGCCGCACGATGATCCCTTCGGATTTCAGATACTCGTCACAGGCGGCCGCCTCATCCTCGGACGCAAACCGCGCAAGGATGAAGTTCGCCGTGGAAGTATCTGATGGAACACCCTTTTCAGCCAAAGCTTCGGCCAGCCATGCGCGCAGGCGCGTGTTGTCGTCGCGGCATTTGTTGACCCAGTCCTGATCGCGCACGGCCGCCTCGGCAGTGTCGAGCTGCGCAGTCGAAAGGTTGAACGGCCCGCGAATGCGATTGAGCACGTCGATCACCTCGCGATCGCCATAGCCCCAGCCGACGCGCAAACCGCCGAGCCCGTAGATCTTCGAGAAGGTCCGGGTCATGAACACGTTGGGCAGGCGCGTCGCCAGCTCCGCGCCCCCGTCATAGCCCTCGACATATTCCGCATAGGCGCTGTCGATGACCAGAAGCGCGCCTTTCGGCAGGCCGGTCGCGAGCCGTTCCAGCTCGGCCAGCCCGATCATCGTGCCGGTCGGGTTGTTCGGGTTGGCGAGGAAGACGAGCTTCGTTTTCTTCGTGCAGGCCGCGAGGATCGCATCGACATCGGTGGTGCGCTCACGCTCGGGCACTTCGATCGGCGTACCGCCCGCGGCCTTGGTCGAGATGCGATACATCAGGAAGCCGTGCTCGGTGAACACGACCTCGTCGCGCGCGCCGACATAGGCCTGACACAGGAAGTGGATGATCTCGTCCGAGCCCACGCCGCAGATGATGCGGTCAGGGTCGAGCCCGTGCACCTCACCGATCGCCTGGCGCAGCCGGGCGTGATCGGTCGAGGGGTAGCGGTGCATCGAATGCGCGCATTTCGCGAACGCGTCCTTAGCCTTGTCGGACGGGCCGAAAGGGTTCTCGTTCGAGCTGAGCTTCACCGCATCGGTGCGCCCGGCCACATGGGAAGCGCCGCCCTGATAGAGCTCGATGTCCATAATACCGGGCTGGGGGCGAATATGCGTCGTCATTGGGCACTCCTGAATCGTGCCCGAGTTCTATCCTCACAGTCCGCTCAGGGCTAGTCAGAAGATCACCCCCTTGCGAGGTCGCGGCAAGGGTGCAACGGGTGGGTGCGGGAATGGCTGCGCAGGGCGGCGCCCGACCGCCGGGCGGGTGCCCGGCTTTCGAGGCCCTCACTTTAATTCCCGACAAATCCGGGCGACCTCGATCTGCGCGCTTGCGTTGCCAAAGCGCCCGCCCGAGGGGGCGGTCGGGCGCTGCCCGGGCCGCTTCGCGGCTGATCCGGGCAAAGGAATTTCTCCCTTCTCGCCAAAAGAAAAAGGCCGCGCCCTGCGGCACGGCCTTTCCCGAATAATCGGCGAAGACTGAGAGATCAGTTCTTCGCGTAGAATTCGACGACGAGGTTCGGTTCCATCATCACCGCGTAGGGCACGTCCGACAGGGCCGGGGTGCGCACGAATTTCGCGATCATTTTGTTGTGGTCGACTTCGAGGTAGTCGGGCACGTCACGCTCGGCCGACTGAACGGCTTCGAGAAAGAGAGCCATCTGCTTCGACTTCTCGCGAACTTCGACCACGTCGCCTTCTTTCAGGCGGTACGACGGGATGTTCACTTTCTTGCCGTTCACCAGCACGTGGCCGTGGTTCACGAATTGACGCGCCGCGAAAACGGTCGGCACGAATTTGGCGCGGTAGACCAGCGCGTCGAGGCGGCGCTCGAGCAGACCGATCAGGTTTTCACCGGTGTCGCCCTTCACACGCTCGGCTTCGGCGTAGATGCGGCGGAACTGCTTCTCGGTGAGGTCGCCATAGTAGCCCTTGAGCTTCTGCTTGGCGCGCAGCTGGGTGCCGAAATCCGACATTTTGCCCTTGCGGCGCTGGCCGTGCTGGCCGGGGCCGTATTCGCGGCGGTTGACCGGCGACTTGGCGCGGCCCCAGATGTTTTCGCCCAGACGGCGGTCGATCTTGTACTTGGCAGAGGTGCGTTTCGTCATCTCTGATCTCCTTCTTTAAAGTTCGAAGGGCGTTGTCCTCCTCCGTCCACCCTTGCGGGCTTCGGGCGACAGGTTTCCTCTTGCGAGGTCCACCAACACCAATGAATAACCCCGGCAACTCGCGTTACCGGGATGGCGGGCTTATACAGGCTGCGATGGGGGTGTCAACCGTCCTTGGCACCGTTATCGCCCCGGTCTTCACCCAAGCCCGGCAGGCGCATCGGCAATTGTCCCTTCGCCACCCGCGTCAGCGCCTTGAGCGCCACAGCGCGATTGGCCGGATCGTGCAGCAGCGCGTTGCGCAGATGATCGGCCTCGTCCACATGTCCCAGCTCGCTCGCAGCGCGGTAGCGGGTCGCGAGCGCCTCCGGATCCGCGCCCAGACGATGCGCGGCATTGGCGGCCTCTTCCCAGTGCCCCAGCCGCAGCGCGAGCCGCATCAGATTGCGCGCGGCATCCGCGTCTTGGTGGTCGAGCGCGAGCGCCCTGGCGAAAGCCGCGCGAGCCTCTTCCAGCTGATCCCCGGCAAGCTTCACACGGCCGAGCTCAAACCACGCGATCGCATAGCCGGGGTCGCGTTTCACCGCGCGGGTCAGCCAGTGGCCCATCTGTTCGGGGCGCCCTGCGGCCTCCAACACCTTGGCGAGATTGTAGAAGATCTGCGCGGGCGCGTCCTTGCGCGCGGCTTCGCGGCGCAGGACCGCCTCGGCCCCCGCCCAATCCTGCGCGGCAATCAGATGCCCGAGTTTCGCCAATCCGCTCATGCCCGCACCATCCCCGAGAATCGTTGCGGATGCGAGCGGATTGTCACAAGCCTGTCGCGTGCCGCTGCCAAAGCGGGCGCGAAAAACGACCGGAGGCCCCGATGCAAAAGATGTTCGACACCGCCCTGCCCTTCTGGCGCGGCAACCTGCACACCCATTCGACGCTCTCGGATGGCTGTCTGGAACCGGCCGAGGTCTGCCGTCGCTACAAGGCGGAGGGCTATGACTTCCTCGCGCTCACCGATCATTTCATCGGCCTCTTCAACTACCCGATCGCGGATACCCTGCCCTTCCGCGATGACGATTTCACGACGATCCTCGGGGCCGAGCTGCATTCCGGCCCGATGGAGAACGGCGAGCTGTGGCATATCCTCGCCGTCGGCCTGCCTGCCGATTTCGCCCCCGGCCATGCGCCCCATTTCAACCCCGTCGAGGGGATGGAGAGCGGCCCCGAGATCGCCGCCCGCGCGGTCGAAGCCGGCGCCTTCGTCGCCATCGCCCATCCGCAATGGTCGGGCATGACGATGAACGACGCACGCTCGATCGAAGCGGCTCACGCGGTGGAAACCTATAACCACGGCTGCGCGATGGGCTGCGACCGGGCGGACGGGTTCCACACGCTCGATCTGCTGCTGTCCGAGGGCAAGCGGCTGAACCTGATCGCCACCGATGACGCGCATTTCACCGAGCCGGACCATTTCGGCGGCTGGGTGATGGTGGGCGCCGAGACGAACACTCCCGAAGCGCTGCTCGCGGCGCTCAAATCGGGCCATTACTATTCGAGCCAGGGACCGGAGCTGCGCCAGATCTTTTGGGATGGCAAGACGATCACGGTCGAAAGCTCGGCCGTCTCCTCGGTCATCGTGCAGGGCCACGGCATCGCCGCAGTCGCCAAGCATGGCAATTCGCTCACGAAAACCGAGGTGCCGCTGTCGCGCTTCAACGGCTCGCCCTGGATTCGGGTTTCGGTGATCGACGCCGCGGGCAAGCGGGCCTGGTCGAACCCGATCTGGCGCGAGACCGACTGAGGCCTCACGCCGCCCTCACCCCTTCGTAAGCCCCGCGCGATCAGAGTTGATCCCGCGCCCCCTGTTCGCCGCCGTCCACCGCGCCATGATAACGCTAACAGGACGCGCACCGGGCGGCGCATCCTGCCCTGCCGCGCGCTTGAAAGGCCGCGCAGGGAGGCGGACCGGGAGATCCCGCCGCAAATGGAGGAGACGCCCGGCCCCAGGAGGAAACCATGACACAGACCAATCGTCGCGCGCGACTTTCCAAGACCGCGGGCCTTGCGGGCACGAGCCTTCTCGCGCTCGGGCTGATCGCCGGGGCCGCACAGGCCGGTTCCGTGAAAGCATCCGACTTCGGCGCGGATTTCGCCGCGATGGCGCAGCTCAAGGACGTGACGGCCAAGGGCACGGGCAAGGTCGGGGTTCTGCTGCCCGACACGGCCAGCTCGGCGCGCTACACCTCGTTCGATGCGCCCTATCTGAAGAAAGCCTTCGCGGCGGCGGGCCTGTCGGCGGATGACCTTATCATCACCAACGCACAGGGCTCCGAGGCCGACCAGCTGACCCAGGCGCAGACCGATATTTCGCAGGGCGCGACGGTGCTCTTGCTCGACCCGATCTCCTCGGGCGGCGGTGCTGCGGTCGAGAAATACGCCGCCGAACATGGTGTGAAGGTCATCGACTATGACCGCCTGACCGTGGGCGGCTCGCGCGACTATTATGTCAGCTTCGACAATGTCGCCGTCGGCAAGCTGATCGGCAAGGGCATGGAAGAGTGTCTCGCCGACTGGAAGATCGACAAGCCCGATATCCTCGTGATGGCCGGCTCGCCCGACGACAACAACGCCACGCTCTTCAAGCAGGGCTACATGGATGTGCTGTCGCCGATGTTCAAAGACGGCACATACAAGAACGCCGGCGAGCCCGCGGGCAGCTGGGACCCGTCGGTGGCGCGCACCACTTTCGAACAGCAATTCACCGCGCATGAGAACATCAATGCCGTCGTGACGCCCAACGATGACAACGCGAACGCCGTCATCTCTTACCTCAAGACCCTGCATGTGCCTGCCAAGGCCTTCCCGACCACCGGTCAGGACGCCACGCTGACGGGTCTGCAGAACATCCTGACCGGCTATCAGTGCGGCACGGTCTACAAGCCGATCTATCTCGAGGCTCAGGCGGCAGCAGCCCTTGCGCTCTATCTTCGCGCGAGTGACACGCCCCCCGAGGGTCTGGTGAACGGCCAGACGATGGACAGCGCACAGAAGGCCGAGGTGCCCTCGATCCTGATGGTGCCGATCTGGGTCACGCCGAAGAACATGGCCGCGACCGTGGTGAAGGACAACTTCGTGGATAGCGCGAAGCTCTGCACCGGCGATGCGGCGGGCGCGTGTAAAGCCGCCGGCATCGGGCAGTCGTAAGACATGCGCGACACGGGTAACGGGACCGGGTCCCGCGATGCGATCCTTCGCATCCGGGGCCTGGAGAAGCGTTTCGGCGCGGTGCAGGCGCTGAGCGGGGTGGACTTCGAGGTCCGCCCCGGCGAGGTGACCGCACTGGTCGGTGACAATGGCGCGGGCAAATCCGTGCTGACGAAAACCATCGCCGGCATCCATGAAGCCGATGGCGGCGAGATCGAATGGGATGGCGAGGTGGTGCGTGTCCGCTCGCCGCGCGACAGTGCCGAGCTGGGCATCGAGGTCGTCTATCAGGACCTCGCGCTGTGCGACAATCTCGACGTGGTGCAGAACATGTTTCTCGGGCGCGAGATCCTGACCAACGGGATGCTCGACGAGGACGCGATGGAGCGCGCCGCCGCCGAGACCCTGCAAGGGCTGCGCGTGACCACCCTGCGCTCGATCCGCGCGCCGGTCTCGGCGCTTTCGGGCGGGCAGCGCCAGTCGATCGCGGTCGCCAAGGCCGTGATGTGGAATTCCAAGCTGGTGATCCTCGACGAGCCCACGGCCGCGCTTGGCGTGGCGCAGACCGGGCAGGTTCTGCAGCTTGTGCGCCGTCTGGCCGATCAGGGCCTCGCGGTGGTGATGATCTCGCACAACCTCAACGATGTCTTCGCGGTCTCGGACAATATCGCGATCCTGCGGCTGGGCGAGATGGTCAGCCAGGGCCCGATCGAGGATTACGACACCCAGCGCGTGGTCGAGCTGATGACCACGGGCAAATCCGATCATGTCGTCGAGCCCGGCGCGATGCGCGCCGCCGCCTCGATCGCAGCCGAGAACGCCAAGGAGGTCGCCGCCCAACGCGAGGCTTCCGGCGAGAGCGGCCCGGCGGCGGTGGTCGCGAACGGCAATGACGAGAGTTTCGCCGCCTACATGTCGCGCACATGGTCGAAGATCAAGGCGGGCGAGAGCGGCGTGCTGCCGGTCGTGCTCGGCTTCGTGCTGATCTCGCTGATCTTCCAGCTCCAGAACCCGAAATTCCTCTCGCCGGGCAATATCGTGAACCTGCTGGTGCAGGGTTCGGTCTTCATGATGATCGGGATGGGGCAGGTCTTCGTGCTGCTCTTGGGCGAGATCGACCTGTCGCTTGGCTTCGTGGCCGGGATCGGCGCGACGGTGGCGACGCTGCTGGTGGCGCCGGGCACCGATTGGCCCTGGTGGGCGGCGGTCGCGGCGGGGCTTGGCGTGACGGCGGTGCTGGGCATCTTCCAGGGCACGCTGATTACCCGGCTGAAGCTGCCCTCCTTCGTGGTGACGCTGGCGGGCCTTCTGGGCTTCAACGGGCTGATGATCCAGCTTCTGGGCGCGGGCGGCACGATCCCGATCGCCAATGAGACGATCAACAACTTTGCCAATGGCACGCTGAGCGTGCCGATGGGCTGGGCGATGACCGGGATCGTGGTCGCGATCTATGCGCTCATGACCTTCCGCAAGGATGCCAAGCGCCGGGCGCATGGGCTGGTCGCTCCGCCGGTCGGGCTGACGCTGATGAAGATCGGGGCTGCGGTGCTGGCGGGCGTGGTTCTGGTGGTGATCTCGAACATGAACCGGGGCGTGGCGCGCTTCCCGCTCTCGGGCATGCCCTGGGTGATCCCGATCGTCTTCGCGGTGCTGCTGGCCTGGTCCTTCCTGCTCGGCAAGCTGAAGTTCGGCCGCTACGTGCTCGCCATCGGCGGCAATGCCGAGGCTGCACGCCGCGCGGGCATCAACCTGCGCCTGATCCGCACCGCTGCCTTCACGCTGGCGGCCACGACGGCGGGGCTTGGGGGGATCCTCTACGCCTCGCGCCTGCGCTCGATCTCGACGAGCTTCGACGGCGGCACGATCGTGCTCTATGTCGTCGCCACGGCGGTGATCGGGGGCACGTCGCTCTTCGGCGGGCGCGGCCATCCGCTGCACGCGATCCTCGGCGGCGTGGTCATCGCGGCCATCGTCAACGGCATGGCGCTTCTGGGCCTTCCGGCGGCGGTGCAGCTGATGGCGACGGCGGCGGTGCTTCTGGCCTCGATCACGGTGGATGTGGTCGTGCGCCGGCGCGGCGAAACCGCCCGCTGACGCTTTCGAACCAAGGTTTGCAACACGAACGCGCGCGAGGTTCTCGCGCGCGTTTGTCATCGTCCGTTACGTCATCCCTACGCGCCCTCTCAACACCCGCACCCGCGCTGAACGCGAAATCGCAAAGCTCCGAAAATCGCCCGAAAAACCGCTTGTCTCCCCCCGGCACCATCCCTATACGGGTCGACGGAGACGTGGCCGAGTGGTCGAAGGCGCTCCCCTGCTAAGGGAGTAGGCGGGAAACCGTCTCGAGGGTTCGAATCCCTTCGTCTCCGCCATCACCAGATTTCACGAACCGCGCGTCGAGAAGCGCCAAGGGATGGCCCTGCCTCATGCGCAGGATGGCGCATCTTCCCCAGCGGATCATCACATCGATCTTCGAGCAATCTCGCAGAGATCAACCGAAACCGCATGCAAGCGCTGACCGCGCTCCACCACACCGCGGACCACGTTCAAATCCGAATTTTCTGATAATAATGGCGGAGAGGAAGGGATTCGAACCCTCGAGACGGTTCCCCGCCTACACACTTTCCAGGCGTGCGCCTTCGACCACTCGGCCACCTCTCCGCCGGCGGGTTTAGCCGCAAATCCGGGCAGGATGCAAGAGCCGATCCCGATAAATGGTCACGAAGCACACGCCACCCCGTTTCGTACCCCTCCACCGCTTGCGCCCCCGGCAGTGCCCCCCTAGCATGGGGCCTGAAAACGCCGTCGAACCAAGGCGGCGCTGGGGAATGGCTCGGGACGAGATGAAGATGAAGGACCAACCCGATGAGGGCACTCCCGCCCTGATCGAAACGCGCCGCCACGAGCCGCGCCAGCTGACCAATGTGCTGCTGGGAATCATCGCCTTCGCGCTTGTTCTCTTCCTGATGGTGCAGGCGAAGTTCATCCTGATCTCGCTCGCCATCGCGATCATCCTGTTCTCGCTGACCTCCGAGGCGATCAACGCGGTCGGGCGGCTGCGGATCGGCCCGCTGCGGATCCCGCCACGGGTGGCCTCGCTGGTAGCTCTGGCGCTGATCGCGGGGGGGCTGCTGACCCTCACCGCCGTGCTGATCAGCCAGGTCAACACCGTGGTCACGATGATCCTCAACTATGCCGGGCCCGCGCAGAAAGCCATTGCGCAGCTCTTCGGCTGGATGGGCCCCGAGGTCGAGCAATCGGTGCTCGCCTCGATGCAGAAGATTCAGGTCGCGGGCTATCTCACGACGCTCGCCGGGCAAGCCTCGAACCTGCTCTCTGCAACGATCCTGATCATCCTCTTCGTGGGCTTTCTCTTCGCCGAGCGGATCTGGTTCGACGCGAAACTGCTCAGCCTGATGGGCGATCCCGACCGCGCCGAGAAGATCTCGCGCATGGTGGGCTCGATCATGCGCCGGGTGAACCACTACCTGCTTGTGAAAGCCATCGTGAGCGCCGTGACCGCCGTCGCCGTCTACGGCGTCTTCACCTATGGCGGGTTCGACCTTGCCGTGCCCGTCGCGATCATCACCTTCGCGCTCAACTTCATCCCTTCGATCGGGTCGATCATCGCGACGATCATTGCCGCGCTTGCGGTCTATGTGCTCACCCAGAACCCTTATTCGGCGGGCTCGGTGCTGGTCGCGATCGGCTTTTTGCAATTCGTTATCGGCAATGTGATCGACCCGATGCTGATGGGCCATGCGCTGCGCCTCTCGAGCTTCGGGATCATCATCTCGCTGGCCTTTTGGGGAGCGGTCTGGGGGTTGCCGGGGATGTTTCTCGCCGTCCCGATCATGGTGGCGCTGATGATCATCTGCGCGCAAAGCCCGCGACTGCGTCCACTTGCGGTGCTGCTATCGCGTGAAGGCCTACCCGACACGGATCACTGACAACCGCGCGTAAAGACGGCGCCGCCCCCTCGCACGCGGCGAGCCCCCCCGGATGTTCCGGGCACTCGAAAC
This sequence comes from Thioclava pacifica DSM 10166, assembly GCF_000714535.1. Taxonomy (GTDB): domain Bacteria; phylum Pseudomonadota; class Alphaproteobacteria; order Rhodobacterales; family Rhodobacteraceae; genus Thioclava; species Thioclava pacifica. The sequence goes on along the minus strand of NZ_AUND01000001.1, from coordinate 575,579 downwards.
TGGGCGCGGCCCCACTATTGGCCTTCTTCTTGATCTAAATATCTCGGGGTGAGGGCCGCAGGACCGAGGGGCAGAGCCCCTGCCCCCCTCTCAGCTCTTTACGGCCGCGAAGAAGGCGCGGATCCGGTCCGGATCCTTCACGCCCGGCGCGCTCTCCACGCCCGAGGAGACATCGACCTGCCGCGCCCCGGTCAGGCGGATCGCTTCCCCCACATTCTCGGGCGTGAGCCCGCCTGCGAGCATCCAGGGTTTCTCCCAGGTTCGCCCCGCGATCAGTCGCCAGTCGAAAGCAAGCCCATTGCCGCCCGGAAGCGCCGCGCCCTTGGGTGCTTTCGCATCGAGCAGGATCTGATCGGCGACGGCCTCGTATTCCGCGATCTTCGGCAGATCGGCAGCCTCGGCTACCCCGACCGCCTTCATTACCGGCAGCCCGAAGCGACGGCGGATCTCGGCCACGCGCTCGGGGCTCTCGGAGCCATGGAGCTGCAACATGTCGAGCGGCACCGCATCGCAGATCGCAGCCAGTTCCGTGTCGCTCGCATTGACCGTCAGCGCCACCTTGGCCACGCCCGGCGGCACCTCGATCGCGAGATCACGTGCCGTGGCGATCTCGAGATGGCGCGGCGATTTCGGGAAGAAGACGAAGCCGAGATAGCGCGCCCCGGCCTCGACCGCGGCGGCGACATCCTCGGCGGTACGTAGCCCGCAGATTTTCACGCGCACCGCTCCCGGTGCGCCTCTGTCGATGGCGACGGTGGTCATCTCAGCGCGAGGGTTGCTCGATCAGGGCGAGAACCTCGTCCTGCGGACCCTTGGTCTCGTGGCGCAGGGTCTTGACCTCGGCTTCAAGCATCGAGGCCTTGCGCGTCGCGCGTACCGCCGTACGGCGCAGCTTGGCCTCGCGCAGCCATTCCCAGACGAAGCCGATCAGCAACCCCAGGATCACGCCCGCGAGGATCACGAGAAAGAGCGGTACCTGCACTGCCCAGCTCATGCCAAGAAACTGACCCGCCTCAAGAGGCAGGACGCGCAGGGTGACGATGTCGCGATTGGCCAGCGCCAACCCGATCAGGATCACGGCCAGAAGGCCAAGAAACAGCAGCCGCAGGGCGCGTATCATGTGCTCTTATTCCTCATTCCCGTTCAGCCGGTCGCGCAGCAGCTTGCCGGTCTTGAAGAAGGGGACGTGTTTTTCCTCGACCTCGACCGCATCGCCGGTGCGCGGGTTGCGGCCCGTGCGCGCGTCGCGCTTCTTCACCGAGAAGGCTCCGAAGCCGCGCAACTCGACGCGGTCGCCACTGGCGAGCGCTTCGGTGATCTCGTCGAAGATCGTATTCACGATCTTTTCGACATCCCGCTGAAACAGATGCGGGTTTTCCTCGGAAATCTTGGCGATCAACTCAGAGCGGATCATCTGTGTTCCCCCCACGGGCCAATTACCGGGTTCTTCCCGGATTCTTACGCGTGACTTTTTACGACTATAGGAGCATTCCCGCGATGGCGGAACAGGAAAGACCCGGAAAATCCATGTGAAAACGTGCCTCTAGCGCCCTCTCGGCTAAATTTTGCGCCTTCGCATTTGCAGAAAATGCGGCGCAGCACCGATCCGGCGCGCAAGTTGCGAATCGGGTAAAGCAAAAGGCCCCGCCGGTCTGGCGGGGCCTTTCTACGTGCCTTGCGGCCCGATCTCTTAGTTGTCGCCCTTGAGCGCAGCGCCCAGGATGTCGCCGAGCGAGGCGCCCGAGTCGGACGAGCCGTACTGCTCCACGGCTTCCTTCTCTTCGGCGATCTCGCGCGCCTTGATCGACACGCCGAGCTTGCGGGTCTTGCTGTCGACATTGGTCACGCGCACATCGACGTGGTCACCAACCTGGAAGCGCTCGGGGCGCTGGTCGGCGCGATCACGGGCCAGATCCGAGCGGCGGATGAACGACTTCATGCCGTTGTATTCCACTTCGATCCCGCCATCCTCGATCGCGGTGACGGTCACGGTGACGACCGAGCCACGCTTCACGCCGTCAACGGCATCCGAGAAGGTGTCGGCGTCAAGCGCCTTGATCGAGAGCGAGATACGCTCCTTGTCGGTGTCGACCTCGGTGACGGCCGCCTTGACCATGTCGCCCTTGCGGTACGACTGGATGGCATCCTCACCGCGCTGATCCCAGCTGAGATCCGACAGGTGCACCATGCCGTCGATGTCGTTGTCGAGGCCGATGAACAGACCGAATTCGGTGATGTTCTTGACTTCGCCTTCGATGACGGTGCCGACCGGGTGGGTTTCCGCGAAGACTTCCCACGGGTTGCGCATGGTCTGCTTGAGACCCAGCGACACGCGGCGCTTGGCCGGATCGATCTCGAGGACCATGACGTCCACTTCCTGCGAGGTCGAGACGATCTTGCCGGGGTGCACGTTCTTCTTGGTCCAGGACATTTCCGAGACGTGGACGAGACCTTCGACACCCGGCTCCAGCTCGACGAACGCGCCGTAGTCGGTGATGTTGGTCACGCGGCCGGTGTGGACCGAACCCAGCGGGAACTTCGATTCCACCGAATCCCACGGATCCGACTGGAGCTGCTTCATGCCCAGCGAGATGCGGTGGGTGTCCTTGTTGATCTTCACGACCTGGACCTTCACGGTCTCGCCGATCGAGAGGATCTCGGACGGGTGGTTCACGCGGCGCCACGCCATGTCGGTGACGTGCAGCAGGCCGTCAACACCGCCGAGGTCAACGAACGCACCGTATTCGGTGATGTTCTTGACGACGCCCTCGACAACCTGACCTTCGGAGAGGTTGGCGATGACTTCGGCGCGCTGTTCGGCGCGGCTCTCTTCGAGGATCGCGCGGCGCGAGACAACGATGTTGCCGCGACGACGGTCCATCTTGAGGATCTGGAACGGCTGCTTGAGACCCATGAGCGGGCCGGCGTCGCGCACGGGGCGCACGTCAACCTGCGAGCCGGGAAGGAACGCGACAGCGCCGCCGAGATCGACGGTGAAGCCACCCTTGACGCGACCGAAGATCGCGCCTTCGACGCGCTCTTCCTTTGCGTAAGCGGCTTCGAGGCGATCCCAGGCCTCTTCACGACGCGCCTTCTCGCGCGAGATCACGGCCTCGCCACGAGCGTTTTCAACGCGGTCGAGATAGACTTCCACCTCATCGCCCACGGCGATCTGCGGAGCCTCGCCCGGGTTGGCGAATTCTTTGAGTTCGACGCGGCCTTCCATCTTGTAGCCGACATCGATGATGGCCTGGCCCGCCTCGATGGCGATGACCTTGCCTTTGACAACCGAACCCTCTTGGGGGGTGTCGATCTCGAGGCTCTCGTTCAGAAGAGCTTCGAATTCTTCCATGCTTGCAGTATGCGACATGCGTTTACAGTTTCCTTTACAGCATTGGTTTTCTGGCCATGCGGTTGTCTCCGCCGGTCTTTCGTTGAGCAGCCCGAAATGCAAAAATGCGAGTGCCGGGAAATCCCGACCCTCTCGGACCGCGCCGATATAGGCGCGATTTCCCAATACAGCAAGCGTTTATTGCCTTATTCAGAAGGTTTCGCATCTGCCTCGGGCGGGTGCGCGCGCAGGCTCAGCCTTGAACCGGTCCCGCCAGCGCCCTCTCGAGATCGCCAACCATCCAGTCCGACAGCGGCTTGGCCGAGGCCGGATAGGTCTCGATCACCTGCCCGTCACGACCGAGCAACACCTTGTTGAAGTTCCAACTCGGCTCGAAGCCCTTTGCCTCGCGCAGCCAGCTATAGAACGGGTGCGCCCCCTTCCCCTTTACCGAAGTGATCTGCGCCATCGGCAGATCCGCCCCGAAGGTCATCGCGCAGTAGCGTTTGGCCTCTTCCCCGCTCGACAATTCCTGTCTGAAATCATTCGAGGGCACGGTGAGGATCACCAGCCCTTGCGACCCGTAGCGATCGGCCAGCGTCTGAAGCTCGGAGAATTGAGGGGCATAGCCGCACTTCGACGCCGTGTTCACCACCAGCACCACCTTGCCCCGGTAATCGGCAAGGCTCACCTGCTCTCCCTCGACAAGATCGAATTGCAGATCTCCCGGCGCGGGCATGTCGGCACGCAGCGGCAAAGCGAACATCACGAAGGTCAGAAGTGCTGCAACAAAGCGGGCGGCCATCGAAATCATCCTCAAGTTGTTCCTGACTGCTTAACGCAAAACAGGCGATTTGGTTCACCCTTTTGTGAAGATGTATTTCATATGCACCGTTTATTCAATCACAGATCCGGCTGATCTTGCGATACTGCGGCACTTTTGCTTCAGGAATCTCGTTGGGATCACGGGGGGTTACGCCGGGCATCGGAGCGTCCGGCGTCACGCTCACGCTTTCGGGATCGAGCGCGAGACGCTGGCAAATTCCAAGCGAGCGCTCCGCGATCTGGTCGAGATTGCGCAGATCCAGCAGATGCCCGCCTTTGCGCGCATAGCCCGTCACCCCGAAGCCAAGCGGTGGATCGAGGCGAAGCCGCTGCGTATCCGGCCCGAAAAGATCTCCCGGACCCTGCCAATCCTGAGGCGCGCCAATCGCGAATTGCAGCTCGAACTGCCCCGGCGGCACGAGCAGACGAAAGAACTCGCCGCCGCGCGCGTAGGCGCCGATCACATCCCGGCCCGTCGCGGCCTCACGCAACACGAGGTAGTAATCGAGCCCCGGCGCGGTCTTGATCTGCAAGGGCATGGTACGCGGCAGCTCGCTCACCGACCAAAGAAGCCCCTCGGGTCGGGTCTCGGCTCGCAGAGGCGCGGCTAGCAACAAAAAGATCAAGACAAGGCGGATCATCGCCCGAATATAGGAAGCCGCGCAGGCCGTGACCAGTCAGCCGAGCTTTTGCGAAACCGCCTCGCAAGCGCGCGCCACCGCATCCTCGATGCTCAGATCGGAGGTGTCGAGCACCAGCGCGTCTTCGGCCGGACGCAAAGGCGCATCAGCGCGGTTCATGTCGCGCGCGTCACGCTCGCGCACCTGCGCCAGAACCTCCGCCTCGTCGCCGCCAACCTCCAGCCAGCGGCGATGCGCCCTCACCTCGGCCGAGGCAGTGACGAACAGCTTCACCTCCGCCTCAGGGCAAATCACCGTGCCGATATCGCGCCCGTCGAGCACCGCGCCGCCCTCACGCCGCGCAAACTCGCGCTGGAAATCGACGAGAGCCGCGCGCACCTCCGGGATCGCGGCGACGATCGAGGCCGCCTGCCCCGCCTCCAGCGTGCGCAGATCGTCCCGCGCAAGATCCTCGGGGCACAGCCCCCGCGCCGCCGCGACCGGATCGAGCCCCCCGGCCTGCGCCTTCACCCCCACGGCGCGATAAAGCGCGCCAGTATCGAGATGGGCAAAGCCGAAACGAGCAGCCACAGCCCTGCTGATCGTGCCCTTGCCGGCGGCGGCCGGCCCGTCGATGGCTACCGTGAATTTCATCGTCTCATCCGAAAATAAACTGCTCGCAGGGTCAATAGCGCCAAGGCCGTCAGGCTTAAAGTGACCGCGACGCTTTTCAGAACCGTCCATCCGCTCGCACGAACGATCATGTCATCCGTGACGGTGTCGGCCCGCAGCAATGCGGCAACGGCATGATTTTCGAGATAGTCGAACACGGCGCCAAGACCCGCCATGACCGACAAACCCACGGCAAGCCACCCCGTCGCAAGGGCGCGGAACGCGAAGATCAGCGTCACCGCCTCCAGAGCGGGAAAGACAAGATCGAGCCGCTGCTGGACCGAGAGATAATACTGTCGCGCCGGAGCATCGAGCGCATCGAGAAACGCGCGGGCCTGCGCAGCACTGTAGCCCCCCGGACGCAGATCGAACGGCGCCAGACCGCCCGCAGCCTCCCGAAGATGCGGCAAGGTGACGAGCGTCATCGCCAGATAGACCGCCCCCGTCAGGGCCGCGAGCAGGACAAAGGCGACCTGCGCCCGGCGCATCAGTCGGCCCGAGCGATCTCGGCGCCAAGCCCGGCCATCAGATCCTCGAAGATCGGGAAAGAGGTCGCGATGGGCGAGCCGTCATCGACCGAGACGGGCTTTTGCGCAGCCATCCCAAGCACCATGAAGCTCATCGCGATGCGGTGGTCGAGATGGGTGGCCGCGGTGCCGCCGCCGGGCACGCCCTCGGGGCCGCAGCCATGTACGATCAGCGTGTCGTCGTCTTCTTCGATCTTTACGCCATTGGCTTCGAGCCCGCGCGCCATTGCGTCGATCCGGTCGCTTTCCTTCACGCGCAGCTCATGCACGCCGGGCATCCGGGTCACGCCGTCTGCGAAGGCCGCGACGACCGCAAGGACGGGATATTCGTCGATCTGTGCCGAGGCGCGCTCTGCCGGAACATCAATCCCGTGCAGTTTCGAGTAGCGCACGCGCAGATCGGCAACCGGCTCGCCGCCCTCTTCGCGCTCATTCTCGAAACTGATGTCGGCGCCCATTTCCTTGAGCGTGATGAAAAGCCCGTTGCGGGTCGGGTTCTGGCTGACGCCCGGCACCACGATTTCCGAGCCCGGCACGATCAGCGCCGCGCAGACCGGGAAGGCGGCAGAACTCGGATCGCGCGGCACGGCGACCTCTTGCGCAACCAGTTCCGGTTGGCCCTGCAGGGTGATGACATGGCCTTCATCGGTCACCTCGGTGGTGATCTCGGCACCGAAGCCACGCAGCATCCGCTCGGTATGGTCACGCGTCGCAGTCTTCTCGATCACGACGGTCTGGCCCGGCGCGTTCAGCCCCGCCAGAAGCACCGCGGATTTCACCTGCGCCGAGGCCATCGGCGTCGTGTAGCGCACCGGCGCCGGGGTCTTGGCACCCACGATGGTCATCGGCAGCCGCCCGCCATGGCGCCCGTAAGCCTGCGCGCCGAAGAGCGAAATCGGATCGGTCACCCGCCCCATCGGGCGTTTGCGCAAAGACCCGTCCCCGGTGAAGGTCGCGGTGATCGGCGCGGTTGCCATCGCCCCCATGATCAGACGCACACCCGTGCCGGAATTGCCGCAATCGATGATGTTTTCGGGCTCGGCAAAGCCCCCCACGCCCACGCCATGGACCGACCAGCTGCCCGGCCCGTGCTGCGTGACCTCGGCCCCGAAAGCGCGCATGGCCTTGGCCGTATCCAACACGTCCTCGCCTTCCAGCAGGCCGGTGATCTTCGTCTCGCCCACCGAGAGCGCGCCGAGGATCAGCGCGCGGTGGCTGATCGACTTGTCGCCGGGAACCTCGGCCGTGCCCATGAGAGGGCCGCATTTGCGCGAGGTCATCTTGATCGGGGTGCCGTGGCCGGACATGTCGCCTCCCTCATTTCATCGCGCCCCTGTTAGCGCGATCTCACGGGCGGCGGAAGGGCTCAGATCCGCCGATAGGTCAGGTAATGCGGTTTGCGGCCCTCGCGCAGCGCCTTTTGCTCGTAGCGCGTCGAGAGCCAGTCACCCCAGGGCGTGTCCCAATCGCCCGAGACATTCTGCGGGTCGTCGAAATCGAACGCGGCGGGCACCTCGAAAAGCGGTTCGAACCCGGCTTTGGGCACTTCCTCGACGGTCTGGCGGACGTAATCGGGAATATCGGTCGCGACGCGGAACTCGGAGCCGGGTTTCAGCGCGCGGTGCAGCGGTTCGAGATGCTCTGGCGTGACGAACCGCCTGCGGTGGTGCTTCGATTTCGGCCAGGGGTCGGGATAAAGGAGAAACGCCTTCGAGATCGAGCCCTCGGGCAGCACGTCCATCAGGTCGCGCGCATCGCCCGGATGGACCGCGACATTCGTGATCCCCTCGCGGCGCAGCTTGCCCAGCAGCATCGCGACGCCGTTCACGAAAGGCTCGCAGCCGATGATCTCCACCTCGGGGTAGGTCTGCGCCATATGCGCCAGATGCTCGCCGCCGCCGAAGCCGACTTCCAGCCAGACCGGCTTGCCGTGAAAGCGCGCCTCCATGTCGAGCGGCAGGCGGTCGGGATTTTCCTTCCACCCCACCGCGCCGGGGCGCAGGCGCGGCAGATCCTCGCGCAGATAGTCTTTCTGCGCCTTGTTCAGGGTCTTGCCGTGACGGCGACCATAGAAGTTGCGCCAGGGCTGCTCGGGATTGTCGTCATGCTCGTTCATGGGCCGGGCCTCTAGCCGTGCGCGGCGGAAAACTCAAGCCTTTCGGCTCAGGCCTTCTGGATCAGGAAGAGGCCGAGGCACATGAACCCGATCCCCGCGCCGCGCATCAGGGTGATCGGGCGCACGATCGCGCCGAAGAGGCCGAACTGGTCAATCATCGCTGCCGAGATCATCTGACCGAGCAGCACGAAGAACACCGCGTTTCCGACCCCGAATTTCGGCGCGACGAAGGTGATCGAGATGACGTAGAAGGCGACGAGAAGCCCCGCGAGGAACAGATACCAGGGCTGGCTCGGCAGGCGCGCGATGGCCGAGGGGCCCGAGGTGACCATCATCGCCGCCACAGCACCGCCAAGCGCCACGCAAAACAGCACCACCGCCGCCACGGCCGGCGCCCCGATACGGCTGCCAAGCTGAGCATTCAGAGCGGCCAGAAGGGGAATGCCGATCCCGGCGGCAAGCATGATAGCGGCGTAGCGCAAGGCGTCGGGCATGGGTCTATCCTTCGGTTTGCAGCGGAGAGTGGCGCGGAAGTCCCGCCGTCTCAAGCCCTCTTGCCTCGGGCCGCTTCTTCTTGATCGAAATATCTCGGGGGGCTCGCAGCGCGAGCGGGGGCAGCGCCCCCTCGACCTTTCCGCCTCTCAGCCCCGCCCGCGATAGGGCGGCACGCCCTGATCGGGGATCCACAGATCCGTGGGCTGCGGGCCGGACTGCCAGAACACGTCGATCGGAATGCCGCCGCGCGGATACCAATAGGCGCCGATGCGCAGCCATTCGGGATCGAGCAGATCGCGCAGCCGCTGGCCGATCATCACCGAGCAATCCTCGTGGAACGCCCCGTGATTGCGGAACGAACCGAGGAACAGCTTGAGCGATTTGCTCTCCACCAGCCAGTCGCGCGGCACATAGTCGATCATGATATGCGCGAAATCCGGCTGGCCGGTCAGCGGGCAGAGCGAGGTGAACTCGGGCGCGGTGAACCGTACGAGATATCGCTCGCCCGCGCGCGGCTGGGGCACGCGCTCCAGCACCGCCTCCTCGGGCGATTGCGGCAGCTCGGTCGCCTGACCCAGCTGGGTCAGACCCGAGGTATCGGTGCTCACGACACGGCCCTCTTCAGCGCCTCGGTCAGGTCGGTCTTCTCCCAGGAAAAGCCACCATCGGCCTCGGGCGCGCGGCCGAAATGGCCATAGGCCGCAGTGCGCGCATAGATCGGCTTGCACAGATCGAGCGTGTCGCGGATGCCCTTGGGCGTGAGGTCCATCACCTCGCCCACGGCCTTCTCGATCAGCTCGTCGGGCACCTCGCCCGTGCCGAACGTGTCGGCATAGATAGAGAGCGGCTTGGCCACGCCGATCGCGTAAGACACCTGGATCACGCATTTCTTCGCCAGACCCGCGGCCACCACGTTCTTCGCCAGATAACGCGCGGCGTAAGCGGCCGAGCGGTCCACCTTGGTCGGGTCCTTGCCCGAGAAGGCACCGCCGCCATGCGGGGCTGCGCCGCCGTAAGTGTCCACGATGATCTTGCGCCCCGTCAGGCCCGCATCGCCATCGGGCCCGCCGATCACGAAGGTCCCGGTCGGGTTCACCCACCATTCGGTCTCCGGCGTGATCCAGCCCTCGGGCAGGGTCTCGCGGATATAGGGCTCGACGATGGCGCGGATATCGTCGGAGGTCTGATGCTCATGGGCGTGCTGCGTGGACAGCACGATCTGCGTCACGCCCACCGGACGGCCATTCTCATAGCGCACGGAAAGCTGCGATTTCGCATCGGGGCGCAGGTCGGGCTCGGCGCCGGATTTGCGCGCCTCGGCCAGACGGCGCAGGATCGCATGGGCATAGTGGATCGGCGCGGGCATCAGCTCGGGCGTCTCGTCGGTCGCATAACCGAACATGATCCCCTGATCGCCGGCCCCGTCCTTGTCCACGCCCTGGCTGATATGGGCCGATTGCGGGTGCAGGAAATTCGCGACCTTCAGCGTGGCCCAGTGGAACTCGTCCTGCTCATAGCCGATATCCTTGACGCAATCGCGCACGATCTTGTCGATGCCTTCGAGATATTCGGCGAGCTTGGTCTTGTCCGACAGCCCCACCTCGCCGCCGACGACGACCTGATTGGTGGTGGCAAAAGTCTCGCACGCGACGCGCGCATTCGGCTCTTCGGCCAGGAAAGCATCGAGGACGGCATCAGAAATCCGGTCACAGACCTTGTCGGGATGCCCCTCCGAAACGGATTCGGAGGTGAAAACGTAATTCGCGCGCGCCATGGGGAGTGCTCCATTGTTGATATCCCCACCCCGTCAGGAAGCCGTTGGGGCGGTTCGCGCCATAGCTAGGGTCGCGCGGGGCGCCGGTCAACGGCAATACGCGCAAAGATTGAAAGAAGCCCCAAAAGCGCGACGATAAGTCCGATGATCGGGGCATCGCCAAACCTGGAATAGAGCGTCGGCGGCAGGCTCGGTGGCAACGCCACATCGAGCTTGCCCATCACATCCATCCCCAGATGCGCCGTGATCCGCCCCTTCGCGTCGATCATCGCGCTGACCCCGGTATTGGCGTCGCGCGCGAGCGGCAGGCCCTGCTCGATCGCGCGCAGCCGGGCCTGGGCAAGGTGCTGATAGGGGCCCGACAGCGTGCCGAACCAGGCATCATTGGTGACCTGCAAGATCCAGTCGGGACGCTGCGGGAAGCCACGCAGATCCTGCGGGAAGATCGCCTCGTAGCAGATGAGCGGCGCGACATGACCGAGCTTGCCGAGGTTCAGAAGCTTCTCCCCCGGCCCCGCCGAATAACCATTGCCGACCTGTGCCGCGAAAGCAGTGATCCCGATCTGCGCCAGCGCATCGCCGAAGGGCATGTACTCGCCAAATGGCACCAGATGCGACTTGTCATAAAGCGCCTCGACCTGCGCCTGCGGGCCGATCAGCGCGAGGGAATTGTAATAGCGGCTGCCCTGCGCGCGCTGGATCCCCATCGCGAGCGGCACACCGCCCGCCGCCTCTGCCGACATCTCAAGCCCACCTTGCGGACGCTCGAGCAGGAAGGGCACGGCGGTCTCGGGCCAGACGATCAGGTCGGGCTTGGGCGCGCCGGGTGCAGTCGGCGCCTTCGTCAGATCGAGAAGCCTCTGGAAGAACTCCATCCGGTATTGCGGCAACCACTTGAGATCCTGCGGCGCGTTGGGCTGCACGAGGCGCAGCGTGATCGGCTCGGCACGCGGGCTGACCGGCGCATTGAGCCGCGCGACACCCCCGAGCCAGAGCCCGACCAATGCCGCCAACGCCACCCCCACCAGCCCCAGCGCCGGCCCCATCCGCATCCCCCGCGTCATCGCGGGCGCGGCCGCGATCAGCATCGTGATCAGGCTCAGCCCGAGCGGGCCGATGAAGGCCGCCGCCTGCGCGACCGGCGTGCCGATCCAGACATGACCCACCAGAACCCAGGGAAAGCCGGTAAAAACATAAGACCGCAGCGCATCCGAGGCTGCCATGCCCAAGGCGATACCAAGCGCACGGCTGCGCGGGCCCTGCCCCGCATAAGCGCCAAGCCCGAAACCGATCGCCCAGAACACCCCCATCCCCGCGGCCATCAGCACCAAAGCGAAGGGCGCCATCCAGCCGTAGATATCAGCCTCGACCATGAAGGGCTCGACGATCCAGAACATCGCGGCCAGCGCATAGCCGAAGCCTGTCGCAAACCCGATCCAGATCATCGAGGCGCGCCAGCGTTCCGAGGTCGCGATCCAGATCGCCCCGGCCAGCGCGGGCAGCGCCAGCCACCACAGCCCCAGCGGGGCCTGACCGGCGGCAAAAAGCGCGCCAAGCACCGTCGCCAGCAGCAAGACCTGCCAGCGCGGGCGCAGCGGCGCACGAAATCCCTCTCGGATCACCTCGATCATGGGGGCGTCATAGCCCGCTCATTCGGCCGGCGCCACACCCGGCAGACGTACGCGCAGACGTTTGATCCGGCGCGGATCGGCATCGACGACCTCGTATTCGACACCGTTCTCGGCCACGACCACTTCGCCGCGCGCGGGCACGCGGCCAAGCTGCATGAAGACAAGGCCGCCCATCGAGTCGATCTCGTCCTCGGCCTCCTCATCGGCCAGCCGCATCCCGATCTCGCCCTCGAATTCATGCACCGGCGCGCGCGCCTGGACGATCCACTGACCGGGCTTTTCCTCGCGCCAATAGGCGTCGTCGGCCTCGTCATGCTCATCCTCGATCTCGCCGATCACCTGTTCGATCAGGTCTTCAAGCGTGAGCAACCCGTCGACGCCGCCATATTCGTCGATCACCAGCGCCATGTGGATGCGCTGGACCTGCATCTTCTGCAACAGCACGCCGATCGGCATCGAGGGCGGCACGTAAAGGAGCGGACGGATCAGCTTGCGCAGCGAGAACCGCCCCGAGCCCGAGCCGAACCCGTATTCGAGCGCGAGATCCTTCAGGTGGACAAGCCCCAGCGGCGTGTCGAGCGTTTCCTTGAAGACCGGCAGGCGCGAATATCCATGCTCGCGGAATTTCTCCACCAGCTCGTCGCGCGAGATCGTGACAGGCACGGCCTCGATCTCGACCTTGGGAATGGCCACATCGCCCACGCGCATCCGGCGCAGGTTTCCGAGCCCGAGCGGCACCGGGGCCGGTGCGGGGGGCAATTCAATGCGCTCTTCCTCGTCCGGCGCGCTGCGCCCTCCGAAAAAGCGGCTGAGCAACCCGCGCGAAGCGGGTTCCGAAGACTGTCCGGGTTCGGCGTTATCCGAACTCTCGGCATTGGCGGAGGACACTCCGTCGGCAACCTGTCCCATCGTTCCTTTCCAAAAGCGGTGTCTGGACACCCATCATTACATATATGGGTTACGAATTCCTACGCTTTCAAGCAGTCGGATTTCGATTTGTTCCATCGCTTCGGCATCTTTGTCGCGAATATGGTCATAGCCGAGCAGATGCAGCGTGGCATGGATCAGCAGATGCAGCACATGATCGGCCAGCGCCTTGCCCTGTTCCTCCGCCTCGCGCGCGCACGTCTCGTAGGCAATCGCGAGGTCGCCCAATTCGATCTCGCCGAAGACATCGGGCGCGGGCGGCTCCGGATCGGCGCCCTCTTCCTCTGCCCCGCGCTCCTCGGCAGGCCAGCTCAAGACGTTGGTGGGTTTGGATTTTTCACGATATTCGGCATTAAGATCGGCAATGCGCGCATCATCGCAGGCCAGAACCGAGATCCGGCACAAATCCGGATCGATCCCGCGATCCTCAAGCACCAGCCGGGCCGCGCGCTCGGCCAGAGCGGCAAGTCCGAGCGCCTCCCAGCGGGGATCCTCGATCTCGATCTCAATTTCCATCGGCGGCCCCGATCGGCACATCGGCGAGTTGTTTGCCTGCCTTGTCAAAGACCAGAACCGCGCCCTGATCGGTCACCACGACGACATAGCTGCGCGCGAATGTCACAGCCTCGGCCTGCGCGCCTTGGGGCAGCGTGATCGCCGCGGGAAGCTCGGGCAGCGGGCTCGGCGTTTTCAGGCGGATGACAAGCAGCGCCACAATCGCTACAAGCCCCGCAATCATCACGCCGGCCAGAACCGTCACCAATAGCTTGAGAAAGCGCAGATCGGGTGGCAGCGTGGCAGGCAGCTCGTCTTCAGGCAGGTCGGACATGGACAAGGATATCCTCAGCGTCGAGATCGGACCCGGCATGGGTCCCCGCCTTGATAAGGCCTTGGCGGCGGCTGTGCCAGAGGAAGCGTCCCTCTCACGCTCGCGTCTGGCCAAGCTGATCGCGGAAGGCTCCGTGACGCTCGACGGCGCGCCGGTGACCGACCAGAAGGCGAAAGTGACCGAGGGCGAAATCTACCAGATCGCGCTCGAGCCGCCGAAACCGGTCGAGACCGTGGCGCAGGACATTCCGCTGGAAGTGCTCTGGGAGGATGACGACCTGATCGTCGTGAACAAGCCCGCGGGCATGGTTACCCATCCCGCGCCGGGTTCGCCCGAGGGAACGCTGGTCAATGCGCTGTTGCACCATTTCGGCGGCAATCTCTCCGGCATCGGCGGCGAGGCGCGCCCGGGCATCGTGCACCGGATCGACAAGGAAACCTCGGGCCTTCTGGTCGTGGCGAAATCCGACCGCGCCCATCACGGGCTTGCCGCGCAGTTCGAGAAACACTCGGTGCACCGCCACTACCTCGCGATCTGCCATGGCGTCCCCGATCAGGCCGACCCGCGCCTGCGCGGGCTCAGCGGGGTCAGCTTCGAAACCGGGGGCGTGCTGAAGATCGTCACCCAGCTCGCACGCCACAAGACCGACCGGCAGAAACAGGCCGTGGTCGCCCATGGCGGGCGCCATGCCGTGACCCGCGCCCGCGTGGTCGAAGAGTTCAAGGGCACCGCCGCGCTCATCGATTGCTGGCTCGAGACCGGGCGCACGCACCAGATCCGCGTGCACATGGCCTATGCTGGCCACGGGCTGATCGGCGATCCGACCTATGGCGGCAAGCGCAAGATCTCGGAAAAAGCGGTGGGGGCGCAGGTCGCGCAAGCGGTGCGCGATTTCCCGCGTCAGGCGCTTCATGCCGCGACGCTCGGCTTCATCCATCCGGTAACGGGAGAGGAGCTGTCCTTCACCGCCCCCCTGCCCGATGACATGGAAGCGCTGCTTGCCGAGCTGCGCGGGGCGCCGTGACGGTCTGGTGGTGGGAGCTTGTCACGCTACTGGTCCACTTTGGCGGCCAGACCCTGGCGGTGCTGCGGGTGCTCACGCGCCCTGACAAACCGCCCGCCGTACGCGCCAGCTGGACGATCCTGATCCTCTCGGTGCCCTTTGTCGGCGTGCTTCTTTACCTGCTGATCGGCGAGACCCGCCTGAACCAGCGTATCGCCAAGCGCCAGCGCGCGACCGTTGCCGCTCTTCCCGCGCCCAAACCCGCAGGCGCACCCTCGCTTTCCTCGATCACCCCCGGCTACCGCCCCGCCTTCGCACGCGCCGCCGCGGTCAACGGGTTTGCCCCCAGCAGCGGCGATGCGATCCGCTTCCTGCCCGAGGCCGAGGACCAGATCGCCACCCTGCTCTCCGATATCGAGACCGCGCGCGAAACCGTTCATCTGACCACCTATATCTGGCTTGCTGACGGCACCGGGATCGCGCTGGCGGAGGCGTTGACGCGCGCCGCCGAACGCGGCGTGACCGTGCGTGTGCTGGTCGATGGCCTCGGCGCGCGCGGTTTCATCAAATCCCCGCATTGGCGCGAGATGAAACAGGCAGGCGTCAAGACGGGCATCGCCTTTTCCTTCCACTGGCCGCTGTTCAAGCTCGCCACGATGCGCATCGACCTGCGCAATCACCGCAAGCTCGCGGTGATCGACGGGCGCGTGGCCTATACCGGATCGCGCAACGTGGCCGACCCGGAATTTCGCATCAAGGCGCGCTTCGCACCCTGGGTCGATGTGCTCCTGCGCCTCGAAGGGCCGCTGGCCGCCCAGCACCAGCATATCTTCGCGACCGACTGGATCACCCATACCCGCGAGGATATCGCGGCGCTCGTGCCCTCGGAGGCCGGCGCCCCCCGCCCCGGCACCAGCACCGCCGTCGCCTTCGCCACGGGACCGATGCTCGATATTCGCGGCGTGCCCGACGTGTTTCTCTCGGTGATCGGGGCGGCGCAGGAAAGTCTCACCCTCTCCACCCCCTATTTCGTACCCGGCGAAGAGATCGCCTCCGCCCTGCGCGCCGCGGTCCGGCGCGGGGTGCGCGTGCAGGTGATCGTGCCCCGACGCAACGACTCGCGCTTTGTCGCCCATGCCGCACGCAGTTTCTTCCCCGCGCTGATCGAGGCGGGCGTCGAGATCCACGAACATGCCCCGGGCCTGCTGCATGCCAAGACGCTTCTGGCCGATCGGCGCGTCGCGATCATCGGCTCGGCCAATCTCGACCGGCGCAGCTTCGAGCTCAATTACGAGAACTGCCTGCTCGTCGAAGATACCGATCTGGGCCAACGCCTTGCCGAGCGGCAAGCGCAATGGATCGCGGGCGCGCGCCAGCTGACCCACGCGCAGATCGAAGGCTGGCCGCTGCGGTGGAAAATCACCAACAACCTGATGTCGATCCTCGCGCCGGTGCTGTGAAAACGGCGCATCAATCACGCAACCGTCATCCTTTTCGCGACGGAAATCCGCTCACCGCACGTTAAGCTTACCATGCGACACCTGGGCGCAGGCCGTTGAGGTGAACCGGGAACGCGCTTTATGCGTTATCTTGAAGAACAACGGCCCGAGACCCATATCGAGCAGCCGCCATAGGGAGACATGGGAGACAATGACGAGCTATACCAACCTTCCGGCCCCGAGTCCTGAACAGGGGCTCAACCGTTACCTGCAAGAGATCCGGAAGTTCCCCCTTCTGGAACCCGAACAGGAGTACATGCTGGCCAAGCGTTGGGCAGAAGATCAGGATACCGACGCCGCCCACCAGCTCGTGACCAGCCACCTGCGCCTCGCGGCCAAGATCGCGATGGGCTATCGCGGTTATGGTCTGCCGCAGGCCGAGGTGATCTCGGAGGCGAATGTCGGCCTGATGCAGGCCGTGAAGCGCTTCGACCCGGAGAAAGGCTTCCGCCTCGCGACCTATGCGATGTGGTGGATCCGTGCCGCGATTCAGGAATATATCCTGCGCTCGTGGAGCCTGGTGAAACTCGGCACGACCTCGGCGCAAAAGAAGCTTTTCTTCAATCTGCGCAAGGCGAAATCGAAGATTGGCGCCTATGAGGACGGCGACATGCGCCCCGAGAACGTGGCCCAGATCGCGAAGGATCTGAACGTCACCGAGGAAGAGGTGATCTCGATGAACCGGCGCCTGTCGGGCTCGGACGCCTCGCTCAACGCGCAGGTCGGCGCGGGCGATGAAGGCACCGCGCAATGGCAGGACTGGCTTGAGGACGAAGATGCCGATCAGGCCGAAGCCTATGCCGAAAGCGAGGAGCTCGAAGCCCGTCGCGAGATGCTGATGCAGGCGATGGACGTGCTCAACGATCGCGAGAAGGACATCCTGATGCAGCGCCGTCTGCGCGATGATCCGGTCACCCTCGAGGAGCTTTCGGGCCAATACGAGGTCAGCCGCGAGCGCATCCGCCAGATCGAGGTGCGCGCCTTCGAAAAACTGCAAAAGCGCATGACGGAACTGGCCCGCGAAAAGGGCATGCAGATCCAGGCCTGAGGCTTTTTTTGAGTAACGAGTACGCGCCGTCCCCTTTGGGGGGCGGCTTTTTTCTTTCGCGCGGGCACGATATCGCGCGATCACCGCTTCGCGCGCATCCGCCAGAGCCGAAAGAGAAAGAGGCCGAGGGCGATCGCCGTGAGCGTCAGCCATATACCACCGGATTGCTCAAGGTAAACAACGCCGTCGCGGGCATCGTAGCAGCGGCCCAATTCGTTGAAACAGTCCCGCCATCGGAAATACTGGGCGTAATAGGCAGAGCCGAACAGGACCGTCAGCCCGAGCCACAGAAAAGTTGCGAAATGCCTCAAGTTGGTGGTCCCTAGGGTGAAAAGCCCCGATTTGCTCATTCGAACCTAACCGGTTGCGGCTCCGCGTCAAAGGCCGCAAGCCGCTGCGCCCTATCGGATTGCGCCCAGCCCTGTTTGCGCTACCATCGCCCCGAAATCGTGAGGTGACAGGAGGTAACAGCATGGCGGTCCTGAACTGGGGCATTCTCGGCGCGGCGAAATTCGCCCGCGAACATATGGGCCCGGCGATCCATGCGGCGAGAGGTGCGCGCCTTGCCGCCCTCGCGACCTCAAGCGAGGAAAAAGCCCAACCTTTTAAGGCGTTTGCCCCTGATCTCAAGCGACATGACAGCTATGAAGCGCTGCTCGCCGATCCCGCGATCGACGTGGTCTATATCCCGCTGCCCAACGTGCTTCATGTCGAGTGGACAAAGAAGGCGCTCGCGGCAGGCAAGCATGTGCTGACGGAAAAACCGATTGCGATGGCCGCGTCAGAGATCGACGGGCTGATTGCTGCACGCGACGCTGCGGGCAAGTTCGCCACCGAAGCTTACATGATCGTTCACCACCCGCAATGGCAGCTCACGCGGCGCTGGCTCGACGAGGGCCAGATCGGCGAGCTGCGCCATGCCGATGTCGCCTTCAGCTTTAACAACCCCGATCCCGGCAACATCCGCAACAAGCCTGAAACCGGCGGCGGTTCGATCCCGGATATCGGCGTTTATGCCTATTCTTCCGTGCGTTACGCGGCCCGCGCCGAGCCGGGAGATCTGCGCGCCGTGATCGAGCGCGAGAACGGCGTCGATGTGTTCGCTCAGGTCACCGGCGAGATGATCGGCGCGCAGGGACGCTTCAGCTATGCCGCGATGACATCGACCCGCCTGCATCCGCGTCAGCAGGTCGTGTTTCAGGGGTCGGAGGGGCTGATCCGGCTCACCTGCCCGTTCAACGCCAATGTCTTCGATCAGGCCGAAGTCACGCTTTGCCGCAAGGGCGAGCCCGATCAGGTCCAGCGTTTTCCGGGCGTGACCCAATATGTCTTGCAGGTGGAGAACTTTGTGCGCCACGTCACCGAAGGCGCGGATTATCCCTGGACGCTCGAAGATGCGCGCGGCACGCAGGCGATGATCGACAAGGTTTATGCCAGCGAGGTTTGACAGGGGCGAAGACGGCTGCGACCCGGGGCCGATTGCCCCTGACCAAGCCCACGATCAAATCGGGATTTGTCAGATAAGCAAAACTTATCCGCAACCGCGCGGCATAAGCTGGCCTTATCTTAGCGCAGTTTCGGCGGTTTGGTCGGGTCCATGCCGGGGGCGGCGCCGGGAACGATCTCCTGCACCTCCTCCTCGACCGGCTCGGGCACATGCAGCACCAAACCCTTTTCGAGCAGCAACTGTGCCGCCGGGTCCTCGGCCGCAAGGAAGGTCACGTCAAGCTCGCCCGCATCGAGACCGGAGAAGGTCAGCGCCTCGCCCATCGCCTTTGCGATGCCGGGCATGAAATGCTCATGTGCGCCGATCACCGCGAGCACATGGCCGCGATGGCCGTCCTCATAGGTCACGCCGCCCAGCACTGCGGCCTGTGCGATCCCGGCAAGCTGATCCAGCTTCGCCTCGAACGCGGGCAGCAACAGCCCCAGCATCGCGGGAGACAGCCCCGGCGCGGTGAACGCGACCGGACGGCCCTGCGCCTCGGAGGGCGAATGGGACAGCGTCTCGGTCAGCCAGTCGAGCGCCTCGGGCGGCAGAAGCATCGCCGACTCCGCCACGCCGAGATTGATCCCCAGCCCGATATTCTCGCCCACCAGATGCTGCGCGATCACGCGCCCCGGCAGCGCCGCATAGGGATGCGGTTCGTCGGAGAATTCACCCAGACGCTCCTCGGTATCGAAGACCAGAACGAAATCGCCCTCTTCGGTCGAGAACACCTGCGGGCGGATATTCTCGTCCTCGGGCTCTTTCTCGAGAAGCAGGAACAGCTCGGCATCGGCCAGCCGATCGTAGACGGCAAGGCGCTTGGCCTCGTTCTCGGGCTCGGCTTCCATCGCGGCATGGGCGCGGTCGTAAGGGGTCATGTCAGCTCCTTCACCCGGGCACGCAGAACCGGCAGCAGGTCGGTCTCGAACCACGGGTTTTTCTTCAGCCATCCCGTATTGCGCCAGGACGGATGAGGCAAGGGGAAGAGCCGCGGCGCGTGGTCTCGCCAGCCCGCGACGGTCTGGGTGACGGGGCCCGGCCCGAGATGCCAGCGCTGCGCCGCCCCGCCCACCAGCAGCGTCAGATCGACGGGACCGATTTCAGCCATGACCTTCTCGCGCCATGTCACCGCGCAGAGCGGCGGCGGCGGCAGATCCGCGCCTTTCGCATCATAGCCGGGAAAGCAAAACGCCATCGGCGCGATCGCGATGCGCGTGCGGTCGTAGAAGGTTTCGCGGTCGACCCCCATCCAATCGCGCAGCCGATCGCCCGAACGGTCGTTGAAAGGCAGCCCGGTCTCATGCACCCGGATCCCCGGCGCCTGCCCCACGATCAGGATCCGCGCGCCCGCGCCGAACCAGACCACGGGCCGCGGCATGTGGGCGGTCGCGGTCGCGGCGAACCGCGCCGCGCAGAGCCGGCAAGCCGCGATTTCCGCCTGCACCTCGCCCGTCATCGTTCCGATCCGCGCAACAACGCGTTCTCCATTGCATAACCCTCTCGGAATTCGACATAATGATGCCCAAATCGACGCATAGGTGACTTTATTAACAAGCCCCGCGCATGGTCTTCTAGTGGCAGGGGCGGCAAACCGGATCACGATGATCGAATTCGAAAATGTCTCCAAGTCCTTCTGGACGGGCAAGCAGCGCAAGGTGATCCTTGATCGCGCCAATTTCCGCGTGGAACTGGGCAACAGCCTGGGCATTCTCGCGCCCAACGGCACCGGCAAGACGACGATCATCAACATGATGGCGGGGCTGGAAAAACCCGACGAGGGTGAGGTGCGCCGGGGCTGTCGGGTCTCGTTCCCGCTGGGCTTCATGGGCGGGGTCGTCTCCAAGCACTCGGCACGGGAGAACGCGCGCTTCATTGCACGGCTCTACGGGCTCGATCCCGATTACGTGGAGGCCTTCTGCCGCTGGCTCACCGGGATCGAGGAATATTTCGACCAGCCCGTCGGCACCTACAGCTCGGGGATGCGGGCGCGGTTCACCTTCTCCTTGCTGCTCGCGCTGGAGTTTGACATCTACCTGATCGACGAGGGCATGCCCTCGACCACCGATGTCGAGTTCAATCGCAAGGCGGGCTCGATCCTGCGCGACCGGCTGCGCGATTCCACCGTGGTCGTGGTCTCGCACCAGCCCGCGACGATCGAAAAATTCTGCCGCTCGGCGGCGGTGCTGCGTGACGGGCAACTGTATCAGTTCGACACTCTGGAAGAAGCGAAGCGGATGTATGACTACCAATCCTAAGGTTTCGAAATACCGCATCCGCCGCGACGGGCCAGTCCTCTCGGATGGCACCGCGCAACCGGCCGCACCCGCTGCCGCCGCCCCGGCTCGCAACACCCCGGCGGTGGAAAACGCGCAAACCGATCCCGCGACGCTGTTCGAGCCGCAAGATGACGGGTTCGGCGATCAGAAATTCCCGACCGCAGGCGGCACCGAGGTGTTGGCCGCGGGCCAGAAAACGCCCGAGGAAGAAATCGCCGCAATCCGCTCCGAGGGGCTGACCGGGCGCCAGTTGCGGCTCGCGCGGCGCATGGCGCAGAAACACGGGATCGAGGCAAGTTCGGATTTCGAGGCCGTGCTTTTGCTGCGCCGCAAGGGCGTGGACCCGTTCGACCGCTCGAACATCGTGGCGCTGGTGAAGAACTCGGGGGCCGATGACGCCACCTCGCGGGCGCTGGCGCGCACCGACGGGCCGGGTGCCGACACCCGTGTGCAGCTGCCCCAGACGATCAAGCCGGGCCAGCTTCCCGCGACCGAGGTGATGAACGAGGATCGACGCGCCGCCGAGATCCTGAAGATCCAGCGCGACATCGCGCGTCGCCGCCGCCGCAAACTGGCGCTGCTGGCCGCGCGGCTGTCCTTCTTCGTCTTCCTGCCGACGCTGATTGCCGCCTATTACTATTTCGCGATGGCGACGCCGATGTATGCCACGAAATCCGCCTTCGTGATCCAGAAGGCCGACGGGATGGGCAATTCGGGCCTTGGTTCGCTCTTCTCGGGAACGCAGCTTGCGACGAACCAGGATTCGGTGACGGTGCAATCCTACCTGCAATCGCGCGACGCGATGCTCCGGCTCGACCGTGACAAAGGCTTCAAGACGGTGTTCGAGGACCCGACGATCGACCCGCTCCAGCGCCTGCCGGAAAATGCCACCGACGAACAGGCCTACCGGCTCTATCAGAAGATGGTGCAGATCGGCTACGACCCCTCGGAAGGGATCGTGAAGATGGAGGTGATCGCGCCCAATCCCAAGGAATCGCAGGAATTTTCGCAAGCGCTGATCTCCTATGCCGAAGAGCAGGTGGACCAGTTGACCGCGCGTCTGCGGGGCGACCAGATGAAGGGCGCGCTCGAGAGCTATCAGGACGCCGAGAACAAGGTCTTCGCCGCGCAGGCCAAGGTGCAGCAATTGCAGGAGAAGGTCGGGATTCTCGACCCGATCTCGGAGAACTCGCTGGTGATGGGGCAGATCTCGGGGTTCGAGACGCAGCTTCAACAAAAGCGGCTCGAACTGGGTCAGTTGCTCGACAACGAGCGACCCAACCAGGCGCGGGTCGCGGGCGTTCAGGGCGATATCAAACGGCTTGAGGAAGCGATCGCAAAGCTGCGCAGCCAGCTCACGACCGACAAGGGCAATACCGAGTCGCTTGCCGCCGTGACCGGCCAGCTCCAGATCGCGCAGGGCGAGTTGCAGACCCGCCAGATGCTGCTCTCCGCCGCCGCCCAGCAGATGGAGACGGCGCGGATCGAAGCCAACAAACAGGTGCGTTATCTCGAGATGGGCGTGCGCCCGGTGGCGCCCGACGAGCCGACCTATCCGCGCGCTTTCGAGAACACGCTGTTGGCTTTCCTGATCTTCTCGGGCATCTATCTGATGCTGTCGCTGACCGCTTCGATCCTGCGCGAGCAGGTCTCGAGCTGATCCCGGCGACGCGGCACATCGCTGCGGAGAAAGACATGAAAGACGTGAAAATCGGCGGGCTGACCGTCTCGAACGACCGCCCCCTGACGGTGATCGCGGGCCCCTGCCAGCTGGAAAGCCGCGACCATGCGCTGATGATCGCGAGCGAGATGGCGAAAGCCTGCGATCAGGCGGGCGCGCAATTCATCTTCAAGGCCAGCTATGACAAGGCCAACCGTACCAGTCTCAAGGGTAAGCGCGGGCTCGGGATCGAAGCGGGGCTGAAGATCCTCGACGATGTGCGCGCCGAGCTGGGCTGCCCCGTGCTGACCGATATCCATGATGCCGAGCAGGCGAAGATCGCCGCCGAGGTGGTCGACGTGATTCAGATCCCCGCCTTCCTGTGCCGCCAGACCGATCTGCTGCTGGCCGCGGGCGAGACCGGCTGCGTGGTCAATATCAAGAAGGGCCAGTTCCTCGCGCCCTGGGACATGCCCAACGTGGCCGAGAAGGTCGCCTCGACCGGCAACGAGAAGATCCTGCTGACCGAGCGCGGCACCTCCTTTGGCTACAACACGCTGGTCGCGGATATGCGCGGGCTGCCCGAGATGATGAAGACCGGCTACCCGGTGATCATGGACGCGACCCATTCGGTGCAACAGCCCGGCGGTCAGGGCGGCTCCTCGGGCGGTCAGCGCGAATTCGCGCCGGTGATGGCGCGCGCGGCAGTTTCTCTGGGGATCGCGGGCGTGTTCATCGAAACCCATGAGGCGCCCGATAACGCCCCCTCGGATGGGCCGAACATGATCCCGCTCAAGGAAATGCCGAAGCTGGTGCAGGTGCTGATGGAGTTCGACCGGATTGCGAAGGACGAGCCGATCCGGCTGTAAGGAAACGGGCGCGCGAGACCCGCGCGCCCTGCCCTCTTTTCAGGTATCGGCGACAAGCTCGGCGCGCTGGCGACCGAGGCCTTCGATCTCCAGTTCGACCACATCGCCCGGACGCAGGTAGCGCGGGGTTTCCATCCCCATCGCGACGCCCGGCGGCGTGCCGGTCGAGATCACGTCGCCCGGATGCAGCGTCATGAATTGCGACAGGTAGCTCACGAGCTTCGCGACGCCGAAGACCATCGTCGCGGTCGAACCGTTCTGCATCACCTCGCCATTGACGCTGAGCGTCATCGCGAGGTTCTGCGGATCGGCCACCGCGTCGCGCGTCACGAGATAGGGTCCGAGCGGGCCGAAGCTGTCGCAGCTCTTGCCCTTCGTCCATTGACCCGTGCGCTCGGTCTGGAAGCTGCGCTCGGAGACATCATTGGCCAGAACATAGCCCGCAACGTAATCGAGCGCGTCCTCTTCCGAGACATATTTCGCGGGCGTGCCGATGACGATGCCCAGCTCGATCTCCCAATCGGTCTTTTCCGATCCTCGCGGGATCACGATCGGGTCGTTCGGCCCCTGGATCGCGGACGTGGCCTTCATGAAGATCAGCGGCTCGGGCGGCACCTCGGCACCGGATTCGGCGGCGTGGTCAGCGTAGTTGAGCCCGATGCAGATCATCTTGCCGATGCCCGCGACCGGCGCGCCCAGGCGGCTGCCCTCGGGCACGACTGGCAGGCTCGCAGGATCGATCGCGGCCAGCTCGGCCAGACCGGCCTCGCCCAGCACCGCACCACCGATATCGCTCACCTTCCCCGACAGGTCGCGCATCACGCCCTGATCGTCGAGCATCCCCGGTTTCTCGGCTCCCATGAGCCCGTGACGAAACAGCTTCATCGCCTCTCCCTCCTGCATTTGGGCCGCATCAAGTCAGGCCCGGCGGGCAGATGCAAGGGGATCAGGTGACATGCAGGATGAATATCCCCGTGAGCACGATCAGCGCGATCACCAGCGCGGCCAGGACCACATCGGGCCAGTTCGTACCCGAGGCGTCGAGCGAGACTTCGGCGTCGATGCGCTTGCGCAGGAGCTGCATGCGGATGAAGGCCAGCAGCACGACCACGCCCCCCGATCCGATCATCGCCACATCCGACCAGACCGGCATATGCGCGCCCGTCAGCTTCGCCGCCGTCAGCCCGACGCCGACGATGGCGATGGCGGTGCGCAGCCAGGCAAGGAAGGTGCGCTCATTGGCGGCATGGTCCTTGAAGTTGGGGATCATCCGCTGCGTTCCTTGCTGTCGCGGCGCACCAGCCCGCGCACGCCCCCCGAGATCAGAACGTTCACCTCGTAGAGCACCCGCGGAACGCCAAGCCCGCCCGGCGAGGCGAGGTAATGGGGCGACCAGACCGGATCCCATTTCTCCTTGAAACTGCGGAGCCCCTCGAAGCTGTAGATCCGCTCACCGTGTTCATAGAGAAACCCGCCCAGCCGGTGCCAGATCGACGCGAGGCGGTGGCGCTCGATCCCCGAGAAGGGCGCATTGCCGAGCCGGAACCAGCGGAACCCCTGTGCCTGCGCCCAGAGGATCATCTCGGTGAAGAGCTGGCTCATTCCCCAGCCCGGACAGCGGCCGTCATAGCGCATCAGATCGATGCAAATCTCGACCCCCGCGCCGTTCAGAAGGTTCGCGAAGGCGATGATCGCGCCGTCGGGGTCACGCAGCACGGCGATGTCGAAATTGACGATGTAATCCTCGGTGAAGGCGCCGAGCGCGAAGCTTTTCTCCTCGCCCTGTTTCTGCGCGAGCCAGGCATCGGAGATCGCGCGCAGCTCGGGCAGATGGGCGGGCACCTCGGCCGCGGGCAGAATCTCGAAGCGGTAGCCGTCGCGCTGCCCCTTGGAGAGGGCGTAGCGGAAATTCTTCTTCTTCGGTCCGTCGAGGGTGAAGGTCGTCAGGTCGATCCGGGCGGTCTCGCCGATCTTCACGATCGACAGGCCCATATCGAGAAAGACCGGCAGGTAGCGCGGCGAGACGCCGTAGAAGGCACATAGCCGCCCCATCCGGTCGGCTTTCTCGCGCAGGGCCCAGATCAGATCGATCGCGGCCTCCTCCTCGCCCACGGGATCGGCACGCGCGATCAGGGCGCGGCCGGTATCGGCATAAGCGATGAAGGCACGGCCTTCGGGGTCGAGCAGCACCTCCTTGTCGCCCATCAAGGTCAGCTGCGCCTCGGCATCGTCGGATCCCGCGAGGATGTCGCGCACCGCCTGCGGGATTTCCTGACGCGGGCGCAGGCGCTTGCGGCTGCCAAGGATCGAGCCGAGCGCGATGATCGCGAGCGCCACCGACGCCCCGACCGTGCCGCGCAGGAAACGCGAGGCATCGCCCTTCCAGGCGAATTGCCACCAGAGCGCATCGCGATATTCGACGTGCTTATAGGCGAAGAAGCCGATCCAGGTGATCGCCACGACCAGCGCGGTGACAGAGACGAACCAGCGCAGGTCGAGCCGGAAGATCGACGCGTCCTGCACCCGGTAGAAGGCCTGCCGGAACAGGATCAGCAGCGCGCCCGCGATCACCATCGTCGCCGCCTGCTCCCATTCGAGCCCCTTCACCAGCGATGTCACGATCCCGATCGCAAGCAGGATCAGCGCCATGATCCAGGCGCGGGTGAGGCGTTGGAAAAGGCCCCGGGCGAGCACGATCAGCAAGACGCCGGTGACCGAGGCGGTCAGGTGCGAGAACTCCACCAGCGGCAGCGGCAGCACGTCGCGCAGCAGATCCAGCCGGGAGCCTTCCGCCGGAACCGAGCCCGACAGCAGCAGCACCACGCCCGCAACAAGCGACACGCCCGCGGCGAGCGGCGGGATCAGTGGCCCCATCACCGCAAGCGCGAGATCGGCCGCCCCGTCAAACCGATGGCGCTGCGCCCAGAGCCACCCCACCGCCAGCCCCAGCGTCGCGACGAGAAACGGGTAGAGCGTGTAGACCACGCGATAAAGCACCAGCGCCGCGAGCAGATCCGAGCGCGCGCCCGCGCCGAGCCCCGCGATCACGGTTGCCTCGAAGACGCCCAGCCCACCCGGCGAATGGCTCGCGATGCCCAGCCCGATCGCGGCCATGAAGATCACGAAGAAATAGGCGAAATTGCCGCCCAGATCGGGGGGCAGCAGCACCCAGAGCGTGAGCGAGGCGAAAAGCAGATCGGCCATGCCCGCGAGCATCAGGAGGCTTGCGGTGGTGGCGCGCGGCAGATCGGCCTCGATCCCGCGCCAGCTCAGGTGGCGGCCCTTGCGCCCGAGCACGGCCATCAGAACACCCAGCGCAACCAGCAACGCGATCCCGGTCAGGCTTTCGAGCCCCGGCGCGATCGGCAACACGCCCGAAAGCCCTTGCGGGTGAAACAGCATCAGCAGGCCGAGCAGCGCGGCAAGCCCCGTCCAGAAGCCGCTCCACGAGGTGCCGAGGGCGAGCGCCGCGCGGTGGAAGGGTACGCCCGCGGCGACATAGGTACGCAACCGCACCGCGCCGCCTGTCAGGTAAGAGACCCCGAGAAGGTTTGAAATGGCATAGCCCGCCCCTCCGATCAGGTAGGCGGTGCGCGCGCGCACGATCCCGGGCGCCACCGCGGCCAGTGAAATCACGTCGTAGAAGGCGATGGCGAGATAGCTGGCCGTGGTCGCCGCAAGTGCCAGAAGAAGCGCCGCCGGACTGGCCCCACCGATATCGGCAACGACCTTCGCGGGGCTCACATCACCGGCAAGCTTGTGCAGGACCAGCACCGCGATCGCCAGCACCAGAAGCGGCAGGCCAAGCTTCACCGCCGGGTGCTCGGCCCAGCGGTGGAGCCGCGCGCCGAGGCTGTCAGGCGGCGCAGGCGAGGTCTCAGTCGGGGATTGCGCGGCCTCGGCAGGCTTGCCCGGACGGGGCTCTTGCGTCTTGGTCATCTCGTCACTCGCCCCCGGATACGCGCGGCATCCGGGCCTCCTCGTCAAATACATGTGCCGCGATCCGCGCACCCCTCATCGATGGGGGTTCGCCGCGGTGGTTACAATATCTGCGCGCCCGCGCTCCTGCGATGGTGATCGAGAGCGAGGAAACCGCAGCTCTGCTCGCTCCCCCCGTCGCACCGCTCAGGCGCACCGCCACGGCTTAGAATCAGCCTCGCGGACCAGCGCAAAATTGCCCTCCCGCATCCCTCGTACCCGCGACGCGCGCTCCGCAGGGCGCGCCTGCAAGGCGAGCGCACCTACGCTTTTAAGTGTTTTCACATCAATTGTGAGCGCCTCCTCACGCGCTCGTGGGGCGAGTGAAACCTTTGTCATGTCTTTTGACAAGCGGTGAGGAGCGCGCTGCGCCAGAAAAGACTGGGCCCGCACAGAACTTACCCCGTTGGCGCACAGACGGGCGTCACGCCGACGCTCACCCATGGTCATGTTCGCGTGAGGTGGAGTGGTCGCAGGCGCGTGACTGCGCCACCCTTATTGGCCAGAGCCGCGCAGCGATGCCGCGGTGGCGTGATCGACCGGCTGTGCAGGAGGGGAAGCCCCCGAAATCTGCAAAAATATGAATATGTCGGAACAGTTCACGCCACCGTTCGTTGCTCGTGAAAAGAAACCGTAGAACCGGGCAAGGGAGAAAAGGGACCGTGACGAGTTCGATCGTTCAAAACCGGCCGCGCCCGGGTTTCGTCTGAAACCGGAGCCAGCCCATGCAAATCACCGAAACGCTTGGCCTGTTGCTCGCCCTGAGCTTCATCATCTCGCTTCTGGCGCTGACGATCCTGATCTGGGCGATTGCGAACAAGCAGGTTCACACTCCCGACGCCGATGACGCGCGCTCGATCTTCACCCCCGGCGAGGGCGCGGAGATCGACACGCCGGACAAACCCCACCATTTCGACACCGAGCGGAGCGGGATCGACCAGGTCTCGGCCAGCCCCGTGATGTGGCTGATCGCGGCGGCGGTGTTCTGGCTGATCTACGGCTCGCTCCACGGGCTTGCGGCCTCGCTGGAGCTGCACCTGCCCGACCTGATGTCGGGCGCGGCGCAAATGACCTTCGGACGGATGCGCACGGTGCACCTGAATTCGGTCGCCTATGGCTGGGCCTCGCAGGCAGGGCTTGCTGCGGTATTCTGGATCATCCCGCGCATCTTCCACACCAAGCTGCGCATGGTCGGGATGGTCAAGCTCGGGATCGTGCTGTGGAATATCGGTGTGGCCGCAGGCGTCATGGCGATTGCGAATGGCTGGACGGACGGGCTCGAATGGCTGGAGATCCCGTGGCAGATCGACATCGTTCTGGCGCTTGGCGCGGCCTGTTTCGTGGCGCCGCTGATCTCGACCACCAAGCATCGCGAAGTGCATCACATCTACGTCTCGGGTTGGTATTTCCTCGCCGCTGTTCTGTGGTTCCCGGTCCTGTTCATCATCGCCAACATTCCCGGCGTCCATCACGGGGTCGAGCAGGCCACGATGAACTGGTGGTATGCGCATAACGTGCTGGGCCTGTGGCTGACGCCGCTCGGCGTGGGCACCGCCTATTACTTCATCCCGAAAATCATCGGCAAACCGATCTATTCCTACGCGGTCTCGCTGGTGGGTTTCTGGGCGCTCGCGCTGTTTTATTCGCAAGTCGGCATCCACCACCTGATCGGCGGCCCGGTCCCGACCTGGCTCGTGACGCTGTCGGTCGTGCATTCGGTGATGATGTTCGTTCCGGTCATCGCGGTGGCGATCAACCAGCATGTGACGGTGGCGCGCAACCTCTGGGCGCTGAAGGAATCGATGCCGCTGCGTTTCATCTGGTTCGGCGCGCTGAGCTATACCGCAGCCTCTTTCCAAGGCTCGATCGAGGCGCTTCGCTCGGTCAATACGATCACGCACTTCACCCATTACACGGTGGGCCACGCCCACCTTGGCGCCTATGCCTTCGTGTCGCTGGTGCTGATGGGCGCGATCTACCAGATCGTGCCGCGCGCGACCGGGAAATACTTCCCCTTCCCGCGTCTCATCGCCTGGCATTTCTGGCTCAACGTGATCGGCTTTGCGGTCTATTTCCTGTCGCTGACCATCGGCGGCGTGCTGCAAGGACTTGCACAGCTCGATGCGACCAAGCCGTTCGCCGACAGCGTGATCCTGCTCAAACCCTATCTCGAGGGCCGCTCGCTGGGCGGCGGGCTGATGACGCTCGGCCATGTGCTGCTGGCGATCAACCTCATCGCGCTCGGCTTCGCCAAGAAGACCCGTGAGACCGAAACCGACAACATGGTGGCCGCAGAATGAACCGCTATCTTCCTCTCGCAATCACCGCGCTCGCGATCCTCGCGATGGCCACCCTGTTTCTCGTGATCGCACCGGGTATGCAGATCGGCGCGCAAGGGCCCTCCCCGGGGCTCAACCCCTACACCGAGGCAGAGGCGCGCGGGCGTGACGTCTATGTCTCGATGGGCTGCCTGTACTGCCACAGCCAGCAGCCGCGCTCGATCGCGCAGGCGCCCGATGCCGAGCGTGGCTGGGGCCGGGCCTCGGTGGCGGGCGATTATGCCTATGACAACCCGCATCAGCTCGGCACGATGCGCACCGGGCCGGACCTGATGGATATCGGCGATCGCCTGCCCTCGCAGGGCTGGCAGCTCACCCACCTCTACCAGCCGCGCGCGATCTCGAGCTGGTCGATCATGCCCGCCTATCCGTACCTGTTCGAGCACAAGGACAAGGCCGATCCGGGCGACGTGGTGGTGAAACTGCCGCCCGCCTATGCGCCCAAGACCGGCGTGATCGTGGCCAAGCAGGATGCGCTGGATCTGGTGACCTACCTGCAAGGCATGAAGCGCCAATACGCCCCGCCCGCCGATGGTCTGCGCGACGACGGCTATGCGCTGATCGCCGCCGAGCAGCAAAAGCAAACCGATGCCGCCAAGGCGTCGAATTGAGCCGAGGGAGAGGATGATGAGTGACAAGATGAAGAAAGACCCCCGGCTTCCCGACGAGACCTTCGAGCCGTTCGAGGAAACCCGGCGCATCCCCCTGCCGGTCTACTGGATCGCGATCGCGCTGGCGATCTGGGGCGTGTTCATGCTGGTCGAGACGAGCCATTCCACGCAGGTCGCCGACAAGGCGCGAGCCCAGCTCGACAAGCAGGAGCAAACCAAGACCGCGCAGGTCAGCGCGCCCGATCCAGCGGCTGGAAAGGCGCTGTTTTCCGACAATTGCGCGACCTGTCACGGCGATGCGGGCGAGGGCGTGGCCGGTGCCTTCCCTCCGCTGCATGGCTCGGATGTGGTGAAACTGGGCGGTGCGCAGGCGGTGACCGAGATCGTGATGCGCGGCATCGGTGGCCCGCTCAACGTCAATGGCGAGAGCTATGACGGCGAGATGCCCGCCTTCGGTTCGGTTCTGAGCGACAAGGAGATCTCCGAGATCGCCTCCTACGTTGCGACCGGGCTCAATGACGGCACCAAGACCATCAGCGCCTCCGAGGTTGCCGATATCCGCAAGGTCAGCGGCGATATGGATCCGTGGAATGGCGGCGCCGAGCTGGCGGGTCTGATCAACGGCCTGCCCGCGCAGCCCGACGCCAAGACCCCCGCCGCGAAAGGGCCTGACGCGAAGCTGGTCGCGCAGCTCGTCAACGAGGGCACCGATACGGTCTGGTCCTGCGCGAGCTGTCACGGCGAGAAAGGCGAGGGGCTGGAAACCGTGCCGCGTCTGGCCGGGCTGCCGGCGGCCTATCTGGTCAAGCAGCTGCACGACTTCCAGAAAGGCGCGCGCTTCAACGACTCGATGGCCTATGTCGCCAAGGGGCTGAGCGATCGCGAGATCATCGATCTGGCCAATTACTACGCGGGCATGAGCAGCCCCTCGGGGGCCACGCCCTCGCTTCAGGGCGATCTCAAGCGCGGCGCGCAGCTTGCCAAGGAAGGCGACTGGTCGATCGGCGTTCCGGCCTGTTTCACCTGTCACGGGCCTTCGGGCATCGGCGTGGCGCCGGAATTCCCCGGCATCGCCGCACAGCAGCCCAGCTATGTGGCGCATCAGCTCGCGATGTGGGCCGGCGGTGCACGGCATAACTCGCCGCTGGGCCTGATGGCCGGGATCAGCAAGGCGTTGAGCGATGCGGATCGCCGCTCGGTGGCCGATTATCTCGCCTCGCTGCCGCCCGTGCCCGGATCGAAACCCGCCGACATGGTGGCGATGACGACCTCCGCGTCCGCCGCAAAGGAGAGTTCCAATGACCAGTAAACATCCGACCGACCTGCCACCGTCGCATACGCCCAAGCCCTCACGCGGGCAGACGACGATCCGCGCGATCCTCGCCGTGGGCGGTGGTCTGACCCTCGTAGTGCTGGGCTCGCTCGCGGTGGATTACGGGCTCGCGCCGAGCTGGCTGACCGGACAGAAACCCGTCGCGACAGCCGCCGCCGAGGATGGGTCGGGCCTTTTCACGCCACCCGACGAAAGCACCATCCCCGATGACCAATTCGGCCAGTCGGTGCGGCGCGGCATGGCGATCTTCAACGATACCGGCACCAATGCGCATGATTTCGTGGGCAACGACCTGAGCTGTTCGAACTGCCACCTCGACGCGGGCCGTCAGGCCTATTCCGCGCCGATGTGGGCCGCCTATCCGGTCTATCCGAAATATCGCTCCAAGAACAAAATGGTGAATACGATGGAGGACCGGATCAAGGGCTGCTTCACCTATTCGATGAACGCTCAGGGTTCGCCGTCGGGTGGGCCGCCGCCCTATGGCTCGGATGTCTATCGCGACCTGCAGGCCTATTTCTTCTGGATGTCGCAGGGCCTGCCCATCGGCAAGAAGCAAGAGGGTGCGGGGTTCGGCAAGATCGACAAGCCCGCTCAAGAGCCCTCGCGCGAGCGCGGCAAGGAGGTCTTCGCGGCCAATTGCGCGGTCTGTCACGGCGCGGACGGGCTGGGCCAGAAGGATCGCAACGGCAAGCAGGTCTTCCCGCCGCTCTGGGGGCCGCACAGCTACAACTGGGGCGCGGGCATGCACAAGGTCGATGCCGCCGCCGCCTTCATCCAGCACAACATGCCGCTCTCGCAGCCGGGCAAGCTGAGCACGCAGGAAGCCTGGGACGTGGCGGCCTTCATCGATAGCCACCCGCGCCCGAACGATCCGCGTCAGGTGGGCGGTATCACTGTCGAGGATGCGTTGAAGAAATGGCACCACAGCCATGATGGGTTCTATGGCCAGACCATCGACGGGGTGCTTCTGGGTACCGGCTTCCCGGCGGAAAATCAGGCCGCGGCGCCGGCTGCGGCTGGCGACAGCTCGGGCGGCTGAGCGGCTCCCCTCTCGTGTGACACCCGAACCGGCGCAGCGATGCGCCGGTTTTTCCTTGCGCGGTTTGCAGGCAGAGCCCCGCCAGGCGTTCAGTCCTCTGCTTAATTCCCTGCTTGCCTCCCGTCGCCCTCCCTGCAATATGTTTCATCAAACATATCGAAAGGAGACCCCATGTCCCTGCCCCGCCTGATCGCCGCCGCCCTGACGCTGACCAGCCTTGCGCTGCCCGCCCGCGCAGGCGAGGTGACGATCTTCGCGGCCGCCTCGATGAAGACCGCGCTCGATCAGATCGCACAGGACTGGCAGCAAGCGACCGGCAATACGGCCCATATCTCCTTTGCGGGTTCGGGCGCGCTGGCCCGCCAGATCGCGGCGGGCGCGCCGGCGGATCTCTTCATCTCGGCCAATTCCGAATGGATGGACGCGGTGGCCGAGACCGGGCGCATTGCCGAGCGCGAAGATCTTCTGGCCAATCATCTTGTGCTGATCGCACATGACCCGGAGGCGAAACCGGTCGAGATCGGTCCCGGTCTCGATCTCAAGGGGCTGCTGGGAGGCGGCAAGCTCGCGATGGCGCTGGTGAACGCGGTGCCTGCGGGACAATACGGCAAAGCGGCTTTGGAGCATTACGGGCTCTGGGCTGGCATCGAACCGGAGGTCGCGCAGGGCGACAATGTGCGCGCCACGCTCGCCATGGTGGCGCTTGGTGCGGCCCCCTACGGGATCACCTATGCAAGCGACGCGGTGGCCGAGCCGCGCGTGCATGTCGTCGCCCAGTTTCCCGATGACAGCCACCCGCCGATCCGCTATCCCGCGGCGCGGCTCTCCGACAGTGCCGAGGCGCGCAGCTTCTATGCCGCGCTAAGCACGCCCGAGGCCAAGGACATCTTTACCGCGCAAGGGTTCGACGTATTGAAATGAGCTGGCTCTCCCCCTCCGACTGGCAGGCCGTTCTGCTCTCGCTGAAAGTCGCGGGCTGGGCCACGGCGCTGTCGCTGCCACCGGGGGTGTTCATCGCCTATGCGCTCGCGCGCTGGCAGTTTCCGGGCCGCGCGGTCGTCAACGGGCTGGTGCATCTGCCGCTGATCCTGCCGCCCGTCGTCACCGGCTACCTGCTGCTGATCGGCTTCGCGCCGAACGGGGTGATCGGGGCGGCGCTGGCAAAGCTCGGGATCACGCTGGCCTTCACCTGGCGCGGTGCGGCGCTGGCGGCGGCCGTCATGGCCTTCCCGCTGATGGTGCGCGCGATCCGGCTCGCGATCGAGGCGGTCGATCCGAAACTGGAACAGGCAGCCTCCACGCTTGGCGCCTCGCGGCTGTGGGTCTTCGGCACCATCACCCTACCCCTGATCGTGCCCGGCATCCTTGCCGGCGCGATCACCGCGTTTGCCAAGGCGATGGGTGAGTTTGGCGCGACGATTACGTTTGTGTCCAACATCCCCGGCCAGACCCAGACCCTGCCGCTCGCGATCTACTCGCAGCTTCAGGTGCCCGGTGGCGAGGCGAGCGCGGCGCGGCTGGCGGCGGTCTCGGTGACGCTGGCGCTCGGGGCCCTTCTGGTCTCGGAATGGCTCGCGCGGCGCATCGCGGCACGCATCGCGGGAGGGCGCGGCTGATGCTGGAAATCGCCCTGCACCATCGCCACACGGGCTTCACGCTCGATATCGACCTCAAGGCGCCGGCCGGGGTCACGGCGCTTTTCGGCCCCTCGGGCGCGGGCAAGACGACCGTGGTGAACGCGGTTGCGGGCCTGCTGCGCCCCGAGCGCGGCCGGATCGCCGTGAATGGCGAGGTGCTGCTCGACACCGAGGCCGGGATCTTCCTGCCGCCGCACAAGCGCCGCGTCGGCTATGTCTTTCAGGACGCGCGGCTGTTCCCGCATCTGAGCGTGAAATCGAACCTGCTTTACGGGCGGCGCTTCTCGAAATCCGGCTCGGATCAGGACGTGACCCGCATCGTCGAGATGCTCGGCCTCGGCGCGCTACTAGACCGTCGCCCCGCCTCGCTTTCGGGCGGCGAGAAGAGCCGCGTGGCGCTCGGGCGCGCGATCCTGTCCAACCCGCGCATGCTGCTGATGGATGAACCGCTGGCCGCCCTGGATGCCGCACGAAAATCCGAAATCCTTCCGTATTTCGAACGGTTACGCGACGAAGTTAAACTGCCGATCCTCTATGTCAGCCACGCCCCGGCCGAGGTCGCACGCCTCGCCACCACGGTCGCACTGATCGAGGGCGGCCAGTTGCGCGGCATCGGCCCCGCGCGCGAAATCCTGTCGGACCCGAGCCTCGCCCCGGCGCTGGGAATGCGCGAGGCGGGCGCGGTGATCTCGGGCCGTGTGGTGGCGCAGGAAGCCGACGGACTCGCCCGGATCGAGACGGCGGGCGGCGCGGTGCTGCTGCCCTACCCCTCGGGCCAGCCGGGCCAGCCCTTGCGCCTACGCATCCATGCGGGCGACGTGACCCTCGCCGTGGACCGCCCCGAGGGGCTCTCCGCGCTCAACATCCTGCCCGTGGTGATCGAGCAGATCCGCCCCGCCGAGGGCCCGAGCGTCTACCTGCGGCTCGCGCTCGGCGACGACCACCTGCTCGCGCGGCTCACCACCCGCTCGGTCGCGGCCCTCGGCCTGACCGAGGGAATGGCCTGCCACGCGATCATCAAGGCGATGTCGGTGGCCTCGGAGGATGTCGGTTAACCCGCCAGCAGCGCCGCATTGCCGCCCGCCGCCGTGGTGTCGACGCAGAGATGCCGCTCGTGCACGACATCGGTCTTCTGCACCGCGCCCGTGATGAGCGACAGGATCGGACCGTCGCGTTTTGCCAGCGCCTGGACATAGGCACGCGGCTCGCCGCCCCACCAGATCACGCCCGCGATATCCCCAAGCGTTTCAATCACTTCCGGGGCGATCTTACCATCGGAGCCAACCGCAATCCCGCCCAGTTTCTCGACCGCCTTGATCTGCGCGACCTGCGCGGCTTCGCCCGGCCCAAGGCACAGGATCGGCCCGCGCGCAAAGCGGCGCAGCGTGTTGGCCTCGCCCGTCGGGCCGGGCAGTTCCAGCGTATCGAGCGGCCCCGCAGCCTCGGCCTTCGCCGCCGCTTTCGCAAGGCGTTTGCGCAGCGTGTCGAGGTCGGCCTTGTGACCCCATTCGCCCTCCTTCGAGGGCGCGTCCGGCGCCCGAGCAAAGCGCGTCAGATAGAGCGGCCCGCCCGCTTTCGGACCGGTGCCAGAGAGCCCCTCGCCACCGAAAGGTTGCGAGCCCACGACCGCGCCGATCTGGTTGCGGTTGACGTAGAGATTGCCGACATGCAGCGCGTCGGACACCTCCTGCACGCGACTGTCGATCCGGCTGTGAAGGCCTGCGGTCAGCCCGTAGCCGGTCGCGTTGATCGCGGCGTAGACCTTCTCGATATCCTCGGCGCGATAGGTCGCGACATGCAGGACCGGGCCGAACACTTCGCGCTCCAGATCGGCGATGCCCGAAACCTTTATCAGCGTCGGCGCGATGAAATGGCCCTGCGCGGGGGCGTCGAGCTTGTGCAGCACGCGGCCCTCCGCCTCGGCCTTCGCGATATACTCCGCGATATCGGCCTGCGCCTCGGCGTCGATCACCGGGCCCACATCGGTCGAGAGGACCCACGGATCGCCAAGCGACAGCTCGTCCATCGCGCCCTTGATCATCGCGATCAGCCCGTCCGCCACGTCCTCCTGCACGTAAAGACAGCGCAGCGCCGAACAGCGCTGACCCGCAGATTGGAAAGCCGAGGCGATGATGTCGCGCGTCGCCTGTTCGGGCAGCGCGGTCGAGTCCACGATCATCGCGTTCAACCCGCCGGTTTCCGCGATCAGCGGCGCGTGCGGGTCGAGGTTTTCGGCCATCGCGCGGCGGATCATTTTCGCGGTCTCGGTCGAGCCGGTGAAGGCCACGCCCGCAATTTTCGGGTTGGAGGTCAGCGCCGCGCCGACCGTCTCGCCCTGCCCCGGCAGAAGCTGCAGCACGTCGCGCGGCACGCCCGCCTCATGCATCAGACGCACGGCGATGGCGGCCACGAGCGGGGTCTGCTCGGCCGGTTTCGCGATCACGCCATTGCCCGCGGCCAGCGCCGCCGAGATCTGCCCGGTGAAGATCGCCAGCGGGAAGTTCCACGGGCTGATCGCGGCGAAGATACCGCGCGGGATGGGGTCTTGTTCCTCGGCCTGCGCCGCGTAATAGCGCAGGAAATCAACGGCTTCGCGCAGCTCACCCACGGCATCGAGCTGACTCTTGCCCGCTTCCTTGGCCAGCACGGCAAAGAACGGCCCGAAATTCTCTTCATAGAGATCGGCCACCCGGCGCAGGATCGCCGCGCGCTCCGAGACCGGCGCCTGCCAGGCGCGGGCGGCATCAATGGCGGAGGCCACGCAGGCCGCGTCGGCCTCGGTGACCTTCGCCAGGTCTTCACCCGTTGCCGGGTTGCGCACCGCGACCGTCTGACCCGACGCTTCGCCCGCGACCAGCGGCCCGGCATCCGGGATTGCCACGTCGCGCGCGGCCTCGATCCGGGCGAGCGTCTCTTCATCGGTCAGGTCGAACCCGGCCGAGTTGATGCGCCCCGCGCCGAAAATCCGCGACGGGTGGTGCAGCATCACCGAGCGTTCCGCCTTCGCCAGCTGCACGAACGGGTCTTCCGCGATCGTCTCGGGCGCCACGTCCTCGTCGACGATCTGGTGAACGAAGGAGGAATTCGCGCCGTTTTCCAGCAGGCGGCGCACCAGATAGGCCAGCAGGTCGCGATGGGCGCCGACGGGGGCGTAGATGCGACAGCGGGTGCCCTCTTCGCGGTGGACAATCTCGTGCAGACGCTCGCCCATCCCGTGCAGGCGCTGGAATTCGAACGGACGGCCCTCGGCCATCTCGAGGATCGCCGCGACCGAATGGGCGTTATGGGTGGCGAATTGCGGATAGATGCGGTCGGTATAGCTGAAGAGCTTGCGCGCATTCGCGAGATAGCTGACATCCGTCGCCGCTTTGGTGGTAAACAGCGGGAAGTCCGGCAGGCCCTCGACCTGCGCGAGCTTCATCTCGGTGTCCCAATAGGCGCCCTTCACCAGACGCACCATGATCTTGCGGTCGAGCTTTTCCGCCAGCGCGCCCAGCCAGTCGATCACGAGGCTCGCGCGCTTGCCATAGGCCTGCACGACGACGCCGAACCCGTCCCAGCCGGCCAGTTCCGGGTCCGACAGCACTTCCTCGATGATCTTGAGCGAAAGGACCAGACGATCCTGCTCTTCAGCGTCGATATTGAGGCCCATGTTGCCCGCCTTCGCGGCGCGGGCGAGATCGCGCATCACCGGCACGATCTCGGCCATCACGCGGGCTTCCTTGGCGACCTCGTAGCGCGGATGCAGCGCCGAGAGCTTCACCGAGATGCCGGGGTTTTCGGCCACGGGGCGGTCCTTGCAGACCTTCGCGATCGCCGCGATGGCATTGGCGTAATCCTTGGCGTAGCGCTTGGCGTCTGCGGCCGTGCGCGCCGCCTCGCCCAGCATGTCGTAGCTGTAGGTATAGCCGCGGTCCTCGAGCTTTTTCGCGCGGGACAGCGCATTCTCGATGGTCTCGCCGAGGACGAACTGACGGCCCATCTCCTTCATCGCGCGGCTGACAGCGGCACGGATCACCGGTTCGCCCAAGCGGCGGATCGCGCCGCGCAGCACGCCCTCCATGCCGGGCTTTTCGTCCTCCAGCACGCGCCCCGTCAGCATCAGCGCCCAGGTCGAGGCGTTGACCATCGAGGACGAGGCCGTGCCCATATGCTTGCCCCAGTCCGAGGGCGCGATCTTGTCCTCGATCAGCGCGTCGATCGTCTCCGCATCGGGTACG
This sequence comes from Thioclava pacifica DSM 10166, assembly GCF_000714535.1. Lineage (GTDB taxonomy): Bacteria > Pseudomonadota > Alphaproteobacteria > Rhodobacterales > Rhodobacteraceae > Thioclava > Thioclava pacifica. The sequence continues at coordinate 536,828 of NZ_AUND01000001.1, read as the reverse complement.
CGCAGCATCGCTTCGGCCAGACACATCAGCGCCACGCCCTCCTGCGTGGAGAGGCCATATTCGGCAAGAAAATGCTCCATCAGCGTCGGTTTGGCCTCGGTGCGGATGCGGCGCACGAGGGTCGCGGCGCGAGCCGAGATCTGAGCGCGGGTGGCAGCCGAAAGGTCAGCCTGCGCCTGAAGGCGGCTCAGAAGCTCTGCCTCATCGGCAAACTTGGCCTCGTGGGTGAACTGATCGAAGGAAACGCGCATCTCAAAACCTCCCTGACAGGTTGATTGTCCGAGAATACGGGATTTCGAATAGGCGTTTTGCACAAATATCTTATACAGTGCAGGCGATAAGAACTATTATTTTGGATTTGAAAGCCGATGAGCCAAGATCTCGATGCGATAGACAGGCGAATCCTCAATGAGCTGGTCGCCGATGCACGTCTCCCCGTGGCCGAACTCGCCCGCCGCGTGGGGCTGTCGAAGACGCCCGTCGCCGCCCGGATCAAGCAGATGGAAGAGAGCGGGCTGATCAAAGGCTACCGCGCGATGATCTCTCCGATGAAACTGGGGCTGAGCCATGTCACCTATATCGAGCTGCGGCTGAGCGACACGCGCGAGAGCGCGCTCAAGGCCTTTAACGCGGCGGTGCGGGCGATCCCCGAGGTCGAGGAATGCTACATGATCGCGGGGGGCTTCGATTACCTCGTGAAGATCCGCGCCCGCGACATGGCCGATTACCGGCGCATCATGGCCGAAGAACTCTCCACCCTGCCCCATGTGCATTCCTCCTCGAGCTATGTCGCGATGGAAGCGGTGGTGGAGGCGAGCGCCCCGCCGCTGGAGTGAGCCAGAGGGCCGCGCCCGATCGCCGGGTGGGCGTCCTTCCTCTCGTGGTCCGCGCTTTATCCCAGCCAGATCCGGGCGACCTCGATCCGCGCGCCTGCGTCACCCAAGCGCCCGCCCGAGGGGGCGGTCGGGCGCTGCCCGGGCCGCTGCGCGGCTGATCCGGGCATGGCTCCGGAGATTTCCAAACGGCCGCCTTGGCACGGGCGACCAGCCCCGCCAAAGAAAAAAGGCGGCGGGTCTCCCCGCCGCCCCTCACTCCGATCAAGGTGCGATCACTCGCCCTGTTTCTTGATCCGGCCATCGAGCTTGGGCGCAACCGTGCCCTTCGCCTCGATATAGGTGATCACGTCATTGGCCATCAGGTTGCCGTTGCCCGCGTTCACGATGACCTTGCCGCCGCCAAGCGCGGTGTAGCCGTCGCCACCCGAGAGCATGTAATCGTTGGTCGCGACCTTGTAGACCTTGTTGATGTCGAGCGGCGCGCCACCCACGGTGACCGAGACCACGCGCGAACCGGCCGGCGCCGAGGCGTCATAGACCACATCCATGCCCGAGATCTGCGGGAAGCGGCCCGCGCCCTTCTCGACCTGGCTGAAACCGTTCTCCAGCGCCGCCAGAAGCTGCGAGCCGGGCAGCTCGGTCACGACGGTCTTGTTGCCGAAGGGCAGCTCGGTCAGAACGTCCTTGCGGGTCAGCTTGTGGCCCGCATCATAGGTGGTGTCGCCGCGGATACCGCCGCCATTGATCAGCGTCACATCAGCCTTGGTCGCCTCGCGCAGCGCATCGGCGATCAGGTCGCCCATCGTGCTTTCTTCCGAGCGCACCACGTTGCGGCGCGAGTCGAGCGCGGTCTCGGAAGTGCCGATGACCTGTCCAAGATTGTCGTCGAGCTGCTTCTTGAAGCCGTTCACCAGCTCCATCGATTCCGGGTCGGGGGTGACGGTCGCGGTGTCGATCCAGCGGAAATTCGGCTCCCAGCTGATCTTGCGCTTGCCGTCCTTCTCGGAGATGTCGACCGTCAGATCGAGCGGCTGCAGGTAGCGCGCGTCGATCGAGGTCTCCACGTAAGCGGTGATGCCATCGTAAAACATCGCGTTGAGGTGGTCGTCACCCGACATGATGACGTCGAAATCATGGCTCGCGATCAGTTCGCGGTCGTTCGACATATCGGTCTGCACGACGCCGATCACCAGATCCGCCCCATCCTCGCGCGCCTGTTTGGCCGCGGCGATGGCGGTCTCGACGGTGGGCTGGAATTTCAGATCGCCCGAATTCGCGACTTCGGGGGTGGTGTCCTGCGCGACCGGGATCAGCGCGACCTTGAGCCCGCCGATCTCTTTCATCATCACGCCGCCAAGCCCCTGGATGGGCGAGCCGTCCGCTTGCGTGATGTTGATCGCAGCCCAGGGATACTTGGACTCCGCCATCTTCTGCTCGAAGTTCTCCGGGCCGAAATCGAATTCGTGGTTGCCCGGCACGGCGATGTCGAAAGGCACGAGATTCGTCAGGTCGATCGTGTTTTGGCCTTCGTCGATGCCCGAGAGCAGCGAGGGCGAAAGCATGTCGCCATCGAAGACATAAAGCGTGTTGGGATTGTTGGCGCGCTCGGCCTTGGCCACCGCGTTGAGCCGCGCGAAACCGCCGCGCTCGCCGTCTCCGTCGAAATTATAGATATCGCCGACACCGAGAATGGTGAGCTTCACGGTCTCGGCCTGCACCGGCGCGCTGGCGATGAGGCCGGTCGTCGCGGCCCCCAGCATCAGGGCGGTGAGACGGCGCTTGAAATCGGACATTTCTGTCTCCCTGCGATTGGTTATGAATTCTTCCACCCGCGCAGACGAAATGGCGCGACGCGGGCCGCGGGGCCATGATTAGCCATCTCGGAAGGTGGCGCAAACCTCTTCTGAGGCTCCCTTGCGTTAACAAGCGCGTGCGCAGGGCCGAGCGCCGCCAAAAGCGGCAAGCGCGAAGACGCCCGTGATCGGTGGCGGCGATCAGAGCGTCTTGATGAGGTCGTTTCGCGCGGGCAGGTCAAGCTCGTTCATGCGCGCTTCAAGAATACTCAGACCTTTCGGCTTTTTCTCGCGGTAGCGGATGATCTTCTTGAGCTCGGGGAAATGGGTCCAGTCCCAGCTCGAATAGCTTCCCCCCTCGACGCAGGCGACCTGGCGCATGGTGAAACCGAAACGATCCTCGCAGACGACCTCGACGATGGTGCCCACGCGCACCGGGCAGCCCTTGCCGTTATGGCGGACCCAAGGTCCCCAGTCTTCGCCACCCTTCTTGGTTGATTGTGCCGGCATCTCTTTCCCCCAGATCGTTGCAACAGCCCCAAGGGTAAAGGATAGAGACCGCGCAGCGCGACGATCAACCAATGGCGCGGGGACAAAGTGGTGCCGGGGCGGAAACAGTGAATGCGCGGGCGCAGAGGCGTGGCTCAGGCTACGCCCTTGGACAACCGGCCCATCACTTGCATCGCCGCCCCCTCGCTCAGCCGCTTGGGATCGCACAGCGCGAAGATCAGATCGCCCTGCGGCAGGACGCGCGCCAGAAGCCGTCCCTTTCCCATCGTGAAGTTCAACGCCGACAGGGCGTCATCGCCGAACCGCGTGCCGTAGGTATGGCGCAGCGCAGCGATCAGATCGGCGCTGGCGAGCCCGACGCGCAGGATCTGCTCGGGCGCGCCGTGCAGCGGGTCGATCTGTTGCGCCTGGAAGGCAATCCGGCCCGCGGCCAGCACACCTGCATCGAGCCCGTCATGGGCCAATGGCGCGGTGCAATCGCTGGGCAGGCCGAGCCCCTGCCCGGGCGCATCGGTTATCTCGGGTTCGGGATCGGTCTCGGGGTCGAAGGCGAGCGGCGGCACGTCACGCGCCCGCTCGCCCCCGGGAAAGCGCAAGACCTCGCCGCCGGGACCCGGCTGAGCGGGCGTGGGCCGGGGCGCAACGGACGCCTCGGGCGCGTCCGGGTCGGCTGCATTCTCGGCTGCCGGGTCGGAAACCTGTCCCAATTCACGCAGCGCCTCGAGCAGCGCCGCCCCCCCGGTCCGCGCGAAAGCCTCATCGGATCCCAGCGCCTGACCGAGACGCGCGCGCGCCCCGCTCACGAATAGACAGCGATCGAACCAATCCGCGCTCTCACGCTCGACCCGCGCCATCAGGCGCGTGCGATCGGCATCCGAGCGCAGCTTGTCGGCGCGAGAGATCGCGAGGATGGCATTCTCGGGCCGCGCCGAGCCCAGAGCCTCGATCAGAGATTTCTCGGTCAGCCGCCACGCCTGCGACGCGATGGTTACCCAGATCATCAGGTCGGCCGAGCCGATCAACGCGATCTGTTCGTCAGTGATATCCTCGGCCCGCGTCAGCGGCACCTCGATCAGCTCGAGCCCGCGCAGATGCAGTGCGGACGACCACAGATGCAGCTCGGTCGCCTCGGCGCATTTCTCGGGATCGGCATCGGCCACCGCCTGCCCATCGGCGTCGCGCAGTTCCCGACCCGGCGTCGCGCGCCAGTTCGCATAGACGACGGGACGCTGATCGCGACCCAGATTATCCTCGACCAGCCGTTCGCGCAGAAGCGCGTTGAGCACGGTCGACTTTCCCGAACTTACCTCGCCGCAGATCACCACGCGGACCGGCTTGCGCTCGGGCTGAACAGCGGTGGGCTCACCTTTTACCTTATGCATTATCTTACCTGCCCCCGCTCCCTCACGCAGCCTGCGTCTTCGGCTTGGCCGAAGTGAGCCCGCTCAGCGCGCTTTCGAGCGCGGCGAGGTTCAGCAGACGGCGTTCAAGCACTTCCATCTTGCTCTGGATGCGGTTCGCCATCCGGCTCTGCTGGGCCGGGTCGCGCGCGATCCGTTCCAGTTCGGCCCTCTCCTGCTTGAGCTGCACCGTGCGTTCGCGCACTGTCATCTCCATCATTCGCACCATAACCCGCACCCGCGAGATACCCGCCGAGGCGCGCTCGACCTGGGTCTCACCATAGGCTTTGAGGATCTTGTCGACGGCGGGGCGCAACTCCTCGGCGGCGAGAATGCGCAGCGCCTCGATGGTCTTTTCGACATTGACCTCGGGCGTGCGCCAGAAGGCCCAGCCCCGCTCCATCACGAAATCGATGCGCAGCGCGCGCTTGGCAAGCGTCAGCGTCGAGGTGAAGGTTTCATGCGGCATGTCGGCCAGCGTGATTTCGGAGCTCGGATCGTCAAACCGGTCCTGGATCGTGCTGCGGCAGGCATGGATGCAATTGTCGAGCAGCACGTCGATCGCGGCGCGGGATTTGTCATACCCCTTGGTCACCTCGCGTTCGAGCGCGGCCTGAAGCATCGTGGTATCGGTCTCGAAACTGCGCGGCACCGTGCCCGAGCGGATCTTCGAATTGCGCAGGAACTCGGCAAAGGCCGCCTTCTGGCTCTCGACAAATTCCTCGATGCAGCCGTTGAGCCGTGTCTCGAGGCTCGCCCAGGACTTGTTGAGCACCGTTTCGATCTTGCCATCTGCGCTCTCGACGAGCTTCTCGAGGGAGGTGCGCAACGCGGAGGTCGCCTTGATCTCGGCGCTCATCTCTTCGACTGCGGCTTCGGCCACATCCGAGCGGATGCTCTCGATCTGCATCTGGAGAGAGTCGCGCTCGCGGCGGGTGATGAATTGCACGCCCGAGATCTCGGCGCGCAGATCGCCGCGGATGCGGGCGAGCTGCTGGCGGCCGACGCCCCCGTCGATCACTTCCGAGAGCACATGCTTGACCTCTTCGAGCCCCGAGGCCAGCAGAAGCCGGTCGATCGGATCCTCGGGGACATGACTGAAGCGCGCGCGCAGATATTGCGCCAGCTCGGCACTGTCGAGTTCGGCGCGTGCCTGCGCGGCCTCGGCATCACCGCGCTGGGTGAGATCGGCGAGGTAGGCGCTGCCCGCAACGATGCGGAAGTCGATATCGGGGATCGCCTGACGCAGACGGCGCGTCACATCGGCCATCACCCGCGGCACCTCGGTCGCGTAATCGTCGAGCTCGTCGATCCGGTTGAGGAAGATCAGCACATCCTTGTTGTCCTGACGCGCGAGAATACGGATCAGCGCGATATCGACATCGGTCAGCGGCTGGTGCGCCGACAGCACCATGACGAACACGTCAGACCGATCCAGCGAACGACAGGTGAATTCGTCCCGCACCAGGAACGGGTCATTCACGCCCGGAGTGTCGGTGATGATCGTGGGCACCTGGAATTCGGGCAGGCGCATGTAAATGTCGGCGCTTTTGGTCAGCGCGGCATAGCGGCCCAGCGCCTCGCGTTCGAGCCCATCATCCGAGCCCGGTCCCGCGCAGACATAACGCTTGAGCAGGTCGGGCGCGAGGAAGTCGTATTCGTGGCTGCTGCCGAGCAGCGCGTGATAATGCTTGCCGAGGCGCTTCTGGGCGCGGCTGCGCATCTGCTCGGATTGCTGGCGCAGCAGATCGGTATCGAAGCCCGGCAGGAGCTGCTCGGTCAGGTCGCGGATGCGCGAACCGCCATTGACGATCTCGTCCCAGTCGCCTTCCGAGAAGAACTCGAATTTCGCGCCGGTGATCGGATCTTCGGGCAGGTTGATACGCATATTGGTGACGACCGAGGTCCAGGGATTCACATCCGAGGGCAGAAAATCGTGCTGATGCAGGAAGGCGTTGAGGAAGGTCGACTTGCCCGCTTTCACCTGCCCGATGACCGCAATGCGCGCCGCCCAATTATGCAGACGTGCCCGCAGATCCCGGAAATTGCCGCGGCTGGATCGTTCGACGGAGGCCTCGGCCCGGTCGAGCATTTCTTCGATGAAGTCGAGCTCCGCTCGGAGCATGGGGGCGATTTTCACGGCAGTCTCCTTTCCGGCGCGGACGGGCCGTCAGTTCGGGTCGGGCGGGCATCGCCCCGGGTTTCGAGCGTCTCGAGGAGGCGCTCGACGCAATCGAGCACGGCAGGGGCCGAACTCAGGTCGATCTCGGCGCTGAGCGCGGCCCAGAGGGCGCGCGGCGTCTCAGGCGCGGTGTCGTCGTTTTCCAGCGCCGCGAGCGTTGCAAGCAGCGCGCCATCGTCGTCGCTGGCATCATCGTCGCTGGCGTCTTCAGGACCGAAGGCCGCATCAGACGTAGGCTCGGGATTGCTCAGCAGGAGCGGGTCGAAGACAAGATCGGCCTCGGGCTCCACAAACTCTTCGGGTGCCGAGATGTCCTCGATGTCAGAGACATCATCCGATATGTCGGACGTAGCCATGTCGGACAGCTCAACAGGCTCCGAAACCTCGTCGGGCTCAGGCGCCACGACCGGTTCCCAGAGCGTCAGGCTGTCGCTCTCGTGCACCTCGGGATCGCTTACCTCTTCGGACGGCGTGATCTCCGCCTCGGTGGCCGCCTTCACCAGTCGCGCATGCAGCACGCGGCGCGGACGTATCTCGGCCCGAGGTTTCGGGAAGGCGATGACGCTGCGCTCGCGCACGAAGCTCTCTACGATCGCGTTGGGTGCGCCAGGCGGCTCGGTGATCTCGGGCAGGATCTGCGCGATCCGGTTCGAGACCCGCGTGATATCGGCGGGGTTGACCATCGAGGCGAGCATGATCGCATTGAAATAGCTGCCCGCTTCGCGCTTGACCCGGCGCATCACCCGCATCGCGGAGCGTTCGTCGGTCAGCCGGTCGCCATGAGTGATCACCAGCAGCGCATGGGCGCGCAATTCCTCGGGCATCTCCGCCCAGATGGATTTCTCGCTCTGTCGCCAGGCCTGGGTCGCATTGGTGCACCAGATCACGAGATCGGCATAGTCGATCATCTGCCGCCAGGTCTCGGCGGGCATATTGGGATCGGACGAACCGGGCGTGTCGATGATCTCGATCGTATCGAGAATCGGCGCGGGATGGCTGATCACGCAATAACGGGTCTTCGCGAGTTCGACCTTGTCGAGCGACTCGATCGGATGGGGCACGTCCTCATGATCGACCCCGCGCAAGCTGTGTTCGGCCCCACTCACCAGCCAGATCGGCGGCAGCGCGGTGGCGGTCACATTCGAGGGCAAAACAGCTTCGCCCAGCAAGCCATTGATCAGGCGCGTCTTACCGGCGCTGAACTCGCCTGCGACCAGAACACGCAACTTGCGTGCGGGGGCTTCGGGCTGGTTGGAACTGCGCGGGGCGGCGGCCGGATCCGCAGCCTGCGCGCGCGCCGGACGTTGATGTTTTCGCAGCGTACTCATGCCGAAAGCCTTTCTTCATGCGCCTCATCGGAGCCGCGCAGGCAACGCGCGCGTACCGCGTCGCAGAACTTGCCCTGATCGAGCGCGAAGCCCTCGATGATCTCGCGGCTGCGCGCGATCGCGGGATCGAAGAAGCCGATGATCAAGTCGTCGATGAGCGGGGTCGTCTCGGCCATGATCACCTCGCGATAGCGCGTCTCGGCCGCTTTCTTGCGATTGAAACGCCAGTATTTGCGCCACCACGCGCCCTGCATGTCGAGCGAGATCATCCGTGCGAGCACAGTGGGGGCGCGGTGCACGGGCTGTTCGGGAAAGGCGACGGTACCGGGTTCGCGCGCAACGCCGAACTCGGCAGCCAGCAGCGCATCGATCCCTTCGGCCATCTCGTCAAAGGCGGTCTCGCCATGCCGGCGCAATTTCGTGGTCGCGGAGGTGAAGGCAGTCTTCATCGCCATGCGCAACGCGGTCGGGTCATGCGTCCAGGCACCGATCTCACCGAAGGTGTCGATATGCGATTGCAGTGCCTCGAGCGCCGAGGCGACGAAACTGCCCTGCGCGCGTTCGAGCCGGGCGCGCAGCTCGGCGCGCTGCTCGGCGGCTCGGCTGTCAAAGCCCTTGAGCACGTCTTCCTCAAGCTCGGCCAGCCGCAGGCGCAGCTCACCCTCGCTCAGAACGGGGCCGCTATCGGAAGCGCGCGCCACGGTCTCGACCGTCTCGGCCATCGAGATGATCGTGTTCAGCTCGGCATGAACATCGTTGAGCATGGCCTGACCCGGCCCCTCGACGATGCGTTTCACCACCGCCTTCAGCAGCGGTTGCAGCCCGGAAGCCGCCATCGCGCGCTGACGCAACTCATTGAGATCATTGGCATCCTTACCGCCATTGAGCTTGGCCAGTGCCTTGCGGCTCGCCGGGGCCATGCGGGTCACATCGCCCAGAGCACATTGCGCCCAGTAGCCCGAGCCGAAGAGGATCTCGATTTCCTCGCCAAGCCCCATCCGGCCCAACGTCTTGCGGATCGACGCGCCGATTGCGGTCTGGGCCCCGACCGGATCTTCGAGCTCGTCGATGCGGTTGACGAAGATCAGAACTTCGCGCGCGTCGATCGCGCAGATGATACGCAGGAGCGCCAGATCCATCGTGGTCAGCGCCTGATGGGCCGAGAGCACGACGATACAGGCGCGGCTGTCGCCGATCGCGTTGAGCGTGATCTGCTCGCGCATCATGAAGGTGTCGTTGACGCCGGGCGTGTCCCGCAGGCAAAGCCCGCGCGGCAAATGCGGCAGGTCGATATAGAGATCGGCCGATTTCGTCAGGTCGGCATAGACGCCCTCGTCCGAGCCCTCGGCCATCTCGTCGGGATCGCCATAGCAGATGTAGCGGTCGATGATGGATTTCTCGAGCGCGGGATATGCGCGGCTGCCGCCAAGGAGCTGGTCGAACTCGTCGCCCAGACGCGCTTCGGTCGCGGCACGCATCGCGGTAACCTGCGTGCGCACCTCTTCGGCCTCGCTCTCGAAGCCCGCGCGGTTTGCCATCTCGCCCAGACGCCCGCCGGTCGCGACCAGACGGTCCCATTCCTCGCGGTCGAAAAAGCGAAACAGCGCACGGGTGTCATGCGGACGATGGCGCGAATTCATGTGGAGCGCGGTAATCACCGAGGTCCAGGGGTTCACATCGGAGGGCAGAAGGTCGCTCTGCCCGATCAAAGCATTGAGAAGCGTACTTTTTCCGGCCTTCACCTGGCCGATCACACTCACCGTAGGCTCAAAGGCGTCGATCTTCGCGAGCACGTCGTCGAGTTGATCTTCCACGAAGCCGAGACCGGCATCGGAGAAGTCACGCACCGCCGTTTCGAGCTGGTCGAGCGTGTCCCAATAGGCGTTGAGGTCCTCGTATCCTTCGCGATGCCATTGGAAGATCGAATTCGCTTCGTACACGGGAGGTCTCCTTGCCGCTGGTTAGACGACGGTTGGGGATGGACATGGTACGCCCAAATACCGGTCGGGACTTCGAGACTGACGGGCCCGGATCGCTCCGGGCACCGCCGAATTACGCAGATCAGATCCGAAGCTGCCCCTCGACCTTCTTGACCACCAGACGGGCCATGCCGAGGTTGGACGCTTTCTTGTTAAGCGCGACATAGACGAAGACGCCGGGATTGGCTCCGAGCGGGCGGATCAGATGAATCTGCTCGCCTAGGGTGATCAGGATGTCTTCCACGGTGTCATCAAGACCGAGTGCCTCGAGGGCAGCTCTCTCTGCGCGCACGACCTCCGTGTTCACCGCGCCGGCCGCCTCAAGGTCGAATTTACCGGTGCCGTTTTCGCTCGCGAGCATCAGACCGGTCTCGGAATCTACGAGACACGCGCCGATAAATCCCGAGATATTTTTCAGATCGGAGATGTCGGTGGACATTGGCCATAACCTGTCAACTAGAACTTTTGTATATTTACGGTTCATCCGCATCTGTGACAGAATTGAGGCGAAAGGTTGGCACATTTTGCCACTTTTGGTTGTGCGCTCTTTCAGTACATTTGCAACTTAACTCCGCAATTCCTTTGTTTTGTTAACAATTTTGTATTTTTCGATACGCGATATTTATTGCAAATCGCTAAATCACAATTTTGTTGAGAATCGTAACATGCCACGACCATTTCACAGGATTGATCATTCCCTGACCATTTCTGGGCATTCTTGAGGCGAACTTTCCTAAGGTTGTCATCAAAGTTTCACTTGGCGATTCGATATTATTTCGCGAAATCTCGAAATATGAATGACGCGATTCCCCATAGGCTATCCATGCTCGGCCACCCGCAACGCCTTGCGCTGTTTCGATTGCTGATGCGCCGCTATCCCGACCGCTTGCCCGCGGGCGAGATCGGCGCGGTGTTGGGGCTCAAACCCTCGACGCTCTCGGCCTATCTCTCGGCGCTCTCCCAAGTCGGGCTGATCACCCACACCCGCGCGGGCACTTCGCTGCTCTACACGGTCGCGATGGAAGAGGTGCGCGAGACCTTCGACGTGCTCTTCAACGATTGCTGTCGCGGACGGCCCGATATCTGCACCGCCGCCCCTTCCCCGAACGGAGACACCGGCATGACCGACCGCAAATTCACCGTGCTCTTCATCTGCACCGGCAATTCGGCCCGCTCGATCCTCGCCGAGACGATCCTGCGTGATCTCGCGGGCGACAGGTTCATCGCCTATTCGGCCGGAACGAAGCCCTATTCCGTGCTCAACCCCGTCGCGTTGCAGGTGCTGCGCGACAAGGAGCATGACATCGCACCGCTGCGCGCGAAGAACATTGACGAGTTTCAGGGCGAGGACGCGCCGCATCTCGATTTTGTCTTCACCGTTTGCGACCTTGCCGCCAATGAGGACTGCCCGCCCTGGCCGGGACAGCCGATCAGCGGCCATTGGGGCATGCCCGACCCGGTGAAGGCGCAAGGCACCGAGGCCGAGCGCGCGCTGGCCTTCCAACAGACCTATGGCGCGCTGCGCCGCCGGATCGAGGCGTTCACGGCGCTGCCTATCGCATCGCTCGACCGTATCTCCCTGCAATCCGCCGTCGACGATATCGGCCGCAACTGAGGACTGACCATGACGACCTACGCACTCAATGGCCTCGGCCGGATGGGGAAACTCGCGCTGAAACCGCTTCTGGAGAGCGGCGCGAAAATCGCCTGGATCAATGACGCGGTGGGCGATCCGGAGATGCAGGCGCATCTGCTGGAGTTCGATAGCGTGCATGGCCGCTGGGAAGCGGCGTTTTCGCATGACGCCGACAGCGTCACCATCGACGGCACCCGCCTGCCCTTCATCGGCACGAGGAAGATCGAGGAGCTGCCGCTCGACGGCGTCGATGTGGTGATCGACTGCACCGGGGTCTTCAAATCCGAGGCCAAGCTTGCCCCCTATTTCGCGGCGGGGGTAAAGAAGGTGGTCGTCTCGGCCCCGGTGAAGGACGGGCCGACCGCGAATATTGTCTATGGCGTGAACAATGACAGCTACGACCCCGCGGTGCACCAGATCGTCACCGCGGCCAGTTGCACCACGAACTGCCTTGCCCCGGTGGTGAAGGTGATCCACGAAAACCTCGGGATCAAACATGGCTCGATCACCACGATCCATGACGTGACCAACACCCAGACCATCGTGGACCGCCCCGCGAAGGACCTGCGCCGCGCACGCTCGGCGCTGAGCTCGCTGATCCCGACCACGACCGGCTCGGCCACCGCGATCACGCTGATTTACCCCGAGCTGAAAGGCCGGCTGAACGGCCATGCGGTTCGGGTGCCGCTGCTCAATGCTTCGCTGACCGATTGCGTCTTCGAGGTGGAGCGCGAAACGACGCCCGAAGAGGTCAACGCCCTGTTCAAAGCCGCCTCGGAAGGGGCGCTGAAGGGCATCCTCGGCTACGAGACCCGCCCGCTCGTCTCGGCCGATTACACCAATGACATTCGTTCCTCGATCGTCGATGCGCCCTCCACGATGGTCGTCAACGGCACGCAGGTGAAGATCTACGCCTGGTATGACAACGAGATGGGCTATGCGCACCGGCTCGTCGATGTCGCGCTGATGGTGGGGGCGAGCCTGTGAGCGAGGCCCCTGCCCCGAACACCCCTCACCGGCCCGAGGGACTCTCCGCCTATATCGCGGTGACGGCGGCCTATTGGGCCTTCATGCTCACCGATGGCGCGCTGCGGATGCTGGTGCTGCTGCATTTCCATACGCTGGGGTTTTCTCCGGTGCAGCTGGCTTACCTGTTCATCCTCTACGAGGTCGCCGGGATGGTCACGAACCTCTCGGCTGGCTGGATCGCCGCGCGGTTCGGGCTGGTCTCGACGCTTTATGCGGGGCTCGGGCTGCAGGTCGTGGCGCTCTTGGCGCTGGGGCAGCTGGATCCGAACTGGGCGATTGGCGCTTCGGTGGCCTATGTGATGGTCGTGCAGGGGCTGAGCGGGGTCGCGAAGGACCTTGCCAAGATGTCCTCAAAATCGGCGGTGAAGCTGCTCGCGCCCGAGGGCAATGGCGGGCTGTTCCGCTGGGTCGCGGTGCTGACGGGCTCGAAGAACGCGGTGAAGGGCGTGGGCTTCCTGCTGGGCGCGGCGCTGCTGGCGGGGCTGGGTTTCGACTGGGCGGTGATCGCGATGGCCACCGTGCTGGCGCTGATCCTCGCTGCCATCGTCGTCGCCATGCCGCCGGGCCTGCCGCGCGGACGCAAGGGGGCGAAATTCTCGGAGGTCTTCTCGAAATCGGCCAATGTGAACTGGCTCTCGGCGGCCCGCGTCTTCCTGTTCGGCGCGCGCGACGTGTGGTTCGTCGTCGGCATCCCGATCTATTTCTACGCGGTCTTCTCGGATGGCAGCCCCGAGGGCGACCGCGCCGCCTTCTTCCTGATCGGCACGTTCATGGCCCTCTGGATCATCCTTTACGGAGCGGTGCAGGCCGCGGCCCCGCGCATCCTCAAGGCGCAGACCCGCCCCGAAGGCGAGCTGATCCACGCCGCCCGCCACTGGGCCGTGGCGCTGCTGATCGTGCCCGCGATCCTCTCCATCGCCACGCTGATCTCCGAGGCGCCGTCGCTCTGGCTGACCCTCACCCTCGTCGCGGGGCTTCTGATCTTCGGGGCGATCTTCGCGGTGAACTCCTCGCTCCATTCCTATCTCATCCTCGCCTTCACCCGCTCCGAGCGGGTCACGATGGATGTGGGCTTCTACTATATGGCCAATGCGGGCGGGCGGCTTCTGGGCACGCTGCTGTCGGGGCTGAGCTATCAGCTGGGCGGATTGGCGGCGATGATGCTTACCGCGACGGTCATGGTGGGCCTCAGCGCGTTGATGGCCGGTCGTCTGAGCCCGGAGCCTTCGCTCACGAGCGCGTGAGTGGCGATGGACATTCCCCTGCTCCCGCGCTTTTCTTGCGCGCGGAGGAGGAACGGCCCGAGGGTCGTTCGCAAAAGGGAGGAGAGCCGGTGCTATCACGCGGCAAGGATTACGCCGGCACGCGCGCGGCGTTTCGCTGGGACATACCCGAGGCTTACAATATCGGCGTCGATGTGTGCGACAAATGGGCCGCAGCCGAGCCTGAACGCCTCGCCCTGATCGAGGTCGACGAGGACGGCTACGGCGCGATCCGCGAGACCTCCTTCACCGAACTGCGCGCGGCCTCGAACCGTTTCGCCAATGTGCTGACCGCGATGGGCGTGGGCGGCAACGGGAAAGACGCGGGCGACCGGGTCGCGATCCTGCTGCCGCAACGGCGCGAGACCGCCATCGCCCATATCGCGGCGTTCAAGGCGGGCTGTGTCTCGCTGCCGCTCTTCACGCTCTTCGGCCCCGAGGCGCTGTTGCACCGGCTGCGCGACAGCGGCGCGCGGGTGCTGGTCACGGACCCGGCGAGCTACGAGGTGATCGCGGGGCTGCGCGCCGATCTGCCCGATTTGCAGACCATCTTCGTCACCGATGGCGGCGTGGACGGGGCGGAGGATTTCGACGCGGCGCTCGCCGGTGCCGCGCCCGAGTTCACCCCGGTCGCGACCCGCGCCGAGACGCCCGGCGTGCTGATCTACACCTCGGGCACCACGGGCAACCCAAAGGGCGCGCTTCATGCGCATCGGGTGCTTCTGGGCCATCTGCCCGGCGTCGAGATGAGCCATGATTTCCTGCCGCAGGAGGGCGACCGGATCTGGACGCCCGCCGACTGGGCCTGGATCGGGGGGCTCCTCGATGTGCTGTTGCCCGCGCTCCATCACGGCGTGCCGGTCGTGGCCTGCCGCTTCCGCAAGTTCTCGGCCCAGGCCGCGGCCGATCTGATCCGGCGGCTAAAGGTGCGCAACGCCTTCCTGCCGCCGACCGCGCTGAAAATGATGAAGGCCGATCCCGAAAGCCTGTCATGGGAGCTGCAGATGCGCTCGGTCGCCTCGGGGGGCGAGCCCTTGGGCGCGCAGCTTCTCGATTGGGGCCGAAAGGCGCTTGGCGTGACCATCAACGAATTTTACGGCCAGACCGAATGCAACATGGTCGTGTCCTCGGCCTCCAGCCTCGACGCCCCGGAGCCGGGCGCGATGGGCTGGCCGGTGCCGGGCCATGAGGTCGCGATCGTGGACAGCCTGACCGGCGAGCGACTGCCCGAGGGCGCGGAAGGTGCGATCGCGGTGCGCGCGCCCGATCCGGTGATGTTTCTGGGCTATTGGAACCTGCCAGAGGCGACCGAGACCAAATTCGTCACCGGCCCCGAGGGGCGCTGGCTGCTGACCGGCGACCGCGGCGTGAGCGGCTCGGGCGGGCGGCTACGCTTCAAGGGGCGCGACGACGACATCATCTCGACCGGCGGCTACCGGGTCGGCCCGGCGGAGATCGAGGATTGCCTGATCTCGCACCCGGCGGTGCAGATGGCGGGCGTAGTGGGTCAGCCCGACCCGCTGCGCGGCGAGATCGTCGCCGCCTTCGTCACGCTCTGCCCGGGCTATTCCGAGACCGCGACGCTTCGTGAAGACCTCGCCCAGCACGTCCGTGCGCGGCTCGCGAAATACGAATACCCCCGCGCGATCTACGTGATCGACGACATGCCCGTGACCACCACCGGCAAGATCATCCGCAACGCGCTGCGCGCCCGCCTGCCCGAGGAGACCGTTTGATGAGCCCCGTTCTTTTTGAAACCCGCGGCAAGGTCGCGATCATCACCCTCTACCGCCCCGAGCGGCGCAACGCGATCAATGCCGAAGCGGGCCACGCGCTGGCCGAGGCGATCGCGCGGCTGGAGGCGGATGACGCGCTGCAGATCGGCATCCTGCGCGGCGAAGGCGCGGTGTTCTGCGCGGGCATGGACCTCGCCGCCTTTTCCGAGGGCAAGGTCGAGGAACTGCTGTTCTCCGAGGGCGGCTTCGGCGGGCTGACGGAATCGCACCGGACAAAGCCGATCATCGCCGCCTGTCATGGGGCGGCGCTTGCGGGCGGGTTCGAGTTGGCGCTCGGTTGCGACATGATCGTGGCCGAGGAAGGCTGCCGTTTCGGCCTGCCCGAAGTGCTGCGCGGGCTGGTGGCGGGGGCCGGCGGCGCGCTGCGGCTGGCCTCGCTGATCCCGCCCGCCCGCGCCCGCGAGATCCTGCTGACCGGGCGGCTCTTCGATACCGCCGAGGCCTGGGAGCTGGGGCTGATCGCACGCCGCGCGGAAGCCGGTCAGGCGACCGAGGCCGCGCTGGCCCTGGCCGAGGAGATCGCCAGGAACGCACCGCTCGCCTTGCGCGAAACCCTGCGCCTGTCGCGCGAGATCGAGCGCCGCGCGGTCGATCCGCTCTGGTCGGAGAACGCGCGCACCCTCAAGGCGATCATGGAGAGCGCGGATGCGGCTGAGGGCGCGAAGGCGTTTCTTGAGAAACGCGCGCCGGAATGGTCGGCAAAATAGCACCGGGAGACCAGTGACGCGCGGGGCCTGGAGCGCCCCGCGCCAGTTCTGAGACAAGGGAGAGGGCCGAGGCCCCTGCCCTCACGCGCCTTCGAACAGAGCCTTGCGACGGGCCACGCGCTCGCGGATCTTGTCGACATCTGCCACTGGCGTCGCTGCCAGCAGCGTCTTGGTATAGTCGTGCTGCGGATTGGTGAAGATCTCGTCGCGCGAGGCGTATTCCACCACCTCACCCGAATTCATCACCATCACCTCATCGGCGAAGTAGCGCACCACCGAAAGGTCATGCGAGATGAAGACATAGGTAAGATTGAACTCGTCCTGAAGATCCTTGAGCAGGTTCAGAACCTGTGCCTGCACCGACAGATCGAGCGCCGAGACCGGCTCGTCGAGCACGAGGATCTGCGGGTTGAGCATCAGCGCGCGCGCAATCGCGATCCGCTGGCGCTGGCCGCCCGAGAACATATGCGGGTAGCGGTTGTAGTGTTGCCGCTCGAGGCCGACCTTCACCAGCATCTCCTCGGCGCGCTTGCGACGCTCGGCTGCGGGCACGTCAGTGTTGATGATCAGGGGCTCGGTCAGAACCTCGCCAACCTTCTGGCGCGGATTGAGCGAACTGTAAGGGTTCTGGAACACGATCTGCACCTTGGCGCGCAGATCGGACGTGACCTTGCGCGTGGCGATGTCGATCTTCTCGCCTTCGATGATCAGATCGCCCGAATTGGCCGGGTCGATCAGGGTCAGGATCCGCGCCAGTGTGGACTTGCCACAACCGGACTCGCCCACGATCGCGAGCGTCTTGCCCTGTTCGAGCGAGAACGAGATGCCATGCAGCGCCCGCACGGTCTTTGCGCCGCGCATGAAGCCGCCCGAGACGATGTAGTCGCGCGTGATGTCGCGCCCTTCGAGGATCACGCTCATTGCACGCCCTCCCAGCCGTCGGCGACCGTCAGCAGGCGGTCCCCGGTCGCGTTCTCGGGCAACGCGGCCAGGAGCGCGCGCGTATAGGGGTGCTGCGGGGCCTCGAAGAGCGAGAGCACATCAGCCTCCTCCATCTTCCGGCCCTTGAACTGCACCGAGACGCGGTCGGCGGTCTCGGCCACCACGCCCATGTCATGGGTGATCATGATCAGCCCCATCCCGTATTCCTCCTGCAACCCCATCAGCAGGTCGAGGATCTGTTTCTGGATCGTCACGTCGAGCGCTGTCGTCGGCTCGTCCGCGATCAGCAGGCGTGGCTTGCAGGCGATCGCCATCGCGATCATCACGCGCTGGCACTGCCCGCCCGAGAGCTGGTGCGGATAGCTTTTCAGCCGCCGCTCGGGGTCGGGGATGCCGACCGCCTCGAACAGCTCCAGCGCCCGCGCCTTCGCGGCGCGGCCCTTCAGGCCAAGGTGGCGATGAAGAACTTCCTCGATCTGGAAGCCGCAGGTGAAGGAGGGGTTGAGCGAGGAAATCGGCTCCTGGAAGATCATCGAGATTTCCTTGCCGATGATCTTGCGCCGCTCGGCCCCGCTCATCTTGAGCATGTCGCGCCCGGCATAGGTGATCTCATCGGCGGTGATCTTCGCGGTGGGCGGCAAGAGCCCCATCACCGCGAGCATCGAGACCGATTTGCCCGAGCCGCTCTCGCCCACGATGGCCAGAACCTCGCGCTCGGACACCTCGACATCGATCCCGTCCACCGCGCGGAATGGCCCCTGAGCGGTGTCGAACTCGACGGTCAGGTTGCGGATTTTCAGCAAGCTCATGGCATCAGCTCCGCTTCAGTTTCGGATCGAGCGCGTCGCGCAGACCATCGCCCATCAGGTTGATCGCGAGCACCGTGATCAGGATCGCGAGGCCGGGGAAGGTCACGACCCACCAGGCGCGCAGGATGAATTCGCGCGCCTCCGACAGCATCGTGCCCCATTCCGGGGTCGGCGGTTGCGCCCCCATCCCGAGGAAGCCAAGCGCTGCCACGTCGAGGATCGCGTTCGAGAAGCTCAGCGTCGCCTGAACGATCAGCGGCGCGAGGCAATTGGGCAGCACGGTGCGGAACATCAGCCGCATGTTGCCCGCGCCCGCGACCTGCGCGGCCATGACGTAATCGCGGTTCTTCTCGGACAGGACCGCGGCACGGGTCAGGCGCGCGAAATGCGGCTGATACACGATGGCGATGGCGATCATCGCATTGACCAGCCCCGGCCCCAGCACCGCCACGAAGACAAGCGCCAGCAGCAGCGACGGGAAGGCAAGGATGATATCCATCACCCGCATGATCACGGTATCGACCCAGCCGCCGAACCAGCCCGCGAAAAGGCCGAGAATGACGCCCACCGACAGCGCCAGCAGCACGACGACCACGCCCACGAACAGCGAATAGCGTGCCCCGAACAGGAGCCGCGCGAGGATGTCGCGGCCCACCGCATCGGTTCCGAGCCAGAAATGCCCATCCGCGCCCGCGCTCAGCGGCGGCGCCAGCAGCGCATCGCGGAACTGGGTGTCCGGGCCATGCGACGACAGAAGCGGCGCGAAGATCGCCGCCAGAAGGATCAGCGCGAAGACCACCAAGGCGATCACCGCGCCGCGGTTTTCCTTGTAGTAGAACCAGAACTCGGCAAATTGCGCGCGGCGGGTCCCGGCGGGGATATCGGTTTCGGTCACTTCGGACATGTCACTCACCTATGCCGGATACGCGGATTGATCAGACCGTAGAGCAGGTCCACGATCAGGTTCACGACCATGACGATCACCGCGATCATCAGAAGGCCGCCCTGCACTGACGGGTAGTCGCGGCGCGAGATCGAATCGACCATCCACTTGCCGATGCCCGGCCAGGAAAAGATCGTCTCGGTCAGGATGGCGCCCGCCATCAGCATGCCGACCTGAAGGCCGATCGTGGTGATCACCGGGATCATCGCATTGCGCAGCGCGTGCACCCCCACGACCCGGCGCGGCGGCATCCCCTTGGCGCGGGCGGTGCGCACGTAATCCTCGCCCAGAACTTCGAGCATGGCCGAGCGGGTCTGGCGCGCGATCACCGCGAGCGGGATCGTCGCCAGCACGATCGAGGGCAGGATCAGGTGGCTCAGCGCCGAGGTCAGCGCGCCCTTCTGCCCCGACATCAGCGCGTCCCAGAGCATGAAGCCAGTGCCGTTCGGAAAGTAATAGATCAGTGAGATCCGCCCCGAGACGGGCGTCCATTTCAGGATGCCCGAGAACAGGATGATCAGCAAAAGCCCCCACCAGAAGATCGGCATCGAATAGCCCACCAGCGCGGTGCCCATCGAGATCTGATCGAACCAGGAGCCGCGCTTGATCGCGGCCAGGACACCCACCGGCACGCCGATCACCACGGCCAGAACCATTGCGAACAGCCCAAGCTCCACCGTCGCGGGGAAGAGCGTCAGGAACTCGTGCAGCACCGGTTTGTGCGTGACGAGTGAATCCCCGAGATCCCCATGCAGGACCTTCCAGAGGAAATCGGAATACTGCACCCAGATCGGGCGGTCGAAGCCCAGCTGATGGGTCAGCTCGGCATGGCGCTCGGGGGTCAGCCCGCGTTCACCCGCCATCAGCAGCACCGGGTCGCCGGGAAGCACCCGGACGAAGCCGAACGCAACGATTGTGATCCCGATCAGGGTCGGGATGAGCCAGAGGATCTTGCCCAGGAAAAATCGGATCATGTCAGCCCGCCTTTAAAGCCGGGGCGCCCGGTCGCCCGGACGCCCCAATTGCGTTAGGGGTTACCCGATCACTCGGAGATGTCCACCCCGTAGAAGTCATGCCCGCCCAGCGGGCTCATGACGTAGCCGGTCACCTTGTTCGACATCGGCATGAAGACGGTCGAATGGGCGATGGTGTCCCAGGGAGCCTGTTCCTTGAACACGACCTGCGCCTGCTCGTAGAGCTTGGTGCGCTCGGCCATGTCGTTGGTCTGGCGGGCCTTGGTGATCAGATCGTCGAAATCCTTGTTGCACCAGAAGGCACGGTTCGCACCGCTTTCCGCCGCCGAGCAGCCCAGCAGAACGGCGAGGAAGTTGTCCGGATCACCATTGTCGCCGGTCCAGCCCAGAATGACCGCGCCGTCGCGGTTCGGGTCTTTCGACTTCGAGAGATACTCGCCCCATTCATAGGAGACGATGTTCGCCTTCACGCCCACTTTCGCGAGGTCGGACTGCATCAGCTCGGCGGTGCGGCGTGCGTTGGGCATGTAGGGCCGCTGCACGGGCATCGCCCAGATGTTCATCTCGAGATCCTTGACGCCCGCTTCGTCGAGCATCTTCTTCGCCGCTTCCGGATCGTAGGCATCGTCCTGGATCGCGTTGTTATAGGACCACATGGTCGGCGGGATCGGGTTCTTGGCAACCTGGCCCGCACCCTGGAACACCGCGTCGATGATCGCCTGCTTGTTGATCGACATGTTGAGCGCCTTGCGAACCTTGGGATCGTCGAAGGGCTTTTGCGTTGTGTTGTAGGCGAGATAGGCGACGTTCAGACCGGGCTGCTCGTCCACCTTGATATTCGGGTCCGATTTCAGCGCATCGAGATCCGCCGGGGCCGGATAGGGCATGATCTGGCATTCGCCCGCTTGCAGCTTCTGCATGCGCACCGCCGGATCGGGGGTGATCGCGAAGATCAGGTCGTCGATCGGCGCCTTGCCCTTGAAGTAATCCGGGTTCGCCTTGTAGCGGATCACCGCGTCTTTCTGATAGGCGACGAACTCGAAGGGGCCGGTGCCGACGGGCACGTTGTTGATATCGGCCTTGCGATCTTCGGCCGCGAGCTTGTCGGCATATTCCTTCGAGATGATCGAAGCGAAATCCATCGCCATATCCGCGAGGAACGGGGCGTTGGGCTCGGAGAGGGTGAACTTCACCGTGTAATCGTCGATCTTGTCGATCGACTTGATGATCGTCGGCATATCCATGCCGGCATAGTATTCATAGGACACACCCGGCGCGTATTCGTAATAGGGGTTGTCCTTGTTGCCCTGACGATCGAACGAGAAGACCACGTCATCGGCATTGAAATCACGCGTCGGCGTGAAACCGTCGACCGAATGGAACTTCACGCCCTTACGCAGGTGGAACGTGTAGCTCAGGCCATCTTCGGAAACATCCCAGCTCTCGGCGAGGCCCGGCTCGATCTCGGTCGTGCCCGGCTTGAATTCCACGAGCTGATCATAGACCGGATGCGACGAGGCGTCGAAGGTGGTGCCCGACGTGTAGGGCGCCGGGTCGAACCCCTCGGGCGAGGCTTCCGAGCAATAGACGAGCGTCTTGGCGCCGGCACCGCCTGCGGTCATCAGAACCGCGGCAGCCCCCGCCAGAAGCATCGAGCGAATGGTCATGGTCTTTCCTTCCTGTTGGTTGGTCGGCGATTGTGCCGCCCGGCCCTCTGGACGTGAAATGATGCCCTTGGCGGGATCGGGTTCGGACACAAACTGGTGAGGGAGTAAAAACGCAATTGATCGGATGGTCAATGAATGCCGCGACGTCGCGGGTCACGAAGGCGGGAGGGATCTTGAAACCTGCGCGGGTGTGACCGTCGTGCGCAGAGACGAGACGAGGCCGGAAAGGGTCGGCGCAATCCGGCTCAGGCAATCCGGCTCGCTCGGCCCGCCTCAGTCCAGCGGGATCACATCCACCGCCTGAGCGCTCTCCTGCCCGCCGGCCCCGCGCATCGCGCCCCGCAGCGGGGGCACGTCGTCATAATCGCGCCCATAGCCGACGGTGATATAGTCATCGCCCGCGAACTGGTCATTGGTCGGGTCGAACTCGACCCAGCCGGTCTCGGCGCCCGCCCAGGCGCGCACCCAGGCATGCATCGCATCGGCCCCTTCGAGCCGCGGCTGACCGGGTGGCGGGTAAGTACGCAGGAAGCCCGAGACATAGGCCGCCGGAATCCCCACCCCGCGCAGGCAGGAGATCATGATATGACTGAAATCCTGACACACCCCGTGGCGATTGGCGAAGGCCTCGGCGGCGGGCGTATCCACATCGGTCGCCTCGGCGTCGAATTTCATCTCGCGATGCAAGGCGCGACCGACGGCCTCGATCGCGGCGCGCGCGGTCACGCCCGGCTGCAACACGGCTTGCGCGAAGGCGGTCATTTCGGGCGTCGGCCCCGCCCGGCGCGAGGCAGCGAGATAGTGATGGGGCGCGTCGGGCCCGAGGCTGCGCATCTGCGCGATCTCGGCGGGCAGTTCGCCCAGCGGCGAGGACAGGTCCAGTCCCGGCTGCGCACTGGTGCGATCGACCTGCGCCACCAGCTCGAGCCCGATCTCGGCCAGCGGTTCGTGCCAGACCACCGAGGTCATCGCATTGCCGAAGAAGTCCACCGCATCGCGCCGCTCGCTCGGGGGCGGATCGAAATTCAGCAGCCGCGAGGTGACCCGTTGCACGCCGAGAATATCCGAAGGCAGCACGCGCAGCAGGTTGCGCGCGTGATCGGTGGGCGCATCGTAGCTGTAGGTCAGCTTCAGCTTCACCTCGTAACGCATCGGTTTACCTCAGATAATGCTGCGAGATGAGATCGGACAGCGCATAGAGATCGGACCGGATCTCGCGCAGCAGCTCGGGCGTCACCGCTTCGGGGTCGATCACCGAGAGCTTCGTGCGCAAAGGCAGAAGTGCGCGCAGGATCTCGCCCGGACGGCCCGCGACCTCGGCGCGCGGCAGCGCCTCGAGCAGGTGCTTGAGACTGTTGAGCAGGAACAGGACCGCGCGCGGGTTGTCGGCATCGAGCACAAGCAGGTCGAGCACCGTGTCGCGATTGGTCTGCACCCGGTAGCGCCGCTGATGGGTTATCACGCTGTCGGCCACTTCTACCGCGATATCAAGCGAGCCCTCGGGCGCCGCCTCGTCGGTGAACTTGATCAAGAGCGCGGCCAATGCATCGGCGCGCTCCAGCGCGCGGCCGACCGACAGGAAACGCCAGCCCTCGAAGCGGTACATGTTCTCGTGCACCAGCCCCGAGAAGCCAGTGATCTTGCGCAACAGCACCCCCATCGCACGCGCCGCATCATCGCCCGAACGCGCGGTCGCGGTCATCTGATGGGCGGTCTTGGCCAGATCCTTCAGCGCCAGCCAGCCATCGGTCGAGAACCGGTCGCGCACTTTCGAGGCGCAGGCCCGTGCCGCATCGAGCCGTGCAAGCAGCGCATCGGGAACGGGTTGGTCAATATCGACGCCATTCGCCTCGAGGAAGGCCGCCAGCCGTTCGAGACGTTCATCTTCGGGCGTTCCCGTCGCGGCAAGGCGCAGGTGATAGGCACGGATCAACCGGATCGCGTCTTCGCAACGCTCGACATAGCGGCCCAGCCAGTAGAGGTTGTCGGCGGCCCGCGCGGGCAAGGTGCCGGGAATGGTCCGCCGGAAGCCGCCATCGGGGCGCGGTGCGAGGCTTGCGGGTGGCACCGGCTTGTCCGAGACGATCCAGACATCGGCCACCGCGCCGCCTCGCTGCATCGCCAGCGCGGTCGCGTCGCCCTCCTGGCCGATCCGCGCGTAACCGCCCTTCATGAAGCGCCAGCCCTGCGCCGTGCGCAAGGCGAAGACCCGCACCGTCATCGGACAGGGCCGCACCGAGCCACCGGCCTCGCCATCGGCGCGCCAGGCGGGCGTGGTCGAAAGCGTTACAGCCTCCTGCCCGACAAGCGCCCCACCCTCGGACTCCAGCCAGTCCGAGATCGAGGCCTGCGCGCCCGAGCGGAACTGCCCGCCCAATGCGGTGGCGGCGTCGATATCGAAAGGCAGGTTCACCGCCATTGCGGGGCCGATCATCATCTGCTCGGCATTGGCGCGCACATGGGCGCGCTCGGCCGCACCGCCACACCACCAGGTCGCGATATTTGGCATCGCAAGCGGCGCGCCGGTCAGCACTTTCGAGATCTGCGGCAGGAAAGCCATCAGCGCCCGCGTCTCCAGAACGCCCGCGCCCAGCGCGTTGACCATCGCGAGATTGCCCAGCCGCACCGCTTCCATCAGCCCCGGGGTGCCGATCTGGCTCGCCGGATCGAGTTCCAGCGGATCGACAAAGCCCGCATCCATCCGCCGCCACAGCGCCCCGAGAGGCTGCGGCCCCTCGATCGTGCGCACCATCGCCTCGCCGTTCTGCACCAGCAGATCTTCGCCTTCGAGCAGCGACAGGCCCAGATAGCGCGCGATATAGGTGTGTTCGTAATAGCCGTCATTGGCCGGCCCCGGCGTCAGGATCGCAGCGCGGCGCGCGCCCTCCATCGTGCGGCCGGCAAGATTTTCGAGCGCGCGTCGGAACTCGTTGAAGAACACCGCGAGCTTGTGGATGTGATCGCGCGGGAAGCTCTCGGGGAAAATCCGCCCCGTCGCCATCCGGTTTTCCAGCGCAAACCCCGCCCCGGAGGGCGCCTGCGTGCGGTCGCCCAGAACGAACCACGACCCGTC
Source organism: Thioclava pacifica DSM 10166 (assembly GCF_000714535.1). Lineage (GTDB taxonomy): Bacteria > Pseudomonadota > Alphaproteobacteria > Rhodobacterales > Rhodobacteraceae > Thioclava > Thioclava pacifica. Next base: position 511,962 of record NZ_AUND01000001.1, on the reverse strand, counting down.
CGGCGAGCGTCCTATCTCGAAGGCGAGCAGGTGCAGGTAATGCCCGCCCCGGGGTGCGACGCCTACCATCGGGCGCAGCCAATGGCGGTTGCCCGCGATCAGCTCGGGCGGCAGATGCCCGTCCGAGACGAGCCGCCCCGGCCCGTAGAGATCGGCCATCACCGCCTCGAGCAGATCCGCGCGCTGGCTCAACCCCGCGCAGATGCCAGCCCATTCGTTCTCGTGCAAGATCACCGGGATATGGCTGAGCGGCCATTCGCGCTCGGCGAGAACATCATTGGTATATTGGCGATAATAGACGCCCGCATCGCGCAGATACTGGTCGCCACGCTCGAACCGCTGTGGAATCTCGGCCGGATCGAGCCTGAGGAATTTCTCGACGAAAGGCCGCCAGACCGGGCGCATCACCCCGTTGCCGTCAAACAGCTCATCGGCCACGCCCGGCGAAGGCGCGTAACCCGCCAGAAGCGGGTGCTGCTCAAGTGGGCTAACAGGGCTTTGCATCGGGTCTCCGGAGATCAGGCTCGGATCAACTCAGCCCTACTGGACGGCGCAGGTCAAGCGTGAGCGGAAACTCAGGATGCGTGCGCTCGGGTTCCGGGCGATAGGATCCCGGCGTGTAGCCGTGACCTTCGAACCTTGCCAGACGCCGCGCCTCGGCCTCGTTTCCGTTGACCGGGAAGGTGTCGTAATTGCGCCCGCCCGGATGGGCGACGTGATAGACACAGCCCGCGATCGCCCTGCCCGTCCAGTCGTCATAGATGTCGAAGGTCAGCGGCGCATTGACCGGAAGCGTCGGGTGCAGCGCCTCGGCGGGCTGCCACGCCTTGTAACGCACGCCCGCGACCGAGACGCCGGAGGTTTGCGTGCGCGCCAGCGGCACGGGGCGGCGGTTGCACATCACCTTGTAACGGTCCTGATGCAGCGTGGTCATCTTCACCTGCAGCCGTTCGACCGAGCTGTCGGTGTAGCGCACCGTGCCCCCGATCGCGCCGGTCTCGCCCAGCACATGCCAGGGCTCGAGCGCCTGACGGACCTCGAGATGCACGCCCTCGGCCTCGATCTGGCCGCAGAAGGGGAAGCGGAATTCGGATTGCGCCTCGAACCATTGCGGATCGAGATCGAAACCGTGGCGGCGCAGATCGGCGAGAAGATCGGTGAAATCCTCCCAGAGGTAATGCGGCAGCATGAAACGGTCGTGCAGCACCGTGCCCCAGCGGACGGGGCGGCCCTCGACGGGGCTGTTCCAGCAGCGCGCGATGATGGCGCGCAGCAGGAGCTGCTGGGCCAGCGACATGCGCGGGTCCGGCGGCATCTCGAAGCCGCGGAACTCGACCAGACCAAGCCGGCCGGTCGGGCCATCGGGCGAGAACATCTTGTCGATGCAGATCTCGGCCCGGTGGGTGTTGCCGGTCACATCCGTCAGCATGTTGCGCAGCAGACGATCGACCAGCCACGGCGGCGGGACGTTGCCGGCCTCGGGCGGGTTGATCTGGCTTAGCGCGATTTCGAGCTCGTAGAGCGTGTCGTGGCGGGCCTCGTCAATGCGCGGGGCCTGGCTGGTCGGACCGATGAAGAGGCCCGAGAACAGGTAGCTGAGGCTGGGGTGGCGCTGCCAGATCAGGATCAGCGATTTCAACAGGTCGGGGCGGCGCAGGAAGGGGCTGTCGAGCAATGTCTCGCCGCCCACGACGACATGGTTGCCGCCGCCCGTGCCGGTATGGCGCCCGTCGATCATGAACTTGTCGGCGCCCAGTCGCGACTGGCGGGCCTCTTCATAGATCGCCTCGGTCGTGGCCACGCATTCGTCCCAGCTATGGGCGGGGTGGATGTTGACCTCGATCACGCCCGGATCGGGCGCGACCCGGATCACGTTGAGGCGCGGGTCATGGGGCGGCGCGTAGCCCTCGATATGGATCGGCATCCCGAGCGCCTTGGCGCTTTGCTCGGCCGCCGCGATCAGTTCGAGATAATCCTCCAGCGCCTCGGTCGGCGGCATGAAGATGCACAGCCGCCCGTCGCGCGGCTCGATCGAGAGCGCGGTGCGCACGACGCCCCCCACCGTATCAAGCTCCTGCTCGACGATGGTCTGGCCCGGCTCGGCCGATTGCGCCTCGGAGACGGGCTGCGTGTGCTCCTTCGTGGGCTTCGCGATCAGTCCTTCGTCTTCCAGCGCCTTGAGCAGCTCGTGAAAGTCCGGCAGCTCCTCTTTCGGCAGCGAGGTGTCGGTGACGTAGTGATAGGGATATTGCGCGGGCGGCACGTAAGGCAGCGCACCGAGCGGCAGGCGGAAGCCCGCGGGGCTGTCGCCCGGGATCAGGAACAGCTTGCCACGGCGGGTCTTCCACTTCTCCGAGCGCCAGCGATGGCCGGGCTGCGCCTTGGACTGCCAACGCTGGATCGGCAGCACATAACCCGTGGGCTTGTCGAGCCCGCGCGAGAAGACACGGGCGAAGCGCGCGCGATCCTCGGGGTTCTTCAGTTTGCTGTCCTCGGGCGTGACATTGGGCGGCAGGTTGCCCTCTTTCATCATCCATTCGGCCGGATCCTCGAAGACCGGCTGGGCAAAACCCGAACCGAGGCCAAGATGCTGGGCGATCCCTTCGGCGAGCTTGCCCGCCTCCTCCGGCCCTGCCCCGGTCTTCGCGCCCTCCTTGGCGATCAGCGCCTCGTCGCGCCAGATCGGCTTGCCGTCGCGCCGCCAGTAAAGCGAGAAGGTCCAGCGCGGCAGGCTCTCGCCCGGATACCACTTGCCCTGCCCGTAATGCAGGAAGCCCCCCGGCGCGAAACGGTCGCGCAGACGGCGGATCAGCTCATCGGCCAGCGCACGCTTTTGCGGGCCGACAGCGGCAGTGTTCCATTCGTCGCTTTCGAAATCGTCGATCGAGACGAAGGTCGGCTCGCCCCCCATCGTCAGGCGCACATCGCCCGCCTTGAGGCTTTCATCGACCTTGTGCCCCAGCGCGTTGAGCCGTTGCCATGCCTCGTCGGAAAACGGCTTGGTGATGCGCGGATGCTCGGCAACGCGATCCACCGTCATGTCGAAGGCGAAATTCACCTCCGGATTGCCGACCGAGGAGAAGCCCCCCGAAATCGGCGCGGCATTGCGGAAATGGGGCGTCGCGGCGAGCGGGATATGGCTTTCGCCGGTCAGCAGCCCCGAGGTCGGATCGAGCCCGATCCAACCCGCGCCGGGAATGAACACTTCGCACCAGGCGTGCAGGTCGGTGAAGTCGTGATCTGTGCCCGAAGGACCATCCAGCGCCTCGAGATCGGGTTTCAGCTGGATCAGGTAACCCGACACGAACCGCGCCGCGAAGCCCAGATGGCGCAGCACCTGCACCAGCAGCCACGAGCTGTCCCGGCACGAACCCGATTTCTTGCCCAGCGTCTCCTCGGGCGTTTGCACGCCGGGGTCCATGCGGATCGTGTAATCCACAACATTCGAGATTTTCGCATTGAGCGAGACGAGGAAATCGACCGAGCCCTTGATCGAGTAATCGATATTGCCGATGAACTGCGCGAGCAACGGGCCCTCGGGCTCGGGCGTGCGGTAGATCGAGAGATCCTCGCGCAGCTCCTCGGGATACTCGAACGGCCATTTTTCGGCATATTCCTCGGTGAAGAAGTCGAACGGGTTATAGACGGTCATGTCCGCCGTCAGATCCACTTCGATCTTCAGCTCGGTCACCGGCTCGGGAAAGACGAAACGCGCCAGCCAGTTGCCGTAAGGGTCCTGCTGGTGATTCACGAAATGCCCGCCGGGCGAAACCTTGAGCGAATGCGAAATCACGCGGGTGCGCGAATGAGGCGCGGGCCGCAGCCGGATGATCTGCGGGCCGAGCGTCACCGGCCGGTCATAGGTGTAATGGGTCAGGTGATAAATGCTGGCATGAATTGCCATATGCTCGGCTCCCGCGTCTGCTCCGTACCCCCCCAGATTACGCTGCCATTCGGCGGGCGAAACCCGCAATTCGTCAAAAACCGGTCAGGAACGCCACCGATCCGCGCAGATGCGCGTTTTTTGGGCGGCGTGAGACAGGCCAATCGCGCAGGCTTGGGCGCGAACGCGCAAACGCGAACATGAAACGAAAATTTCATTTACCCGTTCGGTCAAAAATCTGTAACATTCGCGCATTAACAGCGCAGGGGCCGGCCTTAAAAAGGCCCCTCAACTCAGGGAGACACCATGTCCATTTCGCGTCGTAATGCACTCAAACTCGGCTCCGCCGCGCTGGCTGCGCCGATGATTCTGCGCGCGTCAGATGCGCTTGCCTCGTCGGGCACCGTGAAGGTTTTCGCCTGGCAGGATTACATTCAGCCCAATATCGCCGAGAAGTTCGAGAAGGACACCGGCATCAAACTGGAGCTGACCACCTTCGGCTCGAACGATGAAGCCGAATCGACGATCAAGGCCAATGGCGGCAAAGGCTTCGACGTGGTGTTCCCGTCGATCACCAATGCCGGCAACTATCAGGACCCCGACGGCAAGACCTATTTCGCGCCGATCCCGGCCGAAGTGAACTCCGGTGCGATCATCCCGTCCTTCCTGCGCGACTCGGCCACGCTGGGCGGCGTTCAGGATGGCAACCAGGTCGTGCTGCCTTTCGACTGGGGCACCGAGGGCGTGACCCTCAACCGCTCGAAGCTCAACATCGCGGATGCCGATATCTCCTATGGCTCGCTCTGGCTGCCCGAAGCGAAGGGCGCTGCCGCGTTCCGTCAGAAGTCGGTGCTGATGGGCACGGGCCTCTATCTCGACGCCACCGGCGAGGTGCCCTCGAACCGCATGCTCGATGTCTACAAGTCGGAAGAAGACGCCAACCGTGTCTGGTCGGCCGTCACCGAATGGATCCTCAAGCACAAGGAAAACTTCGGCGCGTTCTGGAACAACGGCACCGAAGCGACCGGCGCGTTCAAGGATGCGGGCTGCGTTGTCGGCCAGACCTGGGACACCACCGGCCTGCTGCTGAACCGCGAGAACGGCGATTACGTCTATCGCGCACCGAAAGAGGGCATCATCACCTGGCTCGACAGCTTCGGCATGATGCGCGAATCGGAGAACAAAGAGCAGGCGATCGCTTTCATGAACTTCATGCTCCAGCCCGAAGTCGGCGGCATGGTGGCCAACAACACCGGCTACAACTCTGCTGTTCAGGGCGCGGCCGACCACGCCAACGAGGAGTTCAAGAAGCAGTTCAACGAGGTCTACACCCCGGAAGTGCTTGGCAACATGTGGTGGTGGCAGGCCGATACGCCCTACTTCGCCTCGGTGCGCAACAAGTATACCGAGATCATCACCAACGCCTGATCCGCTCAGGTTCGCGGGCGGGGCCACGCGCCCTGCCCCTTCGCGGTGCGCTCCGGCGCGCCGCTTCTGCTATGACTTTCAGGAGCGTCTCGCATGCATGGCAAGGACATCCGCCTCGAGGCTGTCGGCATCACCTACCCCAATGGCTTTCGCGCGGTCGAACCGACCGATCTGGAGATCCGCGCGGGCGAGTTCTTCTCCATCCTCGGCCCCTCGGGCTGCGGCAAGACGACGATCCTGCGCACGATCTCGGGCTTCGTGGAGCCCTCCGAGGGTCGCGTTCTGATTGGCGGCGAGGATATGGCGGGCCGTGCCCCCGACCAGCGCCCGACCGCCCTGATCTTCCAGAACCTCGCGCTGTTCCCGCTGATGAGCGTGCGCGACAACGTGGCGTTCGGGCTGGAGGCGCGGGGCGTGTCGAAGCGCGAGCGCCGCGCCCGGGCGCAGGAATTGCTCGAACTCGTGGCGCTTGGCGATCAGGCCGAGAAGAAACCGACCGAGCTCTCGGGCGGCCAGCGTCAGCGCGTGGCGATCGCGCGCGCGCTCGCCGTGGAGCCTGCCGTGCTGCTCCTTGACGAGCCGCTCTCCGCGCTCGATCTGAAACTGCGCCAGCACATGCGTGCGGAACTGCGCGCGATCCAGAAGAAGACCGGCGTGACCTTCCTCTACATCACCCATGACCAGTCCGAGGCGCTCGCCATGTCGGACCGGATCGCGGTGATGAACAAGGGCAAGATCGAACAGGTCGGCAGCTGCGACGAGGTCTATTCCGACCCGCTCACCGCCTTTGCGGCCTCTTTCGTGGGCGAGGTGAACATGATCCCCGGCACGATCAAATCCGTGATCCCCGACATGGCGCTGGTCGAAAGCGCGCTTGGCACCTTCACCGCGCGCAACCCGCGCGGGCTGAAGGTGGGCGATGCGACCTATCTCTTCGTGCGCCCCGAGGCGATGCGGCTCGACCCGCTGCCCAATGATAACCGGCTCGCGGTCAGCTTCGACCGGCGCGACCTCGAAGGTGCCTTCGTCACGCTGCACATGAAGGCCAGCGACGGCACGCCGATGGCCGCACAGCTTCCCAATGACGGGCAGCGCCGCGACCCGGCCAGCCTGACCGAGCTGGGCTTTTCCCCCGAGGCCGCGATCGCCCTGCCCGAAGGGCCGCTCGCGCGCACCGGACGCGAGGAGATGGCCGCGCAATGAGCCAGCTTCTCCGCACTTACGGCAAGCTCCTGACGTCGGTCTTCGTCGCCGCCGTGCTGTTCTGGGGGCTGATGCTGATCCTGCTGCCGCAGGCCACGATCATGGAGCGCGCTTTGATCGCGCCGAAACGCTCGCTCGACAGTTCGGTGGCGCAGACGCTCTCGAACGATGCCTCGACCTGTCTGACCGTGCTGAAAACCTACGAGAAGGACGCGGCCACGCAGCCTGCGGATAATGGCGGTCTGGCGATCCCCTCGATGAATCCCGGCGGGAATTCGGGCGGGATGGCCGTGCCTTCGATGGGCGGCATGGCCGTGCCCTCGATGGGAGGTGCCTCGAACGGCGCGCCGCGCCCCTATATCCTGCAATGCGACCGCGCCGACACGCATAAGCAGCTCAAGCGCGACGCGGGCCAGCCCGCCGCCTATATCGACACGGCCTATGGCTTGCCGACGATGAAGGTCGACGACAAGGCCCCGCTCCCTGAGCAAATGAAACAGGCCGAGCAGATCCGCGATCTGGGTCAGGAACTGGCCGCGAAACTGCGGATCGACGAATCGACCCGCTCGCGCTTTTCGAGCGACAATTTCAAGACGATGGTCGCGGCGACGCGCATTCCGCTGTCGGACAGCGCGAAAGCGAGCGAGGCGGCGTCCTGGGAGAACAAGCTCTACGGTCTGATGGGGCTGCGCTTCGAGAAGAACGGCGACGTCTATGAACGCCTCGGCCTCACGAACCTCACCCGCACCCTGTTCTTCGCGATCCTCGTGACGATGCTGGCGCTGGTGATCTGCTACCCGATCGCCTTCAAGGCGGCACTCGCGACCCCCGAGCGGCAACAGATCTGGCTGATGCTCGGCCTCATCATCCCCTATGCCATCGTCGAGCTGATGCGTATCTACGCCTGGACCACGATCATCGACAATCACGGGCTGATAAACTCGATGCTGATGGGCAGATGCTGATGGGCATCGGGATCACCGACAGCCCGATCCCGTTCAACCGGATGCCGGGCACGGTTTTCGTCGTGATCGCCTATACTTACGTCCTGTTCATGGTCTTCCCGATGCTCAACGTGATGTCGACGCTCGATCGCAACCAGATCGAGGCGGCGCGTGATCTTGGCGCCTCGACCGCAAGGCTGCACTGGCGGGTGGTGATCCCGCATGCCAAGCCGGGTATCGCGGTGGGCTGCATTTCGACCTTCATGCTGGCGGCCGGCGCCTTCTCGGTGCCGCGCATCATCTCGCGGGGCTTGCAGGCGGAGTGGTTCGCGCAGACCATCTACAACAAGTTCTTCGAGAGCCAGGCCTCGAATGTCGGCGCCGCCTATTCGCTGACCTACACGCTGGTCTGTTTCGTGCTGGTCGCGCTCTTCATGTGGGCGATGCGCACGCGGCTCAAGGATTTCGCGAGGGCGCAATGAAATCGGATCGTATTCTCAGCCTCTATACCTGGGCGTTCCTCGCCTTCATGTTCGCGCCGCTGCTGCTGATGATCGTGGCGAGCTTCAACAACATCTCGCCGCCCTCGGTCACCGATTGGCACGGGTTCACGACGAAATGGTATAGTTTCTTCTGGATGGACCAGAGCCAGATCGCCGCCGACCCGGTGCTGCGCACGCTCGACCGGGGCCGCTTCATCGGCTGTTTCGGCAATTCGCTGGTGGTGGCCGCCGCCGTGGTGCCGCTGTCGCTGCTGCTGGGGCTTGCGGGGGCGATCATGCTCACGCGCTGGTCGTCGAAGGCCAATGGCATCCTGTGGTGGGTGCTTCTGTCGCCGATCCTCGCGCCGGGCGTGGTGCTGGGTCTCTCGGCGCTGGTGTTCTGGGCGCGGCTGGGCGTCGGCGCGGGTCTTTTCACCATCGTCATGGCGCAGGTGACCTTCATCGCGGGCTATCCGATGCTGGTGCTGATGGCGCGGCTGCAACGCCAGCCGATCGAGCTGGAGGAAGCCGCGCGTGACCTCGGCGCCTCGCCGCTGCGCTCCTTCCTGCGCATCACCCTGCCCTTCCTTGCGCCTGCGCTGTTCTCGGCCGCCGTGGTGGCCTTCCTCGCCTCGATGGAGAACTACAACACCACGATGTTCGCCAAGGGGGGCTCGTGCACCTTCGCCACCGAGATCGGTGCGATGGCGCGTAACCCCAACGGCCACCCGCCGGTCATCAACGCGGTCGGCACCGCGATCATCCTGATCACCGTCGCGGCCGCGCTGGCGCATGCGCTGATGAAACGGCGCGAGGAGAAGCGCAAGTGAGTCTGATCGCGCGCTGCCACCCGGCCCTGAAAGGCCTGATCCCCGAGCCTGTGCCCGCGGAGAAGGCCCTGCCCGACTGGTTGCGCGCGATGCCCACCGAAGTGCTGGCCGAGAGCCTCGGCGGCGAGCGTCTGCGCACGCTCAAGCAATGCCCGCCGCTGATCGACGCGCTCGGGCTCGGGGTGATGATCCCGCTGCCCTGCGATATCGAGGTGAAAGAAGGCGCGTTTCACTGGGACTGGGACTTCCCCACGATCACCGACGCACCCCTGACCCGCGCGCCGCTGGGGGCCCATCTGCCCGAACAGGCCACGGGTACGCCGCTGCCGCTGGCGCCCGGGACGCTCGCGATCAAGTTCACCAATTACTGGACGCTGGAGGCCCCGGAGGGCTGGCAGCTTCTGATCACCCATCCGATGAACCGCGCCGACCTGCCCTTCCTGACCCTATCTGGTCTGGTGAGCGCGGATCATTTCGGGCTCGGCTATGTGCATTTCCCCGCGCTCTGGACCGATCCGGGGTTTGAGGGCGTTCTGCCCAAGGGCACGCCCGTCGCGCAGGTGATCCCGGTGCCGCGCGAACGGCCCGCACTGAAAATCGCCGAGATGACCGAGGCGGAAATTGCCGAAAGCCGCGCCATTCAGGAAGCGCTGCAATCCGAGCCGGGCGTCTATCGCAAGCAATTCCGGAAGTAGCGCGAAACGGCAAGCAGGGCGCGCGCTGGCCCGTGGGATGGCGCGTCTGACCTGCGCACGGGTGCTCTTTATCCCGCCCAAACCCCTCTTCGTTCAGACCGTCGCGCGCCGGAGACCAAAGCGCCAGCCCGCCGGAACGGGCCGGCGCTCGCCCTGCGGCTTCGCCGCGCATCGGGCGGGCCTTGGACAAAGCGTAGACTGCCTACGCGCCTCCCCAAAAATATTTCCGACAACTTCACTCAACTATTGACGCCTCCGTGATCCGCCTCTACCTCTCGCCTCGGAAACACGCGAATGGAGACGCAAATGAAACGGACCCTTGCCCTCGCTCTCATCACGACCGCGATCGCAGCGCCCGCGCTGGCTGACGTGAATATCTACTCCCACCGACAGCCCGAACTGATCCAGCCGGTGCTCGACGCCTTCACCGCGAAAACCGGGATCAACGTCAATACCGCCTATGTCGAGAAAGGCATGGTCGAACGGCTCAAGGCCGAGGGCGACCGCTCGCCCGCCGACCTGGTGATGACCGTCGATATCGCGCGGCTCGAAGAGGTGGTGAATGCCGGCGTCACGCAGGCCGTGGATGACCCGACCCTGACCGAAGCGATCCCTGCCCCGTTTCGCGATGCCGACAATCATTGGTTCGGCCTGACCTCGCGGGCGCGCATCGTCTATGCCTCGAAAGATCGCGTGGCCGATGGCGAAGTGACGACCTACGAAGACCTCGCCACCGAGAAATGGAAGGGCCGCATCTGCACCCGCTCCTTTACCTCGGATTACAACGTCGCGCTGACCTCGGCCCATCTCGCCCATCACGGGGCGGAGGCCACGAAGACCTGGCTCGAAGGTCTCAAGGCGAACCTTGCCAAGAAACCCGAGGGCAATGACCGCTCTCAGGTGAAATCCATCTGGGCGGGCGAATGCGATATCTCGCTGGGCAACACCTATTACATGGGCCAGATGCTTGCCGATCCCGAGCAGACCGAATGGGCCAATTCGGTCCGCATCATCTTCCCGGTCTTCGAGGATGGCGGCACGCATATGAACGTCTCGGGCGTCGCGATGACCAAGGCGGCGCCGAACCGCGAAGACGCGCTGAAGCTGATGGAATTTCTCGTCTCGGACGAGGCCCAGCAGATCTACGCCCAGACCAACCACGAATTTCCGATCAAGCCCGGCGTGGCACGGTCCGAACTGGTGCAGAGCTGGGGCGAGTTCACGCCTGACACACTCACGCTCGACACGCTGGCCGAGTTGCGCCCCGAGGCGCTCAAGCTGATCGACGAGGTCGATTTCGACGGCTGAACAGGCTTACTGCGCCGCCACGGCGAGAACGGGTTCGGCCCCGATACGGACACCCTCGATCGCCGCGAGCTGCACCAGATCACGCTGGAAACGGCGGCGCAGATGCGCCCCCGCCAGCGCATCGAACTCCGCGATCGGCGCGCCTTGGGGCTGCCGGTCGTGGAACTTCGCAAGCCGCTGCATCTGCTTGGGGCCGATCTGGATGCCCGAATGATGCAGGCGCTGCATCATCGCGATGACACTGTCTGACTGACGCTCCGGCTGAACCGGCTGGGAGGCAATGTCTGCCCCCGGAACCAGCGCGGTCAGCGCTTCCTCGATCAGTACCGGCGCTGGCAGCACGATGATCTCGCGCGGATTGAGCGCCGCCTTGAGATCGCTCACCACATCAACCCAGCCGCGCGCACGCGCCATCAGACGCGGCACGGCCCCGTCAAAGGGTTTGAGCGCGCGTTTTTCGGCCAGATCGCGCCAAAGCATCGGATAATAGGCGTCATAGCAGGGCAGATGCAGGACCACCCGCCCGATCGGTGCATCGAGCAGCTCGGCAAACCGCGCCGCACGCTCGCGGGTGCGGGCGAAGAAATGGAACAGCCCCGAGGCGCTGTCGCCGATCAGGCGCGAATCAAGATGGATCTGGCCGCGCGGATGCGGCCCGAGCACCGCCGCACCATAGCCCGCCGCCGCAAGTGCCTTCTGGCCATGCGCGAGGCTGCGCGCCATTTGCGCGCCAAGCCCGCCCGATGCCGGGGCCGCGATGAAGAGATGGTGCTGCCGGATCATGAAACACTCCGCCCTTGTTACTCTCGTTGACCTTTGAGTTAGTCACGGATTGTGGCGAAATCGCGCCGGGTTGGGGAAAGCTTCGCGGCGTCCTGGGGCGGCTGGACTTCGCCAGCTGCCCGCGCCAGTCTGCGCGAGCCCGCAGCAAGGAGACGGCCATGACACGCAAGATCATCATCGACACCGATCCCGGTCAGGATGACGCCGTGGCGATCCTGCTGGCGCTGGCGAGCCCCGAGCTCGACGTGCTCGGCATCACCTGCGTCGCAGGCAATGTGCCGCTGGCGCTGACCTCGAAGAACGCGCGCGTGGTCTGCGAGCTGGCGGGCCGGACCGAAGTGCCGGTCTTTGCGGGCTGCGACCGCCCCCTCGCGCGCAAGCTGGTCACCGCGGAATATGTGCATGGCAAGACCGGGCTCGACGGGATCGCCCTGCCCGAGCCGAGCATGGCGCTGCAAGAACGCCACGCGGTCGACTTCCTGATCGAGACGCTGCGCTCGGAGTCTGCGGGAACGGTCACGCTCTGCCCGCTCGGTCCGCTGACCAATATCGCGACCGCCTTGCAGCGCGCCCCCGAAATCGCGGCGCGCATTTCCGAGATCGTGCTGATGGGCGGGGCTTATTTCGAGGTCGGCAACACCACGCCCGCCGCCGAATTCAACATCCATGTCGACCCTCAAGCCGCCGAGATCGTATTCGGATCCGGCGTGCCGTTGGTGGTGATGCCGCTTGATGTGACGCATAAGGCGCTGACGACCCGCGCCCGCGTCGAAGCGTTTCGCAATCTCGGCACGCCGGTCGGCCATGCCGTCGCGAGCTGGACCGACTTTTTCGAGCGTTTCGACATGGCGAAATACGGCTCGGAGGGCGCCCCGCTGCACGACCCTTGTGTGATCGCATATCTGCTCAAACCGGACCTGTTCTCGGGACGCCATATCAATGTCGAGATCGAAACCAGTTCCGAGCTGACCATGGGGATGACAGTCGCCGATTGGTGGCGCGTGACGGACCGGGCGCCCAATGCGATGTTCATGGGCGATGTGGATGCGGCCGGGTTCTATGCACTTCTGACCGAACGGCTCGCACGGCTTTGAGACGTGGGAGGGGGCGCTGCCCCCGTCGCCGGACGGCGACACTTAACAGGGAAAGAGGGGGCGCCGCCCCCGCCGGCCTGCGGCCAGCCCCCCGAGATATTTGGATCAAGAAGAAGGGGATTGGATTGCGCGCAAGGTGGCTTAGATATGAGCCAAGGAGCGCCAATGACCATTTCCTTCGATAACAGCTATGCCCGCCTGCCCGAGCGGTTCTTCGAGCGTCAGGAACCGGTGCCGGTGAAGGCGCCGGAGTTGGTGGTGCTGAACCGCGACCTGGCGGCGCGGCTGGGGCTCGATGCGGATTGGCTGGAGAGCCCTGAAGGCATCGCCATGCTGGCGGGCAATGCGCTGCCCGAGGGCGCCGAGCCGATCGCGCAGGCCTATGCGGGTCATCAATTCGGCGGGTTCGTGCCTCGGCTGGGCGATGGGCGCGCGGTGATGCTGGGCGAGGTCGTGGCGACTGATGGCGCGCGCTTCGACTTGCAATTGAAGGGCGCGGGGCGGACGGTTTTTTCGCGCGGACGCTCGGACGGGCGGGCCTGGATCGGGCCGGTCTTGCGCGAATATGTGCTCAGCGAGGCGATGGCGGCGCTTGGCGTGCCCACGACGCGGGCTTTGGCCGCTTTGCGCACCGGTGAGACGGTGGTGCGCGACGCGATGGGGCGACCCGGCGCGATCCTCGTGCGGGTGGCGGCAAGCCATATCCGCGTCGGAACGTTTCAGTATTTCGCCGCGCGCGATGATCTGGAAGGCTTAAGAACACTTCTCAACACCTTGATCGAGCGCCATTATCCGGAATGCGAAACGCCGCTGGAGGTGCTGCGGGCGGTTGCGGCGCGGCAGGCCGAATTGGTCGCGCATTGGATGGCCCTGGGTTTCATCCACGGGGTGATGAATACTGACAATATGGCGCTCTCGGGCGAGACGATCGACTATGGCCCCTGCGCCTTCATGGATCATTATCATCCGGGTCGTGTCTTCTCCTCGATCGACCAGTTCGGGCGCTACGCCTATGCGCGCCAACCTCAGATCGCGGTCTGGAACCTTGCGCAATTCGCCACCTGCCTGTTGCCCCTGATGGGCGAACGCGAGGCCGCCGTCGAGGAGGCAAGTGCCGCGGTCGACAGTTTCATCGGGGTCTATCAGCGGGAATGGCTGCGCCGGATGGGGCGCAAGATCGGGATCACTGAGGCCGGCGAAGAGGATCTGTCGCTGATCGAGGACTTACTGGGCCGCATGGCGACCGAGAAGGCCGATTTCACACGCGTCTTCAGTGCGTTGCGCCGCGACCCTAAAGCGGCCCGCACAGAGTTCACCGAACCGATGGCCTTCGATCTGTGGCGCGAAGGCTGGGAGGCGCGGATCGCGCGCGAGGCCGATCCGGCTGGCGTGATGGCCACCGAAAACCCGTTGCGCATTCCGCGCAATCACCGGGTCGAGGAGATGATCGCGGCGGCGATGGAGGGCGACGACGCGCCCTTGCATCGGCTTCTCGCGGCCTTGGCTGAACCCTACGCGGAGGATGCGCGTTATGCCGAGTACGAGGCCGCGCCAAGCCCGGCGGAACGGGTCCAGCGCACCTTCTGCGGCACATGAACCTCGCGAGATAAGGCATTGAAAGAATGACGGTCCGGGTCGCTTCCTACAATCTGCACAAATGCGTTGGCACCGACCGGCGCCATGACCCCGAGCGCATCATTGCCGTGATCAACGCGCTGCAGGCCGATGTGATTGCCTTGCAGGAGGTCGACAAGCGGATGGGGGCGCGGCCAGCTGCCCTGCCGCAGAAGCTGATCGAAGCGGAGACCGATTTCATTCGCCATGAGATGCCGCGCACCGGGCCGGACAGCCTCGGGTGGCACGGGCAGGTCGTGCTGGTGCGGCGGGGCTCGAAAGTGCTCGATGTGGAGCCGATCACCCTGCCCGGCCTTGAGCCGCGCGGGGCGTTGGCGGTCAATATCGTGCCCGATAGCGGCGCGCGTTTCCTGCTGGTCGCGGCCCATCTGGGGTTACGTCGGATGGACCGGCGCGCGCAGTGGTCGCGCATCGCCCGCGCGATGCAGGAGGCACGCCCCGATCCCGCCCTCGCGATCGGCGATTTCAACGAGTGGCGCGCCAAGCATGGCTTCGAAGCGCTGACCGGGTTTCATATCCATGAGCCCGGCGCGACCTACCCCTCGCGCGCGCCGCTTGGCAAGCTCGACCGGATCGTCACGAGCCCCGGGCTGCGGGTGGTGCGCAAGGGCGTGCTCGATACGCCGGTCACGCGCATCGCATCAGACCACCTGCCGATCTGGGCCGATATCGGCGGGATCCGGCATCGCCCGCAATTCGACTGAGCGTGCTTGCCCTGCTCCGCGGGCGCGGCTAGAGGGGTTTGACCATTCGGTCAGAGGGCGATCATGGACAATCTGCGCGAAAACTTTCACGGCTCCTTGCTGATGGTCGCCGCCATGGCGGGCTTCGCGCTTGAGGACATGTTCATCAAGGCGATGGGCGCGCGGCTGCCGGTGGGCGAGGTTCTGGCGCTTCTGGGCGCGGGCGGCGCGCTGATCTTCGGGGCAATCGCGCTCTGGCGCGGCGACCGCCTGATCTCGCGCGATCTGCTCGCGGGCTCGGTGCTCATGCGCAATGCGGGCGAGATCCTCGGCACGATCTGCTTCGTCTCGGCGGTGATCTTCACCCCGCTCGCACAGGCCTCCGCCATCTTGCAGGCCACGCCGCTGGCCGTGACGCTGGGGGCGGCATTGTTTCTGGACGAGAAGGTCGGCTGGCGGCGCTGGTCGGCGATCCTGATCGGCTTTGCGGGCGTGTTGATCGTGATCCGTCCCGGCACGGAAGGGTTCACCATCCTGTCGCTTCTCGCGGTGGTGGCTGTCGTGGGCCTAGCCGTGCGTGATCTGGCGACCCGGCGGGTGCCACGCGCGATCACCTCGATGCAGCTTGCGACCTATGGCTTTGGCGTTCTGGTCCCAGCCGGGATCGTCATCGAACTGTTCACGCCGGAACCGGTGCTGATGCCGAGCGTCGCCGAATGGGGGATGATCGCAGGTGCGCTGATCGTGGGTCCCCTGGGCTATTATGCGCTGATCGCCGCGATGCGGATCGGCGAGGTCTCGGTGATCACGCCGTTTCGCTACACACGCCTGATCTTCGCGATGGTGATCAGCTGGGCGGTGTTTTCCGAACCGCCGGACCGCTGGACGCTGATCGGCGGGGCGGTGATCGTCGCTTCAGGGCTCTACACGCTATGGCGACAGGCCAGGTTGCGTCGCTAACATCACAATCCGACCGCCGTTAGCGATAACAATCTGACCAGAAAACGCCTCTCCGGCCTTTTCGCGGATGCAGCACGGGTGTATGCAAGCGCCAAGCATTTACTGGAGCCCGAGGAGAGCCCCCATGAGCACCATCATCGACATCCACGCCCGCGAGATCCTGGACAGCCGCGGCAACCCGACCGTCGAGGTCGACGTGATCCTCGAAGACGGCACGATGGGCCGCGCCGCGGTGCCCTCGGGCGCCTCGACCGGCGCGCATGAGGCGGTGGAGCGCCGCGACGGCGACAAGTCGCGCTACATGGGCAAGGGCGTTCTGGAAGCCGTGATGGCGGTCAATGGCGAGATCGCCGAAGCTCTCGTTGGCGAGGACGCGACCGAGCAGGTCGAGATCGACCGTGCGATGATCGAACTCGACGGCACCGAGAACAAGTCGCGCCTCGGCGCAAACGCCATTCTCGGCGTGTCGCTGGCCTGCGCCAAGGCCGCGGCCGATTTCTCGGCCCTGCCGCTTTATCGCTATGTCGGCGGCACCTCGGCCCGCATCCTGCCGGTGCCGATGATGAACATCATCAATGGCGGCGAGCATGCCGACAACCCGATCGACATCCAGGAATTCATGATCATGCCGGTCTCGGCGGGCAATATCCGCGACGCGGTGCGCATGGGTTCGGAAGTGTTTCACACGCTGAAGAAAGAGCTCTCGGCGGCGGGCCTGAACACCGGTCTGGGCGATGAGGGCGGCTTCGCGCCGGAGCTGAGCTCGACCACCGCCGCGCTCGACATCATTCTGAAATCCATCGAGAAAGCGGGCTACAAGCCGGGCGAGGACATCTACCTCGCGATGGATTGCGCCTCGACCGAATACTACAAGGGCGGCAAATACGAAATGAAGGGCGAAGGCCTGTCGCTGAGCTCGGAAGAAAACGTCGACTATCTCGAGAAGCTCGTCGGCCAATACCCGATCATCTCGATCGAAGACGGCATGGCCGAGGATGACTGGGATGGCTGGAAGCTGCTGACCGAGCGCCTGGGCGGCAAGGTGCAGCTCGTGGGTGACGACCTCTTCGTGACCAACCCCGCGCGTCTGGCCGATGGCATCAAGCAGGGCGTCGCGAACTCGATGCTGGTCAAGGTCAACCAGATCGGCACCCTGACCGAGACCCTGCAGGCCGTCGATATGGCGCATCGTGCGCGCTATACCAACGTGATGAGCCACCGCTCGGGCGAGACCGAGGACGCGACCATCGCCGATCTCGCGGTCGCAACCAATTGCGGGCAGATCAAGACCGGCTCGCTGGCGCGCTCGGACCGTCTGGCAAAATACAACCAGCTGATCCGCATCGAGGAAAGCCTCGGCGAGACCGCCGAATATGCGGGCCGCTCGATCCTGAAGTAAGCCGACTTCGAGTTGGTCGAAATATCCCCGCCGGAGGCACCCCGCCCCGGCGGGGTTTTCGTTTCGCCATGCCCGGATCAGCCGCGTCAGCGGCCCGGGCAGCGCCCGACCGCCCCCTCGGGCGGGCGCTTTGACAACGCCAGAGCGCGGATCGAGGTCGCCCGGATCTGGCCGCGATAAAGCGCAGACCCCTTGCCGAGCGGCGCCCACCCGGCGGTCCGGCCCTGCCCTCCGTCAGAGGTGATGACGACGGCACGCGCAGCGATTGCACCCGCGCTTAATCCGGGCCAGTCTCGGGCCATGATCAAGGCACTTCTCTTCGATGTGTTCGGCACCTGCGTCGACTGGCGCAGCGCCATCGCGCGCGAGGTGGCCGCCGTGCTGCCAGAGGTGGACGCGCTGGCTTTTGCCGATGCGTGGCGGGGCGAATATGACCCGGCGATGGCGCGGATCCGCGAAGGCGGGCGGGGCTATGTCGCGCTCGACGATCTGCATCGCGAGAACCTGCACCGGGTGGCGGAGCGCTTCGGGGTGATCGCGCCCGACGCTCTTTCCCATGCCTGGGAGCGGCTCGATCCCTGGCCCGACACGGTGGCGGGTCTGAGCGCACTGAAACGCCAGCGCATCATCGCGCCTTGCTCAAACGGATCGATTGCGCTGATGACCCGGCTCGCGCGTCATGCGGGCCTGCCCTGGGATTGCGTCCTCGGCGCCGATATCGCGCGCGATTACAAGCCCAAACCCGAGGTCTATCTTGCAAGCTGTGCGGCGCTGCGCCTGCCGCCCGAGGCGGTGATGATGGTCGCGGCGCATAATGGCGATCTCGCCGCCGCGCGCGCCCTGGGGCTGAAGACCGCTTTCGTTCCGCGCCTTACCGAATACGGGCCCGATCAGCGCAGCGACCTCGGGCCGGAGGCGGATTGGGATGTCATCGCCCCGGATTTTCTGTCGCTTGCGCAGAGGCTGGCCGATGGACGCTGAGGCGATCATCGCGGCCCTTAAGCTCACGCCGCATCCCGAGGGCGGACATTACCGCCAGACCTGGCAGGCCGAAGCCGCGCCGGGGGAGCGTCCGGCGGGGACCTGCATCTATTTCCTGCTCAAGGCGGGCGAGCGCAGCCACTGGCACCGTGTCGACGCGGCGGAGATCTGGCATTTTCACGCGGGCGCCCCGCTGACGCTCAGCCTCGCCGCGCGCGAAAGCGGTCCGGCGCAGGATCTGACCCTTGGCCCCGATGTGTTAGCGGGCCAGCAACCGCAAGCGATCGTGCCGGCCCATCACTGGCAATCGGCACGATCCAATGGAGACTGGACACTGGTCAGCTGCACCGTCTCGCCAGGCTTTCGTTTCGAAGGGTTCGAACTGGCTGCGCCGGGTTTCGACATTCCGCGCTAGATCACCCGCCGCGCCGGAACCCCTGCACGATCAGGTCAAGCCAGCTGACCGGCGGCCACCAGAACAGGACGAGCACGATCACGCCCCCGACCAGCCCAACGGCCAGCGCCAACTCGCGCCGGTGACACAGCGTCTGCGCAGCCGCCGACCAGAGCAGGTTGCGGATCACCGGCCAATGCAGCCAGATGTGCCAGCCCCCGGCGCCGATGAAGAGCAGCCCCATCGACAGGTGCAACAACTCCCATTGCGCGCGCCCGAGACCCAAAAGCGTCCATCCAAGCTCGCGGGCGAGACGGCCCGAGGGAGCGATGGTCACGGCCAGCCCGGAGACCACCATCACGAGGAAACTGAGCCCCACGAGGAACACCGCCGCCGCGCGCGGTGAGAACGGCGCTTGCTTGCGGGCGGCGGGGGTCGGGCAAGGGTCGTGATCGGAATGGGACATGGCACAGCTCCAATACGATTTGCGTCACTCTAGGCGCATCGGTTTCGCACAGCCATGATCGTGGTCAAATCCGCCGCCCGGTGAGGCTTCTTAGTCTGGCTGCGAAATCTTGCCCCCGCCGATCAGCGCCGCAACGCCCGTCGTCGAAGGTCCCGACGTCGGCATCCCGCGCGCCACCCGCACCGCGAGATAGGCGAAGGCCTGTGCCTCGAGCATGTCGCCATCGAGCCCGATATCCTCGACCGGCTGGACCGGGCAGTTGATCCGCGATTGCAGCGCCACCATCAGCGCCTGATTGAGCCGCCCGCCGCCCGTGACATAGATCGCGGCAGGCGGGGCGGGATAATGTTCGCCCCCGCGCGCGACGGCCGCGGCGGCACAGGCCGTCAGCGTGGCCGCCGCATCAGCGTCATCAAGCGCGCTCACCAGTGTGAGGATGTCGTGGAAGTCATTGCGGTCGAGCGATTTGGGCGGCATGCGCAGGAAGAACGGATGGGCAAGAAAGGCCTCGAGCACGCTCTCGTCGACCCGCCCCTGAAGCGCAAGCTCTCCTCCGGCATCGAACTCGCCCTTCAACCGCAGACGGATCAGGTCGTTGATCGGCGCATTGGCCGGTCCGGTGTCAAAGGCCAGAACCGCGCCCGGCACCTCCGCGCTCGGCTGGCGCGGATCGACCCAGCTCACATTGCCGACGCCACCGAGATTGAGAAACACCACCGGTGCCTCAAGCCCCGCATGTTTCGCGCAGGCGAAATGGAAAAACGGCGCAAGCGGCGCACCCTGCCCGCCCATCTCGACATCCATCGAACGGAAATCCCAGACGACCGGCTTGCCCAGCACCTCGGCCAGAACCGTCCCGTCGCCCGCCTGATGGGTGCGGCGCCGGCCCAAGCGTCCCTCGGGATCATGCGCGAGCGTCTGGCCGTGAAAGCCGATCAGGCGCGCCTCACCCAGCCCGCTGAGCAACTCGGCATGGGCGGTCTCGACCACCTCGGCCGCCTCCTCGACACCCGCCTCACCGGGCCAGCGGCCAAGGGCGGCATGGAGCGCGGCGCGTTCGCTTTCGGTATAGGGGCGGTAATCAGAGCGGCCAAAATCGAGGATCCGGGTGCCATCTGTCAGCACCAGCGCTGCATCCACACCGTCCAGAGACGTGCCCGACATGGCACCTGCTGCCCAGACCGGCCCGGATTTCAACATGGCTTCCCTCTCGCCGCCTGTCCCGATATATGCACGTGCAGCGAAAAGGAACAAGCACGATGACCTACCATCCGAAATCAGACTTCATGCGCGTGATGATCGAGCGGGGCTTTTTGGCCGACTGCACCGATTATCAGGGGCTGGACGAGGCTTTGGTCAAAGGTACCGTGCCGGGCTATATCGGCTTCGATGCGACGGCGAAATCTCTCCATGTCGGCTCGCTGATCCAGATCATGATGCTGCGCTGGCTGCAAAAGACCGGCCACCAGCCGATCACGCTGATGGGCGGTGGCACGACGAAGGTGGGCGACCCCTCCTTCCGCGCTGATGAACGCCCGCTGCTGACGCCCGACCAGATCGACGACAATATCGCGGGCATCAAGCAGGTCTTTGCGAAATACCTCGATTACGAGGCCGAGGTGCCGGCGCTGATGCTCAATAACGCCGAGTGGCTCGACGGGCTGAACTACCTCGATTTCCTGCGCGATATCGGGCGGCATTTCTCGGTGAACCGGATGCTGTCTTTTGAATCCGTGAAATCGCGCCTCGATCGCGAGCAGAGCCTCAGCTTCCTCGAATTCAACTACATGATCCTGCAGGCCTATGACTTCCTGGAGCTGAACCGCCGTTACGGCTGCCTGCTGCAGATGGGCGGCTCGGATCAGTGGGGCAATATCGTCAACGGGATCGACCTGACGCGCCGCGTGCTCGATCAGGAGATCTACGGCCTGACCTCGCCGCTGCTGACCACTTCGGACGGCAAGAAGATGGGGAAATCGGCGAGCGGGGCGATCTGGCTCAACGAAGACATGCTCAGCTCCTACGAGTTCTGGCAGTTCTGGCGCAACACGACCGATGCCGATGTCGGTCGTTTCCTCAAGCTCTATACCGAGCTGCCCATCGAGGAATGCGAACGCCTCGGCGCGCTGCAAGGCTCGGAGATCAACGAGGCGAAGGTGCGTCTGGCCAACGAAGTCACCGCACTTTGCCACGGCTGGGAGGCCGCGAAAGCTGCCGAGACCACCGCACGCGAGGTCTTCGAGAAGGGCGGCGTGGGCGATGACCTGCCAACCCTGACGCTGGATGCCGGTGAACTCGGCGAGGGGATCTCGCTCGCCCAGCTCGTCGTGCGCTCGGGGCTCGCGAAATCGGGCAAGGACGGCAAGCGTCTCATCGCGGAAGGCGGTCTCAAGGTCGACGACGAAACCTGCACCGATGCGGGCCGCATGTTTGCCGCTGCCGATCTGGCGAAACCGGTCAAACTCAGCGCAGGCAAGAAACGCCACGCGCTGGTCGAGCTCGGCTGAGCGAGTGTCACACTAAAGACCCGTGCGCCTCCGCCCCCCGGTGGCGCACATCCCGCCTTGCCCCTTCTTCTTGATGAAAATATCTCGGGGGTGAATGGCGAAGCCAGAGGGGGCAGCGCCCCCTTCCGCTCCAAGGCTTGTCGCGGATCCGTCGATCTGGGGAGCGCCTTGCCCTGCCCACGGCATCGACCCTCAGGCCAGATGCAGATGGACCCTGCGGTTGAGCTTGCCCTTCTTCTCGATCTTGCCGATCTTCAGCGCCCCGATCTCGCCGGTCGAGGCGACATGCGTGCCGCCGCAGGGTTGCAGGTCGATCCGTTCCGCCCCTTCGCCGATCGCGATCAGCCGCACCCAGCCCTGCCCCGTGGGCGGGGCCACGGACATCGTCTTGACCAGTTCCGGCTGGGCCTCCAGCTCCTCGTCGGTGATCCATTGTTCCGTCACCTTGAGATCGCGCGCCACCCAGTCATTGAGCTTGCGCTCGATCGCCTCAAGATCCTCGGGTTTCTCGGGCATGTCGAAATCGAGGCGCCCCTTTTCCGCGCCGATCTGCCCGCCCGTCACGGGGAGCGGGATCGCGACCGAAAGCAGGTGCAGAGCGGTATGGACACGCATATGGCGGTGGCGACGTTCCCAGTCGATCTCCTGGCGGACTTTCGTGCCGACGGGCGGCAGCGGCTGGGGCTCGGCGGGGACAAGGATCACTGCCCCCGGCGCGCCCGGCTCGGCCTTCACGGCCGTGGCAATCTCGATTTCGCCGCCCTCCCAGCGCAGCCGCCCGCTATCGCCGGGCTGGCCGCCTCCAGTCGGATAGAAGATCGAATCCGCGCAATAGATCCCGCCTTCCTCGGTCAGCCCGGTCACGCGCGTTTCGAGATCGCGCGCATAGGGGTGAACGCGGAAGCTCTGCTCCTCGGGCATGTCAGCGGTCTCCACCATCCGATCCTCCATCTTGCCGTTCAATGCCTTCCATACCTTCGCCCGGCTGGGGCGTCCCCAGATCCTCGCGGGTCACCGGATGGGGCGTCGTGTCGGCCTCGACCGCGGGCTTCGGCTGCACGCCTTGCAGCACTTCGGGATTGCGCAGCCAGACATCGCGCTGCGCAAACGGGATCTCGATCCCGGCCTCGGTGAAGCGCTGGTTGATCTCGTGGTTCATCTCGGATTTCACCCGCATGATGAAATTCACATCCGACAGGATCACCCGCACCTCGAAATCGAGGCTATCCGCGCCGAAGCCGTTGAAGATCACCGTGGGCTCGGGGTTCATCATCACCAGTGACTGGTTCTTCGCGATATCGAGCAGGATCTCCTCGACCTTGCGGGTATCGGTGCCATAGGCCACGCCCACCGGCAGGATCAGGCGTCCGGTCAGATTGCCGCGCGTCCAGTTCGTCACCTGCCCCGCGATCAGATCCGCATTGGGGACGATCACCTCGGTGCGATCGAAGGTCTCGATCCGGGTGGAGCGCACCGAGATCGCCTTCACGACCCCCATCTGCCCACCGACCTCGATCCAGTCACCCTCCGAGATCGGGCGTTCGATCAGCAAGATGATCCCCGAGACGAAGTTCTGGACGATCGTCTGAAGACCAAACCCCACGCCGACCGAGAGCGCACCCGCGACGATGGCGAGCGAGCTCAGATCGATCCCGGCGGAAGAGATCGCGACCACTGCGGCGAGGAAAATCCCGATATAACCGACGCCGGAGATGATCGCGTTCTGCCCGCCCTTGTCGATCTTCGTCTTGGGCAGAAGCGAGGTCTTGAGCGCGCCCTGCACCAGCCGCGTCGCCATCAGGCCGATCACGAAGATGATCGCGAAGGTCAGGAAGATACCGGGCGAAATCGTAATCCCGCCGACCGAGATCCCGTTGCGGAACCGCGTCCACATCTCAAGCAGATCGGCCGGTCGCGCCCCCCAGATCAGCGCCGCGAACGGGAGCGACGCGATGCTCAGCAAGAAACCGATCAGCGTTGGAATCAACGAGTCGCGTCCCTCGTCATCGCGCCGGGTGACGAAGACATAAAGATCGGTGAAGAAGAGATGCAGAACCAGAACCAGCGCGATAAGGCCCAGCGTCATGATCGTGGGCCAGATCAGCGCGTTTGCCGCGTTCACATAGCCGATCGCCCCCAGGATCGGAGCGATCACCGAGATCGCGATCAGCGCATTGCCCATGAGCCCGACGAGACGGTCGCGGAAGGCGCTCTCCGCGCTCGCGCTGGTCTCGTTGCGCAAGTGGCGGCGCAGCAGCTGGCCAAAGCGGAACAAAAGGATTGCCGCGAGCACTTGAAGCGGGAAGGCCAGCACGCCGAAGCCTGCATCGAGAAGCTTGCCGACCGAGTCGACCGCCTCCGAAGTCGAGGCGCCGGTATCGAGAACCGCCTCGCCGCGCTGGACCACCCAATCGCCGAACGGCCCCTGCACAGCGGCCAGAATCGCCAGCGACACGGTCAGGAAACGCCCCTCCCGGCGACGCTCGGGTTGCAACGTGAAGGGTGCGGATTGGCGATCCGTACGCGGAAAGACCCGCCCTGCCAGCCAGATCGCCGCGAAAAAGGCCGAAAGCACCACCCCGATCGCCATCAGGAACTCTGTCCAGCGCGCGCCGAATAGCGCGGTCTGGATCAACGCCGTGACAAGCAACGCGACACCGATGATCGGCAACATGATCTGACCGAAGGAGACGATGAAGTCGATCACCCTCTGGGCGCGCCAGGCGAGCCGCTTCTCGAGCAGATCGGCCAGTCTCATGATCCAGAGCCGTCCGCGCGCAACCAGCAGAAGTGCCACCAGCAGCAGCGCCACGATCACCGGGGCACGCTCGCGCGCGGTCGCGTAGGGATCAGGCTTTTCGAGCTGCCCGCTCATCTCGGTCGCAAGCGCCCCGCCGAGCCCCGAGAGCACCTTGACCCCAGCGGGCCAGTTGATCGGGTTGAGCGGGGACGGTGTGAGCCGCATCAGCTTGTCGGTCTGTCGCGACCTGAGAAGCTTGTCGATATTGGCGATGATACTGTCGGCGCGGCTTGCCGCTTCGGTGGCACGAATGCCGGGCGCCTGCAATTGCGCGAGCTGTTCCGTGAGCGCCTTGCGTCGGTCCGCGATCGCCTGATCCTCGGTCTCGCCCTCTTTGGGTGCGGGACCGAGCGCTTCGATCTGCGCCTTCACCGTCGAGATCTGCGTCGCGTTCGTGCTTTCCGCCTCCTGGAACTTCGTGCGCCAGTCGGTCAGCGAATTCCGGATACTGTCAAAAGCCGCTTGCGGCGCGCTATCCGCCTGCACCATCTCTTCGGCACGCGTCGCCAACCGGTCCCAGCTATCGTAATCGAGCGGATCGCTGGTCTGCGCCAGCGCCAGCCCCGGCAGGGCCAGCGTCAGGACAAGCAGCAGCAGACGGGTCAGGCGCAGGATCATTCCGCGAAGACCTCCGGAACGTCACGCGGCGCGCGGTCGAGCCAGTCGGGCACCGGCAGCCCCTTGCCCTTGAGGAAGTCGGGATTGAAGAGCTTGGACTGGTAGCGGGTGCCGTAATCACACAGGACCGTCACGATCGTGTGGCCCGGCCCCATTTCCTGCGCCATGCGGATCGCGCCGGCGACGTTGATCCCCGACGAGCCGCCCAGGCACAGCCCCTCTTCCGAGAGAAGATCGAACACGATGGGCAGCGCCTCGGTATCGGGAATGTTGAAGCTCATGTCCGGGGTGAAGCCCTCGAGGTTCGCCGTGATGCGTCCCTGCCCGATCCCTTCGGTGATCGAGGAACCCTGCGAGGCCAGCTCGCCCGTGGTGTAGAAGCTGTGAAGCGCCGCGCCATCGGGATCGGCCAGCGCGATCTTCACGCCCTTGGGCTGCAACGCCATGCCGACACCCGCGAAAGTGCCACCCGAGCCCACCGCACAGATGAACCCGTCCACCTTGCCGCCGGTCTGATCCCAGATCTCGGGGCCAGTGGTCTCGATATGGGCCTGACGGTTCGCGGTGTTGTCGAACTGGTTGGCCCAGATCGCCCCGTTCGGGTCCGTCTTGGCGATCTCTTTCGCGAGCCGCTCGGAGTAGCGCACGTAATTGTTCGGATTGCGGTAGGGCGCGGCCGGAACCTGCACCAGCTCGGCCCCGGCGAGCCGCAGCATGTCCTTCTTTTCCTGGCTCTGGGTCTCAGGGATCACGATCACCGAGCGAAAGCCCATCGAGGCCCCCACCAGCGCCAGACCTATGCCCGTATTGCCCGCCGTGCCCTCGACGATAGTGCCGCCCGGCGCCAGCTCGCCGCGCTGAATCGCATCGCGGATGATGTAGAGCGCGGCGCGGTCCTTCACCGACTGGCCCGGATTCAGGAATTCCGCCTTGCCGAGGATCGTGCACCCCGTCGCCTCGGACGCCTTCCTGAGCTTGATAAGCGGTGTGTTTCCGATCGCCGCTGCCAGATCGCCACTGATGCGCATCTCCACTCTCCCTTCGCGCGCCCCGCTTCGGGGCCGTTGGATCCAGACTTAGGCTGACGCGCCTCCCACCTCAAGCCTCGGCGCGCAACCGTTCGCGCATCCGATCAAGCCAGAGCGCAAGCAGGATCAGGGGCGCATTGCCCGCCTCACCCGTACTCACAAGCCCAAGAAGTGCATCGAAGGAGAGAAGATGCGGACGGATATCCTCTCCCTCGGCTTCCACGCCGCCGGGCGCCCCCGCGCCATCGGGCAGATCGGCAATCCCGATATAGGAATAGATGAATTCCGACTTCGCACCCGGCGAAGGGTAATAGCGTGGCGCCTCGATCAGGCGCTCGATCGTGATCCCCGCTTCCTCGCCCGCCTCACGCAACGCCGCCTGCTCGGGCGTCTCGCCGGGATCGACCCGCCCCGCGATCGCCTCGATCATCCACGGGTTCGGCTCACCGCGCGCCAACGGGCCGGTGCGAAACTGCTCGACCAGCAGCACCCGGTCGCGCTTCGGGTCATAGGGCAGAACCACCGTTGCATCGCCCGAGACGAATGCCGCACGGTCGAGCTTGGCGCTCATCCCGCCCGCGAAGAGGCGGTGGCGCAGATCATAATCTTCGACGGCGAAAAACTTCGCGTAGGCAGTGGTTTGCGCGTCGATCTTCAGATCGCCATCAGCGACGGAACGGCGCAGCGCCTGCGGCATCGGCTCGGCACGGGCGCGCAGGGTCGAGGCCGCGCGCACGAGGATCGCATGATAGCGGGCATTGGCACGTTCGGGTCCGATCACCTCGGCCTCGGCGATGAAGCGTCGCGCGCCTTCGGTCTTGAGCGCGGCCCATTTCGGCGTCCAGTCCGACAGCGTCCAAGGGTCTCCGAGTTCCCAGCGTCCGGCCTGAGGCAGCCAGAGCTTGGCCAGATACGGCCCCTGCGCGGTCGTGACCTCGCGTTGCACCGCGTCATAGCCCGCCTCGTACCAGGAGATGCGTTCGGCCTCGACCGCGGTAAGATCCGCGAGCAGCCCCTGTACCGCCGCGCCCTCCTCGAGCTGAAGGATCGGAAAGCCCAGGCCCTGTCCATTGCGACAGGCCTCATACACACCAAAACCGGGCAGGCGCGCGGGCCGCAGCGCGGGAACCCGACCGATCACGGCTTCCAGAAGTGGCGGGTGGCAAAGCGTTCCGTAGAAGAAATGACGTATCATCACAGTCCAAAGCAAACGCCGCGCGAATTGCGCGGCGCGGCCCAGCCTGCGGAAGCGGCCGGAGATGTCAAGCGACGGGGCTCAGCGCCCGAAGCGACGATGTCCGTATTCGGAAAGCACGCCGGCAACCATCGCGCCGATCCCGAGGGTCAGCAGCGGCTGCACGCTCAGCGAGGCCAGCCCGATCCCGATCCCCTGCCCGGCCACATCGGTGATTGCCGAGAGGACATCATCGTAGCGCATCCGCACCGCGAGCTTGAACATCTGGATCGTGCCGAGAAAGGCGAAGGTTGCCGCGAGCAGGTAGAGCGCGCCGCGCAGACCGTCATTGCAGGCATCAACCCAGCGACGTCCTGGGCGCACGCCCACGACGCGCCAGCCAAACATCAATCCGAAGGACGCCATGATCAGAGGGAGCTCCTCCGCCCCATCGGTACCGGCGGGAACCCTGGGCAAGATGCTCTGGGCCGCCATGAACCCTGTAGCCGCGAGCATGATGCCAGCGAAGAGCTTCGACATGGTCGGAATCTGGACCTGCGAATTGCGGACGACAACGCGCTGCATCTTGGTTTCCTCATTCCTCGACTCGAGGGTTATCGTTTCGTAGCGTCTACAGTTAACGGGCGATTTAGGCGAAACTATGGCGATTGACGCAGCGGCAGGGTTCGAAATTCAGTCAACCGTCAATGGATTTGCGACATTGCCAGGAAATCTCTGGCACTAGAGGCACCAAGCGCTTGGGCGCGCTTGATTTTCGCCCCCTGTAAGGCCGAAACGATGCGCGGCCGCACGCGCGCCGGCCACGGAAATGGAAACGGCGCGCCTCCGTCATGGAAAGCGCGCCGTTTGCCTTTGTCCAAATCTCAGGCGGCCTCAGCCGATACGGTAGTTGGGCGATTCCCGCGTGATCTGAACGTCATGCACGTGGCTTTCCTTGAGCCCCGAACCGGTGATCTTCACGAAATTGCACCCGCCGCGCATATCC
Organism: Thioclava pacifica DSM 10166; assembly: GCF_000714535.1. Taxonomy (GTDB): domain Bacteria; phylum Pseudomonadota; class Alphaproteobacteria; order Rhodobacterales; family Rhodobacteraceae; genus Thioclava; species Thioclava pacifica. The sequence continues at coordinate 483,661 of NZ_AUND01000001.1, read as the reverse complement.
GCGATCGTGCCGTTGCCGGTATAGCCCATCGCCGCGCGCAGACCGCCCACGAGTTGGTGGATCACCGCGCCGGCAGGGCCTTTGTAGGGCACCTGGCCCTCGATCCCTTCGGGAACGAGCTTGTCATTCGCCGCGTCCTTCTGGAAATAGCGATCGGCCGAGCCGCGCGCCATCGCGCCGAGCGAGCCCATCCCGCGATAGCTCTTGTAGGAGCGGCCCTGGTAAAGGATCACCTCGCCGGGGCTCTCATCGGTGCCGGCGATGGCCGAGCCGACCATGGCGCAGCTCGCGCCCGCCGCGATGGCCTTGGCAAAATCGCCCGAGAACTTGATCCCGCCATCGGCGATGATCGGGATGTCGCCCGCCGCCGCAGCCGCATCCATGATCGCGGTGAGCTGGGGCACGCCCACGCCTGCCACGATCCGTGTGGTGCAGATCGAACCCGGGCCGATCCCGACCTTCACCGCATCCGCACCCGCGTCGATCAGCGCCTTCGTTGCCTCGGCAGTCGCCACGTTGCCCGCGATCACCTGCACATCGCTCGACAGCTTCTTGATCCGCAGCACCGCGTCGATCACGCCCTGGCTGTGACCATGGGCGGTGTCGACGACGACGATATCGACGCCCGCGTCGATCAGCGCCTCGGACCGCTCGAACCCCGCATCGCCGACCGAAGTCGCGGCGGCCACGCGCAGCCGACCCAGCTCATCCTTGCAGGCGGTCGGGTTGAGAACGGACTGCTCGCTGTCGCGCAGGGTCAGAAGCCCCGTCAGCTTGCCTTCCGCATCGGTGACCAGAAGCTTCTCGATCCGGCGCTCGCGCATCATCGCAATCGCCTCGGCCCGGTCCGCAGGCTCTTGCAGCACCGCAAGACGCTCCTTGGTCATCATCACCGAAACGGGCGTGCTGTCCTTCTGCGCAAAGCGCATGTCGCGATTGGTCACGATCCCCACGACGCGGCGGTTTTCATCGACGACCGGAAAGCCCGAGAAGCCGAAGCGCTCGGTCAGCGCCTTGGCATCGGCGAGCGTCTGATCGGGGCGCAGGGTGATCGGGTTGTAGACGATCCCGCTCTCGAAGCGCTTCACGCGGCGGACCTCGTCGGATTGCTCGGCCACGGTGAGGTTCTTGTGGATCACGCCCATGCCCCCCGCCTGCGCCATCGCAATCGCCATGCGCGCCTCGGTCACGGTATCCATCGCCGAGGACAGAAGCGGAATGTTGAGCTTGATCTTCCGGGTCACATAGGTCGAGACATCAGCCGTCGCGGGCAGCACCGAAGAGGCCGCGGGAACAAGAAGAACGTCGTCGAAGGTGAGCGCCTCGCGAATCTGCATGGGGGATCTCCGGTGTCCAGATGCGTTTGGCAGTTTGCTGTTTCACGCAATGGACGCGAAGGCAACCCCCAAGGCGCGCAACGGGTTGTGCGCGCGGGCCCCTTGTCCCGATCGGCCTGAGGGCCGCCTCAGGCGATGGCCGCGTTGGTCTTCATCGCGAGCTGGCCTTTGGCCCAAAGTTTGAACACCTGGATCGCGATCGGAATGACGATCAGCGTCGCTGCGATCAGCACGACGGCCCCCGGCATCGACCAAGGCCCGCCCTGCGCCAGCCAGCACCCCGCAAGCGCTGTCGCCGGGAAGGTGAAGGCGCCCCAGAGCGGGCTGAAACCGCCCGCGAGGAGCCAACGGATCGAGGCCAGAAGAACCAGCGCGTAAAGCCCCGCGAGCCCGGCCATCACCTGCGCGATCCCGACCGCGTCGAACCCGGTCGCAACGGTGCCGATAACGGCCGCGGGAGCGAGATGGATCGCAAGCAACGGGCGCAGTGGCGCGGGCACCTTCTCGCGGGCAAACTGGTTGATCGAGGCCAGCCAGATTCCCACTGTCGCGCCGAATGCGACCCAGAACATCGCCAGCGCCGGCTGCACCAGACCCAGCGCCTGCGCGGCCAGTGCGCCGACGATCCAACCCGAGAAGGTCAGCTGCCAGGTCGGATTGACCCGGCGCTGCTCGGCCGGACCGGTCATCAGCGTGTAGATCACCGTGACGATGAAGCCCAGATGCACCGCGACCCCGAGCCAGAACAGAGCGAGCGCCACGATCCCGTAAGGCGCAAGAGCCGCCGCCACGAGATAGATCACCAGCACCCCCGCCGCGAGCCCTGCCCGCCCCGGCAGGATTCGCAGATCCTCGGTCACGACCCCCGGTCGGCGGACGATCTTCGCGACATAGGCCAGAAGCGTGAACACCGCGAGCAGCGTGACCGCACCGAGAAACAGCTCGGCCAGATCCGGCGGCAGCGCAAATTCCCGTACCCCGCGCCGCCAGGCGATCCCCAGCCCCATCAGCCCCAAAACCGGCGGAAACATCGCAGGCGGCGTACGGCGGAACAGGCCCTTGGGCGTCATCTTGGGCGGAGCAAAGGACATTTGCGGTTTCCTCTTTCAGTACCGCCCCAGTCTTATCCCCGCAAATCGGGCGCTTGCAATATTTCCCGCACGGCGAAAAGCTGACGCCCGAGAGGACATCCAACAGGCACGGGGGCAAAAATGGCAGGGCACGGGTATGAAACAGGGCGGCTGAACCTGCCCTTCGTCGGGATCGCCACTTTCGGCAAGAAAGACTACGTGGCCGATTGGGACAAGATCGCGGCCGATGTCGCCGTGATGGGCGCCCCCTTCGATGCCGGGACGCAGTTCCGTGCTGGCGCCCGGTTCGGACCGCGATCGGTGCGTGAAGCCTCGACGCTTTTTTCCTTCGGCCATGCGGGCGCCTATGACCACGAGGATGACGCGACCTATCTCGGCCCCGAGGTGAGGATCGTCGATATAGGCGATGCCGACATCGTCCATACCGACACGGTGAAAAGCCACGCCAATATCGAGGCCGGCGTGCGCGCGATGCTTGCCGCGGGCGCGCTGCCGGTGGTGATCGGCGGCGATCACTCGGTCAATATCCCCTGCATCCGAGCCTTCGCCGAAGACTGCGCCGAGAAAGGCCCGATCCATATCGTCCAGATCGACGCCCATCTCGATTTCGTCGACGAGCGCCACGGCGTCACGCAAGGCCACGGCAATCCGATGCGGCGTGCCGCCGAGAAGGGTTACGTCTCGGGCATCACCGCGCTTGGCATCCGCAACGTCTCCTCCACCGCAAAGGACGGCTACGAAGCGGCCCGCGCGATGGGCGACGATTTCCTCTCGGTGCGCCAGGTACGCAAACTCGGCACCGAGGGCGTGTTGGACCGCATCCCCGAAGGTGCGCGGATCTATGTGACGATCGATATCGACGGTTTCGATCCTTCGATCGCGCCGGGCACGGGCACACCCAGCCATGGTGGCTTTCTCTATTACGAGGTGCTCGAGATCCTCCAGGGGATCGCCAAACGCCACGAGGTCGTCGGCATCGACCTGGTCGAGGTCGCCCCCGATTACGACCCGAGCGGCTCGACCCCGATCCTCGCGGCCCAAGTGCTGCTGAATTTCCTCGGTTTCATCTTCCACGCCCGCGCGACCCGCTGAGCCGCTACCTGTTCCGGATCGCAGCGCCTGTGGCACGTGCGGATGCCTCCGGCGGAGATATTTAAATCAAGAAGAAGGCGCCCCCTCTTCTTCTTGACGAAAATATCTCGGGGTGAATTGGCGCAGCCAAGAGGGGCAGCGCCCCTGCCCGCGCTTAAAGGGCGCGGAAACGGTTGCGCTGGCTGCCTGACCATTCCACCTCGAATGACCAGCCGTCGTCGGTCTGGCGCTCTGCCCGCACGACGTTCTGCTCGTGCAGCCAGGCGCGCTTGCGACCCTCTGCGAAGCGCAGCGTGATCTCTTCGATGAAACGTTCCTCGGCGAGTTTTTCATCGACCGCTGCCAGCAGCCCCGCGATCCCTTCGCCGGTCAGGGCCGAGATCGCCTGAAGATCGGGTTCGCGGGTTTCTTGCACCAGAAGCGCCGCGCGCGGCTCGGGTGGGACCGCGTCGATCTTGTTCCAGACCTCGATCAGCGGCACGTCCTTGGCCACGCCGAGCTTGGCGAGGATGTCGTTCACGTCCTGCGCCTGCTCTTCGGTCTCGGGATGTGAGATGTCGCGCACATGCAAGATCAGATCCGCTTCCAACACCTCTTCGAGCGTCGCGCGGAAGGCCGCCACGAGCTGGGTCGGCAGGTCCGAGATGAAGCCCACCGTATCGGACAGGATCACCTTGCGCCCCGAGGGCAGCGTGAGCCCGCGCATGGTCGGATCGAGCGTCGCGAACAGCATATCCTTGGCCAGCACCTCGGCCCCGGTCACACGATTGAAAAGCGTGGATTTTCCAGCGTTGGTATAGCCTACCAGCGCGACAATCGGGAACGGCACCTTGCGGCGCGCGGCGCGGTGCAGTTCGCGCGTTTTCACCACCTTGGCAAGTTGGCGGCGCAGGCGCACGATCTGCTCGTCGATGGCGCGGCGGTCGGCCTCGATCTGGGTTTCGCCGGGACCGCCGACGAAGCCCAATCCGCCGCGCTGGCGTTCGAGGTGGGTCCAGGCGCGCACCAGCCGCGTGCGTTGATAACTGAGCGCGGCGAGCTCGACCTGCAACACGCCTTCACGGGTACGCGCGCGATCGGCGAAGATCTCGAGGATCAGCCCGGTCCGGTCGAGGAGTTTCACCCCCCATTCCTTCTCCAGATTGCGTTGCTGCACGGGCGTCACCGGCCCGTCGATCAGGACCAGATCGACGTCGTTCGCCTCAAGCCGCTCCTTGATCTCGGCAAGTTTTCCCGAGCCGAAGAGATGCCCCGGCTCGGGCTTCCTCAGCTTTGCGATCTCCGAGCCCACGACCTCCAGATGCGGCAGGGCCGCCGCCAGCGACACCGCCTCGGCCAGCGCGAATTCGGGCAAGTGCCGCTGGCCCTCACGCGACGGGATGTCGGGATGGATGACATAGGCCCGGGTTTCGGGCGTCTCGGTGGAATTCGTCTCGCTCAAGATGCGCTTCGCTCAGGATGCGATGTCGCTCAATCGTCGCCTTCGTAGAGCGAAATCGGCTGGCCCGGCATGATGGTCGAAATCGCATGCTTGTAGACCAGCTGCGATTGCCCGTCACGACGCAGCAGCACGCAGAAGTTGTCAAACCAGGTGATCACGCCTTGCAGCTTCACCCCGTTGATAAGGAAGATCGTGACGGGAACCTTTGTCTTGCGCACATGGTTGAGAAATGCGTCTTGCAGGTTCTGTTTGTCGCCAGCCATATTGTTTTTGCCCTTGTTCTTGTCGCGCGTCCAGGGTGGCCTCACACGGCCTGCCCTCTTGTTAACAAGTATGCAGCGCCGCGCGGGAGATTCCAGCCCCAAAAACATATTGTTAGGCAGAAGGCGGCTTTTTGCGCACGATCTGGAAACTCAACCCCGCCAGAATTCGGGATTGAAAAGCGCGATGATGGCGAGAGTCTCGAGCCGCCCGAGCACCATCGCCAGTGCGAAGATCGCCTTGATCGGGTCGCTCAGATGCGCCCAGCTCAGGGGCACATCCGCCGCGATCCCGGCAAGCGGGCCGGTATTCGAGAGCGCCGCGATGGTCAGGATCGACGCGGGCTCGAAGGACAGTCCAAAAAGCGAGACCGCCATCATCACCGCCGCGATCGAAATCGCGAAAAGCATGAAGAAAATCCAGCTGATATAGGCGCCTTCGCGACGCAGCCTGCGTGCCATCGAGCCACCGCCTGCGATCGAGTTGGGATAGATCAGCTTGTCGAGTTCGCGCTCGCCATGACGCAAGAGCGCATAGACACGCAGCAGGCGGACGCCACCCGCCGTCGTGGCGACGCCCCCGCCGATGATCGCGAGCCCTGCGAGGATCAGCCCCGGCGTGCTCAGCCCCGACCAGTCGCGCGCATCGTGCCAGGCGCTCGATTCGAAGCCGGTGGTGGTCAGGAACGAGAGCGAGGTGAACAGCGACCCCCAGATCGAGTTGAAGATCGCCCCGAAATCGGCGGGCATGCGCACTTCGAGCGCCGCGATCCAATGGCGCAGGAACAGGAAGGCCGGCACGATGAGCACCAATGCGCCCGCCAGACGCAGCTCAGGATCATTGCCGAGGCGTTCGGAAGCGCGCAGCTCTCCGCCTCCGGGCCAGAGCCGGCGCGAGAGCGCGGGCAGCAGGAAGACGAAAATCAGTGCCTCGCCCGACAGGCCAGAGCCCGTGCCCTGCATCCCGCCCACTGGCGAGATCCCGGACGTGGACAGCGTCGACATCGCATGGATCAGTGCCACCAGCGGCTCGTCGCCCGCCATCAGCAACAGCACCCAGAGCAGGATCGTGAGCCCGGTATAGATCGGCGCGATGGTCACGGCATAATGGGCGATGCGCTCGGAGGTCTCCGCGCCGCCATCAGCGGCGGGGGCCGCGGCGCTCGGCGCGCCCGACGGCCCGCCCGAGAAAAACACCTCGAAGCCACCCAGACGCATCGGCGCCAGCACCGCGATCGCCATCACGAGGATGAAGAAGCCCCCCATCCACGCGACCAGGCCGCGCCAGAGATGCACCGATCCGATCAACCGGTCAGGCTCGTAGAGCGTGCCGCCCGTGGTGGTGAAGGACGAGACCATCTCCCACCAGCTGTTGAAGAAACTCGTATCGGGCACCGCCACATCGAAGGGCACGGCCAGCATCGCGGGCAGGATCGTGAAAGCGCCCAGCATCGTCAGCAGGCTCGCCCGCCCTGCCCGGCGCGGGCGCGGATTGGCGGCATTGGCCAGCGCAACCAGCGCGGTGAGGAACAAGAACAGCGTGCCCGAATAAAAGAAGGCCCGCGCGGTGTGGTGGTGATGGGTGATCAACGCATGGGTCGCCGGCAGATACATAGCCAGCGCCGTCGCCCCCATCAGAAGGATCGGCAGAGGCAAGGCCCGGATCGCGCGCTCCATCGCCCGCCCGCTCTCAGAAGAAGTCGATGGAGACCTGCAACAGGCGCTCCACCTCTGGCACATCGGGGGTCAGCGCGAAGAGCACGACGATATCGCCCTCTTCGATGCGGGTATTGCCGTGCGGCTTGACGATCTTGTCGCCTTTGCGGATCGCACCCAGCAGCACGCCTTCGGGGAAATCCACCTCGCGCACGGCCTTGCCCGACATGGGCGAGGTGCCCATGACCTGTGCCTCGATCACCTCGGCCTCGGCATCGCCGATCGAGTAGATCGCGCGCACGCGGCCATGCCGGATATGACGCAGGATCGAGGACACGGTCGTCGCGCGGGGGTTGATATAGGCGTCGATATCGAGCGCCGAGAGCAAGGGCGCGAGCGTCGGGTCGTTGATCAGACAAATCGCCATCTTGCAGCCAGCCTGCTTGGCGCGCACCGAAACGAGGATATTGGTCTTGTCGTCATCGGTGACGGCCAGCACCGCATCGGCGCTTTCGATATTGGCCTCTTCAAGCAGTTCCGCGCTCATCCCGTCGCCATTGAGCACGATCGTCCGGTCAAGCGCATCGGCTGCGCGTTCCGCCTGGGAACGATCGCGCTCGATGATCTTCGCACGCACCCGGTCGGTGCGCGCCTCGAGCGCGCGCGCGACGCCCAGCCCCACATTGCCGCCGCCAATGATCACGACGCGCTCCTGCTTGCGGGTCGCTTTGCCGAAGATATCAAGCGTGCGCGCCACGTCCTCGATATGGGAGAAAACGTAGATCTGATCGCCCGCGAAAAGCTGATCGCCCGGCTCGGGCGCGAAAAGCCGCCCCTCACGCCGAATCCCGACCACCAGCGCGCGCAAGGTCGAGAACAGGTCCGTGAGCTGGCGCAGGGGCGTGTCGAGCACCGGGCAATCGGCATCGAGCTCGATCCCCAGGAGCTGCAACTTTTCGTCAAGGAAGCTCTCGGTATCGAAGGTCGAGGGCGCCGCCAGACGCTGCAACGCGGCCTCGGCCACCTCGCGCTCGGGACTGATAACCACGTCGATCGGCAGGTGATCGCGCCGGTAGAGATCGGAATATTGCGGCTGAAGATAGCTCTGCGCCCGGATCCGGGCGATCTTGCGGGTGATCCCGAAGACCGACATCGCGACCTGACAGGTCACCATGTTGACCTCGTCGGAATGGGTCGCCGCGATCATCAGGTCGCAATCGCGCGCGCCCGCTTGTTCCAGGATACCGGGATGCGAGGCAAAGCCCACCACGCCTTGCACGTCGAGCGTATCGGCAGCGCGGCGCACGAGATCGGGGTTCGAATCGACCACCGTCACGTCGTTGCGCTCTCCCGCGAGATGCCGTGCGATTTGCCAACCGACCTGACCCGCCCCGCAGATGATGACCTTCATGGCAAATAACTCCGCGCCCCGTCTCTGGCCCTTATCTAGGCCGCCTTGCCCGGAAGGGTCAAACGAGAAGCGCGCGAGCCTTCTGCATGCGTGGATTTTGCGTCACCCGCAGCTTGCGCGCTTCTGACCGATTTTCCGGCGGTTCCGGATCCCGACTCCCGGCGCGAGATCGTGAGAGGGCCGATCCGGCCTCCCTGTCGCCTGAGCCAAGAAAAAGCGCGCCGCATGGCCAGGCCATGGGCGCGCAGGTCGGTATGCGGGGCAGCTGACCATTCGGCCCTGCCCCGACGCTTTATTTCACGATCGTCTCCGGCCCCATCGCCATCGTCGGCAACCAGGTCGAGAGGAACGGCACATAGGTTATCAGGATCAGGAAGACGAAGAGCACCGCGAGGAAGGGCGCCGCCGCCTTCACCACCCGCATGATCGGCATCCCCGCGACCCCGGAGGTCACGAAGAGGTTCAGACCCACAGGTGGCGTGATCATCCCGATCTCCATGTTCACCACCATGATGATGCCCAGATGGATCGGGTCGATCCCCAGCTCCATCGCGATCGGGAACACGAGCGGCGCGACGATCAGGATCAGCCCCGAGGGCTCCATGAACTGCCCTCCGATCAGCAGGATCACGTTGACGATCACGAGGAACATGATCTTGCCCAGGCCCGCGCCGATCATCGCCTCGGTGATCTTCTGCGGGATCTGCTCGTCGGTGAGGACGTGCTTGAGGATCAGCGCGTTGGCGATGATGAACATCAGCGTGATCGTCAGCTTGCCCGCCTCGAACAGCGTGTCGCGGGTGGCCTTGTGCCAGAACACTTCGAGGATCGCCTGCGGGCGTTGCAGCAGCGAGAGCTTCGTCTCGCCCTGATCGAGCGGCCCCATGTCGCGATAGATGAAATTCGCCACGATCCAGGCATAGACAGCGGCGACGGCCGCGGCCTCGGTCGGGGTGAAGATACCGCCGGTGATGCCGGGGATGCCGTAGAGACCGACCATGATGATCACGATCAGCATCAGCCCCCAGAACGCATCGCGGAAGCTTGCCCAGACCTCGCCCCAGCCCAGCCAGTCGCCTTTGGGCAGATTGCGCCGGATCGCGATGAAGAGGATCGTCGCCATCAGCATCAGGCCGGCGAGAATGCCGGGGATGACGCCCGCAAGGAACATCCGGCCAACCGAAACGTCGGTCGCCGAGGCGTAGACCACCATCACGATCGAAGGCGGGATCAGGATGCCGAGCGTACCGGCGTTACAGATCACGCCCGCGGCGAAATCCTTCGAGTAACCGACCTGCCGCATCGCCGCGATCACGATCGAGCCGATGGCGACCACGGTCGCGGGGCTCGAGCCCGAAAGCGCCGCGAAGAGCATGCAGGCGAAGACGCCCGCGATCGCCAGACCGCCCGGGAAATGGCCCACCACGGCGATGGCGAAGCGGATGATGCGCTTGGCCACCCCGCCCGTCGACATGAAGCTTGAGGCGAGGATGAAGAACGGGATCGCCAGCAGCGTCGCGTGGTTGTCCATCGCATCATAGAGCGACTGCGCGATCGAGGCGAGCGAGGCATCCGAGAAGATCAGCAGGAACAGCGTCGAGGCCAGACCCAGCGAGACCGCGATCGGCACGCCAACCAGCATGAAGCCGATCACCATCAGAAAGAGGAAAAGGATATCCATGCCTCAGTCGTCCTTGTTCATATGGGCCACATCGGCCACCTGGTCTTCGGCTTCATGGCTCACGATCAGCGCCGAACGCTTGCCGAGCACGATCCCGATCCCCGCCTGCACGAAGCGGATCAGCAGCAGCCCGACCCCGAAGGGCAGGATGAAATAGGGGATGAAGCGAGGCAGCTTGTCATAGGCTTCGCCCTGATTGACGAGATTGCCCAGCCAGACCGCGAGCCCATGCGCCATTGGCACCTGGTCGGTCTCGTAGAAGGCACGGTCGCGGGTCTGGATGAACCCGGTCGGGAACCAGCGCCCGCCCGTCTGTTCGAGCCCCGCGAACGGTGCCCAGTAATCCCACGCGCCTTTCATCAGCAGCACCGCATAGAGGATGCACAGCGCGGCGGCCAGAAGGCCGACCAGCTTGCGCGGACCGGGGCGCAGCATGTTGATCACCGCGTCGACGCCCAGATGCGCGGTGACTTTCACCGCATAGGACATCCCCAGCAGGACCAGCCAGGCAAAGAGGATCAGCGTCACCTCCAGCCCCCAGATCAGCGAGGAATTGAAGACATACCGCAGCACCACATTGACGAAGGTGATCAGGGTCATCACGCCAAGGATCAGCGCGATCAGGGTCTCTTCGGCATTATGGATTGCTCGCGAAAGGGCGGAGCGCGGCTCGTAACGCTGCGACATGGGACTCTCCTTGCGTTGCAGAGGAAAGGGCGCGCGCAGCGTGTGGGGACCGCGCGCGCCGGTGAACGGGCAAGGTCAAGGGATGCCTGCCCGTCCGGGGTTTCGATCAGTGCTTGGCGTTGATCGCCTGAGCCGCGTCGATGTTTTCCTGGCCCACGTCGTCCTTGAACTGATCCCAGACCGGCTTCATCACATCGACCCATTGCTGACGCTGCTCGGGGGTCAGCTCGCGGATCACGCCGCCGGCGTCGATGATCGACTGCTTGGAGTTCGCCTCGACATCGTTGATCGCAGCGTTCCGCTCGACGGTGACCTCGTGCAGGATCGTCGCGATCTGGTCGCGGATCGCCGGGTCGAGGCTTTCCCACCAGTCAACCGAGGTCACGACCATGTAGTCGAGCAGGCCGTGATTGGTCTCGGTGGTGCCGTCCTGAACTTCGTAGAACTTCTGGCCATAGATATTCGACCAGGTGTTCTCCTGACCGTCGACAACGCCGGTCTGCAGCGCGCCATAGACTTCCGAGAAGGCCATCGGCTGCGGCGAGGCGTCGAGCGCCTTCATCTGCGCAATCAGCACGTCGGAGGGCTGGACGCGGAATTTCAGGCCCGCGGCATCGCCCGGCACGAGCAGCGGCTTGTTGGCCGAGAACTGCTTCAGGCCGGAATGCCAGAATTCGAGACCCTGAAGCCCACGACGCACCATCGCGTTCTTCATGTTCTGACCGATTTCGGAGTTCTGGAACTCGTCCACGGCATCCATGTTCTTGAACATGAAGGGCAGGTCGAAAATGCGGTACTTCTTGGTGAAGGTCTCGAATTTCGACAGCGAGGGAGCGGCCATCTGGACGTCGCCCTGAAGCATCGCCTCGAGCACCTGGTCATCGTTGTAGAGCGTCGAGTTCGGGTAAACCTCGACACAAGCCTTGCCATCCATCTCGGCGTTCAGGCGCTTGGCGAACAGCGCCGCAGCGATCCCTTTCGGGTGCTTGTCGGTATTGGTGACGTGGCTGAACTTGATGACCATTTCGCCATCGTCGCAGCCTTCCGGATTGGCCATGGCGATGCCAGCCGAAGCCACGAGGGCGAGCGCCGAAATGGCGGCGGTGAATTTCTTCATATTTTCCTCCCGAAAATCAGTCCGTGCCGGTCCTCCCCGGCATTGACGACACAGAAAAGCCGCCGAGGCACGCGATCAACTGTTTCGTGAAGACATTATGACGCGGTCATTTTAATTATATATTTCTTATACTTAACAAAATATCTCGCGAAGGCCGTAGCACAGCGTGTGCGGAATTCCGCACAGCATCCCATACCCCAATGCGAGATTTCGCCACGAGTCACCCCGGTCAGGCCGCGTGGCTCAGTCGCGGAAATCCTCCGCGCGCAGCCCGTGCCGTGCGAGCTTGTCGTAGAAGGTCTTGCGTGGCAGGCGTAGCGCCGCCGCCGCCTCGGTCGCATTGCCCTTGGCGCGCCCCAGCGCCTCGGCCAGAAGTGACCTCTCGACCGCGGCCATGCGCTCGGCAAGGCCCAGCTCCGCCGGGGGCTCGCCCGCCTCCAGCCCCATCGCGAAGCGCATCGCCTCGGACATCAGCGCGCGGGCATTTCCGGGCCAGTCCCGCGCCATCAGCTGCGCGGTCAACTCGGGCGGGATCTCGGGCACGCGCAGGTTGGCCTGCTCGCAGGCGGTCGCGACATAGTGGCGAAACAGCGCCGGGATGTCCTCGGGCCGTTCCGACAGCGACGGGATGCGCAGCTTCAGTGCTTCCAGCCGCCAATAGAGATCGGGATGGAACCGGCCCGCACGCGCCTCACCCGGAAGATCGCGATAGGTGCCCGCGATGAGGCGCGTGGCGGGACGGGTCTCCAGCAGCTCGATCAGGGCGAATTGCGCGGGCTGCGGCAGGTCGGCGACCTCGTCGAGATAGAGCGTGCCGCCCTCGGCCTGCACGAATCCCGCCTCCAGCGCGTCGACATCCAGCCCCGCAGCCGCCAGCTTCACGAAAGGACGCCGAGCGTTGGTGGAAAGCAGGTGGATCACCTCGGCCAGTTTCGAATTGCCCGCCCCCGGAGCCCCGGTGATCAGCACCTCCGCCCCTGAACGAGCCGCGCGCCGCGCCGCCTCACGCAGAGCCTCGGCCACGGGTGAGGCCCCCACCAGCATCCGCGCCGCCGCATCGCCGCGCTTGCCCGCCGCGCGCGAGAACCGCGCCTCCATCACCCGCGCGCGGGTTTCGAGCGCCTTCTCGACAACGGCCAGCAAATCCTTGCCCGAGCAGGGTTTTTCGAGGAAATCGAAAGCTCCCCCCGCCATCGCGCGCACCGCCATCGGCACATCGGCCTCACCAGTCAGAAGCACCACCGGCAGCTCGGGATCGGCCTTCTGCACGAGATCGAGGAGCGCGAACCCATCCTTGCCCGGCATCCGGATATCGGTGACCACTACGCCCTCGAACTCGGTCGAGATATGGTCCTTGGCCTCGATATAGCTGCCCGCCAGCGTGGGCCGCAGCCCCGCGAGTTCCAGCGTCTGGCCCAGCGCCTCACGCACCGCCCGATCGTCATCGACAAAGAGAACCCGCCGCATCATGCCCTGACCTCGCGTCGCTTCGCCTCGCGTTCGACGGCCTCACGCAGATCGACGGTGAAGATCGCGCCCCCACCGGGTGCATTCTCGCCGCGCAGATTGCCGCCAAAGCCCTGCACCAGCCCATAGGAGATCGACAGGCCAAGGCCAAGGCCCTCCGCCGAACCCGCTTCCTTGGTCGAGTAGAACGGATCGAAGATGCGTTCGGGATCGGCGATGCCGGGGCCGGTATCGCGCAGGGTGAGCCGGATCATCTCGCCTTCGCGCGACAGGCGGATCGTGATACGCCGCACGGGCTGACCGTCCATCGCCTCGATCGCATTCGAGAGCAGGTTGATCACGACCTGGCTAAGCCGTACCTCGCCCCCCATCACGATCGCCGGGAAATCGGGGCGCTTCCAATCGACGGTGACACCCGATTTGACCAGCCGCTGATCGAGCATCTCCAGCGCGCTTTCGACCACCGCCGCGAGCCCGACCCGGCTCGCCGGTTCGCTTTCCTGTCGGGCAAAGGCGCGCAGGTTGCGGATGATCCGGCCCATCCGATGCGCCATCGCCCCGATCTTGCCCAGCGTCTCGCCCGCTTCCTCGGACCGGCCACGGCTCAGGAGCAGTTCGGCATTCTCGGCGTAAGAGGAGATCGCCATCAGCGGCTGGTTCAACTCATGACTGATCCCTGCCGACATCTGGCCCAGCGCCGAGAGCTTGCCCGCCTGAACGAGTTCGGCTTGCGTGCGCCGCAGCTCCTCATTCGCTGCCGAGAGTTCCGCCGTGCGCTCGGCCACGCGGGCCTCGAGCGCGGCATTGGCCTCGGCCAGCGCGCGCCGGCGCTCCCAGAGAGCAAAGATGACCGCGCCGACAGCGAGGAACCCGGCCGCCGTGGAGAGTGCCGCAAGCCGCGCCGATCGCAGTACCGGATCGGCCGCGGCAAGCGCATGCCCCTGCATCCCGATCACTGGCAGATCGCGCGAAACCTCCAGTGCAGGTCCGGCCAGAGAGCCCGCCCCCGACACAAGTTCACGCCCTGCGAGATCGCGGCGATGGAGCCGGATCACTCCCGCGATCGAGCCTGCGGGATAAAGCGCGGCATCGGGCTTGGCCCCGCGCTCAGTCAGCAGAACGAGATCGGTTCGGTTGGCGAGGAAGCTCACCCCATCCGCATCGGTGAACCAGACCGGAACCGGATTGCCGCGCCCCTCGGCCTCGACATCTTCGGCCGGAAGCCGCAACAAGACGATGCCGTCGACCGAGCCTGACAGCCCGAAGACGGGGGCCGCAAAGGTAAAGAGCCGCGCGCCGGTCGCAGGATCAACGAAATGATCCGATCCGGTCGCGCCCTGCGCTGCACGGGCCAGCGCCCGGCTCATCACGACCCGCTCCGAGGCATCCGCGGGACCGGCCAGAACCGCGCCATCGGGCGCGATCAACCAGATGTCGCGCGCACCCGCGTGATCCGCGAGCCGTTGCAACGTCAGGCTCACCGCCGCATCGCGCCAGTCACCCGCCGCGCGTCCTTCCCGTGCGAAACTCTCGGCCAGCGCCACCACGTCGGGATGATCGGCCGCCAGCACTGCGACTTCGCGGAATTGCAAAAGCGCCGCCACCAGCCGGTCGGAGGCCAGCCGCAGGTCGGACGCGCCCTGAGTCGCAATCCGTGCCAGCCCATCGCGCGCCGAGACCCGCCACGCGCCGATCGAGGCGGCCAGCGTCAGACCGATCCAGATGATCAAAATGGCAACGCGCCCCAGCATCGCGACCCTCCTGCCCTTTCGTGAGGCTTCCCGCGATCCGATGCAAGCCAAGCCTTGCATCGCGCGTCGCCATCGGGCCAACTGCACAGGCCAAGACCGGAGCGTGCATGCAGAACCTCTCCCAATCCCCGCTCGATCCCGATTTCGTCCAGAACCCCTACCCGTTCTATGACCGCGTTCGCCAAGGCGGTCCTTTCGTCGTGTGGCCCGAATACGGATTTCGTGTGACCGCGCGCGCCGCGATCGTGGGCATGGCCCTGCGCGACCGGCGCATGGGGCGCGAGGCGCCGCCCGATCAGGCGGTCGACATTCCGTCCCATCTCGAGCCCTTCTACGCGATCGAGCGCCACTCGATGCTCGAACTCGAGGCACCGCGCCACACAAGGCTGCGCAAGCTGGTTGCGAAGGCCTTCACCTCGGGCCGGATCGCGGCAATGGAAGAGCAGATCGTGGCGCTCTCGCATCGGCTGATCGACGCATTACCCGAGGACGGATGCGATCTTCTGGAACATTTCGCCAAGCCCCTGCCGGTAATCGTGATCTCGCGTCTTCTGGGCGTGCCCGAAACGGACGGCCCGCAGCTTCTGGCCTGGTCGAACGCAATGGTGCAGATGTATCAGGCGCGCCGCGATATCAGCCTCGAAGAAGATGCGGCGAAGGCTTCCGCTGAATTTGCGGCCTATCTTGGTGCGCTGATTGAAGCCCGGCGCAAATCCCCCGGTGAGGATCTGATCTCGGAGCTGATCGCGGTCGAGGAAGAGGGCGTGCATCTGAGCCGCGATGAACTGATTTCCACCGTGATCCTGCTCCTGAACGCTGGCCACGAAGCGACGGTGCACATGATCGGCAACGGGGTGAAAACCCTGATCGAACAAAGCGTCGCGCCGCATTGGCTGGAGCCCGCGCGGATCGAAGGCACGATCGAGGAACTGCTGCGTTTCGACCCGCCGCTCCATCTCTTCACCCGCTGGCTCTACGAGGACATGGAGTTTCAGGGACAGGTTCTGAAGAAGGGGGAGCGGGTCGGTCTCCTGCTTGCGGGCGCAAACCGCGATCCCTCCGCCTGGGACGATGCGAGCGTCTTCGACGCCTCACGCCCCGTACGCACCAATTTCAGCTTCGGCGCGGGGGCGCATTTCTGCATCGGCGCACCGCTCGCACGGCTGGAACTGCGCATCGCCATCCCGATGCTGTTCGCGCGCCTGCGCGATCTGTCCCTGCCGCGCCGCCCCTATTACGCCGATCTCTACCATTTCCACGGGCTGGAGCGGCTCGAAGTCACCTATTCCAAGGCCTAGAGAGGCAATCCGGTGGTGAATTTCAGTTCCTCCATCGAGAGGAGCGCAGTGACGTTGTGGATTTTCACCTCAGCGATCAGCGCCTGATAGAAGCGGTCATAGGCGCGCGCATTCTCGACCCGGACCTTGAGGATGTAGTCGATATCGCCTGCGAGCCGGTGTGCCTCCATCACCTCCGGGCGCGCGCGCAGCGTGGCGAGAAACCTCTCTTGCCAGCCCGCTTCATGCTCCGAGGTGCGGATCAACACGAAGAAACAGGCGTCGAACCCTAGCGCCTCCGGCTCGAGCAAAACCGTCTGTTTTCCGATGACTCCCGCCTCGCGCAGCTTGCGAATCCGGTTCCAGACCGGGGTCTTCGACGAGCCCACTTTCCGCGCGATCTCGTCGAGCGACTGACTCGCATCCGCCTGAAGCTCGGAAAGGATTTTCCGATCCAGTTCGTCGATCCGTGCCGCCATCCTTTTGCCCTCGCAAGTTTCAGAAAACCATCACGCGCACCGTACCGATAAAGAACAAACGTCCTTATTCACAAGCCCATATAGCACTATAGAGGGATAATTTCCTATATTTCCGTCACGCAACACGGAAATGGAGCGCATCATGGTCGAGCAGAAAAAACAGGGCGAGGTGATCCTTGCCGGGGCCGGTCCGGGCGATCCGGATCTTCTGACCGTGGCTGCCCTGCGCGAGATGGCCCGCGCCGATGTGATCTTGCACGATACGCTGGTCAGCTCCGAGGTGCTCGCGCTCGCGGGCCCGCAGGCGCGACTGATCGAGACCGGCAAGACTGGCTTCGGCCCAGCGATGAAGCAGGACGACATCTCGCAGATGATCGTCTCCTTCGCGCAATCCGGCCATCGCGTGCTGCGCCTGAAATCGGGCGATCCGGGCGTGTTCGGGCGGCTGGGAGAAGAGCTCGACGCGCTCGACGCGGCGGGCATCGCCTATCGCGTGCTGCCGGGCATCACCGCCGCCTCCGCCGCCGCCGCTTCGCTGGGTCAAAGCCTGACCGAGCGTGGCCGCAACCGCGAGCTACGCCTGATCACCGGCCATGACGCCGAAGGTCTGGCCGAGCAGGATTGGGCCGCGCTGGCCCGTCCCGGCGCGGTCGCGGCGATCTACATGGGCAAGCGCGCCGCGCGCTTCGTGCAGAGCCGTCTTCTGATGCACGGCGCTTCCCCCGCGACCCCCGCCTGTGTGGTCGAGAACGCCTCGCGCACGGGTCAGGTGATCCGCGCCGCGACGCTCGCCACCCTGCCCACCGTTACCGCCGAGGCCAAAGGCCCCGCCGTCATTCTTCTCGGGCTCGCCCCGCGCGACGCCCACACCGCCCTCAAGGAGGCCGCGCTATGAGCAAGAAATTCATCCCCGGCGTGATCAGCGCCAATGATCTGCGCGAAGGCCATGTCGTCTATATGAACGACGCGGGCCAATGGGTGCTGCGCTTGCGCGACGCCGCCTTCCTCGATGACCCGGTGATTGCTGAGATGTGGCTCAACATCGCGAACGCCCAGACCGAGAAGGTCGTGGGCGCCTATCTCGCGCCCGCCACGCTCGGCCCGAACGGCCCCGAGCCCGCTCATTTCCGCGAGGCCTTCCGCGCCACCGGCCCCTCAATCGAGCTACCCCATAGCAATCTGGCCCGGAGCTAAGACATGTTCCAACCCAGCGACTTCGACAGCGCCGCGATCCGCGCGCGCGCCGCCCAGTTCCGTTCTCAGGTCGCGCGCCGCCTCGACGGCAGCCTGACCGAGGACGAGTTCAAACCGCTGCGCCTGATGAACGGGCTCTATCTGCAACTGCACGCCTATATGCTGCGCGTCGCGATCCCCTATGGCACGATTTCGGCCCGCCAGATGCGCCAGCTCGCCAAGATCGCCGATGCCTGGGATCGCGGTTATGGCCATTTCACCACGCGTCAGAACATCCAGTTCAACTGGCCGAAACTGGTCGATGTGCCCGATATGATCGACGCGCTTGCCGATGTGGGGATGCATGCGATCCAGACCTCGGGCAATGCGATCCGCAACACGACGACCGATGCTTTCGCGGGCGCTGCTGCCGATGAGATCGCCGATCCGCGCCCTTACGCAGAGCTGATCCGGCAATGGTCCACCGACCATCCCGAGTTCCAGTTCCTGCCGCGCAAGTTCAAGATCGCGATCAACGGCGCGCGCGCTGACCGCGCCGCGATCCGCGCCCATGATGTCGGCCTGCAACTGGTCGAGCGTAACGGCGAGATCGGCTTTCAGGTCTTCGTGGGCGGCGGTCTGGGCCGCACGCCAATGATCGGAAAAGAGCTGCGCGACTTCCTGCCCGCCGCCGATCTGGTGCCCTATCTGGAATCGGTGGTGGCCGCGTGGAATCTCGCGGGCCGGCGCGACAACAAGTATAAGGCCCGCATCAAGATCACCGTGCATGAGCTTGGAATTGAGGCCTTTTCCGATCTGGTCGAAGCGGAATTTTCGGCCCGTCGCGCGGCCTTCAAGGGTGCCGATCAGGCAATCCTCGCGGGTCTAAAGGCGCAATTCGCGCCGCCATCTTTGCCCGCGCGCGAAAGCGTCAGCTTCGAGACCGCGCTCAATGTCGACGCGCTTCTGCGTGATTGGGCCGCCCGGTCGGTCAGCGCGCATCGCAACCCCGATTACGCGGTGGTCACGGTCAGCCTGAAAGATCACGGCGCCCCTCCGGGCGATGCCACCTCGGACCAGATGCGTCTGCTCGCCGAACTCGCCGAACGCTATGGCCAGTCCGAGCTGCGCATCAGCCACGAGCAGAACGTGATCCTGCCCCATGTCGCGAAGGCTGACCTGCCCGCGCTGTTCGAAACCTTGCGCAAGGGCGGGCTGGCGACGGCGAATATCGGACTGACCTCGGATATCATCGCCTGCCCCGGCATGGATTACTGCGCGCTGGCCACGGCCCGCTCGATCCCGCTGGCGCAACAGATCGCGACCCATTTCCGCGATCTCGGGCTGGAGCAGGAGATCGGCACGCTCAAGATCAAGATCTCGGGCTGCATCAATGCCTGCGGCCATCACCATCTGGGCCATATCGGCATTCTCGGCCTCGATCGCGCGGGCGTGGAGAACTACCAGATCACGCTGGGTGGTGACGCGGCCGAGACGATGGCGCTTGGCGAACGCGCGGGCCCCGGGTTTGCCTATACGGAGGTGATCCCCGCGCTGGAGCGCCTGCTGCGCGCCTATCTCGACCTGCGCCAGTCGCAGGCGGAGAGCTTCCTCGAGGCGCTGCGCCGTCTCGGCCCCGAGCCGTTCAAGGATGCGCTCTACCAAGAGGCCCAACGTCATGCCGCTCAATGACCGGATCGGGATCGAGGACCGCGTCACCGCGCTGAACGCCCGCTATCGCCACCACGCGGCGACAGCGGTGATGGAACGCGCGCTGCGCGACCCGGATGTGGGCGAGGTCGCGCTGGTTTCCTCCTTCGGGGCGGAATCGGTGGTGCTGCTGCATATGGTCTCGGTGATCGCACCGGGAACGCCCGTGCTGTTCATCGACACCCAGATGCTGTTTGCCGAAACCCTCGCCTATCAGGAGGAGGTCGCGGGCAAGCTCGGGCTGACCAATGTGCAGGTGATCCGTGCCGCCGAGGCCGCGATTACGCGCGACGATCCCGACGGCACCTTGCACCAGTTCAGCACCGATGCCTGCTGCACCCTGCGCAAGACGGTGCCTCTGGAGAACGCGCTTTCGGGCTATGACGCCTGGATCACCGGGCGCAAACGCTTTCAGGGCGGCCAGCGCGCGGCGCTCGATTTCTTCGAGGTCGAGACCGCGAGCCGGATGAAGATCAACCCGCTCGCCCATTGGGACAAGCAGGACGTGCAGGATTACATGATCGAGAACCGCCTGCCGCGGCATCCGCTCGTGGCGCAGGGCTATCCCTCCATCGGCTGCGCGCCCTGCACCTCGCCCGTGAAGCCCGGCGAGGATGAGCGCGCGGGCCGTTGGCGGGGTGCTGCGAAAACCGAATGCGGCATCCATTTCATCGGCGGCAAGGCCGTTCGCGTGAAGAGCGGCGCGCAAGAGATTGAGAACAAGGAGAAAGTGGCATGAGCGTGATCGTTCGCGACGACGGCTTCCACGAAGACGATTTCACCGGGGCGAGCCTCGACATCGCGCCCGAAACCGATGCTGGCCACCTGCCCGCGCTGATCGAGGGTGCGCAGATGATCCGTGTGCTCTTCCCGGCCTTCTCGGACGGGCGCGGCTTCACGCTCGCGCGCCGTATCCGGGCGCTCGGCTTCACCGGCCGGCTGCGTGCAGCCGGCCCGCTGATCGCGGATCAATACCCGATGGCGCGCCGGGTGGGTTTCGACGAGGTCGAGATTCCGCCGGAGATGGCCGAGCGCCAGCCCAGCCCGCAATGGCTCTTCCGCGCCGACTGGGCCGCGCATGACTACCGCGCCCGGCTCGCGGGCTGAGCCTTTCGCCCGCATCCGATATCCGATAAACCCCAACGCGACCGGCATTTGAGCCAGATCAAGGGCCAGCCCTCTCGCAAGCTGTATCCGATCTGCATATTTGCCTGACCGAGGCGCCTGCCCCGGCCCGAGAGAGATGTGACAATGAACGAGAGCGCCGTGACCGAGATCCCCAAGGTAAAGACCCTGCCCGACGCCCAGGAAGTGACCGAAGTAACGCATTGGACGGACCGGCTGTTTTCCTTCCGCGTGACGCGACCGCAAAGCCTGCGCTTCCGCTCGGGCGAGTTCGTGATGATCGGCCTGATGGGCGATAACGGCAAACCGCTGCTGCGCGCCTATTCGATCGCTTCGCCGAACTGGGACGAGGAGCTGGAATTCTATTCGATCAAGGTGCCCGATGGCCCGCTGACCTCGAAGCTCCAGCATATCCAGCCGGGCGACGAGATCATCCTGCGCCCCAAGCCCGTCGGCACGCTCGTTCATGACGCGCTTCTGCCCGGCAAGCGGGTGTGGTTCCTGGCGACGGGAACCGGCATCGCGCCCTTCGCTTCGCTGATGCGCGACCCCGAGACCTACGAAAAGTTCGACGAGGTCATCATGATGCATACCTGCCGGACCATCGAGGAACTGGAATACGGCAAGCAACTGGTCGAGAACCTCGTCAATGACGAGCTGATCGGCGAGATGGTCGAGGGCAAGCTGAAATACTACCCGACCACGACCCGTGAAGAATTCCACCACATGGGTCGGATCACCGACAACCTCGAGAACGGCAAGGTCTTCAAGGATCTCGGGATCGCCCCGATGAACCCGGAAACCGACCGCGCGATGGTCTGCGGCTCACTCGCCTTCAACAAGGACGTGATGGCGGTGCTCGAAGGCTTCGGCCTGCGCGAGGGCGCCAATTCCGAACCGCGCGAATATGTGGTCGAGAAGGCTTTCGTCGGCGACGGGATCTGACGGATCGGGTTTACCGGACCACTCGGGCGGCCAAACGGCCGCCCTTTTTCGTTGCAGCCCTCTGGCGAACATAATGCGGCCCCCTCCGCTGGGGACCGGAGGGGGCCAGTTTCGCCGATCAGGCTCATTCGTTGACCGCCCGAGCTTATCGTCGTTTTGCCTGGGCCTTCTCAGCGTCTAGGGCGAGCGCACCCGCCCCGGATCTTCTATGTCTGGAGGCAGCACGCCACCTCCAGACATTTTCACTTCTTGTTCGGGCGCTGTGTCAGCGCCGACGCCGCTGCTGTCTTGGCAGCTGGCGAGGACTTCCGGTCGCGGAGCACCTTGGCCGCAGCAGATGCAGCCTTGGCACTCGTCACCTCAGAGTTTTTCCGTTTTGCCATGGCGAAACGTCCTCTTATTCACAGACAGCATGGGGATAACCCATGTATTTCCTGTGGGTAAGCAGCGCGTTATTGATCTCCGTTCTAGAACGTTGTTAGTCCTTTGAAACCGGCCCGACAGGACCGATTTGGTTAATCCCCCACCCGCACTGGTGAAGTGGAGGATAAGCCGGGGCGCGGTGTAGCCGCACTGCGCCCCAACCCTCAATCTCAATGCAGCGCCATTTCCCGCGCGGTCATCAGGGTGACGGTGGTCGAGCCACCGCCCATGCGGATATCGGTCACGTCGAGCGCGTGGTGGTCGAGATCCCCGCCCAGGCACTCGATCGAGGCGCCCGCGAAGGTCGCATCGAGCACCGAGGTCAGCCCCTCGCCCACGAGTTCAGCCTCCACTCCGCCGGGGATCCGGCGCAGCGCCTTGGGCATCACTCGTTTATTGCCGACGATCAGTTCCAATTTCCGCTCCTGTCACGCGCCCTTGGCGCTTCCGTTCTGTCCCCCGGACCCTACACCCGGTTCGTCGTCGGGGCCCCGGCCAGCGCCGGAGCCCCTGTCCCTCAGGAACAACCGCTGGTCGCCCCGCAGGTATTGCACTTCATGCAGGTGCCGTTGCGCACGAGCGTGTAGTTGCCGCAATCGCCGCACGCCTCGCCCTCGTAGCCCTGCATCTTCGCCTTGGCGCGCGCATCCATCTGCACTGAGCCCGAGGCCACGGCGGTGGTGGTGGTCACGCTGGCCTGCACGCTGCGCGCGGTCAGAGTTTCGACCCCGCTGCCGCCTTGCAGCACCAGAAGCTCTTGCGGCAGGCGCTTGCGCAGGTAGCCGGTCGAGGAGATCTGGCGCAGCACTTCGAGCGATTTCGAGGCCTTATCCGAGACCGGCTCGACATTGCCGTCCACCAGTTTGCCCTCGTTCTCGCCGCCGCCGATATCGTCGAAAGACGCGCCTTGCGGCTTCACATGGGCCAGATCGGTGCGGTCGAGATAGGACACGGCCAGTTCGCGGAACACGTAGTCGAGGATCGAGGTCGCGTTCTTGATCGAGTCGTTGCCCTGCACCATGCCGGCGGGTTCGAACTTGGTGAAGGTGAAGGCGTCCACGAACTCTTCCAGCGGCACGCCATATTGCAGACCGACCGAGACGGCGATCGCGAAGTTGTTCATCATCGCACGGAAGCCAGCGCCTTCCTTGTGCATGTCGATGAAGATCTCTCCGAGGCTGCCATCGTCATATTCGCCGGTGCGCAGGTAGACCTTGTGGCCGCCCACGACCGCCTTCTGGGTGTATCCCTTGCGGCGCGTCGGGAGCTTTTCGCGGTGGCTGCGCTCGTATTCCTTGACGATCACCTTCTCGATGATCTTCTCAGCGAGCACGGCGGCCTTTTCCTGCGGGGAGCCGGTGGCGAGGATTTCCTCGGCCTCTTCGTCATCCTCGACCAGCGCTGCGGCCAGCGGCTGCGACAGTTTCGAGCCGTCGCGGTAGAGCGCGTTGGCCTTGATGCCGAGCGACCAGCTCAGTTCATACGCGGCTTTCACGTCTTCGATCGAGGCGTGGTTGGCCATGTTGATCGTCTTCGAGATCGCGCCCGAGATGAAGCTCTGCGCGGCCGCCATCATGTGGATGTGGCTTTCAACCGAGAGGTAGCGCTTGCCCTTCTTGCCGCAGGGGTTGGCGCAGTCGAACACGTTCAGGTGCTCGTCCTTGAGATGCGGCGCGCCTTCCAGCGTCATCGTCCCGCAGACATGGTCGTTCGCGGCGTCGATCTGCTTCTTGGTGAAGCCGAGGTGACGCAGCATGTCGAAGGTCGGGTCGTTCAGCTTCTCGGCCGGGATGCCCAGCGTCTTGGTGCAGAACTCCTCGCCCAGCGTCCACTGGTTGAAGACGAAGCGGATGTCGAAGGCGGTCGGCAGCGCGGCCTCGACCTTCTCGATCTCGCGCGGGCCGAAGCCGTGGCCGATCAGCGCGGTGGTGTTGATGTCGGGGCAGTTGCCAAGCGAGGCGTGACCCACGGCATAGGCGATGATCTCTTCGATCTGCGACGAGCTGTAGCCCAGCGTCTCGAGCGCGCCCGGAACCGAACGGTTGATGATCTTGAAGTAGCCGCCGCCCGCGAGTTTCTTGAACTTCACCAGCGCGAAGTCAGGCTCGATGCCGGTGGTGTCGCAATCCATCACGAGACCGATCGTGCCGGTCGGCGCGATCACCGAGACCTGCGCGTTGCGGTAGCCATGCTTCTCGCCGAGGCTCAGCGCCTCGTCCCAGGCCTTGTGCGACAGCTCGATCAGGTCCTGATCGGGGCAGTTCTTGTGGTCGAGCGCGACCGGCTTGATCTCCAGCGCCTCGTAGCCCGAGGTGTTGCCGTAGGCGGCGTTGCGGTGGTTGCGGATGACGCGCAGCATATGGGCTGCGTTCTTCTCATAGCCCGGGAAAGCGCCCAGCTCGCCCGCCATCTCGGCCGAGGTGGCGTAGGAAACACCCGTCATCACCGCGGTCAAAGCACCGCAGAGCGCGCGGCCTTCCTTGGAGTCGTAGCCCAGACCCATGTTCATCAGCAGGCCGCCGATATTCGCGTAGCCAAGGCCCAGCGTGCGGAAGTCATAGGAGCGCTGCGCGATTTCCTTCGAGGGGAACTGCGCCATCAGCACCGAGATTTCCAGCGTCACGGTCCACAGGCGGGTCGCGTGGATGTAGCTCTCGGCGTCGAACTTGGCGTCCTTGTAGAAGGTCAGCAGGTTCATCGAGGCGAGGTTACAGGCCGTGTCGTCGAGGAACATGTATTCCGAGCACGGGTTCGAGCCGCGGATCTGCCCATCCTCGGGGCAGGTGTGCCATTCGTTGACGGTGTCGTGGAACTGGATGCCCGGATCGGCACAGGCCCAGGCGGCATGGCCGACCTGCTCCCACAGATCGCGCGCCTTCACGGTCTTGGCGACCTTGCCGTCGGTACGGCGCACCAGTTCCCAATCGGCATCGTCCTTGACCGCCTTCAGGAAGGCGTTGGTGACGCGCACCGAGTTGTTCGAGTTCTGGCCCGAGACCGAGACATAGGCTTCCGAGTCCCAGTCGGTGTCATAGGTCGGGAACTCGATCGAGCTGTAGCCTTGGCGCGCGTATTGGAGCACGCGGTTGATATAGGTCTCGGGGATCATCACGCGCTTGGCGGAGCGGATCGCCTCTTTCAGTGCCTCGTTCTGGGTCGGATCGACCGAGGTCTCGTCGGAGCCGTCGAATTCGCGGATCGCCTCGAAGATCTTGTTGAGCTCGCGCTCGTGCAGCTTGGAGCCCGCGACAAGGCTCGCCACTTTCTGCTCTTCGATGACCTTCCAGTTGACGAATTCCTCGATATCGGGGTGATCCATGTCGCAGATCACCATCTTCGCCGCACGGCGCGTGGTGCCGCCCGACTTGATCGCGCCCGCCGCGCGGTCGCCGATCTTCAAAAAGCCCATCAGGCCCGAGGATTTGCCGCCGCCCGACAGAGGCTCGTTCGCCGCGCGCAGCGACGAGAAGTTGGTCCCGGTGCCCGAGCCGTATTTGAACAGGCGCGCCTCGCGGACCCAGAGGTCCATGATCCCGCCTTCCTGCACCAGATCGTCCGAGACCGACTGGATGAAGCAGGCATGGGGCTGCGGATGCTCGTAGGCCGAAGCCGATTTGGTCAGCTTGCCGGTCTTGTAATCGACATAGAAGTGGCCCTGACCCGGGCCGTCGATGCCGTAAGCCCAGTGCAGACCGGTGTTGAACCATTGCGGCGAATTCGGCGCGGCCATCTGTTCGGCCAGCATGAAGCGCATCTCGTCGTAGTAAGCCTGCGCGTCGGCCTCGGTGGTGAAGTAGCCACCTTTCCAGCCCCAGTAGCACCAGGCGCCAGCGAGACGGTCGAAGACTTGCTTGGCCGAGTTCTCACCGGTGAAGCGCGCCTCTTCGGGGAGCTGGGCGAGCGCGTCCTCATCGGGAACCGAACGCCACAGGAATTCCGGAACGCCTTTTTCACGCACCTTCTTAAGGGCCGCGGGAACGCCGGCCTTGCGGAAGTATTTCTGGGCGAGCACGTCGGAGGCAACCTGGCTCCAGCCCTCGGGCACTTCGACCGAGTCGTTGCGGAACACCACCTTGCCGTCGGGATTGCGAATCTCCGAGGTCGTCGTCGTGAAGGCGAGCGCACCGTAGGCGCCGGTGTCTTCGGTGGTGAACTTGCGTTCGATCTTCATTGCCCTGTCCCCGTTCAAAATAAAGTCAATCGCGGCGGGCGGACGGGCAAAGACAGCTTAGCGTCTCGCGGTCGATACCACGAGGCGGGCGCGCCTTTCTTGCGAGGCGAGCATCATCGAAATCTGTCCCTTAGCCTGCCGCCGCCACTATATCTGGTGGCTTTGCTGCCGACACGACACAACCTGCCGTAGCTCGCGCAACGCGTCAACGAAACTTTAATGACGAAAACCAGCATTTTTCAGTTGACCACCCCTTCCCTGAGCAGCCTGCTCGATTCATCCACATTTCGTTAACGCGCAAGCGCCGCAATGCAGCATGAAAAAACGCCAAATTTCATTGGGGCTTACCGCAGGGATAGGGCGTAATTGCGGCAAACGATCCACAAACCACAATATCTTGTGGATTTATTCCCGCCTGATTGCCGATTTTTTGGGCAAAGCCGCCCGCCGTGACCTTGGTGCCACAATTCGGCACGCCTACAAGATGTAGTGACCACTCTGTTCGGGCTTTTCGCGGGAAATGGTCGGGGCGGCGAGATTCGAACTCACGACCTTCTGTACCCAAAACAGACGCGCTACCAGGCTGCGCTACGCCCCGACGCCCCCTCCTTACAAAGAGGTCCGGCGCAAGGAAAGGGTCATTTGCACGGGAAAGCCGCCAGAGCGGGGTCGATCGAGGGGTGGGCAAGCTCGGCCCCCGGCCCGAGACCGAGTTTCGCGGCGAGCCCGGCATTGATCTCGAGCACGAAACGCACCGGCGCGCCGGAGGGAATCGGGGTGTCGTCATTGGGCCGCGCATTCGCCGCGACATTGACCACCCGCCCCGCCGCGTCGATGAAGAGCATGTCGAGTGGCAGCGGCGTGTCATGCATCCAGAAAAACACCTCACGCGGCGCCGGATAGATGAAAAGCATCCCCGCCCCGCTCGCCATGGATGTCCGGCCCATCAGCCCCTGTGCGCGCTCACCCGCATCATCGGCGATCTCGATATGGAACTCGACCCGGGTGCCACCCTGCCGCAGAATCGCCAAGTCCTCGCGGCATTGCACCGCCTCGCCCGCCTGCGCGAATGCAGGGGCGGCAAAAAACACGGAAGCAAAGGCGATCAGCGCCCGGATTTCAGTGAAGCGTCCCATGCAAGAACCTGTGCGGCCATGCGGCCCCTCTTGCCCTCGATCACACGCAGGCAGACCGCCTCGCCGGGGCTGAGATCGGCAAAGCCCGACCGGCGCAGCACTTCCATGTGGATGAAGACATCCTCGTCGCGCTCGAACACATTGGCAAAGCCGAAGCCCTTGGCCTTCTCGAACCACTTCACCCGCGCGGGCTCCAGCGGGAGCGCCGCGATCTCGTCAGGCGTGTTTTCACCCAGATCCTCGATCGGCGCGAGTGTCTCTCCCTCGGGCGGCGCGATTTCGAGCACCTCGACGGCCTGTGCCCCGCGCGGCGTGACTTGCACCCGCACCCGGATCTGCGCGTGGTCGGCAATCGAGCCCTGTCCGAAATTTCTCAGCACATTCGCATGCAGGAGAATGTCGGGCCCACCCCGATCATCAATGATGAATCCAAACCCCTTCACCGGGTCGAACCATTTCACGGTGCCTGTGATCTCTTCCGGATCGGTCACCGTTTCCCCCAGCATCTTCCATCCCGTTTGCATTTTCGGGCTTTCCTGTTCGCGTCCTGCCACATCCTCCACGAGAATGCGACCTCGGGCGAACTCTTCAAGAGAAATCCTCGTAAATCAAGACCCTCTGCAATTCACGAAGCGTGAAATTCACGGGTTTAGGCGCGAAATTTCCCACTCATCGGCAAGGGTTTGTCGCCGCCAACGAAAACGATCATGCAACCGGAAGGCGCCATCGGCCCAGAATTCGATCTCCAAGGGCTTGATTCTGAACCCTCCCCAGAAGGGCGGGCGTTTCGGGTTCGGACCGTGGCTTGCGGTGACTTTCGCGACCTCGGCCATGAGCGCAGTTCGCGATGACAAAGGCTCACTTTGTCGCGAGGCCCAGGCCCCGAGCCGCGATTTGAGCGAGCGCGAAGCGTAATACTCATCAGCCTGCGGTCCCTCCTCGCGCTCAACCAGCCCGCGTACCCGAATCTGACGCCGGAGCGATTTCCAGTGCATCACGAAAGCCGCCTTGCCCGCCTGTTCGATCTCGCGCGCCTTGGCCGAGCCGTAATTGGTGTAGAAGACGAACGCGCCCCCCGAGGGCATGTCGCGCCCCTCGATATCCTTCAAAAGCACCATGCGCACATTCGGCAATCCATCGGCATCGACGGTCGCGATCGCGATCGCATTGGGATCGTTGATCTCGGTCGCTTCGGCCTCGCCCAGCCAGCGCTGCGCAATCGCATAGGGGTCATCGCCCGCAAAAATCCCGCTCCGGTCGCTCATCACTCACCTCCAGCTTTCTGCGCGCCCTGGTCCTCTCGTCGGTGCCGCGAAGCTTGACGAGGGGTCAGCGGCCTTGATGCATCCTCACCTTTCGCCTAAAGCATTCGAACTTACCAGAGCGAAGCGGGGGAAAACCTGACATGTCGAACAACCTGATGGCGGGCAAGCGCGGACTGATCATGGGCCTCGCCAATGACAAATCCATCGCCTGGGGCATCGCCAAAGCCCTTGCGGATGCGGGCGCCGAACTGGCCTTCTCCTATCAGGGCGATGCGCTGAGAAAACGCGTGGGCCCGCTGGCCGAGCAGCTTGGCTCGGATATCCTCGTCGATTGCGACGTGGCCGACGGCGCTTCGATCGACGCGCTGTTCAATACGCTGAAAGAGAAGTGGGGCAAGCTCGACTTCGTCGTGCACGCGATCGGATTCTCCGACAAGAACGAGCTGCGCGGCCGCTATGTCGACACCTCGCGCGACAATTTCACCATGACGATGGACATCTCGGTCTATTCCTTCACGGCTGTCTGCGCACGCGCTGCCGCGATGATGACCGAGGGCGGCTCGCTGCTGACGCTGACCTATTACGGCGCAGAGCAGGTCATGCCGCATTACAACGTGATGGGTGTGGCCAAGGCCGCGCTGGAAGCGTCGGTGAAATATATCGCCGAGGATCTGGGCAAGGACGGCATCCGCTGCAACGCGATCTCGGCCGGTCCGATCAAGACGCTCGCGGCCTCGGGCATCGGCGATTTCCGCTACATCATGAAGTGGAATGAACTGAACTCGCCGCTGCGTCGCAACGTGACGCAGGAAGAGGTCGGCAAAGCCGCGCTCTACCTGCTCTCGGATCTCGGCTCCGGGACCACGGGCGAGACGCTGCATGTGGATGCGGGCTATCACGTCGTGGGCATGAAGGCGGTGGACGCGCCCGATATCGACGTGGTCACCGGCCGCAAGGACTGAGGCGCTCGCGATGAGCCTCGCGGCCCTCATGGCGATCTATTTCGTGCAACTGGCGGCAGCGATGTCGCCAGGGCCGGCCGTTTTGCTGGCCGCACGCACCAGCCTGCGCGAAGGCTTCGGCCGCGGCGTGTGGCTGGCGGTGGGGATCGGGCTTGGCGCGGTGATCTGGGCGGCGGCAGCGCTGTTCGGCCTCGCGCTGGTCTTCAAGGTGGCCCCAGCGCTTCTGACCACGCTGAAATTCGCGGGCGCCGCCTATCTGCTGTGGCTCGCGTTCAAGATGTGGCGCCATGCGGGCGACCCGCTGGATCAGCACATCCCCGACCTGCCCCGCACCCGCTCGGTGCCGCGGCTGGTCTGGCTTGGCATCTCGACCCAGCTCGCCAATCCCAAGCCCGCCGTGTTTTTCGGCACCGTCTTCCTGACGTTCATCCCGCCCTCGGCCCCCGGCTGGGCCTATGCGGCGATCCTTGGGATCGTGATGTTCAACGATACCGTCTGGAATGTGCTGGTGGCGCGGATCTTTTCGCTCGAGAAAACCCGTGCGGCCTATCTCAACCTGAAAACCGTGATCGAGCGCGTCTTCGGCGGGCTGCTCGCCCTGCTCGGTCTGAAACTCGCCCTGACCTGAGGAAAACACCATGTCCGACCGTCTGCCCCACGAAAAAGGCTTCCATGTCAGCTGGGATCAGCTCCACCGCGATGCGCGCGCGCTCGCCTGGCGGCTCGACGGGAAGGGACCTGATGACGGCAACTGGCGCGCGGTCGTGGGCATCACCCGCGGCGGTCTGGTTCCCGCAGCGATCGTCGCGCGCGAGCTCGACATCCGCAAGGTCGATACGATCTCGGTGAAAAGCTACAGCCACCAGGAACAGCGCGAGGCGCAGGTCATCAAACCGACGCAGCCCGATATCATGGAAAACGGCGGCGAGGGCATTCTGATCGTCGACGACCTCGTCGATACCGGCAACACGCTGAAACTGGTGCGCGAGCTTTTCCCCAAGGCGCAATTCGCCACCGTCTATGCCAAGCCGAAAGGCGCGCCGCTGGTCGATACCTATATCACCGAGGTCAGCCAGGACACCTGGATCTTCTTCCCCTGGGACATGGCGCTGCAATATGTCCAGCCTTATCGGGGCACGGAATAAGCCGTGAAACTCGGAGCGCCCGGCACCCGGCTTGGGCAATTCCTGCATTGGCTGTTCGAAGCGAGCCTGATCCTGAAAGGCTTCTTCGAGCTTGCCGAAACGCTCTCGGGGCTCGCGCTTCTGGGCCTTCCGAAAAACGCCGTGCTCGATGCGGCGCATTGGATCACGCGGCACGAATTGAGCGAAGATCCCAAGGATCAAATCGCCAATGCGTTGCTGAACGCGGCCCATCACTTCTCGATCGAGACCCAGAGCTTCTATGGCTTCTATTTCAGCAGCCACGGCGCGCTGAAACTGATCGTGGTGGTCTTGCTGATGCGCGGGCTGATCTGGGCCTATCCGATGGCGATCGTGCTGATGTCCGCCTTTGTCGCCTATCAGATGTATCTGTGGAGCCTGCATCACGCAATTTCGATGCTGCTGCTGACCCTGCTCGATCTGCTGGTGATCGCGCTGACCTTGCGCGAATGGAGCGTCCGGCACGGCTTCGCCTGGCGTTCCCCGCGCTAGGGGGCTCTGCCCCCTCGGGCTCGCGCCCTCACCCCCGAGATATTTTCATCAAGAAGAAGACAGGCAGACGCGTCTCCTTCTTCTTGATCTAAATATCTCCGCCGGAGGCTCCCGCCCCTTGCCAAGGACGCGGCGCTCTGGTGATCTCGCGCGGTCAGCCAAGAGGACATCCATGCCCCATCCGCTCAATCCCGCACTCGCCGCAACCTTCTCCCCCCCGGTGATGGAGGCACGGCGCTGGCTGGAGGGCGTCACGTTCTCGCCCGAGCGCCCGCTGATCAATGTCTCTCAGGCGGCCCCCGTGGATCCACCGCCCGAGGCGCTGCGTCAGGCGATCGCGGAGGCCGCGCTGAGCGATCCGCAAGCGCATCTTTACGGCCCCGTTCTGGGCATGCTCGGGCTGCGCAGTGAGCTTGCCGCGCAATGGTCGGCCGCCTATGGCGGTGAGATCGCCGCGTCTCAGGTCGCGATCACTCAGGGCTGCAACCAGGCGTTTTGTGCCGCGATGGCGACCCTCGCAGGCACCGGCGACGAGGTGATCCTGCCGACGCCTTGGTATTTCAATCACAAGATGTGGCTCGATATGGCGGGGGTACAGACCGTGCCACTGGCCACCGGCGCGGGGTTGTTGCCCGATCCCGACGAAGCGGCGGCGCTGATCACCCCGCGCACCCGCGCGATCGTGCTGGTTTCGCCCAACAATCCGGGCGGGGCGGAATATCCTGCCGAGCTGATCCGCGCCTTCGCCGAACTGGCCCGCACCCATCGCATCGCGCTGATCGTCGACGAGACCTATCGCGATTTCGACAGCCGGTCCGGGGCGCCGCATGATCTCTTCGCCGATCCAGACTGGGCGGAGTATTTCATCCATCTCTATTCCTTCTCGAAGGCTTACCGGCTCACGGGGCACCGCGTGGGCGCGATCGTGGCGGGCACGGACCGGCTGGCGGAGATCGAGAAATTCCTCGACACGGTGGCAATCTGCCCGTCTCAGTTGGGTCAGATCGCCGCGCTCTGGGGCATGCGAAATCTCCGGCAATGGGTCGCCGGCGAGCGCGCCGAGATCCTCGCGCGCCGCGCCGCGATGGAAGCGGCCTTCGCCGATCTCGAAGGTTGGGACCTGATGGGCTGCGGTGCCTATTTCGCCTATGTCACCCATTCCGATCCACGCCCGTCAGCCGAATTTGCGCAGGCTCTCGTGCGCGAGGCGGGTGTGCTGATGCTGCCCGGCACGATGTTCATGCCCGAGGGCGCTCCGGGGGCCGCGCGACAGATGCGGATCGCCTTTGCCAATGTCGATGCGGACGGGATCACGACGCTGCGCGCACGGCTTGCGGAGCTTGCGCGCGCCTGACCTTGCAGGCCTTTGGTCAAAGCCCTAAACAGCCTCGAAAGAGAAACGCCCGAGGAGGAACCCCGATGAAGCTGCGCAGCCACGGCAAGAGTGTCGTCGTCTGGATCTTGCTGGCCATGCTGATCCTGGGTCTCGGCGGCTTCGGGTTGCAGAGCTTCTCCGGCTCGATCAAGTCGGTGGGCTCGGTGGGGGAAACCCAGATCTCGGTCAATGACTACGCTCGCGCGCTGCGTCAGGAGATGCAGAGCCGCAGCCAGCAGACCGGCCAGCCGGTCACGATGGCGCAAATGCGCGCTTCGGGTCTCGACCAGCAGGTGCTGGGTACGCTGATCGGTCAGGCCGCTCTGGGGGAGGCCGCGCGTCGGCTGGGGATCTCCGTGGGCGATGCCGAGCTGCAAAAGCAGATCTTTGACATCCAGGCCTTCCACAATGCCTCGGGCAAGTTCGATCGCGAGACCTATAAATTCGCGCTGCGCCAGCAGGGCTATACGGAGAACGAATTCGAGGCACAGCTGCGCGACGATCTTTCCCGTTCGATCGTGCAGGGCGCGGTCGCGGGCGGAGTCGAGGCACCGCAGGCCGTCACCGATGCTTACACGAAATTCGTCAGCGAAAAGCGTGGCTTCACCTGGGCCGAGATCACCGAGGGTGATCTGACCACACCGGTGGCGCAGCCGACAGATGACGAGCTGCAAACCTATTACAACGACCATATCGCGCAGTTCACCGCGCCGGAGACCCGTGAGATCACCTATGCCTGGCTGACCCCGGAGATGCTCCAGAGCAAGGTGGCGATCGACGATGCGACGTTGAAGGCCGAATACGAGCGCCGGATCGACGAGTTCAAGCAGCCCGAGAAGCGTCTGGTGGAGCGTCTGGTCTATCCGAAC
Source organism: Thioclava pacifica DSM 10166 (assembly GCF_000714535.1). Classification (GTDB taxonomy): domain Bacteria; phylum Pseudomonadota; class Alphaproteobacteria; order Rhodobacterales; family Rhodobacteraceae; genus Thioclava; species Thioclava pacifica. The sequence continues at coordinate 450,105 of NZ_AUND01000001.1, read as the reverse complement.
ATGGAAGAGGCGCAGGCTGCAAAGGCGAAATACGACGCAGGCACGAGCTTTGCCGATCTCGCCAAGGAGCGCGGCCTGACGCTGGAAGATGCGGATCTGGGCGACGTGACCAAGGCTGAGCTGGGCAAGGCAGGCGATGCGGTCTTCGCGCTGAGCGAACCCGGTGTCGTGGGTCCGGTCGAGACCGATCTGGGGCCTGCGCTTTACAAGATGAACGCGGTGATCGCGGCACAGGAAACCTCTTTCGAGGATGCGCGCGAGGAGCTCGCAGGCGAGGCCGAGGCCGACAAGGCGCGCCGTGAGATCGGCAAGATGAGCGAAGACCTTCAGGACCGTCTGGCTGGCGGCGCAACGCTCGAAGAGATGGGCAAGGAGACCGACATGGAGCTCGGGACCATTGCCTATACCGCGGGCGACACGGACGGGATCGCGGGCTACGAGGAATTCCGCAAGGCCGCGGACGCCGCGACGACCGAGGATTATCCCGATCTCGAGACGCTCTCGGATGGTGGTGTCTTCGCGCTGCGTCTCGACAAGATCGTGCCGCCCACGCCCAAACCCTTCGACAGCGTGAAGGACGAGGTGGCGAAGGCATGGCATGCCGATCAGCTGGTCACCGCCGAGGAGGCGCGCGCCAAGGAGATCGTCGCAGAGGTTGAAGGGGGCAAGTCGCTCGGCGCAACGGGGCTGCTGACCACCACGATCGCCAGCATCGGCCGCGGCGGGTTCAGCAACGCACTGCCGCCGGCGGTGATCTCGAAGGTCTTCGAAACCGATCCGGGCAAACCCGCGCAGGTGACCGCCAATGGCAAAGTCTATGTGATCGTCACCGACAAGGTGATCCCCGCGGATATGACTGATGCCGATACCACGTTGATTTCGGGCCAGATCGGCAGCCAGCTCTCGCGCTCGCTCGCCAATGACCTGCTCAATTTCTACGCGACCGCCGTGGAGGCCGAAGCGGGGCTCAGCCTCGACAGCCAGGCCGTGACCGCGGTGCAGTCGCAGATGCAGTAAGGAGGCCCAAGGTGGTCGCTCTCTCCCCCTCCTTCGAGGAGTTCGAGGCCCGCTGGGCCAAGGGTGAAAACCAGCTCGTCTATGCGCGGCTGGCCGCCGATCTCGACACGCCCGTCTCGCTGATGCTCAAGCTTGCCGAGGCACAGCCGAATTCCTTCATGCTGGAATCGGTCACCGGCGGCGAGGTGCGCGGGCGTTACTCGATCATCGGGATGAAGCCTGACGTGATCTGGGAATGCCGGGGCGAGACCGCGCGCATCAACCGCTCCGCGCGGTTCGACGAAACCTGGGAAGACCTTCCGGGCCATCCGTTCGAGAGCCTGCGGGCGCTGATCGCGGAAAGCCGCATCGACATGCCCGACGGGCTGCCGGCCGCGGCGGCAGGCCTCTTCGGCTATCTGGGCTATGACACGATCCGGCTGGTCGAAAAGCTGCCGAACGTGAACCCCGACCCGATCGGCGTGCCGGATGCAGTGTTGCTGCGGCCATCGGTCGTTGCGGTGCTCGACGGGGTGAAGGGCGACGTGATCCTTTGCGCGCCTGCCTTCCAGTCCTCGGGTCTCTCGGCACGCGCGGCCTATGCGCAGGCCGCCGAGCGGGTCTCGGATGCGCTGCGCGATCTTGACCGCACACCGGTCGAGAGCCGCGATCTGGGCGAGAGCCTTCAGGTCGGCGAGATGCGCTCGAACTTCACCAAGGAGGGCTACAAGGCCGCCGTGGAGAAGGCCAAGGAATATATCCGCGCGGGTGACATCTTCCAGGTGGTCCCGGCACAGCGCTGGTCGGCGGAATTCCCGCTGCCGCCCTTTGCGCTGTATCGCAGCCTGCGCCGCACCAACCCCTCCCCCTTCATGTTCTTCCTGAATTTCGGGGGCTTCCAGATCGTGGGCGCTTCGCCTGAGATCCTCGTGCGCGTGCGCGAGGGCGAGGTGACGATCCGCCCGATCGCAGGCACCCGTCCGCGCGGAGCGACCCCCGCCGAGGACAAGGCGCTGGAAGAGGATCTGCTGGCCGACAAGAAGGAACTGGCCGAGCACCTGATGCTGCTCGATCTGGGTCGCAACGATGTCGGGCGCGTCTCGAAGATCGGCTCGGTTCACCCGACCGAAAAATTCATCATCGAGCGCTACAGCCACGTCATGCATATCGTCTCGAACGTGGTGGGCGAGCTGTCGGATGATCAGGACGCGCTTTCGGCGCTGCTGGCGGGCCTGCCTGCGGGCACAGTCTCGGGTGCGCCGAAGGTCCGCGCGATGGAAATCATCGACGAGCTGGAACCCGAGAAGCGCGGCATCTACGGCGGTGGCGTGGGCTATTTCGCGGCCAATGGCGAGATGGACATGTGCATCGCGCTGCGCACCGCGGTGGTGAAGGACAAGACGCTCTACATTCAGGCAGGCGGCGGCGTGGTCTATGACAGCGACCCCGAAGCGGAATGGATGGAGACCGTCAACAAGTCCAAGGCCCTCAGGAAGGCGGCCGAGGATGCGGGCCTCTTCGTGAAGTCGCGCGGCAATAGCTAATATCAGCGAGCCTCGCCTGAGAAACAGGGTTGGCCCGGAGCTATGCGCTTCGGGCCTTTTTCTTTGAAATCATGGGGTCAGCAGAGCGTCAGTGCACTGGCCCGCGCACTGGCCTGCGTCGCTCTCACTCGCCCGCGCCAGCCTGCCCTGCCACGCTTTTCAGCGCCACGGCGGAAACCGGGGCGAGCGCGAACTTGCCCTGCTCGCCCGCATACCAATCGTCGATCCCCTGAAGCGATTCCGGCCACGCCGAGAGCACCACCACGACCTGCCCGTCGCGATCGGCCTCGAAACCCGCGCGCGAGAGCATCCGCGAGATCACCGGCGCTTTCTCGCGGCCGCCATCGACCACCCGCCAAGCCTGCGCATGCGGCAGCCCCACCGATTGCGCGATCTGGTTGGCGCTATCGAAGCCCACTTTGAGCGTCACCAGGCCCAGCCCGTCGCGATCGAGCGCGGAGACCATCTGGCGCGCCAGCATGCGGTTGTTCTGAAATTCGGGCTGCGGGCGCTCGATCACCGCCACGGCTTCGGGCAGGGTCTGTTTCCACGCCTCGAGCGCAACCTCGAGATCCTCGGGGCTCGCGCCTTGCGGCAGCGGGCCTGCCAGCATCGCGACCTCGTAGCCCGCCTTGCGGAAGGTCTCGGCATCGCTGGCGGCGTTTTCGCGCGTCGGGTCGATCGCGATTGTCATCGGAAGACCGGTCGCGGCGATGGTCTGGGCATCGAGCCCGCCTTCTGCCACGCCCGGATCGATCAGCACGATCGAGAAAAGCGGTTTGCCGGGGTCTTCCGTGAAGGGCGCGGCATAGCGTTCAAGCGGGGTGAGGCTCGCAGCGTCGGGGTGATCCGTCGGAGCCTCGGCGATCTGTGTGCCTTCCGGCGCAGAGCCGCTGACCTGCGGCAGTCGGTCGACCACAACGCCGGGTGCGCTCTTGAAGCCAGCAATCGGCTTGCCGGGCAGGCTGGGCGTGTCGTCAAGCGTCAGGATGCGCGGCTTGCTAGGCGGCGTGTCGGGTACGGGAGCTGCCTCGGGCATGGCTTCGGCAGGGGGCGCCATGTCGGGCATCATGGCAGGCGCATCGGGAAGCGCGGGCATCGGCGCAGGCGCACCGGCCAGTTGCGTCCCCGCATCCGTTTCGGCGGATGACGGCGCGTCGGCCGGCTGGGGCATGAGCTCACGTCCGGTCTGGCCTGCCCCGCTGACCGTAGCCAGGGGAACCTCTCCCTCGTCCGCCCCGCTCGCGATCTCGGCGCCGATATCGGCATCGGGAAGGGGCTCTGGCTCGAAGACCTGTTCGCTTTGCTCCGCAGGCTCTGCCGCGGCAACCTCCTCGGTAACGCCCGGTGCAGGCGCAGGCAATGTTACCGCCGCATCGCCCGTGGCCTCGGCCGGGGCAAGCGCGGGTGTCTCGACCTCGCCGGGCGGCGGTACCGGGACGGGCTGTTCGGGAGCGACCGGCTCGGCCAGCGCGACCTTTGCACCCTCGGGCGCGGGCTGGGGCTCGGGCGTCACGGGCGCGGCCTCGGGGCGCGCGGCGGGCTCGGTGCCTGCGATCTGCGCCGGCGGCGCAAGGCTCGGCTGGCTGACCGGCGCGCTCGGCGTGGCGGTCGGAGCGCTGAGCGGCGCGCCGGCGGGGCTTGGCATGGCAGGTGTACGGTCGCTCGGCGCCGCAGCCTGCTCGCTTTCCTTGGGAGGGACTTCCGCGGCGGAGGTCTCAGGCGCGGTCGACGCCGCGATCTTCACGTCACGCCCCGGTTCTTGCGGCGTGGGAAAGACCAGCGACAGCAAGCCGAAGCCGAACACCGCGACCAGCCCACCCGTCACGATCCCCTTGATCACAGAACGCATCATCTGCCTGTCTCCACACTGCGCGCCGCTTTTGGGTTGCGGCTTTTTACCGGGTGACTGCCCTTGACCCCGGCCCTTCGCTGATAGCATCTATAGCCCGACCCGAGCCCCGGTTCACCCCCATTCTGGCGGGGTTATCCCGGGGGACACAAGCGAAAGGCCCGGCCATGCTGCTGCTCATCGATAATTATGACAGCTTTACCTATAACTTGGTGCATTATTTTGGCGAGCTGGGCGCCGATGTGAAGGTTTGGCGTAACGATGCGCTCAATGTGCAGGAAGCGATGGGGATGGGTGCCGAGGCGATCGTGCTCTCGCCCGGGCCTTGCGATCCCGATCAGGCCGGCATCTGCCTGCCGCTGACGCTGGCGGCCGCCGAGGCGAAACTGCCGCTCTTCGGCGTATGTCTGGGCCATCAGACCATCGGTCAGGCTTTTGGCGGCAAGGTCGTTCGCGCTTCCGAGATCGTGCATGGCAAGATGGGCGAGATCCACCACGAGGGCAAAGGTGTCTTCGCCGGCCTGCCCTCGCCCTTGAGCGCCACGCGCTACCACTCGCTGGTGGTCGAGCGTGACACCCTGCCCGACTGCCTCGAAGTGACCGCCGAGCTGGCAGACGGCACGATCATGGGGCTGCGTCACCGCGAGCTGCCGATCGAAGGCGTGCAGTTCCACCCCGAATCCATCGCCTCCGAGCACGGCCACGCCATGCTCAAGACCTTTCTGACAGAGGCAGGCGTGAGCCTGAAGGTGCCCGCATGACCATGAGCGAAGCGATGAAGCCGCTGATCTTCGCGGCCTCCGAAGGCCCGCTGAGCCGCGCGCAGGCCGAGATGGCCTTTGAAATCCTGTTCAACGGCGAAGCCTCGCCCGCGCAGATCGGCGGTTTGCTGATGGCGCTGCGGGCACGCGGGGAATCCGTGTCGGAATATGCCGCCGCCGCCGCCGCGATGCGCGCCAAATGCGTGCCGGTCAAAGCGCCCGAGGGGGCGATCGACATCGTGGGCACGGGCGGCGACGGGATGCACACGCTCAACATCTCGACCGCGACGGCCTTCGTCGTGGCGGGCGCGGGCGTGCCGGTCGCGAAACACGGCAACCGCGCAGCCTCGTCGCGCTCGGGCACGGCGGATGTGCAATCGGAGCTTGGCATCGACGTGATGGCGGGTCCGGAGGCGACCGAGCGTGGTCTGGCCGAGGCCGGGATTGGCTTCATGATGGCGCAGATCCACCACCCGGCGATGCGCCATGTCATGCCGGTGCGACTGGAACTTGGCTGCAAGACGATCTTCAACATCCTCGGGCCACTGACCAACCCCGCGGGCGTGAAGCGCCAGCTGACCGGGGCGTTTGCGCCCGACCTGATCTTCCCGATGGCCGAGACGCTGCAGATGCTGGGCTCGGAAAAGGCGTGGCTCGTGCATGGCTCGGACGGGACCGACGAGATCACCATCTGCGGCACGACCGAAGTGGCGGCGCTGGAAAACGGCCGGATCGAGTCGCTGCAGATCCACCCCGAGGATGCGGGCCTGCCCGTGCATCCGTTCAAGGATCTGGTCGGCGGCACGCCCGCCGAGAACGCGGCCGCCCTGCGCGCGCTGATGGCGGGCGAGGCGTCGGCTTATCGCGATGCGGTGCTGCTGAATGCGGCGGCTGCGCTGGTCGTGGCCGACAAGGTTTCCGACCTGAAAGCCGGAGCCGAGATGGCCGCCGAGAGCATCGACAGCGGAAAGGCGAAAGCCGCGCTGGAAACGCTCGCGAAGATCACGCAGGAGGTCGCCGGATGAGCACGATCCTCGACAAGATCAAGGCCTACAAGCTCGAAGAGATCAAAGCGGCCAAGGCCGCGCGCCCGCTGGCGGAGGTCGAGGCGCAGGCCAAGGCACAGGCCCCCACGCGGGGGTTCGCGAATGCGCTTACCGCCAAGGCCGAAGCCGGCTACGGGCTGATCGCCGAGATCAAGAAGGCCTCGCCCTCGAAGGGGCTGATCCGCCCCGATTTCGACCCGCCCGCGCTGGCCAAAGCCTATGAACAAGGCGGCGCGGCGTGTCTCTCGGTGCTGACCGACACGCCCTCGTTTCAGGGCGCGCCCGAGTTCCTGACGGCCGCCCGCGCGGCCTGCTCGCTGCCCGCTTTGCGCAAGGATTTCCTCTACGACACCTATCAGGTCGCGGAAGCCCGCGCCTGGGGGGCCGATTGCATCCTGATCATCATGGCCTCGGTCGAGGATGGCTTGGCGGCCGAGCTGGAAGACGCGGCCTTCGGTTGGGGCATGGATGTGCTGGTCGAGGTGCATGATGCCGAGGAAACCGACCGCGCGCTCAAGCATCTGAAATCGCCGCTTCTGGGTGTAAACAATCGCAATCTCAAGACCTTCGAGGTCACTCTTGATGTCACCCGCCAGCTTGCGCCGACGATCCTCGCCGAAGGCCGCGACCTCGTTTGCGAGAGCGGTATCTTCACGCAAGAGGACATGGCTGCGATGGCCGAGGTCGGCGCGCGCCGCTTCCTGATCGGTGAAAGCCTGATGCGGCAGGACGATGTCGCGGGCGCCACCGCAAAGCTGCTGGAGGTCGCATGAGCCTGTCGCATTTCGATGACGCGGGTCAGGCCCATATGGTCGATGTCTCCGACAAGGAGGTGACCGACCGCATCGCCGTGGCCGAGGGGCGCGTGGTGATGAAACCCGAGACGCTGGCCTATGTGCTGCAAGGCACCGCGAAGAAGGGCGACGTTCTGGGCATCGCGCGGATCGCAGGCATCATGGCGGCGAAGAAGACCGCCGATCTGATCCCGCTGTGTCACCCGCTGCCGATCACCAAGGTCACGCTCGATCTGGACCCCGACGAGTCGCTGCCGGGGGTGCATATCCGTGCCACCGTGAAGACCTCGGGCCAGACGGGCGTCGAGATGGAGGCGCTGACGGCCGTGTCGGCCGCCGCGCTGACGGTCTATGACATGCTCAAGGCGGTCGAGAAATCCATGCAGATCGAGGGCATCCGCGTCGTGCTGAAGGACGGCGGCAAGTCCGGGAGATATGAAGCATGAGCCTGTTGCCGGTCGAGGACGCGCTGGAGAAGGTTCTGGCGCTGGTCGAACCGCTCGGCACCGAGGTCGTGCCGCTGCGCGCGGCCGTGGGCCGGGTGATGGCCGAGCCTGCGAGTGCGCGGCTGACCCAGCCCCCCTTCTCGGCCTCGGCGATGGATGGCTACTGGCTCGACGTGGCCGATCACCTGCCGGGTGCTAAACTCACCGTCGAAGGCGAGGCCGCTGCCGGGCGTGCTTACGCAGGCACGCCCACCCCCGGTCAGGCGGTACGCATCTTCACCGGCGCGCCGGTGCCGGGGCCGAATGGCGTGGTGGTTTTGCAGGAAAACGTCACCCGCGAGGGCGACACGATCACCCTGCCGCAAGAGCTTGAAACGCATAACAATATCCGCCCCGAGGGGCAGGATTTCGCGCAAGGTGAGAGCTTTGGCCCCGAACGCCCGCTGACCGCCCGCGATCTGGGTCTGTTGGCGGCGATGAATGTCTCGGAGGTCACCGTGCGCCGCCGTCCCGTCGTCGCGATCATCGCCACGGGCGACGAGCTGGTGATGCCGGGCGAGGAACCGGGGCCGGACCAGATCATCTGCTCCAACAGCTTCATCATCGCGGCTCTGGCCGAACGCATGGGCGCAGAAGCCCGCATGTTGCCGATCGCGCGCGACGACCGCGATAGCCTGCGCACGGTGTTCGAACTCGCGAAAGGCGCCGATCTGGTGGTGACCTCTGGTGGCGCCTCGGTCGGGGCGCACGACCTTGTGGGCGACGTGGCCGAGGAACTGGGCCTTGAACGCCGTTTCTGGAAGATCGCGATGCGCCCCGGCAAGCCGCTGATGGCGGGCCGAATGGGCGGGGCGGCGATGCTCGGCCTTCCGGGCAACCCGGTTTCGGCCACGGTCTGCGCCGAGCTGTTCCTGCGTCCGATGCTGCGCAAGCTCGCGGGGCTGCCGCCCGAGAGCCGCGTGCAACAGGCGCAACTGGCCGTCGATACCGGCCCGACCGGTCCGCGCACGCACTACATGCGCGCGCGCCTCAAACCGGGCAATCCCCTGCCCCGCGTCACGCCCTTCGACAATCAGGACTCGGCAATGCTCAGCATTCTGTCGCAAGCCGATTGCCTGCTGATCCGACCAATCGGCGATGGGCCGCGCAAGGCAGGCGAGACGGTCGATATCCTGCCGCTGGACTGAGCCCAAGCGCGCAAGCGTTGACAGGCTGCGGGAACAAGGGTAGAACAATCCTTGAACAAACGCCCTGTCCCGGGATCGGAGGATCGCGAATGTTGACGCGCAAACAGCTGGAATTGCTGGAATTCATTCAAAAACGGATGATGAAGGACGGTGTTCCGCCTTCTTTCGATGAGATGAAGGACGCGCTCGACCTGCGGTCGAAATCGGGCATTCACCGGCTGATCACCGCCTTGGAAGAGCGCGGCTTCATCCGTCGCCTCGCTCATAGGGCCCGCGCGATCGAGATCGTGAAGCTCCCCGAGGCCTTGGAGAAGAAACTCGGCGCACCGATCAGCAGCGAGAGCGGTTTCGCGCCGCAGGTGATCAAGGGCAACAAGGTGGACCCGCCGCGTGGCGCGATGCCCGTTGAGGCGGTTCATGCGCTGGAACTGCCGGTAATGGGCCGGATCGCTGCCGGTGTCCCGATCGAGGCGATCTCGGAAGTCTCGCATCACGTCGCGGTTCCCGGTGCCATGCTGGGCGGGCGCGGCGAGCATTACGCGCTTGAGGTCAAGGGCGACTCGATGATCGAGGCCGGGATCAACGATGGCGATATCGTTGTGATCCGCGAACAGGGCACCGCCGACAATGGCGACATCGTCGTGGCGCTGGTCGAAGGGCACGAGGCGACGTTGAAGCGGTTTTATCGCCGTAACGGGATGATCGCGCTGGAGGCGGCAAACCCGGCTTACGAGACGCGTCTTTTGCGTGACGATCAGGTCCGGGTACAGGGCCGGCTCGTCGGGCTGATCCGCAGCTATTGAGCGTCTCAGTCGGAGCAAACAAGGGCGTCCAGCGGGGCGCCCTTTTCTGTTTTCGCGCGTCTGCGGTAGCGGCAGATCTGCCTCCGGCGGGGATATTTCGGGCAGTTGGAAATCAGGGTCTGGTCCAGAGGCGGCGACCCTTCGTCTGAGCGGCTGTGGTAATCCGGCCTTCGCTGTCGATCGCCACCGCCCCGGTGTCGCGCAGGCGCGTCAGATCCCAAAGCTCGCATGTGCGAGGCGCCTCAGGAATGCGTGCGGCGATTACCACGATCGCGCCGGGTGTGCAGGCCTCGTCCAGGCGGTCGGGGGCGGATTTTCCGGTGAGGTGAATCAGCGGAGCGGTGCGAAATTGCGTCTGGCGCGTGGCACGGGTACCGGTGAAGGCCGGGCGCTTGGCAGCTTCTTCGACAGAAGCGGGATCGCCATCGGCTTCGAGCCAGCGACCGGAGATGAACCCCGCGCCGGGTTTCGAGAGCGCGCGGCCCTCTGCCGTCATCAACCCGACCTGCTGGGCTTCGGGCGCAATCAGGAGCGCAGGACGACTTGTGGGAGCGCGGCTCCAGAGCAGCGCTGCGGCGAGGATCGCGATCACGCTGACGCTGCGACCGACGCCGCGCGTCAGGATCAGACCGAGCGCGCCAAGGGCAAGAAGCGGGATAACCCGCGGATCGGGCTGCGCGATTGCGAGCACCGAGCCCTCGAACCCGCTGACCCAGTCGGCCACGCGCAGGATCCAGCCCGTGCCAAGCCCCAGCGCCCAGAGCGCGGGTCCGGCCAGCCCGAGCGGCGCAAGGATCGCCGCCAGCACGCCCATTGGCATCACCAGAAGCCCCATTGCAGGCACGGCGAGCAGATTGGCGAGCACGCCATATTCCGACAGCCGGTGAAATTGCGCTGCCACGATCGGAGCGGTGGCCGCGCCCGCAATCAGCGAGGTCGCGACCAGCATCAGAACGGGTCGCAACAGGCGCGGCAGACGGCGAGCCGCGCGCGTCCAAGGGCCGAGCGCCACGATCAACGCAGTCGTCGCGGCGAAGGACATCTGGAAACCGGGCTCGGTCAGGCTCTCGGGTTTCCAGATCAGCAGAAGACTTGCGGCCAGCGCGACCGTGCGCAGGCTCAGCGCGCGGCGGTCCATCAGCACCGCGCCCAACATCACGCTCACCATGATCCAGGCGCGCTGGGTCGACACGGCGGGTCCGGCGAGCCAGAGATACGCCGTCGCCGCGATCAGGGCGACGACGGCGGCGAGTTTCTTCGTGGCCCAGATCAGCGCCGGGCGGCCCGCCAGCGCGAGCCCATAGCGCACCAGCCCGAAGACGAACCCCGCCAGCATCCCCATATGCAGCCCCGAGATCGCGATGAGATGGGCGAGGTTCGAGCGGCGCATCGCCTCGCGCGTGGCCTCGCTCAGCCCCGAGCGATCGCCGGTCATCAGCGCGGCGGCGATCGCGCCGGGCTGGCCTGTGATGCGCGCCTGAATCGCCTGCGACAGGCGCATCCGCGTTCGATGAGCGGCGAGCGCCCAGTCGCGCGGATCGGGTGGTGCTGCGCGCAGAACGGGGCTGCGCGTGTAGCCCACCGCGCCGAGCTGATCGAACCAGGCAGAGCGGCGGAAATCGTAAGCATCGGGCGCCGCTGGCGGTGGCGGCGGCGAGAGATGGGCACTCATCATCACCTGCGCTCCGGGCTCGAGCGCCTCGGGAACCGCGCCATGGAGCGTTACGCGAACCCGCGCGGGCGTGCGCGCAGGGCTGACGCGGTCGAGCCGTACGGTGTCGAGCGTCAGCCGGATCTGGTCGGAGGCGGCGCGGTCGATCATCACGATCCGGCCCGTCACCGGACCGTAATAGCGAAAGGAAAGCACCGGCGCTGCAACGGAGTGAGCACGTAGCCCGGCCAGAAGGAACCCGAGGGCCGCAAGCATCACCAGCGCCGCCGGGAAGCGCATCGGCAGCGCCGCGCGAAGGGCGAGCACGGCCGCCATCAGGGCCAGACCGGCGGCCAGCGCATATTCAGAGGCGGAGGGCTCCGTCAGGCGCGCGAAATAGACGCCGACGCCCCCCGCAAGTGCCACCGGCATCCAGAGAAAGAGTTGCAACCGCGCCCGCGACATTGCGCCAAGCGGATCCTCGATCCCGCCGAGGCAAGCGCGCAGCCAAACCGGCCAGCGCGGGGCTGTTTGCGGCGGTTCCGCCCAATCGGGCGCCTGCGCATCCCAAGCCATGCTTGTCCTCGGCCCCGTCCCTGCTTATGCATCCACGCGAGACAGCCTAAGCGCGTCATGGTTTCCGAAAGGTTAATGCAGGCCCAGAGAGCCCTGCGAAGAAAGGCCCCCGATGTCCGATCAGATCGTCACCCGTTTCGCCCCCTCGCCCACCGGCTACCTGCATATCGGCGGCGCACGCACGGCGCTGTTCAATTGGCTTTACGCCCGCGGACGCGGAGGGAAGTTCCTGCTGCGCATCGAGGATACCGACCGCGAACGCTCGACCCCGGAGGCGACGACGGCGATCTTGCAGGGGCTCGACTGGCTCGGGCTCGATTACGATGGCGAGGTGGTGAGCCAGTTCGAGGGGGCTGCGCGCCATGCCGAGGTGGCACACCAGATGCTCGAAACGGGCGGGGCCTATAAGTGCTTCTCAACGCAGGAAGAAATCGCGGCCTTCCGCGAGCAGCCGGAAAACAAGGGCAAGATGTTCCCCTCGCCCTGGCGCGATGCCGATCCCTCGACCTACCCGGACGCGCCTTATGTGATCCGCCTGAAGGCCCCGCGCGAGGGCGAAACCGTAATCGCCGATGCCGTGCAGGGCGACGTGACGATCCGCAACGATCAACTCGATGACATGATCTGTTTACGTTCGGATGGCACACCCACCTACATGCTGGCCGTTGTCGTCGATGACCATGATATGGGCGTGACCCATGTGATCCGCGGGGATGATCACCTCGTCAACGCGGCGCGACAGATGCTGGTCTATCGCGCGATGGGCTGGGACGTGCCCACCTTCGCGCATATCCCGCTGATCCACGGCCCCGACGGCAAAAAACTGTCGAAGCGCCACGGCGCGGTCGGGCTCGAGCAATATCAGGCAATGGGCTACCCGGCCTCGGGCATGCGCAACTACCTCGCGCGCCTCGGATGGAGCCATGGCGATGACGAGTTCTTCACCGACGAACAGGCGAAGGAATGGTTCGACATCACCGGAATCAACAAGGCGCCGGCGCGGCTCGACTTCAAGAAGCTCGAGAATATCTGCGGCCAGCACATCGCGATCACCGAAGATGCCCAATTACTGAGCGAAATCGAAGGTTATCTCGCAGCCGCAGAAAAACCCGCGCTCGATTCTGCACAGAAAGATGCGCTTCTGCGCACGCTGCCCTTCATCAAGGGCTCCGTGAAAATTCTGCCGCAACTCCTTGAAAAGGCGCACTTCTCATTGACACAGCGGCCGATTGAGGTCGAGGAGAAGGCGGCGAAGGCGCTCGATGATGTATCCCGTGGTATACTGAGAGAATTGACCTTTGCGCTGCAACGCGCTAATTGGTCGCGGGAAGAACTGGAGACTGTCGTCGGACAGGTCGCAGAAGCGCATGGGTTGGGTCTTGGAAAGGTCGCAGGCCCGATGCGGGCGGCTCTGGCCGGCCGCGCAGCCACTCCCAGCGTATTCGATATGATGCTCGTTCTGGGCCAGGAGGAAACTCTGGCCCGTCTCGACGATCAGGCGGCCTGAGGCCTGGCCGCCCTCTCCGGGCCTGACCCGGACGCGACATCCCGGCGCGGCCCAGCCGGACGATTGAAAGGGATTTTACATGGCAGAAAACCAGAAGACCGCCACGCTTTCGCTTGACGGCACGACCTATGAGCTTCCCGTGCTCTCGCCCAGCGCCGGTCCCGATGTGCTCGACATCCGCAAGCTCTACGGTCAGGCCGATGTCTTCACCTACGACCCGGGCTTCACCTCGACCGCGTCGTGCGAATCGAAGATCACCTATATCGACGGCGACAAGGGCGAGCTTCTTTATCGCGGCTACCCGATCGACCAGTTGGCCGAGAAGTCGCATTATCTCGAAGTCTGCTACCTGCTGCTTTACGGGGAACTGCCGACCCGCGCGCAGATGGAGGATTTCGAATACCGGATCACCCGTCACACGATGATCCACGAGCAGATCCACAACTTCTTCCGCGGCTTCCGTCGTGACAGCCACCCGATGGCGACGATGGTGGGTGTCGTGGGCGCAATGTCGGCCTTCTATCACGACAGCCTCGACATCAACGATCCCTGGCAGCGCGAAGTGGCCTCGATGCGCCTGATCGCGAAACTGCCGACGATCGCCGCGATGGCCTATAAATATTCGATCGGTCAGCCCTTCGTCTATCCGCGCAACGATCTGAGCTACGCCGAGAACTTCCTCAACATGTGCTTCTCGGTCCCGGCCGAGCCCTACAAGGTCGAGCCGGCACTCGCGAAGGCGATGGACCGTATCTTCACGCTCCATGCCGATCACGAACAGAACGCCTCGACCTCGACCGTGCGTCTGGCGGGCTCCTCGGGGGCGAACCCCTTCGCCTGTATCGCAGCCGGTATCGCCTGCCTCTGGGGCCCGGCCCATGGCGGCGCCAACCAGGCCTGCCTCGAGATGCTCCGCGAGATCGGCTCTGTCGACAAGATCCCGGAATATATCAAGCGCGCCAAGGACAAGGACGATCCCTTCCGCCTGATGGGCTTCGGCCACCGCGTCTACAAGAACTTCGACCCGCGCGCGAAGGTGATGAAGGAATCGGCCGACGAGGTGCTCGACCTGCTCGGCATCCACGACAACCCGACGCTTCAGGTCGCCAAGGAGCTCGAGAAGATCGCGCTCGAGGACGAATATTTCGTCTCGAAGAAGCTCTATCCGAATGTCGATTTCTACTCGGGGATCATCCTCGAGGCGATGGGCTTCCCGACCTCGATGTTCACCCCGATCTTCGCGCTCTCGCGCACCGTGGGCTGGATTTCGCAGTGGAAAGAGATGATCGAGGATCCGACCAACAAGATCGGTCGCCCGCGCCAGCTCTATACCGGCGCGACTTTCCGCGACTACGTGGATGTCGAAAAGCGCTGATCTTTTCTATTAGGTTTGAGCGGGCCGAGGGGAAACCTTCGGCCCGTTCACTATGGGAAACGGGGATGGGCTGTGTGCCCCGCCGCCGCCGTGTCGTGGCAACGGAAGGCAAGGGAGGGGCTCTGCCCCTCGCGCGCCGCAGCGCGCTCACCCCGAGATATTTGGATCAAGAAGAAGCCCCATGTGTGAGCGCCTGAAATTTCGCCCTCATCATTTTCTGTGTTCACTGGGCTTCGAGGGGAAAGGCTATTCGGAAGGCTTCACCGCGAATATGAGCGCGATCGTCGGGGGGCGCTTGCGGCGCCCCGACGGCGAGGACGTCAAGATCGAGGTGGTCGCAGCCGCAGATGACATCTGTGCGCCCTGCCCTTCGCGGCGCGGCGCGCTTTGCGTGGCGCAAGACCGGATCGCGCGGCTCGACGCCGCCCATGCGCGCGCGCTCGAAGTCGCGCCGGGGGATGTGTTGCGCTGGGGCGAGGCCTTGGATCGAATGGCGGCCTTGCCGGCGGGCGCCTTGAACGAGATTTGCTCCGGCTGCCAGTGGCTGGCCGGCGGCATGTGCGCCAAGGCTCTGGATCGGCTCAAGGCGGACCGCTGACGCGCAATGGCGAAATCTGCGTGCCGGTGTCGCAGAGCGCAATGCGACGCTTGCGCGGAACCACGCGCGGTGGCACAACCCGCGCCATGAGCACGGATCAGACTCAAGACCCTTCTCAGGGCAAGAAACTCGCCCTTGTCACCGGCGCCTCGCGGGGCATCGGCGCCGCGATTGCCGAGGCGCTGGCCGCCGAGGGCTGGCATATCATGGCTGTCGCCAAGACCTCGGGCGCTCTCGAAGAGCTGGATGACCGGATCCAGGCCGTGGGTGGCAGTGCCTCGCTCGGTCCGCTCGATGTGACCGAGCCCGAGCAGATGGCGCATCTGGCGCAATCGGTGGGCGCGCGTTGGGGAGGCGTCGATCTCTGGGTGCATACGGCAATCCATGCGGCCCCCCTGTGCCCGGCAGGCCATATCGACGCCAAAGAACTTGCGAAATCGACCGCGGTGAACATGACGGCGACGGCGCAGCTGATCGGGCTGATCGAGCCCCTATTGCTGGCCCGGCAAGGCACGGCGCTGTTCTTCGACGACCACCGCGCGGGACAGAAATTTTTCAGCGTCTATGGCGCAACGAAAGCCGCGCAGATGGCGATGGTGCGTAGCTGGCAGGCGGAGACCGCGAAGATCGGGCCGCGCGTGGTCATCGCCGAGCCGAAGCCCATGGCAACCGCTCTGCGCGGGCGGTTTTTCCCGGGCGAAGATCGCTCGGTGCTGGCCGATCGTCATGACGAGGCGCGACGCATTCTCGCGGCGCTCTGATCGGCCACATCTGATCCCACCGTCCTGCGGCGCTTTGGCGACACTCGCGCCCTGTGGCGCGGGTCCGCTTTACCCTTGCCCGCCCCCGCGTTAAGCATCGGGTGGAACGGCAGGACAGCGGGGGCGGAATGCGCATTCTCATCACAAATGACGACGGGATCGACGCGCCGGGGCTCGAAGTCCTGAGCGAAATCGCCGAAGAGATCGCAGGCCCGGATGGCGAGGTCTGGACCGTGGCCCCCGCCTTCGAGCAATCCGGCGTCGGTCATTGCATCTCCTATACCCGCCCGATGATGATCTCGAAGCTCTCCGAGCGGCGCTTTGCAGCCGAGGGCAGCCCCGCCGATTGCGTGATGGCAGGGCTTTACGATGTGCTCGAAGGCCAGCGCCCTGATCTGGTGCTCTCGGGCGTGAACCGGGGCAACAACTCGGCCGATAATGCGCTCTACTCCGGCACGCTGGGCGGCGCGATGGAGGCGGCGCTGCAAGGCGTGCCCGCGATCGCGATGTCGCAATTCCTCGGGCCGGAGGTGTTCAACGCGCCCGACATGTTCGAGGCCGCCCGCGTCCATGGTGCGGCGCTCGTGCGCAGGCTGCTCGACAACGGGATCTGGGACGATGGGGATTACCGGGTCTTCTACAATGTGAATTTCCCGCCCGTCCTCGCCGCGCATGTGAAGGGTCACAAGGTGGCGGCCCAGGGCTTCCGCAAGGATTGCTATTTCTCCACCGAAGCGCATCACGCGCCCTCGGGGCGGCGGTTCCTGTGGATCAAGGGCGGCCCGCAGCACACCCCGACCCAGCCCGGCACGGATGCAGCGGTGAACCTCGATGGCTATATCTCGGTCACACCGATGCGGGCGGATCTGACCGCGCATGACGTTCTGGCCGATCTGGAGGCCCGTCTGGGATGAGCGAGGAGCCGTCGCAGGAGGATCTGGCCGAGCGCAAGATGCGCTTCCTCTTCGCGCTGCGCTCGAAGGGGGTCACCGATGCGCGCACGCTCTCGGCGATGGAAGAGATCGACCGCGGGCGCTTCGTGCGCGGGCTTTTTGCCGATCGCGCCTATGAAGACATGCCCCTGCCCATCGCCTGCGGCCAGACGATCAGCCAACCCTCGGTCGTAGGGCTGATGACCCAGGCCCTGCAGGCGGGCCCACGCGATACCGTGCTCGAGATTGGCACCGGCTCGGGCTATCAGGCGGCGATCCTGAGCCAGCTTGCCCGCCGCGTCTACACGGTCGACCGCCATCGGCGGCTGGTGCGCGAGGCCGAGGCCGTGTTCACGGTGCTTGCGCTGCCCAATATCGTGGCGATCGCGGGAGATGGCTCGCGCGGGCTGCCCGATCAGGCCCCGTTCGATAGAATCATCGTGACCGCGGCAGCCGAAGACCCTCCGGGGCCGCTCTTGGCCCAGCTCAAGATCGGAGGTATCATGGTTTTGCCCGTGGGCCAGTCGGACACGGTGCAGAGCCTGATCCGGGTGCGCCGGCTCGAGACAGGTTTCGACTATGAAGAATTGCGCCCGGTGCGGTTCGTTCCCCTCGTCGAGGGCATGGCGAGCGATTGAGTGGCAGGTATCGAAGGGCCCTCCAGAGGCCCGAAGACAGTGAGGACTGAGCGGATGGCATCGAATTTTTCCCGGTTGCGGCTGGTTTTGGCCGGAGGCGTTGCGTTGACGGCGCTGGCCGCATGTAACCCCAACGGGTTTGACCTGGACTTGCGCGGCTATGGCAATAATGGCGGGCTCGACACGACCGCCGCCGCCCAGCAGGCCGTGCAGGACCGCCCGCGCCCCGATGCCAACGGCATCATCACCTATCCCAATTATCAGGTCGTGGTGGCCCGGCGCGGCGATACCGTGACGAGCATCGCGCAGCGCATCGGGACCGACCCGGCCGCGCTTGCGCGTTACAACGCCATCGCGCCCAATGCGACGCTCGGATCGGGCGAGGTTCTGGCGCTGCCGAACAAGGTCGCCGCTGGAGGCACTGCGTCCAATCCCAGCGCGCTCACCGCCGAAACCATCGACATCACCTCGCTTGCCTCGAACGCGATCGACAAGGCGCAGGCCAACCAGCCCGCGACCACAACCGCACCGAGGCCCGCCACCCCGGTCACCACGCCCGAGCCGATCCGTCACAAGGTCGCGCGCGGCGAGACGGCCTATTCCATCGCGCGTTACTACAGCGTGCCGGTCAAGGCGCTGGCCGACTGGAACGGTCTGCCCAACGATCTGAGCGTGCGGGAAGGTCAGGTGCTGATGATCCCGGTCGCGGCGAACCGCCAGCCCGCACGGGTCGAGACCGCGACCTCGACCACAGCGCCAGGTACGGGCTCGCCCACTCCGGTTCCGCCCTCGGCGACCGAGCCTCTGCCCAACCAGTCCCCGCCCAAGGCCTCCGAGCCGGTGAAAACGACCGCCGCCCCCGATCTGGGCGCCGATCGCACCAAGGCCTCGGACAGCGCGCAGATGATGATGCCGGTTTCAGGCGCGATCATCCGCCCCTACAAGAAGGGCAAGAATGACGGGATCGACATTTCCGCGGCCCCCGGCACTGCGGTCAAGGCAGCTGAAGGCGGCTCGGTCCTGCTGATCAGCCAGGACACCGACGATGTCTCCTTCCTCGCGATCAAACATCCCGACGGGCTCGTCACGGTCTATTACAACGTGACCGGCATCACCGTCTCGAAGGGGGCGAGCGTGAAGCGCGGGCAGACCATCGCCAAGATTGCCCCCGGCGATCCCGGTTACCTGCATTTCGAGGTGCGCAAGGGGATCGACTCGGTCGACCCGATGCCATACCTGAACTGATCCGATGTGCGGGCTGACCCTTTCGTCAGCCCGCTCGTCATTCTGCCTCTCAGCCTGCGACCGGCGCGAGCAGCAGGCAACTTTCACTGTTGAGCACCCCCGGAATCTCCCGGATATCGCGCAGCGCCCGGTCGAAGGCGCCCAGCGTCTCGGCATGGATCTCGGCCACCAGATCCCAGTTTCCATTGGTCGCGTAGACCGTTGCCACTTCGGGAATACGGTGCAGCGCCCGGATCACCGCGCGCGACATCTTCCCCTGCAATTCAACCATCGTGATCGCGCGCACCTGCCCCTCGACATCCGTCTCGGTCTCGATGGTGAAGCGCCGGATCTGGCCAGAGGCGACCAGTGCCTCGAGCCGCGTGCGCGCAGTCGTGCGAGACACCCCAACCTTGAGCGCGAGATCGGTTACCGAGAGCCGCGCGTCCGCGCGCAAGGCTGCGAGGATCGCGCGATCCGTATCGTCGAGCTGCATGTTGCCTCCGTTTTGCGCAGAGTACTGATCAAAGTGATCAAAAATAGTTCCGATTTGCGCAAATTGACAAGAGAAACCCGCACCCCATTTCGGCATCTTAGGACCAACAAGGGAGATCACGATGACACGCACAGCTTCGATTCTGGGCGCGCCCATTCAAACTGGCGCCTCGCAACCCGGCTGCATCATGGGGCCGGCCAGTCTGCGTATTGCAGGGCTGGGCGATATCCTGACCGAGCTGGGTTGGGACGTGAACGACCTCGGCGATCTCTCGATCGACCCGCAGGAGCCCGTGCCGCACAAGAACCCCGCAATCCATGACCTCGCCGAGACCCGCGCCTGGATCGAGGCCCTCTCGCAAGCAGCGTTTGAGGCCGCACAGAACCACGACCGCCCGATCTTCATCGGTGGCGATCACGCGCTGGCAGCAGGCACCCTGAGCGGGCTGGCCCGTCACGCCAAGACGCTTGACCGCCCGCTTTTCGTGCTCTGGCTCGATGCGCACCCGGATCTGCACACGCTGATGACCACCACCAGCGGCAACCTGCATGGCACACCGGTCGCCTATGTTACCGGCCAGCCCGATTTCGAAGCCTTCCCGCCGCTGGAAGCGACCATCGATCCGAAGAATTTCTGCATGATGGGCATCCGCTCGGTCGATCCGGCCGAACGCGACCGGATCAAGAAGATCGGCATGGAAGTCCATGACATGCGCGCGATCGACGAGACCGGCGTGCTGGCCCCGCTGCGCGCCTTCCTCGACCGGGTGCGTGCCGCCAACGGGCTGTTGCATGTCAGCTTCGACGTGGATTTCCTCGACCCCGGGATCGCGCCTGCCGTGGGCACGACCGTTCCGGGCGGCGCCACCTTCCGCGAAGCACATCTGATCATGGAAGAGGTCGGTGACAGCGACCTCCTGACCTCGCTCGACATCGTCGAGCTCAACCCTTTCCTCGATGAACGCGGGCGCACGGCGAAACTGCTGTGCGACCTCGCCGCGAGCCTCTTCGGCCGGCGCGTTCTCGACCGCATGACACGGAGCTACTGATGGATATGACCCCTCTCGCCCCCTCGAAACTGGCCCTCGTGCCCTTCGTTTCGGTCGCCAACATGATGCGACTGGTAAACGCGATCGGCCCCGAGCAGGTGATGCGCGACCTCGCCGCCTATATCGAGGAGGATTTCCGCCGCTGGCCCGATTTCGACAAGACCCCGCGCGTGGCCTCCCATTCGGCGGAGGGCGTGATCGAGCTGATGCCGACGGCCGATGCCGAGAATTACGGGTTCAAATATGTCAACGGCCACCCCACGAACGGCCGCACCGGGCATCAGACCGTGACGGCGTTTGGCGTGCTCTCGTCGGTCGCGACGGGCTACCCGCTCCTGATGACCGAGATGACGCTGCTGACGGCTTTGCGCACCGCCGCCACCTCGGCGCTGGTGGGCAAATACCTCGCCCCGAAAGGTGCGACGGTCATGGGCATGATCGGCAATGGCGCGCAATGCGAGTTCCAGGCGCTGGCCTTCCGCGCGATCTGCGGGATCGACACGCTGCGGCTCTATGACATCGACCCGGCGGCGACCGAAAAGGCGGCGAAGAACCTCACCGCACAAGGGTTTACCGTTACCAAATGCCGCTCGGCCGAGGAGGCCGTCGAGGGCGCGCAGGTCATCACCACCTGCACCGCCGACAAGCAATATGCGACGATCCTGACCGACAACATGGTGGGCGCCGGCGTGCATATCAACGCGATCGGCGGCGACTGCCCCGGCAAGACCGAGCTGCATCGCGACATCCTCACCCGCTCGGAAATCTTCGTCGAATACCCGCCGCAGACCCGCATCGAGGGCGAGATCCAGGCGCTCGACGCGGACCACCCGGTGACCGAGCTGTGGAAGGTCATGCGTGGCGAGGCCGAAGGCCGCCGCGACGCCAAGCAGATCACGCTGTTCGATTCCGTGGGCTTCGCGATCGAGGATTTCAGCGCGCTGCGTTACGTCCATGACCGCGTGCAGCAGGGTGAATATGCGCAGATGCTCGATCTTCTGGCAGACCCCGACGATCCGCGCGATTTGTTCGGGATGCTGACGCGGGCGGGCTGAGCCCCGCTTGCGCTCGGGCGCGGTGCGTGGCACCGAGGGCGAAAATGCCCACCTCAGACGAGAGCGCGACATGACCTATCCCAACCATCCCTATGCGGGCGACGGCAGCCATACCGGCAGCTATTACGCGGCATCGGCCAACCCGTCCCCGCTGCGTGCTGAACTCGTGGGCGAGGTCGAGGCCGATATCTGCGTCGTCGGCGCCGGGTTCTCGGGGCTTTCGACCGCACTCCATCTGGCCGAGAAGGGCTACAGCGTCACCGTGGTCGAGGGCGCACGCATCGGCTGGGGCGCCTCGGGGCGCAATGGCGGGCAGATCGTGAACGGGCTGAACGCGAGCCTCGACACGATTGAGCGCCGCTATGGCAAGGACACCGCGACTTTTGTCGCCGGTCTGGTGATGGAAGGCGGCGACATCATCCGCGAGCGCATCGCCACCTATGGCATCGACTGCGATCTGAAACACGGCAATGTCTTCGCGGGGCTTACGGCCAAGCATATGCAGGAGCTGGAGGCGCGCTGGAAGCTCTGGCGCAGCTACGGCATCGACAGCCAGGAAATGCTGAGCCGCGATCAGATGCGCGAACACGCGGCCTCGGACCTCTATTCCGGGGGCATGATCGACCATAAGGGCGGCCATCTTCATCCGCTGAACCTCGCGCTTGGCGAGGCGGCGGCGGTGGAAAGCCTCGGCGGCACGATCTACGAGATGTCGCCCGTCACTTCGGTCGACACGGACGCCGCGCGCCCCGTCATCAGGACCACGAAGGGCCAGATCACCGCGAAGACGCTGGTGCTCTGCGGCAATGCCTATCTCGGTCATGTGGTGCCGACGCTGGAGCGCCGCGTGATGCCGGTCTCGACGCAGGTGATGGCGACCGAGCCGCTGGGCGAAGCGCAGGCCCGCGCGCTGATGCCGTCGGACGTCTGCATCGAGGACGTGCGCTACATCCTCGACTATTACCGCATGTCCGCCGACAACCGCCTGCTGTTCGGCGGCGGCACGGTCTATGGCGGGGCCGATCCGAAAGACATCAAGGCGAAGCTCTGGAAGAACCTCGAAAAGGTCTTCCCGCAGATCAAGGGCGTGAAGATCGACTATGCCTGGTCGGGCAATTTCGCGCTCTCGTTCAGCCGGGTGCCGCAGATGGGCCGGATCGGGGCGAACACCTATTTCGCGCATGGCTATTCGGGGCATGGCGTGACGGGCTCGCACACCTTCGGGCGCATCCTGTCCGAGGCGATCAACGGTGATCTGACCCGGTTCGATACGTTTGCGAAACTGCCCTGGATTCCCTTCCCCGGCGGGCGCACTTTCCGCGTGCCCTACTCTGTCGCGGGGTCGTGGTGGTACGCGCTGCGCGACAAGCTGGGAGTGTAAGCCCCCTTCCCCGCGCCCCGGAGCCGGTTAGAGCGCGATCCCGCGCCGCCCCGCCAGATCGGTGAAATACTGCCATGCGACACGGCCCGACCGCGCCCCGCGCGTGGCCTGCCATTCGATGGCCTCGGCGCGCAGTTCCTCGTCGGAAATCTCCACGCCGTAGCTGTCGCAATAGCCCCGGATCATCGCGAGATATTCGTCCTGCGAACAGGGGTGGAAGCCCAGCCACAGCCCGAAACGATCCGACAGCGAGACTTTCTCTTCCACCGCCTCGGAAGGGTTGATCGCGGTCGAGCGTTCGTTCTCGATCATGTCGCGCGGCATCAGGTGGCGGCGGTTCGAGGTCGCATAAAGGATCACGTTCGCGGGCCGGCCCTCGATCCCGCCATCGAGCACCGCCTTGAGCGATTTGTAATGCTGGTCGTCATGGCTGAACGAGAGGTCATCGCAGAACAGGATGAAGCGCATGTCCGGAGCCGCGCGCAGATGCGCGAGCAGACGCCCGACCGAGGGCAGATCCTCGCGCGCCAGTTCCACCAGCTTGATCGGCAACCCTTCGGTCACAGCGGCCGCATGGGCAGCCTTCACCAGCGAGGATTTCCCCATCCCGCGCGCGCCCCAGAGAAGCGCATTATTCGCAGCAGCCCCGCGCGCGAATTGCAGCGTGTTGGCCAGAAGCGTGTCGCGCGAGCGGTCGATGCCATGCAGCAGGCTCAGATCGACGCGGGCCACCTGCGCGACCGGCTCCAGCCGGTCGGGCGATGTATGCCAGATGAAGGCGTCGGCCGTGGCGAAATCGGGCGCGGGCTGCGGCGCGGGCGAGAGACGCTCGAGCGCATGGGCGATGCGGATCAGCGCCTCGTCACTCATGCCTTGTCGCCCTTCTCGTCCTCTTCCTCGTCCTCGTCCCACTCGTCGGGATCAATCCAGGTACCTTCAGCACGCATCCGGGCTTCGCGGGTCTTCTCGATCCGTTTCACGAGCTGGATCGAGACCTCGTACAGGCCATAGACCACGGTGAACAGGATCACCTGAGAGATCACGTCGGGAGGCGTGGCAATCGCGGCCACGATAAGGATCGCGACGACGGCATATTTGCGCATGCCCGCCAGACCACCCGAGGAGACCAGCCCCGCCTTGCCCATCAGCGACAGCAGAACGGGCAGCTGGAAGCAGATCCCGAAGGCCATGACGAACTTGATCGTCAGGTTGAGATATTCCTGCACCGAGCCCTGGAAACCGATCGCGGCCATCTCATTGGCGCCAGTCGTCGCCCCGATCTCGCCCTGCTGGAAGCCAAGGAAAAAATTGAAGGCGAGCGGCAGGATCACGTAATAGGCAAAGGCCGCGCCAAGGAAGAACATGATCGGCGAAGCGATCAGGAAGGGCAGGAACGCGTTCTTTTCGTTGCGATAAAGCCCCGGCGCCACGAAGCGCCACATCTGATAGGCGATGATCGGGAAGGCCAGAGCAAAACCGCCCAGGAAAGAGATGTTGACCGCGACGAAGAAGCCTTCCTGCAATTTGATCAGGTAAAGACCGCATTGCTCGCCGCGCGAGGCCAGCGCGTGACAGACCGGGCGGGTCAGGAAATTGAAGATCGGGTTCCAGACCGTGTAGCAGACCACCATCGCCGCGACGAAGGCCCCGAGCGAATAGAGGATGCGTGTGCGAAGCTCCGCCAGGTGCTCGATCAGCGGGGCGGCACTGTCGTCGATCTCTTCATGATCGCTCATGCGTCATCCTTCTTGGCCGCGGGTTTCTTCGCCGCCACCTTCTTCGCAGCCGGTTTCGCCGCCGCTTTCGTGGCGGGTTTGGCGGCTGTCTTGCTGCTCGATTTCGCTGCCGGTTTGGCCGCCGCCTTGGGCGCGGCCTTCTTGGCTGCCGGTTTCTTGGCCGCAGGCTTGGCCGCGCTGGCCTCGGATGTGGGCGGCGCGGCCTCAGGATCGGGCTTG
This sequence comes from Thioclava pacifica DSM 10166, assembly GCF_000714535.1. Classification (GTDB taxonomy): domain Bacteria; phylum Pseudomonadota; class Alphaproteobacteria; order Rhodobacterales; family Rhodobacteraceae; genus Thioclava; species Thioclava pacifica. Next base: position 425,479 of record NZ_AUND01000001.1, on the reverse strand, counting down.
AGAGCGTTGGCCTTCGAGGTATCGGGCAGCTTCGGCTCCCATTTCTCGAAACTGTCGGCGGCCTTTTCCAGCGCGTCGAGGCCCAGCGATTTCTTGGACGCCAGCGATTTCAGATCGCGCACGGAACCTGCGGCCTCGTCGAGACCGGTATCCTTCGCCGCATCCTCCATCGCCCGCGAGAACTCGCGCGCCATCGACTTGGCCTTCGCGGTGAAGCGGCCAAGCTGATGGAACATCTTGGGCAGATCCTTCGGACCCACCACGATCAGCGCCACGACGCCGATCACCAGAAGTTCGCTCCAACCGATGTCAAACATGGGTGCTCAGGCCTCCAGCCAGATCTCAGGCGCGCTCAGGGCGCGATACCGCCCGCCTGCACGCGCTCCGGCTCAGGCCTTGTCTTTTTCTTTCTCGGCCTCGGTCTCGGGGGTCACGTCGCGCGCATCCTCGGCGCTTGCGTCCTCGATCTCTTTCGTGCCGTCATTGACGCCCTTCTTGAAGGCGGTGATCCCTTTGCCGACTTCGCCCATCAGCGACGAAATCTTGCCGCGGCCGAACAGCACCAGCACCACGACCGCAATCAGAAGAAGGCCGGGAAGGCCGATATTGTTGAGCATTGTCTTTCCCCCTCTGGGCGCGGGCCCGCCGCCCGCCTCTCATGTCAGCGCCATGTTTTAGGTCCATGCGCGGACCAATCCTAGACCGATTCCGCCGCTCTGCGGCGCTCGGGCGCAGATTACTGACAGTTCATTGTCAGTTGCCCCCGGCGGCGCTATGGTCGCCCCCATTCCAGCGAGAGGCGCTCCGATGACCCGCGACGAGCGGTTACAACAGATCATCGCCATCCTGCGCGACGGCAAGATGCACCGCGCGCGCGACCTTGCCGCGCGGCTGGATGTGTCCGAGCGCACGATCTGGCGCGACATGGCCGAGATCTCCGCCTACGGCGTCCCCGTCGAGGGCGAGCGGGGCGTGGGCTACATCCTGCGCCGCGCGATGGGGCTGCCGCCGCTGGTGCTGACCAAGGAAGAGCTCTCCGCGCTCGAGCATTTGCTGACCCTGGCCGAGGCGGTCGAAGATCCGCGCCTTGCTGCGGGCGCCGCGAGCCTCGCCGCGAAGATCCGCGCCGCCCTGCCCTCGCCCCCTGCCGAAGACGCCCCCAAAGACGCGGGGGAAGGGCTGGCGGGCGCCGAGGGTTCCCGCTAGGGTCGCCGGACCACTCTGCCAACGCTCCGGAGATCCGATGATCGGCGCCGAATACATCACCGCTTTCGTGACGCTCTTCGTCATCATCGACCCGATCGGGCTCGCGCCGGTTTTCATCGCGCTCACCCTGGGGGAAAGCCCCCGCGCGCGACTGCGCATCGCCTTGCGTTCGCTCATGATCGCGGCCGCACTTCTGACGCTGTTCGGGATCTTCGGTGACAAGATCCTTGCCGGGATCGGGATCTCAATGCCCGCCTTCCGGATCGCGGGCGGGGTACTGCTGTTCCTGACCGCACTCGACATGCTGTTCGAACGCCGCACAAAACGGCGCGAGAAACAGGGCGAGGAGCACGAGGTCGAGCCCGAACATGACCCGTCCGTCTTCCCGCTGGCCACGCCGCTTCTGGCGGGCCCCGGCGCGATGGCGACGATGATCCTGCTCGCGGGGCGCGCCGATGCCGACTGGCTGCATGTGATGATCATCATCGGCGTGATGCTGTGTGTCCTGGCCTGCGTCTTCGTGATGTTCCTGCTCGCCACCCCGATCGAGCGCGCTCTGGGACGTACCGGCACGATGGTCGTCACACGGCTTCTGGGCATGCTGCTGGCCGCCCTTGCGATCCAGTTCATCCTCGACGGGCTGCGCGGCGCGGGGCTGATGGGGCTCGCCTGAGGCAAACCGCCCTCTGGGAAAGCGCACACACACGCCCTACATCCTTGCAAAGAGACCCTGCGTAACGAGAGCAAATGGTGGAACAGGTCATCAGCGAGAATTGGGGGCGGCTGGTCTATCTCGGCCTGCTGCTGGTCGCGGTGGGCGGCTATTTCGTGCTCGAGATCCGGCGCCGTCCTGGGCGCACACTGCAACAGGCCGCAATCTGGGGGCTGATCTTTCTGGGCACGCTCGCCGCGGTCGGGCTCTGGTCCGACATCCAAAAACAGGTGACGATCCCCGAACAGGCGGTGATGAGCGATGGCCGCATCGAGGTTCCGCAGGCGCAGGACGGGCATTACTACCTGACGGCCGAGGTGAACGGCAAACCGATCCGTTTCGTCGTCGACACCGGCGCCAGCCAGATCGTGATGACCCAGCGCGACGCAGAACGCGCCGGGATCGACACCGGCCAGCTCGCCTATATCGGGCAGGCGCGCACGGCTAACGGGCTCGTCGCGACCGCCCCGGTGCGGCTGCAAAGCTTCGATCTTGGCCCGATTCACGATTCCAACCTGCGCGCCGTGGTCAATCGCGGATCGATGGACACCTCGCTTCTGGGCATGACCTATCTGACCCGTTTCGCGAAGGTCGAGTTCGCCCGCGGCACGCTGATCCTCGAACGCTGATCGCGCGCTTCGGTGCAAGGTGACCCGCAATCGCCGCGATCGTGCCTTTTTTGTGCCGCATTGTGTTAGCAATTTGATGAGGTGCGGGGGGCTGCCTTCGCGAAACCGCCTCGACAGGCTTCGTCACAAGGATCGCAAAATGGTTTCCTTCGACACGCTCGCCCTCGCCGTCATTGCGATCGCCCTTATCCGCGAAGCCTATCTCCGCCTGCGTCCCGCGTCGAACGCTCCGGTCGCCGAGCGCGGCTGAACTCAGCCTTTCACCAACACGGCGAGATCGGCGACATTCGTCCCGGTCGCCCCGGTGACAAGCAAAGCCCCCGCCGCCTTCAAAGCGTGATAGCTGTCATTGCGCGACAGCGCCGCCTTCGGGTCGATGCCCGCATCCCGCGCCGCCTGACAGCTCCCCGGCCCCACCAGACCGCCCGCCGCATCCGTCGGCCCGTCGCGCCCATCCGTGCCACCGGACAGGAACCGCCAGTCGCCCGGCACGCTTGCAGCCTCGGCCTCGCAGGCCACGCGCAGCGCCAATTCCTGATTGCGCCCACCCAGACCATCCCCGCGCAAAGTCACCGTGGTCTCGCCACCGAAGACCAGCGCTTGGCCCGGGGCCATCGTGTCGAGAAGCGCCACGACACGCGGCGCGAGAGCTGCAACATCCCCTTCCAGTGCGAACGGCCCCTCCTGCGCGCCCTCAGCGACCATCGCCGCGACCGAGATCCCGTTCGCGCCGATCAGGCGGTTGCGCCCCTCTGGCAGCGCCGGGGCATCTCCCGATTGCTCCAGATGCGCCCGCACCGCCTCCGGCAACGCCTCCCAGATGCCCAGCTCACGGCAAAGCTCCGCCGCCTCAGCCCGCGTGCCGATCGGTGCCACGGTCGGCCCCGACGCGATAACCCGCAGATCGTCGCCCGGCACATCGGACAGGATCAACCCCGTCACCGGCGCAGCCGAGGCCGCAAGCCAGCCGCCACCCTTCAGCTCGGAAAGCTGCTGGCGGATCAGGTTCATCTGTGTGATATCAGCCCCGCACCCCAAAAGCAGCCGGCTGACCTCGGCTTTGTCGGAAAGGCTCAACCCTCCGGCGGGTGCAACCGCCAGCGCCGAGCCTCCCCCGGAAATCAACGCGAGAACCCGATCCTGCGGGGACAGCCCGCGCAAGGTCTCGAGGATCGCGCGCCCCGCCTCTGCGCTGCCCGCGCCCGGAACCGGATGATCGCCCGCGATCAGGCGCAGCCCCGCGCGCATCTTGGCTGCTTCGGCATTTTCGGGATTGGTCACCACCAGCGCCTGCGTGCCCTCTGGCAACGCATCGAGCGCGGCCGCACTCATCGCCAACGCCGCCTTGCCGAGCGCAATCACCTGCCAACGCCCGCCCCGTTTCGGCCCATCCGCCGCGGCCCAGCCCATCGCATCCGCGACACCCGCTGCGGGATCAGCCGCCGCGACCCCGGCATCGAAAATCTTTCGTGCGCGCTCGTCGATATCCATGATCCCTCCCCTTCCAATTGCTTCAAATATCCACGGGGGGAGCCGGGCTGCAAGCCCGGTGGGGGGCAGTCAGCCCCCAAGGCAGTCACCAAAAAGAGAGACGCCCGCGGGGAGCGCGGGCGTCGAAACACGAGCAGGCGGAAGGCCCCTGCCGGTTTTGAGGTGAGGGCCCTTGGGCCCTCACCGGGGAGCGTTTAGCCACCCTGGCTTTCGATATAGGCGAGCACCGCCTTCACGTCTTCCGGGTCTTTGAGGCCAGCGAAGGACATCTTGTTCTTCGGGATATAGCCCTTCGGATCGGCGAGATAGGCCTCGACGGTTTCCTCGGTCCAGACCAGACCATCTTCACCGTGCTGGATCATCGACTTCGAGTACTTGAAGCCATCGACGGTGCCAGCCTGACGCCCGATCAGCCCGTTGAGCACGGGACCGACGCGGTTCTTGGCGTCCTCGCCGACCTGGTGACAGGCCTTGCACTTCTTGAAGACCTTCTCACCGGCGGCAACCAGCGCGGGATCGGCGGAGAGCGTCTCCTCGGTGGCTGCCGGAGCCGCTTCGGCCGTGGCTTCAGCCGCGGCAGGCGCGTCCTGAGCCGCAGCTTCAGCTGCCGGGGTCTCGGTCTCGGCCGAAGCAACGACGGTGTCTGCGGGCGCATCGGCCGCAGCAGTGTCGTCCTCACCCGTGTCCGGGGTCACATCAAGCACGGTCGCTTTGCGCGTGATATGCACATCGGTCTTACAGTCCGACATACAGGCCGCCTTGGTGAATTCCGGCAGCTCGACCTCGTCGCGGTTGTCCACGATGAAGCCGTCGGCGTTCGGCATTTCCACGTCGAGGAAATTCTCTTTGGTCAGCACGAAATCGTCATCCACGATGTCGTTCGAGTAGAGAATATAGGCCACGATCGCGTAGGTCTCGTCGACGGTGAGCGTCTGCGCGTTGCCGAAGGGCATCGAGCGGTGAACATAGTCGAACACCGTCGAGAGATACGGCCAGTAGGACCCGACGGTCTTCAGCGGATCCTTGTCGGCCAGCGTGCCTTCGCCGCCTGCGAGTTTCGGCCAGTTGTCCACGCCTTCGGCGAAGTCACCATGACAGACCGCGCAGTTGTCGGCGAAGATGCCTTCGCCATCCTCGACGGAACCGGAGCCCTCGGGCAGGTTCTTGCCGTCGGGGAAGACCTCGAGGGTCCAGGCCTTCATTTCCTCGGGCAGAGCCTCGCGCCCCAGACCGAATTTCTCGGCCAGGGCAGGCGTCGCCACGAGCGGAGCGGCCAGAAGCGTGGCCAGCAGCAGATTACGACGACACTTCGACATTCTCGGACTCCCCGTTTTCCTTGACCCACCAGGTCTGGATACCGTTGTTGTGATAGACCGAATTCTCGCCACGGATCGCGCGCAGCGCATCCTTGGTCGGCTGGACATAGCCGGTCGAGTCGGTCGCGCGGGATTGCAGGAGCATCTCCTTACCATCCCAGTCGATTTCGAGGTAGAAGCGCGACAGCGCCTTGTCGACGCCCGGCTCTGCCAGACGCGCCTCTTGCCAGTTCGCGCCACCGTCGATCGACACGTCGACCTTGGTGATGTGGCCGCGGCCCGACCAGGCGATGCCGGTAATGACCAGCGGGCCCGGGCCGTGCTTGATCGGCATTTGCGGGCTGGGCGAGGTGACGACCGATTTGGCGTCCATGACCCAGGTCCACTTGCGCGAGATACCATTGGCGAGCGTGTCGGTATATTTCGACGTTTCTTCGCGCGACTGGACGGCCTCGTCGGTGACTTCGATGCGGCGTAGCCACTTCACCCACATGTTGCCTTCCCAGCCCGGAACCACGAGGCGCACCGGGTAGCCATGCTCTTTGCGCAGGGCTTCGCCGTTCGCCTTGATCGCCACGAGGCAGTCGTCGAGCGCTTTTTCCAGCGGGATCGAGCGGCCGTTCGAGGACGCGTCGGCGCCTTCGACATAGACCCACTTGTCCTTGATGTTGTCGCCGAGGTTGGTAATCCCTGCCTCTTCGAGCAGCACGCGCAGCGGGATGCCCGAATATTGCATGTTGTGGATCATGCCCTGGGTGAACTGAGCGCCGTTGAGCTGCGCACCGGCCCATTCCATGCCCGAGTTCGCGGCGCATTCCAGGAAGTAGGTCGCGTTCACACGCGGGAAACGCTCGAGATCCTCGTAGGTGAAGACCAGCGGCTTGTCGACAAGACCGTTGATCATCAGGCGGTAGTCTTCCTTCTTGAGCTCAATCGCGCCCGAGTGGTGACGCTCGAAGGCGCAGCCGGTCGGGGTGATCGTGCCGTCGAGGGCGTGGATCGGCGTGAAGTTGATCGAAGAGATCACGTCGGCGGTAAGCCAGCCCACGTTGCGACGGATCACGTCGTCTTCGAATTGAATCGGCAGACCGTAGGGGGTCGCATCGACCCCGTCGCCCCAGCCCGAAGCCCAAGGCTGAACCTCGGTGATCAGGGGATCGGGTTGCGTTTCTGCGCGCGCTGCACCGGCACCCGCGGCCATCGCACCGACCGCAGCCCCGGCGCGAAGAAATCCGCGGCGGCTGAGGGCGGCACTGGCGGCCGGGTTACCCTGGCGTTCCTTGTCGTCCATATCTACTCCTCCAGTCTCAAACCCCGGGAAAGGGGCAATCATCGCTGGGCGGGACCGGCTCAAGCGCCGGTCACGACCACCGAGTCATTCGGTTTCAGGTCAACGGTCTTGATCTTGCGAAGGTGGTCGGCGACCACGTCCCAGATCTGCGGCCCTTCGGTCCCTTCATTGACCGAAGCCCAACCCGTCACGACATAATTGCGGCCCATGTCGACGTCCGAGCCGTCCTTGAGGATCGTCATGTTCGAGATGCGCTGACCGATCGGCGCGTTCACGTCGATGTGGTAACCCATGCCGCCCACGCGAACCATGTCGCCGCCCTGCTGATAGTAGGGGTCGGTGTTGAAGATGTTGTCGGCGACATCCTCGAGGATGGTCTTGATCGTCTCGCCGGTCATCTCCATGCGATAGTTTTCGCCATAGGTCATCGAGGTGCAGGTCAGCAGGTCTTCCATGGTGATCTTGTCACCCGGAAGCAGCGTCGTGCCCCAGCGCACGCCCGGGCTCATCGCGATCTCGGCGTCGCGCTCTTCGAGCATCGCCTCGCAGATCAGGTCATCCCAGGTGCCGTTGAAGTTGCCGCGGCGGTAAAGCAGCGAGTTGGTCTCGGCCAGAACCTCTTCCAGCTCCGCCTTGTAGGGCTCGCGGGTCGACGCAACGAGATCGGCCATTTCCTTGTCGGGCTCGATCACGTCCGAGAAGACCGGGATCAGCTTGTGGCGGAAGCCCATCATCTTGCCGTCACGCACATCGAGGTCGACACGGGAGACGAATTTCCCGTTGGAGCCCGAGGCGATCATGATCGTCTCGCCCACCAGTACCGGCTCCGGCACGGCGTCATGGGTGTGACCGGTCAGGATGACGTCGATGCCCTTCACGCGGCTCGCCATCTTGTGGTCAACGTCGAAGCCATTGTGCGACAGGCAGACGACGAGATCGACGCCCTTGCCGCGCACTTCGTCCACGACTTCCTGCATGCGTTCCTCGCGGATGCCGAACGAGTAGTCCGGGAACATCCATTTCGGGTTCGCGATGGGCAGGTAGGGGAAGGCCTGACCGATGACGGCGATCTGCGTGCCGTTCTGCTCGAAAATCTTGTAGGGTTCGAAGGCCGGTTCGTCCCATTCGGCGTCGAAGATATTCGCACCGAGGAAGGGGAAGGGCAGCGTGTCCACGATCTCTTTCACGCGGTCTTCGCCATAGGTCCATTCCCAGTGCGAGGTCATCGCGTCGACACCGAGCTTGTTCATGATGTCGACCATGTCCTGACCGGCGGTCTTGAGCGCGGTCAGCGAGCCGTGCCAGGTGTCGCCACCGTCGAGAAGGATCGCGTTCGGACGCTCGGCGCGGATCGCTTTCACGATCGTCGCAACACGGTCCATACCGCCCATCTTGCCGTAGCTGCGGGCCAGATCGACATAGTTGTCATAGGTCAGCGCATAGGCTTCGGGCGTGTTCGGCTCGATTTTGAATTCTTCGAGGAACGCCTTGCCGGTCAGGTGCGGCGCGCGGCCCTTGGCATCGCCCACGCCGAGGTTGATCTCGGGTTCGCGGAAATAGATCGGCACGGCTTGCGCGTGGATGTCGGTGATGTGGATCAGCGTCACGTTGCCCAGCGGTTCGAACTCGAGGAGCTGATCCTGAGTGAGCGACTGCTGCGCCATCGCACGCGACCAGCGCGACAGGCCCGAAGCGCCGAGGATAGTCGAGGCGGCCAAGCTCGCCTGAAGAAATTCCCGCCGGGAAATCATGCCGTTTCTCTCCTTCTTTTCCCCGCCCGCACGACGGACAGAGCCGTTTTCAGTTCAAAAATTGACAAACGAAATCAAACAGATAGTGAATTTTGAATATGTTTGGATAAAAGAAGGCGGGACAGGGCAAACCCTGTCCCGCGCATCAAGATCAGGGACGGACGCCGCCGCCTTCGATGTCGAGGCCCATGCCGCGCGAGGCGACGTAGAGCTCGAGCGCGTGGAATTCCGGCGAACCGACACCGAAAGTTTCGGCGCGCGTGTCGCGGATACAGCCCTTGAAGCGGTTGTGGATCGAGACAACGCCGGCATTCTTCAGACGGTAGACCGGGAAGGCCTGGATCTGACCCTGGCTGAGGTGGTCAGCCCGGATAAAGTTGCCGTAGTTCTCTTCGTGGCAGGAGGCGCAGGACAGCTCGAGCTGGCCGTAGCGCGTGTAATACATCTCCTTGCCCTTCTCCCAGAACGGAGCGGCATCGCCGTCGATCGTGACATTGACCGGCATGCCACGCGACTGGACCGAGATGGCGACGGTCATGTTGTGCATCGGACCGCTATCCCAGCCCCAGGCTTCGGCGCCCATGCGGTTGGTACGGCAGTCGTTGATGTAGTCTTCCATCGACCACAGCTCGCCCTTAGCGTTGAGCTTCGGCATCGTGGCGCGCACGCCCTTCATGCCTTCGCTGATATCGCCATGGCAGTCTGCGCAGGACTTGCCCTCGGAGCCGTCGGCGACGCTCCAGTTGTCCATGCCCTTCTCGGCGAAGATCATGATCGGGTTGTCGAAATCGTCCTGTTCCATCGCACGGGTATCATCCGTACGGAACAGCCAGCCCGAATAGACCTCGTCGAGATGGCCTTCCAGGTGCGAGGCGGCAGGCGCCTTCACCGTGATCGGGGTGTCGCCGTTGATGTTAAGTTCGTCATCCGCCATTTCGGCGTGCAGCGCAGCGGAGCTGAGCGCGAAGGCTGCGGTGGCGGCAAGGATGGTGCGGCTGAAGCGCAACGTCATGTTCTGTGTCCTCCCTGGGTGTGCTCCCCGTGCCCGTCGATCTCCCCAAACGGGCACGGAGGTCTGTCCTTGGTCTGTCAGCACGCTCCCTCGCGTGCCTTGGCCCTCACGATCGCGAGGGCCGCAGCCCGATCAGCCGACTTCGATCGACTTCGTGTCTTCGTAGACCGACCCGTCATCGTCGTACCAGGTGAACTTGAATTCACCGGCCGCCGGGACTTTCGCATCGAATTCGATGTAGGGGTTGGTCGAGACCGCGGGCTCGAGCGTGACGTCGATCACGTTCTCGCCGTTGAAGTCGCAAGTGAAGCGATTGATGATCTGACGCGGGATGACCTTGCCATCCTTGTCCTTGCGCTGACCCGATTCCATCGGGTGCGAGATCAGGGTCTTGATGGTGATCGATTCACCAGCCGAAGCTTTCTTCGGCACTTTCACGCGGGGTTTAACGCCGTCCATGATGGTAACTCCTCAGATTCCGTTACTCAGCCGCCGCAGCCGCCGATGGTGACCTTCACGGTCGATTTCGCCTGGACGAAGCTGCCGTCAGCCATCTTGGCGATCGCGACCACGTCCTGCGTCTTCGACAGACGGATACGGATCGAGGCCATCTGCGAGCCGGCCAGCGGGCCGAACTTGAAGGTGGCGACTTCCGGGGTCGGGTTGCCGGTGGCGTAAACGGAGATCTCGGTGGCGCCGGGCGCGTCGACCGAAATCGGAACCGTGTTGCCGTTTTCGGCGATTTCCGGAGCGGTCAGGGTGAGGCCACCCTCGCCCACGGCCGCGCCGCCGGTGAATTTCGCGATCGCATCGGCCGAAGCGTCGGCCAGCGCGGGCAGCGGCAGCATGGTCGCGGCAACGCCGCCCATCGCCAGCGCCAGCGCATCACGTCTGGTCATGGTCATATCTAGTCTCTCCTCTCGGGTTTCTCGTACAGGGTCACTCTTCCTTGAGCGTCATCAAGAAAGCGACCACATCTTCTACTTGCTGCGCGTTCAGGATCGGCGGCAGATCGGCAGGCGCGGCCTTGCCGGTGTAGCCGTCGCCCGGACGGATGAACGGGCCGGTCTTGTACATACCCGGCATCACCGTGCCTTCGAACGTGTGCTTGGCATCAATGACGATGCCGCGCAGCTGTGCTTCGCTCCAGCGATCGCCCGCGCCGTTCAGCTCGGGGCCGATATTGCCCTGGAACGAAGCGTCGAGCGCGGACACGACGTGACAGGACACGCAGTTGCCCAGCGACTTCGTCGAGGCCACCTCGGCGCCCTTCGAAGGGTCACCCGGCTGGCCAGTCAGCGATGCCTCGACACCGCCGGCATCGTCGAACTTGACGTCCATCGGAGCAGTCTCGGCGGCGAATGCGGCGCTCGCGGTGAAGGTTGCGGCCAGTGCGGCCCACGCGACGTGGCGGTTCATTGAAGTCCTCCCAAATTCTCTCCCTGACTCACTTTTAAGCGAGTGCGTCACAGTGGCGCAATGCATAAATTCAAAAAACCGCATATTTTCCAATATGTTCGCCGGGAAATATCGACGCATACAAAAGTATACCCCCGATTTTCCACGGAAAATCAGGGGCATTCGCGCTCGCAGCACGATTTCTGCACTGGCAAGGAGCCGATCACAGTCACGTCATGACCGGCAAGTTGGCGTTCACTTCGCCATGACCTTCTCGGCCACATATTTCTGGAAGTTCTGCCCGCTCTCATAGCCGTGATTCTTAACCCACTCGAGAAGCGCCATCGTCGTGCCCTTCCCGAAGGCGCCCGGCATCTGCGCGACCGCCTGCTTGTTGGCGGGCTCGTCGCCAGCCTCCTCGGGGAAGAACATCATGGTGGGCGTGAACATCACCCCCCATTTCATCGCCATGTCCTTTTCGGGCATCGACTCGCCGTCGAAATCGGTGACCTCGACATCGCCGAAGAGGTTCATCTGCACGACATAGTAGTTGTCGGTGATGTATTTCGCGATTTCAGGATCGGAGAAGACTTCCTCATGCATCTTCTTGCAGTAGATGCAGCCGCGCTGCTCCCAGATCACGAGAAACCGCTTGCCCGCATCATTGGCACTGGCGAGGTCGTCGGACATGTCCTTGAAGGTTTCCTGGAACCAGGGCTCCTTGTGCAGCCCGTCATCGCCGATCTCGGCGGCATGGACTGGAAGGGCCAGCATCGCAGCGGTGAAAGCCGCGGTCAGAAAATGACGCATGATCTTACTCCCTTGCTTCAGCCCAGGCTCCCGCTGGGCATCACATTGATCAGAAACTCGCCGATATAGCGCAGCCCACCGGTCACGATGAGCACCGCGAAGAGGATCAGCATAACCCCCATCGCCTTTTCGACATAGCCGAGCTTTGCGCGATGCTTGGCCATGAAGGCGAGGAAGGGGCGAGTGAAGAAGGCCGCGATGATGAAAGGCAGCGTCATCCCGATCCCGTAAGCAAAGAGCAACAAGCCCCCTTTCGAGATCTCGCCCATGCCCGAGGCGACCATCAGGATCGCAGCAAGCGCCGGGCCCACGCAGGGCGTCCAGCCGAAGCCGAAAGCCAGGCCCATCACATAGGCGCCGAGGAAGGTCGTCGGGTCCGCCTTCGATTCCATGCGGGCTTCGCGATAGAGGAACGGAATGCGGATGATGCCGAGGAAATGCAGACCAAACACCAGCAGGATCACCGCCGCGACCCAGCTCAGCGGCCCCATCCATTCACGGAAAGCCGCCCCGAGCGCTGTCGCCCCCATGCCCATCAGCACGAAAATCGTCGTCACGCCAAGCGCGAAGGCGACCGAGGATGCCACCATCCGAGCCTGTGCACCCGGAGCGATCTTGCCATCACCGCGCAGTTCGGACATTGACAGCCCCGCCATATACGACAGGTAGAAGGGCACCATCGGAAGGATACAGGGCGTCAGAAAGGACAAAAGGCCGGCGAAAAATGCACCGCCATAGGTAATATCGATCGGCATGGAACCTCCCAAAGCGACGAAGCCCGGCCTCCCAACCGAATTCTTGAACGGCCCCGTCAAACACATTACGATCTTTATATGTAAAGGGAGGTGCGTCAATGTCTCGCATTGTATCGCATACGATTTTCGCCGCCGCGGCGGTGATTGTCGGGCTGAGCGGGATGCCCCGCGACGCACGGGCTGACGGGGAGACGGCACAGCCGGTCACCGCGACAGGCACCGAGGCCGCCGCAACCGCCCCGGCCGAAAGCGAATTCAAGCTTCTGATGGTCGAACAGGTCGGCTGCGTCTATTGCCGCATGTGGGAGCACGATCTGGGCCCGATCTACCCCAAAACGCCCGAGGGTCAGGTTGCGCCACTTGAGCGGGTCGACCTGCACAAGCCTTTCCCTGAAGGCATTACGATCACAAAGGGCAAACCGCTCTTCACGCCCACCTTCATCCTGTTGCGCGACGGGGTCGAGATCGACCGGATCGAAGGTTATGCGAGCGAGGACTTCTTCTGGGGGCTTCTGGGTCAGGCGCTGCAGGACGCGGGCGCGGACCTGCCCGACCCGAATGGCTAGACAAAGGTCGCATGACGTTTTTTTAGGCTCGAGACTATGTTCCGCCGAATCGCCATGCTAAAGCCTGAGTCATTCGATCAATTCGGCGGCGGCATGGATCGCGGCAAAAGGGAAGGATGAAGAGGTGCGGCATATGGCACCAGATGGGCAAGCAGATACTCCCTCCGCCTCGGCGGCCAATGGGAAATGCGCCCGCATGGATGCCGAAGAATTGCTGGGCCGCGCACAGGATGCCTCCAATCTGATGAAGGCACTCGCCCATGAAGGGCGCCTGATGATCCTGTGTCATCTCAGCTCGGGCGAGAAATCGGTGACCGAGCTAGAAAATCTCCTCGAATCGCGTCAGGCGGCGGTGAGCCAACAGCTCGCCCGACTCCGTCTCGAAGGGCTCGTGAGCGCCCGTCGCGATGGCAAGGCGATCTATTACACCCTCTCGGACCCGCGCGCGCGTCGCCTCGTCGAAGTGATCTATGACATGTTCTGCAACAGCGAGCGACGCTGAGGCAAGACGACCGGGCGGCTGCGCCGCCTGGAATGGAGGTCGGCGATGGAACAAATTCCGATGGGTGCCTGGGCGGCGATGGTCGGACTGATCGGCGGGGGCATTCTGGGCCTCGCAGCGCGATTGGGCGATTTCTGCACGCTTGGGGCGCTGGAAAGCGCGGCCTATGGCCAGGACCAACGCCGCCTGCGCCTCTGGGGCGTCGTGCTGGCCGTGTCGATCACCGGTTCCTTCGTCGCCGAGGCTCTGGGCTATGCCGAGATCACGCGCAGCTTCTATCACACGGTTAAATGGTCTCCGCTCGCCTCGATCGTGGGCGGTCTGATCTTCGGCTATGGCATGGCGCTGGCGGGCAATTGCGGCTTCGGGGCGCTGGTGCGTTTCGGCGGCGGCGATCTGCGCGCGCTCGTCGTGGTCGTGGTGATGGGGATCTTCGCCTTCGTCACCCTCTCGGGTCCGCTCGCCCATCTGCGCACGCTGATCTTCGACCAGCAACCAGCCGAGACACCGCAAGGCATCGCGCATTGGCTTTCGGCGCGCACCGGTCTGCCACCGTTGGTCTTTGCCCTGCCCGTCGCCGCCGGTTTCCTTGCCTGGGGCCTGAGCTACAAACCCCTGCGCGCCGACAAGCGCCGCGTGGCTTGGGGCATCGCCGCGGGTCTCGCGATTGTCTGGAGCTTCGTCGGCACCTCACTGATCTACGCCGAGAGCATGGGCGAGGTCGGGGTCGAAGCCCCTTCCTTCACCGCGCCGCTGGGCCGCACGATCCTCTATTTCATGACCTCGACCGCGGGTGGCATCACCTTCTCGGTCGGGCTCGTCGCGGGCGTGCTGGGCGGAGCTTTCCTCGGCTCGCTCATTCGTGGCCTGTTCAAATGGGAAGCCTGCGAAGACCCGCGCGAGCTTGGCCGTCAGGTGGGTGGCGCGGCTCTGATGGGCATTGGCGGCACGATCGCGCTCGGCTGCTCGATCGGTCAGGGCGTCAGCGCGATGTCGGTGCTCGCCTTCTCCGCCCCCGTCACCCTCGCCTCGATCGTGATCGGTGGGCTGATCGGGCTGCGCCAGCTGATCCACGGCTTCCAGCCGGAATAAGTCCACCTCAGAGCCGATCCCATGGGTTCGGCTCATCCCCCATCACCTGCCCAAATCGGTTCTCCCGATGCCAGCGCAGGTTCTCGGGATGTGGGCGATCACGAGGGTCTGTCGGCTTCAGGAGTTTTCCATCAGGACGGATAAGCCTGTCGACGACATCGGCAGGCACCTTGTTGCGCGACACGAGGATGGTCTCGCAGTCTTCCGCGATGGAAATCAGGCCGCGGTCGAACATCCAGTGGAGCGTACCCGACAATGCGAGCCCGTTTCGAACCGAGTCGCTCCCCTTCTGATCCACCGGCCTGATATGGGCCGCCTGCACTTCCGGGCGCCCGCCTCCGTTGCGCAAGCGCAAACCCGAAATGGCACAGCGGTAGTCATAGGCATCCCGAACTTTCCGTCGGAAAGCAACGTCCCGATACGCTCTGCGTGTGAGCCTTTCCAACACCGGACGCTCAAAGATCAAAGGCTCTTCCGCCATGCCGGGATTTGCCGCCTCATAACGCATCGCCTCCTGCCGTTCGAGATCCTGCGGCAGACCGAGATTGACGATCCGCGCGAACTCATCCTCCGGGAGACGCCGAACAGCCCGCTGCACGGCACCACCCTTCTTCGGGCTGCCATCGAGTTCGCATAGTGCCTGTTCGAGCGGGCGTCCGCCTTGCAGTCGCGGAACCTCATAGTCGAAGGGAAGGTAGGTTCCAGGCGTAATGAAGGCGAGGAATCTCCCCTCAGCCCCCGGTTTGGGCCCCGGTTTGGGAATGACGCTGTCAATCTTTGCGACGGCGAAATATCCCCGCGGCCCGGCTTTGACAGGCTCGTAATAGACGACCCAGTCTCCGACAGCCTCCTGCATCGCACGCAGATAGGGTCTCGGAAAGTCATAGACCACGTCCGGCTCGTCCTCGTAGATCGAGTCCGCCTTGTGCAAGAGAACGAGTTTCACCATGACGCCAGGAAATCCCGTCTCAGAACAAATGCAATGAATTTATTCGAGATTTCGGCAATAGGCTTTCGCAATAGCTCGCGTGGCGCGATTGACCCAACCGATGGATGGCAAAAGAAACCGCCCGCGCGAGGTCTTCGCGCGGGCGGTTTTCGTTTCAGACGACCTGATTGGATCAGGTCTTGAAGATCCGGTAGATCGCCGGGATCACCAGCACCGTCAGCAGGGTCGAGCTGAGCAGGCCGAACAGCAGCGAAATCGCGAGGCCCTGGAAGATCGGGTCTGCCAAGATCACCACCGCGCCGATCATCGCCGCGACTGCGGTCAGCAGGATCGGTTTGAAGCGGATGGCCCCCGCCTCGATCAGCAACTCGATCTTGTCCTTGCCCTCATGCGCCCCGTGCCGAATGAAATCCACCAGCAGGATCGAGTTGCGCACGATGATCCCCGCCAGAGCGATGAAACCGATCATCGAGGTGGCCGAGAAGGGCGCGTGGAAAATCCAGTGCCCCACCATGATGCCCAGGAAGGTCAGCGGCACCGGCGTCAGGATCACCAGCGGCAGGCGGAACGAGCCGAACTGCGCGACGACGAGGATATAGATCCCCAGAAGTGCCACCGCGAAAGCCGCCCCCATGTCGCGGAAGGTCACCCAGGTCACCTCCCACTCGCCGTCCCAAAGAAGCGTCACGTGGCTTTCGTCCTGGGGCTGACCATGCAGAGAGATCACGGGCTTCTCACCCTCGGGCCATTGCATGTTGTTGATGATGTCATCGACCGCGAGCATGCCGTAGAGCGGTGCCTCGAACTTGCCGGCGAGCTCGGCCGTGACCATCTCGGCCTCGCGTCCGTTATGGCGGAAGATCGGATAGGAGGCTTTCTCCTTCTTCACATCCACCACGTCGCCCAGTTCCACCACGCCGCGCGCGCCGGGCAGAACGTTGGCCGGGATCGGAGTCGAGAGCGTGCTCTCGTTCATCACCTTGTTCGACTTCGAGCGCTCCATCACGATCGGGATCGGCTGGCGCTCCTGGCCACGATGCGAATAGCCCACCGTGGTCGAGCCGTTGAGCATCGCCAGCGTATCCCAGACATCGCCCTCGGAGACCGAGTAGAATTCAAGATCGTCCGAATTCACTGTCACGCGCAGCTTGTCGGGCTGGATACCGAAGCTGTTATCCACGTCGACGATGAAGGGGACTTCCTCGAAGGCCTTCTGGATCTGGCGCGCCGCGGCACGGCGCACTTCCGGCGTCGGCCCGTAAACCTCGGCCAGCAGCGTCGCGATCACCGGCGGGCCGGGCGGCGGCTCGACCGTCTTCAGGCTTGCGCCCTCGGGCAGCTTGATCGCCTTGATCTTGTCGCGGATCTCCAGCGCAATCTCGTGGCTGGTCCGGTCGCGCTCGCCTTTCGGCAGCAGCTGGATCTCAACGTCGCCCTGATTGGGCTGGCTGCGCAGGTAGTAGTGCCGCACAAGCCCGTTGAAGTTAAACGGTGCTGCAGTCCCGGAATGGGTCTGCGCCGAGATCACTTCGGGCATCTCGGTGATGATGCTCGCGACCTGCTGAGCGACCGAGTCGGTCTCCTCGACAGAGGTGCCCGCGGGCATGTCGATCACCACCGAAAGCTCGGACTTGTTGTCGAAGGGCAGCAGCTTCACCGTGACGTGCTTGGTATAGAGCAGCCCCAGCGAACCGAAGGACAGAACCGTCACGATCAGCAGGAACAGCCCCGCACGGCCCTTCGTTTTCAGGATCGGACGCGCGAATTTCGAGTAGAGCGCGCCGAGCTTGCCACCGTGATTGTGCCCGCCATAAGCGTCGTCATCTTCTCCATGACCATGCAGCTCCGCCTTGCCCGCGACCTTCACCATCAGCCAGGGCGTGATGATGACAGCCACGAAGAAGGAGAAGATCATCGCCGCCGAGGCGACCGCCGGGATCGGCGACATGTAGGGGCCCATCAGCCCCGACACGAAGAGCATGGGCAGAAGTGCCGCCACCACGGTCAGGGTCGCGACGATGGTGGGGTTGCCCACTTCGGCCACAGCCTCGATCGCCTTGGTGATACGCGAGCCGGGCGTCTTCATTGCCCAATGTCGCGCGATATTCTCGATCACCACGATCGCGTCGTCGACGAGAATACCGATCGCGAAGATCAGCGCGAAGAGCGACACCCGGTTGAGCGTGTAGCCCATCACATAGGCCGCAAAGAGCGTCAGCAGGATCGTCACCGGGATCACGACCGCCACCACGATGGATTCGCGCCAGCCGATCGCCACCAGCACGAGGCCGATGATCGACACGGTCGCGAGGCCAAGGTGGAACAGAAGTTCATTGGCCTTCTCGTTCGCGGTCTCACCATAGTCGCGGGTGACCTTCACCTCGACATTTTCGGGGATCAGCGTGCCATGCAGATCGTGCACCCGATGCATGATCTGTTCGGCCACGACCACCGCGTTCGAGCCTGCCCGCTTGGCGATGGCGAGCGTCACCGCCGGGGTACGCTCCAGCTTGCCATCCGCGTCGCGCTGCACGTTCGAGACGATATGATCGGAGGCATCAGGCACATAGGAGACCTTCGCGACATCGGCCACGTAGACGGGGCGGTTGTCACGCGTCGTCAGAAGCAGCCCCGCGATCTCCGCTGGCGCCACCAGCGTCTCGCCCGCCGAGAGCGAGATCTGCTTGCCCTCGTGCCGGATCGTGCCGGTGTTGAAGGCGCGGTTCGCTTGAGTGACCTTGTTCGAGAGCTGTTGCAGCGTCACGCCATAGAGCGCGAGCTTGTCCGGGTCGGGCTCGATCCGGATCTCGCTCGTCGCATCGCCCACCACATAGGTCAGGCCGACATTCTCGATCTTCGTGACCTCGGTCTGAAGCTCGCGCGCGATCCGGGTCAGTTCGTTGCTGTCGACATCGGCCCCGTTCTTGCCGGTCAGGGTCAGCGACACGATCGCCACGTCGTCGATCCCGCGGCCCACGATCACCGGATCGGGGATGTCCTTGGGAATACGGTCGATATTGGCACGGACTTTTTCATGCACGCGCAGGATCGCGGCATCCGAAGAGGTGCCGACCTTGAAGCGCGCCATCACCAGCGAATAATCATCCTGCGTGCGCGAATAGACGTGCTCGACCTCGTTGATCCCCTGCACGATGGTTTCCATCGGCTCGGTCACGAGTTTCATCGCATCCTGCGCCTTCAGACCCGGCGCCTGGATATGGATATCCACCATCGGCACCGAGATCTGCGGCTCTTCCTCGCGCGGCAGCGAGATCAGCGCCACGAGACCCACCGCAACAGCGGCGAGGATCATCAGCGGCGTGAGTGCGGAGCGGATGAACGCCTTGGTCAGCCCGCCCGCGATCCCGAGCTTGCCGTGGATCTCGTCCTCTTCGGGCGTTTCGGGCCCGGTCTCGGTCTTATTGCTCATAGGGCACCACCGTATCGCCGGGGTTGAGGCCCGTAAGGATCTCGACCATCTCCTGGTCATCCATGTTCACGCGCACGCCGGGCACGACGGTGCGTTCGATATTCCCGCCATCCTCTTGAACACGTACGAAATCGAGGCCGGTGCGCGTGACGATATAGCTCGCCGGGATCATGATCGCCTGACGGTTGCCCATCGGCAGCTTCACCAGCAGACGAGCCGCAACGAAGCGCGAATCCAGATCGGGCACCTCCACATCGGCCTGAACGCGGCCGCCTTCGATCAGCGGGTAGATCTTGGCGAGCTTGCCCTCGATCTGCTGGCCCTCGGGGCCGGTGATCATGATCGTGTCCCCGGTCTTGAGCGTGTCAGCGTGGCGCTCGGGAACCGAGAGGCGCAGGAAGAAACCGCCCCCACCGATCGTCGCGATCGTCTCGCCGCCCATCACGACCGCATCCTTGGTCACCGGAACCGAGACCACCTTGCCGTCGATCGGTGCGGTCACGGTGCCGAATTGCTGCTGCTGCTCGTAGACCTTGCGCTGCGCCTTCTGCGCCGCGATTTGGCCTTCATAGACATTCACCTGCGTCTGGAGCTGATCGACGTTCTGCGTGGTCGAGACCCCGCGTGCCTTGAGCTCTTCGCCGCGTTTGAGTTCGGTCTGGGCATTGGCGAGCTGCGCCTCGAGCGCGTTGATCTGCGCGTCGACAGCCCCGATCTGGTAGTCGATGGTCTGATCAACGATCTTGCCGATCACCTGACCGGCCGTGACCGTGTCGCCCTCGGTCACGTCAAGCTCCGTGATGGTGCCCGAGATCCGCGCCCGCGCGGCGATCGTGTTCTTCGCCTCGACCTGGCCATAGACCGATTTCCAATCCGTCACGATCTGCGGTTCAACCTTGATCGCGCCATCCTGAGCCAGCGCGATCCCCGGCAGGAGCAGCGCGGCAAATGCCAACGGCAGGAATTTCAACGTCATCTCGGATTCCCTTCCCCCGGGTACGGCAGCAATGCACCCGGTTATATTCCGGTTCTTGAATGTGAGCCCATACAGCGAAATTCGACCATTACGCAAGCCTTCATGCCTTGACCTGTGTCATGGCCGCATCGCCGGGGGTTTTCGGCCCCACTTTCATGCGCTAAAGCCGTTTCCGCAACAGTCTTGGAGAGTGAGATGCACGATATCCGCGCAATCCGCGAAAACCCCGCCGAATTCGACGCCCAGCTGGCGCGCCGGGGGCTCTCGCCGCTCTCGCCCGAGATCCTCGCGCTCGACGAGGCGCGCCGGACGGCCATTCACGCCGCCGAGACCGCCAAAGCTGAACAAAACAGCGCTTCCAAACAGGTAGGCGCGGCCAAGGCCAAGGGCGACGAGGCCGAGTTCGAGCGCCTGCGCGCACTGGTGGCCGAGAAGAAGGCCGAGGTGGCGCAGATGCAGACCGAGGCGGGCGAGCTCGACGCCAAGCTGCGCGACCTGCTGATGACCGTTCCGAACCTTCCGTTGGCCGATGTGCCCGAAGGCGAGGACGAAGATCAAAATGTCGAGATCAAGCGCTGGGGCAACCCGCGCAACTTCTCCTTCACGCCAAAAGAGCATTACGAACTGCCCGCCGTGAGTACGGCTATGGACTTCGAAACGGCCGCGAAACTCTCCGGCTCGCGCTTCGTGGTTCTCAAGGGCGGTGTCGCGCGCGTGCACCGGGCGCTCGCGCAGTTCATGCTCGACCTTCATGTCGACAAGCATGACCTGTCGGAAAACATCACCCCCGTTCTGGTGCGCGACGAAGCAATGCTCGGCACCGGGCAACTCCCGAAATTCGCCGAGGACAGCTACCAGACCACCAATGGCTGGTGGCTGATCCCCACCGCCGAGGTGACGCTGACGAACTACGCCAGCGGCGAGGTGATGGAGGAAAACGCCCTGCCCCAGCGCATGTGCGCCCATACCAACTGCTTCCGCTCGGAAGCGGGCTCGGCGGGCAAGGACACCTCGGGCATGCTGCGCCAGCACCAGTTCGAGAAGGTCGAGATGGTGACGCTCTGCACGCCCGAGACCGCGATCGACGAGCATGAGCGCATGACAAGCTGCGCCGAGGCCGTGCTGGAGACACTCGGTCTGCCCTATCGCCGCATCGTGCTGTGCACTGGCGACATGGGGTTCGGCGCTCAGAAGACCTACGATCTCGAGGTCTGGCTGCCCGGCCAGAACACCTATCGCGAGATCTCCTCGGTTTCGACCTGCGGCACCTTCCAGGCACGCCGGATGAACGGGCGTTACAAGCCCGCCGATGGCGGCAAACCCGAGTTCATCGCGACGCTCAACGGCTCGGGCCTCGCGGTCGGGCGCTGCCTGATCGCAGTTCTGGAGAACGGCCAGGAAGAGGATGGCTCGGTCACGCTTCCGGCGGCGCTGCACCCCTATCTGGGCGGCAAGACGCGTCTGGTGGACGGCAAGCTCGTCTGACGCTGCGGCGCGGCGACGCAAGACATCCCCCCGGGAAACGGCTACGCTCCTCACGAGCAAGTGAGTCGCCGGGGGGCTGCAAATGACGGAAACGACTGCAGGAAACGGGCGCGATCACGCCCTGAGCCGCATTCTCGAACTGGGTGCCGAGGAGGTTCCCGGGCGCATTTCCCAAATGCGCAGCGAGAAGACCCTCTCGAAACTGATGGTCGAAATCAATGCCGCGCTCGTCTCGGAAAACGCCGAGGAGCGCGCGACCGCGCAATCGGCGCTGGATCGTCTCGGATTTCTCTGAGGCTTTCCGAGCGCTACGGCCGAAGTGCGCCGGGGTGATATCCTCCCGGCGCCTCTTCACCGTCTCGATGGGGACATCGAACGGGCTCAGTCGCCCTTCTTCTTCGAATCCCGCACTTTCTTGGCCGCATCCTTGTGGGCCGCACGCTTCTTCGCATCGACGTGCTTCTTCAGACGCGACGGGATCGACTTTTTGCGATCCTTGTAGGGGTTATCCTTGCCCTGATCGCGCATGTAGAGACGGATCGGCGTGCCGGGCATGTCGAAGCTCTCGCGCAGCCCGTTGATCAGATAGCGCTCGTAGCTCTCGGGAATCTTGTCGGCATAGGTCGTCTTGACCACGAAGCCCGGCGGACGGGTCTTCGCCTGCGTGATATAGCGCAGCTTGATGCGGCGACCGCCCGGTGCGGGCGGCGGGTGCGCCTCGGTCATCGCGCGCAGCCAGTTGTTCAGCTTTGCGGTCGGAACGCGGCGGTTCCAGATCTCATGGGCCTTCAGGATCGCATTGTGCAGGCGATCAAGCCCCTTGCCGGTCTTGGCCGAAACGGTGACGAGCGGCGCGCCCTTGAGCTGCGGCAGAAGGCGCTCGAACGCCTCGCGCAGTTCTTTCAGCTTCTCTGGCTTGTCCTCTTCGAGATCCCACTTATTCGCGGCCACGACCACGGCGCGACCTTCGGTCTCCGCGAAATCCGCGATCCGTAGGTCTTGCGTTTCAAAGGGAACATTCACGTCGAGCAGGACGACCACGACCTCGGCGAAGCGTACGGCGCGCAAGCCGTCCGCGACCGAGAGTTTCTCGACCTTGTCGGTCACACGCGCCTTCTTGCGCATCCCCGCCGTGTCCCAGATCCGCATCGGCGTGCCCATGAACTCGGTCGTGACCGAGATCGCATCACGGGTGATCCCGGCCTCGGGTCCGGTCAGCAGGCGATCCTCCCCGAGGATCTTGTTGATCAGCGTCGATTTGCCCGCGTTCGGGCGGCCGATCACCGCGAGTTGCAGCGGCTTTGCGGCCGAGGGCGGTTGGTAGGCGGGAATGTCGCCTTCCTCGATTTCCTCGTCGATGATGACATCGGTCTCGGGCGCATTCGCGGCATGGCGCTCGGCGAACTCGTCGGCCAGCGGCACCAGCGTGGTATAGAGATCGTCGAGCCCCTCGCCATGCTCGGCCGAGATGCGCAGCGGCTCACCCAGACCGAGACTCCACGCCTCCATCGCGCCGGCATCGCCCGCGGCCCCTTCGGCCTTGTTGGCCGCGAGGATCACATGGGCGTTCTTCTTGCGCAGGATGTCGGCGAAAATCTCGTCGGCGGGCGTCACACCCACACGCGCGTCGATCATGAACAGGCAGATATCGGCCTCTTCCACCGCGCGCTCGGTCAGGCGGCGCATCCGGCCCTGAAGACTGTCATCCTCGGCCAGTTCGAGACCGGCGGAGTCGATCACGATGAAGCGCAGATCGCCCAGACGCGCGTCGCCTTCGCGCAGGTCGCGCGTGACGCCCGGCATGTTGTCCACAAGCGCGAGCCGCTTGCCGACAAGCCGGTTGAACAGCGTCGATTTGCCGACATTCGGGCGGCCTACAATGGCCAGGGTAAAGCTCATGATGCCCTCCTTGGGCGTATACGAGCGGCCCCCTTACACCCTAAAAGCCTCACTGAAAAGCGTGCAGTTTCCCGTCGCCGCCCACAACGTAAAGCGTACGGCCCGCCACGACCGGGTCGGTCGAGGCCCCGCCCGGGATCGTTGCCTCGCCGATGAGCGCGCCGTCGACCGGGTTGAAGACCCGCAGCGTCCCGTCAGAGGAGGCCACATACAGCTTGCCGCCTGCGAGCACCGGGCCATAGTTGGCAGTGATCGTGCGCTGCTTCTTGACCTTTTCCTTCTCGTAATAAGGCAGGTCCTTGGACCAGATCTGCGCGCCGGACGCCGCATCGAGGCGCACCAGCTTGCCATTGTCCGAAGTCAGGAAGATCGAGCCGCCCGCAACCTGCACGGGGCTGTTGGCCCCTTCGGTCGCAGTCCACAGCCGTTCGCCCGAGTCCACGTCGAAGGCTGCAAGCTTGCCTGCCGAAGACCCGGCATAGAGGGTATCGCCCACGACGACGGGATCGCCGGTGAGATCCACGACCGAAGCATAGGCCACGCCCGGACGCGCACCCGCGACCTTCGCCTGCCAGATCGACATGCCCGATTTACGCAGCGCCCCTGCAAGGAAGCCCGAGGGGAAGGGGAAGACGACCATGCGATCCGTCACAACCGGGGCCGAGACGCCCGTCATGCCGGAGCTTGCCGGCGGACCCGGCATTTGCCAGACGACCTTGCCGTCCGAGGCACGGATCGCCCAAGCCGAGCTGTCGCGCGCCACCACATAGACCACGCCATCGCGCACGGTCGGGGCGCCGCCAATCCCGGCGTCGAAATATTGCCGCCACTTGATCGCGCCGCTGGCCGCATCGATCGCGACGAGTTCGGCGAAATCGGAGGTCACGAAGACCGTGCCATCGGCATAGGCCACGCCACCGCCCGAGGCATCGCCCTCGCGGTCGCCCGGAGGCGTGATGTCGGTCTGCCAGACGCGCCCGCCATTCGTCGCGGTCGCGGTCACACGGGCCTGGCTGTCGAGGGTGAAGATCTTGCCCGCCGCCACGATCGGATCGGCGGTGATGCGGTAGCGGCGCGCATTGCCCGCCCCGATATCGGCCGACCAGATCAGGTTGGTCCCCGAGCCGATCGCCGCGTTGAACAGGCTATGGGTCGCCGAGCCGCCACGCTGGGGCCATTCGGCATTGCTCACGACACCTGGCAGCTTGATCGGCAGGGCCTGCTGCTGATCCGCCTCCGCCACGACCGGCTGTCCCTCTGCGGCCAGCAGCGCATCGCGCGGCGACATGCGGTCGCCCGACAGGATCACTTCCTTGTTGGAGCAGCCCGAAACGACCGCAGCCAGCCCCAGAACGCAGATCGCCTGTTTGCTCAGATTCACGCCCGTTCCCCCTGCCCTTCGGATCCCCTGCCCGCGATCGCGTCACCCGCGCGCGCGGCAAAGACCTCTTTGGTTCAACCCTTTACTCTTGCGGCGCCGGAGCGGTCTGCCCCGGCTCGGTCGGCACTTCGCCGCCCAGCGCCACAATCAACTCTGTCGCGCGTTGTTGCAAGCCCGGCGTTAGCCCGGCATCCGCGAGAATCTGTTTCGCGATCTCGATGGCACCGTCGCGATCGCCCGCCGCAAGCTTGACCGCCGCTTGCTGCTCCATTGCCAGCAGACGATAAGGCGCGCCGGGCGTGGCGAGCGCGGCCAGAACCGCATCGCGTTTCGCGGGATCCATCTTGTCACCCGCCGCGATCACCGCCTTGAGCTGCGCAAGCTCGCTCAGCGAACGCGGCACATCGGCCTGCGCGCCGACCGCGTCATAGAATTTGAGAGCCTCTTCCGGCTTGCCCGCCTCGAGAGCGGCATCGCCCTGCATCAGGTCGCGCACCGCCAGACGGCTGCCGCCCTCGGCGTCGATCTTCGCCAGCGCCGCACCTGGATCCTCGGCGGCCACCGCCGTCATCAGCTTGTCGCCAAAGGCGCGCGCCTCGGTCTGAGCCTTTTCTTTCTGCCAGGCATTCCAACCCGTGCCGCCGACGATCGCGAGGATCACGACACCGCCGACCCATCCCCATTTCTTGAAGGCGGCAAAGAGCTTGTCCTGCCGGACGGCCTCGGTGACTTCCTCGATGAAACTGTCGGTCTCGCTCACGCGTGCCTCTCCTCGCTGCTGTCGGCCCCTCTTACACGCCTCCCCCGGCGCTGCCAAGGCCCGCGCGGGACGCAAGGTCGCGGGGCTTCGCGCTTGAGATCACGTCCTCCTCTCAGTAATGTGAACTCGATGGTTCACCCGCGCGTATTCGGGGAGAACCAAAGCCACGGCACAGGAGCCCGCACGATGCGCCCGATCCCGATCCTCAACGCGATCCTCGTCCTCGTGGCGCTCTATCTTCTGGTGTTCGAGCGTGACCGGCTGATGGGCTATCTCGGCGACGCCGCGAGCCCGACACAGGAAGAACAAGCCGCGCAGGCCGAAGGCGAGCCCGCCGTGCCGGTGCAGGCGATCGCCTCGACCGCGCAACCCGTCGATCAGGGCGTGCTGACACGCGGTCAGACCGAGGCCGCGCGCCGCGTCGAGGTCCGCGCCGAGACAACCGGCAAGGTGATTTCCGAACCGCTCGGCAAGGGAGCGCAGGTCGAACAGGGGCAGATCCTGTGCAAACTCGATCCCGGCACGCGGCCCGCCGCTTTGGCCGAGGCGCAGGCCCGGCTGGATGAGGCGAAGCTCAACGCCACGGCAGCACAGAAATTGCAGGCCGGCGGGTATCGCTCGGACACGGCCGCGGCTTCGGCGCAATCCGCGCTGGAGGCCGCGATGGCTGCCGTTGAGGCCGCGCAGACGGAACTCGCGCGGCTCGAGATCACAGCACCTTTCGCGGGCCGGATCGAGGAAGACACGGCCGAACTGGGTGCGCTTCTCTCTTCGGGCGGTCTTTGCGCAACCGTGATCCAACTCGACCCGATCAAGCTGGTGGGCTTCGTGCCCGAGACCGAGATCGACCGCGTCCACGACGGCGCCCGCGTCGGCGCCCGTCTGGCCACCGGCCGCGAAGTTCTGGGCCGGGTCACCTTCGTCTCGCAATCAGCCGATGCCGCGACCCGCACCTTCCGCGTCGAGGCCGAGGTCGCCAATGCAGACAATTCGATCCGCGAGGGCCAGACCGTCGAGATGATCGTGGCCGCCGATGGCACCAAGGCACATTTCCTGCCGGCTTCCGCGATGACACTGAACGATGACGGCAAGCTGGGCGTGCGTCTTGCGGTCGATGGAAAGGCCCATTTCGCGCCCGTCACCTTCCTGCGCGACACGCCCGAAGGCGTCTGGCTCGCGGGGCTGCCCGAAGACGCCACGGTGATCGTGGTCGGTCAGGAATACGTCACCGAGGGCTCGCCCGTCGCGGTCACGCTCGTCGATCATGCGCCCGGCGATGTTGCAGAAGACACGCCCGTCCCCGGCACGCCCGCGCCGGAGAGCGCGCAATGACCGGGATCGTCGATTGGGCCGCGGCCCGCGCACGGATGGTCATCGCCTTCGTGGTGATCTCCATCGCTGCGGGGCTGAGCGCCTATATCGGCCTGCCCAAGGAGGGCGAGCCCGATATCGAGATCCCGATGCTTTTCGTCTCGGTCCCCTTCCCCGGCATCTCGGCCGCCGATTCCGAGAAACTGCTGGTCAAGCCGATGGAGACCGAGCTGGCGGGGTTGGATGGCTTGGACAAGATGACCGGCATCGCGAAGGAGAATTACGCGGGCGTCATGCTCGAATTCGACTTCGGTTGGGACAAGACGAAGATCATCGCCGACGTGCGCGACGCGATGAACACCGCCGAGGGAAAATTCCCCGACGGGTTCGAGAAATACTCGATCAACGAGATCAATTTCTCGGAGTTTCCGATCGTCGTTCTGACGCTCTCGGGCAATGCGCCCGAACGCACCCTGCAACAACTCGCCCGCGACCTTCAGGACGAAGTCGAGGGGCTCGAGCCCGTGCTGGAGGCCCAGATCGCGGGCCAGCGCGACGAGATGCTCGAGGTCGTGATCGACCCGCTCAAGCTCGAGGCCTATAACGTCACCGCCCCCGAGCTGATCAATGTCGTGCAGGCCAATAACCAGCTGATCGCGGCAGGCGAGGTCGAGACCGATGGCGGCGCGTTTTCGGTGAAAATCCCCGCCACCTTCGAGACCGCGCAGGATGTCTATGCCCTGCCCGTGAAGAAGAACGGCGAGAGTGTCGTCACGCTGGGCGATCTGGCCGATATCCGCCTGACCTTCGAGGACCGCACCGGCACCGCGCGCTTCAACGGCGAACCGACCGTCGCGCTGCAGATCGTCAAGCGCAAGGGCTACAACATCATCGACACGGTGGACCTGCTGCGCAAGACCGTGGCCGAGGCCGAAAGCCGCTGGCCGGAACCCCTGCAACGCGCCGTCGATGTGGGGATCTCGCTCGATCAGTCGAAGACGGTGGGCGCGATGGTCAGCCAGCTGGAGGGCTCGGTTCTGACCGCGATCGCGCTGGTGATGATCGTGGTGCTGGCGACGCTGGGCACACGCTCGGCGCTGCTGGTGGGTTTCGCGATTCCGACCTCGTTCCTGCTGACCTTCCTTCTGTTGGGCGCGATGGGCGTGCCGATCTCGAATATCGTGATGTTCGGGCTGATCCTCGCGGTGGGGATGCTTGTCGATGGTGCGATTGTCGTCGTGGAATATGCCGACAAGCGGATTTCGGAAGGCTCCGGTCCGATGGCCGCCTATACGGAAGCCGCCAAGCGCATGTTCTGGCCAGTCGTCAGCTCCACCGCCACCACGCTCTGTGCCTTCCTGCCGATGCTGTTCTGGCCCGGAGTTCCGGGCGAATTCATGGGGATGCTGCCCGTCACGATCATCTTCGTGCTCTCGGCCTCGCTGGTGGTGGCACTGGTCTATCTGCCCGTCGTGGGCGGCGTCGCGGGTCGGATGAGCCGCCGCCTCGACATGGGCGCGCGCGTCATCAAGGGCTGGCCCTATGCGCTGCGCCTTGCGCTGGCCGTGGCCTCGGCGGCGCTTGTCTTCCTCGGCGCGATCCTGACGCTCAACCCCGATTTCTTCTCGGGCACGCATAGCGCATCGGGTAACCTTGCCGCATCGCTGCCGGGCATCGCGCTTTTCGTGCTGGCGAGCATGGCGAGCTCGATCACCTTCACCGCCGCCAAGCCGCAGCGCGCGCCCAAACCCGTGGAGGCCGGCTATCGCCGCCGCCCCTTCGGCCGTTTCACCGCGCTGATCGCGGGCAACCCGATCATGCCGCTGATCACCGTGGCGGTGATCGTGGGCGCGGTGATTTTCACCTTCGGCTATTACGGGCGCAACAATAACGGCACGCAATTCTTCACCGATAGCGAGATCGAGCAGGCCATCATCTATGTGCGCGGGCGCGGGAACCTGTCGCTGGCCGAAAAGGACGCGCTGCTGCGCGAGGCCGAGGGAATGGCGCTTGGCGAGCCGGGCGTCGGCGCGGTCTTCTCCTTCGCGGGCGAAGGCGGGCTGAACCAGAACAATGGCGGGGCCAGCGCGCCGCGCGACACGATCGGCCAGATCCAGGTCGAGATGATCCCCTGGGCCGAGCGCAAGGACGACCCGGACCTCGAAGGCGAGGTGGTGATGGAAAAGATCATGGCGAAGATCGCCACGATCCCCGGCATCAAATCCGAATATCTGGCGCAGGATCGCGGGCCTTCCTCGGGCAAGCCGATCCAGCTGCGGCTGAAGGGCAATGACTTCGCCCAGCTCGACGCGGCCGTGCGCTATGTCGAGGCGCATATGGCCGACATGAAAGGCGTCACCGCGATCGAGGACACCCGCCCGCTGCCCGGTATCGACTGGGTGATCGACGTGGACGTGACCCGCGCGGGCCGTTTCGGCGCGGATGTGGCGACCGTGGGCGGCATGGTGCAGCTGGTCACGCGCGGCATCCTGCTCGACACGATGCGCGTGCCCTCATCCGACGAGGAAATCGAGATCCGCGTGCGCCTGCCCGAACAGGATCGGGTGCTCTCCACCCTCGACACGCTGAAGCTGCGCACCACCGAAGGGCTCGTGCCGCTGGCGAATTTCATCACCCGCACGCCTGCGCCGAAACTGGGCCAGATCGACCGGATCGACCAGACCCGCTATTACGACATCAAGGCCGATGTGCTGGACGGCCTTACCAATGACGCGGGCGAGCCGATCACCGGCAATGAACGCATCGCGGCCCTCGGCGAGTGGCTCGAGACCGAGGCCGTCCTGCCGCAGGGCGTCAGCTATGAATGGTCGGGCGATCTGGTTGAGCAGAACGAGAGTCAGGACTTCCTGATGAAGGCTTTCGCGGGGGCGCTCGCGCTGATGTTTGTGATCCTGCTCGCGCAGTTCAACAGCTTCTACAACGCGGTTCTGGTGCTGCTCGCGGTCGTTCTGTCCACTGCGGGCGTGCTGATCGGGATGCTGGTGATGGGCCAGCAATTCTCGATCATCATGACCGGCGTGGGGATCGTGGCACTCGCCGGGATCGTGGTGAACAACAACATCATCCTGATCGACACCTATCAGGAGTTTTCCCGCTACATGCCGCAGCTCGAGGCGATCATCCGCACCGCCGAGGCGCGGCTGCGGCCCGTT
The DNA here is from genome assembly GCF_000714535.1 of Thioclava pacifica DSM 10166. Classification (GTDB taxonomy): domain Bacteria; phylum Pseudomonadota; class Alphaproteobacteria; order Rhodobacterales; family Rhodobacteraceae; genus Thioclava; species Thioclava pacifica. The sequence goes on along the minus strand of NZ_AUND01000001.1, from coordinate 395,584 downwards.
CTGCTGACCACGATCACCACGATGGCGGGCCTGACGCCGATGATGTTCGGCCTGTCGCTCGATTTCCTCAATGGCGGCTATTCGATCGACAGCCCGACCGCGCTGTGGTGGAAGCAGCTCGCGACGGCGGTGGTGTTCGGGCTTGGCACCGCAACGGTGCTGACGCTGGTGCTGACGCCCGCACTGCTGTCGATCCGGGTCTGGTTCAACACCGGCGCCTATCGCGGCACGAAGGCGCTCTCGGCGCTGATGCAGGGCACCGACAGCCGGGCCGCGCGCGACCTCGCGCTGGAGCGTGCGATGCGCAAGATGCGCGGCCGCGAGATCATCTGGGATGATGGCGAACACGAGGGAGGGGTGAAACCGCATCTGGTGGCAAAGCCCGACGCGGCGGAGTGATCCTTTGAAACGAGGGCCGCGCCCGACCCTTGGGTGGGCGCTTCGATCCAATGGTGGCCGGGCGCTTTATCTCAAAAGCTTGAGTGACGCGCGTGCTCGCGATGACATCGCCAATGCGCCCTCCCGGGGGGAGGGGTGAGCCGGGATCGAGCGGCCTTCCAGTGGAAGGACGCCCCGGCGAACGCCTGAGCATCGCGAAGGCCGGACGGGCGCGGCCCGGGGCTAGTCGCCCCGCGCCCATCAAGGCACCCGTGCCCATCTTCGCTCACGCAGCCCCCTGCTCCGCCTCGTCTTCCTCTTCCGCCGACTGGCGCGCCCACATCGCCGCATAGCGCCCGCGCTGCGCCAGCAGCTCCTCGTGGCGCCCGCGCTCGACGATCTCGCCCTTCTCCAGAACGATGATCTGATCGGCATCGGCAATCGTGGACAGACGGTGCGCGATGGTGATCACCGTGCGCCCCTCGCCCATCGCCTTGAGGCTGGTCTGGATATCGCGCTCGGTCTGCGTATCGAGCGCCGAGGTCGCCTCGTCCAGCAGCAGGATCGGCGGGTTCTTCAGGATCGTGCGCGCGATCCCCACCCGCTGCTTTTCGCCCCCAGAAAGCTTCAGCCCGCGCTCGCCCACGGCCGTGTCATAGCCCTCGGGCAGGCTCATCACGAAATCATGGATCTTCGCAGCCTTTGCGGCGGCCACGATCTCGGCCTCGCTCGCATCGGCGCGACCATAAGCGATGTTGTAGCGGATCGTGTCATTGAAGAGGACCGTATCCTGCGGCACCACGCCGATCGACTGATGCAGGCTCTCCTGCGTGATGTCGCGCAGGTCCTGACCGTCGATCTCAATCCTGCCGCCCGTCACGTCATAGAAGCGGAACAGCAGCCGCCCGATCGTCGACTTGCCCGAGCCCGAGGGCCCAACCAGCGCCACCGTCTGCCCGGCGGGCACGTCGAAGGAGATCCCCTTCAGGATCGGCCGCGTGCTGTCATAGTGGAACTCGACCTGCTCGAAGCGGATCTCGCCGCCTTTCACTTTCAAAACATCTGCGCCCGGTTTGTCCTCGATCTCGGCGGGTTGCTGCAGCAGATCGAACATCTCGCCCATATCGACGAGCGCCTGCCGGATCTCGCGATAGACCGTACCGAGAAAGCCCAGCGGCATCGTGATCTGGATCATATAGGCCTGCACCATGACGAAATCGCCCACCGTCAGCGTGCCCGCCTGCACCTGCATCGCGGCCATGACCATCACCGTCACAAGCCCGGCCGTGATGATCAGCGTCTGACCCGCATTGAGGGCCGCCAGCGATTGCCCGGTCTTCACCGCCATCGCCTCGTAGCCCTTCATCGACTCGTCGTAGCGCTCGGCCTCGCGCTTGGCGGCGCCGAAATATTTCACCGTCTCGAAGTTCAGAAGGCTGTCGATCGCCTTCTGGTTCGCCGCCGTATCCGCCTGGTTCATCGCGCGCCGGATCGCGACCCGCCATTCGGTGACCTTGAAGGTGAACTTGATATAGGCGGCGATGGTCACGATGACGACCGCCGCATAGCGCCAGTCGAAAACCACCGCGAAGATGATCGCCACCAGCGTCAGCTCGAGGATCAGAGGGCCCACCGAGAATAGCATGAAGCGCAGCAGAAACTCGACGCCCTTCACCCCGCGCTCGATGATCCGGCTCAGCCCCCCGGTCTTGCGCGTGATGTGATAGCGCAGGCTCAGCTGATGCATATGGGTAAAGGTCTGAAGCGCCAGATGGCGCAAGGCGCGCTGCGCCACCTTCACGAAGATCGCATCGCGCAGCTCGCCGAAGGCCACCGTCATCAGCCGCGCCATGCCGTAAGCGATCGTGATCCCCACCGCGCCAAGCCCCAGCGCCCAGGCCGGGTTCGCCCCCGCGTCACCCGAGAGCGTGTTGACCGCCGCGCGATAGACGAAGGGCGTCGAAACCGAGATGATCTTGGCGATCACCAGCATTACCATCGCGAAGATCACGCGCCGCTTCACCCAGGGCGCTTCATGCGACCAGAGGTAGGGCAGCACCGCGCGGATCGTGCGCCAGCCGCGGGCACGCTCGTCAGCATTCATCTTGCCCGTGGTGGTGATCTGTGACGGAGGCATCACGCCCCTCCTCTTCTTCTTGACGAAAATATCTCGGGGGCTTCCGCAGGAAGCGGGGCAGCGCCCCTCCACGCGGGAAACCTGCGCGCAACCTAGCGGCTGGCGGGGCGAAGTCCAGCCTCGCGATCGCCCTGTGCGTTACTGCGCAGCGGCTCCGGACGCGCTGCCGGGGGCGGGAATGGTGAAGACCTGCCCCGGGTAAATCAGGTCCGGGTTGCGGATCTGGTCGCGATTGGCATCGAAGACCCGCACATAAAGAACGCCATCGCCATAGACCTCGCGCGCGATCGCCCAAAGCGTATTGCCCTCGACGATCTGCACCACTTTCACCGCATCGCCTGCGCCGCCCGCCTGCGAGACAGCTTGCGCCTCGGCCCCGGCAGGTCCCGCAGCGCTTGCGACGACGATCTGGTCGGGCTGGTCGAACTCGGTCTCGGCCCGCGCGATCACCGTGCCCGTGCCGTCGCGCGCATCGATCCGCAGCTTGTGCTTGCCCGTCCCGAGCCCCGGCAGACCGAGCACCCAGCGCCCGTCCGCGCCGGGCTTGGCTTCGGCGACGAGCGTATCGTCGAGATAGGCGGCCAGATCCGAGCCCTCAGGCGCGCCCCGCCCTTCGCTGCGCGCCGTCTCGCCCGCACCGAAGGAGATTGTGTCGATCACCAGCGCCTTGCTGGCCGGCGCAAGCACGCGTGCGCCCTCGGCATCTGCCACGATCGGGGCGGCAGGTTGAGCGGCGACTTCGGTTGCCTTCGCATCCGTGGAACTCGCGGCTGCGGCGACCGCCTCGGGCTGGCCACGCAACACCAGTGTCTCCGCGCTTTCGCGGGTCTGGCCATCCGCGCCCGTCACCTTGAGCGAAAGCGCGCGCGGATCGGTCACCGGGGGCAGGTCGAAGAGCGCGACGAAATTGCCCGCGCCATCGGCCTGCACCTGCGACACCGATTGACCGTCGACAAGGATATCGACCTTCGCGCCGGGATCGGTGCGCCCGGCCAGCGTGACCGAGCCGTCAGGGGCCGCACGCAGGGCATCGAACTGGACCGTGGCGAGATCGCTGCTCTCGGCTTGGCTTTCGGGAGCCGCATTTTCGGCAACCTGCTCCGCGTCAGAGGGGGCAGCCTCGGCACTCTGCTCGCGTTCGGGCGCATCGCTTGCCACGCTTGGCTCCGACGCAGGCGCGGTGCCGGTCGCAGGCGCGTCGGCCGGTGCCGCGACCGGAGCTTCTGCCGTCTGAGCCTCGGGCTGCGGCGCAGGCGCCTCACCCGGGCGTGACAGCGCCCAGATCACCAGCCCCAGCACCACCAGCACGACCGCAACGGCACCGCCCTTGAGCGCACCGCCCGTCCCGGCGCTCTTGGCGCCAACTTTCTCGTGTTCGGTCATCCCCGCCCCTTTTTCGATCCCGTCCGATCCCTGCCCGACGCCGCGCGATTTGTCCCTCTCGAGCGGCTTTGTTCCCGGGTCACTTGAGCGAACTTAGCAACCCCGCTATCACCGCTCAAGAACTGCCTTTTCCTCTGGAGCCGCCGCCATGACCCATCCCCGTTCCGTCTGTGTCTATTGCGGCTCGCGCGCCGGCGCAAAACCTTCCTATGCCGCCGCTGCGAAGGCGACGGGGGCGATGCTCGCGGCGCGGGGCTGGCAACTGGTCTACGGTGCAGGCGATGTCGGGCTGATGGGAGAGGTCGCGCGCGCCGCCCAGGATGCGGGCGGGCGCACCTTCGGCGTGATCCCCGAGCATCTCTTTCCCCGCGAGGTCGGCAAGCGCGACCTGACCACCTTCGTCGTCACCGAGACGATGCACGAGCGCAAGAAGGTGATGTTCATGAATGCCGATGCGGTGGTGGTCCTTCCGGGCGGCGCTGGCTCGCTCGACGAGCTGTTCGAGGTGCTGACCTGGCGCCAGATCGGCTTGCATGAGAAACCGATCTTCCTGCTCAACACCGATGGCTACTGGGCCCCGCTCGCCGCGCTGATCGACCAGATCGTGACCGAGGGGTTCGCCGATGCCTCGCTGCGCGACATGCTGGTGATGCTCGACGACGTGGACATGCTCGAAACAGCGCTCGTCTCGGCTTTCGCCTAAACCGCTTTCGCTGGACGCTTCGCGCGCAGGTTGACGCTCGAATAGGCTGCAAGCGCCGTCCAGATCAGCCCCAGCGCAATCGCATGCCAGATCGTGACCGGCTCTCCGAAGGCCAGGGTTGCGACCGAGAATTGCAGTGTCGGGTTGAGATACTGCACCAGCCCCACCGTTGCCATCTTCACCCTCTGCGCAGCATAGGCGAAGAGCAAAAGCGGCGTGCCGGTGAGCGGCCCCGAGAAGACCAGAAGCGCCGAGGTCTTCCAGTCGCTTCCGAAATGGCCCGCATCGACCGCCCCACCCCACCAGCCGTAATGGAACCCCGCCAGCACCACGATCGCCACCGGCGACAGCAGCAACACCTCGGCGCAGACCGACACCATCGGCCCCGCGCGCAATCCCTTCTTGATCAGCCCATAGGTGCCGAAAGTGAAGGCGAGGATCAGCGAGACCCAGGGCGCCACGCCAAGACCGAGCGTCAGCACCACGACCGCCAGCGCCGCCAGCCCGACAGCGGCCCATTGCAGCGTGCTGAGCGCCTCGCGGTAGATAACGAACCCCAAGAGCACCGCGACGAGCGGGAAGATGTAATAGCCCAGGCTCGCCTGCACCGCATGGCCCGATTGCACCGACCAGATGAAGGTGAACCAGTTGGCCGAAATCATCAGCGCGGCGGTGGCGATCACCAGCGTGCCGCGTCCGCGTCGCTCCGCAAGCGCACGCCAGATCTCGGCGAGCCGTCCCTTGAAAGCGAGGATCACCGCGAAAAAGGCAAAGGACCATAGAGTACGATGCGCCAGAACCTCAATCGGCGGCACCGCATCGAGCATCTTGTAATAGAGGCCCGACAGACCCCAGATGACGCAGGCCGCCACCATCGCCCAGAAGCCCTTGACCGCCTCGTTCATTCCGCGCCCCTTCCACTAACCGCGCGAAATTGACCGATCGGACAGGGAAAGGGAAGTGCCCCGCGCGCGAACCTGTGCGCATTTTCACGAACTAGTTCTGCAATCGCTCACAGCATCGAGAGCCCCCGATTTCTCAATTTCCTTCCGCCGCCCAAGATTTCGACGATTTCGGCTGGTCCGTGACAGAGATGCGGCTGAGCTATGGCGCGCGTCGTCCGGTTTATCTCGTGGTCGCGGGCGTGTCGCTCTCGTTTCTGGTCCATGGGAGGGAGACCGAGGGCGCGCGGCACGTGATGAAATGCCTCTCAGGCGGCTGGGCGGCCGGGATCGTGGTGATCAACGCGGGGGGATATTAACTTAACGACGGGCTCACGCGCAGCTTTCTGCTCCATCTTCGCACCAATCGCATAACCCGCCATTCCGATGTGATCTTGCAAGCAGGCCTCGCCGCGCAAGGCGCGGCAATCGCCCTAGCGGGCGGTCCAGGCAAGGATTTCGACTGATCGCAGGGCCGGCCGTTCGGGCGTATCGCAAGCTGTTCGCTTTGACTTGAGCTGTTGGCCCCTCACTCTGTTCCGCGCGAGCGATCCCGATATCGGGTCCCTCGCGCAAGGTCTCAAGAACAAAAAAGCTGATCCGAAGGTCGCTTCAGTTGCTCCACACTGGCCCTCAGACCGCCTCGATCTCGTCTTTCACCAGTTTCTCGATCTCGTCGATCGGGTGATTGGTGAGGGTCTTGTCGATCTCGGCCACAAGAATATCGGCAACGCTCTTGTGCAACGAACGCCGGACCTCACCGAGGATGCGCGGCGCAGCGGCAAGCACGAGCCGCTCGATCCGTCCCTGCTGAACCATCCGCAACAGCGTCTCGGCCAGATCATCGGCAAAGCGCATTTTCGCAAGCTCGTGCCAGTCGGTTTCCTCCAGCGCCGAGCGGTGCCCCGGCCCGGTATCGGCCATGCGCCCGGGCCTGTCGCTGCCCTGCGCCCGATCGGAGGGGTTTTCCTGAGCGTCGATGCGCTGCACCACCAGCTCGGGATGAACGGTATCGGCGACATTTTCTAGAAACAGTGCCTTCTCGCCATCCGCGATCACGACCCAGGTGCCCTTGGTCAGTTGTTTCATCATATCTCCTCCTTTTCGTCCTTGTCGCCACGGTCAGACCGTGAGACCCGCCTAAAGCGACAGCCGACCTGCGTGCCTTCGCCAACGCATCTGCTGATCGGGGCGGTTTCGCGGGCCTGTGGGTGGCCCGCTGCACCTCACGGTTTCCGCGGCCCTGACGCCCGGACCCTCCCCGGTCGCGCGCGTGTGCTCTGAAGCGGCCTCGCTCCATGGTGCAATTCTCCGCCCGGGGGCGATGCGATGTCAAGAAACGCGTTGACGCAGGGGCAAGCGCATATGGGCGACACCTGTCACGCGTGGTCGGGGGCAGACTTGGCCGGGGCGCCGCGCATAGGTCCTTCAAAACAAAAAGGGCGCCCCGACGGGACGCCCTTCGTAAACCGGTCGCAGCGCGCGAATTACAGGCGCGAGGCGACGTTTTCCCAGTTCACCAGCTTGTCGAGGAAGTTCGACAAGTAGGCCGGGCGCTTGTTGCGGAAATCGATGTAGTAGGAGTGCTCCCACACGTCGCAGCCCAGAAGCGCGGTCTGGCCGAAGCAGAGCGGGTTCACGCCGTTCTCGGTCTTGGTGACCTTGAGCGAGCCGTCGGTGTCCTTGACGAGCCATGCCCAGCCCGAGCCGAACTGGCCAGCGCCGGCGGCGGCGAACTCTTCCTTGAACTTGTCGACCGAGCCGAAGCTCTCGACCAGCGCCTTTTCCAGCTCGCCCGGCATCGCTTTGCCGCCCGGACCCATCATTTCCCAGAACTGGGCGTGGTTCCAATGCTGCGAGGCGTTGTTGAAGATGCCGTTCTGGGCAACCGCACCGGCCTGGTAGGTGCCTTTGACGATCTCTTCGACCGACTTGCCTTCCCACTCGGTCCCGGCGATCAGCTTGTTGCCGTTGTCGACATAGGCCTTGTGGTGCAGGTCGTGGTGATATTCGAGGGTTTCCTTCGACATGCCGAGATCCGCAAGCGCGTCGTGGGCATAGGGAAGATCGGGAAGTTCAAAAGCCATGATGTCCTCTCTTGGTTCGAAGGTTCGTATGTCAAACCCTAAAGAAGCGCTGGCGGTTCCGAGGTCAAGCCCGTTTTCCGAGTGAAGGCCTCAGGTTTTGCGCTTCAGCGAGAGCGCGATCCCCCCGATCACGAGGGCTGCGGCCAGCCAGAACCGCGCCGAGGGCGTCTCTGCCAGCACAACCGCCCCGCCCAGCGCCGCGATCAAGGGCACGGAGAGTTGAGCGATCGCAGCGAGGCTCGCGGGGATTTGCGGCAACACACGATACCACAGTGCATAGCCCAGCCCCGAGGTCACGGCCCCCGAGAGGATCGCGGGCAGCCAACCCCAGCTTGCCCCCTGCCCCCAATCGCCCGCACCCAGCATCCAGATCAGCGCAAGCGGCGCGGCCAGCGAGAAATTGAGCGCGGTGGCGATCAGCGGATTGCCCGCGCGCCGCCCGTTGAGCGAATAGAGCCCCCAGCCGATCCCGGCGAGCGCCATCATCGCAAAGCCTCGCGGGTCGATATGGGCCGCGCCAGAGGCGGGCAGCAGCAAAACCGCCAGCCCCGCGAAGGCCAGCCCCGCCCCGATCCAGCGCCAGCGCGAGATCGGCTCGCGCATCCACAGCGCGCCCGCGAACATCGTGATCTGCACCATGCCGAACAGCGTCAGCGCGCCGACGCCCGCATCGATGAGCCCGCTCGCGATGGAAAAGCCGAAGATATAAAGCGCAAGAGTTGCCACCCCGGCCCCGAGAATGGCGGGCGGCAGGCGTAGCCCAGCGGCCCCTTTCGCCCGGATCGCCAGCGCCAGCAGCACCAGTGCGCCTGAGCTCAGACGCACGAAGCCCGTCGCCGCTGGTCCCCAGCCCGCATCATGCACCGCCATCCGGTTCAGCACCGAATTGGCGGCGAAGGCGATCATCACGAGAGCGGTGAGGGCGAAGAGGCGCATCCCCAAACCGTCGCAGCGCCGCGCGGCGCTGTCCAGCACGACCTTCGTGCGAAGGGAAAACACCGCCACCGGGCCCAGCCCTATACATCGAGAGAACGTTGACGCACGATGACATGGCCACGCATCGACTTGGCCAAACATTGACACGAAGGAGCGAGATCATGGCGAAGAAAGCCAAAATCAAGGAGCTGAAAAAGGAAGTGAAGACACGCAAGGCCAAGGTAAAGCGTCAGGAAAAGAAGCTGAAAGCTGCGAAAAAGGCCCTCAAGAAAGCCTCGTGAACTCGCGCCCCGGCGCAATGAAAAAAGCCCGGATCGTTCGGATCCGGGCCTTTTCTTTTTTCCTGGCGACCGCGCAGTTCAGTCGCGCGTGTAGAGCCCTTCATAGATCGGCACCAGCGTGTCGGTCTCGAAGAGCGACGACACCGAAGTGCCCGACCAGGTGTTCAGGATCGCCTGGGCAAACATCGGCGCTGTCGGCACGATGCGGATATTCGGGCAGGCTTTCACGGCGTCGGTCGGCTCGATCGAGTCGGTGATCACCAGCGATTTCAGCGCCGAATTGGTCACACGCTCGACCGCCGGACCGGAGAGAACGCCGTGCGAGATATAGGCATGCACTTCGGTCGCGCCGTGCTCCATCAACAGGTCGGCGGCTTTGCACAGCGTGCCGGCCGTATCGACCATGTCGTCGACGATGATGCATTTCTGCCCCGACACATCGCCGATCACCGTCATGCCCGCGACCTCGCCCGCCTTCTCGCGGCGCTTGTCGACGATCGAGAGCGGCGCCTCGATCCGCTTGGCCAGTTCGCGCGCCCGCGCCACCCCGCCCACGTCCGGCGAGACGACCATCAGGTCATCCATCTGGCCCTTGAAATTGTGCAGGATATCGAGGGCGAAAACCGGCGAGGCATAGAGGTTGTCCACCGGAATGTCGAAGAAGCCCTGGATCTGCGCGGCGTGCAAATCGAGCGTCAGGATCCGGTCCACACCGGCTTCGGTCAGCAGGTTCGCCACCAGCTTCGCCGAGATCGGCGTACGCGCCTTGGTGCGGCGGTCCTGACGGGCATAGCCGAAATAGGGGATCACGGCGGTGATACGATCGGCCGAGGAACGTTTCAGCGCGTCGGTGATGATCAGCAGTTCCATCAGGTTGTCATTGGCCGGGTTCGAGGTCGGCTGGATGATGAACATGTCCTCGCCGCGCACGTTCTCGTAGACCTCGACGAAGATCTCCTGATCGTTGAAACGCTCGACCCGGGCATCCACCAGACCGACCGACATGCCGCGATGCATCGACATGCGCCGCGCGATGGCCTGGGCGAGCGTGCGGTTCGCATTGCCGGAGATGAGCTTGGGTTCGGTGACGACGGACATGGGGCAGCATTCCTTCGAAAGTGTCGTGCCGGGAGGGGACCGGCGGGATTCGCTTGATTGCGCCTGCCTTAGCACCGGGGTAGCGTGGCGGCAATTTGCACCGTCAAGAAAGTGTTATGAATGGCACGGATCGACTACTTTTTCGGCGTCTTCAGCCCTTGGGCCTATCTCGCCGGGCTGCGTCTGGAAGAGATTGCCGCGCGCCACGGGGCCGAGATCACCTATAAACCGCTCGATCTTCTGGGGCTTTTCGACCGCACCGGCGGCGTTCGCCCCGCCCAGCGCCACCAGAGCCGGATGGATTACCGCATGCAGGAGCTCAAGCGCTGGTCGGCCAAGCTCGGGATGGAGATGAACTTCACCCCGCCCGGCTATCCGCCGAACCCGGCCCCGGCATCCTACGCGATCATCGCCGCGCAAAAGGCGGGTGGTGGCGATGTCGGCGGATTGGTCCATGCGATCCTGCGCGCCTGCTGGGCGGAGGACAAGGACATCGCCTCCGATGAGGTGATCCGCACGGCGCTCGAGGCCAATGGCTTTGACGGCAATCTGGTCACCACCGGGCTGTTCGACGGGGCCATCGCCTACGAGCGCAACCTCGAGGAAGCGGTGGAGCGCGGCGTCTTCGGATCGCCTTTCTATGTCGTGGCCGAGACGGACGAGCGGCTCTGGGGCCAGGATCACCTGCAATTTCTCGACGAACATCTGGGAACGCTCTGAATGCCGCGCGATCTGAGACAAGGTGCCGAAGTTTTCTGGCAAAGCTTCGGTCACGGCGACCGGCCGGCCATCGCAATTCATTGCACGCTGGGGTCCTCCAATCTCTGGGCCGGGGCACTTGGGCCGCTGGCGAACGAGATCAGCGCCTTCGCCTTCGACCAGCCCGGTCATGGACAATCCGCACCCTGGCGGGGCGATCCTGCCGAACCGGGTGCGTTCCAGACGCAGGTCACGCGGATCGCGGCGAGCTTCATCGAGCGCCCGGTCGACCTGATCGGTCACAGTTTCGGCGCCTCGGTCGCGCTGCGCATCGCGGTGGGCGCACCCGAAGCCGTGCGCTCGCTGACGCTGATCGAGCCGGTTCTGTTCGCGGCGCTCCCCGAGACCGATCCCGACTGGATCGCCCTGCGCGCCAAGCAGGACCATTTCGAAGAACTGATGGCCGCGGGCGATTACGAGCCCGCAGCGCGCGGTTTCATGCGCGACTGGGGCACAGGCCAGCCATGGGAGAGCTATTCCGAGGCCCATCGCGAGCGCTTCATCGCCTCGATGCCGATGGTCGAGAATATCTCGCGCGCGAATTTCGAGGATCCGGCCCGTATCGCACGCCCCGATGGGATCGAGCAGATCGACGCGCCCGCGATGATCATTCACGGCGACCGCTCGCCGCCGACCATGCCGAAAGTGGCAGAGGCGATCGCCGCGCGACTGCCGGATGTGGGCGTCGCCTGTGTCGAGGGTGCGGGGCACATGCTGCCCGCGACCCATCCCGAGCATTGCGCGAGCCTGATCGCCGCCAATCTGGAACGTAGCTGACCCGATGGCCAAGGCATCCGCACTCTTTCGTTGCTCCGAATGCGGGGCGAGCCATGCCAAATGGTCGGGGCGGTGCGACGCTTGCGGCGCGTGGAACTCGATCCATGAGGAAGCACCGCTCTCGGCCACGCCCGGATCGGGGCTGAAAGGCGCGAAGGGCAAGGTGATCCCGCTCACCGCGCTCGATACGAAGGAAACGCCACCGCCCCGCGCCCAGTCGGGCATGGTCGAGCTCGACCGGGTTCTGGGCGGCGGGCTCGTTCCGGCCTCGGCGATCCTCGTGGGGGGCGATCCGGGGATCGGGAAATCGACGCTTCTGCTGCAAGCCACGGCAGCTTTCGCCCGCAAGGGTTTGAAGGCGCTCTATATCTCGGGCGAGGAAGCGGCGAGCCAAGTGCGGATGCGGGCGCAACGCCTTGGCCTCGCGGATGCGCCGGTGGGATTGGGCGCGGAAACGAGCCTGCGCGACATCCTGACGACGCTCGAGGCCGAGCGCCCCGACCTCGTGATCATCGATTCGATCCAGACCATGTGGTCGGACAGTGTCGACAGCGCGCCCGGCTCGGTCAGCCAGCTGCGCGCCGCCGCTCACGAATTGGTGAGCTTCGCCAAGCGGCGCGGCACGGCGGTGATCCTCGTCGGTCACGTCACCAAGGAAGGCCAGATCGCGGGTCCGCGCGTGATCGAGCACATGGTCGACACGGTGCTTTATTTCGAAGGCGAGCGCGGTCACCAGTTCCGCATCCTGCGCGCGGTGAAGAACCGCTTCGGCCCAGCCTCCGAGATCGGCGTGTTCGAGATGACCGGATCGGGACTGGCCGAGGTCGCGAACCCCTCGGCTCTGTTTCTGTCCGAGCGCGGCCAGCCCGCGCCGGGATCGGCCGTTTTTGCAGGGATTGAAGGCACGCGCCCCGTGCTGACCGAGATCCAGGCGCTGATCGCGCCCTCCTCTCTGGCCAGTCCCCGACGTACCGTTGTCGGGCTCGATTCGGGGCGGATCTCGACCATCCTCGCGGTGCTGGAATCGCGTTGCGGCATCCCCTTCGCGGGGCTCGACGTGTTTCTCAATGTCGCGGGCGGGATGAAGGTCGTGGAGCCCGCCGCCGACCTCGCTGCAGCCGCCGCACTTCTGAGCGCGCGCGAGGATGTGGCGCTTCCGGCGGATATGGTTATTTTCGGCGAAATCAGCCTGTCGGGCGCGCTACGCCCGGTCGGTCAGGCCGAAAACAGGTTGAAAGAAGCGGCAAAACTTGGTTTTTCACAAGCGATCGCGCCGTCGGGAACGAAAGCCGAGGGTTCGAGCGGGATGGCATTGCGCAAGCTGGGCGATCTCGTGACCTTTACCGGGGAGATGTTCGGCGCCGGATAGTGCCGACAACACAGGAGCGCAAATGGACGGGTTCACCATCGTCGATGCCATCGTGGCGGTCGTCATCATTCTCTCGGCGATCCTCGCCTATTCGCGGGGCTTCGTGCGCGAGGGGCTGGCCATCGTCGGCTGGATCGCCGCCGCCGTGGTCGCCTACATGTTCGCCAACGAGGCGCGCCCGCTGGTGCAGCAGATCCCCGGCCTCGACAAGTTCATCGGCCAGAGCTGCGAGCTGGGCATGATCGGCGGCTTCGCCGTGGTCTTCGCCATCGCGCTCGTCGTGTTCTCGATCCTGACCCCGCTTTTCGCCTCCGCCGTGCAGCGCTCGGCGCTGGGGGGACTCGATCAGGGGCTTGGCTTTCTCTTCGGCGTACTGCGCGGAGTAATCCTCGTCGCCGTGGCCTTCGTGGTCTACGACCGCGTGATGAACAATGACCGCGTCGCAGTGGTGGACGACTCGCGCTCGGCCAAGGTGTTCTCACGCATGTCGGGCCAGCTCGACGAATCGATGCCCGCCGACGCACCGGGCTGGATCGTGGGCCGCTACGAACAGCTCGTTTCGGCCTGCCCGGCCCCCGGGGGTGCGACAGATGCGCCCGCGCGCACCGACGAATTGCCCCCTGCGGGCAATTGATGACAAATGGATGACGGATTTGCAGGCGCGAGGGGTTAACACCTCTCGCGTTTCGCATTAAATGGGCCCGAGTGCCCGACCCCCGCACATCTCGGAGCTGCCGCCATGTCCTGCCCCGCCGCCCAGAAGGCCCATTACGCCCATCCGTTCGATGACGACAAACTCAAGGAAGAGTGCGGCGTCTTCGGCGTCGTCGGCGTCACTGATGCCGCGAATTTCGTCGCCCTCGGCCTGCATGCGCTTCAGCATCGCGGTCAGGAAGCCGGCGGGATCGTCGCCCATGATGCCGAAAAAGGGTTCAACTCGGCCCATCGCTTCGGCTACGTGCGTGACAACTTCACCAAGTCGAGCCTGATGGAGACGCTGCCCGGCGATCTCGCGATCGGCCATGTGCGCTATTCCACCGCCGGATCGAAAGCCGCGGTGATCCGCGACATCCAGCCTTTCTTCGGCGAGTTCTCGATGGGCGGCGCGGCTGTCGCACATAACGGCAACCTGACCAATGCCGATGCGCTGCGCCGCGAGCTGATCGAGCGCGGTGCGATCTTCCAGTCCTCCTCGGACAGCGAATGCATCATCCACCTGATGGCGCGCTCGATCCAGCGCAAGCATGCCGACCGGATCGCCGATGCGTTGCGCCGCGTCGAGGGGGCCTTCTCGATCGTCGCGATGACCCGGACCAAGCTGATCGGCGTGCGCGACCCTCTGGGCGTGCGCCCGCTGGTGATGGGTCGGATCGGCGATAACGGCTATGTTCTGAGCTCGGAGACCTGCGCGCTCGACATCATCGGCGCCGAATTCGTGCGCGAGATCGATCCAGGCGAGATGGTGGTCATTCAGGATGGCCGGATCGAAAGCTCGCGCCCCTTCGGCCCCTCGACCGGCCGTTTCTGTATCTTCGAGCATGTGTATTTCTCGCGCCCCGACAGCATCATCGGCGGTCGCTCGGTCTATGAGACCCGCCGTGCGATCGGCGTGGAACTGGCGCGCGAGGCACCTGTCGATGCCGATCTGGTCTGCCCCGTGCCTGATAGCGGCACGCCCGCCGCGATCGGTTTCAGCCAGGAAAGCGGTATCCCCTTTGCGCTTGGCATCACGCGCAACCAGTATATGGGCCGCACCTTCATCGAACCGACCGAGCAGATCCGCAACATGGGCGTGCGTCTGAAGCTCAACGTCAACAAGTCGCTCATTCGCGGCAAGCGGGTGATCCTGGTCGACGACTCGGTCGTGCGCGGCACCACCTCGCGCAAGATCAAGGACATGATCCTGGATGCGGGCGCCAAGGAGGTGCATTTCCGCATCGCCTCCCCGCCCACCGCCTGGCCGTGCTTCTACGGCGTCGACACGCCCAACCGTGACAAGCTGCTGGCCGCCAAGATGACCGAGGACGAGATGCGCGACTGGATCTCGGTCGACAGCCTCAAGTTCATCTCGCTGGGCGGTCTCTACCGCGCTGTCGGCGAGGCCGAGGGCCGCAACAATGCCTGCCCGCAATATTGCGACGCCTGCTTCTCGGGCGAGTATCCGATCACGCCCTCGGACCAGATCGAGAAGGGCTTCGAGATGAAGGCCGCCGAGTAAGGCTTTTCAATTTCAGGAAATTTCCCCGTCGAAGCCCCGCTTCGGCGGGGTTTTTCTTTGTTGCAGAGGGCCGTGGCCGCGTCGAGCCCGGGCAGCGCACGACCGCCCCTCGGGCGGGCGCTAGGGGGACGCAGACGCACGGATCGAGGCTTTCCGGATCTGGCAAAGATAAAGCGATGACCACGGAGGTTGCTGCGCCTCCCCGGCGCTCGGGGCAACCCTGCGATTGAGGCGGCCGACACGGGCGGCGCTCTGCGCCAACCTACTCTTCCTGGCAACCGCTCAGCAGGGTCTGGCTCTCCCCATCCTCAGCCACCCAGTCGAGCATCGCGCCCGTCCCCTTGGTCCACCAGACATAGCCCGCAGCACCCTCGCCATCCTCGGCATATTTCGCGCCGTCAGCAGAGCGAACATGGTTCATCACCACCATCCGCCCTTCGAGCATCAGCACGACGCGCTGCGGGTCGCTGTCATTGAGATAGGCGGCGGGCACGCGGGCACCGCGTTCGCACAGATAGGTGCGGGTGATGACCGGGTTGATCTCGCTCGTGGCGCTGTTCAACGGGGCGAGCTTTTCCGGTGCGACGCTGTCCTGCGCGGTCGCGGGCATGGTGAAAGCCGCGAGAGAGATCGCCGCGACAGTCAGATGGTTCACACCTCGTCCTCGACCCTGTCCGCCAGCGCCTCGGCACGCGCCGCGATCTCGGCGAGCGTATCGGTGACTTCGGCGGGCACCACCGGCACCTCGACCTGCGGCGGGTTGGCCTGCAATTCGTCGATCTTCGCCTGCAACTCGCCCAGACGGTTCTGCGCCTCGCGCAGCTGATCCTCGATCCCGGCCGCCTTGTCGGCCAGCATCAGCCCCGACATCAGAAGCATGCGCGGCTCGGGGATTCGGCCGATCTGGCCCAAAAGCACCTGCGCCTCGGCATCGAGCATCGCTGCGGCCGAGCGCAGGAAATGCTCCTCCCCTTGCTGGCAGGCCACGTCGAAATCGCGCCCGCCGATCGAAATCTTCAGCTCAGGCATCCTCGGCCTCCCCGCTTGCGCCCTCGATGATCGGGTCGAGCCCGGCGATGATCTGCTCAAGCTCGGCGCTCTCGCTGGCGCGGGCCGCGCGCAGGGCCTGCAGCTCCGCCATCAGCGCCTCTTCCGAGAAGGCCACGCCCTCATCCATCAACTTGCGATTGGCCGCGATCAGCGCCGCATTCGCCTGCTTGAGCGCCGCGACTTCCTTGAAAGCCGCTTCCTGCGCACGCACGGCGGCGCCGTATTTGCGCTCCATCGCGTTGAGCGTCGTGTCCTGCTTCTCGCGGATCGCACGCACGCGCTCGGAAAGCTGGCTATTGGCCTCCTTCTCGGCGTCAAGCGCGGCTTTCAGCTCAGCGATCTCGGCCGGGTCGGCGGTTGCGGCGGGCGCAGTCTCGGGAACAGGCTCGAAGGCTGCCTCCGGAGCCGGTTCAGGCTCGGGAGCCACCGCCCTGTGCTTGAGCGCCTCGACCCCGCGCCCGATCCTCTCGAGAGCGAAAGCGATGCGGCGTTCGTATTCGGCAATCTCGCTCATACGCGCCTCCTCGTCCTCAACCTTCCCGCTCACCTGCCGAATCGCGTCCGGGCGGCGGGTTTCGCGCAGTTTAACCCCGTTCCCGGAGCCAAGCCCACCCTTTTACCCCAAGCACTTGTGGCCCGCGCTTGATCTTGTGCCGATCCCTGCTATCAGGGGCTCGAACCCTTTATGCTGCCCCCCGAAAGGACACTCCATGGAGATCGAAGAGCTGCGCGCCGCCCATCCCGAACACTGGAAACTGGCCTCGGCGATCCGGGCGCTGGCGATGGACGCGGTACAGGCCGCGAATTCCGGCCACCCGGGCATGCCGATGGGTATGGCCGATGTCGCGACCGTTCTGTTCCAGAACCACCTGAAATTCGACGCGAAAGCTCCGAAATGGGCCGATCGCGACCGTTTCGTGCTTTCGGCCGGTCATGGTTCGATGCTGCTTTACGCGCTGCTCTACCTGACGGGCGACGCGCAGGTGACGCTCGATCAGATCAAGAATTTCCGCCAGATGGGCGCGAAGACCGCCGGTCACCCGGAAAACTTCCTGCTCGACGCGGTGGAGACCACCACCGGCCCGCTCGGCCAGGGCATCTCGACCGCCGTCGGCATGGCGATCGCCGAGGAAAGCCTGCGCGCGCAATGGGGCAAGAAGATCGTCGATCACCGCACCTGGGTCATCGCGGGCGACGGCTGCCTGATGGAGGGCATCAGCCAAGAGGCCATCGGCCTTGCCGGGATGCAGGAACTTTCGAACCTGATCGTGCTGTGGGACAATAACGACATCACCATCGACGGGCGCGTGTCGATCTCGGACAAGACCGATCAGCACAAGCGTTTCGAAGCTTCGGGCTGGACGGTCTTCGCCTGTGACGGGCATGATCCGGTCTCGATCGACGAAGCGCTGAGCAAGGCGAAGAACGCCAAGGGTCCGGTTCTGGTCGACTGCAAAACGATCATCGGCTTTGGCTCGCCCAACAAGGCCGACAGCTACTCGGCCCACGGCGCACCGCTTGGCGACGAGGAGATCGCGCGCACCAAGGCAATCTACGGCTGGGATTACGGCCCGTTCGAGATCCCGGCGGATGTGAAATCGGCCTGGGAAGCGATCGGTTCGCGCGGCGCGGCTGAGCGCGGCGAATGGGAAGAGCGCTTCGGCAAGCTCTCCGCCAACAAGCAGGCAGAGTTCACCCGCATCATGGACGGCGGTGTGTCGAAGAAGCTCACCAACGCGATCCGCAAGTTCAAGAAGGAACAGGCCGAGGCCGCGCCGAAGGTTGCGACCCGCAAGGCCTCCGAGATGGTTCTGGGTGTGGTCAATGGCGCCTGCCCCGAGACGCTGGGCGGCTCGGCCGACCTCACCGGCTCGAACCTGACGAAATCGGCGGGGATGGAAGTCTTCAACCCGGCAAACCGCAAGGGTCGCTACATCCATTTCGGCATCCGTGAGCACGGCATGGCAGCGGCGATGAACGGGATGATCCTGCATGGCGGCGTGCGCGCCTATGGCGGGACGTTCTTCTGCTTCACCGATTACGCGCGCGGCGCGATGCGCCTGTCGGCGCTGATGAAGGTTCCGGCCGTCTATGTCATGACCCATGACAGCATCGGTCTGGGCGAAGACGGCCCGACCCACCAGCCGGTCGAGCATCTCGCGATCTGCCGCGCGACGCCCAACACGCTGACCTTCCGCCCCGCCGACGTGATCGAGACCGCCGAGGCCTGGGAAATCGCGATGGAGCAGCAGGGCACGCCTTCGGTTCTGGCGCTCAGCCGTCAGAACCTGCCGACGCTGCGCACCGAGTACAAGCCGCAAAACCTCACCGCGCGCGGCGCTTACGTGCTAGCCGAGGCCGATGGCAAGCGTCAGGCGATCCTGATGGCGACCGGCTCGGAGGTCGAGATCGCGCTCAAGGCCCGCGAGATCCTGCAAGCGCAGGCGATCGGCACCCGTGTCGTCTCGATGCCCTGCATGGAGCTGTTTGCCCAGCAGGACGAGGGCTATCGCAAGCGCGTGCTGCCGCCGAACTCGGTCCGCGTGGCCGTCGAGGCCGCCGTGCGTCAGCCCTGGGATCGCTGGCTTCTGGGCGAGCGTGGCCGCGAGGCCAAGGCGGGCTTCGTGGGCATGGACCGCTTCGGCGCCTCGGCCCCCGCAGGTGAGCTCTACGAGAAGTTCGGCATCACCGCCGAGGCCGTGGCCGAGAAGGTCAAGAGCCTCCTCTGATGGCTCTGCCCGGCATTAAGGCAACAGCAAGGGGGCCCGCCGTGGCCCCCTTAACACATCCAGCTCCCGATCATCCGGGGTTGGGGGTGGCCTTCATGCTGAGCGCCTTCTCGATGCTGACCCTGATGGATGCTTTCGCGAAACTGCTGGGCGAAGGCTACCATCCGCTGCTGATCGTCTGGGCACGTTTCGCGGTGAATGCGGTCGTGCTGGCGGCGATCTATCGTGGCAGCCTGCCCGCACGGATGCGCAGCGCGCAACCCGGTCTGCAACTGGGGCGCGCACTGTTCCAGATGGGCGCGATCGCAGCCTTCTTCTTCTCGCTTCGCCATGTGCCGCTGGCCACCGCCACCGCACTTGGTGATCTGAACCCGGTCATCGTGACGCTCGGCGCGGCGCTCTTTCTGGGCGAGCGACTGGGCCTGCACCGGATCTTCGGCATCGTGGCCGCCTTCGCAGGCGCGATGATCATCCTGCGCCCGGGCTTTGGAGGGCTGCATCCGGCGGCGCTACTGGCGCTTCTCGCGGCCTTCAGCTTCGCGGGCGCGGTGCTGCTGACCCGCCACCTGCGCGGCGATGGTACGGCCACCTCGCAGCTCTGGTCCTCGCTTACGGGCTTTGCGATCTCCTCGCTCGCCCTGCCCTTCGTCTGGCAACCTATCGCGCTTGGCGATCTCTGGGTCTTCGCCGCCCTCGGCCTTGCCGGGAGCCTGTCGCAATTCCTGCTGATCCGCGCTTTCTCATTGGCCGAGGCCTCTACGCTGGCGCCCTTCGGCTATTCGGGGCTGCTCTTCGCCTCGTTCTGGGGCTGGCTGATGTTCGACCAGCTGCCCGACGGCTTCACCATTGCCGGGGCGCTTGTGATCGTGGGGGCGGGCCTCTATGTCTGGTCGCGCGAGCGTCGTGCCGCACGTCTGAGCAAGTCCTGACCGTTCCAAACGATGAAGAACCGCAGCGCCACCCTGTCCGACCGTGTCTCGAACGCCCTTTTCGTGGCGGTGATGCGGATCGTCCAGCGGATGCCCTACGAGAAGCGTATCCCGGCGGCAGGCAAGCTCGTCGCACGCCTGGCACCCTTTCTCGGCTTCACTCGCAAGATCCGAGAAAACCTTGCCATCGCCTGCCCGCATCTGAGCTACGAAGAGGTCCGTCACCTGCAACGCGCTGTCCCCGACAGTCTGGGCCGGATGCTGGCCGAGATCTATTCGGGCGAGGAATTCGTGGCCCGCGTGCGCGACCTGCCGATCGAGGGACCGGGGGCGGAGACGCTGGAACGCGCCCATCTCGAGCACCGCCCCGTGGTGCTCGCGGCCGGCCATTTCGGCAATTACGACGCCTGGCGCGCGGCTCTGGTCGGGCATGGCTACCGGGTCGGCGCGATCTACCGCCCGATGAACAACCCGATCTTCAACGAGCAATATGTCTCGACGATCTCCGCCATCGCCGAACCGCTCTTCTCGCGGTCGCGCCGGGGTTTGGGCGACATGATGAAATTTCTGCGCGATGGCGGGATGGTGGCTTTCGGCTTCGATCAGCATTTCAACCGGGGCGCCGAGCTGAGCTTTTTCGGCCTGCCCGCCTTCACGCCGCTCTCGGCAGCCGAAATGGCGCTGAAGATGAAGGCCGATCTGGTGCCGATCTACGCGATCCGCCAGCCCGATGGGCTGAATTTCAAGATCTACGCGGACAAGCCCGTGCCGCATAGCGATGCAGAGACGATGACGCAGGAGCTCAATGACGGGCTCGAGGAGATGATCCTCAAGCACATGGAGCAATGGCTCTGGATCCACCGACGCTGGAAAATGAAGAAATCCGGGAAAAGGACATAAAACGCGCGAGGCCCGAAAACCCCGCGCGTTTTGAATTTGTCGAGACAGCTCAGTTGCCGTGCTGGATACGCTCCATCAGCGCACCGGTCTCCTCGGCTGGAAGCGCCGCGTGCAGCGCGAACCAAATCACCACCAGCGACCAGATCGCCACTGCGGCCATGCCGTCCCAGAAGCCCAGCATACCCAGCGCATGTTGGCTCGTCCCGAGTGCCGTGATCGCCCAGAGCCCGCCGAACCACAGCGCCAGCCAGCCGATATTGCGCCAGCCGAACTCCGAGGCGGACTTCTTCTGCACAAGATGGAAGACCACGGCGTAGATCGCGAACCCGCCCAGCAACATTCCGAACAGGATCGAGTCGGTGTAGAACCCTGTCCAATAGATCACGAGGTTCGAGGCGATGAAGGCCAGAGGCGCCAGGATCTCGGCCCCGGCGAGCTTGAAGGCGCGCGGTGCGTCAGGCTGCGAACGGCGCAGCACCATCAGCACGATCGGGCCAAGACCATAAGTCAGAACCGTGATCGAGCTGATATATCCCACCAGCAACTGCCAGGCCGGGAACGGGAGCAGGAAGAACACGCCCACCGCCCACATCACCGCCACCGCGAGCCACGGAACACCGCTCGCACTGGTCTTGGTCAGCGATTGCGGACCGCTATCGGTATCGCCCACCGCATAGAGAATCCGCGACCCGCCTGTGACATAGATCAGCCCGGTGCCACCGGGCGAGATATAGGCATCGACATAAAGCAGCAGCGCCAGCCACCCCATGCCGAGCGTCGCCGCGAGACCCGCGAACGGACCTGCCGCACCGGCGAAATTCAGAGACGACCAGCCATTCTTCAGACTGTCTGGGCTCAGCGCCATGATGAAGGCGACTTGCAGCAGGATATAGACGAAGGCCGCCAGAATGACCGATCCGATCACCGCCATCGGGATGTTGCGGCCCGGATTGGCGCTCTCGCCGCCCAGGTCGATCGCGGTGCGGAACCCGAGGAAGGAGAAGACGATGCCCGCCGCTGGAATCGCGGTGAACATGCCTTGCGAGCTGTAGGTGCCGGGGGCTGCGTGCCAGACGCCCCAATGCGACGAGGCCGCGATCAGACCGACCACGGTCACCAGCGGCACCGCGATTTTCCACCATGTCACCGTGTTGTTGACCTTCAAAAGCATCCGGATCGCCAGCAGGTTGAGCACCGCAAGTACGCTCAGAAGCACCGCCGAGGCGAAGAAGCCCATCAGCGTAAGTGTCCCGGAACCATCGCCCTTGATGAAATAGGGCAGGTAATTGTTGGCATAGGTCACGATCCCCTCGGCCTCGACCGCCGGAACGGGTGCGTAGCTGAGAAACAGCATCCAGCCCCAGAGCCGGCCCAGCGTCTCGCCATGGCTGGCATGGCTCATATGCACGAGCGCGCCGGACTTGGAGAACATCGTCGAAAGCTCGGCAAAGCACAAAGCGATCAGCATGATGATCACAGCGCCGATCACCCACGACCAGACCGAGAGCGGGCCCGCGATCTTGGAGGCGTGATAGGCACCGAACAGCCATCCGGAGCCGATCATCGAGGTGGTCGAGGCAAAGAGCAGCCCGACCACCCCGGCATCGCGCCGAAGTTTGCCGGGGGGTGCGACCGTATCAATTGCAGCCATTGTGGAATCCCCTGTTGTGAAATCGTCGATGGGGACCAGTTAGGGCGCTAACAAATGAAGCGGAGCGATTACACAGGCTTGTGGTACTGCGCGATTGCGCGTGACGGCTCCGTGAGCGGGCTCAGCGCAGGAATTTCTGGGCGAGCTTGGCGATCCGCGCGCCGCGATAGGGCGGCATCAGCATGCCGAGCGGCGCGAAGCGGTTCTCCAGAGCCGCCTTTTCATGGGTGAAGGCAAGAAAGCCATAATGCCCATGCGCCGCTCCCAAGCCCGAATTGCCGATCCCGCCAAAAGGCAGGTTCGGGTGCAGGTAATGGGCCAGCGCGATATTGATCCCGACAGCGCCTGAGGTGCTGGCGCGGCGCAGCCGCTCGATCAGGGCACGATCGCGCTCGAAGATGTAAAGCGCCAGCGGCTTCGGTCCGGCATCGATACGGGTCAGTACCTCATCGGCATCAGTGAAGGGGATCACCGGCAGGACGGGGCCGAAGATCTCTTCCTGTTCCAGTTTCATCGACGGGTCGGTGCCCATCATCACGGTCGGCGCGATATAGCGGCTCTCAGTCTCGGAAGCGCCGCCCGTCAGCGCGCGCGCGCCCTGTGCCTCGGCTTCGGAAATCATCCCCGTCAGCCGCGCGAAATGATCGGGATTGATGATCCGGGCCAGATCGCGCGAGGCCTGCTGAGCCTCTTCGGTCTTGCCATACATCTTCGCGATCGCGGCTTTCAGCTCGGCGAGAAACGGGGCCTCGACCTGCTTGGCGACGAAGACGTGATCGGGGGCAATGCAGGTCTGACCGGCATTGGCGAACTTGCCCCAGGCGATCATCTTCGCGGCCTTTTTCAGATCTGCGCCGGGGCCGACGATGACCGGCGATTTGCCGCCCAGCTCCAGCGTGACCGAGGCGAGATGCTTTGCCGCCGCCGCCATCACGATCTTGCCCACGCGGGGCGAGCCGGTGAAGAAGATATGATCGAAGGGCTGATCAAGAAGCTGCGTGCTCACCTCGACGCCACCTTGCACGACACGCACGAGATCTTCGGGCAGCGCCTCCACGACGATATCCGCGATCACGGCAGCACTCGCAGGCGCCAGCTCGGAAGGTTTGAGCACCACCGCGCAGCCCGCAGCCAACGCCGAGACGAGCGGGCCGAGCGACAGCCCCACCGGGTAGTTCCAGGGCGCGATGATCAGCGCGGTCCCCTTGGGCTCGGGGATAATGCGCGCCTTGGTGCCAAGCATCGCGCGGGTCGGATAGACCCTGCGCACGCGCATCCAGCGCTTGAGATGGCGCAGGGTATGGCTGATCTCGGCTTGCACCGGCAGGATCTCGGTCAGGCGGATCTCGGCCTCGGGCTTGGCAAAATCCGTGCTCAGAGCCTCGATGATCTCGCCCTCGCGGGCCGTGATCGCCTCCGACAGCGCGCGCAGGGCGGCACGGCGTTCGGCGTAACCGAAGCTCACCCGGCGCCGCTGATTGCCCGCCGCGAGATGGGCGAATACCTGTTCAGGGCTGGCGATCCTGCTTTGATCCATGTCGGTCCTCCGGGCGGCATTCCAGCCGCTCGAGCACGGAAAGGCAATGGGGCGCGGAGCCTTAGCCGCGACGACGCAGCGGCAGGCTGAGCAAGAAGACAAAAGTCGCGGCCGCCACGATCGAAGGCCCGGCGGGCGTGTCGAATTGCAGCGAGCCCCAGAGCCCGAGCAGCACCGAGACGATCCCGACCCCGGTCGCCCCCGCCGCCATCGCCTCGGGGCTGCGCACCGCCTGTCGCGCGGCGGCCGCCGGGATGATCAGCAGCGCCGCGATCAGCAGTGCCCCCACGATCTTGATCGACACGGCCACGGTCATTGCCAGCGCGATCGTCAGAACCATCTGCTCGCGGCGCGGATCGAGCCCCGAAGCCATTGCCAGTTCGTCATTGATCGTCGAGGTCAAAAGCCCCTGCCAGCGCCAGGCCAGCATCGCCAGAACCACCGCCGATCCGCCCCAGACCACAGCGAGATCGGCTCTCGAAACGGCGAGGATATCCCCGAAGAGCCAGGCGGTCAGATCGACCCGCAACCCGCTCTGGAACGAGGCCGCGACGAGACCGAAGGCCAATGCGGAATGGGCCAGCACGCCCAGCACCGTATCCATCGCATGCCCGCGCCCCGAAAGCCGCGCCACGGTCACCGCCATCGCCAGCGCCACGCCAAGCGTGCCGAGATAGACCGAACTGCCGAAGGCGAAGCTCAGCGCCACGCCGAGGATCGCGGCATGAGCGGTGGCATCGCCGAAATAGGCCATGCGCCGCCAGACCACGAAGGAGCCCAGCGGTCCGGTCGCAAAGGTCAGCCCGATCCCGGCCAGCGCCGCTCGGGTAAGGAAATCGTCAAACATGCGCGTGCTCGTGGTCGTGTTCGGAGTCGTGTTCGGGGTCGTGATGGCAGGTGGCGTGGTCGGAATGCTCGTCGCCATGGTCGTGATCGTGTTGGTAAAGCGCAAAGGCCCCTTGCGTGCCCATCCCGAAAAGGGCGCGATATTCCGGCGCTTCCGAGACGACCTTCGGCGTGCCCTGACAACAGACATGGCCGTTGAGACAGATCACCCTGTCCGACGCCGACATCACCACATGCAGGTCGTGACTGACCATCAGAACGGCGGCCCCGGTCTCGGCGCGCACCTCCTCGATCAGCTTGTAGAACCCGGCGGTGCCGGGTTGATCGAGGCCTTGCGTGGGCTCATCGAGGATGAGGATATCGGGCTCGATCAGCAGGGCACGCGCCAGCAGCACGCGCTGGAACTGTCCGCCCGAGAGCCGCGCGATCTGACGTGCGCCCAGATGCGGCACGCCGGTACGCTCGAGTGCGGCCCCGGCGCGCGCATCCGAGACCCGCTTGGGTAGCGACAGGAAGCGGCGCACCGTCATCGGCAGGCTCGCGTCGATATGGAGTTTTTGCGGCACATAGCCGATCTTGAGCCCCGGTTTGCGCGCCACCGCCCCCCGCGCGGCGGGCTCTAGCCCGATCAGCGCGCGCACCAGCGTCGACTTGCCCGAGCCGTTCGGCCCGACAACGGTGACGATCTCACCGGGTGAAATCGTGAAGTCGATGCCGTGGAGAACCTCGGTATCGCCATGGCGCACGCTCAGCCCCTGCGCCGTGATCAGCTCGCTCATTGCGCGGCCTCTTGATAGCATTTCGGGCACAGCCCCAGCGCCTCGACAGTCGCACGCTCGACATGGAAGCCCAGCCGGTCCGCAGCCCCCAAGAGCGCCTGACGCACCTCGTCGGCGCCTGCCTCGGCCACCTCACCGCAGTCACGGCAGATCAGGAAAACCGGGGCATGCTCCTCACCCGGGCGCATGCAGGCCGCGAACGCGTTGAGACGGCGCACGCGATGCGCCAATCCGTTCTCCACCAGAAATTCCAGCGCGCGATAGGCGACGGGCGGCTGGTTGCCAAACCCGTCCGCAGCGAGCCGGTCAAGCACCTCATAGGCTCCCATCGCACGATGCTCTTCGAGCAGGATCTCGAGCGCGCGCTTGCGAACCGGGGTCAGACGCACGCCTTTCTCGGCCGCAACCGCCTCGGCCTTGTGAAGGGTCGTATCGGCGCAGTGGGCGTGATCGTGCTGGGTGAAGGCATTGGCGGAAGGGGTCGGGCTGGCCACGGATATGTTACCTTATCACATTTCTGCTTGACGTGTGATTTTATAACATACATCTTCCGCAGCCGAGATCAAGTTTTCAGGAGACCCCAAATGACTTCGCGCCTTCCGCTGTTCTTCGCCGCCCTCACCGCCGTTCCAGGGCTGGCGCAGGCCGCCGTGCCCGATGTGCTGACCGATATCCCGCCGGTGCAATCGCTCGTTGCCCAGGTGATGGGGGATCTGGGCCAGCCGGGTATCTTGCTGTCGCAGGGCTCGGATCCGCATGATTTCCAGCTGCGCCCGAGCCAGGCACGCGATCTGCAAAACGCCAATCTGGTGTTCTGGATCGGGCCCGAACTCGAACCCTGGCTCAAGCGCGCGATCGACGGGATCGAGGTGAAGGGCGAGACGGTGGAGCTGCTCGAAAGCCCCGGCACCTATCGTCGCCAGTTCGGGGAAAACGATCCGCATGACCATTCCCATGACGAACATGACGATCATGCAAAGG
This sequence comes from Thioclava pacifica DSM 10166, assembly GCF_000714535.1. Lineage (GTDB taxonomy): Bacteria > Pseudomonadota > Alphaproteobacteria > Rhodobacterales > Rhodobacteraceae > Thioclava > Thioclava pacifica. The sequence goes on along the minus strand of NZ_AUND01000001.1, from coordinate 369,115 downwards.
CCGCAGACGCGCATGAAGGCGAAGCCGAGGCGGGGCACATGCATGAGGGCACTGACCCCCATGCCTGGCTCGACCCTGCCAATGCCGAGGCCTGGATCGACACGATCGCCTCGCAGCTTGGCGCTGCCGATCCCGAAAACGCGGCGATCTATCGTGCCAATGCCGATGCTGCCAAAGCCCGTATCACGAAGATGGATGCCGAGATCCGCGGCGAGCTGACCCCGATCGCCGACAAGCCCTTCCTCGTCTTCCACGATGCCTATGGCTATTTCGCCGATCACTACGGCCTGCAGGTCGCAGGCGCACTGTCGCTGGGCGATGCGGCCACTCCAGGTGCCGCCCATCTCACCGAAATGCGCAAGACCGCGACTGACTCCGGTGCGGTCTGCATCTTCCCCGAAGCCCAGCACGATCCGAAGATGGTCTCGCTGCTGGTGCAGGACACGCCGGTGAAACTTGGTGAGGCGCTCGATCCCTCGGGAAGCTCGCTTGAGTACGGCCCCGACCTCTACGAAACGCTGATGCGTTCGATGGCACAGAAACTGACCTCCTGCCTCTCGGGGAGTTGATCCCCGCGCCTGCCCGTGCGATCTGATCCGCATGGCGGATTGGATCGCATTGACGGAAGAGAACGGGCGCTGGCGGGCGCTCGATGTGGCTGCGGACGGACAGGTCATCGACCGCCGCGCGGGGCCGTCGCCCCGCCCGCTGCTGAGCGAAGGGGTCGAAGCGGTTCTGGCCGCGCCATCGGTGGGGCTTGCCCCCCGTCCCCTGCCCTGCACGCCCCTGCCCGAGACGGCTTGGCCGCGCGCCGAAATTGGCGCCGCCTCCTTGCCCGCCCTGCCGGGGCTGATCCAGACCAGTGACCAGACCGAAGTGCAGCCCGCCGAGGCTGCACGGATCGCGGGCGTGCTCGCAGGAGTGCCGCAATTCGACGGCGTGATCTGGATCTGCGGTGCGAGCGCGCTCTGGGCGCATATCTCGGCAGGTGAAGTCGTCAGCGTGATGCGCGCGGGATCGGCGGCGATACAGGCAGCGATGGGCGCACCGCTGGAGGCGGGTGCAGAGTTCGAGGCAGCCCTTGCCGACACGCTCTCGCGCCCCGAAAGACTGGCGCGCGAGTTGGCGCCCTTGAGCATCGGCAAGGCTTCGGCACGTGCCAGCGGCGCGGTTCTGGGCGCGGAACTGGCCGCCGCCCGGCCGTGGTGGCTCGGTCAGCGCGTTTTGGCACTTTCTTCGCCCTCCGCGCCCGGCTGGTCGGAAATTTGCGCCCGCGCCTTGCAAGCGCAGGGCGCGCAGGTCACTTTGGGCGACGGCGAGGCCGCGTTGATCGCGGGCCTGGCCAAGGCGCGCGCTTCCGGCGCGTGAGACAGAGGCGAAGGATGCAAGAATGATCGACACCGACCTGCCCGAAGCCTTCGCCGAACTTGCCCCCCGTTTCGGGTTCTCCCGCCCCGCCGGCCGTTGCCTCGGCGCGATCTGGCGTGCGGCGCAGGCTCCGTCCGCCGACGATCTGGTCGATCAGCTCGCGCTCTCGCGCTCCAATGTTTCGACCGCGCTGAAGGAATTGCGCGAGGCTGGCCTCATTCAGGCCGCACGCAGTCCCGGCTCGCGCAAGGATTTCTTCGTGGCCCCCACCGATCCTTGGGAAATGGCCCGGCTGATGATCGCTGAACGCGAGCGTCGCGTGATCGGCCCGGCGCGCGACCAGCTTTCCGCGCTCGAAGCCCGCAGCGCCGATCCGCGTGCGGCGGCGCTTTGCGAGGTTCTCGATGCGATTTCGGGATTCATGCAGGCGCTCACGCGGCTCGATCCGGGCGAGTTGGCCAGCCATGTCGATCCCGCGCGCGGCGGCGGCAAGCCCGAGAAACCCCGGCCCAAGAAAAAGAAGAAGAAAGCCGCGCAGGCGTGAGCGTGATCACGACGCACCGCGCCGCGCGCTGACCTCGGCCGAGAGCCCCGGCGCAAGGCGTGCTGCCTCCGGCTGGTTCGGGTCGATCGCGATCCGCACCGGCACGCGCTGCGCAATCTTGGTGAAATTCCCCGTCGCATTCGCGCCCGCAAGAAGGCTGAACTGCGCCGCCGTGGCAGGCGAGAATTGCTCGATACGGCCGGTGAACGAGATCGGGCCAAGCGCGTCGACGGTGAAACTTACCGGATCGCCGGGCCGCAACCCCTTGAGCTGCGTCTCCTTGTAATTCGCGATCAGCCAGAGATCGGGCGGGACGAGCGAGACCAGCGTCGTGCCCGCCGAGACATATTGCCCGATGCGCGCCGAGACCTGCCCCAGCCGGCCGGCTTCGGGTGCGCGGATCACTGCGTGATCGAGCGCCACCTGCGCGGCCTCCAACGCGGCCTGCGCCGCATCGGTATTGGCCACGAGCGAGCGACGCGACAGCTCGGCCGTCTCCACCGCCTGCTGGGCCACGTCGATTGCGCTTTGCGCCTCGCGCACCAAAGCCTGCGCCTGATCGAGCGTAAGCCGCGCCTGATCGGCATCCGATTGCGAGACATAGCTTGTCGCGTTGAGCTTCGAGGCCCGGTCCCAGGCGCTCTGTGCGGTCTCGCGGGCGGCTTTCACCGAAGCGAGCGCGGCCTGTTTCGCCTCCAGCGTGGCTTGGGCTGAGCGCACCGCCTGCGCGCCGTTATCCTGCGCGGCCTTCGCCGCCTCCAGCGCCGCCTGGGCCTGCGCCACGCCCGCCTTAAGCGCCCGATCATCGAGCCGCACGAGCACATCGCCTTTTTTCACCCGCTCGAAATCCTTCACCGGCACCGCGACAACTTCGGCCGCAACCTGCGCGGAGATCGCCGTTACCTTGCCATGCAGATAGGCATTGTCGGTCCAGGCCACATCCGAGCGGAACGGTGGCAGGCGCCAAGCATAAAGCACCGTCAACACCCCGGCGAAGCCGAGCAGGAAAACGGTCAGGGTCACGAAATGGCGGCGGGTCGAAGTCATGCAGGTCTCATTGAGCGGAAACGGGAGAAAGGGAGGACGGGGCGGGCCGCGTGCGGGCCCATTGCAGCGCGATGTGCCCCAGAAGCAGCGCCAGCGCGGCCAGTGCGAACCACACCACCAGCCGGAATGCGTCGTCATAAGCCAGAACCTGTGCCTGAAGCTGCACGGTGTTGGCCACCGAGGACAACGCCACGGCACTGCGCTGCGCGACATCGCTGATCTGCGGAGCGTAAGCGGCGGCGGTGGCGCTCAGCGTCGGCGCAAGCGCCAGATTGCCGGGCGCAATCTGCGGGGCGAGTTCGCTCGCGTGCAGCGCGCTCTGCGCGACCACGACCGATCGGAACAGCCCCGAGCCGATCACCCCGCCCAGCGATTGCGTGGCCAGAAACAGCACGATGAAGCTAAGCAAGTAGTTTGGCCCCTTGGCAAAGGCCGCGCCGAGCCCCTTGGCCATCGCCGGGGGCAAAAAGAGGATACTCGCGAAACCGATCATCCCCTGGCTGAGATACATCTGCTCGGGGCGGGTGAGCGCGGTGGCGTGCGAATCCATCCACGCTCCGAGCGCGATCATCACAAGCGCCACGATATGAAAGGCAGGTGCGCGGGCGGGACTGTTGAACCCCATGCAGACCGCCCCCGCCGCGAGCATTGCCAGCACGACGATCGCAAAGAGAAGCTGTTCCTGATCGGGCTGCATCCCGAGCGTTCTCAGCAAGCCGACCGCGCCCGCGCTCTGCTCGGAGAGCGCGATGCGAAAAACCAGAAGCGTGCCCGCGAGGTGCAGGATCGGCGGGCTGAGCAGCCAATGAAAATCGACCAGCGGGTCACGCCGTTGCAGCTCGATCACCACCGCCAGCGTCAGAAGCGCAATCGACCCGGCCAGTACAAGCCCGAGCCAGCGCGCCTGCGTCCAGTAATAGAGTGCACCGAAGGTGAAGCTCGCGGTGAACCCGCCGAAACCCAATGCGATCAACCCGAAGCTGAGGAAATCAAGCGGCGCCAGCACCTTCTGCAAGGGGCGCGGGGTCAGCGGAAGCTTGAAGATCAGCGCCAGACAGATCAGCGCCAGCCCGGTCTCGAAGAGGCTTACCGCGTGCCAGCTTGCCTCGGCGGTCAGTTCCGGTAGCAGCACCCGCGCCAGCGGACGGCCCAGCATGATCATCGTCAGCACGCTGGAAATCGCGAGCTTGGCGCGCCAGGCGGGCGGGACGGCCTCGATCATGTAAAGAAACGCGAGGCTTGAGAGTGGGGCCGCAGCGCAGCCGCTGAGAAAGGCCACGACCACGGCGGAATGCAGATCATCCACCCAGAGGCTCAGAACCATCACCACCACGAAGGCGGAAATCCCGATCTCGGCAAAACGGCGCAGCCCGAACTGATCGCGGATCTTGATCAGCATCACCGGCATCGAGGCGCGTGGCGCAAGAAACGCCGCCATCACCCAATAAGCATGAACGGTCGTCGCGTGCAGATCGCCTGCAAGCTGCGGCAGGTTCGCCGAGACGAACCCCATCGAGAGCGATTGCGACAGCGCGATCACCACCGCCGCCCCGGCATAGATCACCTGACGCGCGCGGGTGGGCGCGGGCGGCTCTGCCACGGGGGCTGGCGCGGCCGGAGCGGTCTCCGGGCCGTGGGTGTCGCGCGGTCGGGCGGTCATGCCTGACGCATCCGGTCGAGATTGTGCTCCATCCGCGCCAGAACCGCGCGCGCCTGCGCCAGGTCCTCGGGCGCGATCCCGTCATAAAGCCGCGCGCGCAAATCTTCGATGAAGCCCTCGATCTGGTCGGCATTGGCGCGGGCGTGATCGGTCAGGAAGACCTGCCGAACACGCCTGTCGGAGGGATCGGGGCGGCGTTCGAGAAAGCCGAGCTTTTCCAACCCGTCGAGCGTGCGATTGAGCGTCGGCGTCTCGATCTCGAGCGTCTCTGCCAGTTGGGTCTGGTTCAGCCCCTCGTCGCGCGACACGGCCAAGATCGCCTTCGCGCGGGCATAGGTGAGGCCCATGTCGCGGGCCTGCTCGTCGAACATTGCGCGGATCGAGCGCACGAGCACCATCATCGAGCGCGTCATCGCCCGCCGGTCGCGGGCCTCGGTCTGTACGCTGTCCTTCATCGGAGCCTCTGGGGAATACAGTTAGCGTGCTAATCTTTTCCCCCGACCAGTTATCCCGCCTCCCGCTCCGATCAATGCGCGGACACTGCACAGGGGGGCGTGCGAAATTGCAGCCCCCCTGACCTTCTTTTGATCGAATGGAGCGATCAGCCGGCGAGCAGCGCCACCAGCGCCAGCCCCAACCCGACCAGCAGGACGAGCGAAAGCGTCACCGTCGCGATCACCCGCGGGCCGGCAGCGGCCACTGCGCGCGCATCGACACCCAGCCCCAGCGCGGCCATGGCGATCACCGTGAGGATCGACGCCCCCTGCCCCATCGGCGCCAGTGCCGCCTGCGGAAGCACCCCAAAGGAGCGCGCCGCGATCATTGCGAGAAAGCCGAGGATGAAGAGCGGCGGCATCAGCCCCTTGCGAACCTTGCCCGAAGCATTGGGATTGCGCCCCTCTTCGGGCAGGCGCGACGCGATGAGCGAAAGCACCACCGTGATCGGGCCAAGCATCAAAACCCGCACCAGCTTCACCAGCGTGCCGATCTGGATCGCGCTATGGCCCATCGGCGCGGCGGCGGCCAACACCTGCGGCACGGCATAAACCGTCAGGCCCGACAGGATGCCGTAATGCACCGAACCCATCGTCAGCGCGTGGCCCAACAGCGGCAGCAGCAGCACGACGGCCACGCCCAGAACCGCGGTGAACGCGATGGAGGCACTCACATCATCGCTATCGGCTTCGATCACCGGGGCGACAGCGGCGATCGCGGAGTTGCCGCAGATCCCGTTGCCGCAGGCAATCAGCAGCGCCATGCGCGCGGGCAGACCCAGCGCGCGGCCCAGCAGGTAGGCGCCCGGCACGACGAGCGCGACCACCGCGACGATACCGATCAGCAGCTCCGGACCGACAGAGAGCAGCGTCTGCGCGCTCACCGACGCGCCAAGCAGGACGATCGCGATTTCAAGAACGGTCTTGGCCGAGAAGGAGATGCCCGACAGGAAGAACCATTGCGGTTTCCAGAAGGTCCGCACCATCGCGCCGATCAGGATCGCCAGCACCAATGGTTCAAGCCATTGCGCCCCGAAGGCCACCTGTTCGGCACGTGCAGCGACCTCGGCCAGCGCCGCGACACCGATGCTCAGCACCAGACCCGGGGCGATCTCGCGCAACCGCAGATGGGGAGCGCGCAGGGCTTGAGGGAGAGAGATCTGAAGCGCCATGGCAGCATCCTTTCGCGATCGCAGCAAATTCGTATGTCGAGTAATTGCCCCGGCGCTTTCATTCTTCAAACGAAATGTTTTTATGATTATGATCGCTTTATTCGATTAATGAGGCCAAGATGACCCCTGAGCAGCTTCGCGTCTTCGTCACCGTCGCCGAGATGGAGCATGTGACCCACGCCGCCCATAAGCTGAACATGACCCAATCGACCGCCTCGGCCGCGATCGCGGCGCTGGAGGCGCGCCACGGCGTGAAGCTCTTCGACCGGATCGGACGCGGGATCGTTCTGACCGAGGAGGGCCGCGCCTTCCTGCCCGAGGCGCGGGCCGTTCTGGCGCGGATCGCCGAGGCCGAAGCAATGTTGGCCGAGACCCGCGGGCTTGAGCGCGGCCATATTCGGATGGTCGCGAGCCAGACCATCGCGGGCTACTGGTTACCGCCCCATATCGCGGCCTTCCGCAAGGCGCGTCCCGGCATCGCGGTCACCCTCGAGATCGGCAACAGTCAGGAGGCGGCCGCGAAGATCCGCGAGGGGGCGCTCGATCTGGCTCTGGTGGAGGGCGAGATCGACGAGCCGAAGCTGGAGCGTCGCCGGATAGGCGCGGATGAACTGATGCTGGTAAGCGCCGCCCCTCCGCCTGACCGCCTTGACGCGGCGACCTTGCGCGCGGGCGATTGGGTGCTGCGCGAAGAGGGATCGGGGACGCGCTCGAGCGCCGAGGCGGCGCTGGCCCCGCACGGGCTAACAGCCGCGCAGATGCGCGATCCGCTGGTGCTACCTTCAAACGAGGCGGTGTTGAGCGCTGTGGAATCCGGCGCCGGGATGACGATCCTGTCGGCCCATGTGGTCGCGCGCTCGCTGCGGATCGGGACGCTGCATCGCTGGCCGCTCGCCCTGCCGCCCCGCCCCTTCTACGCGCTGCGCCATCGCGAGCATCACGTCAGCCACGCGGCGCGGGCTTTTCTCGACCGGATCGCGCAAGCGCCTTCAGCAGGCGCTCAGCCGGACTGAGCGAGCCATTGCGAGACCTTCGCCTCGATCTCGGAAGGCATCGCGGGTTTGGGGCAGATCGCGGCACCGGGATAGCGCGCGGCAAGGTGATGCGCGTCGGCATGGCCTGAATGAAACAGGATCGGCACCTTGGCATCGTGGAGCTTGTCGGCCAGCTCGTAGACCTCGCCATCGGCGAGCATAACATCCAGGATCGCCATATCGGGCAGACGTTCCGCCACAAGATCGAGCCCCGCCTGCACCGTCGCACAGGGCCCGCGCACCTGCACGCCCATATCCTCAAGCATGAATTGCAGATCGAGCGCGACAACGGCCTCGTCTTCGGCCAGAAGAACCTCACCACTCATCGTTTCAATCCTGCTCGGCGTCGGGGTCATGCGCGAATGTGATCCTGTATCCACGCCCTTGCGGGGTCTGTTGCGTCTCGATATCCGCTCCGATCTGCTGGGCGGAAATGTCGATGAGCGTCGAACCGAACCCTTCGCTCCGAGTCTCGACATCGAACGCCTCATCATAGATCTCGTTCCATGTCATCGTCACGCAGTCGTCATCATCAAGGCTCCAACGGATCTCCAGCCGCCCCTGGAGCGGTCCCAGCACGCCGTATTTCGCGGCATTGGTGCTCCATTCGTGAAACACGAGCGCCAGTGCGGTCAGGCTTTGCGTCGAAACGAAAACCTCCGGCCCCTCGATCGTGAACGTCTCCGGATCGCCATAGGGCGCGAGCGTCGTGCGGACCACGTCACCCAGCGAAATCGCCTGTCCAAGCCGCCGCGTCCGCGCCAGATCGTGTGAACGGGCAAGGGCGTTGATCCGGTGGCTGACATCCTCGACGAGCGCGCGCGGGCTTTCGGCGGTGCGCCCGGCGATGCGCAACATGCCCGAGACGATGGAGAAGAGGTTCTTCACCCGATGGTTCATCTCGCGCAGCATCAGCTCGCGCATCTGCGCGGTCTCCTGCTCGTTGGTGATGTCGACATTGAGGCCCAGCAGCCGCTTGCGCCCGCCTTCCTCCATCAATCTCCCCACCCCGCGCAGATGGCGGGAGCTGCCATCGGGCAGGCTAAGCTCGAAATGGGCGTCGAAATTCTGATCTTGCGAGATCGCCTCCGCGATCGCCGCCGCAACCCGGTCGCGATCGGCCGGAACGATGCGCGCGAACAGGGCCTCCGCAGGCAGGGTCGCGCCTTCCACGAGCCCGTAGAAAGCCGCGATCATGTCGTCGATCTCGACAAGATTGGTCTCGGGGTCGAGCGACCAGACGCCGACCTTGGTGATCTCGAGCGCGAGCTGCAATCGCTCGCCCTTGCGCGCCAGTTCGTTCTCCAGCTCCAGCGCCTGCGTGACATCGGTGAAGATCAGCGTCGCACCGGCGATTTCGCCACGCGCGTTGAGATAAGGCGTGGCCGAAAGCGACCAGACCTTGCCGAGGCTCTGCGCGCTCACCCGCACCGCAGCGGGCGCGCCACCCGCGAGCACGGCATCGATCAGCTCACTCAAGACCTCGGGCTGATCGAGCGAACTTTGGACATCGCTCAGCGGCCGTCCGCGATCGGAGGCGCGCAGCCGGATCACTTCGGCCGCGCCATCGGTGAAATTGCGCAACCGCTTGCGGCGGTCCACCGTCACCATCGCGTGCAGCTTGGAATCGAAGATGTTACGCAGATCGGCATTGGCCGCCGAAAGCTCCTCGACCTTGGTCTTGAGCTCGTCATTGACGGTGGCGAGCTCCTCATTGGTCGATTGAAGCTCCTCGTTCATCGACATCATTTCCTCGTTCGAGGATTTGAGCTCCTCGTTCGCGGTCTCAAGCTCCTCAACCGTGCTGCGCAGCCGGTTGCGGGTCGCGCGCAACTCTGCCTCGAGCACCTGCACATGGCTTTCCGAAGGCGCGATCTCGTCGATATCGTCCTCGGTGATGGGCTCGAAGGCGGCACGGTCGCGAAACACGATCAGGATCGTCTCGTCACTGAGCGGATCGGCCAGAACGTCGACCTTCTGCCGCCCCGTCTCCGAGATCACCTCGACATCGCGCACCACCTTGCGCACACCTGCGCCGGAGGCCTCGCGGATCACCGTGGAGATTGCCTCGCGCAGTCCCGGTCGTGCCACAGATTGCGCATGGCCCTGCCCGGTCTCGGACGGGTCCACTTCGATGTAACGGCCAAGCCGCCCGGTCGCGGCAAGGATCGCGCCATTGCGGTCCACTTGCAGCGTAGCGGGGGCGTAAAGGTCCAGGATGCGATTGCTAGCCACGGTTCCGGTCCAGTCTTTCTTCTGTTGTGCTTGAGGCGAGTGCGGCGGAGTGGAAATCCGCCGTACCGGGTCGCGATTGGTCGGCAGTTCCGCCGGATAGGGAGAGCGCGGGCCGACGCTCTCGAAGATGCGCAAGGCGCCATCGACAGGCGCGAACAGCGCATCGAACCGTCCCACGCTCTCGGAGGGGCCGAGAAAGAGATAGCCGCCGGGATTGAGTGCGTAATGGAAGATCGGCAGCACCCGCGCCTGCAACTTGTCGCCGAAATAGATCAGCAGGTTGCGGCACGAGACCAGGTCGAGCCTCGAAAACGGCGGATCCTTGATCAGTGAATGCGGCGAGAACCGTACCCGGTCGCGCAGGGCAGTCGAGATCTGGAAGCTGCCGTCGCGCCCGATTGCATACGCCTCGCGCATCTCCTCGGGCAGGTCGAGCAGTGCCGAGACCGGGTAGCGCCCCGCCCGCGCGATCCCCAGCATGCGCTCGTCGATATCGGTGCCAAAAAGCTGAAAATCGAGCGCCTTTCCAGAGGCGATGATCGCCTGATCGATCATCATCGCGATCGAATAGGCCTCCTCGCCGCTTGAACAGCCCGGCACCCAGACCCGCAGCTCCTGACCGTCGCCCGCACGCGCCACCATCGGCGCGATCACCTCGCGGTGCAGCGCCTCGAAATGATCGGTGTCTCGGAAGAAGCGGGTGACGTTGATCAGCAGATCGCCCAAAAGCGCGAGCGGCTCGTCAGGTTCCGCTTCGAGCCGCGCGAGATAGGCCTTGCTGTCGACCAGCCCCACCACCTGCATCCGGCGCTGGATGCGCCGCTCCAGCGTCGAGCGCTTGTAATGCGAAAAGTCATGCCCGGTGAGGCGATGCAGAGCCGCGCAGATCTCGGCCAGCGAACCCGATACGGGCACCGCCTTGACGCGGGCGGGATCGACCTCGCGATAGTCCGCGATCCGCGCAATGACCTCAGAGGGTGGGCAGACCACGTCGACCATCCCCGTGGCCACCGCCGAACTGGGCATCGAGTCGTAACGCGCGCTGGCATCCTGCGCGATGCAGAAACCGCCATGCTCCTTGACCGCGCGCAGCCCGACCGAGCCATCTGTACCGGTGCCCGACAGGATGACGCTCACCCCGCGCACGCCGCGATCAATCGCGAGGCTCTCGAAGAAATCGTCAATCGGACGTCGCAGCCCGCGCGGCTGGGTGAATTGCGCCAGATGGAGCTTGCCGTCGCGGATCTCGAGCCCTGCCCCCGGTGGGATCGTGTAGACATGACCTGCGCGCAGCGTCTCGCCATCGCGCGCCTGGCGCACACCAAGCGCGGTGGAGCGATCGAGCAACTCGGCCAGAAGCGACTCGTGATTGGGATCGAGATGCTGGACCACGACATAGGCGCAAGGATCATCGGCCTGCGCAGGTTCGAGCAACTCGCGCAGCGCTTCGAGGCCACCTGCCGAAGCACCGATCCCGACAACATAGAGCGGATCCTGCGCCGCTGCGTTCATGCGCACCCCCGCGAAGCCGCGCGGGTCAAGCGCATCCCGCGACTGCGGGAAAGCGATGTGCCACGCCCCATCCCCTAGCCCTCGCGATAGATGATGGTGGCCATGGTCGAGACACTCTCGGACAGAACTTTTGCCGAGCCGATCATCGCCAGCCCGAAGCCGCGCGAGATCGCCGCGAGATCGGTGGTGTTGCGCAAGAGCTCGGCATCATTGTCGCGCAGATGCGCCCGCTCGGCCGCCTGTGTCAGGTCGAATTGAGAGCCGAGGATCAGCCGGGTTTGTCCCGACCGGTCACGCAGCCGGGACATGAAGACGAAATTCTCGAACGCCGTTCCGTCCTTGCGTTCGTTGACGACCCGGAACCGCCCAGCGGCGACCGAACCGTCCTCGATGAAGTCGCGCATCGCCCCGCGCTCTTCGTCCGAGGCTTTGCCGCCTTGAAGAAACCGGCAATTGTGGCCCAGCACGTCCTCGGCGGCGTAGCCGGTCAGATCAAGAAAGGCGTCGTTGACATAGACGAGCGGCGCGTCCTCGAGCTCCATCGAGGCGATCGACAAGGCCACATTCGAGCGATCGCAATAGGAGACGAGCCCCTCCGGCAAATCGAAATCTTGAAGGACGGCCATTCGTCTCCCCGCACCAGCGAAAGCTACAAGATTGATCCGCGCAGAAAAAAGTCCAGCGCGCTACAGCATTTCATCACCCAGACTGCAAAAATAGCGACGCTCCGGCAAGATTGCTCAACCGGCGCCGATCGGCGCAAACACCAACCGGGCTGCGGTCACGGCTGGATGAAAGACCCGTGGCAGGTCATCCCGCGCGACCGACTCGGGCCACCCCGTTTGGAAGTATTGAGGTTGCCTAAGCCCGGAAAACGAAACAGAGCCCAAGGGACTGAGCAGAGTTATCTGAATGATTTGCGGGGAGGAGTGGTACCGCCTCCCCGGCTTGAACGGGGGACCTCTGGATCCACAATCCAGCGCTCTAACCAACTGAGCTAAGGCGGCACTGGCGCGGGAAATAGACCGAGGCGCTCGGGATTGCAAGGGCTCGATGGCGAGAAATTCGCACCAAGTCTTGCCTGCGGGCGCTGCGGGCGTTAGGTGCATTTTCCAGCCAACCTCTCAGGAGTTTCCGATGAGCATCGACAAGGAAAGCGATATCGCCGCCAATCTCCAGATCGGCCCGACCTCGTTGGGGATGGTGCGCATCTATATCGAGGGAGACGGCGTCGAACTGCCGCTCGATTTCGACCCCGAAGAGGCCGAAGAGATCGCCGAAGAGCTTCAGGCAGCTGCCGAAGCCGCGCGCGAGATGATGAAGGACTCCAAGGGCAAGAAGCGCTGAGCCGCTAGAGCCCGATCTGCCCTGCCCCCGGATCGCAGAGCCGGTGCAGCCTGCGCGCCGCGGCACGGGCAAAATCGAGCGTGAGCGCCTTGCGCCGCGCGGGCGCGAGTTTCGACAGCGGCGCCTCGCGGATCATCTCTGCGCCGTAGCCGTCGGCAATGAAGAGCCCCGTGCCCTCGGGCAACAGATCGGTCGGAAACTCCTGATCGACCGCCCAGAAATAGCGATCGCACCAGTCCAGATAGCCGTCCCATTTCCGGTCCGAGGTGAAATCGGCGCGGCTCGACTTGCATTCGACAATCCAGATCTCGCCCTTGCGGTCGATCGCCATCAGATCGGCGCGCAGGCGCGGGCGCAGCGGCATCTCGGCGATGCAATCGAGCCCGAGCGCGCTGAGAGCGCGCGCCGTACCTCGGGCAAGCACCTGACCGGGCTGGAGATCGGAAAGCGGAATCTGGGCCATGCGCCAAACATGAACGAAGTGTGAACAAAAGTCCAGATAGCGCGGCGTTCCGCTCAGAAGGCCAGAACCGAGATCACCAGCAGGATCAGTGCCGCGCGCAGGATCGTCACACCCAGCTCGGCCCCGCGCAACAGGGTTGCGGCCTCGGCCATGCCCTCGGGCGCGACATGGTGCAACAGGCCTGCGCCCATCACCCGGAAGCTCTCGCCCGCGAAGAGTGCAAGGGCGAGCAGCACGTAGACGAGATAGTCCATGAGCCGCGCATGGCCCGCCACCAGCACCGGCAACAAAAGCGCGCCCACGAGCACCTCGTAGCGCAACACTTCGACGCGCCAGAGCCGCTCAAACACGGCAGCCAGACCGGGCCGCGCAGCGCCCGGCTCGGCAGATTTGAAATCGCTCATGAAAATCTCCCTGTTCGCGGCAAATTCCGCCTTCCAAGGTAGAGGGATGCCCCCACGCGCCAAGCGCCAAGGTGTCGCAGTGGCGAGGCTTTGCCATCCCCCCTTGTCGGAGCGCGATCGCACGCCTATCTGTGGGCTCGACGGTTACTGCTCTTTCTGTGAAAGACCCTTTTCCAGTGGCCTATACCATTCCTGAGGGAGCTGGCTCTGCCGGGGTCCTGGCCTCGGTACCTGGCGCCCACCTGATTTATTCAGGTCTCCGGGAATTCTCGTCTACACGTCTGCTGCGGTTTCCGTCACCCTAAACAGCAAAAAGCCCCGCCGGATCCGGCGGGGCTTTTGCATGTGATGGGGCGATATCAGCGCTTGAGCTGGATCTGCTTGCGGCTGGTCGGTTGATCGACCGGTACCGGGATCGCCAGACGCTCGGCCGCCATGTCGGTCGGGATGCCGTCGCGCTTGCCGCCGCCGGAGCCGTCCTCATCCTCGGCCATGCGCATGATCGCGATCGCGAATTGCACGCCGGAGAAGACGATGGTGTTGAACACGACCAAGAGCGCCATCGCGATATAGCCGATATCCGAGGTCAGGATCAGGTGGCGCAGATTGCCGACATTGGCCCACAGAAGCAGGCCCACGAAGGCAAGTGCGATGAAGAAGCCGATGATGACGTTCTTGATGTAGAGCCGGATCAGTTCAGGCATGAATAGTCCTCCTGCTTGATCCCAATCTAGCGCAGATTCGCCTGATTCAAACAGGGTTTCTTGCCACAAATGCGAAATCGGCAGGGTTTAGCCCGTGGCACGATGTCGCGAAACCGCAGGTTTCGAGCGATCAGAACGCGTCGGGGCGCAGCGCGCGGGCCATGTGATCGAGCACCGCGTTGACGAATTTCGGCTCTTTGCCCTCGGGGAAGAAGGCGCGGGCCACGTCGACGAACTCGGTGATGACCACCTTGGGCGGAGTCGCAGGGGTGACCAGCTCGGCCCCGGCGGCCCGGAACAGCGCGCGCAGCACCGGGTCGATCCGGTCGATCGGCCATTTCGCCACCAGCGCCTTGTCGGTCGCCTGGTCGATCTTGGCCTGCCAGGTCACCGCGTCGTCGATCAGGCGGCGGAACAGGTCGGGATCGCCCTCGGCCATCTCCGTGCCATCCTCGTCCACCGCACCAAAACGGAAATCCTCAAATTCACGGCGCACCTTGTCGGCCCCCTGCCCGGCCGCCTCCATCTGGAACAGCGCCTGCACGGCATAGAGGCGCGAGGCGGATTTTCTCTGCCGCTTTTCCTCGGTGGTCAGCTTGCGCGGTTTGGGGGCGTCTTCGGTCATGCGTTCTTGGATCCGTCAGTTTCGCCGGCGATGCGGAAGGATTCGGCGGGTTTGAACCCGATACCCTTCGTCCGGCGCGCCCATTTGCGCGACAATGAGATCAGATGCAAGGCCGCAGCGGCCGCACCGCCGCCTTTGTTCTGATCTTTCGGGTCGGCGCGCACGGCGGCCTGCTCGTAATTCTCGACCGTCAGGATACCGTTGCCGATGCAGATCCCCTCGAGCCCCATAAGCGTCAGCCCGCGAGAGCTGTCGTTGCAGACGGTCTCGTAATGGGTGGTCTCGCCGCGGATCACGCAGCCAAGCGCCACGAAGCCGTCGTAATCGGCCATGCGCGCGGCCATCGCGATCGCGGTGGGCACTTCGAGCGCGCCGGGCACCTCGATCACGTCCACATAGGCGCCCGCCTCTTCGGCCACCGCCTTCGCCCCTGCGATCAGGTTGTCGGCGATATCCTTGTAATAGGGCGCGACCACGATCAGCAGGCGCGGCGCGGTGTCGAATTTCGGCAGCTCGAGCGTGTAATGCGAGATTCCGGCCATGTCTTACTCCGTAATGGGTCGGGTGCCGACGATGCGCAGCCCGTAGGCGTCGAGGCCGACATATTTTGTCTGCGGCTTGTCGGTCAGAAGGATCAGGTCATGCAGCCCCATCGACGACAGGATCTGCGAGCCGAGCCCGATCTGCTTGATCGTGCGCGGGCCCTTCTCGTCTTCGCGCAGCAGCCGGTTCGAGGGATCGCGGAACAGGCAGACGAGCCCGCGGCCTTCCTCGGCCACGATCTCCATCGCGCGGCGCACCTCGTCGGCGGGACCGGGGCCGATGCCCAGCACGTCGTCGAGCACGTTGAGCGAATGGGTGCGCACAAGGACCGGCTCGGGCGTGGTGATGTCGCCCTTCACCAGCACGATATGGTCCACGCCCTCGGCGGTGTCGGTGAAGACGCGCATCTCCCATTCGCCGCCATGGCTGGAGGTGACCATCTGGCGCAGGCCCTCGCGCACGAGATTGTCGTGGCGGCGGCGATAGGCGATCAGGTCGGAGATCGTGCCGATCTTCAGCCCGTGTTTCCTGCCGAACTCGATCAGCCCCGGCAGGCGCAGCATATGGCCGTCATCGCCCATGATCTCGCAGATCACGCCAGCCGGGGTCAGCCCCGCCAGACGCGCGACATCGACGGCAGCCTCGGTATGACCGGCGCGCACCAGCACGCCGCCATCGCGGGCGCGCAGCGGGAAGACGTGACCGGGCGAGGCGATATCCTGCGGCCCCTTCTCGGGATTGATCGCCACCTTGATCGTCTCAGCGCGGTCATGGGCGGAAATCCCGGTGGTGATGTTCTCGCGCGCCTCGATCGAGACGGTGAAAGCGGTCTCGTGGCGCATCGCATTGGCCCGCACCATCGGCGCGAGGCCCAGTTGATCGACGCGATCGGAGGTCAGCGGCAGGCAGATCAGCCCGCGCCCGTGGGTGGCCATGAAATTCACCGCCTCGGGGGTGCATTTCTCGGCCGGGATATAAAGGTCGCCCTCGTTCTCGCGATCCTCGTGATCGACGAGGATGACCATACGGCCCGCCTTCGCTTCGGCGATGATCTCCTCGGCGGGCGAGATCGCGGCGCGCAGGCTTTCCTCGACCGCGCCGGGCACGTCATGGGTGCCGGATTTGTCGACCGGGGTGAGGGTCTTGCCGTCGGTGCTCATGCGTTCCACTCCTGCAGCCGGGCGACATAGCGCGCGAGCGTGTCGATCTCGAGGTTGATCCGGTCGCCCGCTTTCGCCTGCCCCCAATTGGTGACCTGCTTGGTATGCGGGATGATGTTCACGCCAAATTCGGCGCCATCCACCTCGTTCACCGTCAGCGAGGTCCCGTTGAGCGCGACCGAGCCTTTGGGCGCGATGTATTTCGCGAGGCTCTCCGGCGCGCGGAAAGTAAAGCGCGTGCTGTCGCCCTCGTCCACCATCGCCACGATCTCGGCCACGCCATCGACATGACCCGAGACGATATGGCCGCCCAGCTCGTCGCCCACTTTCAGCGCGCGTTCGAGGTTGATATTTTTGCCCACCTGCCAGCCGCCGGAATTGTCATTTCCGCGCCCGCCGATATTGGTCTTGGCCACGCTTTCAGCGGAGATCTCCACGTCGAACCAGTTCTGCGGCTCAGAGCCCGTGGCGATCACCGTCAGGCAGCAGCCGTCACAGGCGATCGAAGCGCCCAGCTCGATGCCATCCACGTCATAGCTGGTGCCGATGCGCGCGCGCAGATCGCCACGCTGCTCCAGCTCCAGCACCTCTCCGATATCGGTCACGATCCCGGTGAACATTGCATATCCTCTCAGATTTCGGACCCTAGCTAGCCCGCGTGACGCCCCTTCGCAAGAGACGAGCCCCGCACAATCCCTGCTCCCATTGAACGCCTCAACAGGGCTTCGCCGCAAATTCGCCGTATCCGTAAAGGAAAATGGCACAAATTCCGTGACTTCGCGCCCCGCTTGCGCGATCACGGGCGAAAGGCAAGGACCGCCAGAGCGATGAGACGTTTCGAGACCCGCCATTTTCTGATGCTGCAAGGGCCGCACGGCCCCTTCTTCCATCAGCTCGGCGCGATGTTGCGGGCGGCCGGGGCGAGCGTCTGGCGCGTGGGCTTCAATCGCGGCGACGAAGCCTTCTGGTTCCACCGCCCCTCGTTCCTGCGCTACGACGATGCCCCCGAGGCGTGGCCCGACCGGCTGCGCGCCCTCATCGCCGAGAAAGAGATCACCGATCTCGTGCTCTATGGCGACACCCGCCCGATCCACGCCCAGGCGGTCGAGATCGGGCGCGAGCTGGGCCTGTGCATCCATGTCTTCGAGGAAGGCTATGTACGCCCCTATTGGGTCACCTATGAACGCGGCGGATCGAACGGCCATTCGCGCCTGATGGAGACGAGCGTGGCGCAGATGCGCGCCGCGCTCGCCCAATCCGAGATCGAATTTCCAGACGCGCCGCCACGCTGGGGGGACATGCGCCACCATGTCTTCTATGGCGCGCTCTACCATTTCCTCGTCATGGCCCGGCCCGGCCCCTATAGCCATTTCCGTCCCCATCGCGATATCACCGTATTTCAGGAATTCCGGCTCTGGCTGCGCCGGTTACTGCTGATGCCGCTACACATGCTGGAGCGCAAGCTCGCGACCCGGCGTATCCGGCAGGGCGGATTTCCCTATCATCTCGTGCTCTTGCAACTCGAACATGATGCAAGCTTCCGGATGCATTCGCCCTTCTCCAGCCAAACGGAGTTCATCGACCTCGTGATGGAGGGGTTCGCGCGTGGCGCCCCGCCCCATCATCATCTCGTCTTCAAGGCCCACCCGCTCGAGGATGGCCGCGCGCCGATCCGTGAGACGATCCGCCTTGCCGCCAACCGGCACGGGCTCGCGAACCGGGTGCATTTCGTGCGCGGCGGCAAGCTCGCAGGGCTTCTGGCGCAGGCGCGCTCGGCGGTGACGGTCAATTCCACCGCCGCCCAGCAGGCGCTTTGGCGCGGGTTACCGCTCAAGGCGCTGGGGCGCGCGATCTTCGACAAGCCCGAGTTCACCTCCGCCCAAGGGCTCGAAGAGTTCTTCGCCAATCCGGCCCGCCCCGACAGCCGCGCCTATCGCGACTACCGCCATTACCTGCTGGAAACGAGCCAGGTTCCGGGCGGGTTCTACGCCGCACGCGGGCGGCGAGCGTTGCTGCGGCAGGTTGTCGACATGATGCTCGCCCCCGAAGATCCCTATGATGCGCTGACTGCGGGCAACGCGGCCCCGCGGCAACAGTTGCGGGTAGTTCGATAATTTTCCTCGTTTTTTTTCCGATATTTGGGTAGCCTTGCACAAAACAACAAAGCAGCATCCCGAACGAGGAGCTCGAGCAGTGAAAATCGTTACGACCCGCAGGGCCCTTTTGTCGGGCCTTTCCGCGACTCTGTTGACTGCATCTTGTGGTCTGCCGCGTCCCGGCCCCAATAAACGCGAAATCTTTGCCGGCTCTGTGATGCGCCAAGGCGATGCTTTCGTCGTAAAGGTCAATGACTTCGTGACCCGCGAAACCGCCGTGCAACCCGCGCTCGGTTTCTCGTCGAAATTCCTCAACGCCGGCCAGCTCGGTTCCGACACGATCCGACCGGGCGACACGCTCTCTCTGACGATCTGGGAAAACGTCGATGACGGGCTTCTGGCCAACAAGGGCGCGAACGCCACCCAGCTCCAGCAGGTGCAGGTCGATGGCGCGGGCTATATCTTCGTGCCCTATGCCGGCCGCATCAAGGCCGCAGGCAACACCCCCGACGGTCTGCGCCGGGTCATCACCTCGAAGCTCGACGCCCAGACGCCGGACCCGCAGGTGCTGGTCAACCGCGTCGCGGGCGATGGCGCAACGGTCTCGATCATGGGCGCGATCAACGGTCAGGGCGTCTACCCGATCGAGCGCCCCACCCGCACCCTTTCGGCCATGATCGCAAAGGCCGGCGGTGTATCGATCCCCGCCGAGGTCGCCAAGATCATCGTGAAGCGCGGCACGCAATCGGAGTCGGTCTGGCTCAAGGATCTTTACGACAATCCGAAGATGGATATCGCGCTGCGCAACAACGACGTGATCCTCGTCGAGAAGGATCAGCGCGCCTTCACCTCGCTCGGCGCCACCGGTGCCCAGGCCCGCGTGCCCTTCGAAACCCAGACGCTCTCGGCGCTCGAGGCAATCGCCACCGTGGGCGGGCTGCAATCGAACCTTGCCGACCCGACCGGCGTCTTCGTCTTCCGCAACGAACCGGCGGAGATCGCGATGAAGGTGCTTGGCCGCACCGATCTCGTTGGCGATCAGCGCATGATCTACGTGCTCGACCTGACCGAGCCCAACGGCATGTTCATGGCCCGCGATTTCGCGATCCGCGACGGCGATACGGTCTATGTTACCGAAGCGCCCTTCGTGCAGTGGCAGAAGACACTCTCGGCCCTGACCTCGCCGCTCGGCACGGTGAACACGCTCAACAATCTCGCCGGGAACTGATGGCGACAGCGCAGGATCTGGAAGCCGCCGGGGCCATACCCCGGCGGCTTTTCTTCTACAACGGCGGCGTGCTGCGCCAGACGCGCCTGCGCGCAATCCTGCGCGCGGCGGGTCATGAGCCGCGCCTTGGCAGGCCAGGGCCGGAGGACGGCGTGATGGTCTGGGGCCGCTCACCCTATGCCGCGCGCGGTGAGGCAATGGCGGCCAAGCATGGGTTGCCTCTCGTCCGGCTTGAAGATGCCTTCTTGCGCTCGATCCATCCGGGTCGCACGGGCGATCCGCCGCTCGGGCTTCTGATCGACCCGATGGGCGTGCATTTCGAAAGCGCCCGGCCCTCGATGATCGAGCATATGCTCGCCACCGAACGGCTCGACGATCACGCGGTACTGGAACGCGCCCGCGACGGCATCGCCCGGATCCGCGCAGCACATTTGTCGAAATACAACGATTTCGACCCGACCCAGCCCCTGCCCGAGCCCGGCTATGTGCTGGTGATCGACCAGACGCGGGGCGACGCATCAATTGCCCATGGCGGCGCCAGCGAGGCCAGTTTCCGAGAGATGCTCGCCTATGCCCGCATCGAAAACCCCGGCGCGCGGATCCTGATCAAGACCCATCCCGAGACCCGCGCGGGCCTCCGTCCCGGCCATTACAGCCCCGAGGATTGCGACGCCAGTACTGAGATTTTTGACGCGCCGGTCTCGCCCTGGGCACTGCTCGAAGGCGCGATCGCGGTCTATACCGTGTCTTCGTTGATGGGCTACGAGGCGATCCTCGCAGGCCACAAGCCGCGCGTCTTCGGCCAGCCCTTCTATGCCAGCTGGGGCCTGACACAGGACGAAAACCCGGTACCACGCCGCGAGCGCAAACTGACCCGCGCGCAGATTTTCGCGGTCTCCCATATCCTCGCGCCGACCTGGTTTGATCCTTGCCGCGGTCGGACGTGCAGCTTCGAAGAGGCGGTCGATCAGCTCGAGGCCGAGGCCCGCGCTTTCCGCGAGGACCGGCTGGGCCATGTCGCGGGCGGCATGTCGCTGTGGAAACGTCCGCATCTGCGGCGCTTTTTCGGGCAACACGGACCGCTGACGTTTTCCGAAACACCCGACCCGGCGCGCCCCTTCCTTTATTGGGTATCGCGGATCACGCCCGAGACCGAAGCCACGAACCCGGTCCGCGTCGAGGATGGCTTTCTTCGTTCGCGCGGTCTCGGGGCTGAACTTGTCCCCCCGCTATCGCTCGTCACCGATCGTCAGGGGATCTACTACGACCCGACCCGCCCGTCCGATCTCGAGGCACTGATCGCTGCCGAACCGCCCCCCGGCGGGCGCTTGCGAGCCGAGCGACTGATCGCGCGGCTGACCGAGGCGCGGCTGACGAAATACAATCTCGGCGGCGCGCTTCCAGACTTGCCAAAAGGCCATCACATCCTGGTCCCCGGACAGGTCGAGGACGATGCGTCGCTCCGGCTGGGCGCTGGCGAGACTTATACAAACGCGATGCTTTTGGCGCGGACGCGGGCTGAAAACCCCCATTCGATTATCCTTTTCAAACCTCACCCCGATGTCGAGGCCGGTCTGCGTCCCGGTGCCATCGCGGATGAGGAAGCGCTGCGCCATGCCGATCTGATCTTGCGCGAGACGGACACGGCCGCACTGATCGAGGCGGTGGACGACGTCTGGACGATCACCTCCGGGCTGGGCTTCGAGGCGCTCCTGCGGGGCAAGACGGTCACCACGCTCGGCGCGCCTTTCTATGCGGGCTGGGGCCTGACACGCGATCTCGGGCCCGTGCCGGAGCGGCGCCGGACGCGGCCGGACCTTCTGCAACTCGCCCATGCCGCGCTGATCGGCTATCCGCGCTATCTCGATCCGGTCAGCGGCCTGCCCTGCCCGCCCGAGGTCGCGCTCGACCGGCTGGCCAACGGCCTTGCACCGAGGCGCGGGCCGCTCAACCGGCTCGGCGCGAAACTGCAGGGGGTCTTCGCGTCTTACGCCTGGGTCTGGCGCCGCCAGCGGTGAAGCACGTCGCCCCCGATCGGGGTGGTCTCGACCAGCTCGAAACGCGGCGCATCCGCGAGATTTTCCTGCCCCATCGCCCCGATCCCGGCACGCCCGTCCGCGCCGATCAGCACCCCTGCCGTGAAGCCGATCAGTTCATCGACCAGACCGGCCTTAGCGAGTGTTGCGGCAAACTGTCCGCCGCCTTCGCAAAAGATCCGCGTCAGGCCCAGACCGCCCAAAGCCTCCATCAGCGCGAAGGGGTCGAGCCCACCTTCAGCAAGGCTCGGCAATTCGATCAGCTCTGCCCCAAGATCGCGCCAATAGGCCACGGCCTCACCGGGCGCAGAGACCCCATGCATCAGCCAGAGCGGCGCGGTTTGGAGCGAGCCTGCCAGCCGATCGCGGGGCAGATCGAGACTTTCGGAGACCACCACCCGCACCGGCTGACGCAGCGGTGTGAAATTGCGTACTGTCAGCAGCGGATCATCGGCGCGCGCCGTTCCGCCGCCGACCATCACAGCGTCGAACTCCGCCCGCATCGCGTGCACGCGCGCACGGGCCTGAGGCCCGGTGATCCATTGGCTCTCGCCGCTCGCAAGTGCGATCCGCCCATCGAAACTACTCGCCAGCTTCAGCGCAAGCCACGGCCGGTTGCGCGTGATCCGGCTCAGGAACCCGGCCTGCAACTCGCGGGCCTCGGCCTCCATCACACCCGTTTCGACCGCAATCCCGGCCTCACGCAGCCTCGAATGCCCACCGCCGGAGACCCTCGGGTCAGGATCTTCCATAGCCGAAACGACACGCTTCACCCCTGCCTCGATCAGTGCCAGAGAACAGGGTGGGGTCTTGCCGTAATGGGCGCAGGGCTCCAGCGTGACATAGGCGGTGGCGCCACGCGCGGCCGCACCGGCCTGAGCCAGCGCGCGCACCTCGGCGTGGGGCCGTCCGCCCGGCTGGGTCCAGCCGCGCCCGACGATCCGGCCCGCGTTCACGATCACACATCCGACGGCCGGGTTGGGCCAGACATTGCCAAGGCCCCGGCGCGCAAGCGTCAGGGCCAAGGACATGTAGCGCCGGTCAGGCAAAGTCACTCAGCGTCACCTGCTCCGGGCGGACGCAGCTCCGAGACGAACTTGTCGAAATCGTCCGCTTCCTGGAAGTTCTTGTAAACACTGGCGAAACGCACATAGCCGACGGTGTCGATCCGGGCGAGCGTTTCCATCACGATCTCACCGATCACCTTCGAAGAGATATCGGTCTCACCCATACTTTCCAGACGCCGCACGATGCCGGAGATCATCTGGTCGATGCGTTCGGGCTCCACCGGGCGTTTCTGCATCGCGATCCGGATCGAGCGCTCAAGCTTGTCGCGATCGAAATCCTCACGCTTGCCCGACGTCTTGATGACGACGAGATCGCGCAGTTGCACACGTTCATAGGTGGTGAAGCGCCCGCCGCAGGCCGGGCAGAACCGCCGCCGCCGGATCGCGACGTGATCTTCCGCCGGGCGGCTATCTTTCACCTGGGTATCGACATTTCCGCAAAATGGGCAGCGCATGGCTTTCCCCCGTTCCTTGTCCCGCCTCATGATGGGGTCTTGTTGCCCCAGTTATCCACAAGACCTTAGCCCAGCCCCGAGAGTTTGGGTAGAAAAAATGTGAGCCCCCCAGATATGGCGGCAGGATGTGGCGGGACGGACTCAGCGCAGCACGGCTGCGACCTGACGGCGGTGTGCGGCGCGGCGATGTTCGAAAAGGTAAATTCCCTGCCATGTTCCAAGCGCAAGTCGCCCGGAAATGACAGGAATCTGCAAGCTGATGGGCAGCATCGCGGCCTTGATATGGGCCGGCATATCATCCGGCCCCTCATAGGTATGGGTCAGATAACGCATGCTCGGGTCGGTGGTCGGCGGCACGAGACGGTGAAAGAACTCGGTAAGATCGCTGCGCACCTCCGGATCCGCATTCTCCTGAATGAGCAGGCTCGCGGAGGTGTGGCGGACGAAGAGCGTGAGCAGCGCCTCATCCACATTCGCCAGATCGACCCATTTGGAGACCTCACGGGTGAACTCGTAGAGGCCCGGACCGTTGGTGGCGATCTCGAAGAGATGGTTCATCAGGATTTGGCGGGGCGCGCCTGCGTGCGATCCGTCGCGAGGATGCGAAGGCATTCGGGATTGATATCCATGATCTTGCGCTCTTTGGCCCAGAGAGCATCCGCCTGCGCGCCGCTCAGCCCGCGCTTGATCATTGCCTTCGGAACGGGCGATCCATCACCTACCCCCGAGACGACGGTATATTTGCCCGAGCCCTCATCCTCGACATAGAGAAAGCAGGTGCCCGCCTGATCCATGCGCGGCGCGCCCGCAGGCGCACCCTCCATCTGGCAGGCGGCAAGGGCGAGAGGCGCAAGGAGGATGAGGCGGGTCATGGAAGGCTCCGTCAAAGATTTCCCGAAACTTAGCAGCGGTTCCAGACCCGCGAAAGTCCGGATCACCTGCCCCTCGTCAGGGCATGTGGACCAACCCGTCCATCCGACAGCCGAGCGGTGCGAGATCTGCTGCAACAGCCGATTTATGAGCCGAGAAGCGCTTGTTATGGGCGTCGATCGCCTCCTGGCTCGGCGCCTTCCCGGTCTCGCGCTGCGCGCGCGTCTCCGTCTCAAGCTCAGCCGCCAGCTTCTGGTGATTTTGCGCGAAGATTTCCTGAGCCTTCGCCCAATTCGTATTCACCGCTTCGACCGTCTCGCCCGTGCAGGTGAAGAGGTAGACAAGCTTCGCCGGTTTGTCGGGAATGTAGAACTGCGCGCGTTCCTCGGCCTGAGCCGCCGCCGCACCGATCGCCAGCATCGCCAGCGCGAGCTTGAAAGATTTCACCATGTCCTGCCTCCTCCCGACATGAAAACGCCCCCTTCCGGGGGCGCCTTTTTATTACTGATCGAGGAAGGAGCGCAACTTGCGCGACCGGCTCGGGTGTTTGAGCTTGCGCAGCGCCTTGGCTTCGATCTGGCGGATCCGTTCGCGGGTCACCGAGAACTGCTGACCCACCTCTTCGAGCGTGTGGTCGGTGTTCATGCCAATGCCGAAACGCATCCGCAGCACGCGCTCCTCGCGCGGGGTGAGCGAGGCCAGAACCCGCGTCGTGGTCTCTTTCAGGTTCTCCTGGATCGCCGAGTCCAGCGGCAGGACCGCGTTCTTGTCCTCGATGAAATCGCCGAGCTGGCTGTCTTCCTCGTCGCCGATCGGCGTTTCGAGCGAGATCGGCTCCTTGGCGATCTTCATCACCTTGCGGACCTTCTCGAGCGGCATTTGCAGCTTGTCCGCCAGTTCCTCGGGCGTCGGCTCGCGGCCGATCTCGTGGAGCATCTGACGGCCGGTGCGCACCAGCTTGTTGATCGTCTCGATCATGTGGACCGGGATACGGATCGTGCGCGCCTGATCCGCGATCGAGCGCGTGATCGCCTGACGGATCCACCAGGTCGCGTAGGTCGAGAACTTGTAGCCGCGGCGATATTCGAACTTATCGACCGCCTTCATCAGGCCGATATTGCCTTCCTGAATGAGGTCGAGGAATTGCAGCCCACGGTTGGTGTATTTCTTGGCGATCGAGATCACGAGACGCAGGTTCGCCTCGACCATCTCTTTCTTCGCCTGACGGGCTTCTTTCTCGCCCTTCTGCACCTGGTTCACGATGCGGCGGAATTCGGAGATGTCGACGCCGACATATTGGCCGACCTGGGCCATTTCGGCGCGCAGATCTTCGACCTTTCCCTCGGACTTCTCGAACAACGACTGCCAGGCACGGCCGGATTTTGCAGCCATCCGCTCCATCCAGGTCGGGTCGAGCTCGTAGCCACGATATTCCTCGATGAACTCGCGGCGGTTAATGCGGGCCTGATCGGCGAGCTTCACCATGCCGCTGTCGATCGACATGATCTTGCGGTTGATGCCGTAGAGCTGATCGATCAGCGCCTCGATACGGTTGTTGTGCAGGTGAAGCGAATTCACCAGCTCGACGATCTCGGACCGCAGTTTCTGGTAGGCAGCCTCTTCGGCGACCGAGAAGGAGCCGTCCTCG
This sequence comes from Thioclava pacifica DSM 10166, assembly GCF_000714535.1. Taxonomy (GTDB): domain Bacteria; phylum Pseudomonadota; class Alphaproteobacteria; order Rhodobacterales; family Rhodobacteraceae; genus Thioclava; species Thioclava pacifica. The sequence continues at coordinate 343,403 of NZ_AUND01000001.1, read as the reverse complement.
TTGAGCGTCGCCGACATCCGCAGGTCCTGCATCTCGGCAAGATTGGCGTAGTCGCGCGCGATCAGCTCGAGCGTTTCCAGCACACGCGGCTTGAGCGCGGCTTCCATCGCGGCGAGCGAGAGGTTCGCGCCCTCGTCATCGTCGTCGTCCTCGGACTGGATCGGGTTGCCATCGGCATCGAGCTCGGGCTCATCGGATGTCTTCGCCTCGGTCTGGGCCGCGCCATCGACGACCGGCTCGCCAAGATCTTCTTCGTCCTCTTCGCCTTCAAGCGTATTGCCGAAGGTGGTCTCGAGGTCGATCACATCGCGCAGAAGGATTTCTTCGTTGAGAAGTTCGTCGCGCCAGATGGTGATCGCCTGGAAGGTCAGCGGGCTTTCGCAAAGCCCCGCGATCATTGTGTTGCGCCCGGCTTCGATGCGCTTGGCGATCGCGATCTCACCCTCGCGGCTCAGCAGCTCCACCGAGCCCATCTCGCGCAGATACATCCGCACCGGATCATCGGTGCGGTCGAGCGTTTCCGAGCTGGAGGTGGATACAGCGACTTCGCGCGAGCCAGAACCGGTCGTGGCAACCTCGCCGCCCTGACTGCTGTTCTCTTCCTCGTCGGCCTCTTCGGCCTCGATCACGTTGATGCCCATTTCGGACAACATCGACATCACGTCTTCGATCTGATCGCCCGAGACCTGATCTTGCGGCATCACCTTGTTGAGCTGGTCATAGGTAATGAAACCGCGTTCCTTCGCCTCGGCGATCATCCGCTTCACAGCGGCCTGGCTCATGTCAAAGGAAGTGGCGTCGTCGCTCGGGGTGTCGGACTTGTTGTCGTCGATGTCTTTGGCGGCCATGTGGGCTCCTCGGTCAGGGCTCGGGTGGGCTCAAGCTATGACGAAAGCGAATCATATCTCGTCTGTGTATCGAATCGCGGCGGCGAATCACAGGGGCGCGAGGCAGATGGACGCAAAGTTGATCGCCATTGTGTCCACAGTGATTCGCTTTCCTTTGATTCGAATGGCCCGCCGCCACCCATCTCATTGTTTCTTACGCCAGATTTCCCCATCGATCATGGCCTGAAGCGTCGCGGAAAGGGCCGCGCGATCTTCGCCCATGTCGGAGTTGTCCTCCAGCTTCGATCTTTCGGCTCGGTGGCGCAGCGAGGCGGCTTGCGCCAGCCGCCATGTCACGCCCTCGTCGGCCAGCCCCGCCAGATCCTCCATCGCATCGGCAACCTCTACGCGCACGGCACGCGCGGCATCGAGCTTGGCCAGTTCCTCGGCCAGGCACATCCGCGCCAGATCGGGATTGTCGGCATTGCGAACCGGGGGGGCTGATCGCAGATGGGGCAGTCCAAGCAGCTTTTCAAGGTCGGCCCCGACTTCCTCTTGCAGGATTTTCGCGATCTCCGGCGCCGGTTGGGGCGCGAGGCTCAACATCAGATGGCGCAGCCGATCATGGGTCGGATCACGCAGCGGCACATCTTCCAGTTCGGCCTCGAACTCGGCGATCAGCGCGGGATGCGTGGCGCAGATGCCAAGGATCATCGCCTCGCGCAGATGCTCGGCCACATCGTCGGGCGCCGTGGCCAGAAGCGAGGCGCGGGTTTCCGGCAGCGCCGGGGCGGCGGTCGCCCCAAAGCGTCCTTGCCCGCGCAGACCGGGCGTGAAGCTGCGCCGCGGCGGCGTCTTCCCCCCGCGAGGACCCGTCCCGAAAAGCTCCCAGCGCAGCCGCTTGATCTCTTCGCGGTAATGCCCGTGGATCGACGGATCCTTGATATGCGCGATCGTGGCATGCAACTTCTTGTCGAGCGTCGCGCGCCGTTCGGGGCTGTCGAAGACTTTGCCTTCTGTCTCGCGCTGCCAGAGCAGCGTGACCATGGGTTTCGCCTCTGCGATGATTTTCTCCATCGCGCTGCGCCCCTGCTTCTTGATCACGTCATCAGGGTCGAGCCCCGGCGGCATGATCGCGAAGCGCACACCCTTCCCGGCCTCCAGCAGCGGCATCGCAAGATCGATCACCCGCATCGCCGCCCGCAAACCTGCCGCGTCGCCATCAAGCGCAATGATGGGCTCGTCATGGATACGCCACATCAGGCGTAGCTGATCCTCGGTGATTGCAGTGCCCAGCGGGGCCACGGCGCCGCCAAACCCCGCCTCGACCATCGCGATCACGTCCATATAGCCTTCGCAGACGACAAGAGGCGCGCCTTTGCCGCAGGCCTCCCGTGCGGGGCCATGGTTGTAGAGCGACCGGCCCTTGTCGAAGAGCTCCGTCTCGGGCGAGTTGAGATATTTCGCCGGATCGTTCGGATCCATCGCCCGCCCGCCAAAGGCGATGCAGCGCCCGCGTGCGTCACGGATCGGGAAGATGATGCGGTTGCGGAACACGTCGAAAGGCTCGCGGCCTTTCTGGCTTTCCTTCGCGAGCCCCGCGCCGATGATCAGATCATCCGGGATGCCCTTGGCTTTCAGCGCATCGCGCAGCCCTTGCCAGCCCGGAGGAGCGAAACCGATCTCGAACCGGTCGATCGCCGCCTTGTCGAGCTTGCGCCCGGCGAGATAGTCGCGCGCCTCGGCCCCGGCCTGGGTGTTCAGATGCAGGCGGAAAAACTTCACCGCCTCGTCCATCACCCGGGCGAGTTCGGTCCGGCGATCGGACTTCTCCTGCGCCTTCGGATCGCGCGCGGGCATCTGCATCCCGGCCTCGCGGGCGAGGATCTCGACGGCCTCCATGAAGCCGACATTCTCGGTCTCGCGCACGAAGCTCAACGCGTCGCCCTTCGCGTGACAGCCGAAGCAATAGTAATAGCCCTTGCGGTCATCGACGTGGAAAGAGGCCGACTTCTCCTGATGGAACGGGCATGGCGCCCACATGTCGCCCTTAGCCTGGTTCGACTTGCGCATGTCCCAGATGACCTTGCGCCCCACGACCTGAGCGATCGAGGTGCGGTTGCGCAATTCGTCAAGAAATCCGGGCGGCAGGCTCATGGTCTTTATATTGGGCCGACGGGCGTCAGAGTCGAGAGGCTGCGCATCCCGGCACGCGATTGTTGCGCGAGTCGAAATCGATGCATCGAAAGCGCCTCATTCGTAAACGCGAAAATTGCAGATTGGGGACGAATCGTCGGAGAACTCGCGCAAAAGGCGAGTCGATCATTTCCGTAGCGGAAACGATGCTCCCCACTTCGACAAGACCGTCCCGAACCACGTTAATAATGCCAGATAAGTAGCCTAGATTGCGCCATAATTTAGCCCCATGACTTAGTCACGTTTGCTCGATGAAGGATTCTCATTTTCGTGAGCCGTGCCCCTGCGCGGTGATGCGAGAAAGGAGAGAGGTATGGCGTTCGATCGCTTGAAGATGGTTGCGCAAGGCAAGACCCGGCCCGGGATGTCCCGGTTCGGCAAATTTGCGCGCGAAGAGGATGGGGCGATCTTCATCTTCAGCCTTCAGATCTTCCTGATTCTGATGATCGTCGGCGGTCTCGCCGTCGATTTCGTCCGCCAGGAGGAACGTCGCACGCTGATCCAGGGTACGATCGACCGTGCCGCCCTCGCCGCGGCCAGCCTCAGCCAGAAGGTCGATCCGAAATATGTCGTGAATGACTATATGAAAAAGGCCGGGCTCGACTACCTCGACATCGACCCGATCGTTGAGACGAACGAGAAGAACAGCCCTGATGACGAGGACAAATATCGCCGTGTCACCATCGTGACGCGTGACGACATGCCCACGATTTTCGGCGATCTGCTTGGCGTCTATTCGCTGGCCACAAATGTCGGAGCGCGCGCCGAGGAATCGATCGGCAACGTCGAAATCTCGATGGTGCTCGATATTTCGGGCTCGATGAACGATCCCGACATGTACTCAAGTTCGGGCGAGTCGAAGATCGCCTCGCTGCGTACGGCTGCAAAGAATTTCGTCAACACGATGTTCGACGATGTGCAGCCTCCCGAGGCGCCGGCTGGGCGTCTGTCGATTTCGATCGTGCCCTACAACCAGCAGGTCTCGATGGGTTCGACGCTCGCAAGCATCTACAATCTGAGCAAGGATCACACCAAGAATACCTGCGCGGATGTGCAGACGCTCGGCTTCGACAGCCTCGAGATCTCGCCCACCGCGCCGTTGCAACGCACCATGTATGGCTGGAGCTATGACATGGTGAATCAGGGCTATTCGATCTTCAAGACGATCAGCGAGAGCGCCGAGAACTGCTACGAGTTCAGCTATTCCCCGATCATGGCGATCGAGGACAACCAGCAGGATCTGCTCGACAAGATCTCCTCTCTGCGCGCGGGCGGCGATACCGCCATCGACATCGGCGCACGCTGGGGCTTCGCGCTTCTCGATCCCGCAACCGAGCCGGTCGCGATGGCGCTCGCCAGCAAGGGTGTGATCAACTCCTCGGTTCAGAACCGCCCCATGCCCTATGCGGACACCGCCACCTCGGTCGACGACAGTTCGATGAAGGTGATGATCCTGATGACGGACGGGATGAACACCCGCTCCTTCTCGACCAAGATGGAATATCGCACCGGACCGTCGGGTTTCTTCTCGACCGACTCCGCGACCGCTTTCTACGATTACGATCAGAGCCAGCTCTACTGGTATTCGGCCAAGCGCGCAGCCGAGGGGCTCAAACCGATCTACCGTTTCAAGGACGGTACATGGCGCGACCGCGTCGATGCCGGCGACAAGGTCATGGTGTCAATCTCGGGCAGCCTCAAGACACTGAATTCCATTTCCTGGGAAACGATCTGGGGCAAGGGTTGGACGCTGCAATACGTGATCGACAAATTCCTGCTGCGCCCGCGACAGGCGGATGATCCGAACCAGTCGGTCAAGTCGATCTATGCCGAGATGGCGATCTCCTCGATGTTCGAGCAGAAGGACGCCAACCTCGAAGAGGTCTGCAAGCTCGCCCAGAGCCGCGGGATCGATGTCTATACCATCGCAGTCTCGGCGCCAGACGAAGGCAAGGCGGCGCTGGAGAAATGCGCGTCGGGGCCGAGTTACGCCTATGAGGTCAAGGGCGATGACCTGAACGACGCCTTCGCCTCGATCGCTGCGCAGATCATTTCGCTGCGTCTGACCAACTGACGCGCCACGGACAGGACACGCTGATGCTCCCCCGCCTCGCCAGTCTCTCACCCCTCGCCCGCAAGCCCGGCCGGTTTGCGCGGGACGAAGAGGGTGCGGTCACGGTTGCAGCTCTGATCTGGGTAGCGTTCTTCATCATGCTGATGGCTTCGGCGATCGAGATGGGGGTAACCCTGACCAAGCAGGTGCTGCTCGACCGGGCGACGGACCTGACCGCGCGGGTGATCCGGCTCGGGATCGAGGGCATGCCCAGCGAGGCCACCCTGCGTGAGCGGATCTGTCAGAAGGCCGGCTTCCTCGGTGGCGAGAACTGCTACGACAACGTCTCGGTTGAGACCTTCGTAGTCAATCGCAACAACTGGAGCTCGTCGATCGACGCCCATCCGCTGCGCTGCGAGAACTTCTCCGACGACACCACCCCGCCGCCTTCGGCGACGCTCGAAGGCGGGCTGTCCAACCAGATCATGCTGATGCGCGTCTGCCTGCGGGTGAAGCCGATGATGATCGACAATCCGCTTGCCAAGGCGTTGATCCGCGCCGCCCCGATCGACGACCCCGATCAATTCGCCCTGATCTCCACCACTGCCTTCGTGACCGAGCCGCGCGCGACCTCGATCTTCCCGACGGCGTCGGGCAGCTGAGGGGGGATGCGATGAACGCACTGTCCCGCTTTCGCTTCAGACAGTTCCGCAAGGAGGAAACTGGCTCGATCCCGATCGAGGGGGTGATGGGCTTCCTGCTGCTCGCGGGCTGGCTGGTGATTGCCTTCGAGATCTATGACGCCTTCCGCATGCGTGCCAAGGTGACCCGTGCCACCTCCACCGTGGCCGATATCATTTCGCGTGAGCGCGACCCGTTCGGCCCCTCCTACGTCATGGGGATGAAGAAGATCTTCGACTACCTCTCGAAAAAAGCGGATGACGAGCAAACCTGGATGCGGGTCACAATCGTGAATTGCTGGGCCGATCCGCTGGCCCCCGATGTGCCGTGCAACGGGCCGGACCCGAACCGCAAGGTGACGCTCATAGCCTCCAACGCGACCAATATCGCCGATGGCTACACCCAAGCCGCGCTTGATGCGCAGGCCGACCGCATTCCGGTCCTCGCGCCCGGCGACACGGCGGCGATCGTCGAGACCTCCTACAGCTATCACCCGCTTTTCGGCATTGGCGACAAATGGGTGTCGCACGAAGGCGACCACCTCGGCCAGATGGGCTTGCGCAAGGGTTTGCGTTTCTCGAGCTTCATCGTGACGCGTCCGCGCGCGACCCGCTTCGTCTGGGATCCCAACAAGTAACGCTGATCACGGCTCTGTGCATTCGCTGAGGGATTGCGTGCGCGCCTGTGCAATTGCGCGCCGCAGTGGTTTTCCTATCTGCTGACAGGACAGCTGCATCAGCCGGAGGAACCACAATGTCGATCCGTCCCGTTCTCGAGACCCGCCGCGCCCAGCCCTTCATGGAAGGCGCGGGCGTCCATCTGCATCGCGCCTTCGGCTTTCAGGACCCGACCGAGGCCGACCCGTTCCTGCTGTTTGACGATTTCCGCAACGATCGCCCCGAGGATTATCTCGCCGGGTTCCCCTGGCACCCCCATCGCGGCATCGAGACGATCACCTATGTTCTGGCGGGCACCGTCGAGCATGGCGACAGCCTCGGCAATCGCGGCGAGCTGGGCGCGGGCTCGGTGCAGTGGATGACGGCCGGGTCGGGCATCCTGCATCAGGAAATGCCCAAAGGCGATGCGCAGGGCCGGATGCATGGCTTCCAGCTTTGGGCGAACCTGCCTGCGGATCAGAAGATGACCGCGCCGCGCTATCAGGACATCCAGGGCTCGGACATCCCCGAGGTGATCGACGATGACGGCACGGTCGCGCGCATCGTCACCGGCGAGTTCTGGGGCAAGCGCGGCCCCGTCGATGGCATCGCCGCCGATCCGCAATATCTCGATATCTCGATCCCGCCGGGGGTGAAGAAGCGGATCAAGATCGACACCTACCGCCGCAGCTTCGCCTATGTCTTCGAGGGCGAGGCCGCCTTCGCCGATGCCTCCACCCCCTCGGGCGTGCTGCTCGAAAAGGAGGTGATGGGTCAGGAGGTGAATATCCGCGACCTCTCGGGCGACCGGACGCTGGTGCGCTTTGGCACGGGCGACGAGATCGTCGTGCAGGCGGGCGAGCGTGGCGTGCGCTTCCTGCTGATCTCGGGCGCGCCCATTCAGGAGCCCGTCGCCTGGCACGGGCCGATCGTGATGAACACCCGTGAAGAGCTGATGACCGCGATGGCGGAGCTGCGCAACGGGACCTTCATCAAGCCCGCGCATTGAGCGCGCTCAGGAGCGGAATGGATCGGTCACGGGCTCGGTTTCGTGGCCGTGGTCGCGCCAGCGATTGACGATCGGGTAGCGCCGATCGAGCCAGAAGGCCCGGCGCGACAGGCGCGTGCCCGGCGCCGACTGGAAGCGCTTCCACTCGGAAATATAGAGCAGGTGCTCGACCTTCTTGATCGTCTCGCGCGCAAAGCCCTGCGCCATCAGGTCAGAAACCGAGGCATCGTTTTCCACCAGCCCTTCGAGGATCGCATCGAGCACCGGATAGGGCGGCAGGCTGTCCTCGTCCTTCTGATCGGGGCGCAGCTCGGCGCTAGGCGGCTTGTCGATGATCTCGACCGGGATCACCTCGCCATCGGGGCCTTTCATCCACGGCCGGTGATTGGCATTGCGCCAGCGGCAGGTCTCGAAGACGCGGGTCTTGTAGAGATCCTTGATCGGGTTGTAGCCGCCCGACATGTCGCCATAGATCGTGGCGTAGCCCACGGCCATCTCGGATTTGTTGCCGGTGGTCAGGAGCATCTCGCCGAACTTGTTCGACAGCGCCATCAGCATCACGCCGCGCAGGCGCGACTGGATGTTTTCCTCGGTCACGTCGGGCTCGGTGCCCGCCATCAGATGCGACAGCGCGTCCGAGACCGCATCGCGCGCCCCGTCGATGCGCACGGTATCCAGCCGCAGCCCCTGCCGCCGCGCCAGCTCCGCCGCATCGTCCAGCGAGCCCTGTGAGGTATATTCCGAGGGCAGCATAACGCAATGCACGGCCTCGGGACCCAGCGCATCCGCCGCGATCGTCGCGACCAGCGCGGAATCGATCCCGCCCGACAGGCCGAGCACGACCTTGGAAAACCCCGACTTGCGCAGGTAATCGCCCAAGCCCTCGACCATGGCGCGATAATCCTGCTCCCATTCCGAAGGCTGCGGATCGTCGCGGCCCTCGACACAGGCCCAGCCATCACCCTCGCGGATGAAATCGACATGGTCGATGATCTCGTCGAAAGGCGCGAATTGCGCGGCCAGCGCCCCGTGACGGTTCAGCACGAAGCTCGCCCCGTCGAAGACCTGATCGTCCTGCCCGCCGACCGCATTTAGGTAGACCAGCGGCAGCCCCGTCTCGACCACGCGCGTCACCATATGGGTCATGCGCACGTCGAGCTTGCCGCGGTAATAGGGCGAGCCATTGGGTACGATCAGGATCTCGGCCCCGGTCTCGGCCAGCGTCTCGGCCACGTCCGGGTGCCACGCATCCTCGCAGATCGGCGTGCCGATCCGCACCCCGTTGATCGCGTAAGGCCCCGAGATCGGGCCGGAATCGTAGATCCGATATTCGTCGAAGATACCGTGATGCGGCAGGTCGTGCTTGAGCATCCGCGCAACGAGCTTGCCGTCCTTCCAGACCCAATAGGCGTTGAAATGACCCTCGTCATTCCACCACGGCCCGCCGATCCCCAGCGCCGGCCCGTCGGTGATGCGCGCACCCAGAGCCTCCATCGCGGCGGTCGCGTCGGCCACGAAGGCGGGCTTCGCGATCAGGTCCTGCGTCTGGTAGCCGGTGAGGAACATCTCAGGCAGCGCGACCATGTCGGCTCCCGCGCGCTTGCCTTCTTCCCAGGCGGCAAAAGCCTTCTCGGCATTCGCCTCAAGCGCCCCGACGGTGGGGTTGAGCTGGGCCATGGTAAGACGGAAACGATCGGCCATGAGGATCCTCGGTCTGTGGTGTGGTTTCCATTTAGCAGAATGTGACGGGCAGAAAAGAGCGGGCGGGGAAATGCCGCCATGCGCGCCCCTGCCCCTACCTCACTCGGTCACTTGCCAGAAATGCAAAACGCCGCCCTAAGGGACGGCGCCTGCGAAGCTGTTCGGGAAAGGCCGGACCTCAGGAAGCCTCGGCCGCTTTCGCCGCCTTCTTGGTACGGATCGGCGTGACGGTCGCGGGCTTGCCCTTGCCCGGAACGGGGTTGGCCGCGTTCTCGTCGATGAACTCCAGCACCAGCGGACGGATGTTGTTGCGCCAATGCGAGCCGGCGAAGATGCCGTAATGGCCCGCATCCGGCTCGAGGTGCTGCTGTTTCATCGAGTCCGGCACACCCGTGCACAGATCGAGTGCCGCGACGCATTGGCCCGGGGCGGAGATGTCATCCTTCTCGCCCTCGACCGTCTTCACCGCAACCGTGGTGATCTTCGAGATATCGACCGGTTTGCCCGCTACCGTGAAACGGTTCTGCGCAATCTCGAGACCTTTGAAGATCCGCTCGACCGTAGAAAGATAAAACTCGGCGGTCATATCCATCACCGCGAGATATTCATCGTAGAAGCGGTAATGCTTGTCGTGCTCGGAGCCCTCGCCATTCGCCTCGCTCCAGATCTTTTCCTGGAAGGCCTGGGCGTGCTTGTCCATGTTCATCGAGATGAAGGAGGCAAGCTGCATCAGGCCCGGATAGACCAGACGGCCCGCGCCCTGATATTTGAAGCCCACGCGCTGGATCACCATCTGCTCGAGCTGGCCCATCGTGACGCGGCGGCCGAAATCGGTCACTTCGGTCGCGGCTGCATCGGGATCGATCGGCCCGCCGATCAGCGTCAGCGTTCGCGGCTGCGCGGTCGGGTCTTCCTCGGCCAAATAGGCGGTCGCGGCCAGTGCGAGCGGTGCGGGCTGACAGACCGCAATCACGTTACAGTCCGGGCCCATCTTTTTCATGAAGTCGACGAGGTAGAGCGTGTAATCCTCGACATCGAACTTGCCTTCGCTGACGGGGATGTCGCGCGCGTTATGCCAGTCGGTCACCCAGACATCGGCATCGGGCAGCAGCGAGGCCACCGTCGAGCGCAGCAGCGTCGCGTAATGGCCCGACATCGGCGCGACCAGAAGGATGCGGCGCTCCATCGGCGCGCGGCCCTGCACGTTGAAATGGATCAGGCTGCCGAAGGGTTTGTCGACAACCGTCTCGACCTCGACGAGGTGATCGCGCCCGTCCTCGGCCGCGATCGAGTGAATGCCCCAGTCCGGCTTGATGACCATCCGTGCGAAGGAACGTTCGGTCACACGGCCCCAGGCCGACATGATCTTGAACATCGGGTGCGGCGCGAGGCCCCAGACGGGATAGGACGCCATGGCGCGCGCCGAGGCCCCCATCCATTCGTTCGTGTTCCTGACGGTTTCCATCAGGTCATAGGACATGATTGATTTCATCTGCGACTCCTCGGGGAGGCCGGAAAACACCGCCTCTGAACCAGTAAACGCCGCTTTACCCCAGGACTGCGGCAAGATTATGCTGTGCCAGAGGATAGGGAGGAAACATCATTATGACAACCGAGGACGAGAACAAAAATGCTGCATCGCAGAAAATGCAGGAAAATCTCGCCCGTATTGAACAACTCACTGAGCGAATGGTTGAGGCGATCGCCCAAAAGCGCCCGATGAACCCCGCGCTCGAAGGGCCGGGCGCCGATCTTTATCTCTCTTCCAGCGCTGCGTTGATGAAGGAGTGGCTTGAGAAACCCTCGAAGATTCTCGAGGCCCAGGTGAACTACTGGGGTCAGGCGATGAAGCATTACATGGAAGCGCAGGAGGCGCTTTCGGCCGGCAAGATCGCACCGCCGGAGAACCCCGGCCCCGCTGATCCGCGCTTCAAGAACCCGCTCTGGGACAGCCACCCCTATTTCAATTTCATCAAGCAGCAATACCAGATCGCGTCGAAGGGCGTGCAAGAGGCGGTCGACGCGATCGACGATCTCGATCCGGTCGACCGGCAGCGTCTCGAATACTTCTCACGCCAGATCATCGACATGATGTCGCCCACGAACTTCCTCGCCACGAACCCGGACGCTCTGGAAAAGGCGATCGAGACCGAGGGCGAGAGCCTCGTGAAGGGGCTCGAGAATCTGGTTCGCGACATCGAGGCGAACCGCGGTGATCTGCTGGTGACGCTGGCCGACAAGGACGCCTTCACGGTGGGCGAGAACATCGGCACCGCCGAGGGCTCGGTCGTCTACCGCAACCGGCTGTTCGAGCTGATTCAGTACAAGCCCACCACCGAGACGGTCCACAAGACGCCGCTGATCATCTTTCCGCCATGGATCAACCGTTTCTACATCATGGACCTGAAGCCGCAGAACTCGCTGATCCGCTGGATCGTCGATCAGGGCTTCACGCTCTTCGTCGTGAGCTGGAAGAACCCCGATTACTCCTATGCCGATGTCGGGCTCGACAACTATGTCGAGGAGGGCTACCTGACCGCCATCGAGCAGGTGAAGGAGATCACCGGCGAGAAGAAGGTCAACACGGTCGGCTATTGCATCGCGGGGACGACCCTGTCGCTGACCCTGGCGCTTCTGAACAAGCGCAAGGACAAGTCGATCAACTCGGCCACCTTCTTCACGACGCTCACCGACTTTTCCGATCAGGGCGAATTCACCGTCTTCCTGCAAGACGATTTCGTCGACGGGATCGAGCGGCAGTGCAAGGCCGACGGGGTGCTCTCGAGCTACTTCATGTCGCGTACCTTCTCGTTCCTGCGCTCGCGCGACCTGATCTATCAGCCCGCGATCCGCAGCTACATGATGGGCGAGGCGCCACCCGCCTTTGACCTGCTGTTCTGGAATGGTGACTCGACCAACCTGCCCGGCAAGATGGCAATCGATTACCTGCGTGGCCTGTGCCAGAAGAACCGCTTCGCGAATGAGGGCTTCGAGGTGCTGGGCGAGACTGTGCAGGTCTCGGAGGTGAAGGTGCCACTGATGGCGATCGCCTGTGAGACCGATCACATCGCGCCCTGGATCGCCTCCTTCAACGGGGTCGCGAAGATGGGTTCGAAGGACAAGACCTTCATCCTCTCGGAGTCCGGTCACATCGCCGGAATCGTGAACCCGCCCAGCAAGAAGAAATACGGCCACTACACCTCCACCGCGCCGATCGCGAATCCCGAAGAGTGGAAAGCCGAAGCGACGTTCCACGAAGGAAGCTGGTGGCCGCGCTGGGGCGAATGGCTGGCCAAGAAATCGGGCGCGAAGGTGCCGGCGCGCGAGCCCGGAGATGCCAAGCATCCGGTTCTGGCAGACGCTCCGGGCACTTACGTGAAAGAGACCGTGCTGATCTGACGCCTGCTCTCGAACTGTAAAATTTCTGCGGCGCAGCATTTCGGGGGTTGAAATGCTGCGCCGCAGCATGTATGTACGTTACGTAAGCAATCGGGCCCTGCCGACGTTCCAATCTCCGGGCCCCAACCCAATGGAGCACTACTATGGCCAAGACCCAAGACTACACCAAGATCATGCAGGACATGATGGCGAACTTCCCGGTCGACACCGCGAAATTCCAGGACGCCTTCAAGTCGCAAGCCGCGCTGGGCGAGAAGATGTCGAAAGTGGCTCTCGAAGCCGCCGAGAAATCGACCGAAATCTCGACCAAGTGGACCAAAGGCACCCTCTCGAAAGTTAGCGAGCTGACCAAGACCAAAGAAGAGCCGGCCGACTACGCCAAGGCTGTGAGCGACTTCGCGTCGGCTTCGGCTGAAATGGCTGCCGAGAACATGGCTGCTTTCGCCGAGATCGCGAAGAAGGTCCAGATGGACACCGTCGAGCTGATGATGGCTGCTGGCAAGGACATGTCGGCCGAAGCGACCGCCACCGTGAAGAAGGCGACCGCCGAGATGACCGCGGCCACCAAGAAAGCCGCCGCGGCTGCGAAGTAAGTTCCTCCCGTAGCTCCTGGCTTCCTCCTCCCTGCCGGGACAGCGGATACCTGGGCGCGCCTCTCTGGCGCGCCCTTTTTCTTTTGTTGCTTTTGCGCGCGCAGCGTCTCACAATCGCTGCAATGCAAAAATCCGGGGAGGATCGCACCACATGGCCGAAGACGAAAAGCCCTTGCTGATCAAGCGCTACGCAAGCCGTCGTCTCTACAATACCGAGACCAGCGATTACGTGACGCTTGAAGATATCGCGAAGTTCATCCGCGACGGTCGCGAGGTGCAGATCGTCGATCTCAAATCCGGCGACGACCTGACGCGGCAATACCTGCTGCAAATCGTCGCTGAACACGAGAGCCGCGGCGAGAATGTGCTGCCGGTCGATGTGCTCACTGATCTCGTGCGCTCCTATACGGGCGCCGCGCAATCCGTTGTGCCGCAATTCCTTGCAGCGAGCTTCGAGATGCTGCGCGAAGGCCATTCGCAGATGCTCGAGAATATGAACAAGATGCCCAACCCGATGACCACCATGCCCGGCTTCGAGGCGCTGCAGGCGCAGCAACAGGCCTTCCTCAAGAACATGATGGCTGGCTGGGGCACCGCCGGGTCCTCGGGCCCTGCGCCCGACGAGGATGGCGACGATCGCGGAGAGCTCGACGCAATCAAGAAGCAACTTGCGGATCTACAAAGCAAGCTCAACAAGATGTAAGCGACAAGGCGCCCCCGCGGCGCCTTTTTGCTGAACAGGGTCAGGCGGGCTACCGGCTTGATCGCACGGCCAAGTCGGCTGTGAGATGCTCGGGCCCGAGCACCCGACAAGCCGATAGCGCATTTCGCCCGTGCAAACGTCTGAAGCCAAGATATTGGCAGAGCCTCGTCAGCAGCAGAACCTGTGCGTTCTTTTGCTCGAGGCTGTCGTCGCACACAGGCATCCTGGGAACGCGATCGACATCGTGTCACTCACAGAGTGAGGGGCTCTGCCCCTCGGCCTTGCGGCCTCACCCCGAGATATTTTCGTCAAGAAGAAGAGATCAGAACGGCACGTCATCGGCATCGGCCGCAGGCACGACGAAGCTCGCCAGCAGACGCTTTTCCCCCGCCTTGTCGAACTCGACCACGAGCTTGTCGCCCTCCGAGCCCATCACCTCGCCATAGCCGAACTTCTTGTGGAAGACGCGGTCGCCAATCTCGTAATCGCTCTCACCGCTGGCGTCGATCGTCATGTGGCGGGCCTCGCGCGGCTGGCTGATCCCGCGCGATTGCGCGCTCTGGAGCCTGCGCCAGCCCGGCGAGTTGTAGACATCGGCGCGCGAGACGCGGTCTTCCATCGTGGCCGATCCGGCCCCGGCCGAGAACCCGCCCCCGTTCATGCCGCCGCCGTAAAGCCCCGGCGGGGTCTGCACCTCGACATGGGCGGGCGGCAATTCGTCGATGAAGCGCGAGGGCATCTGGCTTTGCCATTGGCCATAGACGCGGCGGTTGCCCGCGAAGGAAATCGTGCACAGCGCCTCGGCCCGGGTGATGCCGACATAGGCCAAGCGACGCTCTTCCTCGAGACCTTTCAAGCCGCTCTCATCCATCGAGCGCTGCGAGGGAAAGAGCCCGTCTTCCCAGCCCGGCAGGAAGACGACCGGAAACTCCAGCCCCTTCGCCGCGTGCAGCGTCATGATCGAGACCTTTTCCTCGGTCTCGGATTTGTCGTTATCCATGATCAGCGCGACATGTTCGAGGAACCCCTGGAGATTGTCGAACTGCTCGAGCGCTTTCACCAATTCCTTGAGGTTCTCGAGCCGCCCCGGCGCCTCGGGCGTCTTGTCGTTCTGCCACATCTCGACATAGCCGGATTCCTCGAGGATCCGTTCGGCCAACCGCACATGGCTGAGGTCATTCGCGGGCGCCACGCCATCCTCGGCAGGCTCGATCAGCAGGTCGTCATCCTCGGCCCGCGTCACCGCCGTCGCGGGCGAGGCCTGCGCGATCTCATCATGCCAGCGGGTGATATTCTCGACGAAGAGCCGCAGCTGACCGCCCGCCTTGCCCGAAAGCGCCCCTTCGGCCACCAACAGCTTCGCGCCGTCGAGCAGGCTCAGACCGTTCTCGCGGGCGGCGATCTGAATGCGCTGCTGCGCCTTGTCGCCGAGGCCGCGTTTCGGGGTGTTGATAATCCGCTCGAAGGCCAGATCGTCCTCGGGCGAGGTCACGAGGCGGAAATAGGCCATCGCGTCGCGAATTTCCAAACGCTCGTAGAAGCGCGGGCCGCCGATCACGCGATAGGGCAGACCGATGGTCAGGAAGCGATCCTCGAAGGCGCGCATCTGGTGCGAGGCGCGCACGAGGATGGCCTGATTGTTGAGGCTGACGGGCGCGCGCGAGCGGGTGCCGCGCTGGTTCGCCTCGATCTCCTCGCCGATCCAGCGGGCCTCTTCCTCGCCGTCCCAATGGCCGATCAGGCGAACCTTCTCGCCGCCCTCGGCCTCGGTCCAGAGTTCCTTGCCCAGACGGCCCTCATTCGCGGCGATCAGCCCCGAGGCGGCGGCGAGGATATGTTCGGTCGAGCGGTAATTCTGCTCCAGCCGGATCACCGCCGCACCTGGGAAATCCTTCTCGAATTTCAGGATGTTACCGACCTCGGCCCCGCGCCAGCCATAGATCGACTGATCGTCATCACCGACGCAGCAGATATTCTTGTGCCCCTGCGCCAGAAGCCGCAGCCAGAGATATTGCGCGACATTGGTATCCTGATATTCGTCCACGAGGATGTAGCGGAACCAGCGCTGATATTGCGCGAGCACATCCGCATGGGTCTGGAAAATCGTGACCATATGCAGCAGCAGGTCGCCGAAATCGACCGCGTTGAGCGTCTTCAGCCGATCCTGATACGCGGCGTAAAGCTCCGACCCGCGATTATCGAAGGCCGCCGTCTCGCGCCCCGAGACCCGCTCGGGCGTCAGCGCCTTGTTCTTCCAGCCGTCGATCAGCCCCGCAAGCTGGCGCGCGGGCCAGCGTTTCTCGTCCATATTGGCGACGACGATCAGCTGTTTCATCAGCCGGATCTGGTCATCCGTGTCGAGGATGGTGAAATTCGACTTCAGCCCCACCAGCTCGGCATGGCGGCGCAGAAGCTTCACGCAGACCGAGTGGAAGGTGCCAAGCCAGGGCATCCCTTCGATCGCGCCGCCAAGGTGACGGCCCACACGCTCCTTCATCTCGCGCGCGGCCTTGTTGGTGAAGGTCACGGCGAGAATTTCATTGGGCCGCGCCCGGCCCGTATGGATCAGATGCGCGATCCGCGCGGTCAGCGCCGAGGTCTTGCCCGTCCCCGCCCCCGCAAGCATCAGCACCGGGCCGTCGAGCGTTTCGACCGCCTGACGTTGCTCCGGGTTCAGCTTGTCGAGATAGGCCGCCGCGCGCGCCTGGGTGGCCCCCATCATCGCGCGTTGCGACAGGCTCACGGCGCCCTCATAGGGATCGTCATCTTCCATCCAGCTCATGGCGGCAATCTACCCGCTTCGCCCCTTGAGGAAAAGAGCCATGTTCGACTTCTGTTCACATCCGCGACGGAACGCGGATCACGTTGCGAGATGTTCCAGCGCGGCGGCGTGGATCTCGGGATTGGCCGCCGCGATCACCTGACCGCCGCGATGCGCCGGACGGCCCTGCCAGTCGGTGACGATCCCGCCCGCCGCCTCGATCACCGCAATCGGGGCCGCGATGTCATAGGGCTGAAGCCCCGCCTCCACCACGAGGTCGATCTGGCCCGCCGCGACGAGCGCATAGGCATAGCAATCCATCCCATAGCGGGTGAGACGGACCTGCCGCGAGAGCCGCGCGAAGGCCGCGCCCTCGGCCTCGGTCCCGACTTCGGGGAAAGTGGTGAAGAGGACGGCCTCGTCGAGAGCGCGCGCCGAACGGGTGGCGAGCGGACGATGGCCGAGCGGGCCGGAGACAGTCGCCGCGCCAAAGCCGCCTGAGAACCGCTCGCCGATGTAAGGCTGGTCGATGACGCCCAGAAGCGGCGCACCGGGGCCATCCGCTTCCTGCGTGCATAACGCGATCAGAACACCCCAGGTCGGCGTGCCCGACATGAAGCCGCGCGTGCCGTCGATCGGGTCGAGAACCCAGGTGAGCCCGCTCGTGCCGTGCTTGACGCCATATTCCTCGCCGAAAATCCCGTCTTGCGGGCGGCGCTCCTCAAGGTGGGCGCGCATCACGGCCTCGGCGGCGCGATCGGCCTCGGTCACCGGATCGAAGCCAGAGGAGAGCTTGTTCTGCGCGCCGATCCCACCCTCGGGGCGGAATTGCGCAAGAGTCTCGGCCCGCGCCAGATCGCCAAGCTCCCCGGCCAGCGCAAGAAGATCATCGCGTTCGGTGGGGCTCATGGAAAGCATGGATGGCTCCGGGAGTTTGGGCTGCGGCCCGCGCGGGACCCGCAATGGATAAGGGGAGCGGTAAACGCCCCCCTTATCCGGGTCAAGCCACCCGATCCGTCCCCACCCGGGCGAACGGCTACCCTACCCGTTTCAGGCCGCGTCCGAGAGCACCTTGGCCAACTCGAAGAGCCGACGGCGTTGCGCCTCGGGAATGGCGTAATAGGAGCGCACGAGCGCGAGCGCTTCCTTGTCCGACAGGATGTCGCCGGCCACTTCAGGCTGCGTCACGCCGTTATCTTCCGACAGACCTTCAAAGAAGAAGGAGATCGGAACCTCGAGCGCATCGGCGATGTCCCAAAGGCGGGACGCCGAGACGCGGTTCATACCGGTTTCGTATTTCTGGATTTGCTGAAATTTGATGCCAACCTGATCGGCGAGCTGTTGTTGCGTCATGCCGATCATCCAGCGACGGTGCCGAATTCTCTTACCTACATGTACATCCACAGGATGTTTCATCTTCAACCCCTCGAAGCGAAATTACGCTGAAAAACTACCATGCGCTGAGTTTGACCAAGTCGGTAAAAAAACAAACCTGTCCAAAAAGACAGGCGAAATGCTCGTTTTTACAGGCGACTTGACTGAAAGGATAGGTCGGAAATGACTCTCCCTCTGCGTGTTTTGCAAAATGCGATGCGTGACGCAATCTTACCCAACGTCAACTTTATCGCCTCGCAACTGGCGGGCGATTGTGTGATTCGCCCAGAACGAGTACGCAGAGCCGCCCTGTTCGCCTCGCGGTGGGACGCGGAAGAGACCGAGGCTCTGGCCCCGCCCGCGCGCGACCGCTATCACGGAGGGCAACGGACCCGCATGACCCGCCGCTGACCGAGGAGATCCCGATGCGCGCCTTCCAGATCGCACAGACCAAGACCGCCCCCCGGATCGTCGCGCTCGACCTGCCTGCCCCCGGCCCCGGCGAGGTTCAGGTTTCGATCCGCGCCTGTGGGCTCAACTTCGCGGACCTGCTCATGATCGAGGGCAAATATCAGGACACGCCCGCAGCCCCCTTCACCCTCGGCATGGAACTGGCCGGCGAGGTGGTCGCGTCCGGTCCGGGCACAGCGCTCACACCGGGCACGCGGGTCGCGGTATTCTCGGGACAGGGCGGACTGGCCGAGGCGGGCAACTTCCCCGAGGAGCGCTGCACGCCGATGCCCGAAGCGATGAGTTTCGCCCAGGCGGCCGCCTTCCAGATTGCCTACGGCACAAGCCATGTCGCGCTTGATGCCCGTGCGGGACTGAAACCGGGCGAGACACTCGTGGTACTCGGCGCGGCGGGTGGCGTTGGCCTGACCGCAGTCGAAATCGGGAAGAAGATGGGCGCGCGGGTGATCGCCTGCGCGCGCGGAGCCGAGAAACTTCAGATCGCGCGTGCGGCCGGGGCCGATGAGACGGTCGACAGCGAGACCGAGGATCTCAAGGGTGCGCTCAAGGCGCTCGGCGGCGCCGATGTGGTCTATGACGCGATCGGTGGCGCGGCGGGCGAAGCCGCCTTTCGTGCGCTCAAGCCCGGCGGGCGCTACCTGGTGATCGGCTTTGCCAGCGGCAGCCAGCCAAAGCTGCCCCTCAATCATGCGCTGGTAAAGAATATCGCGATCCATGGGCTTTACTGGGGCGGCTATCTCAAGCTCGATCCGGGCCTTCTGACCGGCTCGATGGCACGGCTCTTCGACTGGTTCGCGCAAGGCGGCCTCAGCCCGCATATCGGCGGCACCTACCCGCTCGAGCGTGTCGCGGAGGCGCTTGAAGACCTGCGCGCGCGCCGCTCGACCGGCAAGCTGGTGATCGAGATCGGTGGCTAGGCGTAGGCCTCACGCAGCAGCGCGCGCAGACCATCCACCGGCTCACCGGTGAGCTGCCCCGTATCGTAGAGACAGATCCGCGAGCGCCCGAGCGGCGGCAGCCCGCTTTCGGGGCCAAGCGGCACGCAGCCCGCAGGCACATCGCGCGACAGCCGCACCGCGACCCCCATATCGGCCGCGACTGCGGCGCTCGCCATCTCATCGGATTGCCCGTCGAAAGCCGGTTTTGAAACGATCCCCGCCCCCTCCAGCGCGGTCAGTGCCGCTCCGTGAAAGGCACAGCCCTCCTCGATCGACAGCATGAGCGGGCGCTCGTGGACCGCGCGCCCGGCCTGCGCCCCGATCCAGACCAGCTGATCCTCGGACAGAACCTCGGCTTCGGGGCCCGGCGCCTCCTCGGTGGTCAGGATCATGTCGAACTCGCCCGCCTCGAACATCCGGCGCAGGGTCAGCGAGCGGCGCGAGGCGAGCTGCAGACGCACCATCGGCCATTGCAGCGACAGCGCCCGCAGCAGCGCGGGCATCTGCGGACGCACCAGATCATGCGGCAGACCGAAGCGGACATTCACCTCCGCCCCTGCCGCGCGCAATCGCGCCAGCGCCGCATCGTTCTCGGCACAAATTCGACGGGCATGATCGAGAAGCGTCGCCCCGTCACGGGTCAGCATCATCTTCCGATTGGCCCGATCGAAGAGAACCTTGTCGAGGCTCTCCTCCAGCCGGCGGATCTGCATCGAGACCGCCGATTGCGTCAGATTGAGCAGCTTCGCGGCACGGGTAACCGATCCCGTGTCCGAAACCGTCAGCACCGCGCGCAAGGCTGCAATATCGAGATTTTGCGGCATCCGTCACCCAACCATCACGCTTCGTGATACAAAATAGCACAATCATTCGTTTTCATCATAACGAAAACTGGCTCATCCTCAACCACAGATGATTTGCCATGGAGGATAGAACGATGGCCTTCCTGACCCAAAATGACGCTCGTCGTGCTGCGTGCGCGCCCCGTCGGACCAGCTTTTTCGCGACGCTTGCGCGCCTGATCGAAAGCCACCGCTCGCGGCGGGCTCTGCGCCGGCTCGATGCGCGGCTGCTCGACGATATCGGGCGCAGCGAAAGCGAGGCGGCAGAGGAAGCCCGCCGCCGCATCTGGGACGCTCCCAGCCATTGGCGCGCGGGCCGGTGAAACAAAAGGCGTGAAACTAATGTGAAACAGTGCGTTTTCGATGCATCCCAAATCTTGAATTTAGGGTCCGCTATGCCAATATCGATCCCGAAACCGGCGTGAGGGACGGCCGGGTAAAGACTGTTGGAGGTGCTGATGGCTGATTTCGAAACGATGCGGACCCCCCATGTGGGCACGCGTCAGGCTGCGATTGACGAGGGTCTTCGCACGCATATGAACAAGGTCTATGGGCTTATGTCGCTGGCGATGCTGGTGACGGGTGCCGTGGCGTTCGGCGTGGGTACGAACCCGGCTCTGGTGGCCGCGATCTTCGGCTCGGGCCTGAAATGGGTTGTGATGCTCGCGCCTCTCGCGGTGGTCTTCGCCTTCGGCGCGATGATCCACAAGATGTCGACCGCGACCGCGCAGCTGGTCTTCTTCGGCTATGCCGCACTGATGGGGCTGTCGATCAGCTTCATCTTCGCCGTCTATACCGGCGTATCGATCGCGCAGACCTTCCTCGTGACCGCAATCGCCTTCGCGGGCCTTTCGCTTTACGGCTACACCACGAAGCGCAATCTCAGCGCGATGGGCTCCTTCCTGATGATGGGCCTGATCGGCCTGATCGTCGCCTCGATCGTGAACATCTTCCTCGCCTCCTCGGCGATGGCATTCGCGATCTCGGTGATCGGCGTGCTGATCTTCGCGGGCCTGACCGCTTATGACACGCAGAACATCAAGAACACCTACCTCCAGCTCGCCGCTGGCGGTGGCCGGGACTTCATGGGCAAAGCCGCCATCATCGGCGCGCTTCAGCTCTACCTGGACTTCCTGAACATGTTCATGTTCCTGCTGCAATTCCTGGGCAACCGCGAGTAATCGCGCGCCAAGCGAAACAGACGAAGCCCCGCCAATCCGGCGGGGCTTTTTCTTGTTCCGGGCAGGTGTCGCCTTCGCCTCAGCTCTCGCGCACGACACGGAACATCGCGCGGCGCTCGTCGGGCGTCATCTCCGCGAAATGCTCGGCCGGGGTCTTGCGCGGCGGCTCGTAGCGCGCCTGCGCCTCGGCAAAGCCCATCGGGGCCGCGTGTAACGCCTCGGGCCGCAGCGGCTCGGGCGCAAGCTGGGCCGGCGTGATCGGGCGGTTTGTCGCAAGCAAATGGGTCTGGCTCTGGATCAGCTCGAAGCGGCGCGGGCTGCGCCCGATCTCGCCCTCGGCCACAAAACACCCAAGCGCCCGGCTTACATCGCCGAAATCCGAGGTCAGTGGCAGGATCAGGAGCTGAGCCGACAACGCGGACCGACCGAGCGACCGATCCGCGCTCAGCCGCGCCTCGGCGATGGCGGGGCTCGCAAAAACCGCCTCCGTCATTTCGGCCACGCCCTTGCGCGCCTCCGGAGTGAAGAAGGAGGTCAGCGGCATGCCCCGCACCTCCATCCCCATCAGGTCGTTGAGGTGCATCCCCGCGAGGCGGAACCGCGCGATCCCTGGGGCGACGCGTTCGAGGATGAAGGAAAACTCCAGCGCCCGGTTGATGCCGCGCGGGTCGATCTCGGCGCGCGAGGGCATCGGGCGCCCCGCCCGCAAAGCTTCCCAATAGGCGCGCAGCTCATTGGCCACGCGGCGGCCGGTGCCAGCGCCAAGCCGGAGAATAGTCTTGTCGGTGTCGCGTTCCATGATCCACCTGTCGAAGGGGCGGGCAGCCCGCCTGCACAAAGGGGGGAAACGCTCCGGCCCGTTCTGATGCGCCGGTCCTTTCGGTTGACCGTCGGAGCGAAATGATTACTGAACTCTTAATACGCCACTTTTTCGCCACATGGGGAAAGAAACTCTTAAATGGTTAAAGCGACTGAAGCCCCGCGCGCGCCGCATCGCACCGTCTCGATGACGGGGTTCGCCTCCGGTCAGGGGGCCGCGGCGGGACATGACTGGACCTGGGATATCCGTTCGGTCAATGGCAAGGGCTTCGACCTGCGCATGCGTCTGCCCGAGCTCGACGGGCTCGAACCTGCGCTGCGCAAACTCGTCTCGGAGCGGGTCGCGCGCGGCAATGTCTCGTTGAGCCTGCGCCTGACACATAGCGATGCCGTCGAGGCGCTGCGGATCGACCCCACCGGCCTCGAGGCCGCAATCACTGTGGCAGAGGCGGTGCAGGATGCCGCCCGCGCCCGTGGTCTGCCAATCGAGCCGATGCGGGCGGGCGACCTGCTGGCGTTGCGGGGCGTGGTCGAACATGGCGCGCCGCCCGTCAGCGACCCCGACGCGCTGCGCAGCGCGATCCTTGCCGATATCGAAGCCGGCCTCGGGCGGTTCGTGGCAATGCGCGCGGCCGAAGGGGCTGAAATCGGCACCGTGGTCGCGGCACAACTCGACACGATCGAGGATCTGGTTGCCCACGGGGAAGCTGCCGCGGCCGCGCGCAAACCCTCGGCTGCCGAAACGATGCGCGCCGCGCTGACCCGCGTGATCGAGGCCGCTCCCGATCTCGACGAGCCGCGCATCGTGCAGGAGCTGGCGCTGATCGCGATCAAGAGCGACGTGACCGAGGAGATCGACAGGCTGCGCGTCCATGTCACCGCCGCCCGCGCGCTACTGGCCGAGACAGGACCCGTGGGCCGCAAGTTCGAATTTCTCACCCAGGAATTCGTACGCGAGGCAAATACGCTGTGCTCGAAATCTGGCGATGCAACACTGACCCAGATCGGGCTTGCGCTGAAATACGCGATCGATCAGATGCGCGAGCAGATCCAGAACGTGGAGTGAGCCGATGCCCGACACCGCCCGCCGTGGCCTTCTGATCATCCTCTCCTCTCCCTCGGGCGCTGGCAAATCGACGCTGGCCAAGCGACTGATGAACTGGGATCCGACGCTGAGCTTCTCGGTCTCGGCCACGACGCGTGATCCGCGTCCGGGCGAAACCGACGGGATCGAGTATTACTTCAAGACCCGTGCCGAGTTCGAGGCGATGGTCGAGGCGGGCGAGATGCTGGAACATGCCGAGGTCTTCGGCAATTTCTACGGCACGTCGAAAGGCCCGGTCGAACGCGCGATGTCGGAAGGGCGCGACACGCTGTTCGACGTGGACTGGCAGGGCGGTCAGCAGATCCGCAACTCCTCGCTGGGCAAGGACGTGGTCTCGATCTTCATCCTGCCACCCTCGATTGCCGCGCTCGAACAACGGCTCCGCTCGCGTGCGCAGGACAGCGACGCGGTGATCCGGGGACGGATGGAGAAATCGCTGGCCGAGATCAGCCATTGGTCCGAATATGACTACGTGCTGGTCAATGACGATCTCGATGCGGCCGAGGAACGCCTGCGCACCATCCTCACCGCCGAAAGGGTCCGTCGCGACCGCCAGACCTGGCTGACCGGCTTCGTGCGCGGGCTGAACAAGGAGTTTGACGACCGATGATCTATGAGCTCGACGGAATTGCCCCGCAGATCGGCACCGGCGCCTGGGTCGCGCCCGATGCGAACCTGATCGGCAAGGTGGTGCTGGAAGAGGACGCCTCGGTCTGGTTCGGTTGCACCCTGCGTGGCGACAATGAAGAAATCCGCGTCGGGCGTGGCTCAAACGTGCAGGAGAACGTGGTCTGTCACACCGATATGGGGTTTCCGCTGGTGATCGGCGCGGATTGCACGATCGGACACAAGGCGATGCTGCATGGCTGCGTGATCGGGGACGGCTCGCTGATCGGGATGGGCGCGACGGTTCTCAATGGCGCGAAGATCGGCAAGGGCTGCCTGATCGGGGCCGGTGCGCTGATCACCGAGGGCAAGGAAATTCCCGATGGCAGCTTGGTGATGGGTGCACCCGGCAAGATCGTGCGCGAGCTGGACGAGGCCGCCCGTCAACGCCTGCTCGCCTCTGCCGAACATTACAGGCAGAATGCCGCGCGCTTCTCCAAGGGTTTGCGCGTCATCAGCTAATTCTCGCGGTCTCCTCCGTCGGGCACCGCGAAGATATCGAAATCCAGTTTCGGGAACTCTCCGCGCAATTCAGCGCGAATGAGCTGAGTGCTTGGCAGGGGCGTGCTGTAGGCGCGCAAGGGCCCGCCATAACCCAGACCGTCGAGCTTGCGCGCGAGATCGAGAATATCGAAACGTGGCGTCATCAGCGGCGCGAGGATCATCTCGGGGCTTGCCGCGTCCAGCACCGCGCCGTCCAGCATTTCATATCGCGCGCTGGTCAGATCGAGCCCGTCGATCTTGCGCAGCGCAACCGGCAGGTCATGGACGGGGTCGATCAGCAAGAGCCGCTTGCAATTCGCGACATTGTGACTGTGCAACAGGACGGCGCGCAAAGCCTGACTGGAAAAAAGCGGACGCGCCATGGCACCATTTACCTTCTCTACGGGCGTTTGTTCTTAATTTTCTTCAAGCACTGGTAAAGACGATACCCACAAATACACGCTAAGGTTTATCCTGCGTCACGCAGCGCGGCAACCCGGTTTCCTTGCAAACTGCGACCCCGGCATCTGAAACGCTAAAGAGTTAAGAAATCGTCTAAATTGGGAATGCGCTTTACATGGAGCGCGGAATTTTCCAATCCTCCGGCGGTAACCTGCGGAGGAGCGCGCGATGGCGGACGGTATCTTGCAGACGGTTCTTGACGGCTTGCCCGAGGCGACCCTGCTTATCGGCGTCGATGAACGCATCGTGCTCGCCAATACCGCCGCCCTGCGCCTGTTCGGTCCGCACATTGCGGGCCGCCCCTATGTCACCGTTCTGCGCCAGCCCGCATTCGGCTCGGCCCTCTCCGAGGCGTTGCGCGGCGGCCGTCCGGAGCCGGTGCGGCTACGGCTCAATGCCGGCGGGCGCACGGAGGCGATCCAGCTCGTTCATCTCGCCCCGCTGCCATCTGCCCCAGAGGGCCCCCTGCCCCGCGCCTCGGTGCTCGCAAGTTTCGAAGATGTCTCGGCCCTTGAAGAAGCTGAAGCGATGCGACGCGATTTCGTCGCCAATGTCAGCCATGAGCTGCGCACCCCCCTTACCGCACTGATGGGTTTCATCGAGACGTTGCGCTCTTCTGCACGCGACGATGCGGCGGCGCGCGACCGGTTCCTGTCGATCATGGAGCGCGAGGCAGCCCGGATGAACCGCCTCGTGGGAGACCTGCTCTCACTCAGCCGCGTCGAGGGCGAGGAACGGATGCGTCCGACCGGCACGCTCGATCTCGGGCTCGTCTTGCGCGGCGTTCTGCAAGGTCTCGCGCCGGTCGCCGAGGCGGCATCGGTGACGCTCATTCGCGAGGGCGATGAGCGCGGGTTGAACGTGAAGGGCGATCCCGACCAGCTTACCCAGGTCTTCTCGAACCTCGTGGAGAATGCGATCAAATACGGCGGCCAGGGCGGCGAGGTCCGCGTCACGGTGGAACATATCGCGCATGAGCCGGTGCTGCGCGGCCCCGCCTATCGCGTTTCGGTGATCGACAAGGGCGAGGGGATCGAGCCGCAGCATCTGCCGCGCCTGACCGAGCGGTTCTACCGCGTCGACTCCCACCGCTCCCGCGAGAAGGGTGGCACGGGGCTTGGACTCGCGATCGTCAAACATATCGTCGCACGCCATCGCGGGCGGCTGCGGGTCGAAAGCGAGAAAGGCCGCGGCAGCACCTTCTCGGTGGTCCTGCCTGCGGCCTGAGCGCCGGGTCAGCTCGCGAGCGCGACGAATTTCCCACCACAGAACAGAAGCGGCTTTGCCGCCTGATCCCGGTCGATATCGGTCACGCGCCCGATGAAGAGGGTATGATCGCCTGCCTCTACCTCCTGCACCACCTCGGTCAGGAAGATCGTCGAGGCGCCGGGCACCACGGGCAGGCCATTGCGCTCGACGAACGGGTCGGCATGGGCAGGATCGTGGCGGCCCGCGAAATGCATCGCGAGCCCCTCCATCTCGTGGCTCAGGATATTGACCGCGTAACGGCCCGATGCGCGCACCTTCTCGCGCATCTTGCAGTTATGATCGAGCGAGATGGTGATCAGCGGCGGGTCGAGCGAGACCGACATGAAGGCATTCGCCGTCATCCCGTGATCGCCATCCTCGGTGCGTGTCGAGATCACCGTCACGCCGGTTGCGAAACTGCCGCAAGCGTCGCGCAGCGCGCGTGGATCAATGCTGCGCAGATCGCGCGGGTCAATTCCGGACATCGAATTCCTCCCCAAATCTCATATCCTGTGTCAGAAGCGCGCCGGACATCAGCGCCGCTGGATCGGTCGAGCCCTGAAGGGCCACCGCCTCCGCCGCGCGACCCTCGGCACGCAGGCCCCGGATGCGTGTGGACGAGATCACCTCGCCGCCATCGCACAGAACCGCGGGCGCCAATGTCACGTCGAACCGCTCGGCCAAGGTCGTCACGCAGCCCGCCTGTTTTGCGCCGAAGCGGAAATCGGCGCCGACATGAATACGGGCCGGGTTGATCCGCGCCAGATCGTCCAGAAACGCCTCCGGGCTGCGCGCGGCGTAGCTCTGGCAAAACGACGCCAGCACGATGTAATCCGGCCCGAGCCGCGCGATCCGCGCAAGTTTTTCGGAGACGGGCGACAATTGGCGCGCGCGTCCGAAGAACACTTTCGGCGGCGGATCAAAGGTCCAGACGACCGAGGGCACGCCCGCCGCGCGCGCCTCTTCCACAGCGCGCGAGATCAGCGCCTGATGGCCGCGATGGACCCCGTCGAAGGCGCCGATGGTCAGAACGCTCGCGGGCAGCGCGATTTGATCGTCACGCAGGACCTGCGTCTTCATCCCTGTGAAATCCAAACTCATGGGGCTCCTCCTTCCCCGAGGGTGATGACGGCGCGACCCGAACAGCCGCGCCGCCCTCTCGTCTCAGTTCTGGAAGCCGCCCTTGAGGCGGTTCACGTCCCAGGGGTTCACGAGATCTTTCGACACCCAACCATCGAGGTCGTATTCGCTCATGAAATCATCCACGAGGCCGCGCATCGCATCCAGCTCGCCGGTCGCTTGCGCGCTGAACATGGTCTCCATGCGGATGGCTTCGTAATTGCCCGCATAGTTGCTCTCGTAGAGCTCGTGACGGCCGCCGAATTCGGAGCCCATCGCGTCCCAGAGCAGCTTCAAGAGCTTCACGCGATCCACCGCGACCATCCCGTTCGAGCCGCGTACGAAGCGGTCGAGATAGGGGCGCACCTCTTCGGAATGGAAGTCGAGCGTCGAGGACGGCAGGTAGATCAGGCCCGAGGCCACATGGCGCTCGATCAGCTCCTTGATCCGGCTGTAGGCCATCGGCGCGAAGACGCGGTAAGCCATGGCCGAGGACGATTTCGGCGCGAGATAGCCATCGGTGCCGACCCATTGATCCGGGTTCATCACCATCGCATCCGACAGGCCCCAGAACAGGTTGCGCCAGCCGATCACCTCGCCCACCGCCGTCTGCGGACCACGGAAGCCACCGGCGCCGGTCGCATCGAGCGCCTTGGAGAACAGCCCCGCGATGAAGTCGAGCTTCACCGCCAAACGCGTGCAGCCATGCAGCGTGAAGCGCGGCGCGAAACCCGATGCCGGCACGAAGCCGTTGAGCTTCTCGATATCGCCATAGATGAACAGGTTCTCCCAGGGCACCAGCACCTTGTCGAACACGAGGATGGCGTCGTTCTCATCGAGGCGCGAGGACAGCGGATAGTCGAAGGGCGTGCCCATCACCGCCGCGTTCAATTCGTAGGAAGCGCGCGAAATCAGCTTCACGCCGGGGCTGTCCATCGGCGCGGTGAAGGTCAGCGCGAATTTCTTGTCCTTAACCGGGACGCCGTAATAGCCGATGAAGTTGTAATGCGTCAGCGCCGAGCCGGTCGCGACGACCTTGGCGCCGGACACGATCACGCCCGCATCGGTTTCCCGCTCGACCTGCATGAACACATCGCCGGTCTCCTCAGGCGGCAGATGGCGGTCGACGGGCGGATTGACGATGGCGTGGTTCCAGTAGTCGAGCCGCTCCTGGGTACGCGCGTACCACATCTTGGCGTTCTGCTCGTATTCTCCGTAATAGCCCGAATTGGCCCCAAGCGTGCCGAGGAAGGCCGCCTTGTAATCGGGCGCGCGCCCCATCCAGCCATTGGCCACGCGCTGCGTCTCGGCGATGGCGTCGCGGCCTGCGATCAGGTCTTCCTTGGTCTTCGCCCCCTTGAAGAACGGGTGGGTCCAACCGCCCGAGCCGGTATCGGTGGGACGCCCGATCGTATCCTTCTCGGCGTGCAGCTTGTCATACCAGCGCGCCACCATGC
This sequence comes from Thioclava pacifica DSM 10166, assembly GCF_000714535.1. Taxonomy (GTDB): domain Bacteria; phylum Pseudomonadota; class Alphaproteobacteria; order Rhodobacterales; family Rhodobacteraceae; genus Thioclava; species Thioclava pacifica. Next base: position 314,659 of record NZ_AUND01000001.1, on the reverse strand, counting down.
GCGACGAGTTACGAAACGCGGGGTGCTTGGTGACATCCTTGACGCGCTCGCCATGGACATAGACCTCGCGGGCGTCCTGCAAGCTGTCGAGATATTCCGCACCGGTATAGGGGGTCGTGACGCCGCTTTGGGCGTCTTTCACTTGGTCTTTCATATTTCCTCCTCCAGCAGGTCGGGATGAGCGAAAGACATGGCCGACCTGTCTGATTGGAGCGTGCCGGAGCGGAGGTCATACCGAAAGGTATCGACAAATACCGGGACTTTTTCCGGCATTACCGGAAGAATGAATTCGGAAATCGACCCGGGAGACCCAAATGAAGACATTACGCAAGGTCGGAGAGCTGTTGCGCCAGTTCACCGCGACCAAACCGGAGCATTCGGTCACGGATCTGTCACGCGCGATCGGCAATTCCGTGAGCGGCACGCATGACCTCGTGAATGGTCTCGCGCGAATCGGGATGCTGCGAAAGGTCGAACGCGGGCGCTATCGGCTGGGGCCGCTGGTCGCCACGCTCAACCGCGCGCTCGAGGACAGCTCGGCGCTTACCCAGGCCGCGCGCCCGGTTCTCGCCGCGCTCTGGCATGATTACGGCGAGACGCTGCATCTGACGCTGCACGATCACGGGCGGCTCCTGGTGCTCGATGCGCTCGAGGGTACGCAGCCCCTGCGCGTCTCGCGCGATGCGCTAGGCTCGTGGGTGGCCCTGCACGACAGTCCCGCCGGGATGCTCCATCTGGCGCAGTTTTCCGAAGCTCAGCTCGTGGAGTATCTCGATCGCAACGCCCGACCCGGCTCGCAACTCGCCGAGCGAGCGGATTTCGCGGCCACGCTCGACGCGCCGCGCCGCGACGGGTTTCTTGCCGGGCCGATGGGGAAAGAGCCCGACGTGATCTGCGTCTCCGCCGCGATCCGGGACCATATCGCCCGGCCCATTGCCGTGCTCGCGATGTCGATCCCGCGCTCGCGCCACGAGGTCCAGCCGCGCGCCTATCGCAATATCGCGCTGGAGGCCGCGCGCACGATCTCCATGCGTCTAGGGTATGATCCGCAGCAAAGATGAACCTTTCAGGTATCACAGGATACCGCCCACCCGTCTGGCCGCACGCGCCTTTTGCGTGCCAGTCTCCCCCCATCGAATTGAAGGCGACGCCCGGAGGAGGGCCGCCCGCCGCATCCGAGGAGGAAAACCAATGCGCAACGTAACCGTGGATAACGTGACCGATGTCGTCATCGACTCTCTGGGCAAACATGCCGACATCGCACCCCGCCAGCGTGAGATCATGGAAAGCCTGATCAAGCACCTGCACGGCTTCTGCAAGGACGTGAACCTGACCCATGATGAATTCCTCTATGCTTGCGACTATCTGGGCCGCGCAGGCGCGCTCTGCTCGGACAAGCGCCAGGAATTCATTCTTCTGGGCGACATCCTCGGCGTGGAAGTCCTCGTCGACATGCTCTCGAACCCGATCTCGGGCGACGAGACCGTCTCGACGGTACTCGGGCCGTTCTTCCGCGAGAACGCGCCGGTGATGCCCAAAGGCGCCTCGACCGTTCAAAAGCATTTCGACGGGCAGGAAACCGTCTATGTCGAGGGCTACATCCTCGACAACAAGGGCAACCCGATCCCCGGCGCGATCATCGACGTATGGGAAGATGCGCCCAACGGTCTTTACGAGAACCACGACCCCGAACAGCCCGATTACAACCTGCGCGGCCGCTTCGAGAGCGATGCCAAGGGCCATTATGCCTTCACCGCGATCCGCCCCGTCCCCTACCCGATCCCCGGCGACGAAACCGCGGGCGAGCTGATCCGCTACATGGGCCACCACTGCATGCGTCCCGGCCACATCCACATGATGGTCACCCGTGACGGCTATCGCCCGCTGATCTCGCAGATCTACGACGCCGACAGCGCGCATCTCGACGATGACTCGGTCTTCGCCGTCAAGGAAGACCTGATCGGCAAGTTCGAAAAGGCCCCCGAAGGCGCCGAGACCGACCTCGTTCTGCGGTTCGATTTCACGCTCGCCGATCAGGCTCAGGCGATGGCCGCGGAATAAGCTACGCGGCGTGAAGAGTTCCCGGCGCCGCCCTGGTGGCGCCGGATTTTGCATGAAACAGTTAGTGCATTTCGAAGGACAGATCCGATGAACAACCCCGGTGTCGCGAAACTTGCCACGCATTTCGAGGGATCAAGCCCCCGTGCTGGTCGCCAGATCGCACAGATCGAAACCATGATCGTCGACTGTCCGACGACCCGGCGCCACAAGCTGTCCAACACGGAAATCAACTTTCAGTCCTATGTGATTGTGCGCGCCGAACTGGCCGATGGATCTATCGGCTGGGGCGAGGCCTCGACTTTGGGCGGCCCGCGTTGGGCCGAAGAAAGCGTCGAGGCGATGAAGGCCAATATCGATACCTATCTGACCCCTGCACTGGCGGGCGCGAACGCGCTCGATTTCGAGCTGAACGCCGCCAAAATGGCCAAGGCCGCGAGCCGCAATAACGCCGCGCGTGCAGCCGTCGATGCGGCGCTTTACGATGCGGTCGGCCAGTCGCTCGGTCTGCCGGTCGCGGTTCTGATGGGCGGTGCGGTGCGCGACAAGATCGAGGTGATCTGGGCGCTGGCCTCGGGCGATGCCGATCAGGAGATCGAGGAAGCCAACCGCAAATTCGATGCGCGGGAGCATCGGCGCTTCAAGATCAAGCTCGGTTTCAACGCGCCCGATCAGGACATGATCCGCCTGCGCAAGGTCGTCTCGGCGCTGGAAGGCAAAGCGACCGAGATCATCGTCGACGTGAACCAGGGCTGGACCGAGGCAACCGCGATCCGCTACCTGCCGCAACTGGCCGAGATGGGTGTGTCGCTGATCGAACAGCCCCTGCGCCCCGGCCTGATCGCCGCAACCGCCCGCGTCGCCGCCCGCGTCGCGGTCCCGGTCATGGTCGACGAGGCCGCCTTCACAGGCGCCGATATCGTCGCCAACGGCACCTCGGCGGCGGGATCGGTCTATTCGCTGAAACTGGTGAAATCGGGCGGTCTGATCGAACTCAAGCGCGCCGCCGGCATCGCACAGGCCTGCGGCATGGAACTCTATGGCGGCTGCCTGATCGAGAGCGGCATCGGGGCCGCGGCGCATCTGGCGGTGTTCTCCACCCTGCCCCGTCTGGAATGGGGCTGCGAACATTTCGGCCCGAAGATCCTGAAGACGGACCTGACCGGCGGCGAAATCCGCTTTGCCGATTTCCACGTCCATTGCCCGACCGGCCCCGGCCTCGGCATCACCGTGAACAAGGACGCGCTGGCCGCCTGCGCGCGCAAGGGCTGATCCGATGCCGATCCTGCACTGGTCCCCGCGCTCGCCCTATGTCCGCAAAGCGATGGTCGCTCTGCATGAGAAAGGTCTCGCCGCATCGGTCGAAACCGTGCGCACCCATGCCGACCCGATGATCCCGCATGAAGGGCTGATGGCGATCAATCCGCTGTCGAAGATCCCGACGCTGGAGCTCGAGGACGGGCGGGTGCTGTTCGACAGCCATGTTGTCTGCGAATGGGCCGATCTTGAGGGCAAGGGCGGGCCGCAACTGTTCCCGTCCGATCCGGCGGCGCGGCTTGAGGCCGAACGCGACGAGGCACTGGGAACGGGGCTGCTGGATGTGGCGCTGCCCTGGCTGGTCGAGTTGAATATGCGCCCCGAGGCGCAGCGCTCCGACCAGATGCTAGACGTGTATCGCACGAAGATGAACCGGGTTGCCGACTGGCTGGAGACCCACGCCCCGCGGCTGACCGAGCGACCGTTCGATATCGGCCATCTCAGCATCGGCGTGGCGCTGTGCTATCTCGATTTCCGCTTCGATGCGGAGGGTTGGCGCCAAGGCCGCCCGGCCTTGGCGAAATGGCATGAAGGCTTTAGCGAGCGACCCTCCGTCAAGGCTACGACCTTCCGCGACGACCCGCGCCCGACCTGAGCGAAGGCCTCAATCCATCACATCAGCTACGCCGCGCAGCTTACTGTTTTCTCGCGAATTTTCGTGTGACCTCGAGGAAATGCATCACTTGCGGCGCGCGGTTGTCGAGCCGCGCATGCACGGTCAGCCCGGTGCCCGGATTATAGCCTATATAGGGCCTGTAGATCACGCCGGGGCGTTGCGTGCGCGACACCGATTCCGGCACCACGGCAATCCCCACCCCCACCGAAACAAGGCTGATCGCAGATTGGAAATCTTGCGCCAGATCGGTTGCCTTCGGCTTGAACCCCTCGCGCGCGCAGATATCCAGCACCTTGTCGGCATAGCTGGGCCGGGGTTTGCGCGGATAGAGAACGAAGGTCTGATCAGCCAGATCGGCAAGGCGGATCTCGGGGCGCGTACCCAGCTCGGAATTGTCGGGCAACGCGAGAATCAAAGGTTCTGTGCAAAGCGGTTCGCGACGGAACTCTTCATCCTCAAGCACCGGCCGCGCCACCGCGATATCGACCTCGCGGCTCACCAGCGCACTCTGCAGTTCGGCATTGTTCATCGCCGAAAGCTGCAACTCGACCTCCGGATAGAACGACCGATAAGATTTGATCAGTGTCGGCAGAACCCCGTGCGAGGCAGAGCCCACGAAGGCGATCCGCAAGCGCCCCGAGGCGCCCGATCCCACCAGCTTGGTCTCGCGATAAGCCGCATCGAGCCGGTCGAGCAATTGCCGCGCATGGTCTTGCAGCACCTCGCCCGCCTGGGTCAGGCGGATCTGGCTGCGCGAGCGGTCGAACAGCTGCACTTCCAGCTCCGCTTCCAACGCCGCGATCTGACGCGAGAGCGGCGGCTGTGCGATATCGAGCCGGTTCGCCGCGCGCCCGAAATGCAACTCCTCCGCCACTGCGAGGAAATATTTGAGACGCTTGAAATCCATCCCGGCGCTCCCTCCCGGTGATACCATATAGGTCATCACAGACCTCCATTCACTATCGAAAAAGGTATCGGTTGATGCCGGGCGCGACGGACATGCCGCACCCGGCCGGGAAGGTTCAGAACACCTTCAACAGCCGCAGTTCGGCCACGTAGTCGTTCTTGAAACCGCCATCGACATGCACGTCCTTGGCCAGCATCCCCTGGATCTGCACCGTCGGGCTGACGAAGGTGTTGGCGTAAAGGCGCAGCTGGTCGCGCTCGGTACGCTGACCGGTATCGACGCCGTTGACCTTGACCTTGCCGCCGCGCTGCGAGGACACCCCGAAGGAGACAGAGGTCTTCTGCCCGAATTGCTTGCGCAGGTAGGCCTGCAGCTGCGGCGCGGGGGCGCGCTCGATCTTGTCGCCGTTCTCGGTGTGATCCTTGGTGAGCGCCACATCCGCCACCACGTCAAGATAGTAGCCGCCGCCAAGCCCCTGAATAAGCCCCATCTGCGGGGTCAAAGTCCAGGTGCCCGAGCCGGCGCTGACCTTGGCCGCGTCGTAATTGCCCGTGGGCGCGGTGAGGAAGGCCGTCAGACCCAGCGTGGTGCCGGTCTCGGGGTTCGAGGGTTGCACCGGCCAGACCGAGAAGCCCAGCGTCAGATCGCCGACCCCTTGCGCCTTGGGCATATCGGTCCCGCCGATCCGTGCGCTGTCAAACCCAACCACGGGCAGAACCGCCTGGTAGAGCGCGGGCATGCCGAAGGCTTGCGAATAATGCAGCCCGCGCAGGACCATCACATTCGCATCGAGCTTCGAATCCGGTGCCTTGCCGCCGCCGATCTCGAACGTGCCCGAGCTTTGATGCTGGAAATAGAGCAGGCCGATATTCGTGCCCGAGGGCATGATCGCGTAATCCCCGGGGGCCACGTCGATCGCATGGGCCGGCATTGCGGCAAGCGACATCAGCGCGCTCAAGGCGAGCGCGGCGCGTTTCAGTTTCATGGGTGTTTCCCCTCCCTTTGTGTAAAGCTGTCTCCGGGCACTCCGGGCGGGGCTCCTCTTCCCCTCCCGGTCCGGGATTCCGCGCGCGGCCGAAACCAGCGCGCGGAACGTGTCTGTCAGGCGCTCTCCTTCAGCAGGCCGCGTTCGCGCGCCATGGTCATCGCAGTGTCCTGGATCATGTCTTCCTGACCGCCGATCATCTTCTTGCGGCCGAGTTCCACGAGGATATCGCGTGCCGGGATGCCAAAGCGGGCGCCGGCGCGTTTCGCGGGCAGCAGGAAGGTCGAATAGACCCCGGCAAAGCCCAGCGTCAGCGCCTCGCGGTCGGCGCGCACGACGTGATCCATGAAGGGCACCACGACATCCTCGGCCAGATCCATCAGCGCGAAGGTGTCAGAACCGGTCTCGATCTCCATCCGGTCGCAGACAGCGGCCAGCACCTCGATGGGCGCATTGCCCGCGCCTGCGCCAAGCCCTGCCAGCGAAGCGTCGATCCGGGTCGCGCCCGCGCCGATGGCGGCGATGGAGTTGGCAATGCCGAGGCCAAGATTATGGTGACCGTGGAAGCCGATCTCGGTCTCGGGTTTCAGCGCATCGCGCATCATCGAGATCGCATGGGTGACCTCATGGGTCAGCATCGCGCCCGCCGAGTCGGTGACATAGACCGTGTTGGCGCCATAGCTCTCCATCAGGAGCGCCTGTTCCGTCAGCCCCTCGGCCGAGTTCAGATGCGACATCATCAGGAAGCCCGAAGCATCCATGCCGAGCTTGCGCGCGAAGGCGATATGCTGCGGCGAGGTATCGGCCTCGGTGCAATGGGTCGCCACATGGACCGAGCGCGCGCCGCACTCATAGGCCTCTTCGAGCTCCTTCATCGTGCCGAGACCGGGAATCAGCAGCACCGAAATCGTCGCCTGCTTCACCACCTCGGCCACCGCCGAGATATATTCCGCGTTGGACGCCAGCGCGCGGCCATGCTGGATCGAGTTGCCGCCCAGCCCCGCGCCATGAGTGACCTGCATGTAAGGCACGCCCGCTTCGTCGAGACCCTTGGCGATCTTGACCATCATCTCGACGGGGATCTGCTCGCGCTTGGCATGCATGCCATCGCGCAGGGACATGTCGTGCAGTTTGACCTTCAGGCCTTCCATGCCCGATTTCGCTTTTTCATGGGTCATTGTGCCGGCTCCAGTTTCTTGAGTTCCATCGACCCGTCGAGGATCCGTTCGGCGAACATCTCGGCAGTGCGTGCGGCGGCCGCCGTCATGATGTCGAGATTGCCCGCATAGGTCGGCAGGTAGTCGCCAAGCCCCGCGACCTCCATGAAGACCGCGACGCGGTTGCCGTCGAAGTCGGGGCCGTTCACCAGCTTGTAGCCGGGGACGTAGCGCTGCACCTGCGCGATCATTTCCTTGACCGATTTGGTGATCGCGGCCTGGTCCGGCTCGCCCTCGACCTCGCAATAGATCGTGTTGCGCATGATCATCGGCGGGTCGGCGGGGTTGATGATAGCCAGCGCCTTGCCCTTCTTCGCGCCCCCCACCTTCTCGATCGCGTTCGAGGTGGTGAAGGTGAATTCATCAAGGTTCGCCCGCGTCCCCGGCCCGATGGATTTCGAGGAAAGCGAGGCGATGATCTCGGCATATTCGACCGTTTGCACCGCGCCCACGGCCGAGACGATCGGGATCGTCGCCTGACCCGCGCAGGAGATCATGTTGACGTTCATCGGCGTCGCTTTCGCCAGATCACCAAGGTTCACCGGCGGCACGCACAAGGGACCGATCGCGGCGGGCGTCAGGTCGACCATGAACACGCCCAGCTCATTGAGCTTGCGCGAGTTCTCTGCGTGGACATAGGCCGAGGTCGCGTCAAAAGCGATCTGGATGCCGTCGGCCTCGACATGGGGCAGCAGCCCGTCGACGCCCTCATGGGTGGTTTTCAGCCCCTTGTCAGCGGCGCGCTTGAGCCCGTCGGAATTGGGGTCGATGCCGACCATCCAGACCGGCTCCAACACGTCCGAGCGCAGCAGCTTGAACATCAGATCGGTGCCGATATTGCCCGACCCGATCAGGGCACATTTGATCTTGTTCATCTTGAACCTCCTTGGCTCGGGATCACTCGGTGAAGGTCACCGTGATCGAGCCCATCTCGTAAAATCTCGCGGTAATGGAATCGCCGGGCTTGACGGCCACGGCGGCGGTGATCGCGCCGGCCATCACGAAGCTGCCCGCGGGCAGAACCTCGCCCATGTCGTCCAGAACGCCGACCAGCATCGCGATCGCCTCGGCGGGGTGGCCCAGCACCTCGGCGCCCGCGCCGATCTGGGCGATCTCGCCGTTATGTTCGAGCACGACCCCCACGGTCCGCAGATCAAGCGCATCGGGGCGGATCATCCGCCCGCCCGGCACGAAGCGGGCCGAGCTGGAATTGTCGGCCAGCACCGATTCCAGGTCGAACTTGAACCCGGTGAAGCGCGAGTCGATCACCTCCAGCGCGGGCTGGACGTAATCGGTCGCCGCCAGCACCTCTTCCTTGGTAACCTTGCCCGACAGCTCCTTGTTGGTGACGAAGGCAATCTCGGCCTCGACACGCGGGTGGATCATGTCCGACACCGTGATCTTCGAATTCGCCGGACGCTCCATCGCATCGGTCAGGAAGCCCACGCCGGGGGTCGAGACCCCCATCTGCGCCATTTTCGGCTTCGAAGTCAGACCCGCTTTCCAACCGATCACCCGCTCGCCCTTCTTCTCCAGATTGCGCCGCAGCGCAGTTTGGACGCGATAGGCATCGGCGATGGTCAGATCGGGGTAATCCTCGGTCAGCTTGCGGATCGGCGTCGCGTAACGCTGCGCAGTCTCGACGCGTTCGGCCATGCGGATGATCGCTTCGTCATCGACGCTGTTGGGTTGATCGAGGCTCATACCATCGCCCTCCCGGCAAAACGCATCTCGCACGAGCCGATGCCCGCGATTTCGCAAGTGAAGTGATCGCCGTCACGCACATCCAGCAACGGCGCCTGCGCGCCCGAGAGGATGATCTCGCCCGCCTTGAGCGGAATGCCCAGACGACCCAGAGTGTTGGCGAGCCACGCGACCGCCATCACCGGCGAGCCCTGCACCGCTGCCCCTGCCCCGGTGGCGACCACTTCGCCGTTCTTCTCGATCACCATGCCTGCAAGGCTCAGGTCCAGATCGCGCGGATCGGCCTTGGCATCGCCCAGCACGAACACGCCGCAGGACGCATTGTCCGCCACGGTGTCCTGGATCTTGATCTTCCAGTCCTCGAAACGGGTATCGACGATCTCGAAACAGGGCGTCACGTAGTCAGTGGCGCGGATCACATCCGTCACCGTCACACCCGGCCCGATCAGATCTTCCTTGAGGCGGAAGGCCAGTTCGCCCTCGAGGCGCGGCTGCATCAGTTTCGACAGGTCGATCGTCGCGCCATCCTCAAACAGCATCCGCTTCGTCACCTGCCCGAAATCGGGTTGGTAGACGCCAAGCGCGTCCTGAATGGCGCGGCTCGTCAGGCCGATCTTCTTGCCGACGACCTCGTCGCCCGCTTCCAGACGCCGCTCCAGCATCCGCAACTGGATGCGATAGGCGTCCTCGATATCGCTCTCGGGTTCGAGCGCGCTGATTTTCTGAGTCGGTCGGCCCGAGCGCAGCGCGTCATAAAGCGCATCGCCCAAGCTCTCGATCTTGGTGTTATCCAGCATATGTCCTCCGTCGCGGCCTGCATGAAGCTGACTGAGACCGCCTCCGCAGTCAGGCTATGACTCCGGCGCGATACGCTCCAATACTTTGATGGGCGGGGTGTGATACGGGTTTTGCATCGCGGCCCGATGAGGCGTCATGCAAAAACGGTATCGAATACGGAATGTAAAAGCATTGGAGAGTATCGCGCGGCCTCCTTAGCTTGTCGCGCAAGAGATGTCTTACGGGAGGACGACATGACCACGCACAAGCTCTTCATCGACGGCGAATATCGCGCCGCGAAATCGGGCAAGACTTTCGACAAGATTTCCCCCTCGACCGGCAAGAAAATCGCCGATGTGCATGAGGCACTGGCCGAGGATGTGAATGACGCGGTGGAAGCTGCGGCGGCCGCGCTCAACGGCCCCTGGGGCAAGATGCCCAAGGCCGAGCGCTGCGACCTGCTGATGAAGCTCGCCGACGCCATCGACGCACGCAAGGCCGACTTCATGGAAGCCGAAGTGCAGGATACCGGCCACACCCGCGGTTTCGCCGAGAAGGTCGAGATCCCGCGCGGCGCCGCCAACTTCCGTATCTTCGCGGAGATGCTGAAGAACACCGGCGGCGAGTATTTCCACATGGACACCCATGACGGAACGGGCGCGGCCAACCTCGAACTGCACCGCCCGAAAGGGGTGATCGGGGTGATCTCGCCTTGGAACGCGCCCTTCCTGCTGATGACATGGAAAGTCGGCCCGGCGCTGGCCTGCGGCAACACGGTCGTCGTGAAGCCCTCCGAGGAAAGCCCTGCCACCGCGACCCTTCTGGGCGAGGTGATGAACGAGGTGGGCATTCCGAAAGGCGTCTACAACGTGATCCACGGCTTCGGCCCGGAAAGCGCGGGCGAGCTGCTGACCCAACACCCGAAGGTCAACGGCATCACCTTCACCGGTGAGACCCGCACCGGCGAGGCGATCATGAAACAGGCCGCGATCGGTCTGCGCGACGTGTCGTTTGAACTCGGCGGCAAGAACCCCGCCATCGTCTTCGCCGATGCCGATATGGACAAGGCGATCGAGGTCACGATGCGCTCGTGCTTTGCCAATACCGGGCAGGTCTGCCTCGGCACCGAGCGGATCTATGTCGAACGCCCCATCTTCGACGAGTTCGTCTCGCGCCTGAAAGCGGGGGCCGATGGCCTCAAGCAAGGCGGCCCGGACACCGATGGCGCGACCATCGGCCCGCTGATCTCCGCCGAGCATCGCGAGAAAGTGCTGAGCTATTACAAGAAGGCCGCCGATCTGGGCGCCACCATCGTTACCGGCGGCGGCGTGCCCGACTTCCCCGAAGGGGATTACCGCAACGAGGGCTTCTTCGTAGAGCCGACGATCTGGACCGGCCTGCCCGAGGACAGCCCCATCGTTCGCGAAGAGATCTTCGGCCCCTGCTGTCACATCCAGCCCTTCGACACCGAGGAAGAGGTGATCGCGATGGCCAATGACACGAATTACGGGCTCTCGGCGACGCTCCTCACCGAAAACCTCGGTCGCGCGCATCGGGTCGGCGGCAAGATGGAAGTCGGCCTCGTCTGGGTGAACTCGTGGTTCCTGCGCGATCTGCGCACGGCTTTCGGTGGCTCGAAATCCTCGGGCATCGGACGCGAAGGCGGGGTGCATTCGCTGGAATTCTATACCGAGCGGACGAACCTCTGCCTCAAGCTGTGAGCGTCCTCCTCCGTCTCAAAGCTTGCGCGCGCGTCCCGGCTTGTCCGGGGCGCGCGTTCGCGCAACTGTAGAAGGCGAAAGGGAGCCCCATGAACCTGCGCCAGCTTCGCTATTTCATCGCCGTGGCCGAGGAGCTGCATTTCGGCCGCGCGGCCGAGCGGCTGCACGTCTCGCAACCGCCCATCACGCGCCAGATACAGGCGCTCGAGGAACAGCTCGGCGCACAGCTCTTCAACCGCACCCCGCGGGGCGTGGAGCTGACACAGGCGGGCGCGCTGTTCCTCGATGAGGCACGCAATATCGTGGGGCTTCTCGATCAGGCGGCCGACCGGGTGCATCGCGCCTCTGAAGGGGGGCTCGGGCGTCTCGATATCGCGATCTTCGGCACCGCGATCCTCAGCTTCATCCCGCGCATCATCCTCGAATTCAAACGCCGCTATCCGGACGTGAAGGTGGTGATGCATGCGCTCAACAAGACCGCGCAGATCGAGGCCTTGCAGAACCGCTCGATCGACCTGGGCTTCAACCGGATGCTGACGCCGGTGCCTGGACTGGCGATCGAAGAGCTGGCCTCCGAGCCGCTCTTTGCCGTCGTGCCCGATCCTGGTCCCTTTGCCGAACGCAGCTCGATGCATCTCTCCGAGCTGTCGCATGAACCGATGCTGCTCTTTCCGGCGAGCCGTGCGCAAGGCTTCGTCGAGAAGGTGACGGGCCTGTGCCACGAGGCGGGATTCGCACCCAATGTGGCGCAGGTCGTGGGCGACGGTTTCACCGCCATGGCGCTCGTCGCGGCGGGGTTCGGTGTTTGCCTCGTGCCCGGCTCGATCACGAGCGTGAGCATGGAAGGCGTGAAATGCATTCCTCTCGAGGGTATGGACAAGAGTGCGCGGGTCGACATCTCCTGCATCTATCGCGAGACCGACCCCTCTCCAATCCTTGCCAATTTCCTCGAAGTGGCGCGCGGTTTAACCCATTGATCGCAAGCACTTAGAGAAAACTACCCGATCCGACCGAAACCGTTATCCCCCGCGCCTCGGCGCGACACAATGCGTTGTGCATAGCCTCAAGCGCGATGCGCAATAGGTATCGAAACAGGGATCAAATGGTATTTGATTGCATCGCCCCTTTTTCCCAATCTCGACCCATGGACGCGTTCAGGAGGACCGGATCATCCGGAAGAGAACGCGGGCCAGCGAAGAGGAGCATCATGCCGGTAATCCAGATTCACCTGATGGAAGGCCGCACCGAGGCACAGAAGGAAGCGCTCATGCGTGAAGTCACGCGCGCTGCCGTCGACACGCTCGGCGTCAAACCTGAATCGGTGCGCATTCTTCTTCAGGAACTCCGCTCGGGCCATTTCGCGGTCGCGGGCGAACCGAAATATGTCGAGGAGCCCGGTAAATCCGCCGCGTCTTCCTCGAATGGAACGGGCCAGGCCAACGGCCATGAAAAGGCCACGGCCAATTGAGCCAAACAAATCAGCTTCAGGGAGGAACCATGAGCTTTCAGGAACAAATCCACGACGTCGCACAGCTTGCCTGCGTCGAACTCTTCACCCCCAAATTCGAGGAGAGCTTCTGGTTCTTCCACGATGTTCTGGGCATGACGCCGACCGAGGATGACGGCAAATCCTGCTACCTGCGCGGTTACGAGGATCGCTATCATCACTCGCTGAAACTGACCCGCTCGGACAAGGCCGGCATCGGCATGGTCGGCTGGCGCGCGTCCTCGCCGCAGGCGCTCGAGCGTCGCGTCGCCGCGATCGAAGCTTCGGGCAAGCCCGGCAAATGGGTCGAAGGCAACAAGGGCTATGGCAAGGCGTATGAATTCACCACGCCCGACGGCCACAAGCAGCACCTGTTCTGGGATGTCGAATATTACAAGGCCCCCGAGGAGCTGAAATCGAAGCTTCTCTCGCGCGCCCAGAAGCGCCCGCTGCGCGGCGTGCCGGTCCGTCGTCTCGACCACGTGAACCTGCTGTGCTCGGACGTGACCAAGAATGGCCAGTTCCTGATGGACAATCTGGGCTTCCTGAAGCGTGAAAACGTGGTCTTCGGTGGCCAGGACGAGCTGGCTGCGTGGTTCTCGGTCAGCCCGCTCGTGCATGAGGTCGCCTTCACCAAGGATCAGGCCGGCCCCGGCAACCGTCTGCACCATGTCGCCTTCTGGTATGGCAACCAGGGCCAGATGCTCGACCTTGCCGATATCTTGCAGGAATACGATGTCACCATCGAGGCGGGCCCGGCCAAGCACGGCGTCAGCCAAGCTTACTTCATGTATGTCTACGAGCCCGGCGGCAACCGCATCGAGCTCTTCGGCGACACCGGTTACCTGATCTTCGATCCGGACTGGAAGACCCTCACCTGGGACGAGAGCAACTTCTTCAACGGTGGCGGCGTCTGGTTCGGCGGCGAGCTTCCGCAGGACTTCTTCGTCTACGGCACCCCGATCGTCGAGGCCGCGATGGCCGAGGCTGAGGCCAAGGACGAGGTCGCGGAACCGGCCGAGTAAGACCTCCCGTTTACCCCCGGAAACTGGCCACCTCTCTGCGAGGTGGCCTTTTTCATTGTTCGCGACCGTGGCACGCGGCTCGGCACGACCCTCACCGCAGGTATCAGCGCGGTAATCCCTGATACCCAGACGGTATGTTCCCTCGCGCTGTCCCGCGCGCTACAACAGCGCCAAAGAGGAGGCCTTTCATGCAAGCAGTGACCCACGACGGCGTAACGCTCCATATCCGCGACGAGGGTCCGCGCGATGGGCGCGTGGTGATGTTCGGCAATTCTCTGGGCAGCGATCTACGGCTCTGGGAGGGGCTGATCCCGCATCTGCCCGCGGGGCTGCGGCTGATCCGCTTCGACAAGCGCGGGCACGGGCTGTCCGATTGTCCGCCCGGTCCCTATTCCATCGAGGATCTCTCGGGCGATGCGGCGGCGATCTGCGATGCGCTCGGGCTGCGCGATGTGACCTTCGTCGGCCTCTCGATCGGCGGGCTGATCGGGCAAAGTCTCGCCGCGCGCCGCCCCGATCTGCTGCGCGCTCTGGTTCTGATGGACACTGGCGCGAAGATCGGCTCGCCCGAGCTGTGGCAGCAGCGGATCGACGCTGTGCGCCGCGACGGAATTCCGAGCATTTCCGATGCGATCCTCGCGCGCTGGTTCGCGCCCGGTTTCGCCGAGGCCCATCCGGCGGAATTCGCGCTGTGCCGCAACATGCTCGAACGCGGCCCGGCCGAGGGCTATGCGGGCTGTTGCGCCGCGATTGCCGGAGCCGATCAGACCGAGGCGACGCGGGCGCTGAAACTGCCGGTGATGGCGATGGCGGGGGTGTCGGACGCCTCGACCCCGCCCGATCTGGTGCGTGCGACGGCCGCACTATGCAGCGCGGAGTTCCACGAGATCGCGGAGGCAGGCCACCTGCCCTGCTATGAGCAGCCCGAAGCCGTAGCGGCGCTGTTGAAGGATTTCTTTGACAAGACCTGAGATAAGAAGGGCGCGCGCCGCTCCGTGGGATGGCGCGCGCAGCTTCTCCGCTTTCGCGATTGATGCCTGCCACGCCGCCCCGTCAGTGAAGCGGCTTGCCCGGTTCTAGATGCGCCAGCCCGTCGGGACGGACCGGCGCGTACCGGGCGCAGTTTGGGTTACACCGCCTCCAGCGCCACGGCGATGCCCTGCCCGACACCGATGCACATTGTTGCCAGCGCCCTTTGGCCCTTGCGGCGCACCAGTTCCAGTGCCGCCGTGCCGGTGATGCGCGCCCCCGACATGCCCAGGGGATGACCCAGAGCGATCGCGCCGCCATTGGGGTTCACGCGCGGGTCGTCATCCGAAATGCCGAGGTCGCGCAGCGTGGCCAGCCCCTGGCTCGCGAAGGCCTCATTCAGCTCGATCACGTCGAAGGCGTCCTGCGTCAGCCCCAGCCGCGCCATCAGCTTCTTGCTGGCAGGCGCCGGGCCGAAGCCCATGATCCGGGGCGGCACGCCCGCAGCAGCCCCGCCCGAGATCTTCACCAGCGGCGTCAACCCGTGTTTGCGCACGGCCTCTTCGGAAGCGATGATCAGCGCCGCCGCGCCATCATTCACACCAGACGCATTGCCCGCCGTGACCGTGCCGTCAGGGCGTACGATGGGCCGCAGCTTGGCCAGCGCCTCGAGCGTGGTGCCAGCACGCGGGTGCTCGTCAGTATCCACGACAATCGGCTCTCCCTTGCGCTGCGGGATCGTAACCGGCGTGATCTCCGTGGCCAGTCGGCCTTCTTCCATCGCCGCCGCCGCCCGTTCCTGCGAACGCAGCGCGAAAGCATCCTGATCGGCGCGGTTCACGCCGAAATCATCGGCCACGTTCTCGGCCGTCTCCGGCATCGAGTCGACGCCATGGGCCTCGCGCATCAGCTTGTTCACGAAACGCCAGCCGATCGTCGTGTCATAGACCGAATTGGCGCGGCTGAAGGCGGCTTCGGCCTTGGGCATCACGAAGGGCGCGCGGCTCATGCTCTCGACGCCGCCCGCGATCAAAAGATCCGCCTCACCAGCCTTGATCGCGCGGGCGGCAGTGATGATCGCATCCATCCCCGAGCCGCAAAGCCGGTTGATCGTGGTCCCGGGCACACCGACCGGCAGGCCAGCCAGCAGCGCCGACATGCGCGCCACATTGCGATTGTCCTCGCCCGCCTGATTGGCGCAGCCAAAGATCACATCCTCGACCGCCTCCCAGTCGACGCCGGTATTGCGCGCCATCAGAGCGCGCAGCGGAATGGCCCCCAGATCGTCGGCCCGGACGGGCGCCAGTGCACCGCCGAAACGGCCGATCGGGGTTCGGATATAGTCGCAGATATACGCGTCACGCATCGGCCAGCTCCTCGGGACAGATCAGATCACCCACCGCGCCCTCGACATGGAGTTTCGCGCCGGTGGCGTTTTGCAGCTCTTCCATCGAGAGGCTGGGCAGCTTCTCGCGCAGGACAAAGCGGCCGCCCTCG
Source organism: Thioclava pacifica DSM 10166 (assembly GCF_000714535.1). Taxonomy (GTDB): domain Bacteria; phylum Pseudomonadota; class Alphaproteobacteria; order Rhodobacterales; family Rhodobacteraceae; genus Thioclava; species Thioclava pacifica. The sequence continues at coordinate 298,380 of NZ_AUND01000001.1, read as the reverse complement.
ATATCGACCACCGCAAACGAGCTGTAGACGCGGGTCACGCAGCCGACACCGGTCAGCGGCAGCGTGCATCGCTCGACCAGTTTCGGCTGGCCCTTCTTGGTGACGTGATCGGTGATCACCGCGACCCGCTTGGCGCCATGGACCAGATCCATCGCACCGCCCACCGCCGGAACCCCTTTCGGCCCCGTCGACCAGTTCGCAAGATCGCCGGTCTCGGCCACCTCATAGGCGCCGAGGATCGCCACATCGAGATGCCCACCGCGCACCATCGCGAAGCTGTCGGCATGGTGGAAGAAGGCAGTGCCGGGCTTCAGCGTGATCGCCTTTTTTCCAGCATTGATAAGATCCCAGTCTTCCTGACCGGGCTCGGGCGCGCGGCCAAAGCCCAGCACGCCGTTTTCCGTGTGAAAGATCGCCTCGCGGCCGGGCGGCTGGAACCGCGCGACCATCTCGGGAAAGCCGATTCCGAGATTCACATAGGCGCCATCCTCAATGTCCTGGGCGGCGCGCCAGGCGATCTGTGCATTGCTCAGTTTCTGGTTCATGGGTGATGGGCTCCGGCGCGGTTCAACTCTTCTTCCTGGGCGGGGTTGGCGACCTCGACGAGGGCATCGACGAAGATGCCCGGCGTCACGATCACTTCCGGGTCGATCGCGCCCGGTTCGACCGCCTTGGTGACCTGCACGACCGTCTTTGCCGCCGCCATCGCCATCAGGGGCGAGAAATTCCGTGCCGCCATCCGGTAGGTCAGGTTGCCGAGGCTGTCGCCCAGCTCGGCCTTGATCAGCGCGTGATCGGCCTTGAGCCAACGCTCCATGACGTAGTCGCGACCATCGAATTGCTGCACCGGCTTGCCCTCGGCCAGATCGGTGCCGACGGAAGTCGGCGTGAAGAAGCCGGGGATCCCTGCCCCGCCTGCCCGGATGCGTTCGGCCAGCGTGCCTTGAGGCACCAGTTCCAGTTCGATCTCGCCCGCCAGATAGGCCTGGGTGAAAACGGTCGGGTCGGCCGAGCGCGGGAAAGAGCAGATCATCTTGGCGACCATGCCCTGCTCGATCATCGCGGCGATGCCGACATGGCCGTTGCCTGCGTTGTTGTTGATCACGGTCAGCCCCTTGGGCGATCCGGTCTCGAGGTAACGGTCGATCAGGGCGTGGATCAGTTCAATCGGGGCGCCCGAGCCGCCAAAGCCGCCGATCATCACCGTGGCGCCGTCTTGAATATCGGTCACGGCCTCGCTCAGCGAGGAAAGTCTCTTGTCCATTCGCGGTCCTCCTGCTGGCCTCGGAATTAGACCTGCGCGAAACGCCTTTCCACGAATTTCGTGCGCATCTTGACATTTGTTCATATTGCGCAAAAACCTGTTCGCATGTTGAACAAACCGACCGACTTCATCGCGTCTTTCGCCAAGGGGCTGCGTGTCATCGAATGTTTCGGGGCCGAAACCCCGCGGCTGTCGATTGCCGAGGTGGCGCAGGCCACGGGTTTCGATCGCGCCACCGCGCGGCGCTGCCTGCTGACGCTGCATGCCGAGGGCTATGCCGATTACGACGGCAAGTTCTTCACGCTAACGCCGAAGGTTCTGCGCCTTGGCATGGGGGCACTGGCCTCGCTGCCGCTGCCGCAGGTGGTGCAGCCCTGGCTCGATCAGCTGACCGACCGGATCGGGCAGAGCTGCTCGGTCTCGATCCTCGACGGGACCGAAATCGTCTATCTCGCCCGAGCCGCGCAACGCCGGGTGATGTCGATCGGACTGATGCCGGGATCGCGCCTGCCCGCGCATTGCACCTCGATGGGGCGCGTGCTGCTGGCCGCGCTCCCCGAGGAAGAGGCCCGCGCCCGCATAGCCGCCTCAGACCTCACCCCGCGCACGAGCTTCAGCCTGACAGAACCCGAAGAGATCATGGCCCGGATCGCGCAGGTCCGCCGCGACGGCTACGCGCTGATCGATCAGGAGGTGGAGATCGGACTGCGTTCGCTCGCCGTGCCGCTTCACGACACACATGGCCGGGTGATCGCCGCGCTCAATACCGGGCTCGCGGCAAGTGCCGAGCCCGCCCAGACGCTGGTCGAGACCTACCTGCCCGAACTGCTTCGCGTTCAGGCAGGGCTACGCCGGGTCCTGCGCTAGACGGGACGGCTCAGCCGTCCTTGTCGGAACCTGCGCCGGGCAATTCGACCCCGTGCTTTTCCATGTAAGGGCGGAAATAGTCCCGGAAGGCCTCGAACCCTTCGGCCAGCATCAGGAATTCCTGCCGGTTCATCACCAGAACCTTGCTGTCCTCGACCGCACGCACCGTGGTGCGCCGCCGGGTCGCGCCGAGGATCAGGCGCTCGCCAAAGTGATCGCCGGGGCCAAGGCGCCGGGTCAAGGTCTCGCCGGTCTCGGGATCGGTGCGGTCCATCTCGAGCGCGCCCGAGATCACCGTGTAGAACCCGTCCGAACGGTCGCCCTCGTTGTAGATCCGGTCGCCCGCGCGGAAATAGACGTAGCGCATCGGCGGCTTGCGATAGCTGCGCAACTGCACGAGGCTGCGCGCGCCCAGCATGTCGAGCGTCCAGTTCAGCATGACCCGAACCTTGGTGCCCAGCCCGGGAAGCAGCGCGAGGTAATAGGCCCGCCAGACGATCCAGGCCGGAAAGCCCTTGAGCTTGAAACCCATCAGGTCGGCCACGCCGCGCCGTGCGCCCAGCGAGGCCAGCGCCCCGCGCGAGCGATAGGCGAAGGGTTCGGGCGCGCGCCCGCCCAGAACCGCCGCGATGTTGCGCGCTACGCGATCGGCCTCGCGCACCGCGAATTGCGCGGTCGGCGGGGCGAAATCATTGCGCTCGCTTGCGCCTTCCTTCATCGGGATCAGCGCGCAATCGCCCAGCGCCCAGACATCCTCACGCCCCTCGACGCGCAGGTTGCGCTCTACCTTCAGCCGCCCGTGTTGCAGCGGCAGCCCCATACGCAGCACGACCGGCAGCGGCGCGTTGCCAATGGTCGCAACGATGGTGCGCGTGTCGATCACCTCGTCCTTGTTGGTCACCAGCTGGCGATGCGTGCAGCTTTTCACCCCGGTTTCGAGCATCAGCTCGATCCCGTGCTTTTGCAGGTGCTTGGCCGCGTAGTCGGCCAGCTCCTGTGGCATCTCGCCAAGGATGCGCGGCGCGAACTCGACAAGTTTCACCCGCACCTCGTCGGGAGAGATCTTCGGGTAGAAGGGCAGCGAGCGGTCGATCAGCTCCTTCATTTCGCCCACCGTCTCGACGCCTGAGAACCCCGCGCCGATCACGGTGAAGGTCAGCGCGCCGCGCTTGGTATCGGGCAGGTTGGTCACCTGCGCATGTTCGAGCTGCTCGATGACATGGATACGCAGCCGCCGCGCATCCTCGAGGGTCTTCATCTTCAGCGCATGTTCCTCAAGGCCCGGCATGCGCGAGAAATCCGTGCCCTGCCCCAGCGCGATCACGAGGTGATCATAAGGCACTTCGGTCGGACGGCGCTGAATGCCCTGAAAGACGATCACCGCCTTGCGGGCGAAATCGACGCTGTCGACCACCGCCTTGCGCACAGTGACGCCCTTGAGGATAAAACGCAGCGGAGAGACGGCATGGGCGGGCGTGATCGAGCCCGCGCCGACCTCGGGCAGAAGCGGCTGGAAAACGAAGTAGTTCTCGGCATTGATCAGCTCGACCTCGACCTCCGGGCCAAGCCGGCGTCGCAGCGCCCGCGCCGTGTACATGCCGCCGAACCCGCCGCCCAGAACCACGATCCGCATCTGTCCCTCATCGTCGCTGTTTCTGCATCGCAGCTTATCCGAGGCGCGCCGGACCGCTACCTCTAATTGCGCGCCGGGCGATTTCGACGCAGCCCGCGTTGCGATGGGGGTGCGGCAGCTCTCAGGTGCCCCAGGTCCGCTCGAGAGCCGCGAGCCAGTTGCCATGCGCGAGCTTCTCGATCAGCGCTTCGCCATAGCCATGCGCACGCATCGCGTCGATCAGGCGCGGCAGCCCCGCCGCATCGCCCAGATCGGGCGGGATCTGAGCGCCGTCGAAATCCGAGCCGAGCCCGACCCGGCCCTCGCCCAGCGTCTCGATCAGGTAATCGAGATGGCGCAGCATCGGCTCGAACCCCTCGAAGGGCTCTCCCTTGCCGTCCTCGCGCAGGAAGCCGAGCGCATAGTTCAGCCCGACCATGCCATCGCTCTCGCGGATCATCGCGAGCTGCCGGTCGGTGAGGTTGCGCGACGAGGGGCAAAGCGCATGCACGTTGGAATGGGTGGCGACCAGCGGCGCATCCGACAGCGCCGCGACATCGTCAAAGCCCTTCTCGTTGAGATGGCTCAGGTCGATCATGATCTTCAGCCGGTTGCATTCCGCCACCAGCCGCTTGCCCGCCTCGGTCAGCCCGTCGCCAGTATCGGGCGAGGAGGGATAGGCGAAGGGCACGCCATGGCCGAACGCCGTCGGGCGCGACCAGACCGGCCCGAGCGAGCGCAGCCCCATCGCGTGCCAGACATGCAGCGCATCGAGATCGGGTCCGATCGGCTCTGCCCCTTCGAAATGCAGGATCGCGGCGATCTTGCCGTCCGCCATCGCCGCGCGGATCTCGGCGACCGAGCGGCAGATCTTCAGGCTGCCCTCGCGCTCCATCCACATCAGATGGCCGACCATCTTCATCGCGACCGGCAGCGCATCCTCGAAGGGGATCGCCTCGGGCAGCGGCAGCGAAAAGGGCGGATTGCGCATGATCGCGTCGAAATCGGGATCGTCATGGGCGACCGGCGACGGGATATAGACCGCGAAGAACCCGCCCGCGAAACCGCCCGCGCGCATCCGCGGCAGATCGAGCTGGCCCTTGCCGGTGTCGCTCAGCCAGGTCGCCTCGCGCGCCTCGGGATCGCGCAGCAGGCGCAGGAGGAAATCATTGTGGCCGTCGAAGACGGGAACCGGGGCGCTCATGCGGGCTCATCCTCTTTCGTGTAGCCCGCCGACGCTTTCAACAGCTTGCGGGTGTAATCGGTTTGGGCCCGGTGGGCGCGCAGATCGGCGCGGGTGAGTTCCTCCACCGCCAGACCATGCTCCATCACCACGAGCCGCTCGCACATATGCGAAATCACGGCGAGATCATGCGAGACCATCACATAGGTCAGCCCGCGCTCGGCGCGCAGCCGGTCGAGCAGGTTCAGCACCTCCGCCTGGATCGAGGCATCGAGCGCCGAGGTCGGCTCGTCGAGCAGAAGGATCTGCGGTTCGAGGATCAGCGCGCGCGCCACCGCGACGCGCTGGCGCTGCCCGCCCGAAAGCTGGTGCGGGTAGCGAAAGCGGAACCCCTGCCCCAGCCCCACATCCTCGAGCGCCTGCGCGATGCGTTCGTCGCGCCGGTCGAAACCCTGAATCGCCAGCGGCTCGGACAGCACCGAGTCGATCGTGTGACGCGGATGGAGCGAGGCATAGGGGTCCTGAAACACCATCTGCACCCGGCGATAGAAGTCGGGCGTTCGCGGCGCGGGGATATCCACCCCGTCAAGCGTCACCCTGCCCCCCGAGACCGGCGCGAGCCCGCAGATCGCGCGCAGCACCGTCGATTTGCCCGACCCGGATTCCCCCACGATGCCGTAGCTTTCGCCTTGCTGGACGTTGAAACTCACCCCGCGCACCGCGCGCACCTCATCGGCGCCAAAGGCGAAGGTCACTTCGAGATTGTCGACACTCAGCATATCCGCCCCCTCAATCAGCCCATGCCGCGTCGCGGTCGAGCGTGGGCAGCGGGTAGCGGTCCTCGTCGATCTGCGGCAGGCAATTCAGAAGCCCCTGCGTGTAGGGATGTTGCGCCTGATGCAGCTCTGAGGCTTTGAGCTCCTCGACCACGCGTCCGGCATACATCACCAGCACCCGGTCGCAGAAGGAACTCACCAGCCGCAGGTCGTGCGAGATGAAGATCAGCCCCATGCCCTGTTCGCTCACCAGCTTGTCGAGGATGCGCAGCACCTCGATCTGGATCGTCACGTCGAGCGCCGAGGTCGGCTCGTCCGCGATCAGCAGATCGGGCTCGGAGACCAGCATCATCGCGATCATCACGCGCTGGCCCATGCCGCCCGACAGCTCGTGCGGATAGGCGCGAAACACCCGCTCGGGATCGCGGATCTGCACCGCGTCGAGCATCTGCAACGCCTTCTCGCGCGCGGCCGCCCTGCCTGCCCCGTGCGTGCGCAGAACCTCCATCAGCTGCTTGCCCACCGGCATCACCGGGTTGAGCGAGAATTTCGGGTCCTGCATCACCATCGACATGCGCTTGCCGCGCAGGCCGCGCCATTGCCTGGCCGAGAGGCTGCGCAGGTCCGTCCCGTCGAAGCTGAGCCGGTCCGCCGTTGCCGCGCCCGGCGCCGGGGTCAGCCCGAGGATCGCCCGCCCGGTCTGGGACTTGCCCGAACCGCTCTCGCCGACGATGCCGAGACGCTCGCGCCCCAAAGTGAAACTGACGCCGCGCACGACCTCGGACGGGCCCTTGCGGGTCGGGAAGGTGACGCGGAGATTTTCAACTTCGAGCAGGCTCATTTCTGCCTCTTCGGATCAAGAACGTCGCGCAGGCCGTCACCCAGCAGGTTGAAGCCGAGCGAGACGATGAAGATGGCAAGGCCGGGCATCGTGGCGACCCACCAGTAATCGACGAGGAAATTGCGCCCGCCCGCGATCATCGCGCCCCATTCGGGCTGCGGCGGCTGCGCGCCGAGCCCCAGAAAGCCCAGACCGGCCGCCGTAAGGATGATCCCCGCCATGTCGAGCGTCACCCGCACGATCACCGAGGACATGCACAGCGGCACGATATGTTTCCAGATGATGCGCGCCGAGGACGCGCCCTGCAGCTTGGTCGCTGCGATGAAATCCGAATTGCGGATCGTCAGCGTCTCGGCGCGCGCAAGGCGGGCATAGGGCGGCCAGGCGGTGATCGAGATCGCGATGATCGCGTTTTCGATGCCCGGACCCAGCGCCGCGACGAAGGCCAGCGCGAGGATCAGCTTCGGGAAGGCCAGCACGATATCGGTGAAACGCATCAGCACCGTATCGACCCAGCCGCCGAAATAACCCGCCGTTGTGCCCACCAGAAGCCCCACCGGGGTCGCGATCACCGCGACCAGCGCCACCACCGCCAGCGTGATCCGCGAGCCGTAGATCAGCCGCGAGAGGATATCGCGCCCCTGATCGTCGGTGCCCAGCCAATAGCCCTCCGTCAGCGGCGGCAGCAGCCGGGTGGTGTTGAGATCGCCCTGCAGCGGATCATGCGGCGCAAGCCAGGGCGCGAAGACCGCCAGCAGCACCAGCACCAGAACGATGAGAAAGCCGAACATCGCCAGCCCGTTGGTGCGGAAATCGAGCCAGGTCCGGTAGGCCTGCCCGAGCCGTGCCTGCCGGCGCGAGACGGGTTGGTCGCTGAGGAGCCACTCGCGGGTCATGCTCATTTCTGGTTCCTCGTACGGGCGTCAAGCAGCGTGTAGAGAAGATCGGAAAACATGTTCAGCCCGACGAAGATCGCGCCGATCACCAGCGTGCCGCCCAGCACCGCGTTCATATCGGCATTCTGCAGCGAGTTGGTCAGGTATTGCCCGAGGCCGGGCCAGGCGAAGACCGTCTCGGTCAGCACCGAACCTTCGAGCAGGTTGGCGTAACTCAGCGCCACTACCGTCACCAACGGCACGGCCGCATTGCGCAGCGCCTGCACCCAGATGATGCGCCATTCCGGCACGCCCTTCACCCGCGCGGTGGTGATATATTCCTGCGCCAGCTCGTTGAGCATGAAGCTCCGCGTCATCCGGCTGATATAGGCCAGCGACAGGTAGCCCAGCAGCGAGGCGGGCAGGATGATATGCGAGAACACGTTGCGGAAGGCGGGCCATGCGCCCTGCATCGCCGTATCGAGCAGGAAGAGCCCCGTCTTCGGCGTGAAATCATATTCATAGGAGATATCGACCCGTCCGGGGCCGGAGATCAGGTCGAGCTTGAAGTAGAACAGCAACAGCCCCATCAGCCCGAGCCAGAAGACCGGGGCCGAATAGCCCACCAGCCCCACGACCCGCACGATCTGGTCGATCAGCTTGCCCTGACGCACCGCCGCCCAGACCCCCATCGGGATGCCGAAGGCGGTGCCGATCACGATCGAGACCGTGGCCAGCTCCAGCGTGGCCGGGAAGACCCGCGCGATATCCTGCGAGATCGGGCGCGTGGTCAGGTTCGAGGTGCCGAAATCGCCCTGAAAGACCTTCTGGAGCCAGATCCAGAACTGCTCGACCAGCGGCTTGTCGAGGCCGAGCGCGTGATAGGCGGCGTCATATTGCGCCTGCGTCGCGCGATCGCCCACGACCGACAGCACCGGGTCCACCGGCACGACGCGGCCGATCAGGAAGGTCACGACGAGCAGGCCGAGAAAGGTCACCGCCACCGTGCCCAGCGTCGAGACGAGTTTGCGAAGCCAGAGGGCGCCGCGGCGCCCCCTGTTAGTCCGTGTGGTCATGTTACTTGGTCACATGCGCGAAGTTGTTGTCGTTGAAGGAGGGGCCGACGATCACGCCCTCGACATTCTTGCGCTCGCCCATGACCTCGATCTCTTGCGCGTAGATCACAAAGGGACCGGTCTCCATGACCTTCTTCTGCTCGTCGATATACATCGCCGCGCGCTTCTCCGCATCGGGCTCGAGCATCGCCGCATCGGTCTCGGCGGTCAGCTCGGGGATGTCCCAGGCGTTGCGCCAGGCCAGCGGCTTCGAGGTCGCGTCATCCGAGTTGTCGGGATTGTAGGCGAAGGTCGAGGCGTTGGTGTGGGGATCCTGGAAGTCCGGCCCCCAGCGGCCGATATAGATGTCGTGGTTGCGCGCGCGATACTTGGTCAGCGTCTGCTTGCCATCGCCCGGGATCAGTTCCAGCTCCACGCCCGCCTGCGCCATCGTCTGCTGCATCGCCTGCGCCATCGCGGTGATCTCGGGCGTGTTGCGGGTATCCATCGTCACCTTGAACCCCTCGGGAACCCCGGCTTCGGCCAGCAGTTCCTTGGCTTTCTCGATATTGAGCGAGAACGGGTTCTCGTTATAGGCGCCAAGGAAGCCCTCGGGCAGGAAGCCCTGATGCACCTTCACCTTGCCGGCCATGATCGTGTTCGCGATCGTGTCGTAATCGACGAGGTATTTCATCGCCTGACGGACCTGCGGCTTGGACAGGTATTCGTTCTTCTGGTTCATCCCGAGATAGTAGAGCGAGCCCTTCGCGCCGCTCTCGATCTTGACGTTCGGGTCGTCCTTGAGCGCCGCGATATCCTCGGCGGTCAGGTTGCGCGCGATGTCGATATCGCCCTTCTCGAGCAGCAGGCGCTGGGTCGAGGTCTCGGGAATGTGGCGATAGATCACCCGCGCCATCGGCGGGGCATCGCCCGAATAGTTCGCGTTGCGCTCGAGGATCACCGCCTCGTTCGGGCGCCAGTCCTTGATCGTGAACGGGCCCGAGCCCGCATAGTTGGTCTTCAGCCAGCCATAGCCGAAATCGCCATCGGCCTCATGCTCCATCGCCAGTTTCTTGTCGACAACCGAAGCCACGGTCGCGGTCAGGCAGTAGAGCACCAGCGTCGGCGCATAGGCCTTGTCCATCTTGAAATCGAAGGTCATCGGGCCGGTCTGGACGATGTTTTCCTCGACATTCTCGGGCGTCATGCCGAGCTGGCCGATGATGAAGGCGGGCGATTTGTTGAGCTTGACCGCGCGCACCAGCGAGAAAACCGCATCCTCGGCGGTGATCGGATTGCCCGAGGCGAAGGTCCGGCCTTCCTTCATCGTGAAGGAGATCGTCTTGCCATCCTCCGAGACGGTCCAGCTTTCGGCCGCCTTGCCGAAGATGTCGGAGACGTTCTTCGGGTCGTAGCCGATCAGGGTCTCGTAGGTGTTGCCCGCGATCTCGGAGGCGGAGAATTCAAAGATCTCGGCGGGATCGAGCGAGATGATATCGTCGATCGACCAGGCCTGGATCAGCGTGTCGGGCGGGGTCTCGGCGAAGGTGACGGCGGGCGTCGCGCCCAGCATCAGCGCGCTCAACGCGACGCTGGCCAGAATACGGCTGTGAATCATAGGAGTTCCCTCTCTGTTGTCTTGGCGCGTCTTGAAAGCGCGCCTGATCCGGTGGATCCGGATTCGATACCCCGATTAACCGTCCGGTAAAATTTCCTGTCAAGCTGGAAGCGCCCCTGCACCAGCCCGAGAGCCGCAGCGCACCGACAAGAAAAGCGCATTTCACGCGCAACTGCTGGATTTTTCAGCCATTTCCGATCAGCGGAAAACAACGCCCTCCGCGACGCGCGCGATCACAGATCGATCGCCCCATCCGCATCGGGCACCGGCGGATGGCCCGGCGGCAGGCTCTTGCGCGGGGCGTCCTCCTCGGGCGGTTCGGTCAGGAGCGGCGGCGGCGGTGGCGCGCCTGACTTGCGGCGCAGAATGATATCGCCATTCGAGAGACGCTCGGGCGCTTCGTAATTCTTTACATCGTCGATCAAAGCAAGGAACTGGCGCAGCTTCGGCCCTAGCTGCGAGGCCGCCTCGCCCAGCCCTTTTTGCATGTCCTCAAGCTCGGGCTTCATATCCTCTATCAGCCCGCGAAACAGCAGCTGCGCGCCTTCTTCGAGCAACGAAAACCCGCGATCAACATCGCCTTTCTCCTCCTGCGCAGCGGCGGGGGAGAGCATCAGCCCGAAGGCCAGAACGGAAACAAGCAAACTTTTCATGGGGCCGATCCTACGCTCTTGCGCCGGGAAAATCACGCCCCTTGCGCAGGCCGCAGATCAAGATCGACCGTGACCGGGAAATGGTCGGAAGCCTGCAACAGCGCCTCGCGCAACTCCGGCACGCGGTAGATATGCGGATCGTCAAACGGGTGCCAGATCCGCCATTTCGCCCCCTTCGCCACCAGATCGGATGAGAGCATTACGTAATCGAGCATCGCCGAGAAATACTGATGGCGATCGACGTGATAGAACCGTGCCGAACTGGGCGTGGCACAAGACCGGTGTGCGTGGCTGAGATGGGCGTGCGGGTCGTGCAAACGCATCTCGTCCGGCCCTCCCTCGCCTGCGACGATCTCTACCGCCGAACGCCCGAAGAGCTTTTCATATTCATCAAGCCCCGGACCGTCGTTGAAGTCGCCCATCACGATGAGGCTTTCGCCCGCCGTCAGATGTTCGTCGATCCGCCCCCGCAGCCAGATCGCCTGCGCAAGCTGCTTGCGACGGTTCTCGATCCCGATGCGGATCGCGGCTTCATGGCTTGTCGCTCCGTGCGGCGCCTTCGATTTGATATGCACGCCGATCAGCCGCATCGTCTCGCCCGCCTTGGTGATCAGCTCGACCTCCAGCGGCGGCTTGGAGAACTCCACCGTGTCGAGCCGCGCGTCGATATCGAGGTCGATCTTCATCTCGCCATCGAAACGCGGCCAGGTCTCGCTCGCCCGCGGCTCGTGACGGGCCGTGACCACATCGGGATCATAGAGCAGCGCGATCTCCTGCTGGGTCTCGTTGGGAAATCCGATCAGCGCCTTGCGCTGGCGCAGCCCGTATTTCTCCGCGAAATGCTCGAGCATGCTCACCGTGTGATGACGGTGATTGTCGTCAGGCGCCTCGACCACGAGCAGCACATCCGCCTCGAGCGCGCTCATCACGATGCCGATCGCGCCGAGCTGCTCGGCCCGCGTGATCTGGTAACGCGCCGACCATTGATCATCCTCGAGCATCCGCCCGCGTTTATCGAAGAGCGCGTTGAACCATTCGATATTCCAGGTCGCGACCCGCATCACGCATCCGCGTGAGAGGCGCGGATCTCTTCCCACGCCTTGTTGAGCGCGATCACCCGCGCTTCCGCCAGCTGCACCGCCTCTTGCGGCAAGCCGCGTGCGATGGCGCGGTCGGGATGGGCCTCGCGGACCTTCGCCCGCCAGACTTTACGGACCTCATCAAGCGGCGTGCCCGGGTCCACCTCGAGCACCGTCCAGGGATCGGGATCGGCCTCGGGCACGAAAGCCGAGCGCATGGCCCGGAAGCAACATTCCTCAAGGCCGAAGATCCGCGCAACCTCATGCAGGAAGGCATCCTCGCCCTCGTGATATTCGCCATCCGCCATCGCGATGAAAAACAACCCCTCGAGCACGTCTTTCAGAACCGGCGCACCGGGGCCGAACATCCGCGCGATCTTCGCGGCATAAGCGTCGAAGCCCGCGACATCGGTGCGCGCCATGTCGAAGACGCGCGCGGCATTGGCCTCCTCGCCCGGCGGGATCTGGAAGATGCGCCGGAAAGCCGCCACCTCATCGCGGGTCACCTGACCATCAGCCTTGGCCATCTTCGCGCCGAGCGCAATGACCGCGATGGTGAAGGCAACCGAGCGTTCGGGCGGCGTGCGCAGATTATCGAAAACCGTGGACAACCCTTCGCCGCGCCCGAGGGCGGCGAGCGCCTGCGCAATGCGCGACCAAATAGATACCGGCTTGTCCATCTCTTAAGTCTAACGCCTCACAGCAGCTTTTGCATCAATACAAGATCGAGCCAGCGATCGAACTTGCGTCCGGCCTCACGGACGCGCCCCGCCTCGACATAGCCGATCGCCGCGTGAAAGGCGATCCCGGCGGCGTTTTCACCCGAGACGCCGCCCATCATGATATGCGCGCCGGCCTTGCGCGCATGATCCTCCAGCGCCGTCATCAAGGCCCGCCCCAAACCCTGCCCGCGGACCTCGGGCGCCAGGATCACCGTGTGCTCCATCGCATGCACATAGCCGTTGCCGCCCCGGAACTGGTCGTAGCTCGCAAACCCCGCAACAGTGCCCGAACCGGTTTCGGCCACGAGAAACTCTCGCCCCGCGGCGCGCCGTGTCGCGATCATTCTCTCTAGGCTCTCGGGGGTTTTCTGTTCGCTCGAAAAGGTCACCGTGGTGTCACGGATGATCGGGTTCCAGATCGCGAGAAGGGCGGGCAGATCGGCGGTGCGGGCGGGACGGATCATAACGGGCAGCCTCGGGGAGAAAGACCCGCGCAGGCTGCGTCGGAACGGCAAAAAGGGCAAGGTCTCCCCTGCCCTTCTTCTTGATCCAAATATCTTCGGGGGGTCCGGGGGGCAGACAGCCCCCCGGCGCCATCAGCTGCGCGCCTGGCGCACGATGTCGAGGATCTCGCGCGCGGCGAGCGGGATATTGGTGCCCGGCCCGAAAATCGCCTTCACCCCGGCTTTCTTGAGGAAATCGTAATCCTGCTGCGGGATCACGCCGCCACAGATCACGATGATATCCTCGGCGCCCTTCTCCTTGAGCGCCTCGATCAGCTTCGGCGCCAGCGTCTTGTGACCGGCGGCCTGCGAGGAAATCCCGACCACATGCACATCGTTGTCGATCGCATCCTGCGCGGCTTCCTCGGGGGTCTGGAACAGCGGGCCCACATCGACGTCGAAGCCGATATCGGCGAAGGCCGTCGCGATCACCTTGGCGCCGCGATCATGCCCGTCCTGGCCCATCTTCACCACCAGCATGCGCGGGCGGCGGCCTTCTTCCTCGGCAAAGGTTTCCACATCCTTCTGGATCTGCGCAAAGCCCTCATCGCCGTCATAAGCCGCGCCATAGACACCGGCGAGCGTCTTCACCTCGGCCCGGTGACGGCCGAACACCTTTTCCATCGCCATTGAGATTTCTCCCACAGAGGCCCGGGCGCGCGCAGCTTCCACCGCCGCCTCGAGCAGGTTGCCTCCCTCGGACGCACGCCGCGTCAGTTCTTCAAGCGCCGCCTGACAGACCGCCTCGTCGCGGGTCGCGCGCATCTTCTCGAGCCGCGCGATCTGCGCCTCGCGCACCTTCACGTTGTCGATGTCGAGAATGTCGATCGGGTCTTCCTTCGCGAGGCGATACTTGTTCACCCCCACGATCACCTCTTCGCCACGGTCGATCATCGCCTGACGGCGCGCCGCGGATTCCTCGATCCGCAGTTTCGGCATCCCCGAGGCGACGGCCTTGGTCATGCCACCCATCTCCTCGACCTCCTCGATCAGCTCCCAGGCCTTCTCGGCGAGATCGGCGGTGAGTTTCTCGATGTAGTAGGAGCCCGCGAGCGGATCGACGACATTGGTGATCCCGGTCTCTTCCTGCAAGATCAGCTGCGTGTTGCGCGCGATCCGGGCCGAGAATTCGGTGGGCAGCGCAATCGCCTCATCAAGCGCATTGGTATGCAGCGACTGGGTGCCGCCCAGCGCCGCCGCCATCGCCTCGTAAGCGGTGCGCACGACGTTGTTATAGGGATCCTGCTCCTGCAAACTCACGCCCGAGGTCTGGCAATGCGTGCGCAGCATCATCGAGCCCGGTTTCTTCGGCTCGAACTCCGACATGATGCGGTGCCAGAGCATCCGCGCCGCGCGCAGCTTCGCGACTTCCATGAAGAAGTTCATCCCGATCGCGAAGAAGAACGACAGACGGCCCGCGAACTTGTCGACATCCATCCCCGCCTTGATCGCGGTGCGCACATATTCGCGCCCGTCGGCGAGCGTATAGGCCAGCTCCTGCACGAGGTTCGCGCCGGCTTCCTGCATGTGGTAGCCCGAGATCGAGATCGAGTTGAACTTCGGCATCTCGTTCGAGGTGTATTCGATGATATCCGCGATGATCCGCATCGAGGGCTCGGGCGGATAGATATAGGTGTTGCGGACCATGAACTCCTTGAGGATGTCGTTCTGGATCGTGCCCGACAGAACCGCGCGGTCATGGCCCTGCTCTTCGCCGGTCACGATGAAGTTCGCCAGCACCGGGATCACCGCGCCGTTCATCGTCATCGAGACCGAGACCTTGTCGAGCGGAATGCCGTCGAACAGGATCTTCATGTCCTCGACGCTGTCGATCGCCACGCCCGCCTTGCCGACATCGCCGACGACGCGCGGGTGATCGGAGTCGTAACCGCGGTGCGTCGCGAGGTCGAAGGCCACCGACACGCCCTGCTGCCCGGCGGCGAGTGCCTTGCGATAGAAGGCGTTCGATTCCTCGGCCGTCGAGAAGCCCGCATATTGGCGGATCGTCCAGGGGCGGCCCGCATACATCGTCGCGCGCGGGCCACGGGTGAAGGGCGCAAGCCCCGGCATCGTGCCGAGGTGATCGAGCCCGGCCGTGTCCTCTTCGGTATAGAGCGGCTTGACCTCGATCCCTTCCAGCGTCTGCCAGTTGAGATCCTCGAGCGGCCTGCCGCGCAGTTCCTTCTCGGCGAGGTTACGCCATTCCTCTTTTTTGTCCGTCATGGCCTTGTCCTTCTTCCACTGTCGCCGCGGCGGGGTTAGCCCCCGCATCTCCGGCCGTCCTTTCCACGAAATTCACACCCGGCGGCGCGGCGCGCAGCCAGGAAAGATCCTCCAGGTAGCGCGCGGTCAGCTGCGCACGCTCGCCCTGGGTGAAGGGCATCCAGCGCCCGTTCGAGCCCAGAACCGCATGGCCCGCCTTGGCCAGCGGCTTGCGCAGCGCGCCCAGACCCGGCGCGGCATTGAGCCTGCGTCCCGGCTCGAACAGCCCCGCGGGCAGCACCGCGCCCGGAAGCATCGCGCCAAGCTGCGCCACGTGATCACCGCCCAGCGCTTCATGGCTCCAGACCGTGACCGGGAGGTCGAAAGCGGCCTGCGCCTGCTCCGTCACCTCGCGCCAGCCGCGCGGATGGGCGGCCAGCCGCGCTTGCTCATGGCGCTGCGGCACCGCCATCCCGCGCCCGACGGTCACCGACAGCGCCGAGGCCCACCACATATCCTGCCGCCGGATCGAAAGCGCGACACCTTTGAGATGGGGACGCAAAGCGCGCCCCGCGCGCTCCAGCCGCCCGCGCGCATCCGGGTAAAGCGTCAGCATTTCCACGCAATTCGGGATCGCGCCCAGAAGGTTCTCCTCCGAGATCACCAGATGGCGCAGCCCGGCCCCGGCCAGACGGTCGATCTCGAAACCGAGCCGCATCCGCAGCCGCTCCAGCCCCGCCTCGTCTGCGGGCGAGACCAGATCGGGCCGCCGCACCAGCCCGGAAAACAGCCCCGCGCGCGTCCGGTCCGGCCCCCAATAGGCGATCCCCGCCCCGGCCAGCGCATCGGCATTCTGCAACATCCACGCCTGAAACGCCGTAGTTCCGGTGCGATGCGCGCCGATATGCAAGATGACATCCATGAGCCTGCCCCGATCCTTGCGGCAGGCGCCGCGCCCCGCGCAGCCCCCGCCATTCGGGCGCCAGTCTGCCCCGCGAGGTCTTGCAACAGGCTTAAAGGTCGAATTTCGCAAAAATTCGCGCCAACCGGCATGGTGCGGCGGGCGTGGGCTGCTTATATCGAAAGCGAGAGAGGAGCCAATGATCACACGTCTGACCCTTGGAATCGCTGCGTTTCTTGCGCTCGCGCCGCTGGCGGCGGGCTGGGCGCAGACGCGCGCAGACCCCGCCTCCGAAACGCCCCCCGATGTAGGGATCGCGCAGGAGCCCGCATTTACCCCGATCGACGGAGCCGAGGCCGATCTGGCCGCTCTGGTCTGGCAAAAACGCCCCATCGTCGTCTTCGCAGACAGCCCGTTCGACCCATCCTTCAAGGAGCAGATGCGATATCTCGAAGAGCGCTGGCCCGAACTGGCCGCGCGTGACGTGGTCGTCATTACCGACACCACGCCCGATCCCGCCAGCGCCATCCGCACGAAACTGCGCCCGCGCGGGTTTTCGCTCGTCATCATCGCGAAAGACGGCACGGTCAACCTGCGCAAACCGCGCCCATGGGACGCGCGCGAGATCATTCGCTCGATCGACAAGATGCCGATCCGGCGTGAGGAAATCCGCGAGCAGCGCGGCTTCTGATCCGCCAAAACCGGCACGCGAGTCTCGCGCGCCAGCCCCGCCGTGGCGGGACGAACCAGTTTCCTGGCCCCCCTATGCCACGGCGAAAGTGCCACTTATTCGAACTCCATGATGATGTCGTCGACCTTGAGGCTCGCACCGGCCTCGGCGTTGACCTTCTTCACGGTGCCCTTCTTCTCGGCGCGCAGGATGTTTTCCATCTTCATCGCCTCGACGGTGGCCAGCGCCTGACCTTCCTGCACCTCGTCGCCCTCGGCCACGTTGATCTTCACCACCAGACCCGGCATCGGGCAGAGCAGGAATTTCGACGTATCCGGCGGCAGTTTCACCGGCATCAGTTGCGCAAGCTCGTGCTGGCGCGGGGTCTGGACATGGACCTTGAGATCGGCGCCACGCACGCGAATGCGGAAGCCCATCGGCACCTTTCCGACCTTGAGCACCAGCGGCGCGCCATCGACGGTCAGTTTCGCCAGCGCATCACCCGGGGTCCAGTCGCTCTCGACGCGCATCTCGTCGCCATCCTCAAAGACGATGGTCGAGCCCTGCTTGTCGGCATTGACGGTGACCGGGAAGCTCTCGTCCTGGAGCGAGACGACCCAGTTCTTGCCAACCATGCGCTCGTGATTGCCCAGCGTGCCCGAGATTTTCGTGCGCCGGATCTCGGCCACACGCTCCATCGCGGCGGTCGCGGCGGCAACACGGCGCAGCATCGGCTGCGAGAGCGTCACGCCCGCGAAGCCTTCGGGATATTCCTCTTCGATGAAGGCTGTGGTGATATTGCCGGTCACGAAGCGGTCGTGATCCATCACAGCGGCGCAGAACGGCAGGTTGTGGCCGATCCCTTCCACCTCGAACGTGTCGAGCGCGAGACGCATCTCCTCGATCGCCTCCTCGCGGGTCGGCGCCCAGGTGCAGAGCTTGGCGATCATCGGGTCGTAGAACATCGAGATCTCGCCGCCCTCATAGACGCCGGTATCGTTGCGCACGATACCACCCGTGGAGGACTTGCCCTCCACCGGCGGGCGGTAGCGGGTCAGACGGCCGATCGAGGGCAGGAAGTTGCGATAGGGGTCTTCGGCGTAAAGGCGGCTCTCGATCGCCCAGCCATTGATGCCGATATCCTTTTGTTCGAAGGGCAGCTTCTCGCCATCGGCCACGCGGATCATCTGCTCGACAAGGTCGATGCCGGTGATCAGCTCGGTGACGGGGTGTTCCACCTGAAGACGCGTGTTCATCTCGAGGAAGTAGAAGTTCTTCTCGCCATCGACGATGAATTCCACGGTGCCCGCACTGGTGTAATCCACGGCCTTGGCCAGCGCCACGGCCTGCTCACCCATCGCCTTGCGGGTCTCGGGGTCGAGGAAGGGCGAGGGCGCCTCTTCGATGACCTTCTGGTTGCGGCGCTGGATCGAGCATTCCCGCTCGTTCAGATAGACGCAGTTGCCGTGCTTGTCGGCCAGCACCTGGATCTCGATGTGGCGCGGTTGCGTGACGAATTTCTCGATGAAGATACGGTCGTCACCGAAGGAGTTCGCGGCCTCGTTCTTCGAGGACTGGAAGCCCTCGCGTGCCTCTTCGGCATTCCACGCGATCCGCATCCCCTTGCCGCCACCACCGGCGGAGGCCTTGATCATCACCGGGTAGCCGATCTGATCCGAGATCTTCACCGCCTCCTCGGCATCCTCGATCAGCCCCATGTAGCCGGGCACGGTCGAGACGCCCGCTTCCTGGGCGAGCTTTTTCGAGGTGATCTTGTCGCCCATCGCCTCGATCGCGCCCGAGGGCGGGCCGATGAAGGCGACGCCCTCTTTCTCGAGCGCTTCGGCGAATTTCATGTTCTCCGACAGGAAGCCGTAGCCGGGGTGGACCGCTTCGGCACCGGTCTGACGGATCGCGTCCATGATCTTGTCGATCACGATGTAGGATTGGTTCGCGGGGGGCGGACCGATATGGACGGCCTCGTCGGCCATCTGGACATGCAGCGCCTGCGCATCGGCATCGGAATAGACGGCGACCGTCTTGATGCCCATCTTCTGCGCCGACTTGATGACGCGGCAGGCGATCTCGCCGCGGTTGGCGATCAGGATTTTCTTGAACATGTCAGGTCCTTCCCTTCCGGCGCGGGAGGGGCATCCCCCCGCCCCGCTTGTCGTGTTCTTGATGAGAGACAAAAGAAAAACCGCCACCGGGGCAGTCAGCCCCGATGACGGTCGCATTCGTGATCGACGCGGTCAGAGCCGCGCGGTCGAACTCAGTAGCTCGGCGAACAGACGCCGGCGTCGTCGCAATAGGTGCCCGCGAGCGCGCCGAGGGCCGCACCGGCGACGATGTTGTTGTCGGTCGCATCCGCGATGACCGCGCCGCCGGCCGCACCGGCGAGGGCGCGTTGGCCGTCGGTCTGCATGCAGCCCGCGAGAGCGAGGCCGGCGACGAGAAGAAGGATCGGGGTTTTGCGCATGAGAGACTGCCTCCGTGAGCGATTATCGTTGCGCCGATTTTTATCGCGATCGCGTGAAAAGCCAACGCAAAAGTGACGCGCGAAAGCGTCGCATCGCGCGCATCGGCAGCACACCGCTCATTCCCCGCCCGAGCAGAGGAAAAAGTCTGCGGCCCGACCATCAGATCAGGCCGCAGATAAAGGGAAGGGGTAGGGATTTTACGCGGGCCACGAATAAAGGGGACAGTGTGACCCGCCCCATGAACTTGGGCGCTCGGCTTACGGATTGCAAAGGCGAAATCACCGCAACCCTGAGGGTCGGCGCTTTGCTGCCAATACGCGTATGCCACGAGCGGATTCATGCCCAATCCTCGTCCTCGTCATCATCGAACTCAAACGCGTCAGGATCGGAGAAAACCTCCGGGAAAGAGGCCTGCGCGCGCTTCACGTCGATACGCAGCAGCGCGTCGTAGCTTTCGGGATCGAACGGATCCTCGGCGGGCACGACTTCGCGCCCGAACAGCCAGCTGATCCGGCCCGCATCGAGATTGCCCCGCTCGAAGGGCTCTTCGCCAAAATGGTTCCACAGCGCGGCCATGAAGCCCGCATCCGCCTTGCGATCCGCGCTCGCCCGGTCGGCGTAACGCTCGCGGCGGATGATCTTCGTCGCGCCCTTCTTGTTCGCGCGGCGAATGGTGAACTGGTAGTCGGTCGAGGGCAGACGCCCCGGGAACCCGCGATGCTTCAGCATGTTGCGCTCTCCCCTGCGGCCCAGCGCAAACGGCAGCGGGCGCCGATGCACCCGGCATCGCGCATCAACGCATAAGCCAATGAATTGTCGTGGGATTTAATCCCCCCGCGGCACGCGGCCCGGGCGCGGATCGGGTCAGCCGGGGCGAGGCGCAGACGCCCTCGCCCCGTGCTGGGATTACTTGTACTTGCCGGTGTAGACCGGCTCAGCGGTAACCGGTGCCGCGGGCTCGGGCTTGGGCGCACAAGCTGCGACGAAGGCAACGAGAGCCAGCGCGATGAGAGCTTTCGACATGTCGTTCTCCTGTCCAAGGACGCCGCGGGACCAAAACCGGACCCTTGCGCGCCCTCAAGTTCCGGGAGGGGAGGATTCCCGTTCCCGAACCACAGGTTAGCCCGCAAAGCGCGATCACGGAAGCGCGATTTCGCCGTGAGCGTCGAGACGCTCGCGATGGCGCGCGACACCACGGCCGACGCATTCGCGCCTGCTGCGTGATCTGTGCGGCTCTGCGCCATCAGTAGAACTCCCATACGCATTTCCCGTCCTCGACCGAGAAACTGTCGAAATATTGCACCGCCTCGGGAGCGGCTTCTCCGAACGCGACCACCCGATCCGAGAGGCTCACGATCACCTGTTCCGGCTCGGGCGCAGGGCTGGCCAGTCGTGGCGCGACCCAGCCGTTGCACAGCGCCTCGATGTCTCCCAGCGCGATCTCCGGCGAGAGCGGGCTCAGCCCTCCGATCTGCGGCGCCAGGAAGCGGAACCGGTAGGTCAGACCGTCCGGCCCCGCGGCCGTGTGGATCACATCGACCCACCAGATCTTCTGCCCCGACGGCACCGGGATCGCGGTGCCTTGCGTCCCCTCCGGACCGTCTCCCGGCTCCAGATCGTCGGGATGCATCAGCAACCCGTAATCGGGAACCGGATCGACCTCGCGCAGCTCCTGCGCCGAGACGGAGCCCGATGCCAAGCACGCCAGAACCACCCCGGCCAGAAGACCGGCAATGCCGTTCAAGGTCGCGCGCTTCGGCTCCATTCGCCTCCTCAGAGCGGGATGTTGTCGTGCTTCTTCCACGGGTTGGACAGCTTCTTCGAGCGCAGCGCCGCAAAGGCGCGGGCCACCCGGCGGCGCGTCGAGCGCGGCTGGATCACCTCGTCGATGAAGCCCTTCTCGGCCGCCACGAACGGGTTCGCGAAACGGTCCTCGTAGTTCTTCGTGCGCGCCGCGATCTTCTCGGGGTCGCCCAGTTCCGAACGGTAGAGGATCTCGACCGCGCCCTTGGCACCCATCACCGCGATCTCGGCGGTCGGCCACGCATAGTTGAAATCGCCGCGCAGGTGCTTGGACGACATAACGTCGTAAGCACCGCCATAGGCCTTGCGGGTGATCACCGTGACCTTCGGCACGGTCGCCTCGCCGTAAGCGAAGAGCAGTTTCGCACCGTGCTTGATGACGCCGTTATACTCCTGGCTCGTGCCGGGCAGGAAGCCGGGCACATCCACGAGCGTGAGGATCGGGATTTCGAACGCATCGCAGAAGCGCACGAAGCGCGCGGCCTTGCGGCTCGAGTCGATATCCAGACAGCCCGCCAGCACCATCGGCTGGTTCGCCACCACGCCCACGGTCTGACCTTCCAGACGGATGAAGCCGGTGATGATATTGCCCGCGTAATCCTTCTGGATCTCGAAGAAATCACCCTCATCCGCGATCTTCAGGATCAGTTCCTTCATATCGTAGGGGGTATTCGGGTTCGACGGGATCAGCGTGTCGAGCGAGGCCTCGATCCGGTCCACCTCGTCGAAGAAGGGACGCACCGGCGCCTTTTCACGGTTCGACAGCGGCAAGAAGTCGATCAGGCGGCGGGTCTCGAACAGCGCCTCGACATCGTTCTCATAGGCACCATCGGCGACCGAGCTTTTCTTGGTGTGGGTGGACGCGCCGCCCAGTTCCTCGGCGGTGACGACCTCGTTGGTCACGGTCTTCACCACGTCGGGACCGGTCACGAACATGTAGGACGTGTCCTTCACCATGAAGATGAAGTCGGTCATCGCGGGCGAGTAAACCGCACCACCCGCACAGGGCCCCATGATCAGCGAGATCTGCGGCACCACGCCCGAGGCCATGATGTTGCGCTGGAACACGTCGGCATAGCCTGCGAGAGAGGCCACGCCTTCCTGGATCCGCGCACCGCCCGAATCGTTGATGCCGATCACCGGGGCGCCGTTCTGCACCGCCATATCCATGATCTTGCAGATCTTCTCGGCATGGGTTTCCGACAGCGAGCCGCCGAACACGGTGAAGTCCTGCGAGAAGACATAGACCATACGGCCGTTCACGGTGCCCCAGCCGGTGACGACGCCGTCACCGTAAGGCTTGCTTTCTTCCATCCCGAAATCGGTGCAGCGATGGGTCTTGAACATGTCGAACTCTTCGAAAGAGCCCTCGTCCAGCAGCAACTCGATGCGCTCGCGCGCGGTCAGCTTGCCCTTCTTGTGCTGCGCCTCGATCCGTTTCGCACCGCCACCAAGGCGGGCTTCGGCGCGACGATGCTCCAGCTCGTTCAGGATGTCTCTCATGAGGGTCCTCCGAATATTTTCGGGCACCCTATGCCAGACGCAACAATCTTACAAAGGGGATTCGAGAAAATTTGCAAATAATTGGCAAGGCGCGCACAGCGAATTGCATAACTGCGAACAAACGTGATGCACCTGCTCAAGAGCGATTGGCCGGATCGCGTGGCGGTTCGGGCGTGCGAAATTGACGACGAGCTTTTGCAAAGCTATCAAACTATTTGCAAAGGGAGGGGCGGATGGCGACTCAGAAACTCTATGCCGGGGTGAAGCTCCGCGAGACTCGCACACGACTCGGGCTGACCCAGAAAGCTTTCGCCGAACGGCTCGGCGTCTCCCTGCCCTATCTCAACCAGATGGAAAACAACCACCGCCCGGTCTCGGCGCAGGTGGTCCTCGCGCTCGCGGGCGAATTTGGCCTCGACGTGACCGAACTGTCGGCAGGCGATGCCGAACGACTGGTCTCGGACATGCGCGAGGCGCTGGCCGATCCGATCTTCGCCGATGGCGCGCCGCCGCTCGCCGATCTGCGCCTCGCGGCCTCGAACGCGCCCGCCCTTGCCCGGTCCTTCCTCGAATTGCACCGTGCCTATCGCCAGACCCATGAACGCCTCGCCTCGCTCGACGAAGCGCTTGGCCGCGAGGGCGCGCAAACCGTCGTCAGCCCTTGGGAAGAGGTCCGCGACTTCTTTCACTATTGCGACAATTACATCGATGCCGTGGATCGCGCAGCCGAGCATTATTCCTGCCGTGATGGCAAACGCTTGGACCCCATTCCTCATGCGATCGACACCCTCGCGAAGCGGGGCATCGACGTTCAGTTTTCCGACATTTCGCAGCTGCGCGAGCGCGACGGCAATCGCCTGCTGATCAACGCCCATGCGGGCCGCCCGACACAGGCCTTCCAGCTCCTCCATCAGGTCGCGTTGCTGACCCAAAACGACCTGCTCGAGGCCACGCTCGACCTCGCCCGCTTCCAGTCCGACACCGCCCGCGCCATCGCCAAGATCGGACTGGCCAACTATTTCGCGGGGGCGGCGCTCCTGCCTTACCGGCCTTTCCTCGAAGCCGCGCAGGAAACCCGCCACGACCTCGAACGGCTTTGCGACATCTTCACCGCCTCGACCGAGCAGGTCGCCCACCGGCTTTCCACCCTGCAACGCCCCGGAGCGAAAGGCATCCCCTTCTTCTTCGTCCGTGTCGATCAGGCCGGCACGATCACCAAGCGCCACTCCGCCACGCGCCTGCAATTCGCGCGTTTCGGCGGCGCCTGCCCGCTCTGGAATGTCCACCAGGCCTTTGAAACACCAACGAAATTCCTCCGCCAACTGGCCGAGACCCCCGATGGCGTCCGCTACCTCTGCCTTGCCCGCGACGTGTCAAAATCCGGCGGCAGCTTCACCGCCCCGGTGCGGCGCTACGCGATCTGCCTGGGCTGCGAGGTGAGCCACGCCAAGGGCCTCGTCTATGCCGACGACATGGAACTCGGCAACCCGCGCGCCTACCAGCCGATCGGCATTTCCTGCCGGATCTGCGAGCGCAAGGAGTGCCACCAGCGTTCCGTCCCGCCGCTTGAACGCCGCTTGCGGGTCGACCCCGATCACCGCGGCCTTCTGCCTTACGATATTGCATAAGAAAACGCCCCGGAGCCTCAACTCCGGGGCGTTCCACCAGCGTCCCTCACTCGTACATCACTCAGACGGCGGCGGTACTCAGCATCCGCGCGATCTCATCCTTGATCGCGGCACGCTGCTTGCGCAGCTCGGTCTCGGCGAGCGCCTCCATCGGTTCGACATTGGTCTCTGCCAAATGCACACGGGTATTGAGTGCGTCATACTCCTCAAGCAGTTTTGCAAAATGGGCATTCGCGATTTTCAGCTCGTGAATCTGCTCAAGTTGCGTGGGGAATTCTTCTTGCAGCGTGTGCGGCGTGTTGGCCATCTTGCTCCCTTTCTTTGCTGTCGAAGGTAATTTACCGCGCGCCGGCACAACTCGCCTTGATGCGGGTCAAATCAGCCACCCGCACGGCGCCATCCCGCCGCTTTTGCTTCCGCTTCGCTGCAAAACCAGCGTTCGCCCTTGCCCGTGCTGATCCGCGTGGCCGCGTAAGCGCGCGTTCCGGGCAGGTGATAGAGCTTCCCGCGCGACGAAATGTTACCCTTGATCGTGCAAGTTCCCGGCGCCACCTGCCCGTTCGATTCGGCGCGGACTTGCGCAGGCCGTTCCGCCGCGCCCTGCCAGATCCCGAGCCCCGCGCGCCGTGCGCGCTCCTCCTGCGCCACGTAGTCGCGCGAGTATTTCCGATAGGCGAAGGCCGCGCCGCGCGCGACCATCTCGGCATTCACATCGCGCCCCCCGGCCCGGCACACCGCGATGAGCCGCCCGTAGCGATCCTCTTCGCTGCCCGTGCACCGCACGCCCTGCCCCGCCAGCGCCCTCAAGGCCGCCGTCGCCGCCTGTCCGCAGGCCCAGGCCGCCCCCGTCGCCGTCTCGCATCGCTGCTTCGCCTCGGGTGCGTCGATCCCGAAGAGCCGCACCCGCGTGTTCTGCACCACCAGCGTATCGCCATCGACCACACGCGGAACGCCCGTGACCGTGGAGGCTGCGGCGGGCAGCGCCAACAGAACGAGAAGTGAACAAATTCTTAACATGTCCCAGATATGGGGCACAGAGCGGGAACGGGCAAGAGATTTTGTAGGTTAAGGTTAGCGCCGGAGGGCCGCATTGGAGGGCAGTGCCGGGCAGCGCCCGACCTCCCCCCGGGAGGGCGCTTTTGCACCGACATCGCGGGCACCATCGCCGGATGAGCGTGATACGACAAAGCGCAGACCACAGACGCGAGGCCAGCGCCCACCCGAGGTCGGGCGCTGCCCTCTTCTCGCAATTCAAAGCGAAGAGCGCCTACCGCTGCGCGACCTGCCAGTTCGGCGCCAACCAGGGCTCCAGGTTCTCCCGCGCCAGCGGCGCCTTGTCCAGCAGATGATCGGCCATCTTCTCGCCCACCATGATCGAGGGCGCGTTCAGGTTGCCATTGGTGATGCGCGGGAAGACCGAACTGTCGGCCACCCGCAGCCCCTCGACCCCGATCACCCGGCCCTCCGGGTCGACCACCGCGCCCGGATCCTCCGCTGCCCCCATCCGCGCGGTGCCGCAGGGATGGTAAGCGCTCTCGGCATGTTCGCGGATAAAGGCGTCGATCTCTGCATCGCTCTCGACCGCAGCGCCGGGCTGGATCTCGTGCTTCACATGCGCCGCCATCGGTTCTTGCGCAAAGATCTCCCGCGTCAGCCGCACGCATTTGCGGAACTCGGCCCAGTCGTCGGGATGGCTCATGTAGTTGAACTTGATCACCGGCGTGTCGCCCGGATCGCCCGAGCGCAACCGCACCGTGCCGCGCGATTTCGAGCGCATCGGCCCGACATGCGCCTGGAACCCGTGCCCCTCGGCGGCGGCCTTGCCATCATAGCGCACCGCGATCGGCAGGAAGTGATACTGGATATCCGGATAGTCGATCCCGGCATCCGAGCGGATGAACGCGCAGCTCTCGAACTGGTTCGAAGCGCCCAGCCCGCCCTTGGTCAAAAGCCACTCCGCCCCGACCCGCGCCTTGCCCAAGAGGTTCCAGTATTTGAACAGCGTCACCGGCTGCTTGGCGGCGAATTGCATATAGATCTCAAGATGATCCTGCAGATTGCTGCCCACACCGGGGCGGTCCGCCAGCACTTCGATACCATGGTCGCGCAGATGCGCGGCCGGGCCCACACCCGAGAGCATCAGCATCTTCGGCGTGTTGATCGAGCTCGCCGCCAGCACGACCTCGCGCCCCGCCCGGATCACCTCGATCCGTCCCTTGCGCTCGACCTCGACACCCACGGCCCGCTTGCCTTCGAACACCACGCGGCGCGCCAGCGCCCGCACGATCCTCAGCTTGCCGCTCTTTTGCGCAGGCCGCAGATAGGCATTGGCCGCCGACCAGCGCCGCCCCCTCCAGATCGTGGCCTCCATCGGCCCGAAACCTTCCTGCTGCGCGCCGTTGTAATCCTCGGTCACCGGATAGCCCGCGGCCTTGCCCGCCGCGACGAAGGCATCGAAGAGCGGATTGGAGCGCGGCCCGCGCGTCACATGCAGCGGCCCCGAGACCCCGCGCCATTCGCTGGCCTCGCCGCCATGCCAATGCTCCATCCGCTTGAAATACGGCAGCACATCCGCATAGGACCAGCCCCGCGCGCCGCTCTCTTCCCAATGGTCGAAATCGCGCGCATGGCCGCGCACATAGACCATGCCGTTGATGCTCGACGAGCCGCCCAGCACCTTGCCGCGCGGCGTCGCCAGACGACGCCCGCCCAGATGCGCCTCGGGTTCGGACTGAAACCCCCAGTCGTAAATCCCCATATTCATCGGATAGCTCAGCGCGCCCGGCATCTGGATGAACGGCCCCGCATCCGAGCCGCCATGCTCGATCACCAGCACCTCGCGCCCCGCCTCGGCCAGCCGGTAAGCCAGCGCCGAGCCACCCGAGCCAGCCCCTACGATCACGAATTCAGCCGAAACACTCATCTTCTTCTTGATCCAAATATCTTCGGGGGGTCCGGGGGGCAGACAGCCCCCCGGCGCTCGCGGCCCGCACCTTCAGTAAGGGCTCTCGACCGGCCCCATGCCCACATAGACCGACTTGAGCTGCGTGTAGTGCTCCACCGCCGCGCGGGAGTTCTCGCGCCCGAAGCCCGACTGCTTCACGGCGCCGAACGGCATCTCGACCGGCGTCAGGTTATAGGCGTTGATCCAGGTCGTGCCCGCCTGCAGCTGGCCGATCACCCGATGCCCACGCGCCAGATCGCCGGTGAAGACCCCGGCGGCGAGGCCGAACTGCGTGTCATTGGCCCGCGCGATGACCTCGTCTTCGGTCTCGAACTCCAGCACCGACATCACCGGGCCAAAGATCTCCTCGCGCGCGATGGTCATCGCGTCGGTCACATCGGCAAAGACCGTGGGCTGCACGAACAACGGTCCCTCATTGCCCGCAGACCCACCGCAGACCAGCCGCGCGCCTTCAGCCTTGGCGCTGTCGATATAGGACATCACCTTGTCGAACTGCGCCGCCGAAATGAGCGGGCCGAACTGCGTCTCATCCTTCAGCGGATCGCCCGCGACGATGGCCTCGGTGCGCTCTTTCAGCCGCGCGAGGAACGCCTCCTTGATGCCCTTCTGCACGAAAACCCGCGTCCCGTTCGAACAGATCTGACCCGAGGAATAGAAATTCCCCAGCATCGCCGCCCCGATCGCGCTTTCCAGATCCGCGTCGTCGAAGACGATCAGCGGGGATTTGCCCCCCAGCTCCATCGTCACATGCTTCATGCCGCTTGCCGCCGCCTGATACACCCGCGCGCCCGTCGGCACCGAGCCCGTCAGCGACACTTTCGCAATCCGCGGATCGGTCGAGAGCGCCGCGCCCACCGGCCCAAAGCCCTGCACCACGTTGAACACGCCCGCAGGCATCCCGGCCTCGATGAAAATCTCGGCCAGTTTCAACGCGCCAAGCGGCGTCATCTCGGAGGGTTTGAACACCATCGCATTGCCGGTCGACAACGCCGGCGCCGATTTCCAGCAGGCGATCTGGGAGGGATAATTCCACGCGCCGATCCCCGCGCAGACGCCCAGCGGCTCGCGGATCGTATAGGCGAAATCACCGCCCAGCGGGATCGTCTCGCCGGTGAGCGTCGGCGCGAGCCCCGCGAAATATTCCAGCGCATCGGCGCCCGAGGGCCAGTCCGCCTCGCGCGTCTCCTGAATCGGCTTGCCGGTATCAAGCGTCTCCAGCTGCGCCAGCTCTTCGCCCCGCTCACGGATGATCGCGACGGCGCGCATCAGGATCCGGCCGCGCTCGACCGGGCGCAGCGCGGCCCA
Organism: Thioclava pacifica DSM 10166; assembly: GCF_000714535.1. Classification (GTDB taxonomy): domain Bacteria; phylum Pseudomonadota; class Alphaproteobacteria; order Rhodobacterales; family Rhodobacteraceae; genus Thioclava; species Thioclava pacifica. The sequence continues at coordinate 269,875 of NZ_AUND01000001.1, read as the reverse complement.
GGCCTTCTGCGCCTCAACCGCACCCGAAATCGCGGCGTCGATCACCGCAGGGGTCGCGGCGTGCAGCCTCGCGATGACCTCACCGGTGCCGGGATAGGTGACGATCAGCGGCTCGCCCGCGTCATCTTCCATCCAATCGCCATTGACGAAATGGCTCGCTTTCGGTTGCGCTCTCATTTCTTGCACTCCAATTCTTTTTCCAGATGCGCCAGCACCAGATCGCAGGCCGCCTGCCGGTCAGGCTCGCCCGAGACAAGCGCGGCGCGGATATAGACCCCGTCGATCAGCGCGCCCAAACCCTCGGCCACGGGGCCCGCGCGCTCGCCCACTAGCGGGCGCAGCCCGTAAAGCAGGTTCGAGCGCATCCGGCGCTGATAGACATGCAGCAGACGGCGCGCCTCGGCGCTCGACTGCGCCAGCACGTAGAAGTTCAGCCAGGCCGCGATCGCCTCATGCCGGAACGACCCGGAGGCGAAAGACCCCATCACAACTGCGCGAACCCGGTCGCGCGGATTGCGCGCGGTCGACAGCGCGCCGCGCACCTCCGCGCCGTAGATCGACAGGATCGAGCGCATCGCAGCGAGGAAAATCTGCTCTTTCGAGCCGAAATAATGATGCGCGAGCGCCGAGGACATGCCCGCGCGCCGCGCGATCTGCGCGACCGTCACATCGAGCGATCCGGCAGCGCCCACTGTCTCAATGGTGGCTTTCACCAAGGCAGCGCGGCGTATAGGCTCTGCTCCAAGCTTGGGCATCGTGTCGGCCTCCTTCGGGTGGCTTTCTTGAATGTCGGGCTAAAACATGTTTATTGACTCGTCAATCAATAACCGCATCATGCGGTTTCATGACGCTGTGACAGGGAGAAAAATATGCAGTTCCGTTCCACCCTTCTCGCACTGGGGGCCGCGCTCTCGCTCGGCTTCGCGGCCAGCGCACCGGCGCAGGCTGCCGATTGCTCGAAAGTGACCTTCTCCGATGTCGGCTGGACCGACATCACCTCGACCACCGCGGTCGCGACGACGATCCTCGAAGCGCTCGGCTACGAGACCGACACCAAGGTTCTCTCGGTTCCGGTGACCTATGAGGCGCTGTCGAAAGGCGATGTGGATGTGTTCCTGGGCAACTGGATGCCCTCGATGGCCGCCAATATCGAGCCCTACACCAAGGACGGCACCGTCGAGACGCTCGGCGTGAACCTGACCGGCGCGAAATACACGCTGGCCACCAATGCCGTGGGCGCCAAGCTCGGCATCAAGGATTTCTCCGACATCGCCAAGCACGCCGATGAGCTCGACGGCCAGATCTACGGCATCGAGCCGGGCAATGACGGCAACGCGCTGATCCTCGACATGATCCAGAAGGACGCGTTCGGCCTAAAGGACTTCACCCTCAAGGAAAGCTCCGAGCAGGGCATGCTCGCGCAGGTCGCGCGCGCCGACAAGGCCGACAAGCCGATCATCTTCCTCGCCTGGGAACCCCACCCGATGAACTCGAATTTCGACATCACCTACCTGTCGGGCGGTGACGACTATTTCGGCCCGGACTTTGGTGGCGCCGAGGTCATGACCAACGTGCGCAAGGGCTATGTCGCCGACTGCCCGAACCCGGGCAAGCTGGTGTCGAACCTGACCTTCACGCTGCAGATGGAAAACGAGATCATGGGCAAGATCCTCGACGATGGCGAGGACCCGAAAGCCGCCGCGAAAGAGTGGCTGAAGGCCCATCCCGCGACCTGGGAAGCCTGGCTCGAAGGCGTGACCACGAAAGATGGCGGCGACGCGCGTGAAGCGGTCGAAAAAGCGCTGAACTCGTGAGCGCTGTGCCCCTGAAAACCTGCGCGTGGGCCTCTTTGGCCTGCGCGTTTCTCGTTCCGCTCGCAGCGCGCGCAGCGGACGAACGCCCTGCCCCCTCCACCTGCCCGACCCGTGCCGATCTGATGGCAACCGGCGTGCAGATGAGCCGCACCTCCCCGCGCATGGCGATCGCCTATCGCTACGAAGACGGCACGCTGGTTTCCTACCGCGCCGACGACCCGGCGCTGAGCCGCCCGCCCCAGCGCGAGACCTATGCCAACCCGCTGATCGTGACCAAGCAGGAAGGCGGCGGCGCGAGCTTCGAGCTGCGCTATGCCGAGACGCCCAGCGTCGAGGACCTGCTGAGCGCCAAGGGCTGGACCGGTTCGGTCGCCCTCATCATCGGCGATGAGGTGAAAGCCACCGGCGAGGCAAACTACGAGGTCATCGGCGAAGGCAAGCTCGCCATTGGCGATTGCACCTACGCGGTCACGCAGGTCTCCGAAGACATCGCGATGGGCAAGCTCACCTCGCATATCCTGAAAGAATACGCGCCCGATCTCGGCCTCGTCATCCGCACGACCAAGATCGACCCCGAGACCGGCAAACCCGTGGGTCAGGTCGCCTTCGACCAGATCGCGGCGCGCAAGCCGAAAGCAAAACAAGAAGGACAGTGATGGACTGGTTGACCGACACCAAGATCCCCGTGGGCAAGACGGCCAAAGTCGTGATCGACTGGCTGCAAGACCACGCCTCCCCCCTGTTTGACGCGCTCTCGGTGGCGCTGCAGGCGCTGATCGACGCGACGCTCTGGGTGCTGCAATCCCCGCCCGCCTTCGTCGTGATCGCAGCCTTCGCGGGCCTGGCCTATCTGCTGCAACGCAGCTGGCAAATCGCGCTTCTGGTGATTGTCGGCTTCCTCTTCATCCTCAATCAGGGCTATTGGGAGGAGACGACCGAAAGCCTCACCCTCGTGATCGCCGCCTGCGTCGTGTGCATGGGGCTCGGCGTGCCGATCGGGATCGCCGCCGCGCACCGCCCGCGCCTTTACGCGGTGATGCAGCCGGTGCTGGACCTGATGCAGACGCTCCCGGCCTTCGTTTACCTGATCCCTGCGATCGTGTTCTTCGGCATCGGCATGGTGCCCGGCCTGATCGCCACCGTGATCTTCGTGCTGCCCGCCCCGATCCGCCTGACCCATCTGGGCGTCTCCTCGACCCCCGACACGCTGACCGAGGCCGCCCAATCCTTCGGCGCCACCAAAAGCCAGCTGCTGTGGAAGGTCGAGCTGCCCTATGCCACGCCGCAGATCATGGCGGGGCTGAACCAGACGATCATGTTGTCGCTGTCGATGGTCGTGGTGGCCGCGCTGGTGGGCGCCGATGGCCTCGGCGTGCCGGTCGTGCGCGCGCTCAACACCGTCAACACCGCGCTCGGGTTCGAATCCGGCTTCGTCATCGTCGTCGTCGCGATCATCCTCGACCGCATGCTCCGCCGGGGAGGCTCGAAATGACCAAAACTGCCGTCAAATTCGACAATGTTTCCATCGTCTTCGGCGACGACCCGCAAGAGGCCCTGCCCCTGATGGATGAAGGCCTCACCCGCCCCGAGATTCAGGAGCGCACGGGCCAGGTGCTCGGCGTGCATGACTGCTCGGTCGAGGTGCCCGAGGGCGAGATCCTCGTGCTCATGGGCCTCTCGGGATCGGGCAAATCGACGCTCCTGCGCGCGGTCAACGGGCTCAACCCAGTCTGCCGCGGCAAGGTCGAGGTGCATGACGGACAGGGCCTCGTCGATGTCACCCATGGCGACCCGGCCACCCTGCGCCGGATGCGCCTGACCAAGATCGCGATGGTATTCCAGCAATTCGGCCTGCTGCCCTGGCGCACCGTGCGCGAGAATGTGGGCCTCGGCCTCGAACTGGCGGGGATGAGCAAGGCGGAACGCCGCGAGAAGGTCGATGCGCAGCTGGAGCTGGTCGGCCTTTCCGACTGGGCCGAACGGCAGGTGGCCGAGCTTTCGGGCGGCATGCAGCAGCGCGTGGGGCTCGCCCGGGCGTTTGCCACCGACGCGCCGATCCTGCTGATGGACGAACCCTTCTCGGCCCTCGACCCGCTGATCCGCACCAAGCTGCAAGACGAGCTGCTGGAGCTGCAAGCCAAGCTCAAGCGCACGATCATCTTCGTCAGCCACGACCTCGACGAGGCGTTCAAGATCGGCAACCGGATCGCGCTGATGGAGGGCGGCCGCATCGTCCAATGCGGCACCGCGCGCGACATCATCGCCAAGCCCGCGAACGGCTATGTGGCCGATTTCGTGGCCCATATGAACCCGCTCGGCGTGCTCACCGCCGAAGACCTCGCTGATCCGCCCGGAACGCCCATCGGTGCCGCCACCGGCGCGCCGATGCCCGCCGATGCGCCGGTGCGCGAGGTGATGGAACGGCTGCGCCATGAGGCGGCGGTGCCGCTCAGCGATGGCCGCGTCGTGACCCGCGAAGGCGTCATCACGCGGCTCATCGACCCGCAGGGCAGCGCGGGCGTGAACTGAAGATGCCTCCGGCGGGGATACTTGGAGCAGTTGGAAGACAGGCCGCACCGCCCCTTCCAACTGCTTCAAATATCCCCCGCGGAGCGTCCCAAGCCTGCCACAGGACGCGCCCTTCTCAGATCTTGGTGGCCGGGGCGGGCGGGGTGACGCGGCGCTTGAGCTGCGCCTCGCGCCAGGTCATGTAGCTGACAGATGCGATGATGATCGCGCCGCCGAGAATGACGTAAGGATCCGGTTTTTCGTCGAAAATCGTCCAGCCCGCGATCGCGGCCCAGACCAGCTGCAAGAAGATCACCGGCTGCGTCACCGTCACCGGGGCGGCGGCAAAGGCGCGGGTCATGCAGTAATGCCCGCCCGTGGCGAAAACCGCCACCGCGCCGAGCCAGAGCGTCTCGGACAGCGAGATCGGCTGCCATTGCCAGATCGCGACCGGCGCGAGCGCCACCGTCACCACCAGCGTCATCATCGCCACCACCGTACCCGCGGGCACGTAATCGGTGAGCTTCTTCGCCGCGAGATAGGCCCCACCGAAGAACAGCGCCGCGCCAAGCTGGGCGACATGGCCAGGCTCGATCTCGCGCATGCCGGGCCGCAGGATGATCAGCGCCCCCAGCAGCGCCACGATAACGGCGGTGATGCGCCGCCACGCGAGCCCCTCGCCCAGAAGAAGCGCCCCGCCCACCGTGACCACGATCGGGTTGAGATAGTTGATCGCGGTGACATCGGCGATCGGGATATTGCTCATGGCGTAGAACCACAGCCCCACCGCCACCGCATGCAGAAGCCCGCGCAGCCCGAAGAGCGCCCAGACCTCGCGGGGAAAACTCTGTCGCAGGATGCGCGCCAGCGCCGGGGCAAAGAAGATCAGCCCCCAGAGGAAGCGCACGAAGGCCGATTGCGCGGCGGGCACCTGATCGCCCAGCCAGTGCACGATGATGTTCACCGCCACGAAACAGGCCGTGGTGGCGAGCATCCACAGGATGCCGACCAGAGGTTTGTTGGGTTTTTCTCGCGCGCTCATGGCCCCTCTTGGACGCGCTGTCGCGGGTTTGTGCAAGCGGCGTCTTGTATCGGTTATAATGCGCCTGCGGCGAGCTTCCACGCGATCGAGCCCATGACCACCGCGATCAGCGCATCGAGCACCCGCCAGGCTGCGGGTTTCGCGAACAGGGGCGCGAGCAGACGCGCACCGTAAGCCAAGGAAAAGAAAAACAGAAACGAGGCCACGATTGCGCCTGACGCGAAAGCGACCCCCTGCCCCGGGAACTGCGCCGAGACCGCACCCAGCAGCACCACCGTATCGAGCCAGACATGCGGATTGGCCCAGGTGAAGGCCGCGACGGTCAGCAGCACCGCGCGCAAGCTTGGCGCGCTGCCGGAACTCGCCTCGAGATGCTCACCGCCCCGGATCGCCGCGATCAGCGAGCGGATCGCATACCAGCCGAGAAACGCGACCCCGCCCCAGCGCAACAGCTCGGGCAGCCAGGGCAGCGCGGTGGAGGCGGCGGCGAAACCCGAGACGCCCAGCGCGATCAGCACCGCATCCGAGAGCGCGCAGAACAGCGCGACCGCGAAGACATGTTCGCGCCGCAGCCCCTGACGCAGCACGAAGGCATTCTGCGCGCCGATCGCGACGATCAGCCCGAGGCCAAGTTTCAATCCGGACCAGAATGGCAGCATCTCTCACCTTCTCGCGGTTGCGGACGGGCTTCTCTGTGGCGCAGCGACCGGATAAGCTCAACTTATTTAATCTTATTCTGGATAAGCTGACCTTATGCTGGACTATCCCGCCTTAGAGGCCCTCGCCGCCGTCGCCGATACCGGATCGTTCGAGACCGCCGCCGCGCGGATCGGGGTTTCGCAACCGGCGATCTCGCAACGCATCCGCACGCTGGAAGAGCGGATGGGCACTGTGCTGGTGATCCGGGGCGCGCCCTGCCGGGTGACCGAGGAGGGCGCGAGGCTGATCCGGCATCTGCGCGAAGTGGCGGTGATGGAGGCGGCGCTAAGCCCGACGGACGCGCCACCCGTTCTGCGGATCGCGGTGAACGCGGACAGTCTCGCGACCTGGGTGCTGCCGGCGCTGGCCGAGATCGAGGGCGCGCTGTTCGATCTGGTGATCGACGATCAGGACCATTCCGCCGACTGGCTGCGGCGCGGCGATGTGGTCGCGGCGATCACCTCAGATCCGGGCCCCGTCGCGGGCTGCGATACGGTGGCGCTGGGGCGGCTGCGCTATGTCGCGACGGCGAGTCCCGCTTTCGTCGCGCGCCATTTCCGCACAGGGATCAACCGCGAGAGCCTGCGCGCCGCCCCGGCGCTGCAATTCAACGCCAAGGACCGGCTGCAGGACGCCTGGGCCGCACAGATCGCGGGCGGGCCGGTGAGCCTGCGCGCGCATCGCATCGCGTCGACCGAAGCGTTCGTCGAGGCGAGCTTGCGCGGCATGGGCTGGGGGCTGAACCCGGAGGTGCTGGTGCGCGATCATCTGGCCTCGGGCGCGCTCGAGGCGCTGGGTCCCGCGCCGATCGACGTGCCGCTGCATTGGCAGAGCCAGCGGCGGCTGAAGACACCGCTCGGGCCGCTTGGGCGCGCGGTGCGAAAGGCGGCGAAAGACGTCTTGCTGAGCGGGCCGGGCCTCGGCCCATAACGGGGCTTGATCCCGCTTCCTTGACATGGGAGCGTCGCGCAAAGCTCCCGAAATCGGGGAATTATCGCATCGAGAGGCACGATCCCCTTGCGCAGGCTCTATCTTCACGTTGGCACTCATAAGACCGGCACGACCTCGCTGCAGGCCTATCTGCGCGATCACCGGGACACGTTGCAGGCGCAGGGGCTGACGGTCCTCACCGAGGTGCACAAGAAACAGGGCGAAATCGCGGTCTGCCTCGGATTTGCGCATGGTATCCTGCGGGACGGGCTGCAAACCGTTGCGCGGATGACCGGGGCGATGCCCAAAGCGGGCTCGATGCGCGCGTTTCTCTATCGTGCCGAGATCCGACGCCAGCTCAAGGCGTTGCCACGGGACGGGCGCGCGGTCCTGAGCGCCGAAGCGCTGTGTTTCGCGCGCGAGCCTGAAGAAGCCGCACGGCTGCGCAAGGTCTTCGCCAAGCTCGACCTCGAAATCGTACCCGTAATTTGCTTTCGCAACGAAGCGGATTGGCGCGCGAGCTGGGAGAACGAATTGCAGCGCTTCGCGGCCCAGATGACGGAACCCTTCGGCACCGGAACGAATGACATTCGCGGCGACTGGTACTTCGACCCTGCTGCGATCATGTCGTTCAGGGAAGCGTTTGGGCCCGTGCGACGCATCGATTTCGACGCAGCCGTCGCGCGCGACGGCACCGTCCTGCCTGCCCTGCTCGATGCGCTCGATGTCACCGCGCAGGGCGATCTGGCCGACTATCGGCTGCGCCAGAGCAACCCGCCTGCCTGAGCGCGCGCAGGCCGGACGCACCAAGCCTCTTGACCGAACGCAAAAAGCGCGTAGATCGCGCTCGCGGGCAGACTGGTCCCGTGTCTTCTTCCGAAATCGCGATGATTCCCGTTCTGATGTCTTCCGGCGATCTGATCGCCGACCGCCGTGCCGATTATGCCGAAGCCCTGCTGCCGGACGATCCGGCCGCCGCGAGCGAACTTTACGCGCAGGCGCTGGAGCTGGTACCGGGATGGGCCGCGGGCTGGTTCCGGCTGGGCGAGATCCGGGCCGAGGCGGGGCTCGACGGCGCGGCGGAGGCCTTCGAGGCGGCGATTGCGGCCGATCCGGCGGACCGGCTGGGCGCGAGCCTGCGGCGCGATCTGTTGCGCGATCGCTCGCTGGCCGATGCGATGCCCTCGGCCTTTGTCGAGACGCTGTTTGACCAATATGCGCCGGGCTTCGAAGAGGCCCTGGTCGAGAAGCTCGATTACCGCGCACCGCAATTGCTGGTGGCGGAGCTGGTGCAGCCCTTCGGGCGGGTGCTCGATCTGGGCTGCGGGACCGGGCTGATGGGGGTGGAACTGCGCGAGGGCGCCGCATGGCTGGAAGGCTGGGACATCTCCGCCGAGATGCTGCGCGAGGCCGAGGCGAAGGGGATCTATGATCGGTTGGAGAAGCGCGATCTCTCGGCGCTGGAACCGGCTTTCGAAGCATGGGACCTGATCACGGCGGCCGATGTCTTCGCCTATCTCGGTGCGCTCGAACAGATCGTGGGTTGGGTTGCGGCCGCGCTCGTGCCGGGCGGGCGGTTCGCCTTCACCGTCGAGGCGCATGACGGCGCCGAGGCCTATGTGCTGCGCGAAAGCCGCCGCTATGCCCATGCCGAGACGCATCTGAATGCGCTTCTCACCGAAGCCGGGTTCGAGACCCGCATCCGCCGTGCCGTGCTGCGCCGCGACCGGGGTGCGCCGATCGAGGGACTGGTGGTGCAGGCCCGCAAATCGGGCGAAGCGCAGGGGCTGCTTTCGGGAGACACGCGCGCGCTCGAGGACCGAGAGGGCGCATTGCGCGGGCAAGGTGCGAAGGGCATAGTCGAGGCGCATCATTGAGGGCGCAGGTTGCGCCCAAAGCCGACACGCGCCTGTAAGGAGGAGAGACGCCCAATGGACCTACCCGATTTCATTCAGTCCTTCCCCGCGCTCGACCTGCCCTTTCCGGAGGATCAGGTGCGCAGTCACGCGATCCGCTCCGAGGCCGGGTTGGTCGTGTTCTTGCATTTCCTCACCGATTTCGAACTGCCGCCCCATGCCCATGGAGGCCAATGGGGCACGGTGATCGAAGGCGAGGCGGAGTTGACCATCGGCGGTGAAACCCGCCTTTACCGCCCCGGCGAAAGCTATGACATCCCGGCGGGCACGGTGCATTCGGCGCGGCTCAAGGCGGGCACGAAGGCGATCGACGTTTTCGAAGAGGCCGATCGCTACAAGCTGAAGACCTGAGGCGCGGCGCTCAGGCGCGGATCACCGAGACGCTCTGGTTGATCAGCGTCGCAGGCGCCTGCGATTCCATGAAAGCCACGTCATAGGCGTCGCGCCCCACCGCGATCAGCGCCATCGTGTCGGGCGCGCACATCCCCGTCGCATCGACGAGATGCCAGCCACCATCGAGCCAGACCTCGGCCACGGCGTGGAAATCCTGTGGCGTCACGTCGGGTCCGTAGGAAGAGGCCATGCGCGCCGGGATTTGCGCCGCGCGCACCATCGCGCAGAAGAGATGCGCGTAGTCGCGGCACACGCCCTGACGGCCCGCGAAGGTCTCGAGCACATTGGTGTCGCTGTCGGAGGCTCCCGGCACATAAGAGAGGTTCTTCTCGATCCAGTCGCGGATCGCGGCCACCTTCGCCCCGCCTTGCAGATCGGCGAACCGCTTGCCGACAAAGGCGACGAACTTGTCGGACTGGACGTAGCGCGAGGGACGGATATAGGGCGCCGCCTCGGCGGGCAGCGCATAGAGCGGCGCGGCCTGCATTCGGGTCAGGTCGAGCGCGGGGCGCGTGATGTCGATCTGCGCCTGGTAATGCAGCTGCATCTCGGTCCCGACCTGCGCCCAGATCCGTTGCCCCACATCGCAATCGCCCGCGATCCGGGTGAGCGTCGCAGCGCCAAGATCGAGGTTCTCGCTGATGATCTCCTGCCCCGGTGCATGGGCGGCCTCGAGCACCAGCGCAACCGTGTTGGGCGCGCTGAACTGATAGGTCATCTGCACGTCGATCGAAATGCGCATGGCGGCTCCTTCTGGCGGGGGCTGGCTCTGGGGACCCGGGTTCAAGGGCCGGGCTCAAGAGCGCCGCCTAACAGAGAGGCGCGGCGGACGGAAGCGGGAGGGTGCCGTTTGCGCGAGAACGTGCTTGCGCGGCGGCCGGCATGAGCGCCTCGGGCGCGGCTATGAGGTCCCGCGCCCGAGGCCGAATGGCAAGAGATCAGCCGATCTTGACCAGTTCCACGTCGAAGGTCAGCGCCTTACCCGCAAGCGGGTGATTGGCGTCGAGGATCAGTTCCTTGTCGTTCACATCGGCGATCACGACATTCACCGTCTGGCCGTCCTGGGTCTGCACCTGGAGCTGCGTGCCCGGCTCGGTCGGGATGTGATCGGGCACGGCGGCACGGTCGACGGCCTGCACGCGCTCGGGGTGATGGGGGCCGTAAGCCTCCTCGGGCTCGCAGCGCACGGTGCGCTTCTCGCCGACTTCCATGCCGGTCACGCCCTTGTCGAGACCGGGGATGATCTGGCCCGAGCCGAGGGTGAAAGCGAGCGGCTCGCGGCCTTGCGAGCTGTCGAAGACGGAACCGTCATCGAGCTTGCCGGTATAGTGAAGATGCAGCGTATCGCCCGGCTTTGCCTGGGTCATGGTCAGTATCCTTTCGGGGGAGAGCGTGAATTTACCGAGGCCGCGTTCAGCGCGGGTGGCTCGTTGTTTCATCCCCCAAGCTGGCAATTCCGGGCGGGAATGTAAACCGGGGGGCGGGATGAAATCGTTCGACCCAACTCGCTTGACAGAAAGCTGTTCGGAGTGGACCGTTTAGAACTTGTCTTTTTTTGAGGGAAAAATGTCTCTGGAATACTTTATACGCGATGAGCTCACAGGAGCGGCGCTTGAAATCTCAGAAACCAAATACCTGAAATTAAAAAATGCAGCCACCGCAATTGATTTGATACAGGAAGTAGAAGATAATTTCGATCTATTTGCGAGCGCCTTCATCGAGCTTGAGGAATATCAGATGAGCGCGACAATTAGATATTATTATTCCACCGATCGCAGCGAGGACCTTGATAGACTTTTTGAAGATATCCGCCCGAAGCTAAATTTAAAGCTCGTAGGGTTTCTAACTGCCTCGCGATCCTATGATGAGCAAATTCATCAGCGAGCTGATGCTCTAATAAAAATCTCCAGTGACTTAGAAATTGATCTAAGAAAAGAATTCTCGAAGGTGTACAATGAGAGTTTCGAGTATCGTGTAATGTACTACTTGCGTAATCACGCCCAACACCATCGCCCCCCGCTAGGCCGCCTTTCTTTCTCGCACTCTAACCAATGGGAAAGTTACCCAAAAAGCCAATCCCCAGTGCGCTCCAGAATATCCATCAACCCAAAGCTTAATATAGACGATCTACTGAATTCCAAAAAAATCAAGCAAACCGTCCGTGGAGAAATTGAGAGATTGAAGGCAAAGCATCTTGATCTCAAGTTCTTCACCCGAGGCTTTGTACAAGAAATTTACAAGATTCATCAGACTTTTCGCAATTCTACTGAAGACGAGTTATTGAAACTACTTGATACCATCAAGGGCGCGAACGAAGATCTAGCTGCTTTCGCCGGGAAAGCCTGCGACTATCCCGTCCTAGAGAAAAAAGGGGGAAACGGGAACAACGAGAAAACTCTTCTAGATTACTCACACCAGGCGCGGGTTCTTGACAAGAGAAAGCTCTGGGCTGGACTTGCTTGGGTTCAACGTGGCTATATTTCATCAGAAATAAGCTTTGCAGCTGATACCTTTCCGAAAAGTGACGAAGAGGTTTGGATCGTGAAGTAAGCAGAAAGCGCCCCGGTAGGGCGCTTTCTTCATTCCGTCCAACACGAAGCCTTACAGCTGCGCCGCGACGTCTTCGGGCACGTCGAAATTGGCGGTGACCGACTGCACGTCGTCATCGTCTTCGAGCGTGTCGATCAGCTTCATCAGCTTCTGCGCGGTCTCGAGGTCGACCTCGGTGCGGTTCTGGGGCTTCCAGATCAGCTTGGCCTCATCGGCTTCGCCGAGCGCGGCCTCGAGCGCTTCGGACACTTCCGACAGGCTCTCCATCGGGCAGTAGATCCAGTGGCCTTCCTCGTCGCTCTCCACATCCTCGGCACCGGCTTCGATCGCCGCCATCAGCACGGTCTCGGCATCGCCCACGGAGGCCGGATAGGTGATCTCACCCACGCGGTCGAACATGAAGCTCACCGAGCCGGTGGTGCCGAGGTTGCCGCCGTTCTTGGTGAAGGTCGAGCGCACGTTGGAGGCGGTGCGGTTAAGGTTGTCGGTCATCGCCTCGACGATCACCGCGATGCCGTTCGGGCCGTAGCCCTCGTAACGGATCTCGGTATAGTCGTCGCCCTCGCCCGCCTGCGATTTCTTGATCGCGCGGTCGATCACGTCCTTGGGCATCGACTGCGACTTGGCCGCCTTCACGGCAAGACGCAGACGCGGGTTTTTCTCGGGATCGGGGTCACCCATCTTCGCGGCGACCGTGATCTCCTTCGAGAGCTTGGAAAACATCTTCGAGCGCGCCGCATCCTGCTTGCCTTTGCGGTGCTGGATATTGGCCCATTTGGAATGGCCTGCCATGGGTATCTCCGTCGGATAATCGCGAAATCGCGCCCGATATAGTGCGGTTTGGGGGGGCGCTGCAAGCGCGATGGGTCAGCCGGGCAGCTTGAGCTGGCCCGCGCCCTGATCCTTGGTGGGGATCGGCTGGGGCGTCTCGAAGCGCCAGCTCATCCCCGAGGGCGTGGTGAGACGCACCTTCGCATAGGGTTCGAACAGATCACCCGCCCCACCCGGAGCCGTGCTCAGATAGCTCGGTTTATAGCCGGTCACCTCGTAGCTCATCGGATAGGGGCAGTCGGTCAGCGTGCCGGAAAACGTGCCCTCGATCTCGGTCTGGCAGAGCGTTCCGTCATTGAACGACACCTCCATCCGCATGCCGGTGAGGTGCACCTTGTCGGGCCAGGACGGCGCGCGCGCACCGGGCGCACATGCGGCCAGCGCAAGCGGCAGGATCAGGACGAAACGCATCGGCTTTCTCCTCAGAAGGGCCAGATCAGCGGGATCAGCAGGCAGGCGGTGAGGCCGGTCACGATATCCATCGGGATCCCGAAACGCAGGAAATCCGAGAATTTATAGCCGCCGGGCCCGTAGACCATCATGTGAGTCTGATAGCCGATCGGGGTGGCGAACGCCACCGAGGCCGAGAACATCACCGCCACCGCGAAGGGCCGCGGATCGAGCCCCAGCGCCGCCGCCAGCGAGATCGCGATCGGCGTGTAGATCACCGCAACCGCGTTGTTCGACAGCAATTCCGTCATGAAAAGGCCGAGGAAATAGACCACGATCAGCGCGGCTTGCGGGGGCAAGGTCTGGAGCCAGGGCGCGACGCCGCTCACGATGAGTTGTACCGCGCCCGAATGTTCCAGCCCCGTCCCCACCACGAGCATCGCGAAGATCAGCGCAAGCAGGCGGCCCTCGATGAAGGTGAAGGCCTCGTCGGTGTCGATGCAGCGCAGGATCAGGATACCCGCGACCGCGACCATGGCGAGCGCAAGGATGGGCGCCACGCCGAGCGCCGAGAGGATCACCACCGCCGCGAGCGCGCCGATGGCGGCGGGCATATGCGAGCGGCGATAGGCGCGGGCCTGCGGTTTGGACACGTCGACAAGGTCCATATCCGCGGCAAGGCGCGCGATATCCTCGGGCGCGCCTTCAAGCAGCAGCGTATCGCCCACCACGACCACGAGATCGTCGAGCTGGCGGCCGATATTCTGGTTCCGGCGATGGGCTGCGAGCACGTAGACGCCGTAGCGGCGGCGCAGGCGCATGTCGCCCAGACGCTGCCCGATCATCCGGCAGCCGGGCGAGATCAGCACTTCGACCGTCTCGGTGCGCACCGAGGACAGCTTGTCGACCATGCGCAGGTCACGGTTCTTCTGCATCCCGAGCAGCTCTTCCATTTCGGAGCGCAGCACGACGCGGTCGCCCGCCTCCAGCTCGACCGAGGGCAGATCGCGCCGGAGCGAGGCATCGCCGCGCAGCACGTCGATCACGCGCACGCCCTCGCGCTTGAACGTGTCGGTTTCGAGAACCTTCTCACCGATCAGGCCGCTTTCCTCGGGGATCGCGACCTCGGTGAAATATTTCATCTTCGGGCGATCGCCGAGCAGGAAGGAAAGCGACTGACGCTCAGGGATGAGACGGCGCGCAAAGAGCATCATAAAGGCCCCGCCGACAAGACAGATCGCGAGGCCCAGCGGTGCGATCTCGAAGATCGAGAAGGGCTCGATCCCACGGGTGCGCACGACGCCATCGACGAGAATGTTGGTCGAGGTGCCGATCAGGGTGATCATGCCGCCCATCACGGTCACGTAGCTCAGCGGCATCAGGAAACGCGAGGGCGAGATATTGAGTTTGCGCGCGACCTGAATGAAGACCGGGATCATCACCGCGACGACGGGCGTGTTGTTCATCACCGCGCTGGCCAGCATGGTGATGACGAACATCAGGAGGATCGTGAGCTTGGGATTGTCGTCGATGCGCGCCTCGGCATAGCGGGTCATCGCGTCGAGCGCGCCGGTGCGCACCAGCGCCCCCATGATCAGGAACATGAAGGCGATGGTCCAGGGCGCAGGGTTCGCCAGCACTGCCGAGGCGCTCTCGTAAGGGGTCAGCCCGAAGACCAGCATCAGGGCGGCCCCCGCGATCGCGGTGACCTCGGGCGGCCAGGTCTCGCGAATGAACATCGCGAACATCCAGGCCACGACCAACAGCGCCACAATGGCCATGCCGGTTTCGTTGAAGGGCAGTTGGATCATCTATGAGGCTCGTGCAGACGCATCGGGCCGATACTACAAGTGCTGCGCGCCCGGGCAAGCGTGGCGTGAGAGGCGGGCTGAGCTTTTGGGGGCAAATGCATGGTTTTCGGGCGGTTTGTCGCGCTTGGGGTCGGGGCTCGTCCGGGGGGCCGCGATCAGATCGGGCTGGCCTGCGCGAGCCGCCCGCCGATGCGGACCGCCTCACAGCGCTTGGCGCGGCCCGAGCGGTCGTCGGTCTCGACATAGAAGCCGCAAAGCGTGACATCGCCGCGCGCGGGGCTGAACCGTTCCTTCGCCATGCCGGTCACGAAACGGCGCATCGGTTCGGCCTTTTCCATGCCGATCACCGAGTTGTAATCCCCGCACATGCCCGCATCCGACAGGAAGGCCGTGCCGCCTTCGAGGATCTGCGCATCGCCCGTGGGAACGTGGGTATGGGTGCCCACGACGACCGAGGCGCGCCCGTCGCACCAATGGCCCATCGCCATCTTCTCGGAGGTCGCCTCGCAATGCATGTCGACCAGCGCCGCCTGCACCGCGCCACCCAGCGGGAAGCGTTTCAGCTCGGCCTCGATGGCGGAGAACGGGTCGTCAAAGGCGCGTTTCATGAACACATTGCCCAGAACCTGCGCCACCAGCACCTTGCGGCCGCGCCGATCCGAGAACACCCGCGCGCCCTTGCCCGGCGCTTCCTTGGCGTAGTTGAGCGGGCGGATGATGCGCGGCTCACTCTCGATGAAACGCATCATGTCCTTCTGATCGAACGCATGGTCGCCCAGCGTCACCACATCCGCGCCCGCCTGGAGCAGCAGTTTCGCGTGATCGCCGGTCAGACCCATGCCACCCGAGGCGTTCTCGCCATTGACCACGACGAAATCGAGGCCCCAGTCGTCACGCAGCTTCGGGAGGCGATCGGAGATCGCGGCGCGGCCCGCGCGGCCCATCACATCGCCAAGGAAAAGTATCTTCATGGCGCATGGGTTTAGGGCCTGCGCGCGCGCAAGGCAACGGGATTGATCACGGGAACGACAGGGACAAGCTGTGTCCTGCGCAAGATCATCATGACGATTTCTCATCCGGGCGGGTCGGTTGCGGGCTTTGCTCTGGCGCGCGCGCGCCCTAGAACGGGGGCAAGCGACTACGGGAGCAGAACATGAGTGACGACGTTCAGGTGATCTTTACCCCCTCGGGCAAGCGGGGGCGCGTGGCGCGTGGCACCAGGGTTCTGGCCGCGGCGCGCAAGCTGGGCGTCGATCTCGATTCCGTCTGCGGCGGGCGCGGGGTCTGCTCGAAATGCATGGTCGTGCCCTCTTTCGGCGATTTCCCGAAACACGGGCTGCATGTCGAGCCCGGCGCGGTGAGCGGGCTGAACGCGGTCGAACAGCGCTACGACAAGATCCGCGGGCTGAAGCCCGGCTATCGTCTGGGCTGCCAGACCGAGATCCTCGCCGATGTGGTGATCGACGTGCCGCCCGAAAGTCAGGTCCACAAACAGGTCGTGCGCAAGGCGGCCTCGGAGCGGGTGATGGAGATGGATCCCGCCACGCGCCCCGTCTATATCGAGGTCGAAGAGCCCGACATGCACCGCCCCGAGGGCGATTTCCAGCGGCTGGCGCAGGCGCTCGAAAAACAATGGCAGGTCAAGGGCGTGCGCACCGATCTTGAGGTGCTGCGCGTGCTTCAGCCGGTGCTGCGCAAGGGCGATTGGAAGGTGACCGTCGCGCTGCATGACGCGGGCGACGGACCGCGCGTCACCGGCGTCTTCCCGGGGCTGCGAGAGGCGCCGCTTTACGGGCTGGCGATCGACCTCGGCTCGACCACCATCGCGGGGCATCTGGTCGCGCTCGATGACGGGCGGGTGCTGGCCTCGGCAGGCGTGATGAACCCGCAGATCCGCTTCGGCGAAGACCTGATGAGCCGGGTCTCCTACGCGATGATGAACCCCGGCGGCGATCAGGAAATGACCAAGGCCGTGCGCGACGCGATGGGCGATCTGGCGCGCGAGCTGGCCGGTGAAGCGAAAGTCGGCACGGAAGAGATCGTCGAGGCGGTCGTGGTCTGCAATCCGGTGATGCACCACCTGCTGCTGGGCATCGACCCGGTCGAACTGGGTCAGGCGCCCTTTGCGCTGGCAACCTCGGAGAGCCTCGACTTTCCCGCCCGCGAAATCGGGATCGACGCCAGCGCCGGTGCACGCGCCTATATCCTGCCGCTGATCGCGGGCCATGTGGGCGCCGATGCGGCGGCCGTGGCACTGTCGGAAGCCCCGCAGCGCCGCAAGGACCTCTCGCTGATCGTCGATGTCGGCACCAATGCCGAGATCCTTCTGGGAAATAATCAACGGGTTCTGGCCTGTTCCTCGCCCACCGGCCCCGCCTTCGAGGGCGCGCAGATCTCCAGCGGCCAGCGTGCCGCCCCCGGCGCGATCGAGCGCATCGAGATCGACCCCGCGACCAAGGAGCCGCGCTTCAAGATCATCGGCAATGACCACTGGTCCACCGATCCCGAGTTCGGCACGCCGCGCATCACGGGCATCTGCGGCTCGGGCATCATCGAGGCCGTGGCCGAGATGCGCATGGCCGGGATCGTCGATGCCTCGGGGCTGATCGGCTCTGCCGAACAGGTCGGCACGCCGCGCTGCGAGCCGAACGGGCGCACCCATGAATACGTGATCTTCGACGGCGGGCTCGAGGGCCCGCGTATCACCGTCACCCAAGGCGATATCCGCGCAATCCAGCTGGCGAAATCCGCGCTTTATGCCGGTGCGCGGCTGCTGATGGACGAGATGGGCGTGGACACGGTCGACCGCGTGGTGCTGGCGGGCGCGTTCGGGGCGCATATCTCGCCCAAACACGCGATGGTGCTGGGCATGATCCCCGACGCACCTCTGAATCACGTCAGCTCGGCCGGGAATGCGGCGGGCACCGGCGCACATATGGCGCTGTGTTCGGTCAAGGCGCGGCGCGAGATCGAGGATCAGGTGAAAAAGATCACCAAGGTCGAGACCGCGATCGAGCCGCGCTTCCAGGAGCATTTCGTGGCCGCGAACGCCCTGCCCCATGCCACCGCCCCCTTCCCCGAGCTGCGCAAGATCGCCCCCCTGCCCGATGTCAGCTTCAATACCGGCGGATCGGGCGAGGATGGCGGCGGGCGCCGGCGTCGGCGGCGCGGCTGAGGGGCATATGCAAAGGCGGTTCCGCCCCTGGCGCCGGAGGGCGACGAGACAAAACGCAAAGGGGGCTCTGCCCCCGGCCTGCGGCCTCCCCCGAGATATTTTCATCAAGAAGAAGCCAGGCGCTCACGACTTCGTGATCCGCTCCGAGTGATCGCTTTCCCGCACTGTTTGCGTACCTCCTGCACCAGACGGAAAGGCTCCGTCTAATGACAGGGAGAATCACTATGTCTTTGAACTTCCGCGCTTTTGTCGCGTCGATTTCGGCTGCCGCAACGCTGGCCATCGCCGGGCCCGTCATGGCTGGCGAGCACATGAACCCGATGGTCGGTGGCGCCAAGATGTACGCCAACAAGCCGATTGCGGCCAATGCCTCGGCCGCGCCGAACCTCACCACGCTGGTGGCGGCCGTGAAGGCTGCGGGGCTGGTGGAGACGCTCGCAGGTCCCGGCCCCTTCACCGTCTTCGCGCCGACGAACGCCGCCTTTGACAAGCTGCCCGCGGGCACGGTCGAGACGCTGGTCAAGCCCGAGAACAAGGAGACGCTGACCAAGATCCTGACCTGCCACGTGGCGAGCGGCGTGATCACCGCCGAGAACATCGTCAAAACGATCGAGAAGGGACATGGCATGGCCAAGATCGAGACCCTCGGGGGCTGCGATCTGATGGCCACGATGAAGGACGGCAAGGTGATGCTGACCGATCCCAAGGGCGATGTCGCCACCGTGGAGACCGCCGATGTGCGTCAGTCGAACGGCATGGTTCACGTGATCTCGACCGTGATGCTGCCGAAGATGTAAGCCCGCTCCCTTCGGGTTTGCGAGAAACGCCCGGTTGGCCTTTGCGCCTCCCGGGCGTTTTGCTGCGCGATCCCTCTTGACCGGGCGCGGCGGCTGACTTACCTCTGCGCTCGCACCATGCGGGTATGATGTAATGGTAGCCTGTCAGCTTCCCAAGCTGAACGCGCGGGTTCGATTCCCGCTACCCGCTCCAGCTTCCCCTCACTTCGGAACCAGGCGGTAGAGCGCGCCGTCATCGGCGTCTTCGATGATCCAGACCTGCCCTTGCGGGCCCACGGCCACATCGCGCACCCGCATCTCCAGATCCCAGCGCGCAAGCTGGTCCGAGCCATCGCCCGCGATCAGCGCCAGGCCGCTGCCCGCCAGACCGCCGATCAGCATATCGCCCTGCCATTGCGGGAAGTCGCGCCCTTCATAGACCGCCAGCCCCGAGGGCGCGATCACCGGTGTCCACCAAAGCTTCGGCGGCTCGAATTCCGGTCGGGTATCGTGATCGGGGATGGGCAGGCCGGAATAATGCCGTCCGTTCGAGACCTCGTTCCAGCCGTAATTCTTGCCCGGTTCGATCAGGTTCAGCTCGTCGCCGCCGCGCGGTCCCATCTCATGTTCCCAAAGGTTGCCGTCCGGTGTGAAGGCGAGGCCATAGGGGTTGCGATGCCCCTCGGACCAGGTCTGGGCCCGCACACCGCCCTTGTCATAGTGCGGATTGCCCGGTGCCGGTTTGCCGTCCCGCGTGAGCCGCAGGATCTTGCCACGCGGGTTATCGGGGTCCTGCGCGGTATCGGGCTGCATGCGATCACCAACGCTGAGATAGAGCATCCCGTCCGGTCCGAATGCGATGATCCCGCCGGGCTGACCGCGACCGCCGGGCGTCTGCTGCCAGAGCGTTTTCAGACCCGCGATCCGGTCCCCTTCGAGCCTCCCGCGCGCCAGAACCAGCGCATTGCCGCGTGAGACATAGGTCAGATAGACCTCACGGGTCGTCGCGAAATCTGGCGCCACCGCGACATCGAGCAACCCGTTCTGCCCGCGATACTGGACGCTCGGCAGTCCCGTCAGTTCACGCGCACCTGACTGAGTGACATGCCACATCCGCCCTGCCTTGCCCGTGACAAGCACCGAGCCATCGGGCAGCGCCGCGATCGCCCAGGGGTTCTGCAACTCGGCCACGGGCCTCAGCGAAAAGGGCCAGTCGCGCGTGGCGGGCTTCTCGCCCACATTCTGCGCAAGGGCTGGCCCGGCCAATGCGAGGCTCAGGATCAAACTCAAGAAACGGGTCATCGGGCACCTCCTGTCTTCTCAAAGATGGGAGCGATCCGCGCCACGAAAACCCCTCGCTTCTTCTTGACCCAAATATCTCGGGGGGCTGCCATCCGGCAGCGGGGGCAGAGCCCCCTGCCCGCTTTCCCGCCCGCGCGCGCTGTGGCAGAATTGCAAGGTATGCCGATGCATGCCCCCAAAGCCTTGATCACGACGGGTTTTCACCGCAGGCAAAGGGGTAACAGCCGTGTGATCGGGAAGTGCCCCAGATGAGCCAGAGACCAGACCACCCCCAGCGCTATGCGCTCGTGAACGAGCTTCATGCCCGGCCCTATCCCAAGCTCGGCGTGCCGGGCCATGCGGTCTATCTCGCCTTCAAGGAACCGCGCGACGCGGCGAACCGGGATCGCTCAAAGGATCAGGCGCATCTCGCCGAGCTGCTCACGCTCAACGGCGCCGCCCAGCCCGAGGCCGGGATCACCCATTATGGCGGCAAGATCGGCCGGCATGAGCTGAAATGGGAGGCCCATACCGAATTCACCACCTATCTCGCCTTCGGCAAGGGCGTGTCCTCGCGCGCTTACGATCCGGCCGAAACCGAGATCTTTCCCGACAGCTGGATCGAGGCCGGCCCCGGCGGACGCATCGCGGCGGTGCAGATCCGTATCGTGGACCTGCCCGAGAACCCCGACGATATCGCGCCGATGCTCGAACAGTGGTTCGTGGCCGAAAGCCTCGTTTGCACATGGGTTCTGGATGGCGCGGCGGTCGTCGCGGGCGATTTCCGGATCGATCCCAATGGCCAGATGCGCTTTGCGATCTTCGCGCGGCCCGGCACGGGGCCGGGGCGGATCGGGCGCACGGTGCAGCGGCTATGCGAGCTGGAGACCTACCGCGCGATGTCGATGCTGGGGCTCGCCCGCGCGCGCGACCTGTCGAAGCGGCTCAACGCGCTCGACCCGCGCCTGACCGAGATCGTCGAGGGAATGGGCGACGATGCCAATTCCGCCGAAGAGACCCTGCATGAGCTGCTGGAAATCTCGGCCGAGCTGGAAAGCCTCGCGGTGCAGCATTCCTTCCGGTTTTCCGCCACCGGCGCCTATGAGGCGATCGTGCGCGAGCGGGTCGAGAGCTTGCGCGAAAGCCGCTTCGAGGGCCGCCAGAAGCTCAGCGAGTTCATGGCGCGGCGCTATGATCCGGCGGTGCGCACGGTGAAATCTGCCGAAACGCGGCTACGCCAGATGGTGACGCGGGCGGCGCGCGCCGGTGAGTTGCTGCGCACGCGGGTCGATGTGGAGCGCTCGGCGCAGAACCAGAAGCTGTTGGAGAGCATGGACCGCCGCTCGGACCTGCAGCTCCGGCTGCAACACACGGTCGAAGGGCTCTCGGTCGTCGCGATCAGCTATTACGCGATCTCGGTCGCGGGCTATCTCGCCTATCCGGTCTCGAAAAAGATCGGGCTGACGAAAGAGATCATGATGGCGGGGCTGACCCCGCTGGTGATCCTCGCGGTCTGGCTGATGATCCGGCGTATCCGCAAGGGCGTGGGCGGTCACTGATCGGCGATCAGCGGCTTCGCCTCGGCCTTCGCGGCGTTCAGCGCATCGGCGGGGGCAAGCTCGATCATCAGCCCGCGCTTGCCGCCATTGACGATGATCCTCTCGACCCCGAGCGCGCTTGCCTCGAACGCCACCGGGCTTGCGCGTTTCTGCCCGAACGGGCTGATGCCCCCGGTGTGAAACCCGGTCAGCTTCTCGGCCTTCGCGGGCTCCATCATCTTCGCGGATTTGCCGCCGAAGGCCGCCGCCACCTTCTTCATCGAGAGCGACGCATCCGACGGGATCACCGCGCAGGCGGGCTTGCCATCCACCTCGACCATCAGGGTCTTCAGAACCCGCGCGGGCTCCACCCCGATCGCCTCGGCCGCATGAAGGCCGATCTGCGCCAGACCGGCCTCATAGGCATATTCGTGCAGATCGAAGGCGAGCTTGGCGCGGCTGAGCGCCTGTGTCGCCGGGGTGGCATGGCCCATCGGAACCCTCAGAAATCGGCGGTCGCGGGGTCCGGCCCGATCCGGCCATCCGCGCTGTCGAGCCCCTTGATCTGCGCCATCTCGGCCTCGGTCAACTCGAAATCGAAAATCGAGATATTCTCGCGCATCCGGTCATGGTTCGCCGATTTCGGGATCGTCACGAGGCCGAGCTGGACCTGCCAGCGCAGGATCACCTGCGCCGCCGACTTGCCGTAACGGCTCGCGATCTCGGTCAGGATCGGGTCCGAGAGCGCCTCGCCTTGACCCAGCGGCGACCAGCATTCGGTGGCGATGCCGAGTTTCGCATGCACCTCGCGCTGCTTGGCCTGCTGGAAATAGGGATGCAGCTCGATCTGGTTGATCGCGGGCGCCTTGCCGGTTTCGTCCAGCAGCCGTTCGAGATGGTCGGGCAGGAAGTTCGACACGCCGATCGCGCGGATACGCCCTTCCTCGCGCAGCCGGATCAGCGCTTTCCAGCTGTCGACATACCGGTCCTGCGCGGGCATCGGCCAGTGGATCAGGTAGAGGTCGAGATAGTCGAACCCAAGCTTGCCCATCGTCTCGTCAAAGGCCCGCAGCGCCGCGTCATAGCCCTGACGGTCGTTCCAGAGCTTCGAGGTCACGAAGACCTCCTCTCGCGGAACGTCGCTTTCCGCGATACCCCGCCCGACGCCCGCCTCGTTGCCATAGGCGGCAGCCGTGTCGATATGGCGATAGCCCGCGTTGAGCGCGCTGAGAATGATGCCGGGGGCCTCGTCATCTTGCATCTGCCAGACGCCAAGCCCGAGCTGCGGGATCTTTGTGCCGTCGTTGAGGGTGAGGGTCGGAACGCTCATGGCTGCTCTCCTTTTTCCTGTCGGGTTGGGAAAAGAGACTAGGGCGAAGCCGGGTCCCGGAAAGCCTGACACGCAGTGTTGAGCGTGGAGGGTCGCGCCCGAACCTCGGTCGGGTAAGCCCTACACCTCACTCTCCGCGCGGGAAACGCTTGCGCTCTTCGAGGTCGTTCAGGTCCATGTGATTGCGCATATATTGCTCGGACGCGCGCTTGAGGGGCTGGTAATCCCACGGGTAATACCCGCCCTGCCGCAGCGCCTCATAGACCACCCAGCGGCGCGCCTGCGAGGCACGCACGTCCTGATCGAAGCGCTCGAGATCCCAGCGCGCGGCGGCCTCGGCCTTCAGCGTCGCCAGCGTCTCGGCATGGGCCGGGTCGCCTGCGAGGTTCGTCAGCTCCTGCGGGTCGGCCTCGAGGTCGAACAGCTGATCGGGATCGAGCGTGCAGAGGTTCAGCTTCCAGCGCCCCTTGCGCAGCGAGACGAGCGGCGCATAGGAGGCTTCAGCGGCATATTCCATCGCGACCGGCTCGGTGCGCGGCGCGCCTTTCGCCTGCGGTAGCAGCGTCTGCCCGTCGATCCAGGGCGCAACCTCGTCCAGTGAGATCCCGGCCAGATCGCAGAGCGTCGGGGTCACGTCGATCGTCGAGACCGGATCGGTGACCAGCCCCGGCTCCAGCCCCGGCGCGCAGAGCATCATCGGCACGCGCGACGAGCCCTCGAAGAAGCTCATCTTGAACCACAGCCCGCGCGCGCCCAGCATGTCGCCGTGATCGGACACAAACAGGATCACCGCCTCCTGACGCGTATCCTCGACCACCTGCAATAACTCTCCGATCTTGTCGTCGAGATAGCTGAGATTGGCGAAATAGGCGCGGCGCGAGCGACGGATATCGTCCGTAGTGATGTCGAATTCGCGCCAGTCATTGGCGTCGAAAATACGCTTCGAGTGGGCGTCCTGCTCTTCATAGGGGATCGCGCCGGTCTCGGGCTCGAGATGCGCGCACTCCTCGTAGAGATCCCAGTATTTCTTGCGCGCGACGTAAGGATCATGCGGGTGGGTGAAGCTGACGGTCAGCATCCAGGGGCGGGTGTCATTGCCCCGCGCCAGATCGTAGAGCTTCATCTTCGCCTCATGGGCGACGTTGTCGTCATACTCCATCTGGTTCGAGATCTCGGCCACGCCCGCCCCGGTCACTGAGCCCATGTTGTGATACCACCAGTCGATCCGCTCGCCGGGCTTGCGGTAATCCGGCGTCCAGCCGAAATCGGCCGGGTAGATATCGGTGGTCAGGCGCTCCTCGAAGCCGTGGAGCTGGTCGGGGCCGACGAAATGCATCTTGCCCGACAGGCAGGTCTGGTAGCCCGCGCGGCGCAGGTGATGCGCATAGGTCGGAATATCGGAACGGAACTCGGCCGCGTTGTCATAGACGCCATTGCGCGAGGGCAACTGGCCCGACATGAAGGCCGCGCGGCCGGGCGCGCAAAGCGGCGAGCCGGTATAGGCGTTCCGGAACCGCACCGATTTCGCGGCGAGTTTCTTCAGGTTCGGTACATGGAGCCATTCCGCGGGACCATCGGGAAAGAGCGTCCCGTTGAGCTGATCGACCATCAGGATCAGGATATTGGGTCGGCTCATCGCAAGGCTCCTTCACGTCACCGGGGGAATAGAGCCCCGGTGTAGCGAGGGGCGGACCGGGGAGGCAACCCCGGCCCCGCTGCGAACAGTCACGCCGCCGCGATCATCCGTGCCTCATGACGCTTCAGGCTGGGCCGTGCGGCAGGGTAACTGCCATCGGCACGCGCAAGCTCGGGGAAGAGCGCGAGGATTTCAGCGCGCTGCGCCTGGCCCATATCGGAGAGCATGGCGCGGGCGGGCTGGAAGCTTTCGGTCCAGATCCCGTCCGAGAAGACGATCTCATGCATGTCGAACATCACGTGGATATAGGTGACATCTTCGGCATCGCGGTCGACCGCGATGCCGGGAAGCCCCTCGAGATGACGTGCAGCCGCCAGCGCCTCCGGTTCGCCCGAGATCAATTCGGCGCGTTGCCCGCTCAGCAGGACCCGGTGCTGCGGCGAGACCCGCATCTCGCGTTCGGGCTGGTTAGCGCCGAGCGCACCGCGCGCGATCCGCACGGGACAGAATTCGGGACGCTCGGTCAGCTCGGCGCGGGTCAGGTTGCGCTGCCCGATCCAGCGGATCGGCTGGTACCCATTGTCGCGCGTCAGCACGCGGTCTCCCACGCGCAGATCCTCGACCGCGACCTCGCCATGCAGCGTGGCGATCCGGGTGCCGGGGGTGAAACAGGGGATGACCTTCTCGATATTGGTGTAGGTCATCGTCCCCACGACAGCGCCGGTACCATCGAGGAAGTCGATCGTGCCGTTCTCGGGATTGGCGCTATCGCGATTGACGGTGACGTTGTCCCAGCCCCAATCGCTGAGATCGAGAATGTCGTAATCCGACCCGCCCTCGCCCCCGTCGATGACCACGCCATCGGTGAGGTTCACGAAGGTATCCTGATCGTCGCCACCGACCAGCGTATCGGCCCCGCCGCCACCGGTCAGCGTGTCATTGCCAGCCCCGCCCT
Source organism: Thioclava pacifica DSM 10166 (assembly GCF_000714535.1). Taxonomy (GTDB): domain Bacteria; phylum Pseudomonadota; class Alphaproteobacteria; order Rhodobacterales; family Rhodobacteraceae; genus Thioclava; species Thioclava pacifica. The sequence goes on along the minus strand of NZ_AUND01000001.1, from coordinate 244,300 downwards.
CGACGAGGTCGTCGCCAGTGCCGCCGTCGAGGCTGTCATTGCCCGCGTCGCCCGCGACATAGTCATTGCCCGACCCGCCAAGCACGGTGTCATTGCCGGTGCCGCCATAGAGGCTGTCATCCGATCCCAGGCCGTCGATATAGTCGTCGCCGCCATTGCCGTAGATGACGTTGGTATAGCCATCAGTCGGATCCGAGGAGGCCGCGTCGAAACCGATCAGGGTGTCGTTGAATTCCGAGCCGATGATCCCGTCGACGCCAGAGAGCACATCGCCGGTCGCATCCCCGCCCGACGCGCTGCCGCTGCTCAGGTCGATCGAGACCGCCGAACCGCTATCGGCATAGGAGATGTAGTCCATCCCCGTCCCGCCATCGAGCGTGTCGGCCCCGACCCCGCCGTGAAGTGTGTCACTGCCATCGCTGCCCACGAGGGAGTCATTGCCCGAGCCACCGTCGAGGCTGTCATTGCCGAGCCCGCCATTGAGCGTGTCATTCTCGGTGCCCCCGAGCAGCGTGTCGTCGCCCTCGCCCCCGATCAGGCTGTCGAAGCCAGCGCCGCCGTCGAGCAGGTCATTGCCCACACCGCCATCGAGCGTATCGTTGCCGGTATTGCCGATCAGCGTGTCATTGCCGTCTTCGCCCAGAAGGGAATCGTTGCCCGAGCCGCCATCGACAGAATCGTTACCTGTCCCTGCCGTGACCGTGTCATTGCCGAGCCCCGCAAACACCGTGTCATTGCCGTCACCCGCGCGGATGTAATCGTCGTTGCCGCTGGTACCGGCGAGACCCGCATCGTTATTGTCGACCTTGTCGGAGCCAACCGCGATCGGCTCGACATAGTTGCTGTCGATCAGATCATCGCCCGCCGTGCCGTCAACATATCCGTCATCGAAGCCGGTGACCCAGCGGTCGGCGGCCATGTTGGTGTTGGTCGAACTGTTGATGCTGTCGAGCCGGATCGACTGGATCGGCTTCGCCTCATAGGCGGTGGTGTCGGCATTTGCCGAGATCTCGGGCGCAAGGAAGACGCTGCCATCGGTGGTCTGCACGATCACCGCCGTCACATTCGCGGTGGTGCCATCAACATAGGTGATCGTGGCATTGTAGACGGTCAGACCGTCATAAGTCAGCGTCGTCGGGCCCGAGCCGATATCCGTGATGATCTGGTCGTTCGAGACGTTGTTATTGGTATCGAGCGCGCCAACCGTGCCGCCGTTGTCGATCGTGGTGGCCGAAACGATATTCTGAAACAGCGGGTTTGTTGTGGAGCCTGCGGTCGCACCGACAAAGCGGTTCGCATTCTCCATGTCGGAATTGCCCTCGGTCGGGTCGAGCATCGTGCTCGAATATCCGAGGTAGATCCAGTTAAACGTCGTCGCCATTCGTTACTCGTCCTATTACCCAAACATCCCTGAACACAGGCATGCAAAGCCGCCCCATGCTACTGGGGTCGAGACGGACCCAAACACGTCCGCCACTCTGATATCGTCGCCAAGAAAACCGGCTGCTCGTCTTATCGTTTTTCAAACGGTAAACGCTCTTACTCACTGAAATGCAATGGTGATTTCAGTTTGGCGCATTTGTGGCAAAGCTATGAATTCTGCATGTGCAGCCCAAAGGCCACAGCGGCGAGAGAGCTGTAATTCCGGGAAAACTGGTAGGCCCGGCAGGACTTGAACCCGCAACCAAGGCGTTATGAGCGCCCTGCTCTAACCAATTGAGCTACAGGCCCACCATTGCCCTCTCCTCTACCACGGCGCGCGCGGGCGTCAAGAAAAGGCAGCGCGGGGCGCGGCGGGGCGTTGCGAGGCGGGCGGCATTACGCTAGGGCTTCGCCCCAAGGAATCCCTGACGGAGAGCGCCGCCATGAGCGAGACAAAACCGGGCCTGACCTATGCCGATGCGGGCGTCGATATCGATGCGGGCAATGCGCTGGTCGAACGTATCAAGCCGGCCGCCAAGCGCACCCAGCGCGCGGGCACCATGTCGGGTCTGGGCGGCTTCGGCGCGCTCTTCGATCTGAAGGCGGCGGGCTACAGCGATCCGATCCTCGTGGGCGCGACCGATGGCGTGGGCACCAAGCTGCGCATCGCGATCGACACCGGCAACGTGGACACGATCGGGATCGACCTCGTGGCGATGTGCGTCAACGACCTCGTGTGCCAAGGCGCCGAGCCGCTGTTCTTCCTCGACTATTTCGCGACCGGCAAGCTCGAGCTCGACCCGGCGACGCGGATCATCGAAGGCATCGCCGAGGGCTGCGCGCAATCGGGCTGCGCGCTGATCGGCGGCGAGACGGCGGAAATGCCGGGCATGTATCACAAAGGCGATTTCGACCTCGCGGGCTTTGCCGTGGGCGCGATGGAGCGCGGCGCGGACCTGCCCGCAGGCGTGGCCGAGGGCGACGTGCTGCTGGGTCTGGGCTCGAACGGGGTGCATTCGAACGGCTATTCCTTCGTGCGCAAGGTGGTCGAGCTGTCCGGCCTTGGCTGGGATGCGGATTGCCCCTTCGGCGAGGGCTCGCTCGGCGCGGCGCTGCTGGCGCCGACCCGGCTTTACGTCAAGCAATGCCTCGCGGCGGTGCGCGCGGGCGGCGTTCATGCGCTGGCCCATATCACCGGCGGCGGGCTGACCGAGAACCTGCCGCGCGTGCTCCCCGAGGGCATGGGCGCGACCATCGACCTTTCGAGCTGGCAACTGCCGGGCGTGTTCCGCTGGCTGGCCGAGACCGCCTCAATGGAAGAGGCGGAACTGCTGAAAACCTTCAACTGCGGCATCGGCATGATCGTCGTGGTCGCCGCTGACAAGGCCGACGCGATCGCGGCCCTGCTGGCAGGCGAAGGCGAAAGCGTGACCCGCATCGGCACCGTCACCGCCGGTCAGGGCGTTGCCTATGAGGGCAAGCTCCTGTGATCCGCGTCGCGATCCTGATCTCGGGCGGCGGGTCGAACATGGTCCGCCTCGTCGAGAGCATGGTGGACGACCATCCCGCCCGCCCGGTCCTGATCGCCTCGAATGACGCGGGCGCGGCCGGGCTGGAGAAGGCCGCGCGCATGGGCGTGCCGACCGCCGCCATCGACCATCGTCCCTATGGCAAGGATCGCGCGGCGTTCGAGGCCGAGCTGCTCAAACCGATCCTCGCGGCGAAACCCGATATCCTGTGCCTTGCCGGGTTCATGCGCGTGCTGACCCCGGATTTCGTCGCGCGTTTCGAGGGCCGGATGCTGAACATCCACCCCTCCCTGCTGCCGAAATATCCCGGGCTGCACACCCATAAACGCGCCATCGAGGCGGGCGATGCCGAGGCGGGTTGCACCGTCCACGAGGTCACCCCGGTCCTTGATGACGGGCCGATCCTCGGTCAGGCGCGGGTGCCGATCGAGACGGGCGACACGCCCGACGATCTCGCCGCGCGGGTGCTGGTGCAGGAGCATCGCCTGTATCCTGCCGTGCTGCGCCGCTTCGCCGAGGGCAATCGCGAGCCGCTTTACCTCTAAGCACGCTCACGCCGAAATGCGCCGCCCCCGCTTGCGGGCGGGCACGGCTTCGCGCATGAAAGCCTTATGGCAAGCTCCACCGATACGGCCCCGCGCGGGCGGATGATCGCGCCCGATATGATCCGGGCGGTGGCGCTGATCGGCATGGCGATCTTCCATTTCACCTATGATCTGGAGAATTTCGGCTTCGCGCCGCCCGGCACGATCTATCATCCGGCCTTCCTGAATTTCGCGCGGCTCGTCGCGGGCACGTTTGTCTTCATGGCCGGGCTGAGCCTTGTGCTCGCCCATCGCCACGGCTTCCGCGCAGGCCCGTTTTGGCAGCGGCTGGCCAAGCTGATCGCGGCGGCGGCGCTGGTGAGTGCGGCGACCTATGTGATGATGCCGCAATATTTCATCTATTACGGCATCCTGCATTCGATCGCGGTCAGCTCTCTGATCGGGGCGGTGCTTCTGGCGCTGCCGTGGTGGGCGCTCGCGGCGATCGGTGCGGCGGTGTTCTGGGTCGATTTCAACCTCGCCTTCACCAGCTTCGATCACCCCTTGCTGTGGTGGATCGGGCTCTCGACCCATTGGCGCCCCTCGATGGATTTCGAGCCGGTCTTTCCCTGGTTCGCCCCCTTCGCGCTTGGCATGGCGGCGGCAAAACTGGCAGAGCGTCTGGGCTACTGGCGCCGCGCCGCGCGCTACCATCCCGGCGAGGTCACCGGCGCGCTGAAAATCGCGCTGTTCGCGGGCCGCCATACGCTGCCGATCTACCTGATCCACCAGCCCGTGCTTTACGGGCTGACATGGGGCGCCTTTCTGCTGAGCCACTGAACTCTGGCCCATCTGCCACGCTGGCGGGGCTTCGATGCGCCCCACCCTTCCCTTTCGCGCGCCGAGTCGCTAGGGAACTTTCACACGCGCGGGATGACCCCGCACCTGATTGAAAGCGCGACATGCACACGATTACCACGACCGAAGGCCTCGCGGCCTTCTGCGAGAAGGCCAAGCAAGAGCCCTACGTCACCCTCGACACCGAATTCCTGCGCGAGCGGACCTATTGGTCCAAGCTCTGCCTCGTACAGATGGCCCTGCCCTCGCATGGCGATCAGGAGGGCGAAGCGGTTCTGGTCGATCCGCTGTCCGATGGGCTGTCGCTCGAACCGCTTTACGATCTGTTCCGGCACACGCCGACCGTGAAGGTCTTTCACGCCGCGCGGCAGGATCTGGAGATCTTCTTCACCGACGCGCAGGTCTTCCCTGACCCGCTGTTCGACACCCAGATCGCTGCGATGGTCTGCGGCTTTGGCGAGCAGGTGGGCTATGAGACGCTGGTGCGCAAGATCGCCAAGCAGTCGCTGGACAAGTCTTCGCGTTTCACCGACTGGTCGCGCCGCCCGCTGACCGAAGCGCAGAAGAAATACGCGATCGCCGATGTGACCCATCTGCGCGTGATCTACGAATTCCTCTCCGACCAGCTGCAAAAGACCGGGCGCGAAGCCTGGGTCGAGGAGGAAGAGGCGGTTCTGCTGAGCCCCGAGACCTATATCAACCGCCCCGAGGACGCCTGGCAGCGCGTCAAGACGCGCACCAATTCGGGCCGTTTCCTCGGCATCGTGCGCGAGCTGGCACGGTTCCGCGAGGGCTATGCCCAGGCACGCAATATCCCGCGCTCGCGTATCTTCAAGGATGATGCTCTGCTCGAGCTCGCCTCGACCAAGCCGAGTTCGATCGAAGAGCTGGGAAAATCGCGGCTTCTGCTGCGCGAAGCGCGCCGGGGCGAAATCGCGGAAGGGATTTTGAACGCGGTGAAAGAAGGGCTGGAGATGCCCTCCGAGAAACTGCCCCGCCACGCCGATCAGGGTCAGCAATTGCAGGTGGATACCGCGCTTGGCGATCTGCTGCGGGTGCTTCTCAAGGCGAAATCGCAAGAGGCCGGTGTGGCCGCGAAACTGATCGCGACCTCCTCGGATCTCGATCGGATCGCCGCGGGCAAGCGCGATGTGGCGGCGCTCAACGGCTGGCGTCTCGAGGTCTTCGGCCATGACGCGTTGCGGCTGGCCAAGGGCGAGGTCGCTTTGACCGCCGATAGCGGCGCGGTGAAACTGATCGACGTTTGAGCTCAAGCCGGAGGGCATCGCCCGACCGCCGGGTGGGCGCGCTGTCCTCTGGGGTCTTCACTTTATCGCCGCCACATCCAGACGCCCTCAATCCGCGCGCTGGCGTTCCCAAAGCGCCCGCCCGAGGGGGCGGTCGGGCGCTGCCCGGGCCGCTGACGCGGCTGATCCGGGCGGGCGCGCGTCGCCTCGAAACGAAAAAGGCCCGGAGCATACCCCGAGCCTCATCTCAGTCAGATCAAACCGCGCTCAGCGCCGCACGGACCGCGCGTTCCCGGCGCTCTCGACCACGATCTTGCGCACGCCCTCGAGCTTGTAATTGCTCAGGAAGGCCGCGGCCGACACTTCGCGCGATTGCGGCGTCATCACCCGGCGCGCTGCGGCGCTGTCGGCGGGCGGCGGGGCGACCATGAACATGTAGGTGACCGTGCCGGTCTCGTCGGGCTTGCCATCATTGAGCGGAACCAGATCGGTATCCCAGAACCCTTGGGTCGGCGGCAGCCCCATCGCGGTGATGATTGCGCCCGAAGGGATCTTCTCGACCGTCAGGCTCGAGACTTGTGCGACCGGCTGCTGATGGGCCTTGCCCACCTTCGTCGGATAGCCGCCGCGCGGCGCGAGCGTCTGGCTCTGCTCGACGCGATCCTTGCCGAACCAGTTGAACGGATTGATCTTGCTGTCGCGGATACGGCCGCAGCCGGCGGTCGCGATAGTCAAGGCAAGTGCCGCGATCAAAGCTTTCTTCATGGTGGCTCCGATACTGTCCCTGCCCTCTGGTAGCCCATTGCGTCAGTTTTGAAAAGCCGCGTCTGGACCCTGCGCGCGCAAGCCGCTACCCAAGGGGCAGACGACCAGCGCAAGGATGGCAAACCCATGGCAAGCGAAGCCTTTGAAGAGATCGCCGAGACCTTCGAATTCCTCGATGACTGGGAGGACCGCTATCGTCACGTGATCGAGTTGGGCCGGGAATTGCCGCCCCTCGACGATGCGGTGAAGGTGCCTGCAACCAAGGTGGAGGGCTGCGCGAGCCAAGTCTGGCTCCTGCCGCGCATCGAGGGCACCGGACCTCGGGCCAGCTTCGATTTTCAGGGCGAGAGCGACGCGATGATCGTGCAGGGGCTGATTGCGATCCTGCATGCGCTCTATTCGGGCCTAAGCGTCGAAGAGGTTCTGAAAGTGGATGCCACGGCCGAACTGGGGCGCCTTGGGCTGAACGACCACCTCTCGGCGCAGCGCTCGAACGGGCTGCGCGCGATGGTGGAGCGGATCCGCAAGCTGGCAGGCGAAGCGGCGAGCGCCTGATCTTATCGCCAAGACGCGACGAGGGCCGCGCCCGACCCTTGGGCGGGCGCGTCACCGTCCTGCGTGGTCTGCACTTTATCTCAAAAGCCCGAACGTCTTTCGTGCCCGCGATGTCATCGCCAATGCGCCCTCCCGGGGGGAGGGTCGGGCGCGGCCCGGGGCTGGTCGCCCCGGACCAGCGCTCAAAACGAAAACGGCCGGTCTCGTGACCGGCCGTCTCCATTTCCATTCAACCGTAGATCAGTCGATCAGCGGCAGAAGCTGGTTCACCGAGTCCTTGGCATCGCCATAGAACATCCGCGTGTTTTCTTTGTAGAAGAGCGGGTTTTCGATGCCCGAGTAGCCGGTGCCCTGACCGCGCTTCGAGACGAACACTTGCTTGGCCTTCCACACTTCCAGAACCGGCATGCCGGCGATCGGCGAGTTCGGATCTTCCTGAGCGGCGGGGTTCACAATGTCGTTCGAACCGATGACGATCACCACGTCGGTATCGGGGAAGTCCTCGTTGATCTCGTCCATTTCCAGAACGATGTCGTAAGGCACTTTCGCCTCGGCCAGCAGCACGTTCATGTGGCCCGGCAGACGGCCCGCGACCGGGTGGATCGCGAAACGCACTTCCTTGCCCTGCGCGCGCAGCTTGCGGGTCAGTTCCGACACCGCCTGCTGAGCCTGCGCCACGGCCATGCCGTAACCCGGCACGATGATGACCGAGTCGGCGTCGCGCAGCGCGTTGGCCACGCCGTCGGCGTCGATCGCCACCTGCTCGCCCTCGACTTCCATCGCCGGACCGGTCGTGTTGCCGAAGCCGCCGAGGATCACCGAGATGAACGAACGGTTCATCGCCTTACACATGATGTAGGACAGGATCGCACCCGAAGAGCCGACCAGCGCGCCGGTCACGATCAGAAGGTCGTTGCCCAGCGAGAAGCCGATCGCCGCCGCGGCCCAGCCCGAATAGGAGTTCAGCATCGAAACCACGACCGGCATATCGGCGCCGCCGATACCCATGATCAGGTGGTAGCCGATGAAGAAGGCCAGAAGCGTCATCGCGATCAGCGCCCAGGCGCCTGCCCCGTTCATGAAGGCGATCAGCAGGATCACCGACAGGATCGCGGCAGCGGCATTGAGCATGTGCCCGCCCGGCAGCTTGGTTGCCTTCGAGGTGACCTTGCCTGCGAGCTTGCCGAAAGCGACGACCGAACCCGTGAAGGTCACGGCCCCGATGAACACGCCAAGGAACAGCTCGACGCGCAGGATCGACAGCTCGACCGGCGATTTATGCGCGATCAGCGCCGCGAAGCCGCGCAGGCCCTTTTCATGCAGCGCTGCCGCCATGCCCGTCTCGTTGAGCGTCGGCGACATCGAGGCCTTGATCGACATCACATTGGCCATCTCGATATAGGCATTGTAGCCCACGAAGACAGCCGCGAGGCCGACCAGCGAGTGCATTGCGGCAACCAGCTGGGGCATTTCGGTCATCTGCACGCGGTTCGCCACGAACCAGCCGATGATGCCGCCCGCGGCGATCATGACCACCGAAATCAGCCAGAGGCCCGAGCCAGGGCCGATCAGCGTGGCGACAACCGCCAGCGCCATACCCACGATGCCGTACCAGACCGCCCGCTTGGCGCTTTCCTGCCCCGAGAGGCCGCCCAGCGAGAGGATGAAGAGAACTGCCGAAACGACATAGGCAGCGGTCGAGAATCCGTTTTCCATTGTCTCGGCCCCCTTACGATTTCTGGAACATGGCGAGCATGCGCCGGGTGACCATGAAGCCACCGAAGATGTTGATCCCGGCCATGAAGACCGACAGCGCCGCGAGCACGATCACGAGCCAGCTGCCCGAACCGATCTGCAACAGCGCGCCCAGGATGATGATCGAGGAGATCGCGTTGGTGACAGCCATCAGCGGCGTGTGCAGCGAGTGCGACACGTTCCAGATCACCTGGAAGCCGATGAAGCAGCTCAGCACGAAGACGATGAAGTGCTGCATGAAGCTGGCAGGCGCCACGAGACCGACGCCCAGGAGCACGATTGCGCCCACGGCGATCAGCGTCACCTGGCTCTTGGTCTGCGCCTTGAACGCGGCCACTTCAGCGGCGCGCTTTTCTTCCGGCGTCAGTTCCTTCGGCTTCTCGGTCGGCTTCTTCGCCGCAATCGCAGCCACTTTCGGCGGCGGCGGCGGGAAGGTGATCTCGCCCTGATAGGCGACCGTCGCACCGCGGATCACGTCGTCTTCCATGTTATGGACGACGACACCGTCCTTCTCGGGCGTCAGGTCCGTCATCATGTGACGGATGTTCGTCGAGTAGAGCGTCGAAGACTGCTGTGCCATGCGCGAAGGGAAGTCGGTATAGCCGACGATGGTCACGCCATTGTCGGTCACGATCTTCTCGTCGGGCTTGGTCAGCTCGCAGTTGCCGCCGCGCTCGGCGGCGAGGTCGACGATGACCGAGCCGGGCTTCATCGCCTCGACCATGTCCTTCGTCCACAGCACCGGGGCGTCGCGGCCCGGAATCAGCGCGGTGGTGATGACGATGTCGATATCGGGAGCCAGCTCGCGGAACTTCTTGAGCTGGGCTTCACGGAACTCCGGCGAGGAAGGCGCGGCGTAGCCACCGGTGGCGGCCCCGTCGGTCTGCTCTTCCTCGAAGTCGAGATAGACGAACTCTGCGCCCATCGACTCGATCTGTTCGGCCACTTCGGGACGCACGTCGAAGGCGTAGGTGATCGCGCCGAGCGAGGTCGAAGCCCCGATCGCGGCGAGACCCGCCACACCGGCACCGACCACGAGCACTTTCGCCGGCGGCACCTTGCCCGCGGCCGTCACCTGACCGGTGAAGAAGCGGCCGAAGTTGTTGCCGGCCTCGATCACCGCGCGATAGCCCGCGATATTGGCCATGGACGACAGCGCGTCCATCTTCTGGGCGCGCGAGATACGCGGCACCATGTCCATCGCGATGACGTTCGCGCCGGTCTTCTCGGCGGCCTTCAGAAGCTCTTCGTTCTGGGCCGGGTAGAAGAAGGAAATCAGAGTCTGGCCGGGTTTCAGGCGCTTGACTTCGGTATCGGTGGGGGGGCGTACCTTGACGACGAAATCCACCTCTTTGAAGAGCGCCGCGGCGGTCTTGATCACCGTCACGTTCGCGGCTTCATAAGCTGCATCGGTGAAGCCCGCTTTGAGCCCCGCCCCCGCTTCGATGAAGCACTCATGGCCCAGCTTCTGCAACTGCAGAGCCGAGTCGGGCGTCATGGCGACCCGCGCCTCACCCTCGAAAATCTCCTTCGGAGCTCCGATTTTCACTGTAACTCCCCCTTGATAGCGACCCGCGCACCTCACGGTTTTGCGAGCCCGGAATCTGGCGACGCCTTCCTTAGCATCGCGCAATAATGTTTCACAAGCACCGATGCGTCGTAAAAGGTTGTTAATCTGTCGCAGGGTTGAATTTTACGCGATGTATACCGTTGGATACCATTCTTGATCCGTATTTTTCCATACTTTACTGGAGCTTAGAGAGAAAATCTCCGGATTTCCGCCCTGCTCACGCCGAATGACTTTTTTGCACCTGCAGCATTCCGGCCACGCCCCTTTCAGAGCCAGCGCCGCGTGCGCGCGCGGTACGCGGCATAGGAGTCGCCGAAATGGGCGGCAATCCGGGCCTCTTCGCCGCGAATGTAGCGGATCGTGATGAAGCCCATGAAGAGCGGCACCAGAAGCAGCCCCAGCGGCACCTGCCACCACAGCGCAAGCCCCGCCAGAACCAGCGCGTCCCCGAGATAGATTGGATTGCGCGAGAGCGCGAAGACGCCGCTGGTCACGAGGTCCGAAGGGTCGCGGCGCGGGATGAAGGTCGTATGATGGAGCACCATCTGCGCCGCAGCGACCCCCATCAGGGCAAGCCCCAGCCCGATCAGCGCCCCGCCCAGAGGCCGGTCATAAGGCAGCGGCATCGCAGCCACCTGCGCCAGAGCCCAGGTGATCGCGGCAAAAAGCGCCAGCCAAAGCGGCGGCAGGTCGATCTCGCGCAGAAGTTTTCCGATCATCGCAAATCCTCAGAGCCGATAGACGACAAGCTCGGGCAGCTCGGTCAGCGGCACCTCAAGCAATCGCAGCGCGGGCAGCGAGACCTCCGAGCCCGCCCCCGCGGGTTTGCCCGAAGGGATCAACGTCACCTTGGCCGATTTCCCGGTCTTCGGATCCTCGATCCGTCCCTCGGCTTCGGCGCTCACCAAGCCGGTGCGCACCCAGAAACCGGGCTGGGTCGGATCGCCGAGGCTTGCGATGGTGGTGCCCAGCCGCGCCTCGCCGCCCGCGGGCCTCTCGGCCGCCTCGGCGCGCTGCGCGGCGGTTGTGGTGTCGAGCGCCTCGGCGCTGGTCGCGGTCGGTTTGGGCACCGGGGCCACGACCGGCGAAGGGGCACTCGCGGGAGCTGCGGCTTTCGGCGCGGGCTTGAGCCCCAGCGTCGCGCAGCCCGCAAGCGGGGCGATCAGGGCTCCCAGAAGGAAAATGCGCATTCTCGTCCTCCTCGATTTGTCCCAAGCTTAGGCAGCTTGGATCGGCTGCGCCATCCCCCGCCGCGCAACTCCGCGTGCCCCCTTGTCGCCCTGCGGCCCTAGGCTTATTTTCCCGGCCATGGAACACGCGCCCCTCATCGACCCGTTTGCCCGTCCGATCGACTATCTGCGGGTCTCGGTCACCGACCGCTGCGATTTTCGCTGCACCTATTGCATGGCCGAGCACATGCAGTTCCTGCCGAAAAAGGAACTGCTGACGCTGGAAGAGCTGGACCGGCTCTGTTCGGCCTTCATCTCGCTTGGGGTGAAGAAGCTGCGCATCACCGGGGGCGAGCCGCTGGTGCGGCGCGATATCATGACCTTCTTCCGCTCGATCGCGCGCCATCTCGACAGCGGCGCGCTGCGCGAGCTGACGCTGACCACGAACGGCTCGCAACTCGCGCGCTTCGCCGATGAGCTGGCCGATCTGGGGATGAAGCGGATCAATGTCTCGCTCGACACGCTGGTGCCGGAGAAATTCGCCGAGATCACCCGCTGGGGGCGGCTCGATCAGGTGCTGAAGGGGCTGGAAGCCGCGAAACGCGCAGGGCTGAAGGTCAAGATCAACACCGTCGCGCTCAAGGGCTTCAACGAGGATGAGCTGTTCCCGCTGATCGACTGGTGCGCCGCCGAGGGCCATGACCTGACCTTCATCGAGGTCATGCCGATGGGCGAGATGGGCGAGGAGCTGCGCCTCGATCAATATTGGCCGCTCTCGGATGTGCGCAAGGCGATGGCCGAGCGGTTCACCCTGACCGAGCTGGACGAGTCGACGGGGGGGCCCGCGCGCTATGTGCGCCTTGAGGAAACCGGCCAGAAGATCGGCTTCATCACGCCGCTCACGCATAATTTCTGCGAAAGCTGCAACCGCGTGCGCGTGACCTGCACGGGCGAGCTGTTCATGTGCCTCGGGCAGGAAGACAATGCCGATCTGCGCGCGCCTTTGCGTGCGGGCACCGATGACGCGCCCCTGATCGAGGCGATCCGTGCCGCCATCGCGCGCAAGCCCAAGGGCCATGATTTCGACTATTCGCGCCAGAAGGTCGCGGGCCAGATGTCGCGCCACATGAGCCATACCGGCGGATGAGCCCCAAGGCCCAGCGTGCAGCCCGCGCACTTGTCGCAGGGCTGGCCGGAGCGGGGATCATCGCGCTCAGCCTCTGGGCGCATCTGGTGATCGGCAATTTCGAGATGCTCGCAGGGCTTGGCTATGCCGGGCCGGGATCGCGGCCGGTCACCGAATTCGGACTGTTGCTGGACACCGTGCGTTTCAGCGCGATTCTGGTTCTGCCGCAGGCACTGCTGGCCGCCTTTTCCGGTCCTTGGCCGCTGCGGGCATTGCTGGCGGTACTCTTCGCCTTCGGATGGTACTGGGTCGCGGAACGCGTCGCGGGCGGATTCGCCTCGGCCACAGGGGGCGGCTGGCTGCCCGGCGAGGCGTTTGCCGCACTGATCTACCGCCCCGTGCTGACCCCGGCGATCTGGGCGCTCGCCGTCCTGACCTTTGTTTTCGTGATCTGGCGGTTCTGCCGGCGCCCTGGCTGATTTCTCCAAGATCGTCGAGTGACCCAAATCAATGCGCGCGCGTGCAAAACGCGCGAGGCTCCAGCGAAGCGAAAGGAAGCCAGACCATGTATTCCAATATTCTCGTGCCCGTGGCCTTCGATGACGAACACAACCCCGATGCGGCGCTGAACGTGGCGCGCGCGCTTGCCAGCGACGGCGCGCGGGTCACGCTTTTGCATGTGATGGAAGACGTGCCCGCCTATGCGATCAGCTACATGCCCGAAGGCTATGCCGACGAGCTGCGCAAGGCGATCGAGCGCGACCTGAAATCGCGCGCGGCCGAGTTCGACAACGGCGCCTGGGCAATCGTGGAAGGTCAGGCGGGCCACGAGATCCTGTCCTGCGCCGAGGAGATCGGGGCCGATTGCATCGTCATCGCCTCGCATCGTCCGGGCTTCGGCGACTACCTCATCGGTTCGACCGCATCGCGGGTGGTACGTCACGCGAAATGCGCGGTGATGGTGATGCGCTGAGAGCCGCGCTGCGGCTCACTCAGACGGGAGCCGCGTCTCGATCATGCCGACGAACCAGCTCGCGCCTGCGGGCAGGATCGCATCGTTGAAATCATATTGCGCGTGGTGCAGCGGCGCGGAATCACCATTGCCGATGAAGCCATAGGCGCCGGGGCGGGCCTCGAGCATATAGGCGAAATCCTCCGCCCCCATCATCGGAGCGACCGCGCGATCGACCGATCCGGCCACCGCTTCGGCCACATGTGCCGCCGCCTCGGCTGCCGCCGCGTCGTTGCGCGTCACCGGATAGCCACGGCGGTAATCGACGGTCGCACGTGCATTATGGGTGGCGGCCACCCCTTGCGTGATCTCGCGCAAGCGGGTCTCGGCCAGATCTCGGGTCGCGGCGCTCATCGTGCGCACCGTCCCGCCCAGCGTCACCGAATTGCCGATCACGTTGAGCGCCTTTGAATCGGACGCGAGCGTCGTGACCGACAGCACGATCTCTTCGAACGGATCGGTCGTGCGCGCCACGATGCTTTGCAATGCGAGGATCAGATGCGCCGCGATCGGAACCGGGTCGGTCGTCTCCTGCGGTTTCGCCGCGTGACCGCCCTTGCCCTCCAGCGTGATCTCGAAGAAATCCGCCGCCGCCATCATCGCACCGGGGCGGATCCCGAAAGAGCCCGCCACCATGCCCGGCATATTGTGCAGCGCATAGACTTCCTCGATTTCGAACCGCTCCATCAGCCCGTCGCGGATCATCGCGCGTGCGCCCGCCCCACCCTCTTCGGCAGGCTGGAAGATCATCACCGCGCGCCCCGAGAACGCACGTGTCTCGCACAGGTACTTCGCCGCCGCCAGCAGGGTCGCCGTATGCCCGTCATGGCCGCAGGCATGCATCTTGCCGGGCGTTTGAGAGGCATAGGCCGCGCCGGTTTTCTCCTCGACCGGAAGCGCATCCATATCAGCGCGAAGCCCCACGCAGCGCAGCCCGCCCTTGCGCGCGCCCTGCCCCTCGATCACCCCCACGACACCGGTCTTGCCGATCCCCTCGACCACCTCGTCGCAACCAAACGCACGCAACAGCTCGGCCACCCGGGCCGAGGTGCGCGGCAGGTCATAAAGCAGTTCCGGATTGCGGTGGAAATCGTGACGCCATTCCACCGCCTCGGGCAGCATCTGGGCAAAACGGTTCTTGATCGGCATGGTGGCTCCTTGGTTCGCGCTCACCCTGCCTTGGCAGTGAGATGGGCGCAAGCGGGGCTCAGCGGAAGACCATCGGCAAGGTGAAGCTGTATTGGGGTTTCGAAAGGCCTCGAGGCGCCGCGGGAAAGCGGCCAGCACGGCGCACCGCGTCCAGCGCGGCCTGATCGAGGGCTGCGTTGCCCGAGCCCTTTGCAACCGCGACACCCAGCAGACGCCCGTCGCGCGCCACCGTGATCGCGACGGTCACCCGCCCTGCCCCCGCGCCTGCGGGCGGGGTTTTATGACGCTCGATCCGGGCACGGATCTGTCCACCCCAGCTCCCCATGAGCGACCGGATTTGTCCCGCCGAGAGCGTGGCGGCCGGAGCATTTTGATTGTCACCCGCAGCCCCTCTTGCGCCTTGCCCTTTCGCGACCTGCTCGGGCCGGGCCTGCGAGGGTTGCGACGGCTGAAGCTTGCGCGGTGCGAGCGCTTTCGGCGTGGCCCGTTTCGTCTCGGGCGGCGCGGGCTTCGCCAGCGGGCGCGGCATCTCGGGCGTGGCCGGGTCCGCTTGCGCGGGCAAAGGCGCGTCGGGGGCAGGAGGCGCGGTCAGGGCCGAGGGGGCGGCGATCCGGGGCTGGTCCTGCGGTTGTGGCTCGGCGCTTTCGGGCTGCGCCTCCGGCGGAACGGGCTCGGCCATCTCTGGCTCTGAAGTTTCAAGCTCGGGCGGGCGTTCCCACTCGGCGACCATCGCCTCCATCGCTGCCGAGGCGGGCGCGAGCGAGACCAGCGCCTCTCCCCCATCGCCCGAGGATTGCGCGCCACCCGAAGGCGCGGGCTCCCAGATCGCGAGTACCCCGGCATGCACGCCAAGCGCCGCAAGGAGCGCCCCCACGAAGGCCAGCCCGCGCGCGGTCATTTTCCGCGCACCACGAGTTTGAGGTTCTTGAAGCCAAGCGCGCTCAATTCCGGCACCAGCTTCGCCAAGGCCTCGCCCGAAAGCTTCGAATCTGCCCGCAGCGTGAGCGTGTCGGCGCACGCGCCGCAGGCCGCGCGCGCAGCCTCCGTCGCAGCCCCCAGCGCGGCAAGCGCCGCCAAGTCGCGCGCATCTCCGAAGCCAAGCCGGCCGTCCGCACCCACAAAAAGCGTCAGATCACCAGGCTCGGCTGCCCCGCCGCCCGAAGCCTCGGGCGGAGACACCTCGAACGGCGTCGGCTGGGCGAGCGTCGCGGCCAACAGGAAGAAGATCAGCAGCAAGAAGACCACGTTGATCATCGGCAAAAGCGGCTCGGGCAGGCTGCGCCGGGGCGTGTCGGTAAAAAGCCTCATGGGACCAGCACCAGATGGGTGAGCCCTGCACCGCGCAGCGCATCGAGCACCTGCGTGACGGCCGCCAGATCGCCTCCCTTGGGGCGCAGCACCACCGGATCGGTCGCGGCCTCCATCAGCGGCGCGAGATCGGTGGCCAGATCGCTCAGCACGACCGGCTGACCATTGAGCGCAAGCGCGCCATCCGCCCCGATATCGACCAGACGCGGCGGCCCCGACCATTCGGCCTGAGCCCCTCCCCCGCCGATCGTAAGTTCAAGCGTCCGCTCCACCCCGAAGCGCGAGGCCAACATGAAAAAGACAAGCAGCAGAAACACCACGTCGATCATCGGTGTAAGCGCCGGACGGCGGCGCGCGCGGGCCTGCCCGAAGGCAAACATCACTCGGCCGCGGCGCGCAGCCGCTCCCTGTCAGAGGCTGCGTTCACAGTGGAGGCACGCGCAAAGATACGGGTCGCGGCATCTTCCATGTCATGGCGCAACCGGTCGACCACCGCATCGAAACCCGACAGGGCGATCTGTGCGGGAATCGCGACCGCCATCCCCGCGGCGGTGGTCAGAAGCGCCTCCCAGATCCCGCCCGCCAGCGTCGCCGGATCGGCCTGCACGCCCGCTTCCTGCAAAGCGCGGAAGGCCGCGATCATTCCCGCGACCGTACCCAGAAGGCCCAGAAGCGGGCCAATCACAACCGCCAGCTCCAGCCCCCTCAGCCCCGAGCGCGCCCGCGCAAGCAGATTGCGCGCCACCCGCGCGGTCTCGGCCTCGGCGCCTGCGCGGTCAAGCTGCGGATCGCGCAGGCTTGCCATCGCGGCGCGGGCAAGCTGCGCGCGCAAGGAACGACGGTCCTTCAGAACCGCCTCCGCCGCGTCGAGATCACCGCGTGCCCAGGCTTCGATCGCGGCCTGCGTGCGCGCGCCGCCTGACCAGGCACCGGCGGCCAGCAGATCCCAGAGTTTCCAGAAGATCAGCGCCAACGAAAGCACGGACAGCGCGGCGATCGCCCACATCGCGGGCCCGCCAAGCACGAGCGCATCGACCATGCGGCCCGGGAGCGCCCCGGGGATCTGAGCGGTGCTGTCCATCGCGCCCTCCGAGAGGCTACTGGTGCCGGCGGAGGGACTCGAACCCCCGACCCCCTGATTACAAATCAGACGCTCTACCAACTGAGCTACGCCGGCGTGACCGGCCCGCAATAGCGCGGCTGGAAAATTCGCGCAAGACGCGGGTCAGCGGGACCGGCCGAGATTGGCGCGCGCGAGGATCGCCACCGCGACAAGCCCCACGGCCGAAACCAGAAGCGCTGCGGGCGAGGCATCGCCCAGATTCTCCAGGCTCGCCTTTTCCTGCGTCCGCGTCGCAAGCGTCTCGAAATTGAACGGGCGCAGCAACAGCGTTGCGGGCAGTTCCTTCACGCAATCGACGAAAACCAGAAGCAGCGCCGAGCCGACGGAGCCGCGCATGAGCGGCAGGTAGAGCTCGCGCAGAACGCCTCCGGGTCCGCGCCCGAGCGAGCGCGCCGCCATTGGCAGCGAGGGCGGCACCCGCCCGAAGGCCGCATCCGCCGCCCCCTGCGCGATGGCGAAGAAACGCACCACATAGGCGAGGATGATCGCAAAGGCCGAGCCGGTCAGCATGAGACCCGGATCATAGCCCGTCAGTGCCGCAATCCCATCGGCCAGCGCATGATCAAGCCCCGCGAGCGGAATCAGGATGCCGACCGCAAGCACCGCTCCGGGCGCGGCATAGCCCAGCGTCGTCAGCGGCAGCACCACGCGCGGCAGGCTGCGCCCCGAAAGCCGCACACCGTATACCATGAACAGCGCCAGCGTGACCGTGATCGCCGCCGCCATCCCGCCGGTGAAAACCGTGTGCCAGAGCGCAAGCCCAAGGCCGCGACCGAACCAGGCATCGGGATTGGCAAGCGCATGGCTCCCCATCACCGCGACCGGGAGCACGAATCCCACGGCCACCGGCAGCGCGCAAAGTGCCATCGCCGCCCAGCCCGCCCAACCGGTCAGGCTTTGCGCGAGAACGGGGCGCGATTGCCGCGCGGTCTGGAAATAGCGCACCTTGCGGCGCGAGAGTTTCTCCAGCGCAAAGAGTGCGAAAACGATTCCGAGGATCACGAGCGACAACTGCGCCGCCCCCCCGGCATTGCCGCCCGAGAGCCAGGTCGTGAAGATACCCGTGGTCAGTGTCTGCACCCCGAAATGATCGACGACGCCGAAATCGGCCACCGTCTCCATCATGGCGATGGCGGCGCCTGCGGCGATGGCGGGACGTGCGAGCGGCAGCCCCACACGCCAGAAAAGACCAAACGGGCCCGTGCCGAGCGCGCGCGCGACCTCGTAGCTTGCGCCAGATTGCTCGCGCAGCGCGGCGCGGGTGATCAGGTAGATGTAAGGGTAGAGCGCGGCCGAGAGCACGACGACGGCCGCCTCGCGCGAGCGGATCTCGGGGAACCAGTAATCACGCGCCGAGGCCCAACCAAACGCCGCGCGCAACGCCGTTTGCACCGGACCGGAATAGTCAAGAAAATCGGTCAGCGCATAGGCCCCCACATAGGCGGGAATCGCGAGCGGCAGCAGCAACAACCACTCCAGCACCCGGTGACCGGGGAAGCGATACATCACGACAAGCCAGGCCGCGCCAGCCCCGACGGCCGAGGCCAGAAGCCCGACGCCGCCCGTCAGCACCGCGGTATTGACCAGGTAGCGCGGCAGGGTCGTCGCGATCAGATGCGGCCAGATATTCTCGCGCGGATCGAGCGCCATCCAACCCACCGCAAGGATCGGCGCGAGCACCAGCCCCGCGATCACCAACGCACCGAGCGACCACAGCCCCGAGCCGGGGACGTGTTTGCGAGCCGAAGGCGCGCGCGCGCCAATTACCTGAGTTGTTTGCTCGGAATTCATCCCTCCCCTCTATCCCGAAACGCGTTTGCCTGTCCAGAACTCAGCGGCTAGAGTGGCGCGCAATCATAAGGGCTTGGCCGGCCTAAGCATATCGAGGCGCGCAGCATGAAAGTCGTTTTCCATCTCGGGGCCCATTCGACCGATGAGGACCGCATCGTTCGGGTGCTCTCAAGCAATCGCGCCGTGCTCGAGCAATATGGCATCGCCGTGCCCGCTCCGCGCCGCTACCGGATGGTGCTTCGCGACGCGCTGGTCTCTCTCAAGGGTGGCCCCGCACCGCAAGACGTGCAGGATGCGCTGCTCGAAGCCTGCACCGAGCGCCACGACATCGAGCGGCTCGTCTTCAGCCACGAGTTTTTCCTGTGCATCCCCGAACGCGTTGTGACCCAGAAGGGCTTTTACGTGATGGCGCCGGGCAAGCTCGCCCCGCTCGCCAATCTCTTCCCCAGTTCGGAAACCGAGTTCCACCTCGCGCTGATCAATCCCGCGACGCTGCTGCCGCAACTCGTCCAGCGCCTGCCCAAGCGCAGCTACGAACAGATCATGCATGATCACGACCCGCGCGATCTGCGCTGGGAGCCGGTGATCCGCGAAATGGCCGCGGCAGCCGGCGGACGCCGCCTCGTGATCTGGTGCAATGAAGATCTGCCGCTGATCTGGCCCGAGGTGCTGCGCGCGGTGGGCGGGCTCCCCGAAAGCCAGGCGCTCGATGGCGAGCTGATGATCCTTGAGCAGATCATGCCGCCCGATGGGGTCGCACGGCTGCGCAGCTATCTCGAAAGTCACCCGCCGAAATCGGTCCTGCAACGGCGCAAGATCGTGACCGCGTTCCTCGACAAATATGCACGCCCCGAGGCGATCGAGATCGAGGCTCCCCTGCCCGGCTGGACCGACGACCTGGTCGCCGAGATCACCGCGCAATACGATGCCGACGTGGCAGCGATCGCGCAATTGCCGGGCGTGGAATTCATCGCGCCCTGAAACGGGCGCGACCTTGAGCCCGACCGCTCAGGACATGCCGAGCGCGGATTTGTAGAGATCGAGGATCGCCTCTTCCTCGGCCACGTCATCCTTGTCGCGCTTGCGCAAAGCCACGATCTTTTTCAGCACTTTCGTGTCGTAGCCGCGCGCCTTGGCTTCGGACATTATGTCTTTCTGCTGCTCGGTGATGTCTTTCTTCTCGGCCTCCAGGCTCTCGAATTGCTCGACGAACTGGCGCAGCTCGTCGGCGGCGACATTGTAGGCGGCATCGCTGGGCATCGGGCTCTCTCCTGCTGCTCGACTGGATCGGCGCTCTCACTAGCCCGCCGCGCCCCGCGCATCAAGAGGCGCTGCGCGTGCCCTGGCACAGCGGGGGCTCTGCCCCCGTCCGCTTCGCGGCCTCCCCCGAGATATTTGGATCAAGAAGAAGAAGACCGCCCCCCTTCTTCTTGAGAAAAATATCTCGGGGTGAATGCCGAAGGCAGAGGGGCAGAGCCCCTTTTCCTTGCCTTGGCGCGCTTGCTCGGCTAGGGCAGGCGCGCATTATCGCGGGAGGCAGCTATGGAATTTCTGATCTGGGCCGGAGCCGGCGTTTCGGTGCTGGGGCTGATCGGCATCCTCTATTGCATCGTCGCGGTGGCAAAGGCCAAACGCGCCGGGCTTCCCGATGACGCGTTGCGGGCGCGGCTCCAGAAAGTGGTTGTGCTCAACATGGGCGCGCTGTTCGTCTCGGTGATCGGCCTGATGATGGTCGTGGTCGGGATCTTCCTGAGCTGAGGCTGGACCTTATCTCCGGTCGAGATCAGCGAAGCTCTTGCCATTGCGGATCAGCACATCCCAGAGCGTGACTGGCTCAGGCGCACCTTCTTCTGTGAGCGCGCGCAGCAGTTTTCGCGTCGCCAGCAACCCGGCCTGATCTGCGGCAAACATCACCCCGCCAAGGCTCGCCGGCAGACCCAGCGCAAAGCGCGCGGCAAGGTCTATGTCGCAGGCACGATGCGCCTGGGCGCGTTGCAGAAGGGATGCACCTTCATTCGCAAGCTCGGCCAGGATCCGCGCGCGGATCTGCGCGGTGCCCAGACGGCGCGGTGTGATTCCGGCCTCCCGGCGCAGGGCACTGAGCGCCTCGGCCTGATCCGGGATCGGCCGCGCGGCGCGGTTCGACCAATCGTAGAACCCTTGCCCGCTTGCACGGCCCTCATGCCCTTCGAGCGCCAGAAGCCCCAGGAAAGGCCCCGGCGCGCGGCGGATCTGTTCGAGACCCGCGCAGACACGGGAAATCCCCATCGCATCCGCAAGTCGCAATGGCGGGGTGGTGACGCCAAGCTGCGTCAGCGCCTCGTCGACCTGGGCGACCGTCGCCCCGGCCAGAACAGCGCGTTCGGCAGCCGCGATATAGGCCAGGCGCAGATGGGTGACGATGCCCCCGACTCCGGGTCCGCCGATCACCACCGGCGCATCGCCAAGGCGCAGCACAGCCTCCAGCCTCGCCAGTTCCTGGGTCGTGGTCTGTGTGCCGGGGACAAGCTCGACGATGCCGCCCGAACGGATCAGCACGGGCCCGACACGGCCTGCAAGGGCACGATCGAGCACCGGCAGAAGCAATGGCGTCTCCGGCACGGGTTGCGTACCCGCCGCGATCACCATGTCGCAGCCTTCAAGCCCGTCGCGCGTCATCGCTGCGCCGAGCCGCGCCCAGTCCGCATCGCGTGTTTCGGGATCGAGGCTGCCCTGTTGCACCTGCCGTTCCTGCTCGCGGGCGATGGATGCGAAACCGGCCTCGATCGCGCTGGGATCGCTCGCCCCGAGAATGACCGAGTGGCCCGCCGCCAGAAGTGCCCCGGCGAGTGTCGGCGGCTGATCCCACAGCCCGATCCGCATCGGCTCGATAGGCTCACCGGATCCGGGCGATCGGGTCTGGGCCGCACAGCGCGCGGCATGGCGCAGCGCCTTCGACAGCGGCGCGGCGCTCAGATCCTCGAAAGCCACGGCCTCGAAATCGAGCGCCTCGTCGAGCGGCAAGAGCAGCGCGCTTTCGACCACCTCGAGCGCTCGGGCGCCGGGTTCGGCCAGCGGTCCCTTGCGCAGCGCCGCACGGCGCGGCTCGATCGCGGCGAGATAGGCGGCAGGGTCAGACAGCGCGGCATCGGCGGGCGGCACGCCCTCGTCATGAAGCAGATCGAGCGCGGCGGCGATCTCAGCCGGCTCGGGATCGGACAGGATCAACTCGCACAGGCCAAGGCTCATGGCCGCCGTGGCCTCAAGCGGCGTCTCGCGCGTCAGCAGGTCCAGCGCTGCAGCGCCACCCTTTCGCCGCGCCAGCCGTACCAGACCGCCCGCCGCAGGAATCGCGCCGAGCGCAAACTCCGGCGAAAGAAAGGTGGTTTCGGGATCGGCGATCCGCAAATCGGCAGCTTGGGACAGCGCAAGGCTGCCCCCGGTGATACGCCCCGAAAGCCGCGCCAGAACCGGTTGGTCGAGAGCGGCGAGAGATTGCGCGAGCGTCGCGAGATCGGGTGCTTCCCCATCGGTTGCGTAATCTTCAAGCGGATCGGTCGCGACCGGCCAACCTGCCGTATCGCCCTGCACGATCACCCCGCGCAAAGCGTGGTCGCGAGCCACAAGATCGAGCAGCCCACCAAGTGCGGCACGCAGATCAGACGTGAAGCCCGCAGGCGCGCCGCTTGCGTCAAGGCCACTCAGCGTAATCCAAGCCAGCCCGTCCTGGGTCCGAAATCTCACCCGCTTTGCCATTGCCCCCGCCACTGGCCTGTTCGCTCGCGCAGAAAGTCTAAGGCCGACGCGCTTCAAAACAAAGGGTTTTTACCCTTTGCGTGACGGAAACGGCAAGAACGTGCGGATCGCGGACGCAGGGCGGTGCGCTCAGCCGCGTTTGGCCTTGGCGCCGGGCGCGTGGTTGCGGCAGAACGGGGTCGCCGGCAGCAGATCAAGCCGCGCCTCGTCAATGCGCTCGCCGCAGGTGACGCAAAAACCGTATTCGCCCTCGGCGATTCGCTCGAGCGCGGCCTCGATCGCGCGCAATTCCTGCTGCGCGGATTCGCCAAGGTCCTCAAGAACCTCGTCTTGTTCCTGTTCGACCGCCGCATCGGCCCAATCCTTCTCGATATGGCTGTCGAGCTCGGATTCGACCTGTTCCATGCGCGCCAGCAACTGCGCGCGACGCGCCTCAAGCTCCGTTTTACGGATTTCGACCGATTTCATGCGCTCCTCCATTTGCTTGCCAAATCATAGCAGTCAAAGGGCTTTTCGGACGTTGACACAAGTCAACCGGAAAACACGAACATATGCGGATATCAAAATCCTTGCACGAGAGCCCCGCCGGGTTCTAGCATTGCAACTCAGACGGGTTTGGGAGACCCCGTCGCGTTTTACGTACGAGCACAGGGAGAGCTCATGCATCAGGATTGGATTTGGGGCCTCGTCGGCGGTCTGATGATCGGCGCGGGAGCCGGAGTGTATCTATTGGTCAACGGCCGCATCATGGGCGCGAGCGGCATCATCGGCGGGCTGATCGACGGATCGGGCCGCGATACGGTTTCGGAACGGGTGGCGTTTCTCGGCGGGCTCATCGCCGTGCCGCCGCTTCTGGTGCCGCTTTACAAGGTCGTCGATACGCATGTGACGAATTCGATCTGGGTGATCGTGGCGGCGGGGCTTCTGGTCGGGCTCGGTACGCGGCTCGCCAATGGCTGCACCTCCGGGCACGGAGTCTGCGGTATCTCACGGTTCTCGCTGCGCGGGATCGTGGCGACCGCCTTCTACCTGCTGGGCGGAGGCCTGTCGCTGGTGATCTTCCGCCATCTGCTGGGAGTGATCTGAGATGCGCAATTTCTTTGCATTCCTCTCGGGAGGTCTCTTTGGCGCGGGACTTCTGGTGGCGGGCATGGTCGACACCAAGAAGGTTCAGGGCTGGCTCGACGTATTTGGCGATTGGGATCCGACGCTGGCCTTCGTGCTCACCGGCGCAGTGGGCGTAATGTTCTTCGTCTGGATGGTCGCGCAGCGGCGCGAAAAATCCTATCTCGGCTCACCGATGCCGGGGGCGTTTCCGCGCCTGGTGGACCGCAACCTCGTGCTCGGCTCGCTGCTGTTTGGTGCGGGTTGGGGATTGGCTGGCCTCTGCCCGGGTCCCGCGATGGGCTCGCTGAGCTTCAATGGCTGGCAGGGCTGGCTTTTCATCATCGCGATGGGCGTGGGCATGGCGGTTGCGCCGCGGGTCAAGGACTGGCTCTCGATCCTCGATCGCACGACGCTCGAAGTGCCACCGTGCGAAAACATTCCCGAAGAAGAGCGCGCACTGGCACGCAACACTCCGCGCGCAGCCGTCCGCTGATCGCTACAAACCCGATCCGATCTTGAGCGGCGGCAGGTCTCCTGTCGCCTCTTTCTCATCCGCAAGCGCGCCAAGCCCGCCCAGCCCTGCGAACCCGCCAATCGCCGCGCCGGTCTCCAACCCGCCCAATTCGCCAAGCGGGTCCTGCGCATCGGAAGGCCCGCCGGACGTATCGTCGAGCGCGCCGTAGGTGGGGCTCATCGGATCGCCCAGCGAGCCCGGTTCGAGGGGCAGGTCCACCTTCGGGAAAGGGGATGCCCCGGCCGCGACCGCCCCGAAGTCTTTGCGCTGGGGTACTGCCTCCAGCCCGCCCGCCTCATCGGTCTCGACCAGCCGCAGAGCGCGCATGCCCCGACTTTGGCCAAGCCGCGCCTGCGAGAGCTTGCGCCGCCCCTGCCCTTCGAGCGCGATCTTTTCAAGCGCGTCTTCGGGAAGCGGGATATCCATCCCTGGCTCGAAATCCATCACCGCAGCCAGCGGCAGGGTCACGCGATGCAGCACCGCCTCGAGCGTGGCGGGGGCCGAGAGCACCGCACGTTCGAGCGCCGCCTCCCAGCCTTGGCCGGGATCGGGCGGTGCAGCACCTGTCGCGCTTTCCTCCGGCATCCGGCGCAGCGCCGCGCCCCGGCCCGATTGCGGCACCGCCCAGAGGAAGCCGCCTTCGCGCTCGCCCCCGGTGCCGAATGCAAGCCGCGCCGACCAGACCCGATAGCTGATATCTTCCAGCAAAAGCCCAAGCGGGCGCGGATCGTCGAGATGGGAGGCATAGCGGAACCCACCCGCCCAGGCTATTGCCTCCTCTTCGATCAGGGTTGCTTCGATCGTGGCCAACAGCGCATCGAGAAAATCAGCCGCCATCGCGGCGTCGATCCGGGTCGGTTTGCGCGGCCCCGGCGCGGTTTTACCCAATCGCCCCATCGTCTGCATTTCGATCAGCACAGACAGGGTCGCGGGCGGCAGGGCCACCAGCCCGAGCCCCTCCCCCGGGCCCTCGATGATCGCGAGCAGCGAAAGATCCTCCAGCATCTCGGGGAGATCGGCGAGGCCCCGGCGCGTCTCGACCAGCTCCGTCACGCGCAAGGGCAGATCCAGCATTTCCTGCGCGACCTTGGAGAGACTTTGCGCGATCGCCTTTTCAGGCGTCATGGGGGCACTGTCCGGGGCGGGCTTCGCCGCCTCGGCCTTTTTGCGCAACACTGAATTCTCGCGCTCCTGAGCCATGACCTCCATCCGCCCGCCGGTCGGGGCATCTCCCAAGCCTTGGCAGATCGAGGTTTACAAATGGTTGAGAACGCCTGGCGGGCTCAGATCTGCACGGTAATCGGCGGGGGTGTCGCCGGATCCTTGCGTCGAAGCGGCAGGCTCACCCGGAAGGCGGCCCCCCCCTGTCCGGGCAGGTAGTCGATCGTACCACCAAGATTGGCCATGATCTCGCGGCAGATCGCGAGCCCGAGCCCCGCGCTGCCGGCACGGCTCTGATCGGTGAGGCGGGCGAATTTCTCGAAAATCAGCTTTTGCGACTGTTTCGGGATACCCGATCCGTTGTCGACGAAGTCGATCTGCACCCGCTTGCCGCGTTTCTTCACCTCGATGCGCAGCACCGCACGTTCGGCATCGCAATATTTGCGCGAGTTCGAGATCAGGTTGATGAAGACCTGCACCAGCCGGTCGGTATCGGTGAAGATCGGCATATGCTCGGTCGGGAAATCGCGTTCGAGCCGGAACTGGCGCTCGGGCTGCGTCGAGGAGGCCGCCTGCACCGCGCGGTTGATCAGGTCATGCAGGTTCGCAACCGAAATATTGAGCTGGGCGCGCCGGTTCTCAAGCACCGACAGGTCGAGCAGATCGTCGAGCAGACGGGTCAGGCGGCGTGCCTCCTCGTGAATGATCTCGGCGTACTGCGCGCGCATCGCGTCGGGCAGATCCGGCTCCATCAGGATCTCGGAAAAGGCGCGGATCGAGGTCATCGGCGTGCGCAGTTCGTGGCTGATCTGGCTGAGGAAGGCATCTTTCTGGACCGACAGCTCCTTGAGCTTGTCATTGGCCTCGCGCAGTGCCCGAGCGGTCCGGGCGAGCTCTTCGGATTTCGCCTCAAGCCGGGCGGAATATTCCTTCGCCTCCGCCGTCTCGCCCGCCACCGCGATCAGATCCTGCATCGAAACCGACGAGCCGCCCGTAAGCTGCGAGATCATCGCATGGGCCGTGGCTGCGCCCACGGAGCCCGCGAGCTTGCGTTCGAGACGGGCGAGGAAATCGGGGGTCGTGTCGGGTAGAAACCCGGCCTTGCCCTGCCCCGCAGCCTGCGCCTGGAAGAAATGCTGTGCAGGCTCCGCGCCAAGGATACGCTGCGCCATCGAGAGCAGGTCTTCTGCTTCGGCTCCCCCCTGCGCCCAGGAGCGCGTCGCCGGCCCCTGATCGTAGATATTGACGAAAGCCACGCCCTGAAGCCGCTCCATCGGCCCCGGAAAGGACGTCATCGAGAAGATCAGGAAGGCGAGCGTGTTGAACAGAAGCGACCAGAACAGCGCGTGCAGAAGCGGATCGAGCCCACCGATCCCGAAGAGCGCATGGGGCCGCAGCCAGCCCAGTCCCAACAACCCATTGTCGAGCACGGCCCGCGGCAAGAGCCCAGCCTCGCCCACCGAGGGCAGGAACAGCGTGTAGGCCCAGAGTGCAAAGCCGGTGATCAGCCCCGCCGCCGCGCCGACATGGGTCGCCCCGCGCCAGAACATGCCGCCGATCAGCGCCGGCAGCACCTGCGCCGCGCCGACGAAAGCGATCAGCCCGATCGCGGCGAGCGCCTCGGAGCCACCCGACATCCGGTAATAGGCATAGCCCATCGCCAGCACGGCGATGATCGAGACCCTCCGCGAGGCCAGAACCAGCCCGCGCACATCGCCCGGCGCGCGCGCATCCGAACGCCGCAGCGCGAGCCACAGGGGCGTGACGATATGGTTCGACACCATCGTCGCCAGCGCGATCGCCGCCACGATCACCATCGAAGTGGCCGAGGAGAAGCCGCCCAGGAAGGCCAGCAACGCGAGCTTGCCCTGCCCCTCGGCCAGCGGCAGCGTCAGCACGAAAAGGTCCGGGTTCGCGCCTTCGGGCATGCGCTCCAGCCCCATCACCGCAATCGGCACGACGAAAAGGCTCATCAACATCAGGTAGGCCGGGAAGGCCCAGCTCGCGGTGGCGAGGTGACGCTCGTCCACATTCTCGACCACCAGCACCTGAAACATGCGCGGCAGCGTCAGAATCGCGGCGGCCGAGACAAAGGTAAGACCGGCGAAGCGGCCTGGGTTCAACTCCCATTCCGCGATCTTCGAGGCGTCGATCCGTGACAGCATGTCCATCGGCCCCCCGCCCAGCCCCCAGACCACGAAGATCCCGACCGCGACGAGCGCCACCAGCTTCACCACCGCCTCGAGCGCGATGGCGGTGACCACGCCGTGATGGCGCTCATTGGCGTCGAGATTGCGCGTGCCAAAGAGGATGGTGAAGATCGCAAGCCCGCCCGCGATCCAGAGCGCTGTCGCGCCCTGATCGGGCAGCGCCCAGCCTTCGGGCGTGCCGGCGGCGAAGACCCCGAAGCTCAGCGTCACCGATTGCAATTGCAAAGCGATGTAAGGCGTGGCGGCGGCCACCGACATCAGCGTGACGATCACGCCCAGCGTGTTCGACTTGCCGTAGCGGCTGGAAATCAGATCCGCAATCGAGGTCACGCGATGCGTGCGCCCGATCCTGACCAGCTTGCGCAACACCCACCACCAGCCGATGAAGACGAGCGTCGGGCCGAGATAGATCGTGAGGAACTCCAGCCCCGAGCGCGCCGCGTAACCCACCGCGCCGTAGAAGGTCCAGGCGGTGCAATAGATCGACAGAGACAGCGTGTAGATCACCGGCGAACGCAGGAAGCGCAACCGGCGGCGCTCTGCGCGGCGTTCGGCCACGAAGGCCACCGAAAAGAGCACGATCACATAGCCAAGGCAGACCGCGACAAGGATATTGAAGGGCATCTCAGCCCTCCGCTGCGTCGTCGGGATCGGGCAGACGGGCGCGTTCGGCGGCGGCTGAGCCTTCGGGCAGCTCCTCCACATCGAGCACCGGCCCAAGACCGCGCGCGATCAGGAACGCTGCGACGATCAGCCCGATCCAG
Source organism: Thioclava pacifica DSM 10166 (assembly GCF_000714535.1). Lineage (GTDB taxonomy): Bacteria > Pseudomonadota > Alphaproteobacteria > Rhodobacterales > Rhodobacteraceae > Thioclava > Thioclava pacifica. The sequence goes on along the minus strand of NZ_AUND01000001.1, from coordinate 215,906 downwards.
ACCGCGAAGAGGTAAAGACCGCCCCGCCCGGTATCGGGGACCACCGTCTCCGCCGGATGCCAGAGCCCCGGCAGCAGAATGAGCACGACGCCCAGAACCGGCAACAACCGCGCCGCATCCATCAGGCGGCGGCGGCGATAGGATCTTCGGGCAAGAAAGAGCGGTTGGCCCGTTTGCGGCATCAGGCAGGCTCCCGGCGCGCCTCGCCGCCTCCGGTGATCGCTTCGAGCCGCGCCAGCACATCGGCATTGGCGAAGGGCTTGGCGAGGAATGCCGTGGCGCCCGCGCGCTCCGCCGCCTCGCGGTCACGGCCCTGCCCACGTGCACTCAGCATCAACACCGGCAGGCGCGAAAGATCCGCATCGGCGCGCAGATCAACGAGAATCTCAAGGCCAGATCGCCCCGGCAACATCAAATCAAGGATGATCGCATCGGGGAGATCCTCGGCGATGCGCGCCATCGCCTGCGCCCCGTCGCCCAAAACCGAGACGCCCCAGCCTGCGCGTGACAGGATGAAACGGATCGCCTCGGCGATATGTGGTTCATCCTCGATCAGCAAAACCTGTTTATTCGGCATCGCCACTCCCCCTCGCCTGACTATCGCGGGCAGGCTGCGCGCTGTCAAACCCTTGCAGGTCCTACCCGGCAGCAGAAACGATCGAGGGCTCGCGCCGGCCCGGGCAATCGAGGCGCGGACAGATCCGGCAGGACGCCCCGATCGCGCGCGCAGGTGCCTCGGCTGCATCCGCCGGCGCGGGCAGGATCAGCATCGTCGCACGCATCAGCATCGGACCATCGAACCCTGTCGGGCGCGGTTCGCTGATCGCATAGGTCAGGAAGCGTTGCGGCAGGCGGCCCGCCATATCGACCAGCGCGCGGATCGGTTGGGTCGGACGGGCGAGCGCCTCATAAAGCGGCCAGAGCGGGCAACCGGCAGCAAAGCGCGGCAGGGCGAAACCGGGCGCCGCGCGGCGAAATGTAAGCGTGCCCGAGCCGTCGCAGATCACCAGCCCTGGCTGGCCAAGTCCCGGCTGGCCAGCCGGCAAGGCCGCCAGGCGGCGCAGAACCTGCGCGAGGGGCGCCATGGTGCGCGCCGCGATCGCCCCCGGATCGGGACCGAGATCGGCCAACGCCGCCTGCATCGTCTGGAGCGGCAAGGCGCGGGCGTCTTCGATCAGTTGCGCCAGATGCTGCTCGGCCAGTGTCCGCGCGGCTGCCGACGCCAGTTCCGGCGCGCCCGCGATCAATTCCGGAATCGATATCGCGCCCGTTTCGATCTCGGGGAAGTGCCAGCCACGCCCCTCAAGCCAAGCCTCGAGCTGTTCCTGCGGCGAGGAAAGCCCCGTCTCGGCCGTCTCCATCTCGTCGAGATAACCCACCAGCGCTTCTGCCGTTCCCGACAGGCGCAGGCTTTCCTCCTGAATGGTCTGGAGAAACCGCGCGCGCCATTCGGGTTCGATATCCTCGGTCTCGACGAGAATCGCGGCGGTCGAGCGCAGGCTCGTCACCGCCGAAAGCACTTCATGCAACGAGGTCAGCAGGAAAGGGTCTTGCGCCATCCGCTCTGCATAGGCCTCGACCACACGTTCAAGCGCCGCGAGCCGGGCCTGACGCGAGGCCAGAAGCGCCGCCCAAGCCGGAAAGCGGCCGACGAATTCCTCGATCCGGTCAAGATCGGGGGTCTGAAACAACGCCCCGCCTTCGGCCTCCGCTGCCGCCGCCGCCTCGCGCAGCCCATCGAACAGCGCCCCTTCGGCCCCCTCGCTCAGGGCAACCGGGTCGACGCCCATTGCCTGCGCAATACGCTCCATCAGCGCATCGCTCACCCGGCGGCGGTTATGTTCGATCAGGTTGAGATATGCCGCCGAAATGCCCGCCGCACGAGCGAGATCGGCCTGCTTGAGACCCAGCGCAGTGCGCCGTTCGCGAATGCGGGTGCCGGTGAGCGCGGAACGGGCCATGCCAAGTCCTCCTGCAACAGCTTTACAGCCAAGCGCAGGAGGACAAAAGGCATTTACCTGCCTTTACAGCCGATCAGCAGGGACCGGTCCCCGCAGGCGCAACCGTCGCCATGCCCGAGATCGACTCGACGCCCGGCTCGCATTGACCCACATCCTTCTCAAGCTGGGTGCACCCCGCGAGCGCGGCCAGTGCCAAGACCGCGAGCAATTTGATCGCGCGCATCTCGTGATGAAGTTTCATGTCTTCCCTCCTTTTCGTCCAAACGGGAAGGGCTTTCCCTGATGAAAGAGAATCTACACCCAAGCCCCCCGTCGCGCCGTGATCCTCGTCAAGATCGGCATCGATTTGAGAGCCCGATTTGACAGCTGCGTGGAATGCGCCATTCTCAATGCGGCACCGCAGCAATTTCGGGAGGGGCAATGCAACCCGACCAGATCGAGACGGAACTGCAACAGGCGATCGACGCGGCTCAGCGGGTCCTGCCCGATTGGGCTGTGGCACTGGCGGCTTATCTGATCGCGACCCTGCTGGCGCTTGCGCTGTTTCGGGTCGTCTTCTCGATGCTGACGCGCGCCGTGGCCGAGCGTGACCTGTTCTGGCGCTCGCTGGTCACCCGGGCGGCGCGTCCCTTGCGGTTGGTACTGCTGATCGCGGCGCTCGGGTTTGCCAACGGATTGGCCCCGGCGAGCGAGGGAACGACCACGACGATCACCCACGTTCTGCTGGTCGCGCTGATCCTCAGCCTCGCCTGGATCGCCTACACGGCGCTTTATATCTGGACGACGATCCACCTGCGGCGCTTCAAGCTCGATGCCGAGGATAACCTGCTTGCGCGGAAGCATGTGACGCAGACCCGGATCCTGATGCGTGTGGCGAAGGTGATGATCGTGATCCTCGCCGTCGCCGCGGCCTTGATGACCTTTCCAGCGGTCCGCCAATACGGCGTGTCGCTTCTGGCGGCGGGCGGGGCGGCAGGGATCGTCGTGGGCCTGGCCCTGCAACCGGTTCTGAAAAATCTCTTTGCCGGCATTCAGCTCGCGCTGACTCAGCCAATCCGCATCGACGACGCGCTGATCGTGGAAGGCGAATGGGGCAATGTGGAGGAGATCACGGCGACCTATGTGGTGATCCGGGTCTGGGACTGGCGGCGACTGGTCGTGCCGCTTAGCTATTTCATCGAACAGCCGTTTCAGAACTGGACGCGCGAGAGCGCCGAACTGATCGGGACGGTGATGATCTATCTCGATCATACCGCCGATATCGCGGCGATCCGTGCCAAGGCCCGCGAGATCACCGAGGCCGACCCGCTCTGGGACGGCAAGGTCTTCGCAGTACAGGTGACCGATTTCCGCGAGCGGGTGATGGAAGTGCGCATCCTCGCCTCCGCCCGCAACGGCCCGCGCACCTATGACCTGCGCTGCAACATCCGTGAACAGCTTATAAGCTGGTTGCAGGCCGAGATGCCGAGCGCCCTGCCCCGTACCCGCGCAGAGCTGACCTCTGCCGAAGCCACCCAGATCGCGGCACCCGAAATCGACGGGCCCAAACCACCGCCCGAAACGGCGTGATGGTGCCCCGCATCGGGTTTCTAGTCGAAGGCGCGGAACCGCGCCCCGTAGTTGATTGCCTTGTTCGAGCAGGCATCCATCGCGTCGATCAACCAGAGCCGCTCCGGCCCTTTCTTCGCCAGAAGATGACTGCCCAACGCCGCCTCCCCCTTGGCGATATTACCCGCGAGATCGCCGCCGAATCCCATCAACCGGTTCAGCCAGAAATCCTGCGCCTCTCCGACATAACCGCCACCACCACCGCCCGGCGCGATCGTGCGGGCCACCGCCAAGCAATAACCAGCTTCGACTCCTTCACTCGGCGTATCGAAGAGATAGCCCAGCGGCGCGGCAAACTGGCTTTTCCAGGTGAGCCAGAACAACCCCGTCAGGAAAACCGCGCCCAGCACGAATGCGATATAAACTCGAAACGGCAGGGCCGTTTCGGCCTGCGTCCGAGAACTGGGCCGCACCGCGCGGAGATGATTACCCTGATCGACCATGCGGGTCTCCTTTGACCCAGAAAAGCCGATTCCCGTTAACAAACCGTCGAAATGAAAACGCCCCCCGGCACGCGGCCGGAGGGCGTATCAATTCAGGACAGGATCAGATCAGAGACCGGCCTTGTCGGTGATCTCATGGGTCCAGGCACCTTCCGGCTTCTTGGTGATGACCGGGTCCGAACCGCCCGACATCAGCACGTCGACCGTGCGCTCATAATCGGCCGGATCAAGCGCGCCATTCGAGCCCTCGGTCAGCTTGGCGACCTCGGTCATCATGCGCTCCTGATGCTCCATCGTCTGCGCGCCGGTCTCGTCATATTCGAGCACGATCTCGGCGGCTTCCTTCGGGTTTGCCTCAGCGTATTTCCAGCCCTCCATCGAGGCCTTCACGAACTTCGCCATCTTCTCGACGAAGGCCGGATCCTTGAGGTTGTCTTCCATCACATAGAGGCCGTCTTCGAGCGTCGCGACGCCCTCGTCTTCGTATTTGAAGGTGATCAGCTGATCGGGCGAAATCCCCGCATCGATCACCTGCCAGTATTCGTTATAGGTCATCGTCGAGATACAGGCCGCCTGCTTTTGCAGCAGCGGGTCGACGTTGAAGCCCTGCTTGAGCACGGTCACGCCATCGTCGCCGCCCTCGGTCGAGATGCCCAGATGGTTCATCCAGCTCAGGAACGGGTATTCATTGCCGAAGAACCACACGCCCAGCGTATGGCCGGGGAAGTCCTTGGGGCTCTCGATGCCCGATTCCTTGAGACAGGTCAGCATCATGCCCGACTTCTTGAAGGGCTGAGCGATATTGACCAGCGGCAGACCCTTCTCGCGCGCGGCCAGAGCCGCCGGCATCCAGTCGACGATCACATCGGCACCACCGCCCGCGATCACCTGCTCGGGCGCGATATCCGGGCCGCCCGGCTTGATCGTCACGTCGAGACCGGCATCCGAGTAATAGCCCTTCTCGAGCGCCACGTAATAGCCCGCGAACTGGGCCTGCGTGACCCATTTGAGCTGCAGCGTGACATCCTCGTTGGCCCAGGCACCGGTGCCCATGACGAGGCTCGCCGTCAGGCCCGCGATCAGTTTCTTCATCGTTTCACTCCACTGTTGGCCCCGGATCTTTCGCCCGGGATTTTGGTTGTCTGTCAGGCTCGTGCCCTTAAGTCCGGGCCCGCTGCGACGGGTGCCAAAAGGTCACCAGCTTCTCGATCAGGGCCACCAGCCCATAGAAGCCCGAGCCCGCCAAGGCCGCAACGGTAATTTCTGACCACACGAGCGGCAGATCAAGCTGCCCCACTGCGGTCGAGATCCGAAAGCCCATTCCCCGTGTCGGACTGCCGAAAAATTCGGCAACGATCGCGCCGATCAGAGCCAGCGTCGTCGCGATTTTCAGACCGTTGAAGAGGAAAGGCATGGCCGCCGGCAGGCGCATCTTGAACAGCCCCTGCCAGTAGCTTGCCGAATAGGTCGCCATCAGGTCACGCTGGAGCGCATCAGTCGCGGCCAGACCCGCCACCATGTTCACCAGAACCGGAAAGAAGACCATCACCACGACGACCGCCGCCTTGGACTGCCAGTCGAAGCCGAACCACATCACGAGGATCGGCGCGATCCCGACGATCGGCAGGGCGGCGACGAAATTCCCGATCGGCAGCAGTCCGCGCTGCAGGAAGGGCGAGCGGTCGATCAGGATTGCCACCACCACCGCCGCGCCGCAGCCGATCAGGTAGCCCGAGAGCGCCCCTTTCAGGATCGTCTGCATGAAGTCTTCACGCAGGATATCGGTCGAGGCGGCGAAACTCGCCGCGATCTGGCTTGGCGCAGGCAGGATGACCGGGCTGATCTTGAGCCCAAGAACCAGCCCTTCCCACAAGATCAGGATCGTGAGCCCGAACAGAGCCGGAATCAGGAACCGCGCCCAACGCTCGGACCCGTGCGCCTTCGCCAGCCAGGAATTCAGCGCCCAAGCCGCGAGCCAGAAGACAATCGCAAAAATCAGCCAGCTCATCGCACCATCCCCATCCGCTTGAGCGTGATCTGCTCGATGATGCCGACGACCACGACGAGGATCGCAGCGAGCGCCGCGGCGGCAAACAGAGCCGACCAGATCTGCACCGTCTGCCCGTAATAGCTGCCCGACAGCAGCCGCGCGCCAAGCCCGCGCGTGGCGCCGGCAGGCAGTTCCGCGACGATCGTGCCCACGAGGCTCGCCGCGACGCCCACTTTCAGCGAGGCGAAAAGATAAGGCATCGAGGACGGCAGCCGCAGCTTCCAGAAGGTCGCGCCCTGGCTGGCATTATAGGTCTTGAGAAGATCGAGTTGCATGTGATCGGGCGCGCGCAGCCCCTTCACCATCCCCACCAGAACGGGGAAGAAACTCAGGTAAGCGGCGATGATCGCCTTGGGCAGCAAGCCGGTGATCCCGAGGCTCGCCAGAACGACGATCACCATGGGCGCGATTGCAAGGATCGGGATCGTCTGGCTGGCGATCGCCCAGGGCATGACACTCAGATCCATCGCCCGGCTATGCGTGATCCCCACCGCCAGCAAGATCCCCAGCCCCGTACCCAGCGCGAACCCGGCCAGCGTCGCCGAGAGCGTGATCCAGCCGTGGAAGACGAGACTGCGCTTCGAGGTGAATTTCTGTCCGAACACACCTTGCCACAGCCCCTCGGCCACCTGATGCGGCGCAGGCAGCACGGGGCGCTTCTGGTTCATCGTATCGACGACGACCTCCGAGAAACTCACCTCCTGCCCGGCCCGCGCGGCCTGGTCATAGGTCCATTGCGAATTCAACCAGACCGTCGCCCCGTACCAAAGCAGGATGATCGCGGCCAGAACGGTCAGAACGGGCGCTACCATCTTCATGACGCAGCCCTCCCCTTCCAACCGCCCGAAATATCCTCAGGGGGTGAATGGCGTAGCCAGAGGGGGGCGGACAGCCCCCCTGCCCGGCCAGCAATCAAAACGTCATTCATCATAGGCATGCCCCGCCCGCAGCCCCTCGCGCACCCGATGCGCGATCTGCAGGAATTCCTCGCTGTCGCGAATATCAAGCGGGCGCGGCCCGCGCGGCAGGGTGCTCTCGATCACCTCGTGGATACGGCCCGGACGGGGCGACATCACCACGATCTTGGTGGACAGATAGACCGCCTCGGGGATCGAGTGGGTTACGAAGCCGATCGTCTTGTTCGTCGCCGACCAGAGCTTCAGCAGTTCCTCGTTGAGCTTGTCGCGCACGATCTCGTCGAGCGCGCCGAAAGGCTCGTCCATCAGCAGGATCTCGGCGTCGAAGGCCAGCGCCCGCGCGATCGAGGCGCGCTGCTGCATGCCCCCCGACAGCTGCCAGGGGAACTTCTTTCCGAAGCCTTCGAGGTCCACCAGAGATAGCACTTTCTCAACCCGCTTGGCCTGTTCGTCCTTCGTATAGCCCATGATCTCGAGCGGAAGTTTCACATTTCCCGCAATCGTGCGCCACGGATAGAGCCCCGCTGCCTGGAACACATAGCCATAGCTGCGCGCCTTGCGCGCCTCCTCGGCGCTCATCCCGTTGACGCTGAGCTCACCCCCCGTGGGCGTCTCGAGCGCCGCGATGCAACGCAGGAAAGTCGTCTTGCCGCAGCCCGACGGGCCGATGAAAGAGACGAAATCGCCCTTCTCGATATCGAGGTCGATATCCTTGAGCGCGTGTACGGGGCCGTCATTCGTCTGGAATGTCAGGTTGAGCCCGCGCGCTTTGATCACCGGTGCTGCCGTCATGCGCGCCTCCAAAGGGTTTTGTCCGCGATCTCGACGCTATTGCCCGCCGGGTCGCGCAGATAGATCGAGCGCGCGCCGTTCGGCCAGAAGAAGTCGGCCTCAATCTCCACGTTGTTGTCCCTCAAATGTCGTTCCCATTCGTTGAGTTCTTCGGCTTGCGCGGCAAGACATACATGCCCCGGCCCGACCGCGCCATGTGGCGGAACCGGCAGGGCGGCCGGATCGTCCGGCGGCTGCCGCGTCGCTTCCGCGATAAAGGTCAGGATCACACCCTCGCCGCAGCGGAAGAAGACATGCCGCCCGTCGCGCCGGGTGATCCGCTCGAGCCCCAGCAGCCCGCCATAGAAGGCCTCGGTCGCGTCGAGATCCTCGACATAGACCGCGGCCTCCAGAATGCCGGCGCTGACCGGAGCCCCCATTGCGCCTTACACCCCGGTCGCCGGGATGCCCGAGCGCTGCACCGGACGCGGCGCGGTCAGCTCTTTCCAGGTGGACAACGCCTTGGTCACCGGCATGCCCGCATCGCGCGCGACAAACTCGCCATGGCCTTCCTGCGACTGGATCTTGCCATCGCCCCAGGCCACGACACCACGGCTCAGCGTGTAGCGCGGCAGACCCTTGACCTCCTTGCCCTCGAAAACATTGTAATCGATCGCGGATTGCTGCGACGAGGCCGAGATCGTCTTGCTCGCCTCCGGATCCCAGACCACCAGGTCGGCATCCGCGCCCACCAGGACCGCACCCTTCTTGGGATAACAGTTGAGGATCTTCGCGATATTGGTCGAGGTCACGGCCACGAATTCGTTCATCGTGATCCGGCCCTTGTTCACGCCTTCGGTCCAGAGCATCGGCATCCGATCCTCCAGCCCACCCGTGCCGTTCGGGATCTTGGTGAAGTCCCCCACGCCATAGCGCTTCTGATCGGTGGTGAAGGCGCAGTGATCGGTTGCCACGCAGCTCAGCGTCCCGGAGGAAAGCCCCGCCCAGAGGCTGTCCTGATGCTGCTTGTTGCGGAAGGGCGGGCTCATCACGCGGCGCGCGGCATGGTCCCAATCCTTGTCGAAATACTCGCTCTCGTCGAGGGTCAGGTGCTGGATCAGCGGCTCGCCCCAGACGCGCTTGCCGTTCATCTTCGCACGCCGGATCGCCTCATGGGCTTCCTCGCAAGAGGTATGCACGACGTAAAGCGGCACGCCCGCCATATCGGCGATCATGATCGCGCGGTTCGTGGCCTCACCCTCGACCTGGGACGGGCGCGAATAGGCGTGCGCTTCGGGGCCGGTATTGCCCTCGGCGAGCAGCTTTGCCGACATCTCGGCCACCACATCTCCATTCTCGGCATGAACCAGCGGGATCGCCCCGAGCTCGGCGCAGCGCTTGAACGACGCAAAGAGCTCGTCATCGTTCACCATCAGCGCGCCCTTATAGGCGAGGAAATGCTTGAAGGTGTTGATGCCGCGATCCGTCACCTCCTTCATCTCGTTGAAGACTTGCTCGCCCCACCAGGTGATCGCCATGTGGAAGGAGTAGTCGCAATGCGCGCGAGTGGATTTGTTGTCCCATTTCTTGAGCGCATCGAGCAGCCCCTCCCCCGGGGAGGGCAGCGCGAAATCGATGACCATCGTCGTCCCGCCAGCCAGCGCCGCACGCGTGCCACTCTCGAAATCATCGGCCGAATAGGTGCCCATGAAGGGCATTTCGAGATGGGTATGCGGGTCGATCCCGCCCGGCATCACATAGCAGCCGGTCGCGTCGATCACCTCGTCGCCCTTCAGGTCCGGACCGATCTCGATGATCTTGCCGCCATCGATCAGCACATCCGCCTTGTAGGTCAGATCGGCGGTGACAACGGTTCCGTTCTTGATGACTTTGGTCATGGTTTGGCCTCCTAGGACGGGTCTCTGCCCTTCCTCTTGGTTCAAATATCCCGGGGGTCCGGGGGCAGAGCCCCCGGCGCGCTCTCCGTCAGCTCACGATCTCGGCCGTTTCCAGCACCGCGTGGAACAGGACATCCGTCCCCGCCGCGGCCCACTCCTTCGAGATCTCCTCGGCCTCGTTGTGCGACAGCCCGCCCACGCAGGGGCACATCACCATCGTTGTCGGCGCGACCTTGGCCGCCCAGCAGGCATCGTGGCCCGCGCCCGAGATGATGTCGAGATGGCTGTAGCCGAGACGTTCGGCCGCGTTGCGCACGTTCTCGACCAGTTCGGGAGTGAAGGTCACCGGATCGAAATGGCCGACCGGGTCAATCTCGCAGCCGACCCCGAGCGGTTCGCAGATCTCGGCGGCGCGTTTCTCGATCTCCGCGCGCATCCCATCGAGCTTGGCCTGATCGGGAGAACGAATATCGACGGTGAAGACAACCTTGCCCGGCAGAACATTGCGCGAATTGGGCGAGAAGGTCACCTGCCCCACACCGCCGACGGCATTGGGCTGGGCCGCCATCGCGACCTCCTGTACCATCTCGAAGATCCGCGCCATCGCGAGCCCCGCATTGGTGCGCATCGGCATCGGCGTCGAGCCGGTATGCGCCTCTTTGCCGGTCAGCGTGAATTCGAGCCACCACAGGCCCTGGCAATGGGTCACCACACCAATCGTCTTCTCTTCGGCCTCGAGAATCGGACCCTGTTCGATATGCAGCTCGTAATAGGCGTGCATCTTGCGATCGCCCACCTTCTCGTCGCCCTTCCAGCCGATCCGCTCGAGCTCATCGCCGAAGCGCTTGCCCTCCAGATCCACGCGGTCATTGGCGTATTCGAGCGTGTGAACGCCCGCGAAAACGCCCGAGGCGAGCATGGCGGGCGCGAAACGGGCGCCTTCCTCGTTGGTCCAGTTGGTGACGACGATCGGATGCTTGGTCTTGATCCCGAGATCATTCATCGTACGCACGGCTTCGAGCGCGCCGAGCACGCCGAGCACGCCATCATATTTCCCGCCCGTGGGCTGGGTATCGAGATGGCTGCCCACATAGACCGGCAGCGCATCGGGATCGGTCCCTTCGCGGCGCATGAACATGTTGCCGATCTCATCGAGCCCCATCGTGAGCCCCGCCTCATCACACCATTTCTTGAAAAGCGCGCGCCCTTCGGCATCCTCGTCGGTGAGCGTCTGACGGTTGCAACCGCCTGCGACGCCCGGGCCGATCTTGGCCATCTCCATGAGGCTGTCCCAAAGGCGGTCGGGGTTGATGCGGAGGTTTTCTCCGGGTGCTGCCATGTCGAAACTCCCTGTCGGCATTTGCGGGGGTTATCCCCTCTTGCGACGAATCTTTTTCTGACCGTATGGTCAGGTTGAAGTGGGCCACGGTCTGACCATCCGGTCAACAAAAATCAGGATGCATTTTGAATGAAAGATAACGAGACCGGCAAACGCACAAAAAATGGGCGGAACGCTGCCGGAAGCCGGGCCGAAGCCCGCCGCGCCACTGAAGATGCGATCTTGAAAGCGGCTGAAACGGTCTTTGCCGAAGCCGGGTTCGGCGGGGCCACGATGCAGCTCATCGCGGATATGGCAGGGTTGCCGAAAGCCAATCTTCATTACTATTTCGAGACCAAGGAGGCGCTTTATCGCCGCGTGGTCGAGCGCATTTTCAACATCTGGCTGGAGGCCGCGGATGTCTTCGACGCGGCGGCGGGCCCGGCCGAGGGGATCGGTGCCTATATCGACGCCAAAATGGAGATCTCTCGCCGCCATCCGAACGGCTCCAAGGTCTGGGCCTCCGAAGTTATGCATGGCGCGCCGGTGATTCAGGATTACCTGGAAACGACCCTGAGCGAGTGGACCGAAGGACGCGCGACGATCATCCGGCGCTGGATCGCGGAAGGGAAAATGGCGGATGTGGACCCGCGCCACCTGCTCTACATGCTTTGGGCCACGACCCAGCATTACGCCGATTTCTCGCATCAGATCGAGACGCTCAACGGAGGCAAACCGCTCACGGACGCGCAATGGGACGCCGCGAAAGCCAGCGTTAAAGGGATCGTGCTGCGCGGGATCGGCGTGAGCGAGACCTAATCGCCAGTCTGCGGCGGTGGCTCCGTCTCAGACACCCCCGGCAGGTCTTTCGTCTCGACAGGGCGCAGCGGCGCGCCGGTCACACCGGGCGCCAAATGGGTGACAGGCAACTCCGAGCCGAGGATTTCCGCGCCATTGTCGGGTTCTGGCACAGGCTCTGCCTGAACGCCCACCCCGTCTGCCCCGTCTTCCGAGCAGACATAGACCGCGCCGCCAACCACCACCGCCGTCGCGGCCAGCGCGGGCGTCGAGGCCCCGGCCAATACCGCCAGCCCCGCATCGACGAGCCGCTTTTGCAGCCGATCCGCCTGATCGGAGACGATCATCCCGCCGATCTTGTCGCCAAGCACCGTCCCAAAAGCCCCCCCGGCCGCATCGATCGCGCCATCGCGCAGTTTTCCCGCCGCCTCGGCACTGCCGGTCAGTCGCTGGCAGATGCTCTTCGAGGGCTCGCGACACATTCCGTAGGCATCGCGCTCACCCCGGTCATAACCAAGATAGGTTTCACGCTCGGGGTCCCATTGCAGACAGAAGGGCGCGCGCTGCGCATCATCCAACTCGGGCGTGATCGCGCGCAGCGTGACCAGCGCCGGGCAGTTCACCTGCCCCTTCTCGCCGAAGATCTTTTCGCGCAGCGAACGGCTGTCCTTGAGCGCGTCATTGTCGGGATCGTAGCGAAACTCATAGGTCTTGCCCCGGATCGAGGTCTGGCAGGAAATGAGCTCCGCCATCGCCGGCACGGGCAGGATCAGCAGCAGAAACAGCGCGGCACGCAGCATCGGGTCACCTCCGGGGGAACGCCGCGCAAGATAGGCGCATGACTTGCGCCCGCAAGGGGTCGCGCGCGAGGCTCGGCAAGGTTTCGCGCGCGGCTGCACAGGGTTTGCGCCTCGACCGAGGGCCTTTTCGCGTTACTCTTCCACGCCAGGAATACGGGAGGAGACCATGCGCAAATTGCAGACCCAAGGGGTTCATCACATCACGCTGACCGGAGCGGACCGGCAAAGCTCGATCGATTTCTGGGAAGGCGTGCTCGGCATGCCCTTCGTCTTCGACCAGCCTAATCTCGACAATGAAAACGAGGGGCATCTCTATTTCGATCCCGGCGACGGGCGGCTGATCACCGTCTTCACCGACGAGACCCGCAAACCCGTGCATGACCGCACGCCGACCGATCCGGGCTGTGTGCACCACCTTGCCTTCAACGTCTCCATGGCCACCCATCGCCAAGTGGTCGAACGCCTCGACGAGCGCGGCATCAAGCATTCGGGCGTGAAGGATCGCGGCTTCATGGATTCGATCTATTTCAAGGATCCGCTCGGGCTGCTGATCGAGCTCGCCTGCTACAAGTTCGAGCCGCCACGCGGGCATGCCCATGCCGACGTGATGATCGAGGCGCATCGCATTCGTGTGGCACGTGGGGATCGGGCGATCGGGGAAGAGCACCTCGCCGATGCGCTCGAGCTTCTGGTAAGCCGTTCGCAACAAACGCTGAGCTCCGATCGCGGCGCGAAAGATCCCTATTGATCGGCGTCCGAGTCACGGGGATCTCCTAGGCGGGGCGCATAGACGCTACCGTGAATCACTGAACCGTGATAATGTGACATCTCAGACATGAAATTTTTTGAGTCGGGCCGCCATTGGCGGCCTTCATCCATTCCGCGACGACCGCGGGGCGGCCGGCGCGGCACATGCGTCAGGGAGGCTCTTGCCATGCTCTCCAGTTCTTTGCGCGCCATCCTCGCAGTGATGGCCCTCGCGCCGGCCGCCTTTGCCGAAGTGACCGACGTGCCAGCCAACAAGCAGACCAAGGCGGGGCTGTATCTCTCCGCGCCAGATGCGGCGCGGATGCTCGAGGATCCGGGCGTGCTCTTCCTTGACGTGCGCTCGCGTCCAGAGCTGACCTTTCTCGGCTTACCCAGCCGGATCGACGTGAACATACCCGTGATGACGATGCCCCAAGACGCCGCTTATGACCCCAGCCTGCAAAGCTACAGGATGATCTCCAACCCGGATTTCGAGTTCTCCTTCCTCGATTACGCCGAGGCCGCCGGGATCGAGGATGAGACCCCTATCGTGATCCTCTGCCGCTCGGGCACGCGCAGCGCAAAAGCCGCGAACATGCTCTACGATCTGGGATACGAAAACGTCTACACGATCATCGACGGGTTCGAAGGCGATGTGGCGCAGGACGGGATCGAACGGGGCCACCGCGCTCTCAACGGCTGGAAGAATGCGGGGTTGGAATGGAGCTATCAGCTTCCGCCCGAGAAGGTCTATCCGGGCGATCGGTGAACTGGCGCCACAGCAAGCTGACCCGACAGCGCCATGGATTGAGGCGCTTGGCAGTCACCCGTCAAACAGACCGCCAAATATCTCGCCGAATGCGTCGCGCGGCGCGTAGATAATCGCCGTGGCGATCAGCCCACCAACGATCAGCATGATCGTCCCGGTAAAGAGCTGCGATCCGATCGCGATCCCGCCGAGTGCGATGCCCGACAATGCCGCTCCCAAGCGCTCTTTTCGAATGAGCGCCGCGATCCGGTGACGATGTTCAGCCCGGTGAGCAGCCCCACACCAACTCCAAGATAGTCGTCGATTGTGCGCACCGGGGGCGACCGGGTCAGGCTGCGGTTGACCCGCGATCGAACGGGCTGCGGACTCTCGCGATATCGGCGGCGAGTTCTCCGATACTGACACCCGTGCTCTGTTGCGAAGCGAAGGGACCGGCCCAGAAGGTCACGGTCGTGAGGATGAAGCGCCGCAGCGCCCGCGACGAAACCGAACCAAAGTGGTCTTGGGCGCACTCGATGCTTCTACCATTCGCAAACCTTTCATTCGTGACACGAAACCCTTTACGAATTCGGTTTGGAATAAATTCGGCATCCTTTCCACTTGGCCTGCCTTGCCAGCCTCCTCCCCGCCAATGAAAAACCGGCCGCGCAATCCGCGCGGCCGGTTCAAGTTCCTCCGAACTCCCGATCAGTCGAGCGTTTCGAGAACCTCTTTCAGCGTGCCGACGAGCTGGTCGATCTGTTCCTTGGAAATGATCAGCGGCGGGCTCATCGCGATGATGTCGCCGGTGGTACGGATCAGGATCCCCTTTTCATAGGCTTTCAGGAAGGCCGAGAAGGCGCGCTTCGTGGGCTCGCCCGCGATCGGCTCCAGTTCGACCGCACCGATCAGGCCTTCGTTACGGATGTCGATCACATGGCGCGTGCCCTTGAGAGAATGCAGCGCGTCCTCCCAATACGGCGCAAGCTCGGCCGCGCGCTCGAAGAGGCCTTCTTCCTTGTAGGTTTCGAGCGTCGCGATCCCGGCGGCGGCCGCGATCGGGTTGCCCGAATAGGTATAGCCGTGGAACAGCTCGATCATGTGCTCGGGGCCGTTCATGAAGGCGTCATGCACCTCGGCCGAGGTCAGGACCGCGCCCATCGGGATCACGCCGTTGGTCAGGCCCTTGGCGGTAGTCATCATATCGGGCGTCACGCCGTAATGCTGCGCCGCGAAGGCCGAACCGAGACGCCCGAAACCGGTGATGACCTCGTCGAAGATCAACAGGATGCCGTGCTTCTTCGTGATCTCGCGCAGCTTCTGGAGATACCCCTTGGGCGGCAGCAGAACGCCGGTCGAACCCGCCATCGGCTCCACGATCACCGCCGCGATGGTTTCAGCGCCGTGAAGCGCGACGATGCGTTCGAGCTCGTCCGCCAGATAGGCGCCGTTTTCGGGCTGGCCGCGGGTGAAGGCGTTCTGGTCGGGCAAATGGGTGTGCGGCATGTGGTCGACCCCCGGCACGAGCGGGCCGAAGACCTTGCGGTTGGTCACGATGCCGCCGACCGAGATGCCCCCGAAGTTCACCCCGTGATAGCCGCGCTCACGCCCGATCAGGCGGGTACGCGCCCCGTCGCCGCGGGCGCGGTGATAGGCGATCGCCAGTTTCAGCGCGGTCTCGACCGACTCGGACCCGGAGTTGGTGTAGAACACGTGCTCCATGCCCTCGGGCGCGATGTCGATGATGCGGTTGGCAAGCTCGAAAGCCGCCGGATGACCCATCTGGAAAGCGGGCGCATAATCGAGTTCGGCCGCTTGTTTCTGGATCGCTTCGGTGATCTTCGGGCGGCAATGACCCGCATTGCAGCACCACAGACCGGCCGTGCCGTCGAGCACCTGGCGCCCGTCCGAGGTGGTGTAATGCATGTCCTTGGCGCCCACGAACATGCGCGGGTTCTTTTTGAACTGCCGGTTTGCAGTGAACGGCATCCAGAAGGCGTTCAGGTCGTTGGGGGTCTTGCGGTCGAGTGCCATGGGAAACTCCGGTCGGGCGGCCGGGGCTCCGGCCGGGAAGAACAGTTTGACCAATCGGTCAGGGTCACGCTAGCACAGCCAAAAGGCCAGTCAAGCTTGGCCTGCCAGTGCAGCTTTTCCATGCTTAAGGTTCACATCCGATTGATCAAGCCTTGGGCAATCGGTTAGGTTGGTGGCCCATCAGGAGAGACGCATTGGCCGAAGAACAGAACGCGCAGGATTTCACCGAGGACGGGGATGAGGGCAAACGCCCGCTGACCCGGATCCAGAAGGTCAATCGGGGCAAGATCCTCGAAGCCGCCCTCGAGGTGTTCTCCGCGAATGGCTTCCGAGGTGCGACGCTCGATCAGATCGCCGCCGAGGCAGGGCTGAGCAAGCCCAATGTGCTCTATTACTTTCCCTCGAAAGAGGCGATCCACGAGGCACTTCTGGGCGGACTTCTCGATGTCTGGCTGGCGCCTTTGCGTGCGATGAACCCCGAAGGCGAGCCGCGCGAGGAAATCATGCGCTACATGCGCCGCAAGCTCGAAATGAGCCGCGAGATGCCGCGCGAAAGCCGTCTCTTTGCGAATGAGGTGCTGCAAGGCGCGCCGCGCATCGGATCGGGGCTGAGCTCCGACCTCAAGACATTGGTGGATGAAAAGGCCGCGGTGATTGACCACTGGATCGCGCAGGGCCGTCTTGCCCCGGTCGATCCGCATCACCTGATCTTCTCGATCTGGGCGCTCACCCAGCATTACGCCGATTTCGACGTGCAGGTGCGCGCCGTGCTCGGCCCCGGAAAGGATCCGATCGAAGGGGCTGCGCCCTTCCTCGACCTGCTTTTCACGCGGCTTCTGACGCCCTGAACTTGCGCCTAGCCCTGCCCTGTTAACCCTGCGCGGCGAAACCCACGCGGATTTACCATTCGTAAACTCAGCGGGCGCAGAATCGTTCGCCGTGGGGGTGTATGCGAATGGAGTTGGGGATGGACCGGATTTCGGGGCTGATGCCCCAGATCGGTTGGTCGCCGCTGCTGATGGCCGCGACACCGAAAACAGCGCCTGCCAGTACGGTAGAGCCTGCAAAGAAACCCGCCAATTCGAATGGCGGCATGGGCGCGGATGTGGATACGCAGACGCCGCAGGATCATGCACAACAGGCGCGTGCGCTTGGCGCAATGGCCGAGATGCGCGCGAATGCCGCGCGCGACGCGGGCGAAGCGCAAAACCTGCCGCCGCCCGATCCCGATCCGCTGACAGGGCCGCTTCCGACTTTCGAGGTCACACCGCTCGAGGCCAAGGCGGCTGCGCTCAAGGCGGCGCCAGAGCTGATCGAGGCCGAAGCGCCCGAGGAAGAGCACGCGCCTGAGCAGACGGACAGCAGCGCCCTGCCTCAGTCAGAAATGGCCGAGCCGGCCCCCGCAACGAAAGACGCGCCACCCGATGATCGGAGTGGCGCGCCTCAGGATGGTTGGTCACAGGTTGCCGAGCGCCCCTCGCCGAGCCTCGACGTGACGCGCTAGGCCTCTGCCCTTACTCGGCCGCGGCGGCCGAGGGATTGTTCGGGTGGGTCGTCCAGTTGGCGTAATCGCCGACCGTCTCACCCGTGCGGGGGTCCACCTCGCCCTTGTCGAGCTTGCGCATGGTGATGCAATCCACCGGGCAGACATCGACGCAGAGGTTGCAGGCCACGCATTCCTCGTCCTTGACCGTGTAAACACGATCGTCCGACACCGCGATCGCCTGGTGCGAGGTGTCCTCGCAGGCGGCGAAACAGCGGCCGCATTTGATGCAATCGTCCTGATTGATCTCGGCCTTGGTGACGTAGTTGAGGTTGAGATATTGCCAGTCGGTCACGTTCGGCACCGCGCGCCCCACCAGTTCGGAGGTCGAGGTGAAGCCCTTGCGATCCATGTAGTCGCTCAGCCCCGAGATCATCTCCTGCACGACCTTGAACCCGTAGGTCATGGCTGCGGTGCAGACCTGCACATTGCCCGCGCCGAGCGCCATGAACTCCGCCGCGTCGCGCCAGGTGGTCACGCCACCGATGCCGGAGATCGGCAGGCCCGCCGTCTCGGGGTTACGTGCGATCTCGGCCACCATGTTCAGCGCGATCGGCTTCACCGCCGGACCGCAATAGCCGCCATGCGTGCCTTTGCCGTCGATGGTGGGCTCGGGCGCGAAATCATCCAGATCGACCGAGGTGATCGAGTTGATCGTGTTGATCAGCGACACCGCATCGGCGCCGCCGCGCTTGGCGGCCTCGGCGGGTCGGCGAATGTCGGTGATGTTGGGCGTCAGCTTCACGATCACCGGCATGCGGGTGTATTGCTTGCACCAGCGCGTCACCATCTCGATATATTCGGGCACCTGCCCCACCGCCGAGCCCATGCCGCGCTCGGCCATGCCATGGGGGCAGCCGAAGTTCAGCTCGATCCCGTCGGCGCCGGTTTCCTCGACGAGCGGCAGGATCGCCTTCCAGCTATCCTCGTCGCAGGGCACCATCAGCGAAACGACAAGCGCCCGATCCGGATAGTCGCGCTTGACCGATTTGATCTCGCGCAGGTTGGTCTGGAGCGGACGGTCGGTGATCAGCTCGATATTGTTCAGACCCAGCAGCCGGCGATCCGCGCCGTAGATCGCGCCGTAACGCGGGCCGTTCACGTTCACGACCGGCGGGCCTTCCGAGCCCAGCGTCTTCCACACGACCCCGCCCCAACCGGCCTCGAAAGCGCGGCGGACGTTATACTCCTTGTCGGTCGGTGGCGCGGAGGCCAGCCAGAACGGGTTGGGGGATTTGATACCGATGAAATTGGAAGTCAGATCGGCCATCGCTCAGCCCTCCATCAGAAATTGGTGGATTTCTTCCGCCGCATCGCGCCCCTGCGCAACCGCCGTCACGGTCAGGTCTTCGCCGGCATGGGTGCAATCGCCCCCGGCCCAGACTCTCTCGACCGAGGTGCGGCCCGCGCCGTCCACCTTGATCTTGCCGCCCGCGATCTCGATCTGCGCGGGCATGTCGCCCAGCGTCTGACCGATCGCCTTGAAGACCTGATCGGCCTTGAGGCGGAAGGTCGCGTCGGTCATTTCCAGACCGCCCTCGCCCTTCTTCGTATAGGCGAACTCGACCTCGCGCACCGCGCCATTGCCGTGAATGGCGATGGGGGCGGCGTTCTCGATGATCGTCACGCCATTCGTCAGCGCATGTTCCTGCTCGACCACGCTCGCGGGCATTTCAGCGCGCGAGCGGCGATAGACGAGGCTCACGTTGAGCGCGCCCAAGAGCTTCGACTGCACGGCAGCGTCCACCGCCGTCATGCCGCCGCCGATCACCACCACGTCACGCCCGATCGGCAGTTCAGCCAGATCGGAGGCCTGACGCAGCTCGGCGATGAAGTCGGTCGCGGGGCGGATGCCCTCCTTGTCCTCGCCATCGAGGCGCAGCGCGTTCACGCCCGCAAGCCCCATGCCGAGGAAGACCGCATCGTAATCGCCCAGCAGCTCGGCCAGATCGCCGTCGCCTTCGCGGCCCAGCTGCCAGTTCTCGACGATGGTGATCCCACCGATCTGCAGAAGCCAATCCACTTCGGCCTGAGCGAACCCGCCCGGCGCCTTGTAGCTGGCGATACCGTATTCGTTCAGCCCGCCCGGTTTCGAGCGTGCATCATAAATCGTTACCTCATGGCCGTTCATCGCGAGACGATGCGCACAGGCGAGGCCAGCAGGCCCGGCGCCCACCACCGCCACCGACTTGCCCGTGCGCTCGGCGCGGGCGAAGGGGTGGCTTTGCTTGGCCATCAGCGTGTCGGTCGCAAAGCGTTGCAGCGCACCGATCTCGACCGGCTCGCCTTCTGCATCCATACGCACGCAGGAGCCTTCGCAGAGGTTCTCGGTCGGGCAGACTCGGGCGCACATGCCGCCCAGAATGTTCTGCTCGAAAATCGTCTTGGCCGCCGCTTCGGGCGTGCCGGTCGCGATCTGCCGAATGAAAAGCGGCACGTCGATCGTGGTCGGGCAAGCCTCCATGCAGGGTGCATCATGGCAGAAATAGCAGCGATCGGCCGCGATCCGGGCCTCCTGCGCGCTCAACGCCGGGGCATGATCGGCGAAGTTGGTGCAATAGCTTTCCGGGTCGAGCCGTCCGGGCACGATCCCTTCGGTGAGCTGGCTGGTGGACACTTGCGGGCTCCCTGTCAGTTTTTCGTTGTCCCTACGCTGACACAGGATTGAATTTTATCAAGTGGTAAAATATGCCGCGTCGCGGCGGCCGATTTTTTCGGTCGTCCTGCCCGGAGGTTGTGCGTCGAACCCCTCGAGCGCTCAATTTCCGGGCAGTCACGAGATCGCGAGCCCATGACGCAAGGACAGCCGATCCGCCTTTTCACCGCGCCTGACCTCGCGTATAAACCCTTCGATCCGTAAGGCCCCGCAGAACGGGCCATCATCAAAAGCACCCTTCGAGGACCGCATGACCAAGAACACCCGTGACAATGACGTGGCCTTCATCCAGGCCCTGGCCGAGCTTCTCAACGCCAACGATCTGACCGAGATCGCGGTGACCCGTGATTACGCGCAAGATGACAGCCTGAAAGTGCGGGTGTCGAAGCAAACCAATATCGTGCATGCCGCGGCTCCCGCAGTAGCGGCGCCCGCCCCGGTCGCTCATGCCGCCCACGTGGCGCAAGCGCCTGCGCCCGAACAGCCCGGTCCCGTTGCCGCCGACGATCCGGCCGATCACCCCGGCGCTGTCGCCTCGCCGATGGTGGGCACCGCTTATCTCTCGCCCGAACCGGGCGCATCCGCCTTCGTGAAGGTCGGCGATCAGGTCAAGGAAGGCCAGACGCTGATGATCGTCGAGGCGATGAAGACCATGAACCACATCCCCGCGCCGAAATCGGGCACGGTGAAGCGGATCCTCGTCGATGACGGCCAGCCGGTCGAATACGGCACGACCCTGATGATCGTCGAATAAGGGGGCCGTCATGTTCGACAAGATCCTGATCGCCAATCGGGGCGAGATCGCGCTGCGCGTGATCCGTGCCTGCCGCGAGATGGGGATCGCGAGTGTTGCGGTCCATTCCACTGCCGACTCGGATGCGATGCATGTGCGCATGGCCGATGAATCCGTCTGCATCGGCCCCAACAGCTCGGCGCAATCCTATCTCTCGATCCCCGCAATCGTTGCGGCCTGCGAGATCACCGGCGCACAAGCGATCCATCCGGGCTACGGGTTCCTCTCCGAGAATGCTGCCTTCGTGCAGGTGCTCGAGGATCACGGCATCACCTTCATCGGCCCCTCGGCCGAGCATATCCGCCTGATGGGCGATAAGATCACCGCCAAGGACACCGCGAAGAGCCTGGGCATTCCAGTCGTTCCAGGCTCGGATGGCGGCGTCCCCGACATCGAGACCGCGCGCAAGGTCGCGGCCGAGATGGGCTATCCGGTGATCATCAAGGCCACGGCCGGTGGCGGCGGCCGCGGTATGAAGGTCGCGAAATCGGAAGACGATATCGAGGTTGCCTTCCGCACCGCGCGCTCGGAGGCGAAAGCTGCCTTCGGCAATGACGAGGTCTATATCGAGAAATACCTCCAGAAGCCGCGTCATATCGAGATCCAGGTCTTTGGCGACGGCAAGGGGCGCGGCGTCCATCTGGGCGAGCGCGACTGCTCGCTCCAGCGCCGCCACCAGAAGGTGTTCGAAGAGGCCCCGGGTCCCTGCATCACGCCCGAAGAACGCGCCCGCATCGGCGGCATCTGCGCCAAGGCGATCGGCGAGCTCGGCTATTCGGGCGCGGGCACGATCGAATTCCTCTATGAGGATGGCGAGTTCTATTTCATCGAGATGAACACCCGCCTGCAGGTCGAACACCCCGTCACCGAGGCGATCTTCGGTGTCGATCTCGTGCGCCAGCAGATCAAGGTCGCCGCGGGCGAGCCGATGGAGTTCGATCAGGACAAGCTGTCGATCCGCGGCCACGCGATCGAGGTGCGCATCAATGCCGAGAAGCTGCCGAATTTTGCGCCCTGCCCCGGCAAGATTACCCATTACCACGCGCCGGGCGGCCTGGGCGTGCGGATGGACAGCGCGCTCTATGACGGCTATACGATTCCGCCCTATTACGACAGCCTCATCGGCAAGCTGATCGTGCATGGCCGCGACCGCCACGAGGCGCTCCAGCGGCTGTATCGCGCGCTTGGCGAGCTCATCGTGGACGGCGTTGACACGACCGTGCCGCTCTTTAACGCGCTGCTGCAAGAGCCGGATATCCAGTCGGGCAACTACTCGATCCACTGGCTCGAGAAATGGCTCGAAAAGAACCTCTGATCGGTTCCGAAGTTACGAAAACGCCCCCGGTTTCGGGGGCGTTTTTCATTTCGGCGTCAGCAGGCAGGTTCCGCGTTTCTTCGCCTGATCAGCCGGACGGTAGTAATCGCCGATATGGCGCCGCTTGCCCGGCCCGATCTCATTCCAATCCAACCAGTGACAATCATAATCGAGCACATCGGCCATCGCCTCCATCGCGGGGAAGGACGGAATCCCGATCAACGCCTTTTCCTGCCCCTCGATCTGCGGGATCGAGTTCAACTCGTTATCCGTTCGCTCGCGCATCAGAATGATCACCGGACCCGGCCGCTGCGCGAATTCACTGTCCACGATCACCAGCTCGGGGCCGAGCTTGCGCACCAGCTGGAACAGGCGGAAGTGATCCATCACGTGGTAAAGGATGCCCAGTACGCCGACCACGTCGAAACGCTCGCCTGCGTCGATCAGTTTTTGCATCCCGTCATAGATATCGTCGCAGACGAGTTTCACCTTTTCGCGCAGATGGGCGCGGGGGAATTCTTCGAACCGGTCGATCAGCTCCTGACGGCCTTCGATCCCGATCACCTCACGCGCGCCGGCGGCGGCAAACGCATAGGCCCACCGCCCGTCATGGGCTGCCAGATCAAGCACGCGTTTGCCCTCGATCTCGCTCTCCAGAGGCTTGATGATCATCTTGTGGCGCAGGTTCATCCGCTCGACCGTGCCGGGATCCTCAGCATAGCGGCCGATCTTGGGAAGAAAATCATAGAAACCCATGTTTGCGCTCGGCCCTGCTCTGGTTCATCTTGGCTCGGAGCCTAGGCATAACGGGAGAACCGGGCAAGAAAATGACGGACAGGTTGAGCGCGGAACTTCTGCTCGCAGGCTATGCGCAAGGCATCTTCCCGATGGCCGAAAGCCGGGAAAACCCGCAACTTCACTGGTTCGATCCGGCGATGCGGGGCATCGTGCCCTTACAGAATTTCCACATTTCGCGGTCCCTCGCGAAGCATATCCGGCGTGGGAATTACACTATTTCAACAAACCGGGCATTTCGCGCCGTGGTGGAGGGCTGCGCGGATCGCGACGAGACCTGGATCAACGGGCCGCTCTTTGCACTCTACGACCAGCTTCACGGGGCCGGTTTCGCCCACAGTCTAGAGGTCTGGCAAGACGGCGCGCTGAGCGGCGGCATCTTCGGGATCACTCTTGGCGCGTCGTTCTTCGGCGAGAGCATGTTCTCGCGCCGCAGCAATGCGTCGAAAACCGCGCTGGCCTATCTCGTGGACCGACTACGCCAGGCGGGCTTTTCGCTATTCGACACGCAGTATATCACCCCGCATCTCGCAACCCTCGGCGCGGTCGAAATTCCACGCGCCGAATACCGTGCACGGCTTGCGCGCGCCCTACGCCAGGAAGCGGATTTCAATGCGCCGGAAGTGCCAGATCCTCACTCGCTCTTGCAGCGAATGACCCAGACATCATAGCGCGGGTGGTCGAGCGCCGAGAGTGCGGGGCTCGACGCGATCATCCAGCCAGAAAAATCCGGCTGCGGCTTGCCCTGTTCGGTCACCGTCACGAAGGCATAGGCATCCGAAGAGGGGTCATCGGCCGGGTAGCGGCATTCACGCAGGCTGATCGTGATGAACCCGTAATCGACGCTTTGCCCGACATTGAGCGAAATATCCGAGCTGACGCCCGACACCTTGTCGAGGCCGCGCAGCATCGCGCCGGTTCCGTCCGCGAGCCCTTTCGCGGGCTCATCCACCGGGATCTGGTCATCCGGCGTGACCTCGGGCAGCAATTCCTGCGCCCCGGCGACCATCGGGATCATCGCCAGCGCAAAGGCCAAGGCTCGGATCATTGCGCGCTCTCCCCTTCGCCGCCGTCGCTGCCGCCGCCCGCGAACTTCATCATCAGGTTCAGGACCGAAACCGCGCTTTGCGTGTCGAGAATCTCATCACCCGGATTGAGGTTGTCGATCGCACCGCCTGGAATCAACTCGATGTAATTAGACCCCAGAAGCCCATCCTGCGTGACCGCGATCACCGTATCCTCGGGCAGTTCCACCCCGTCACGCACTGAAATCGTCGTATCGGCGAAGAAGGTCTGCGGATTGAGCTTCACATCGGTCACGGTACCGACCTTGACGCCTGCAAGGCGGACATCAGTGCCCGGAACAATCCCGCCAACCGAGCGGAACGAGGCATGCAACGGATAGCTACCCCCATCGGGGCCAAGACCAATGCCCTTGCCTGCCCAGACCAGAAAGCCCAAGGCAACGACCAGCACCACGGCGCCAGTGAGGATTTCGGTGCGATTCTCGCTCATCGCGCGCCTGCCTTATTCGGGCTGCCAGGCCTCGTAATCGCGGCGCTCCACCGGGTGGGCCAGACGGATCGAACCCGGCGGCACGTAAGCGGCCTCGGTGCCGGTGTAGTTCTCATGATGCGGCTTTTCCCAGGGTTTATGCGCCAGCGGCTTGTCGGTCGGCGGTTCGTCATAGGTGAAATGGATCCAGCCATGCCAATCCGGCGGGATGCGGCTCGCCTCGCTCTCACCGTTGTAGATCACCCAGCGCTTCTTGCCGTCCTTGGTCTGGTAATAGATGTTGCCTTGCTCATCTTCGCCCACTTTCACGCCCTTGCGCGCGGTGAAAAGCGACGTTCCGACGGTCGAGCCGTTCCACCAAGTGAGAATTTGAAGCAGGAACTTCATGGGGCAACCTCCGCAATGCGTCCCGCCTGTTATATCCAACGGCGCGTCGAGGTCCAGTGGCGCGTGTCGAAAAACGAAAGGGCGAGCCGAAGCTCGCCCTTTTTTCCTGGCTTTATCCGCATCGCTCAGCTTGCGGATTTGCCCTCTTTCTTTGCGTCGGCATAGATCAGGAGGGGCTTGGCTTCGCCCTGGGTCACGGCCTCTTCGTTGACCACGACTTCCTCGACCTCTTCCATGCCGGGCAGTTCGAACATCGTGTCGAGCAGGATGTCTTCCATGATCGAGCGCAGGCCGCGCGCGCCGGTCTTGCGTTCGATGGCGCGCTTGGCGATCGCGTTAAGCGCATCCTCGGTGAAGCTCAGCTTCACATCCTCGATCTCGAACAGACGCTGATATTGCTTGACCAGCGCGTTCTTCGGCTCGGTCAGGATGGTGACGAGCGCTTCGGCATCGAGATCGGTCAGCGTCGCAATCACCGGCAGACGACCGACGAATTCCGGGATCAGGCCGAATTTCAACAGATCTTCGGGTTCAAGCTCCTTGAAGAGTTCGCCGACATTGCGTTCGTCATTGTCCTTCACATCCGCGCCGAAGCCGATCGCAGACCCCTTGCCGCGCTGCGCGATGATCCGGTCGAGACCGGCAAACGCGCCACCGCAGATAAAGAGGATATTCGTGGTGTCGACCTGCAGGAATTCCTGCTGTGGATGCTTGCGCCCACCTTGCGGGGGAACGCTGGCCACGGTGCCTTCCATGATCTTCAGAAGCGCCTGCTGCACGCCCTCGCCCGAAACGTCGCGGGTGATCGAGGGGTTGTCCGACTTGCGCGTGATCTTGTCGACCTCGTCGATATAGACGATGCCGCGCTGCGCGCGCTCGACGTTGTATTCCGACGCCTGCAGCAGCTTGAGGATGATGTTCTCCACATCCTCACCCACATAACCCGCTTCGGTCAGCGTGGTCGCATCGGCCATCGTGAAGGGCACATCGAGGATGCGCGCCAGCGTTTGCGCCAGAAGCGTCTTGCCGCAGCCGGTCGGACCGATCAGCAGGATGTTCGACTTCGCGAGTTCGATATCCGTCTTCGTACCGTGGTTGAGGCGCTTGTAGTGATTGTGCACCGCGACCGAGAGCACGCGCTTGGCATGTTCCTGACCGATCACGTAATCGTCGAGCACCTTGCAGATATCGCGCGGGGTCGGCACGCCGTCGGTCGACTTCAGGCCGGCCGACTTCGTTTCCTCGCGGATAATGTCCATGCACAGCTCGACGCATTCGTCGCAGATGAACACGGTCGGACCCGCGATCAGCTTGCGCACCTCATGCTGGCTTTTGCCGCAGAACGAGCAGTAAAGCGTGTTCTTGCTGTCGGAGCCGTTCGAGTTCGCCATCTATTACCTCTGCCTGCCCGGCCGCCCGGGCTTCGTGAATTGGCCTGTCCCGTCAAGAGTAGGACAGGCCAACCGTCACCTCAATGTCAAAATCACCCGGCGGTTAAGCGGGGAGATCACTTTTCGCCGTCTTCGCCACCGCGACTTTCGAGGATCTCGTCGATCAGGCCCCAGTCTTTCGCCTCTTGCGCAGACATGAAGTTGTCGCGCTCCAGACCGGCTTCGATCGTGTCGTAATCGTTGCCGGTATGCTTGACGTAAATCTCGTTGAGGCGGCGCTTGAGCTTCTCGGTCTCGCGGGCGTGGATCATGATATCCGTCGCCTGACCCTGGTAGCCGCCCGAGGGCTGGTGGACCATGACGCGCGAATTCGGGAGCGAGAAACGCATTCCCTTCTCGCCCGCGGTCAGAAGCAGCGAACCCATCGAGGCCGCCTGACCGATCACCAGCGTCGAGACCTTCGGCTTGATGTATTGCATCGTGTCGTAGATCGAGAGGCCGCTCGTCACCACGCCGCCCGGCGAGTTGATATACATCGCGATCTCTTTCTTCGGGTTCTCGGCCTCGAGGAACAGGAGCTGCGCGCAGATCAGCGTCGACATGCCGTCATGCACCGGGCCCGACAGGAAGATGATCCGCTCCTTCAGGAGGCGCGAATAGATGTCGTAGGCCCGCTCGCCGCGCGAGGTCTGTTCGACCACCATCGGCACCAGCGTGTTCATGTAAAACTCGTGGGGATCTTTCATCTGCGGTGCCCTTCCTGGTCTTGCACGAAATTCATATCGTCAGTTCTTTACAGAAGTCTTAGTGAGGCCGCTCGGGAGCTTCAAGGGCGCGCAGGCATGGAACCCGCTCGACCCGACGAAAGGCGTAGAGCGCCCTGCGCGTTCAGCCCTGCGTATCCTCGGCGTTGGCCGCCGAGGCCTGAACCCGCTCCCCCGCTTCGCCCGCACGATACCAGGCCCGGATCGCCGCACGCTCCTCCGGCTCCATGTAGGAGAGATTCGCGGGCGGCATCGCGTCGGTCAGCCCGGCCTGAACATAGATCTCGCGCGCAGCGGCGGCGACCTCGCGAGGGGTCTCGAGATGAACACCCTTCGGCGCGCGCCCGATTCCCTCGAAGCCCGGTTCGTTCGCATGGCACATCGAGCACCGGCCGAGCACAATATCGCTCACGTCCTGAAAGCCCGGCGCCTCTGCGAAGCGCTGCTCGTAAGGGGTCAGCATCGCGCTGACCTCGGCATCATCGCCCGCGTCGGGTTTCGGGATCGAGGACAGCCAGATGATCGCGAAGAACAGCACGGCGGTCGCACCCCACGTCCACCACGGATTGCCCTTATGGGCATGATGGGTGTTGAAGAAATGCCGGATCGTCACGCCCATCAGGAACACCAGCGAGCAGATCAGCCAATTGTATTCACTCGCGAAAGCCAGCGGATAATGGTTCGACAGCATCAGGAAAATGACCGGCAGCGTCAGGTAGTTGTTATGCGTCGAGCGCTGCTTAGCGATCTTGCCGTATTTCGGATCGGGCGTGCGGCCCGCCTTGAGATCGGCCACCACGATGCGCTGGTTCGGCATGATGATGAAGAAGACATTGGCCGTCATGATCGTCGCCGTGAAGGCGCCCATGTGCAAGAGCGCGGCGCGGCCGGTGAAGACCTGCGTATAGCCCCAGCTCATCAGGACGAGCAGCAGGAACAACCCGATCATCAGCTTGTTGTTGTCCACCCCGAAGCGCGATTTGCACAGCCAGTCGTAGAACAGCCAGCCGATCGTGAGCGAGCCCGCCGAGATCAGGATGCCCACCCAGACCGGCATCTCCATCACCCGCGGGTCGATCAGGTAGAACTGCGCCCCCGCCCAATAGAGCAGGACCAGCATGGCAAAGCCCGACACCCAGGTCATGTAGCTTTCCCATTTGAACCAAGTCAGCCGGTCGGGCATCCGCTCGGGAGCGACCATGTATTTCTGGATATGGTAGAAACCGCCGCCATGGACCTGCCAGGCTGCCCCGTTCACGCCCTTGGGCGCACCCGGTTCGGGCGCGAGGCCCAGATCAAGCGCGATGAAATAGAAGGACGACCCGATCCACGCGATCGCGGTGATCAGATGCAGCCAGCGCACCGCGAATTGCGCCCATTCCAGCCAAAACGTGTAATCCATCGGTCATCCCTCGTTTTGCGCCAGAGTTTCCCAAGCTTTGCGCGAGCGCAAGCGATGGCGCGACGGAAAAGCCCGGAATTTACCCGAATGCCCAAAATCGAGGCAGGCCGCCCCGGCTCACGCGTTCAGCTGCCGCGATAGGTCGAGAAGCTGTAGGGCGAGAGCAGCAAAGGCACATGGTAATGCGCCTGCAGATCGGACATGCCGAAGCGGATCGGGATCTCGTCGAGGAAAAGCGGCTCCTCGCCCGCCTGCCCGCTGGCGCGCAGGTAATCGCCCGCCGCGAAGATCAGCTCGTAAGTGCCGGTCGCAAAACATTCCGCCGGCAGGATCGGCGTGTCGGTGCGCCCGTCCGAATTCGTGGCGGTTTCCGCGATCAGCTCGCGGTTATGCCCCTTGATCGCGTAAAGCGCGATGCGCAACCCCTCGGCGGGGCAACCCCGCGCCGTGTCGAGCACATGGGTCGTCAGATATCCCGCCATCGCCGTACTCCTTCGCGCTTTCAAGCATATCCCAACCACTATGCGGCCGCAGAAAGCAGACCGCAAGATATCGCGCGATCACCGGAATTTGCTTTATGTTGCAGAGCCCTGCGGTTGATCCCCCCCCAAAGGGACTTTAGGTGACATAGGAGTTTCACGCAGCCGTCACACCCGCGTCACGCGCAAAGGCGATGCGCAGCACAAGAAGAGAATTGAAGAGTTCCCATGGCACAGCCTGACTGCTTCGCCACCTTCTCGCATCCGACACCCTCCCGCGCCCCGGGCGGGCGCTTCGCCGACAAAGCGCCGTAACCGGAGACGCGACATGACACTCCCGCAAGACCGATCCACCCGCCTTCGCGCCCCGCAACGCTATCGCAGCCTTTTTCTATCGGATTTCCACCTCGGCGCGCGCGGGTGCAGCCCGGGCCCCATCCTCGAATTCCTGCGCGAGGTCGAAGCCGAGACGATCTATCTCGTGGGCGACATTCTCGATCTGTGGCATGGCGGGGCGGTGCAATGGGAGGCCAAGCACAGCGAGATCATAGAGATCCTCGAAGCCTACGCCGCCGCGGGCACGCGCATCGTTTATCTGCCGGGCAACCATGATGCGCCGATGCGTGCACCCGGAATGAACTTCCTCAATTTCGAGCTGGCCGAGACCGAGATCCATATCGGCGCGGACGGCCAGCGCTATCTTGTGCTGCACGGCGATCAATGCGACGCGCGCATCTTGCGCTGGCACGCGATGACGCGCTTCGGAAGCCGGATGGATGCGCTCTTTCGTGGCATCGATGCGTGGCTCCGGCGCAGACTCGGGCGAAGCGAGACCGAGCGCAGCCTCATCCTGCTCGCGATCTCGGGGGTGAACCACCTGTTGGCCCGCGGGGGCGGCTACGAGAAACGCCTGCTCGCACTGGCCGAGAGCGCCCAGGTTGACGGCATCATCTGCGGCCACTCGCACAAGCCTGCGCTGCGTGCGGCCAGAGGACTGACCTATGCCAATTGCGGCGACTGGGTGGACAGCCTGACGGCGCTTGCCGAAGATCACAGCGGCGCGCTGCAACTTGTGCAATGGAGCGCCCAGCGCGCCCCGGTTTCGGTTCAAAGCGCGACGCCCGCCGTCGCGAAGGTGCGCGCATGACGATCCTCGTTTCCCTCCTCGCAGCCCTTCTGGGCCTCACCCTCGCCGCCCATCTCCTGAGCGCCGCCATGACCGCCTGGCGCGAGGCGCAGCCCGCCAAGCAGGTGCCTGAAAACCTGCCCTTCGTGGCCCTTCTGCGTCCGGTCTGCGGGCTCGATCCCTTCGACGCGGAAACGCTCGGCTCCTCCTTCACCCTCGATTACCCGAATTACGAGGTGATCTTCTGCGCACCTTCCGAACATGACCCGGCCTGCGTGCTGGTGCGCCGCCTGATCGCCGAGCATCCGCATGTGCGCGCCCGCCTGCTGACCGGGCTCGATCCGGTTTCGGGCAACCCGAAACTCAACAACCTGCACAAGGGGCTATCTGCGACCGAGGCAGAGTGGCTTGCGATGGCCGACAGCAACCTGATGCTGCCACCCGACTACCTGCAACGTCTGCTGGCCGAGTGGCGTCCGGGTACCGGGCTCGTCTCGGCCCCACCCACGGGTGATCGCCCCGGCAACCTTTGGGGCGCGGTCGAAGCGGCTTTCCTGAACACCAATCAGGCGCGCTGGCAGGTGGCGGCGGACATGATCGGGCTTGGCTTTGCGCAGGGAAAATCGCTGTTCTGGCGGCGCGATATCCTGATGGCGGGCGGCGGTTTCGAGGCGCTGGGGCGCAACATGGCCGAGGACGTGGCCTCGACCAAGCTGGTGCGCGGCCAGGGCCTGAAGGTGCGTCTGACGCGCCACCTGTTCGCGCAGCCAATCGGTGAACGCTCGGCCCGCGCGGTCTGGGATCGTCAGCTGCGCTGGTCCAAGGTGCGTCGCGACGGGTTTGTCGCGATCTTTACCGCCGAGATCGCACAAGGCCCGTTCCTGCCCTTCCTGAGCGCGCTCGCGCTGGCGGCACTCGGTGCGCTGCCCTGGATCGCGCTGCCGCTGCTCGTGACGCTCTGGTATGGCGCCGAGATCGTGCTGGCCCGCATCGCCGGCTGGCCCGCAAGCCCCCGCGACATCGCCGCCTTCGTCCTTCGTGACGCAATGCTGCCCGCGCTCTGGGTCAAGACCTGGTTCGGGCGTGATTTCACGTGGCGCGGCAATGACATGTCGCATCAGGAAGTCACCCGCGACATACGGGCAGCGGAGTGATCCGATGATCGGCCTCGAGACCCTTACCGCATTAATGGCGAAACACGGGCTGGCCGTGATCGCGCCGATCGCGGTGCTCGAAGGCCCGATCGTGACGGTGATCGCCGCCTGGCTTGCGAGCCAGAACCTTTTTTCGGTCTGGTCGGTCTCGATCATCGTAATCCTCGCCGACGTCGTGGGCGATGTGGGGCTTTATTCTCTGGGCCGCTGGGGTCTGAACCGAATGCCCAAGCGCTGGCGCGACAAGCTGGGGCTGAACCGTGCGCGGCTCGTCAGCGCGGGTCGGCATTTCCAGAACAAGGGTGTAAAGACCCTGCTTTTCGGCAAATGGACCCACTCGGCGGGTGCGCCGGTTCTGGTCGCAGCCGGGATCGCACGGATGAATATCTGGCTTTTCACGCTGACCAACCTGATCGCGACGATCCCGAAATCGCTCGCCTTCGTCGCGCTCGGCTATTGGCTGGGCTCCTATTACGGCAAGATCGACAGTTGGCTGACCAAGGGGTCGCTGATCCTGCTGGTGCTGATCCTGTTCGGCGCCACGATCTGGTTCTTTCGCCGCAAGAGGCAACACGGATGACCACGATCAGCTGCATCATTCCCGCCTATAACGAGGCCCCGCGCATCGCGGCGGTGCTCGAGCGCGTGCTGGGCCATCCGCAGATCACGGAAGTGATCGTGATCGACGACGGCTCGCACGACGGCACGCCCGAGATCGCCGAGGGCTACCGCGACGCCCATCCGCATCTGCGCGTGCTGCGCCAAGCGGAGAATGGCGGCAAGACCGCCGCCGTGGCCGCCGGGATCGCCGAGGCAGCGGGCTCGCATCTGATGCTGCTCGACAGCGACCTGCTGGGGCTGACCCATGGCGATCTCGGCGCGCTGATTGCGCCTGTGGTCAGCGGTCAGGCCGATGTCACGATCAGCCTGCGCCGCAACGCGCCGCGCACCTGGCGGGTGATCGGGCTCGATTACATCTCGGGCGAGCGGGTGATCCCGCGCGAGATGCTGGCCGCGCGCCTTGATGAGTTGAACGCCCTGCCCCGCTTCGGGCTGGAGGTGTTCATGAACCGGCTCTGGATCGCCGAGCGCGCCCGGATCGCCGTGGTTCACTGGCCCGGCGTGGACAGCCCGATGAAATCGGCCAAGCTCGGCAACTGGCGCGCGGGGCTCGCCGCCGACGCCCGAATGATGCGCGACATCTTCCGCACCATTGCGCCGCATCGCGCGCTGGCCCAAATTCAGGCAATGAGAGGCTTGCGGGTCCGGGCGGATGTACAGCCCTCCCTGCAGGCACAAGCGGAACGAATGCCACACTGACGGGTTCGCTCCGGAAGACAAATCGGAGGCCCCATGTCCCAACATAAACGCGTCATCATCATCGGCTCCGGCTCGGCCGGGATCTCGGCCCTGCGCGAGGTGCGCCGCGAGACCGAGGATTTCCTGATCGTGAATGCGGGCGATTGGGGCACGACCTGCGCCGCGCGCGGCTGCATGCCCTCCAAGGTGCTGATCGAGGCCGCGAATGCCTATCACCGCCGTCACGATTTCGAGGCCTTCGGGATCGGCGGGGCGGACGGGCTGAGCATCGACATCCCCGCCCTGATGGAGCGCGTGCGCCGGATGCGCGACGGTTTCACCCGCTCGCCCCGGTCGATCCCGGACAACCTTGGCGAGAAGGCAATCTCGGCGCGCGCGAAGCTACTCGGGCCGAACCGGGTCGAGATCGAGGGGCATGGCGAGGTCACGGCGGACGCGATCATCATTGCGACCGGGTCCTCGCCCGTTCTGCCCAAGCCTTGGGAGGCCTTCGGCAATCGCATCCTGACCACCGACACGATCTTCGAGCTGCCCGACCTGCCGAAGCGGATCGCGGTGATCGGCATGGGGGCGATCGGGGTGGAGCTGGCGCAGGCGATGGCGCGGTGCGGGATCGAAGTGCATGGGTTCGACGCGCTTGAGACGGTCGCGGGCATGACCGATCCGGAGGTGGGCGCGGTGCTGCGCGAGCGGATCGCCTCGGAACTCCCGCTGCATCTCGGCGCGGGCGCCGAGATTTCCGAGGGCGACAGCTGTCTGATCGTGAAGGGCGGCGACGGGGTGAGTTTCGAGGCCGATGCGGTGCTCGCCGCGATGGGGCGCAAGCCCAATATCGCGGGGCTGGGACTTGAGAGCCTCGGCGTCCCGCTCAGCGATCGCGGCATGCCCGAGGTCGACCCCTGCACGATGCGCATCGGCGATCTGCCGGTCTTCATGACGGGCGATGCGAACGGCATCCGCCCGATCCTGCACGAGGCCGCCGATGAGGGTCATATCGCGGGCCGCAACGCGCTAGCCGCAAGCGACACCGCCTATTGCCGCCGCACTCCGCTTGCGATTGCCTTCAGCGCGCCGAACGCCGTGCGCGTGGGCAAGACCTTCAAGGAGCTGGAGGGGCAGGACATCCTGATCGGGGCCGCCGATTTTTCGAAACAGCCGCGCGCGCGGATGGCCGAGACCGCCCACGGGATGATCCGCATCTATGCCGAGGCCGGGAGCGGCAAGCTCTTGGGGACCGAGATGGCCCTGCCCGCGGGCGAGCATTTCGCCCATCTCTTCGGGTTCGCGATCCAGGCCGGGATGGATGTGCATGACATGCTGGCGATGCCCTTCTACCACCCCGTTTTGGAAGAGGGCCTGCGCGGTGCGCTGCGCCAGATCGCGAAAGAGCTGCCCGATCCGGGGCGCTCGGATCTGGCCGACTGCCCCGCGACGGGGCATCCGGCGCTCGATTAAAGGGCGGCGATGGCGGCCACGCGCGCGGCATTGTCGCGCGCGGTGCTGCCGTCTTCCATCACGAGCGAGTTCTCGAACCCGACCCGCGCCTTGCCGCCTTTTTCCAGCGCATTTCGCAGGCAGGCCGTCTCGCCCTGACCGAAGGCGCAGATCGCCCAATCGGGGGTGATCGCCTCGGCCTGCATCCAGTTCAGGAACGGGTCTAGCATCGCAGGCGTCGAGACCTGCCCCTCGACATAGCGGCCCATCACGAAGATCAGTTGCAGCCCAGGATCTTGCAGCAGCCGATCCGGCAGCACACGCGCTAGCGCCTCGGCATCCTCGCGCGAATAGAGGATATGCTGGATCGCAATACCGCGCTCGGCCGCTTCCTCGTAGAACTTCCTCGCCAACGGCTCGGGATCGCGCAGCATCTCGCGGGTCGAGACCGAGACCATATTCGCCCCCGAGTTCAGCGCCACATAGCGCTGGTGCCCAGGCTCGTAGCGCCCCGAGGCCTCGGTCGTGATCTGGATCGCCATGTCGCCCAAGCGCGGGCGCAGATGGGCCTGCGCCTCCCGGTAAGCCCCGGTGTCGAGCAGATGCCCCTCGGCATCGTCGCGCAGATGCAGATGCAGCGCACCTGCGCCCGCCGCGCGGCAGGCCAGCGCGGTCTCGGTGATTTCGTCGAGCGTGATCGGCAACGCAGGGTGATCGGCCTTGGTCTTCGTCGCCCCGTTCGGCGCGACCATGATGCGCGGCAGGCTCATCCCAGTACGCCCCGGATCGCGGTGCCGAGCTTGTCCACCAGCTCGCCGATCTGGTCATCACTGATGATGAAGGGCGGGGCGAGCAGGATGTGATCGCCCCGCTGCCCGTCGATCGTGCCGCCCATCGGGTAGCAGACGAGCCCGGCCTCGAAGGCCGCCGCCTTGATCTTCTTGTTCACCGCCTTGGCCGGGTCCATTGGCGCTTTCGTGGCGCGGTCGGCCACGATCTCGAGCCCGCGGAACATGCCGCGCCCGCGAATATCGCCGATATGGGGATGCTGGCCGAAGGCCTCGCGCAGCGCCGCGTCGAGCTTTTCGCCCTGCTCGGCCGCGCGGGTGACCATGCCGCCTTCCGTCAGTTTCTTCACCACCGCATCGCCGGCGGCGGTCGCGGTCGGGTGGCCGATATAGGTGTGGCCGTGCTGGAAGAAGCCCGAACCGTTGACGAAAGCCTCGTAGATCTCAGAGGTGCAGAGCGCCGCGCCAATCGGCTGATACCCCGCGCCAAGCCCCTTCGCGATGGTGACGATATCGGGCGCGATCCCGTCCTGCTCACAAGCGAACAGAGTGCCGGTCCGGCCCATGCCGCACATCACCTCGTCGAGGATCAGCAGGATGCCGTATTGATCGCAGATCTCGCGGATGCGTTTGAAGTAACCCGGCACCGGCGGCACAGCGCCCATCGTGGCGCCGACGACCGGCTCGGCGATGAAGCCGATCACGTTCTCGGCCCCGAGACGCTGGATTTCCGTCTCCAACTCGTTGGCGACGCGCAGACCGTACTCCTCCGAGGTCTCCCCCTCTTCGCGCCAACGGTATTCATGCACGGGCGCGATGTGGCTGACGTCGATCAGCAGCGGGTTGAACTGCGCGCGGCGCCATTCGTTTCCGCCTGCGGCCAGCGCGCCCAGCGTGTTGCCATGATAGGACTGACGGCGCGCGATGAAATGCGACCGGCTCGACTCGCCCTTCTCCACGAAATACTGCCGCGCCATCTTCAGCGCGCTCTCCACCGCCTCCGATCCCCCGGAGGTGAAATAGACGCGATCAAGGCTCCCCGGCGCGTGAGCGATGAGCCGATCGGCCAGCCGTTCGGCAGGCTCGGAGGTAAAGAATCCGGTATGCGCAAAGGCGATATTGTCGATTTGCTCCTTGATCGCCGCGATCACGTCAGCGTCAGAGTGACCGAGACAGGAGACCGCCGCCCCGCCCGATCCATCGAGATAACGCTTGCCGTTCGAATCGAGGATGTAGATGCCGTCGCCCTTTACGGCCAAGGGCGGGTTGGACTTCGTGTGACGCGGGAAAACGTGGCTCATATCGGTCCCTCCTTCGGGACAAGAAAGCGTGAGGATCGCTGATTACCCCATGAAACATATGTTTTACGAGTTGACAATATTTGAAACAGATGAAACGGTCACTCCAACGAGATAACTGGTGATGGAACCTGGGGAGGAACGTTGACCGGAAGCTTCGAACAGCGATTGGCCGCGCAATATGGCAGCCTGTCCACGCGTCTGCGTGAGGCGGGCGACTATATCGCGGACAACCCGGTCAATATCGCGACTCGCTCGCTGCGCACGCTCGCAGCTGATTCGAAGCTCGCCCCGGCCACGTTCACCCGCCTTGCGCATGCGCTCGGCTACGAGAATTTCGAGCAGCTGCGCGAAGTGATGCGCGACCAGATCGGCCGCCGCGTTCTGCCCTTCGCGGACCGGGCCGACCGGCTGCAAAAGGACGAAAGCGTTCCCAAGGAAAACTTCCTCAACCGCTACGCAGCGGCGACGCAGGACAATATCGCGGCCCTCGTGGGCACGATCGAACCGGGCCAGATCGAAGCGGTGGCCGATCGCCTCGCCTCGGCGCGGCGCGTGGTGCTGCTGGGCGCGCTCGGCTCCACCGGCATCGCGGAATACACCGCCTATATCGCCAATTTTCTGGGCGACAATTGGGAGCTCGCGGCGCGTTCGGGAGCGTCGCTTGGCGCGACTCTCGCCGGGCTCGACGAACGCGACGCCGTTCTGGTGATTACCAAGCCCCCTTTCGCGCGCTCCTCGATCCGGGGCGCGATCCACGCGCATGAGCAAGGCGCCCATGTCACGCTGATCACCGACAGCCGCAGCTGTCCGGCGCTTCACGCGGCCGACGAAGTCTTCATCGTGCCCACTGACAGCCCGCATTTTTACACGAGTTACGTCGCCACGCTGTTCTTGCTCGAAGCAATACTGGCGCTGGTGGCGAAACGCGCGGGGCCCCGCGCAACCGAACGGATCGCCGAAGTCGAACGGCGCAACAGGCTTCTTGAGGAAGTCTTTGCCCGATGACCGCGGCGTGACCGTAACCCAAGACCCAAACGACCAACGGGAGTCAAAAAATGAAAAAACTCTTCAAACTCGGCCTCGCCGCCGCCGTCGCGGGCGCGTTGAGCGCACCGATGGCGATGGCGAAGGATGAAACCTTCATCACGATCGGCACCGGGGGCGTCACGGGCGTCTACTATCCGACCGGCGGCGCGATCTGCCGCCTGATGAACAAGAACCACAAGGAAACCGGGGTTCGCTGCTCGGTCGAGTCGACCGGCGGTTCGGTCTACAACATCAACACCATCCGCGACGGCGAGCTTGATTTCGGCATCGCCCAATCGGACTGGCAGTACCACGCCTACAAGGGCGACTCGAAATTCGCCGACAAAGGTCCGTTCGAGGGTCTGCGCGCGGTGTTCTCGATCCACCCCGAGCCCTTCACCGTCGTCGCCCGCGCCGATAGCGGCATCAAGAACTTCGCCGATCTCAAGGGCAAGCGCGTGAACATCGGCAACCCCGGCTCGGGCCAGCGCGGCACGATGGAAGTGCTGATGGACGCGATGGGCTGGACGACCTCAGACCTCGCACTCGCGACCGAGCTGAAGGCCTCGGAACAGTCGAAGGCGCTGTGCGACAACCAGATCGACGCGATGGTCTACACCGTGGGCCACCCCTCCGGCTCGATCCAGGAAGCGACCACCTCCTGTGACGCGGTCCTCGTCAACGTGACGGGCGACGCGGTCGACAAGCTCGTCGCAGACAACCCCTATTACGCCACCGCGACCATCCCGGGCGGCATGTATCGCGGCAACCCCGACGACGTGCAGACCTTCGGCGTGCGCGCGACGCTCGTGACCTCGGCCGACGAGCCCGATGATGTCGTCTACGCACTGGTGAAATCGGTCTTCGACAACTTCGACGAGTTCAAGAAGCTGCACCCGGCCTTCGCGCACCTCACCCCCGAGGAGATGGTGACCCAGGGCCTCTCGGCTCCGATCCATCCGGGCGCGCTGAAATACTACAAAGAAAAGGGTTGGATTAAATAAGCCCTTCATAACTTGGGCGGGCGCGCTTGCGTGCCCGCCCTTTTTCGTTTCGTATTTGAGAACATCCCGCACCAAGCGGACGGCCTACTGGGGCCGCAAGGGGGAACGATGGCGGAAAATCGCGCCTTGAACGAACAGGAACTGCAAGAGCTCGTCCAGGCCTCCGACAGCGGGGCGCGCAGCCCCAAGGGTTGGGTCGGTCTCATGGTCGCCATCGTGGCGCTGAGCTGGTCGGTCTTTCAGGTCATGCTGGCCTCGCCGATCGGGCCCTATGTGCTGCCCGGCGACCTGATCAACAACGCGCGCCAGATCCATCTGGCCTATGCAATCTTCCTCTCGGCGATGGCCTATCCGCTGTTCAAGGGATCGCCCAAGACCTACGTACCCTGGTATGACTGGATCCTCGGGGTCGGCGGCGCCCTGCTCGCGATGTATGGCTATTTCTTCTACCAGAAGATCGTCGACAATGGCGGGCTCGCCGATACGACCGACGCCTATGTCTCGCTGGTCGGGCTGGTGCTGCTGTTCATCGCAGCCTATCGCACCCTCGGTCCGGTGATGGTCGGGCTCGCGATCTTCTTCCTGTGCTACGTGTTCTTCGGCTCGTCCGATTTCTTCCCCGAGCAGATCCGCTGGGCCGGCGCGAGCTTGCGCAAGGCGATGTCGCATATGTGGATCACCTCCGAGGGCGTGTTTGGCATCGCGCTCGGGGTATCGACCAAATTCGTCTTCCTGTTCGTGCTGTTTGGCGCTCTTCTCGAAAAGGCCGGCGCGGGCAATTACTTCATCCAGATGGCTTTCGGCGCTCTGGGCCACCTGCGCGGCGGTCCGGCAAAAGCCGCCGTCGTTGGCTCGGCCGCAACCGGCCTGATCTCGGGTTCCTCGATCGCGAACGTGGTCACGACCGGCACCTTCACCATTCCGCTGATGAAACGCGTGGGCTTCTCCGCCGAGAAGGCGGGCTCGGTCGAAGTGGCGTCTTCGGTCAATGGCCAGATCATGCCGCCGGTGATGGGCGCTGCCGCCTTCCTGATGGTGGAATATGTCGGCATCTCCTATCTGGAGGTCATCAAGCACGCCTTCATCCCGGCGATCATCTCCTATATCGCGCTGTTCTACATCGTCCATCTCGAGGCCGTGAAACAGCGCATGCCGACGATCGGCGACCGCGTTGTCTCGGTCTGGCGCACCGCCTTTGGCATGTTCGCCTTCTTCGCGGGTTTCGCCGCGCTGTGCTATGTAACCCAGTTCCCGGTGCAGCTGATTACCTCTCTCGTGCCGGAAGGCGCAGGCTGGATCCTCGCGCTGCTGGTCGCCGTGGCCTATGTCGGGCTCGTCTGGATCGCGGCCAAGGCGCCCGAGCTGGAACCCGACGATCCGAACTCGGAAATCGTGAAGCTGCCGGAGATCAAGGAGATCTACACCGCAGGCCTCTACTACCTGCTGCCGATCGTGGTGCTGGTCTACTTCCTGATGATCGAGCGCAAATCGCCCGGCCTCTCGGCGTTCTGGGCCTCGTTCTTGCTGTTCTTCATCCTGCTGACGCAAAAGCCGCTCAAGGCGATGTTCCGTGGTGAAAGCGCCCCGATGAGCCGCTTCAAGGAAGGCGTGTTCGACCTGATCGGCGGCATGATCGACGGCGCACGCAATATGATCGGGATCGGCCTTGCCACCGCCACCGCCGGGATCATCGTGGGCACCGTCTCGCTGACCGGGATCGGACAGGTGATGGCCGACTTCGTCGAGTTCCTCTCGGGCGGAAACCTGATCCTGATGCTGATCTTCGTGGCGATCCTGTCGCTGATCCTCGGGATGGGCCTGCCGACCACGGCGAACTACATCGTGGTCAGCTCGCTGATGGTCGGCGTTGTCGTCCATCTTGGCGCGCAATCGGGCCTCATCGTGCCACTGATCGCGGTGCACCTCTTCGTGTTCTACTTCGGGATCATGGCCGATGTGACGCCACCTGTGGGGCTTGCCTCCTTCGCGGCGGCGGCCGTTTCAGGCGGCGATGCGATCAAGACCGGCTTCACCGCCTTCTTTTACTCGCTTCGCACCGTCGCCCTGCCCTTCGTGTTCATCTTCAACACCGACCTGCTCTTGATCGACGTGACCTGGTATCAGGCGATCTTCGTCTTCATCATCGCGACGATCGG
Organism: Thioclava pacifica DSM 10166; assembly: GCF_000714535.1. Taxonomy (GTDB): domain Bacteria; phylum Pseudomonadota; class Alphaproteobacteria; order Rhodobacterales; family Rhodobacteraceae; genus Thioclava; species Thioclava pacifica. Next base: position 175,464 of record NZ_AUND01000001.1, on the reverse strand, counting down.
CATCCTCGTCTTCACCGCGGGCACGATGAACTGGTTCATCACCCGCTCGAAGCTCTGGGAGACGGTGGCGCTGCTGCTGGTGGCGTTCACGCTGTTCCGTCCGGGCTATTTCATGAACATGATCGAGCCGCCTTATACCGAGATCCCGGCCGCCAATATCGTGCAGCGTCTCGATAAGGCGCCGGTCGGGCGCGAACTGCGTCTCGTCTTCTCGGGTCCCGATTACGACACGGGCGTCGAGAAGGACATGACGGTTCTGGTGAAGGTTCCCGAGGGCGCGACCGGTCAGGACAAGCTCGACAAGCTGGGACTGAGCGTGACCGATACTGACGGCAAGATGGTCGCCGACGAGCCGATGTTCGGCACGGAGCTGCAACAGAAACTGCAGGGCTTCGACTTCTACGGCGATAACCCGGTGACGCTGTCGAATGTGAAGGTGCCCAATGACCAGCTCCCGAAAGAGCTGATGTTCATTCCCGCCTTCCTGTTGCTCGGCCTCATCGCCTTCCTGCAATATCGCCGCAAGGAAGACGATGACGCGGCCTTTGCCCAAGGAGAACCCGCATGACCAAGACCATTCTCTGCGCGATCGACATCAACCGCCCCAAGACCGAGCGCAAGGTGCTTGAATGGGCGGCGAAGCTGGCTCGGATGGAAGGAGCCCAGCTAGACGTGATCACGGTGGTGCCCGATTACGGCTCGGCGGTCGTGGGGGCGTTTTTCTCGGACGATCACACCGCCAGGGCCAAGGAGCATGCCCATGACCTGCTCGCTCAGTTCGTGGGCGAGGTGATCGGCGCCGAGGCCAACGCCAATGTGCGCCATATCGTGGGCGTCGGCACCGCCTATCACGAGATCATCAGCGTCGCCGAAAAGGATGGCGCGGATATGATCGTGCTGGGCGCGCATCGCCCCGATCTCAGCGACTACCTGCTCGGCCCGAATGCCGCGCGGGTGGTGCGCCACTCGAACTGCTCGGTCTTTGTGGTGCGTTAAGACCCGGACAGACGGCACTTGGGGCGGGGCGCAGCGTGCAAAACGCCGCGCCTCGTTCTCATTTGAAGCCATCGATGCGCGAACTAGGCTGCGGGCCGATAGCTCGCGGCCGCGGCCCGCCCCGCAAGCACGCAAGCCCCGGCGATCTCGGCGCGCCGGGCAGTCGAATACTCCGCAGGCATCCGCAGCGCCGCATAGCGCCGCCCATCCTCGTCATTGCGATAGATCGGACCCATGCGGCTCACATCGTAGCCGAGCTGGCGCAACGCCCGCATCAGCGCGAGGGAGGACAGACAGATCAGCTCGCTCGCGCCGCGTGCGATCGCCCGCTCCACCAGACCGTCGACGATCATCCGCAGACAGGCGGCGCGCTCGGCATGGGTGGTGAGCGTCTCCGAGATCACGAGGCGAGTGCATTCCCAGACCTCGGGACTGGCGATCTCGTCAGGCAGGATCTCTGGCGGGATATGGGGCAGCTTGCCCAGATGGGCGTCGCGCAACATGTAGGTACTGCCGCCCCAGATCGCCGCGGTGGACATTGCCCGGGCCCCGCCAACGACCCGCCCGTCCCTCAGAACGAGCGAGTAATGGGCAAGCGGCGTGTCGTATTGATCCATCTCGACCTCGTCGTTATGGGGCACATCCCAGCCCAGTTCGTCGACGAAGACTTGCTTGCGCAGCCGCAAAAAATCGTAAAATGCGGCGCCGAAGCGGTGAAGTTCCGAAAATTCAAAAGTGCAGTTCTGCATTGGGTTCTCCTTCTGGATACCCAATCGAAACCATCAATTTATGAACAATTCACCATTTTAGGTTGAGCTATTTTAAATCAGTCGCCTTGAGGTTGCAATGGCCAGCATTTCGATGGCGTTCTTCGCACCGAGCTTGCGCGAGGCCGAAGTCAGCCGCGCCTTAACCCCGCTTTCACTGATATCAAGCTCTGCCGCGATCTGCTTGATCAACAGGCCGTCCGCACGGAAGCGGATCGCCTCCAGCTCGGCCGCGGTGAGCGAGCGGCCCGACGCATCGAGGTGCATATCGCGCAGCGTGGCGAAAACCTCATCAAGCTCCGCGTCGGTGAAATCCCGATCCGCGCGGAACAGAACCGCATAGCTGCGCCGCCCGACATCACGGGGATCACTGAAAGAGACCGTGGCACCGAAGCGCAGCCCCATCTCGCGCGCCATCTGCTGCACCCCGCGCGGATCTTCGAGCGTCATGTCACCCCAGCGCACCCAGCCGAGATTGCCGTAAATCCAGCGCATGGAAGGATCCTGGACCACCAGCCCTTCTTGCGTGTAGCGATCGACCCAGGCGCAATCGAGACGGTTAAGCTCGGACTCGGGAAAGGCATAACCCACGCGCAGCGCGACATAAAAGCCCGCTGGCGCTAGTACCTGGAGACGTGTATCGCAGTCCCTGAGATCCATCAGTTGGTCAAACCACTTGCGCTCCGAGTCCACTCGCCCTACCGTTTCGGGGTCGCAGTCGGGCCAGACAGGAACAACCTAAAGACGATCACCGGCGATGAAAACAGCAAACCGTCAAGAAATAGCTACGACGCTCGACGAATTGCGCGCGATCTGTGACACCGGTTTCGCGCTTGCCTTGCACATTCGGTTCACGCGCCCGAACATCCTTTATCGCACATATCCGCAGAAATGGCTCGACTATTACAGTGATCGCGGGATGATGATCGAGGATCCTGTCGTGCTCTGGGGTCTGCGTGAGACCGGGATGGTCCGCTGGGCTGATCTGCCCGATCCTGCCGGCATCGTCGCCGAGGCCGAGGCGTTCGGCTTGCGCAATGGCCTGACCTGTTCCGTCGGCCCGAACAGCTCCCGGTCGATCTCGGGTTTCACCCGCAGTTCCGGACCGTTCAGCGATGGTGAGGCCGAACATCTTCTGGCCCTGACCCAGCGTCTTCACGACATGACGGAAAACCTCTCCGATCTCTGAAAACAGCCACCCGGAAGGTTGTGAAAAATCCCGATTTTCAGTTTGTTGCTGCGCCTAGAGAGGATCGCCACGCCCTGAATGCGCCGCGCCGCGGCGAATCGTTCCTCTGCAGGAGAAAGCAAAGAGGAAAGGGACAGGTATTCACAAAACACAACTTACGCGTGTTTTTTTCATATTTTCAGATACCACTTTTAGACAATCCCGTGTGAGAATACCCAGCCTCCCCGCTGTTTTCCTTGATCTGCGTTAAAGACGTTACCTAAGCTATTGAATATCGTTAACTCAGGGATCCGACGGGAGTGCCGTTACCCTCCTGTGCTGCCAGCAGGAGCGGTGTATGTTCCGTGGGAGGCCCTGTTCTTTCTGTGGGGGGAAGGACAATGACGAAACTGTCGCGTTTTGACATGCGCAATCGCGCGAGACGTGAAAGAAGGACAGCGCTGCGTTGTCTAATAACCGGTGGGGCGGGATTTCTTGGATCTCACCTGAGTGATCGGTTGATAGAGGGAGGGCATTCGGTGATCTGCGTCGACAACCTCCAGACGGGCCGACTGCGTAACATCGCCCATCTGCTGGGCCATCCCGCTTTCGAATACCGACAGCACGACGTGATCGCGCCGCTCGAAATCGCGGGTCCGATCGACCGGATTTACAACCTGGCCTGCGCGGCCTCGCCGCCCAAATATCAGCGCGACCCGATTCACACCTTCCAGACCTGCGTGCTCGGTATTCTCAACATGCTGGACTTGGCCGAGCGCAAGGGGGCCCGCATCCTTCAGGCCTCGACCTCCGAAGTCTATGGCGACCCCGAGATCAGCCCGCAGCCCGAAGGTTATCGCGGCGCAGTCAATACGGTCGGCCCGCGTTCTTGCTATGACGAAGGCAAGCGCGCCGCCGAAACCGTCATGCATGATTTCCACGAGGCGCGCGGCGTCGATATCCGCATCGCACGGATCTTCAACACTTACGGGCCGCGCATGGATCCCGGCGACGGTCGCGTGGTCTCGAACTTCGTCACCCAGGCGCTCTCGGGCAAGCCGATAACGATCTACGGAGACGGGATGCAGACCCGCTCGCTGTGCTTCATGAAAGACCTGATCACGGGGCTGATCGCGTTGATGGAAAGCCAAAGCGCCGGACCCGAGCCCGTCAATCTGGGCAACCCCTGCGAATTCCACGTGAACGAGATCGCGCGGATCGTGCGCGAGGCCTGCGCCTCGCATTCGCCGATCGTTCACAGCAAACGCTCCACTGACGACCCCCATCAACGCTGCCCCGATATCGGCCGCGCCAAGGCTGCCTTGAGCTGGGAACCGACGACCAGCTTCGCGGAGGGACTTATTCCGACGATTGCCTATTTCCGTTCGGAACTGGGCGGCGTTGAGCCGGAGCTTGGAGGCGCTGCATGATCCTGCGCCCGCAGGTCCGCGCCGCTCAGGCGGCAGGTTATCTTGCTCCGGTGCTGAACCGCCGGCAGACTTGGCTGTATGGCACGCTCTTCGCGCTCTGGCTGGCCGCCACCGGCTTCTTCTGGAACTGGTGGTTGGAGCCTGCGAAGATTCTTGGCTGGGTGCCCTATCTCGCGATCACGGCGGTGCTGGTCTGGCTCGTGGCAATGCAGCTCTATTTCATGGTCGTCTTTCTGCACGCCCGTAAATCCGTCTCCCCCGATCCCGAACCCGGCCGCTGGCGGGTTGCGATGATCACGACGAAAACCCCGTCCGAGCCCTTCTCGGTTGTGCGCAGAACCCTCGAGGCGATGCTCGCACAAGACTATCCGCACGACACCTGGCTCGCCGATGAAGATCCCTCGCCGGACACGCTTGCCTGGTGCGCCGCGCATGGGGTGAAAGTCTCTTCGCGCAAAGGGATCGAGGACTATCACCGCAGCGACTGGCCGCGCCGCACGCGCTGCAAGGAAGGCAATCTCGCCTATTTCTACGATCAATGGGGCTATGACGACTACGACATCGTCAGCCAGCTCGACTCCGATCACGTTCCCGAACCGGGCTACCTGCGCGAGATGCTGCGCCCCTTCGACGACCCGGAGGTGGGCTATGTCAGCGCGCCCTCGATTTGCGCGGCAAATGCCGAAAACAGCTGGGCGGCGCGCACGCGGCTTTACTCCGAAGCAGCGTTCCACGGCGTTCTGCAAGCAGGCTATACCGGTGCGCTCGCCCCGATGTGCATCGGCTCGCATTACGCGGTGCGCACGGTCGCGCTGAAAGAGGCGGGCGGTCTGGGGCCGGAACTCGCCGAAGATCACTCGACCACGATGCTCATCAACGCTGCAGGCTGGCGGGGCGTGCATGCGATCGATGCGATCGCGGTGGGCGACGGCCCGGCCACAGTCAGCGATCTGATTACGCAGGAGTTCCAGTGGTCGCGTTCGCTGCTGACGCTGCTGTTGCGCTACACGCCAGGTTATCTCTCGCGCCTTCCCGCGCGGCTGAAGTTCCTCTTCGTGCTCTGCCAGATCTGGTATGTCTTCTTCGCGCTCGCGATGGCGACCATGTATGTCGCGCCGATCGTCGCGCTAACCTTCGATATCCGTTTTGCCGATGTCACCTTCCCCGCCTTTGTCGGCCACGCTCTCCCGGCAGCGATCGTCATGGTGATCTTCGCCTACCGGATCCGCCGCGATGGCCTGATGCGCCCGAAGACCGCCAAGATCATCGCTTGGGAGAAAGCCCTCTTCGTGATGATGCAATGGCCGTGGGTGCTCTCGGGCTGCGCGATGGCAGTCTATGACCGGGTCTCGGGCAAATTCGTCGATTTCCGCATCACGCCAAAAGGCGAAGCCGCCTCGACGGCGCTGCCGGGTCGGGTGATCGCGGTCTATGCGGGCCTTGCACTCGGGGCAATCCTGCCCGTCTTGCTGACAAGCCATGTCACCGAGGCCCGTGGCTTCTATCTGCTGTCGCTCTTCAACGCCGCCTTCTATTTCGCGCTGCTCAGCGTGATCTTCGGCGCCCGCGCCCGCCGCATCGCGGGCAACTGGCAACTCTGGTCGCGCGACATCGGGATGCAGATGGGTACACTGAGTCTGATCGTGGCGCTCGGGATCGCAGCGATCTGGATGCGGGGGAATGAAAGCCTGCTGGCATTGATGATCGGTCTGCAATCGGTCCAGCTGACGAAAGTGGAATATGTGGTTTCGGGCGCCGGAATGGGCGCGCCGGGCCAAACGAGATATCGCGTAAGCCCGGGATGGAAAAAGTGACCCGGGCAGCGATTATGTAGGAGGGAAATGGTATGAAACACCAAAACATAACGCGCCGCGACCTGATGGCCGGAGCGGCGGCTTTGGGCCTGTCCCTGTCGGTCCGACAGGCGCAGGCAGCTACGACCGTCGAGGTCCCCCCCGGCACCCTCCCTTTCGGCGTCTATGACCCCGACGGGGATTTCGCCGACAAGACCGGCGTCGTCATCGAACACCTCTTCCTGCCCTGGGAAGATGTGTACCTTCCGTCGCTCAACGATGCGGATGAATATGCGCTCGCACGCAACCGCGCGCTGCTCATCACGCTCGAGCCCTGGACCTGGTCGCGTTCCGAACGCAACACGGCACAATATCTGCGCCGTGGCATCGAGCGGGGCGAATATGATCCGAACATGATCGCGATCGCGGAAGTGCTGGCGACGCTGAAAAGCCCTGTCACGTTGCGCTTTGCCCATGAGATGGACGACAAGACCGGGCAGTTCATCTGGTCGGACTGGAAACCCGAGGATTACATTTCGGCCTATCGCCGGATGACGGATCTAGCCAAGAAATACGCGCCCAACATCTCGCTGATGTGGTCGCCGCTCGGGGACGAGGACATGGCCTCGTACTATCCGGGCGACGAGTATGCCGACATCATCGGCCTGACTGTCTTCGGGCTTCAGGCCTGGGATCAGGCGAAGTACGGCCGCGATCGGACGTTCGATGACATCTTCCGCCCGCGCTACGAGCGTGCCGCAGCTTTCGGCAAGCCCGTCGCGGTGGCCGAGCTCGGCTATGTGGGCGATCAGGCCTATGTCGACATGTGGAAGAACCGCGTGCGCGAAGAGAAGCCCGACTACCCGAGCCTCGTGGGCGTCAGCTATTTCAACCAGGTCGAGGTTTATCCCTGGCCGGAGGGCTTTGGCACGCCGGACTGGCGAATCAAGAACCAGGTTCTGAGCTGACCTACCATCCCTAGCGGCAATTTTTTGCCGACAGGGGCTGATCACGACAAGATGTTGATGCCGCGCAGGAAATTGACCTGCGCGGCATTTTTCATTTGCGCCATGAAAGCGCCACCTTTCCGCCGCGGGAACAACAACCTTGACCGGTAACGTTTGATCAACCAAACCTGCGTTTAATGAGAACGAAACGGACCGTCCTCGCCGAATGCGGGAATGGCCTAGTGATCGCAACTCGGCAGAGCAGGATAATGATGCAGAACACGATCTTTCGTGCCGCAGCCGCCGGCCTTTTCGCGGCTACTCTGGTTATCGCAGCCCCCTTCGGCGCAGCCAGTGCACAGCAGACTGGGATGCTTGAAATCTCGCCGATCAAGGTCGCGGTGAAAAGCGCGGCAGGCAAGGGCAGCGCCCGCTTCGACTGGCTCGCGGGCCGCAAGAGCGATGCGCAACCCGCCCAGCGCGTCTCGACCCGCCGCGCGCCCGGCACCGGCAGCTGGATTTGCTCGCCCTCGGGCTTTGGTTCGAAATCGCGCTGCTACCAGCGCTGATCAGCCGCTCCAGACCAATCAGCTTTACGGCCCCCTCGGGGCCGTTTTGCGTTTTCCCACTCAGGGCTGCGGGAAGCTGACCGTGCAATCGATCCCGGCAGGCAGCTTGCCCTCGGGATTGGCCAGCGCCAGACGCACACCGAACGTGTCCGAGGCCGCGTCGAAGACCTTGTCGACCACGATTACCTTCGCATCATACTCGCCGCCGACCGGCGCAGCCGGATAGACCCGCGCCACCTGCCCCGCCTTGACCTGATCATACATCGAGGTTGGCAAGAACACCTCCACGTGGAGCGGGTCGATCTGGGCAAGCTGGGCGACAGGGGTTTGCGAATAGACATATTCACCCGGCCCCATCATCCGCGTAATCACGATCCCGTCGATCGGCGAGCGGATCTCGCGCCGCTCGAGCTGCGCCTCGACCCGTTCAAGATCGAGCTTGGCGAGGTTCTGGTCGAGCTCTGCGGCGCGCAACTCCAGCTGCGCCACCTCGGCACTGGTCTGGGCCTCCTGCACCTGGGCATCGGCCATGACGTTGCGCTTGCCCATCTCGGTCGCCCGGTCCGCGGCTTTCTGCAACAGCGTGACTTTCGATCGAGCGATCTCGATCGGCCCCATATCCTGCGCCCGCTCGCGGGCATAGGTGAGCTGCGCCTCCTCGGCTTTCGATTCCAGCTTCGCGATCATGTCGCCCGCCTTCACGCTGTCGCCACGCGACACGAAGACCTGTTCGATGACCCCGTCCGTGGCCGAGCCGATCTCGAGCACCTGGCTCGGGTCGATCAGACAATCGAACCGCTCCGCCTCCTGCGCGAGCGCCGCCCCGGGACCAAGCGCCAGAAGAAATACGATCGGCTTCAAAGTCATGTCGGTCCCTTTCTCAATTCCCCCTGCCGCTGAAGGCGAGCAGGTCTTCCAGACTGTCATCGGCGCGCAAGAGGTTCTTGCGGATACCGGAATGGCGCGCCTCGGTCGCGCGCTGCGCAAGCCGGGTGAGAGGCGCGCCTATGAACCAGGGCACGCGCCCTGCCCCACCCGCAAAAGCCCGACTGAGCCGCGCGAGATGTTCACCGTAAAAGACCCGCATCAGGTCATCCTCGAGCGAGACGAAGGTGATGAAACTCCCCGGATCGCCCTGACGCCCACAGCGGCCGAAAAGTTGCCGGTCGATCCGCCGCGCATCATGGCGGCCCGTAGCGATCACATGCAGGCCGCCAAGGTCGCGCATCTGCTGGTCGATGCGGATATCGGTGCCGCGCCCAGCCATGTTCGTGGCTACCGTGATCCGGCCATGCCCGCCCGCCTCAGCGATAATATGCGCCTCGTGCTCGGTCTCGCGCGCATTGAGCACACGATGGGTGAAGCCCTCTTCGGTCAGGAGCGCGGAAATCTCCTCGGAGGCATGGATCGATTGCGTCCCGATCAGGATCGGGCGGCCTTGCAGATGGACGCGCTTCGTCTCCGCCAGCACCGCGCGCCATTTCTGCTCGGCCGTCGCATAATGACGCTCACCGAGGTTCTTGCGCCGCGAGGGCCGGTTTGTCGGGATGCGTTTCGTGCGCAGACGATAGACCGCGCGCAGCTCCCCCGAGACCTCGGCCGCCGTGCCGGTCATGCCTGCCAGCGTCAGGTAGCGGCGGAAGAAGCGCTGATAGGAAATGCGGATTAGGGTCTCCTGCCGACCCGTGATCTCGCAGCCTTCCTTCACCTCGATCATCTGGTGCAGGCCCCGTTCCCACGAACGGTCCGCCATCACCCGACCGGTATATTCATCGACGATCTGCACACCCGCATCATCGACGATATAATGCTTGTCGCGGTGATAGAGATGCAGTGCCGAGAGCGCCTGTCGACCGAGTTCCTCGCGGTGGATCTCGGTCGCCCACACGCCACCGAAATGCGCGCTCAGTTGGCGCAACCGTGCCTTGCCGAGATCGGTCAGATCGACCTTCCATTCCTTCTCGCGGATGGTGAAATCGCGCGGGCGTTCCAGCTTGCGACCGATTTCGACCGCGCGGCGGTAGGTTTGCTCCAGCCCGGAATGATCGCCGGCCCGCGTGATGATCAGCGGTGTGCGCGCCTCATCAATAAGTACGGAATCCGCCTCATCCACGATCGCATAGCACAGGCCCCGCATCATGAGCCGGGTGCGCTTCGGATCCACCTTCGACAGACCTTCAAGCGCCATGTGCAAAGACCGCGTCTCGCCTTCCAGCACCAGCCGGTCCTTGAGATAGTCGAAGGCGAGCTGCTTGTTGGTGCAATAGCAGATGTCGCAGGCATAGGCGGCCTGCCGTTCCTCGGGGCTCAGCCCCTCGATGATCACGCCAACGCTGAGACCAAGCGCACGATAGAGCGGCCCCATCCACTCCGCATCGCGCGCGGCGAGGAAATCATTGACCGTCACCACATGCACCGGCACGCCCGACAGCGCCATGATCGCGGCGGGAAGCGTAGCGGTGAGGGTCTTGCCCTCGCCGGTATCCATCTCGGCGATCCGGCCGCGCAGCATCGCGCGGCCGCCCAGAAGCTGCACATCGAAGGGGCGCATCTGCAAACTACGCTCGGCCTGGATCCGCACCAGCGCGAAGGCGCGCGCCACGAGATCCGCGCGCAGCCCCTTCACCCGCAGCGCCTGCGCGATCTCGACCCTTGTACGGTTGAACTCATGCGCCTCAAGCGCGGCCAGCGCCTTTTCCTCTTTCCCCACCTGCCTCAAGAAGCCCGCCCCAAAAGCCGATTTCACCGCGAAGAATTGCGACACACGCCCGACCGCGCTCGCCATCAACCGGTCGAGCGTGCCGAGGCGTTCATCCTCGCGCTCGGGGTAGAAGGCGGTCAGCAGACCGGGGCGCTGCAGCAGGTTCTCAGACATTGTAGAGCCTCAGGAACAGCTGGCGCAGCGAGCGGTAGGCCTGAAAGCCGATCGGCAGCGTGCCATGCGAGAAGCGCACCTCGACCCGCCGCCCCAGAAGCGGCAGCGCGGCCTCGGGCGGCATCTCCAGCTCGAACTCGAAGACACGCTCCAGCGTGCGCAGCCCTTGCCGGTCGGTCGGATCGACCGGCACCGTGCCTCCGCCTTGCAGGCCAAGCGCCGGGGTGGGCAGGTCCATAACCCCGCCGGGCACCTCGCGCACCATCGTCGCGGGAAAGCTCTGACCGCCATATTCGACCGGCATCACATCCACCCGGCCCGTCGCATTGCGCACCAGATCCACGTCGTTTTGATCAACGACAACGCGCAGCGCGGCGGTGTCCTCCTCGGTCAGCACATAGCCGATGACCTGCCCCCGCTTGGCAAAGCGCCCCTCCAGATCCGCGCCATTGGGGATCACGGCGAGCCCCGAGCGCGGCGCACGGATTGCAAGCTCGTCGATCTGTTCGGCCAGCCGCGCACGGTCCTCGCGTGTGGCGGCGATCTCCGCCGAGATCATCTCTGCCTGCACCCGGTCCGAGCGCATCGCGGCCTGACGTTGCAGCTCCAGCCCGGCAAGCTGCGAGTCGAGCACCTCGAGCCGCGCACGCAGGAGTGGGTCATCAAGCGCGATCATCACCTCGCCCGGCTTCACCTCGTCATAGGTCGCGACCGGCACCTCTTTCACGAAGCCGCTCGTGCCAACGCGCACCTGCGCCTGTTCGGCGGGCCAGGTCACGCCGCTGACCACGGATCGGTAAGGCGCGGGCAAGACGAAAAGCACGATGACGAGCGCGGCGATCAACCCGGTTGTGACGAGCACCGCGCGGGGCCGGTTGGAACGGAGTTTCGGACTGGAAGACAGGAAGGACATGGATTTGCCTATGGGCACGAGGATCTGCGTCGTGATCGCCCAGATCGCCAGAACCACGCCGATCGCGAAGAACCGGCCGGCGATATAGGTGATGATCGCGAACATGATGAAGATGCGGTAGATGAAGGCGGCGAGACCGTAGACCACAAACCAGCGCTTTTCGGCGGGCATCGAGGTGACGGGCTCGGCCTCTTTCATCCCGAAGAGGTATTTCTGCGCGAGATAGCCGTAATAGCGGTTCGCACGCTGGCCGAGATTGGGGATCTCCAGCCAGTCGGCAAAGACGTAATAGCCATCGAAGCGCAGCAGCGGATTGCCGTTGAACAGCAGCGTCGAGACGCCCCCGATCAGCATCACGTTATAGGCGACCGCATGGGCCGCGCCGGTCTCGGCATTGAGCCAGACGAACAGCGCGATCGAGGCGAGAAACAGCTCCACCATGATCCCGATCCCGCCCACCAGCATCCGCTGATACTTGTCACGCAGGGCCGAAGCGGCCGAGGCATCGACGTAAGGAACCGGCACCAGCACCAGCAGCATGATCCCGATCTCATGGACCTCGCCGCCATTCTTCTTCACCGCATAGCCGTGGCCCAATTCGTGAAATGCCTTCACCACCGGATAGACCAGCCAAAGGACGAAGAGGTTCTTCGGCGTCAGCACGCGGTCCGCGATATTGTCCGTGATCGCACCGAAATTCGCCGCCGCCACGAGCAGGCCCGTGAGCACGACAAGCACCCAGATCACCGCGAAGGTGCGCGTGAAGAATGGGCGCACGAAGGGCATGGTGCGGGTCAGGAATTCGTCCGGATCCCAGATCGGGATGCGGATCGCGAGCGGCGACCAGATCTTCTGCTTGAGCTGCATCGACTGGTGGCGCTGGTAACGGCGGAACAGCTCCCGCCCGTCGGGCGGCACGTCGCAGATCAACGCGTCTGCCGCGTGCAACTGCCCCATCAGCCGGATTGCCTCATCCTGCGTGGGCGCCTTCTCTCCGAGCTGTTCGTTTGTGGTGTTCCACAGCTCGTCCATCGTCCGTTGACCGTTCATCAGACCGACCAGCCGCCAGGCGGCGGGGGACAGCCGATGGAAGCGGCCCGTCGCGATATCCTGGATCACGAACCAGACCCGGCCGCGATAATCGTGGCGATGGATCTCGACATGACGACGCAGCCGCGGCTTGAGATCCTTCACCCGATACCAGGACGGAGAGAAGAGCGAGGTGGCCATCTCACGGCCACCAGGACCAGAGCGTCATCCGCACCCACAAGACGATATTGCGCGTCCAGATCCAGACGAGGCGATGCTCGGCCACCTCGACCTTTGCCACGCCTTCCATCCCCGGGCGCAAGGCGCGGATCGGCCCGTCGGTGACCGAGGCCTCGACGATGAACTTGTTCGTGCCCGCCTCCGCCGTCGAGATCGGCGTGATCCGGTCGACCTTCACTTCGATCGGTGTATCGGGTAGCGCGGCCAGCACCAGTGCCCCGCTCTCGCCGGCCTTCACATCCTTCACGTCGCGCTCATCGACGCGCAGCATCACCCGGTAATCGTCGAGCGGCGCCACCTGGAACAGCACGTCGCCGCGCTCGATCGGGGCGCCGAGCGCTTGGGTCAGATCGCCCGAGACGACGACCCCGTCGAAGGGCGCCCGGATCACCATCCGCGCGATCTCCTGATCGATCAGTTCAAGCTGCGCATCGGCCTGCTCGATCTGACTTTGCAGGATCAGCGCCTTGGCTCGCTCGCGCTTGGCCATGGCCTCGGAATATTCGCGGCTCTGCTTGGATTTCTGGGTCTCCCATTTCAGCCGCTCGAGCCGCAGGTCGCGGTCATCGAGCCGCGCCATCACATCGCCCGCCTTCACGAGGTCGCCCGCGCGCGCGTCGGCCTCGGCAAGATAGCCCTCGATCGGAGCCGAAATCGCGCGCTGGATACGTCCTTCGATCACCGCATCGGCGGTCACGCGATACATACCCTTGGCGAACCACGCGAAAGCCAGAACCGCGACAAGCACGATCGCACCCAGCTTCAGCGCGGCATGGTTGGGCCCGACCAGCGCCTTGAACGTGTTGACCGAAGCTTCCCATGTCTTCGCCGGCAGCCAGCGATCCTCGCGCCGTTTGATCGACAGAACCGGCCCCAGCAGGACGCCCGCATATTCCGCCATCTGGATCGTATCGGTCGAGAAAGGCTCACCTGCGGGACGCTCCAGCACCAGCGCGCCGACGAGTTTCTTGTCCTCAGTCAGCGGCACCGTGCAAAGCGTCGCGCCGCCTTCGGTTTCCGACAGCGCCGCATGGGCGCGCAACACGCGTTCAGGACCACCATCTTGAGGCGGATAACTCAGCACCGCCTGCTGATCGATCGCCTCATCCATCGCCGCTTCGATCGCGCGCACGAGGTTGGAGCGCTTGCCGAAACTTGCCGAGTTCGACAGTGCGCGCACCCGCGCATGGCGCCCGCGCGTGAGGCCGATCGCCACCAGTTCGCAACCCAGCACACCTGCCAGTTCGGACGCGACCGCCGTCGCGGCTTCGGTAAACCGTTCATGGTGCAGACTGGTCGCAAGCAACTCGATCACCGAGGCGAGACTATCGCCTGAGCCACCCTGCTTGCGGCGCAAGAAGGCCTCCAGCCAACCCGAACCCCATTGCAGCTGGTCGATCGCGAGATCCACGCGCGCCTCGGGCCCGACCCCGACGAGAATGGCCGCCGCCCCGCGCAATTGTCCCTCGAGCCGGATCGGCACCGCAATCGCGGCACCGCCCTCGCTCAGCGTCTCGATCACCAGCCGCCCGGCATGGAGCGCACCATCGACCGCCGTCATCAATTCGCGTTTGGGCTTGGCCGCATCGGGCCAGATCGCGGCGGGCTCGAAACGGCTCCGCCCGAGCCCCGCCAGAACCACAACGCCCTGTTCGAGCCCCGTGGTCTGTTTCGCCATGGAAGAGAGCCAAGCTTGCGCAACCTGCGCCCGATCCGTCCCGCTCTTAAGCCTGCCAAGCGTCTCGGAATCGAGAAAAACCGATCCCGTCGCCTCGCCAGACGCTGTTCCAGCCCGTTGTTGCAAGCATACTCCCTCGGGGCGCCCCGACGCACCCTGCCTATCTGCAAAAATTCCCTGACAAAGCGCCGCGCAGCGGCGATCCACACTATTCCCTGACGCAAAGTAAACGTCCGCTTTGCGATTCTGACAAGGAAAATCCCGATTTTATAAGGGATTGCGGAAACTCTACGCCTTTGCGCTACGCGACTGTTTCTCGGTTACTGTGGAATTCCCCCGCGTGGGGGTCGTCGTAACCGGGTCGGGAACAGGCGTTGGGGCGGGATCTGCGGGGCTCGCAGTCTGGTCGGTCTGATCAGTGCTCGTGGCGAGATCCTGCGTGGTATCGGCCCCCGCGTCGGACGCGGTGGTATCGGAGAGCAGGGGATCGTTTTCGGCAAGCGTTGCCTCCATCCAGCTCGCCGCATCGCTGTTATCGTCCAGCCCGAGGACATGACCGAATTCATGCTTGAGCGCATCGACGAGGTTCAACCCTTCGCTGCCATCGAGCGACCAGCCATGACCCGCCCCATCCGCATCGAGCGTGATCGTGTTGCCCGCCGTATAGCCCAGAAGCGTGCCGTCGAGCGTGGCAATCGAGATCTGCACCGCTTCGAGGGTCGCGATCTGATCCGCGGTCAAACCGAGTTCCGCCGCGATTTCGACCATCGCTTGGGCGCGGGCTTCTTCTAGCAACGCCTCGTCGAGCACCGCGCCTTCGGCGGTCGGGGCCACGTCGGCCGCATGAAGCGCCTGTGCGGCCTCGATCGTGAGCGTCCAGCTCTCGAGCGTGCCGGTCTGGCGCTTGGCCCCGTCCACGATCTCGAGCGTCCAGAGCCCTGCCGCAAGCTTTCCGTCGAAGGCGCTCAGGGCGTCAGCGGGACGATAAGAGACATCGTAGGGCGCAGTCGCATCCCCGACCGCCACATCGGCCTCGTCATCGAAGCTGACCCCGTCGAGCCCGTCGCCCGGCAGGGCGGCAAAGAGCTGCACTCGCGTACCATCGGGGCCGATCAGCGTCACCGTCAGATCCGACATCCGGGAATGGGTCAGACTCAGCGTCACGTTCAGATCACCGATCAGCACATCGGCGCCGACCATGATGCTCTGCGTCGTCACGCCCTGATCGGCAATCGCGATCGCGCCGGCGGAGTCATAGCTATAGGTCTGCGATCCCGCCTCGGGGCTGTAATAGGCCGGGTCGTCGGTCGCGAGGGTCACATCGTCGAAGAGCGCAGCGTCGACCGCCAGCAGACCCACCGCACCATCGGCGACCGGCGCGTAATAGGCATAGCCCAACACCTCATGGCCATTGAGCGAGAGGCTGACCGTGGTGCGCGAGAGGGTGATCTCGACCTCGTTGGCCTGGCTCGCATCAATCGCGATGTCGTAGCTCGCGACCTCGATCCAGCCATCGCGCGAGGTGTAATGACCGAAGGAGACGCGATCATTGGCCGTATCGATCAACAAGTATTTGAAGCGCCCGTCCTCATAGGCATCGAAGATGAAGCCCGCGCGGCCATCGGTCTCGATGCTCGCCCCGATCCGCATCACCGAAGTCTCGGCGATCACGAGATCCGAAAGGGTCGTGGCAAACTCGGTGCTCGGAGTGACGCTCAGCACGCCGCCCGTGATGGTCCAGTCCGCATCATGCGCGAAGCGATCGGCCAGACCGTCGGAGAAGTCCTCGACCTCATTCAACGTGAACTCGGGCGGCAGCACCTGCACCGCGATATTGTCGAGCTTGGTCACCGAGTTATTCGCGCCGAGTCCGACATAGCCGGCGTTCAGACCATGGGTCACGCCCCATTGGTCGACCCGGGCATCGAAGACATGGGTGAAGTATTCCTTCCCGTCGATCACCAGCGTCGCGGTCAAACCGTTGATCGCCAGCAGCAGGTTATAGGGCGTGTCGGGCTTGGCCTGCACGGGCGCCTGCTCAAGCACGATCCAGCCATCCTCGGTCCGGATGCCCATCTCGAACTTGTCCGTCGAGATGTTCACACCGGCGAATTTGAAGTCGGTCTGCGAGTGATAGTCGAAGATGATATAGGCGTTCGACTTCAGGCCCGCGGTGGGTTTGCCGCCGATGATCGTGGCGGTGATCTCGAAATAGCTCGGCAGCGCGTCACCGATATAGAAGACCGAGACGGCATCGCCACCGAGCGTCTCCGGGCTCACCGCGAAGGCCCCGCCCGACACGGTCCAGACGCCGCTATCGGCCGCGAAGCCCTGCGCGTCCTGCGCACCGCTCGTGCCGTTGAAATCGGCCGAACGCAGCACGTCACGCTTGCCACCCGGAATGTTGCCCGGCTGCGGATCATCCGGTGCGCCGGTCTGATCCTGCCACGCGGCATCCTTCTGCATCACCAGACCCAGCTCGCCCCACGGCTCGCCATTGCGATCGGCGTTGTAATCACCGGAATCGGCCGCACGGGTCGGGTCGGCACCATCGGAGGCCGAGAGATCGTAGAGGTATTCCTGGATCTGCGGCGCGAGCGCACGGGTGATGGTGAAGGCACCGAAGGGCGCGAAGGGCACGATGAAGCTGTTGAACTCGCCCACCCAGTCGATCAGGCGATCGCCACCGGTATTGCCGATCAGGATGTCACGGCCCGCACCGCCATAGGCGATGTCCTCATAGGTCGGATCGGTGTCAGGCGTGTCATTCGAGCCCTCGGCCGAACCATCCGCCGAGCGGGTGTGATCGTCATCGGCATCGATCAGATCGTCGCCCCAGCCACCATAGATATGGTCGCGCCCGGTCCCGCCGACGAGCCAGTCATTGCCCAGATCGCCGAAGATCATGTCGTTGCCGTCGCTATGCACGGTGATCGTCGGGTCGTTGTCGAGCGTACCAACCGCCGTCGCCGCGCCGCCATCGGTCGGATCGAAGCTGGCGAAGTAGGTCAGCCCAGCGCCACCCGTTGCGACATAGGTCGAGTACTCCGTGCCGTCGATCATGATCACCTGACGCGGGAAGACCTCGTCATAGGCGGCGAACTCGCCCGCGTAGAAGGCGTTGTAGCCCAGCGCGTTGCCCGTATTGACCGGAACCGAATAATCCGAACGCACCAGCACGCCCTCGGCCAGCGGATCGAGCGCATCGGCCGCGAAGAGCAGATACCAGGCCTCGGCCAGCGCCTCGGCGCCCGAGACCAGATCGTCACCCGCCCCGCCATGCAGGAAGTCATCGCCCAGACCGCCATAGATGATGTCATCGGCATAGAGCGGATCTTGCAGCGGATCATCCGAGACATTCGGCAGGTTCGAGGTCAGGAAGAAGGGCGTGAGGTTCACGGTCTTCTTCAGCTCACCCTGAACGTTGATCACGGCCTGCTGGATCTTGCCCGGGGTCGAGATCGTCATCTGGCGCACGTCGGCGATGCCGTAGAGGGGTTCCTCATAGCTCGACGAATTGCGCGAGGTCCAGATCCGGCCATCGTCGCCCAGCACACCATCCTGGCCGGTGCCGCCCGAGATCCAGTCATGGCCCCAGCCGCCGAGCAGGTCGTCATCCTGACCCTCGCCGAAGAGCACGTCATTGCCCACCATGCCGTAGATCGCGTCGTCGCCGCCCTCGCCATGGATCTCGTCGGCCGCGCCGTTATCGGCCAGCGCCGTTTCCTCGCCCCAGACATCCGGGCCGCCGGAGTGATAGTCGAGCAGTTCGACCGCACGCACCACCAGCCAGGCATCGGAATGCGCGCCGCCGCCGATAGCGATGGTCGAGCTGCGGGCCGGGTCGAGCGTGTCGTAATTGAAGGCCAGGAAGCCCGTCGCGCCAACCATCCGCAGGATCCGGCCATTGTCGCCCAGGATCGTGTCCGCATCGAGCGCATGCGCATTGGTGCCGTCCTGACCGAAGGAATTGCGTGCAAGCGTCGCATCATCCCCGCGCCCGCCGAAGAGCAGGTCCGCGCCATCCGGACGATCAGCTTCAGTCACGTTCGCGGTCGAGAGAAGTGCCGGGTCGTAGCCCTCCGCCGCATCGGCCGCGTGACGGATGTAGAGATCCGACGACCCGCCGATGATGTCGTCCTGCCCCAGCCCACCGAAGACCACGTCGTTCCCGCCATTGCCTTCGATGTAATCATCGCCGTCGCGGGCAGGCACGATGCTGCGGGTCGGGTTGACGCTCAGCGTGCCATCGGCGGTGAGACGCGTCGCATAGCCGTGATCGGTCGAGTCATAGGCGGTGGTCAGCGCACGCCCACGGAACTCGGCCGAGCCGTCACCCTGGATCAGGTCGTCGCCGAGCTGGCCGAAGATCACATCATCATCCGCGCCGCCCGCGAGATAATCGGCGCCGTAAAGCTCGGATTGGTCGGCCTCGACGGTGTCGTCGTGATCGAAGAGCGCGATCAGGCGTTCCTCGACGAAGCTGCCCGCAACCTGTGCCGGGTTCAGCTGCGCCACGCTGCCTGCATTCGAGCCGGTGCCGTCATCGGCATCGTCATAAAGCGTCAGCGTGCCATCCGCGAGCACCCGGAAGCGCAGGCTCACGGCTGCATCGGTACGGATGATGATGCCGTTATCGCCGAGGATCACGTCATTATCGGACACGGTCGTATCGAAGGCCTGCTCGCTCGCCACAAGCCAGCTGCTGATCGCAGGCATATCCTCGGCCAGCACCGCGCCATTGCCGTCGATCCGGTCTGCCCCATCGACGCCGCCCGGACGGTTATGGCCGCCGATCAGGTCATCGTCGCCATTGCCGCCATAGATGATATCTGCGCCCTGCTGACCCAGCACGATGTCGCGCCCGTCCTCGGCAAAGATCATGTCGCGCCCGCCGCCATCGGTTTCGCTGCGCAGGATCGAATAGAAATCGAACTCTTCGAGCAGTTCGGTCTCGGTCAGCGGCAGAAGGGCCGCATCCACGCCACCGCCCGGCTGCGCCACGATGCGCCCGTGATCGCCGAAGACGAGATCATTGCCCGCACCCGCGAAGATCGTGTCATCCGCCGTACCGCCGATGATGAAGTCGCGGCCCGCGCCCGTGGCGATCAGATCATTGCCGCCGATCATCGCGTCGGTCGCCGGATAGCGCGCCTCGGTGGTCTCGATCAGGTCGAGCACGGCTGCGCTGTCGCTCTCGATCGTGTCGTCGATCAGCGAGAGATCCCAGACGATGCGGCCCAGATCGCCGATCACGATATTGCCCGCGTCATGCAGCGAGGTGTCGTCACCCGTCACGTCATAGGCTTCACCGATCTTGACGTTGATCGCGTCGCCCGCAGCCCCGCCCAGCACGATGTCGTAACCGATGCCCGCAAGGATCACATCATCGCTGCCGATCTCTGGCGCAGTCGTCTTGATCAGGCCGAGCGTGATCGGCTGCGTGCCGAACTGCGGGGCATCATCGACCGCCGCGACGATGTCGCCATTGTCGCCCAGCACGATGTTGTTGCCCTGGCTCGCATTCACGAAATCGCCCGCGATCTCGGTTTCGCCATCGCCCCAATCGACGCTCAGCGCACCGCCATCGACACCTGCGATGACGATATCATCGCCGCCACCGGTCACGATCCAGTCGGAACCACCGATTGCCTCATCGGTCGAGACGATCCGATCGATATCCGAGGCATCGCCATCCGTGCCGACCCAATCGATGTAGCCATTGTCGCCGAGCACGATATTGCCGGCATCGCGCAGGCTCGTGTCGCCCACGGCAACATCGTAGACCTCGCCCTCGGCCACCCGGATCACGTCACCCGCCTGACCGCCCAGCACGATGTCATAGCCGATGCCCGCGAAGATCACGTCATCGCCGCCGATCGCCGGGTTCTCCACCGAGGTCTCGATCCGGCCAAGGGTGATGGGCTGAGAACCAAATTGCGGGGCGTCGTCAGCAGCCGCCACGATCCGGCCATTGTCGCCCAGCACAATGTTGTCGCCCTGACCGGCATCGACATAATCGCCCGCGATCACGCGCGTGGTGGCGTCGCGCAGATCGACCTCGATCGTGGAGACGGCCTCTTCGGTCACGCGGTCGCGCGAGCGGGTGCCGTCGAGCAGCGCATCGATGATGGTCTCACCATCCTCGCCCGCCAGCACGATGTCATCGCCCAGCCCAGTCACGATCCAGTCGGAGCCGCCATAGGTCTCGTCGGTGGTCGCGATCTCGTCGATATCGGTGCGGTCGCTGTCGGCCGAGACATAGTCGATCATGCCGCTGTCGCCGATCACGATATCCGCGCCGGTGTCGCCCGCGCCATCGGTAGTGATCGTGTCGCCATTCACGCCACCCAGCACGATATCGTCGCCGCCGAGCGTGATGATCGTATCCGCGCCGCCGATGGTCGGGTCGATCGTGTAGATCAGGGTCGGCGCGACATCGGTTCCGTCATTGACATGATCCGGGCCACCCGAGCCGAGGCGCAGAGCATCGCCCATGCCATCGGCAGTCAGGTAGTCGATCCGGCCACGGTCGCCGAAGACGATATCATTCGCGAGACCCGAGGTGATCCGGTCATCGCCCTGCCCGCCGAAGATGATCAGCGGCAGCGTGCTCAGCGCGGCGTCGACGATATCGTTGTCCGCAAATTCGAGGTAGTCGCGGGCATAGCCCCAATCGGGCGCGTAATTCGCATCATGCGGGCCCTGGGTGTTGAGCACGAAGGCGCCGTCCTCATCGGTCGTCAGGGTCACGACCAGATCGTCATTGCCCAGACCGGTGTTCAGCACGGTCAGCTCGCGGCTGCCCTCAATGGCGCGCTCATGGGTGCCGTCGATCTCGATCGCGTCGGCGCCGAAGCCGGTCAAGTAGGTGATACCGTCGAGGAAGTTGCCCTCGGCAAGATCGGCGCCATAGGTGATCGGCGCGGGCGCGATGCCGACGACGAAGATCTCGTTGACGTTCGACAGCTCGGCATCGTCACCCCAGGCCGCCGCCGAAGCCAGCGCCGCATCGCGGTCATCGGTGATCAGCGCGCGCAGATCGGTCGTGCCGTCGCCCTGCACCGTCGCCTCATCCGAGATCATCAGCTTGTGGCGGCCGGTGCCCGCTTCGATGTTGAGCATGCCGAGGATGTTCAGCAGGTGGCCGGTCAGGAAGGTCGTGTCGGTCTCGAGCCCGAAATCGGCCTCGGAGGAGACATAGATCCGCTCGCTGCCCGCACCGAGATCGAGCGTCGTATGGGCCGTCGTGCCGCGCACATTGATCACGTCATCGCCCGAGCCCATCGCGATATCGAGATACTCGACATCGTAGTAATCGACGCCATCCATCCGGGTCTCGAGCTTCGCGAGATCGGTCTGAATGCCGAGCGGGCCGAGCAGATGATCGAGCGCGGGATCGCCGCTATTGACCACGACCGAGATCCGCTCGCCCGAGCGCGAGGTGATCACGAGCACTGTGCCCTCGACATGGGCGATGATGTTCGGGCCCTGCGCATCCATGATCTGCGCCGCCAGCGCCGCCGCCACATCCGCCGCCGTGTCGTCTGCGAGCGCGGTATAGGCGAAGTGCGTGACCGCAAAATCGACCGGGAAGAGATCATCGAAGAGCGGCGTTGCCAGATCGGTCAGGTCGATCGTGAAGGTGTCGCCCAGGCTCGGCTCTGCGATGTCGATGCGCGCCTCAAGCACGTCGCCCGTCAGGCCACGCGTATCGACTGCCGCAACCTCGGTCTGGGCCAGCGCGCCCTGGAAGGTCAGATAGATCACGTCGCCGAAGCGGTCGACCGCGAAGTTCTTGGTGTAAGGCAGGAACGGACGGCTGTTATTCGGGTTCAGGATCGGCTCGAGGATCGCCGCGATCTCATCCGCAGTCGCATCGAAGGCGATCGGGTCGGAGATGCGCAGATCGATGTTGCCCAGCACATCCGGCACTTCGAAGGCCAGCGTGAAGGTGCCGCCCTCGGCCGAGATCGTGATCGCCTGCATGACATTCAGGCCCGGATCGGTGGTGCCCTTGATCAGCTCGGTCACCTCGGCGGCGGCGGTGGTGTCCGCGTCGCTGGTGATGCCGGTCGCATCGACGATCACATCGGGCAGGTCGATGCCGCCGGTCGGGCCGCCGAACTCGATCGTGTAGGTATAGGTGGCGCCATCATGCTCGACGCTCACCACCGCATCGGTGCCGAAGGCTGCGAAGACCGTGTCGATCGCCGCCTTCATCGCCGCAGCATCCGCACCGAAGGCCACGGTCGTGGTCGTGATCCCGTCGAGCGAGAGGGTGAAGCTGCCGCCCACGCCGCGCGTCTCGATCTCGATGCGCTCGGCCACCGAGGGCATATCGAGCCCCGAGATACGGTTGCCATCGAGGCGCAGCACATTCGGATTGGTATCGACGCTGTCGTCGAGGAAGAGCTTGTCCCCGATCGGGCCTTCTTCGCCCATATCGACGATCAGGAGGCCCGTGATCTGGTCGACCACGCCCTGATCCGAGCCGACATGGACCTCATCGTCGCCATTGCCGGTGCGGATGATCGTGTGACCGGCGGTGGTCTTCACGGTGATCACGTCATCGCCGTCTGCGCTGTCGATGATGGTCTTGCCGCGATGGGTGCTCTCGACGGTGAAGATGTCGGTGTTGCGGCCCAGACGGATGTCGATCACCTCGAGGCCGGTATAGCTCACCCCACCCGCGATCGGCACGCCGCCGATATTGGTGTCTCCGCCCATGCCGAGACCCGACAGGTGGTTCTCGGTCAGCACGCCGATATCGAGCGCCGGGCTCTCGTTGTTGAACACCGTGAGCGTGTCGATCTGCTCGGCCTCGTCGACGCGCAGGTTCGGGTTGACCGGCGCATAGGTGATGAGCGCGCCCGGATCGGTGTCGAAGTCCTCGGGCAGCGTATCGGTGATCGTCATCAAGCTGCCCGAGACGACCGGCGCATAGGTCGAGGAAATGCGGGCTGCCAGTTCTTGCGTGACCGAGCCGAAGCTGGCGCCAGCAATGACCGAGGCCGGGGTCGCGGCACCATTGACGGTGAGCGTCCAGGTCTGGCCTGCGACCGGCTCGTTCCGCAGCTGGAACGCCGCCAGCGTCCAGGTGATACCCGCGTCATTGTAAAGGCTTTGCACCGGCGCACCGCCAATCGTCGCCTCCAGCGTGCCGGGCGCGGTGACAGCCAGATCGAAGGCCGCATCGTCCGCGCGCTTCACATGCAGGCGGGTCTCGCCCAGCAGGTTCACGGTCGCGACGGCCTCGTAATCGGCCGAGGCATCGATCAGCGCGGCGAGTTCGCGCAGCACGACCGAGCGATAGGCGGTCTGCGCGCCCGTTTCGTAGGAGAAGGTCTGAACGACCCCGCTCAGATCGGTCAGCGTCACCGTCACCGTCTCGAAGGCATCAATCGTGCCCGAGAGATCGACCGAGGCCGAGAGCCAGTCGATCAGCGACAGGTCAGCCTGATCGGGCGTGCCGAAGAACCAGACCGCACCGCTCTCGACCGCATCCGTTCCGTTGATCGTAAGATCAAGCGTCATACCAAGATCATTGGCCAGCGAAAGGATATCCTCGGAGATGCTCGTGACATCGACGCGGGTGCTCAGCGTGCCATCCTCACCGATGGTCGCGATATCGTAGATCGTGGCGGTGTCGTTGATGCGCGGATCGAAGCCCGGACGCTCGCCGTAATCGCCAGTCACATGGGTCAGCTCTTCGGGGTCGATGGTGATCGTGGTCGTGCCATCGGTCGTGTCGACCGAACCGGTCTGGCCATCGGCGAGCGGGATGTTGGTCTCGCCCGGCAGCAGAACCGGCGTGCGCAGCGACACGTCGGTATCGCTCTCGCCGCCGATGATCGAGACCGGGCCGCGGATCGAGTTCACGCGGTCGTTGAAGGCGCCGAAGACCTGCGCATCGCCGCCATCGACGATCGTATCGTCGAGCGCCAGCACGGTGACGGTCTGCGGGGTCATCCAATTGGTCGCGTTGAACTCCACGAACTGACGCGCCGAGATCTCGCCCGCCTTCTGCGGGAGGACCGAGGCCGAGGCGGCGTAATCGGCCGCCGGATCGGCGATCTCGCGGATCGAGATCACGCGGCCATCGACGATCACCTCGTATTGGCGCGGGTTGCCGTCGGTGGTGCTCACGTCGTTATAGGCGTTGATCTGGGCGCCGAGGGCTGCAGCGATGTTCGACAGCGACTGGCCCGCGGTCACGAGATGATTGAAGGTCTCACCATTGAAGGTGACGCTCCAGGTCTCACCCGCGGTCGGTGCGCCCATCATCTCGAATTCGAGGACATTGGCGAAGTTGAAGTCCTGCACCACGCGGGTGTCGATCGCGCCATGGCTTTCGCCCGCGATGCCGACCGCGACGAAGAAGCGTTCGGTGCTGCCCGCGACGGTGATCTGGATCGCGCCATCGGCGGTCAGGGCCGCGTTGTAGCCCGACAGCGCGTCGATCTCAGAGCGCAGCGCCTCGGCCACATCGCCCAGATCCTCATTCGCCGCGACCGTGTATTCGAGCGTCACCGAGGCCGGCAGCATCGGCGCAACGCCCGAGAGGCCCGCATCGCTCATCAGCGTGACCTGCCAGGTCTCGCCCTCGACCGCCTCGCCCGCGAGCGTCAGCACCGCGATCGGGGCCGCGACGCGCACCTGAACGATCTCGTTCTCGCCGAAATTCGCATCGGCGTTGAACGCCTCTTCCGAGTTATAGGTGCGGGTCGGCAGCGGGGTGACCTCGACGCGTACGGTGTTGGTGCCGCTCAGCGCACCGGTCAGCACCACATCGAAGCTGTCGACCACCTGGATCTCGCCCGGCGCACGCTCGGCCACCACGGTCGAGCCGTTGGTCTCGATGATCTCGACCGTCGGCGCGTCATCGTCGAGCACCGTCACATCGAGCGGGCCGGGCAGGATGTTGTCGCCATTCTTGCCCGCGACGTAGCTGTAGGGCGTGTATTGCTGCGGCAGATCGGCATTGGTGATGTTGTCGCCGATCGACAGCGTCCAGGTCTGGCCATAGGCGATCGTGCCCATCGTCGTGAAGCCGATCTGCGCCGATTGCCAATGGGTGCCCGAACGCTGCGCATCGGCCGGGACATAGGCGCCACCGGTGAGCGTGCTCGCCGCATCCGGGCTCGACTTGCGCAGAATGTCGATCGAGAAGGCCACGATGCCGGTCGATTGCGGACCACGGAAGATGAAGATCTCGCCGTCGCTATAAACCGGCGGGGTCAGGCTCGTGTCACCCGCGATCGCGATCGAGGTCGTCTCGCTGTCAAGCGGCAGGAGCGAGAAGGGCGCGGTCGAGACCAGACGGATCGCGCCATTGGCGTCGACCGTCGCAATGATGTCGAGACCCGCGGCATTGATCGCTTCCGCGAGCTTGTCGGAAATGCCCTTGATGCCGCCCGAGGCATCGCTCGAGGTCGAGGTGTATTCGAACAGCGTGCCGTCGATCAGGATGCGCCAGGTCGTCGGATCCTCGGCCGAGACATAGAGCGCCCCGTCCACCGCGGGCAGCAGCGTCGCTTGCAGATAGCCCGCCGAGGCCGCGTAATCGCTGCCCGCGAATTGCGCGACGAGCTTGTTGACGATGTCGTTGAGGCCATCGCCGAATTCGGCGCTCGCCTGAACCTGCAACCCGTCGAGCTTGATGATCCAGGTCGCGCCATCAACGAGCTGACCCGAGGCGAGCGTGCCATCGAGGGTCGAGGCTGCAAGGCGGAAGGCCACGATGTCAAAGGCGCGGTTCCCGGTGACGCTGAGCGGCGTGCCGCCCGGCGTCTGGCCCTCGATCTCGAAGGCCTCGCCATCGACCGAGAGCTTCACCATCGCAGTCGGGGTGAAGACATAGCCGTTGTTGAAGGCGCTGCCCTCGATCTCGAGCGCGAAGGTGGTGCCCGAGGCACGGCTCAGCTCCAGGGTCGCGCCATCGCGCGTAACGCTCACGGTGTTCTCGGTGTTGAGACCGATCGCAAAGAGCAGCCCGCCCGCAACCGAAGCCGCATCTTCGCCAGCAAAGCTGGTGTAGCGGTACACAACGCCATCAAGCGTAAGCACATAAGTCTCGATGGCCGAGGTATCGCCGCGGATGATCGTCAGATCGGCCTCGGTGTAGAGAACCTGCGCCTCGCGCTGCTGACTGATATCGCGGTTGATATTCGCCGCCAGACCGGTGGCGACATCGGCATAGGTCACGCCCAGGAACGCATCGCGGGTGCTCTCGAAGATCTCGGGCTGGATGCGGGCGTAATGCACGCCCTCGGCATCCGTATCATTCACCGCGGTGATGGTGATGTATTGCGGCGTATTCCAGTTCGTGCCGTCGAAGTTCACGACATTGCCGGACAGGCTAGTGCCGGACAGGCTCACATTGCCATCGGTCGAGAAGCCTACGCTGACAGCACCGGTGGGTGCACGGCTAAGCATCACGGCGAAGCTGTCATTCGCGGCCAGATCCAGAGCCTCGGCCACGATCGTGTCGCCTGCGAGGTCGATCGCATTGCCAGCGGTCTTCTGCGGGAAGATCAGCAGCTCGGCCACATCGTCGTCGATCACGTCAACGAGCATGTTCGGCACGGCCAGCGCGTCATAGCCGATCGCATCGTCAATCGTCGCACCCTGCGTCACGGTATGGCGCAGCTGCACGACCTGACGGCCCTCGGCGACCTCGTCATTGATCGCCGTGACGGTGACATACTGGAGGTCCTGCCAGTTCGTCTCGTCGAAGATCAGCACCGTGCTCGTCGAGGAGCCGTTCACGCGCACGCCCTTGGCGCCAGCTTCCACATCACCCTCGGTTCCGAGGGTCGGCGAGATCGTGACATAAACGGTTTCGGTCGGACGGGCAGAGAGCGCGATCGCGTAGGTATTGATCACCATAAGCGGGTTCGCGGTCGCATTCTCGAAGACGCGCAGCACGCTCGTGCCGGTCGAACCATCGGCATTGTAGAAGACCAGCCCCGGCTCATCATTATCAGCGATCTGCGAGACCACGTCCTGTGCCCAGATTGCCTGATAGCGCGGGTCGTCGCTGCTGACAGTGGTCTGGATCAGGCCGCTATGACCATTGAGCCCGTTCGACACGACGGTGATCGCGCCGCCCTCGGTGACGCCTTCGAGATCCGAGCCGCCGAGGTTGATGCTGTCGGAGCCGAGCCCGCCCACAATCTCCAGCAGCACGCTCTCGGAGGTGCTCTCGATGAAGAAGGTGTCGTTGCCCTGAAGCGCATCGACCACCAGTTTCTCCATGCCCGTGTAGGTGATGAAGAGACCGCCGCCGAACACACCGTTATCGGTGATCACGTAATCGTCGCCCATCTCGGTACCGATCACGGTCATCGTGTCGAAGCCATCGCCACCGTCGATACGCACCGGCGCATTGACCGCATACTGGATGAAGTCGGCGCCCTGCCCGCCATTGATATTGGTGAAGGGCGCTGCCGGGTCGTTCGGATCGACGCGGACGAAGGAACGGACCTGGAAGGTGTCGTCATCGGCGTCGCCGAAGAGGAAGATCTCGGCCTTGTTCGAGTAGACGGTGAAGCTGTCCTCGCCGTCGCCGCCATGGATCGTCGCGCCGAAGCTCACCCCGTTCGACAGGAAGCCGAGCGTGACCTGCGTGGTCGCGTAGTAGTCGATCCCGGCCAGGCCGTTATAGGGGTTCTGCTGATCGCGGAAGGACGCGAAGAGCTGGCCGATCTGGAAGGTATCGTCGCCGGCATCGCCATAGACCTCGAGCGAGCTGAGCGTGTCGTCGAAGACGAAGAGGTCGGCACCGTCACGACCGAAGACACGCAGCCCACCCTCGATCGAGCCGTTATACTCAACGCGCTCGACCACATCGTCGGTCCAGGTGCCATCCTCGGCCATCGGCAGCGCCGCAACCACGCCCACATCGAGATCCTGATTGGCGCGGAACAGGAACAGGTCGCGACCGTCGGTGCCCTTGATCTCGGCGCGGTCCGCCCCATCGGCCGGATCGCCGCTATCGGTCAGGCGCACCGTCGAATTGCCCTCGCCCGCAAGACCGATGATGTAGAGATCGACACCCGAGCCGCCGTCGATATCGAGCTCCTGCCCGGCAATGCCGTTGCGGAAGGTCTGATCGCCCTCGGCGGTGTAGTTCACCATCACCACGTCATTGCCGTTGCCCAGCTCGACATAGGTGCGCCCGTCGATCTCCTCGATCGTGAGCGTGTCATTCGTGGCGTCACCCGTCGGCACCTCGTTGCCGGTGCGCAGATGGGTCACACCCGCATGGGTCGAGGCGACGTGGAAGCCGTTATTGCCGTCGCTGAGTTCCAGCGTGAGCGCCTCGAAGCCCTCGTAGATCACGCCGAGCGTCATGCCGAGGCCGACAATCTCGTTGGAGCTGAGATAGCCACCCTGATCGGGCAGATCGTCACCCGCATCCGAAACGATCAGCGTGTCGCCCGGATTGGTGATCGAACCATCCTCGGCATAGGTGACCGGATCGTTTTCGCCCGCGTTGATCGTCAGGTAGCCGAAGAGGATCGCGTTGAGCGTGTTTCCATTGGCGAGCGGCGTCGAAGGATCGGCATCGGTCACGGTGACCGTGTCGTCGCCCGCGCCGGTGTCGATGGTGAGCGGGCCATTGATCGCGAAGACCGCGATCTCGTCCACGCCGCCGCGGGTTTCCAGCGTGGTCACGTCGCGCTTGCCGGTCGAGGAGATGGTCACGTCATTCGCGCCATCACCGAGATCGACATTCACCTTCTCAAGCGCGAGATAGCGGATACCGTCGGTGGAGCCGGTGAAGCCGTCGACAAAGACGAAGCCCTCGACATCGGTGCGGCTCTCGAGCCCGATCGAGCCGGTCGTGTCGCCGGTATTGCCGCTGTCGTCGATATTGAGCGTGTCGGTACCGCGATCAACCAGCGTGGTGCCGGAATAGGTGTCATAGGCGTCGATCTGGATCAGCGCGGTGATGCCCGACAGAACGCCGCCGGTGTAGCTCACGCCCGGAACCGCGTCGGCGGTCGAGCCGAGGTGGATCACATCGTCGCCAAGGCCGGTGTTGAGGTAGATCGGCAGATCCGTATCGGTGATCGCAATGATGTCGGCGCCCGCGCGGGTGTCGAGTTCGACAACGCTGGTACCGCTATGATCGATCGTGATCGCGGCGGCGCCGGTGATCTTGTGGGTCACCTCATCTTCGTGGCGTTTGGCCACGATCATGCCGGTGCTGACCGCGAGGTAATCGTCGCCCGAGGAACCGAGATAGACGAGCTTGTCCGCGCCGGTGCCGGTGTCGTTGATCTCGACCTCGAAGCCCGAACCATAGGGGGCGGCGATGATGTAATGCTCCAGATCGCTCGAGCCCTTGTTGTCGAGCACGACCTTGCCGTTGAAGGCGCTGACCGTGATATCCGAGCCGCCCACGCGCACCGAGCCACCCAGATCGTTGACGACAAAGGTGTTGTTGGTGGCGTCGCCGCCGGTCAGGCGCACTTCCTCGAAGATGCCATTGAGGCGCTCGACCGTGGTCTCGCCCGCGCCGAGGCCCGAGGCGCTCCACAGATCGCCGTCGCCCGGCACGATCACGCCCGCGCTGGTGCCGCTCGCATAGGCGGTCGAACCATCGGCCTGGAAGACCTTGCCGACAAGGAAGAGGTTCTCGTAGAGGCCCATATCCTCGCCTTCGAAGACCTCGATCAGCACATCGGTCTCGGTCTCTTCTTCGGTGTCGTAGAAGGTATCGAGCCCGTCGCCGCCGGTCACCACATCCGAGCCCGTGCCGCCATTGATGACATCGTTGAAGCGCGAGCCGATGATCCGGTCGTCACCCGCCTCGCCCTCGAGCGTCAGCGCGATCAGATCGTGATCGAGCGGGGTCGCATTGGCGGGATCGCCGCTTGCAACCGGGCTGCCCGCGGTGATCTTGTCCGCGCCGCCCGCGGCCGAGATGCGCAGCGTGTCGCCCTTGGCGCGGATCGTATCGTCGAAGGTGACGGTGACGGTGCCGGTCGACCAGGCCGCGACGACCACGAATTCCTGCCCTGCGACCGTGCCTTCCTTGATCGTGAAGGTGTCGACGCCATTGGTGCCGTTGATCACCACCGCATCGGCGAGACCATCGCTCGCACCGTCGATCTGGTCATCGGCCACATCCTTGGAGGGATCGGCGGATTCGACCACAAGATCATCGTCGATGCGCAGCGCCGTCAGATCGGTATGGCCGAGCGAGTTCACCGTCAGGCTGTCCCGGCCGCCCAGCAGATGCACATTCAGGCTCTCGACATTGTCGGCCTCGAAACCGGTCCCGTCCGCGTCGAGTGCGCGCAGCCAGCTCGTCGCGCTCGGCTTTTCATCCAGCGTCAGCGTGTCGGGGTTGGCCGTGCCATAGAGCAGGATCGTATCCGTGCCGGAGCCGCCATCGATGATCTCGACGCCATCCGAGGCGAGGCTGCGGAAAATACGGTCATTGCCACCGTTGCCGTTGATCGTGTTCGCGCCGCCGCGGCCGTCGATCTCGTCGTCATTCTCGCCGCCGTTGATCACGTCGGCCGCCGAGCCGCCGATCAGCCGGTCACGGCCCGTGCCGCCATAGATTGTGGCTACGCCCGAACCATTCTGGATCACCACGTCATCGCCGCCCAGCGCCCAGATCGTGATCGGCACCACCGAGGCGGACACGATCGTGTCGCCCGCGCTCGAGCCGTAGATCACCGAGCCCGTCAGCACGCCCGCACCGATATCGATCTGATCGCCCAGATCGCTGGTTTCGGTGCTGGAATTGATGAAGACCTGACCGTCACCCTGGTAATCGACCGTATCGAGCCCGTAACCGCCCGCGAAATAGATCGGCACCTCGACGCCCTCGCGCACGATCAGCAGATCATCGCCCGAGCCGCCATACCCCCTGATCTCGGAGACATGTTCGAAGACCTGCTCGCGGCCCGAATAGGTCACACGGATGGTCTGGGTGCCGTTCACCACCGGCGTCACCGCCTCGATGATATAGGTCTCGCCCGCGGCCGCATCGCCGATGCCGCGGTTGTAGTTGTGATCGCCCATGTTGAGGGTGAGCACGCGCGAGGCATCGCCCCAGTCGGTATAGGTGTAATAGGCGCTGTTGCCGGCATAGCCGTCGCGATCGATATGGCCGAGGGCAGAGTCGCCCGCGAGATAAATCGGGCGCGGGAATTCGACATAGCCCACGGTGAAGGACATGCTCACCGAGACCTTCACGAAGAGCACCTTCACCGAGGCATTGGCGGAGATCACGATCGGCACACGGCCGACGCCGGTCGCGGTGGCCGAGAAGCTGACCGAGACGGTGCCCCAGCTGATGTTGAAGGCGCGCAGCGACACCGAGGCCGAGCCCGAGACGCCGAGCGTGTATTCATGCGTCGTCGTATCGAAGAGATACCAGACCCGGATCGAGAAGTTGCCGGTCAGGCCGAAGCTGTTCGAGCCCAGCACGAGGCGCCCGCTCAGCGAGAAGTCGAAATAGCCGTCCGAGTTGAACCAGCCCGAGACGCTCATCGTGGCGAGACCGAAGAAGTCCATGCTGGCCGAGAAGGACACTTCCCAGGCGTAGTTCTGGACGATCACGCGGAAGCTCGCGTCGAACTTGAGAACCTTGAGGAACTCGACCTTGCCGTTGAGCGCCAGCTCGAAGCTGCGCCCGGCCAGCGAATAGCCTGCGAGCGACACGGTGCGATCAGTGGTGTTCAGCAGCAGCTTGCCGCTCGCCTCGATGTCGATCACCAGCGCGATATTGGCGTCGATGCTGACATCGAGCACGAGCGCAAGCCCCTCGAGGCCAGAGGCGTTGTAGAAGAGCGTCGCGCCGCCTGCCGCATGAACATTGAGACCGCCGAGGCTGAAGGTCACGTCGAACTCGATCACGAACTGGCTCGACAGGACAGCGATGTAGACGCGGCCCGAGGCGGTCGCGATCGAGGCGAAATCGACCGAGCCGCTGATCTCGAGGCTGAAGCCCGGCAGAACCGTGACCAGCTCGTCGTGATAGCTGCCCTCGCCGTCCTTGATCGAGGCAGTGACCTGCTTCGAGCTCGAGAAGGTGTTGAGCTGGAAGGTCGCCTCGCCGGTCACGGTGATCACCGAGCCGAGATTGAAGCCAAGATCGAGGCGCGCGTAGATCAGCAACCCACCCTCGGAGATGATGAGTGTGCCGTCGAGCGCGAAGCTCGCGACATCGACGAGGGTCGCCGTCACCTGGATCTGCGCGGTCAGCGTGAAGACCGGGTCGTTGGTGATCTGGAGGAAGAACTCGCCGTTGAGTTGGATGACGCCGGAAACCTCGAGCGTGCCCTTGATGTAGAGCGTCAGCCCGTTCTGGATCTCGATTGTCGCGGTATCATAGGTGATGTCGTCGATCGTGATCGTGCCGAAGTTGCTATAGCGGCCATCGGTGATCAGCTTCTCGGCCTCGGTGATGATCATCCCGTCGACCGCGCGCGTCGCACCCGAATTGATTTCCAGTGCGATCAGCAGCGAGCCGCTGGCCGCGACGCCCGGGATCTCGATGCCGCCGACAACCGAAAGGATCGCACGGCCGAGGATCTCGCCCTCGTCGAAGTCGATCTTGAGATAAAGCACACCCTCGACCGCGCCGAAATTGGCGATCCGGCCGGAGACGACACCTGCGATGGTCGCCTCGCTTGTCGAGACGGAGATCTCGAGGAAACCATTGAGGGTGACGGCATCGAACAGCGTGACCGAGCCGCTGACACGCGCGACGAAATAGATCTCGCCGGCCTTGGGCGTGACGCCATCGTTTTCGACCGGACGTTCGGTCGAGCCGAGATCGGGCTTGGCCGCCCAGATCGTGATGCTGGTCGCCATGTCGTCGGGAATGAAGGGCAGAAGCGCGGTCGGCACCTCGAAGGTCTGGTCGATCCGCGTGGTATTGAAGAGGATCGTGATCGTCGCGTTGAAGCGCAGGATATTCGAAGCGATCCCACCGAAGCTGCCCTCGTTCGCCTGGGCCGAGCTGCCGGAGTCGGTCACTTCGCCGAAGCTGAGCGAGAGCGACAGGGTGCCCGCAATCCCGTCGGTGGTGCCAGAGGCATCCGAGCTACCGTCATAGTCGATGATGAAGAGGCCTGTCGCCTGACCTTGCAGCAGCGCATCACCATCCGACATCGCACCCAGCGTCGCGCTGGCCGAGACGAAGATCTCGGTGCGGGTTCCGGAAATCTTCAGATAGAAGGCGCCGGTCATCGAGGCGTAGACGGTACCCGTATCCGGGTTATCGCCTGGCGCGGTCAGCTGCATCGAGCCGCCGACATAGATCACCACGGAATTACGGGTCAGCTCGTAGCTCTGCTCTTCGGAATGCAGCGTCGCGGTGGTCCCGTCGGTGCTCTCGACGAAGTAGATCTTGCCGCCATCGGTGATCCGCCAGCGGGTCTCACCGCTGATGTTGAGCACCAGCTCGACCTTGGCTTCCGAGCTCAGCGTGACGCCGAATTGCGCGAAGGCCGTGCGGGTCTCGGAGCTCACCGCGGTCTTGGTGTAGAAGGGCCCGGAGGTGCTCAGGTTCATTGAGCTGAGCTGGACCGTGTCGTCGGTGCCGCCATCGGTGCGCGTCAGCTGATCGCCGAGGATGCCTTCGAGCGAGAGCGTCTCGGTATGGTCCTCGCCCGAGAGGTTGATCATCAGCGTGGCGTTGCCGTCGATATGCACGCCGTATTGCTTGAGCGCAGTGAAGTTCGGCTGGATCGTCGCGACGCCCCAGAACTGCGGCAGACCGCTCGACAGACCACCCGTCTCCATCACGAAGCGCGCCGCGGCCGAGCCGATATTGCCGAGCTTGTAGATGGTGATCGTGCCCGAGGCTTCGAGCTCGAAGCGGAAGACGGTAGAGCCATCGGCCTTGGCGTAATCGCCGAAGGTCAGCTCGGCCTGCGCGCGCATCTCGATCAGCGGCTCGTCGGTGATACCGGCGGTGTTGAGCGTGATGGAGCCCGAGATGCGGATGAAGAAGACGCGGGTCGTGGCCGGGTCGGCGCCTTCGGCGGGCTGACCGCCCTCCTGCATCTGGTCGATGACGCGGAAGCTCTGTTCACTCGCCCCGCCCTTGTTGCCCTGAAGGTCGGCCCAGGAGCCAGCGTTGAACGAGACGGTGACGGTGCCGAGCCCGAATTCGCGCGACACGTAGTAGCGGAAGGTGCCGTCGCCCAGATCGGTCGGGGTCAGATCGAGCAGGTCCACATTCGTGGCCCCTGCCCCGCCAAGAGTGAATTCGTCGCCGTCGATCGTCGCCGCGTCAATCGCGAAGAGCTCGTTGACGGCCGGATCGCCCAGCGTATCGAAGGTGATGTCGATATAGGTTGCGGTATCGGCGGCTTTCACCGACAGCGTGGTCGGATCAATCGCCTCGGAGGGGTTGGTGCCATAGGTCCAAGCGCCCGCGGAATAGGAAAGAACAAGGGTTTCACCGCTGCGATCGGTGTCAAATGTCACAGCGTACTCACCTGGGGGACCACGGGCATAAATCCCCGAGATCGCAACACTCGAGCCATTGACAGTGGCGAGCGTGAAATCGTCCGTGCCGATCGAGGCCAGATCGAGAGTCTGGCTGTCGCCGAGCGAGAGCGCGACATAGTAGAAGGTGCCTGCCTGGCCCTCGATCGAGCCAGAGGTCGCGACGAGCTCTTCATCGTTGCTCGCGGTGATCGCCTTGATCGTGCCGCCATCGGTGCCGATCCAGTCGAAGCTGCCCGAGATGAACTCGACCGAGACATTGTCGTCGAGGTTCGAGCCCGCGAAATCGCCCGTATACCAGATCCGGAAGATCGGATTGCCGTCGGCATCGTCGCCCAGGTAAATCGGTGCCTGGCTGTCATCGACCGCGATCGTGTAGCCGGCGGCGCTCAGGATCACTTCGGCGCCCGCATCGGTGACGCTGTCGATGTCGATGCCGGTCACGTAAATCTCGGGCAGCTCGAAGGTCACATCGACGAAGCCACGCTCGTTGAGCGGCGCCTGCCCGACGGAGCTGCCTTCGACCGGATCGGTGAGGCTCGCGCCAAGCTCGACGAGGCGGAAGCTCTGGGTCTTGGCTGCGTTGAGATAGCTGCCCGAGCCGAAGCTGTCGGCCGCGACATCGACCTGCACGGTGCCCGCCACGAATTTGCCGGTCAGGAAGTAGCGCACCGTCAGGCCATCGCCCACGATCAGGCTCGATGCCACGGTGACGCCATTCGCACCGCTGCCCGAGAAGCTGATCTCGTCGCCCAGCGTTCCGAAATCGATCGTATCGCCGTAGGTCGGGGTGAAGCGCACATCAATAAAGGCGACCGAGAGCGTGCTTGCATCGAAGGCGACCGGCCCGGTGGTCGTGTCCTCGCTACCATCGGCGCGCAGCACCGTCGCCTCGCCCTCATAGGTCGCGATGCGCGAGATCGTGGTGTCGGCTGCAGCCGCGCCCGTGGTGAAGTAGCGGAAGATATAATCGCCGCTGGTCGCATCCGGGTTCAGCCATTCCGGAGCGAGCGACGTGTCGAAGGTGATCGTGCCACTGCCGCCGAACTCGAACTCGGGCGCGAGATCGGTGATCGACCCGATATCGAGCGCACCGCCCACCGGACGTTCGAAATGCAGGTCGACATAGCCGCGGCTGTTGATCTCGCCCAGCCCCGCGCTGCCTTCATCGGCCGGGTCGACCAGATTGGCCTGTGGGCCGGAGACGGCGAAGTTCAGCGTTTGGGCGCGGTTCTTCGCCGTGCCGCCGAAGCTGTTGGCGGCAAGTTCGACGGAGACCGACCCGATTGCGAAGCTGCCATCGACGAAGACGCGCGTGACGCCGTTGATCTCGAGAAGATGCGTGACGGTGACACCGGAGATCGTGATGTCGGAAGTCGTCAGGTCGTCCGAGATCGTTTCGGACTTCGCTGCGCGCAGCTCGATGTCGAAATAGGTGCGATCGCCCGGCAGTGCATCGGTGCCCGCCGGCGTGCTCACACTCGAGCCATCCCATTCCACGATGCTCGGAGCCGCGGCGCTGTCCTTGAAGAAGGAGAGGCTGGACTGGTCGAGATCAATCTCGATCGTTTGCGGCAGCAGATCCCCGTCGAGCGTCGCAATCTGGCCCACGTCATCGAGGATCGACACCGCGATCGAATAGGTGAAGGAGATATCGGTCGGATCGGTCGCAGAGTTCTGCAGCAGCACCGGCGCGGCATCGGCGAAGGTCACCACGAAGGAGCCGTTGGTCAGGCGGCCGGTCTCATCGGTGAGCACGCTCGTCACGCTGAATTCCTGCGCCAGATCGAGCACCGAGGCCGGATCGAGCGTGTAGCCAGCCGGAATGCCGGTAAAGGTGATCTCGAGCGTGGTATTGCTCAGCACGATCGCACCGGCGGTCACCGCTCCGACAGCCGGATCGCTGGTGAACCCAACGCCATGCCCGGTCGCGCTGTCGTAGCGATAGGACCAGCCCTGATCAACCGCGGTGATCGTGATGTCGCCATAGGTTGCGCTGTCGGCAAACTCGCCCGTCAGCCAGTAGCGGTAGACCGGCGCGTCATCGGTTCCAGCCACGCGCACCGGAGCGACGCCATCGTCGATCACAATCGTGCCGAGGCCCGCGCCACTCAGCGTGAACTCGGCCCCGCCATCGGTGATCGACGCCGCATCGTAAATCAGGCCCGCATCCGCCGCGGCGAACTGGATGTCGATATAGTTGCGCAGCTTGAGCAGGTTCACGTCGATCGACGCGCCTGCGCCCGGATCGACCATGACCGCCGTTGCGCCCTCGACCGCGATCACCTGCGTGCCGGTCGCGCCGGTATTGCCCGCCGCATCGGCCCAGTTGCCAGTGTATTCGATCTCATAGGTGCCGAGCTGGAAGGTGTCGGTCGTGGTGTAGGCGAATTGCGTGATGCCTTCGCGCGCCAGCAACGCATACAGCTCGGCCGTATCGGTCGGCAGCGGGTCCAACGCATCGTCGCTGTCCGAGGCCACCACGCGGCCATCGGCATCAAGCATGAGCGTCTTGAACACCGCCTGCCCGTTCTCGGTGATGAAGAGTTGCACCGGCACCGGCGAATTCGGGACGCTGATCGAGCCCGTCGCCGGAGCCCCAGAGGCATCGGCGGTGCGGGTGATCGTGAACTCGGCATTCGCGTCGAGGATCGAGCTGTAATCGAGCGTCCCGCTGCCCGCCGCATCGAAGGAGATGACGATCGCGCGGAAGGCATCCGGATTGGTATCGAAATCCAGATCGACATTGAAGGTATTCGCAGAGTTCACATCGACCACGAGACCGGTCGTCCCCGGCGCGAAGGGCGCGCCGATCGTGGCCACCGGCTCGACGAGCGAGAAGTTCGCATCCGGCGTTGCGGTGTTGTTCGGACCGCTCTGGGTGGCATTGTTCGCCCAGGTGTCCGCGAGGAATTCGACAGTGTAGTTATCCACCGCGAGCGCCCCGCTGAGGAAGTAGCGGACCGTCGCACCATCGGAGAGCGCGATCGCGATATCGGTGCTCGTGGTGCTGTCGACGAGGTCAATATCCCCTTCGGTCTCGCCAAAGAGACGGAACGGCGCGACGCCAGAGGCCGCGATCGCGCGGAGCGTCTCGGGCGTGATCTCGCCACCCAGTTCGGCGATGAACTTGATATCGACCCACGGGCCCGCGACCGCATCATCACCGCTATGGGTCGAGGTGTCCTCGTCGGCATAGACGGTCTCGTTGGTCGCATCGTCGCTGTAGGACCAGGCCTGGAAGATGAAGGTGTAGTCAACCGCCGTGACATCGCCGGTCCCGATCAGCCAGAAGCGGAACGTGTTGCCATCAACCTGGGTCGGGGCCTGGCTGTCATCGAGCGTGAAGCTGCCGCCGGTGATCTCGATCTCCGGAGTGAGGTCGGTGACCGACGCGACATTGATGCTCGCCCCGGTGATATCCGGCAGGGTGATGTCGATATAGGCGCGCTCGTTGAAATTGCCGACGCCCGTGACGCCGCCATCGGCCGGACCGGCAAGGCGCTGCGTGGGCGTCGCGGACTGTTCCTCGACCACCGCGAAATCAGTCGCCTCGCCGAGGATATCCTTGAAGCCG
Source organism: Thioclava pacifica DSM 10166 (assembly GCF_000714535.1). Lineage (GTDB taxonomy): Bacteria > Pseudomonadota > Alphaproteobacteria > Rhodobacterales > Rhodobacteraceae > Thioclava > Thioclava pacifica. The sequence goes on along the minus strand of NZ_AUND01000001.1, from coordinate 136,992 downwards.
AATTGGAGCGAGCCCTTGATCGTGAGCAGGTCGAGCTGATCGGGCACCTTGACCAGAAGCAGGATCGTACCCTCGCCCGAGGCGATCTTCGACAGGTTCGCGTAGAGCCGGGCCGAGAGCGACAGGTTGTCGGCCGCGAAGTTGAGCTGGCCGATCACGAGGATCTTGCCATCGGTCGAAATCTTGATCGTGACCTGACCGTTGAAGACCGCCTGCGAGGTGTAGATCGAGTAGATCTTCGCCGAGCCGGTGATGACCATCGGCGAGGTGAAGGCCGCAGCGAAACCGCCGCCCGCCGCCGAGCCGCCCTGGATCGCGAGATACTGGTTCACGACCTGCGCCTGCACCGAGTTCAGCCAGTCGTCGACCGAAACATTGAGCGGCAGCGCGAAATCCGGGCCGTTCAGATCGTCGGGGTCAGTGATGTCGGGCAGCGACTTGAAGAAGTCCACGCTGCCGGTGAAGTCGTTGATCGCGAGGCCGGAATTCGGCTCGAGCAGGATACCGCCCGGGATCGAAGCCGAAACCAGCACGCCGAGCGGCCCGAGTTCCGACAGGGCGAAGCGGATGGTGAAACCGCCCACACCCGAGAAGGAGAAGCCCGCCTCGACGCCGATGAAGAAGATGCGTTCCTTCACATGGCTGGTCAGGTCGAAGGTCGAAAGCACCTGATCGTTGTCGCCGATGCGGATGATGCCGCCGATCAGCGCGCCTTCGATCCGGCCACCGAAGGCGTCGCCCCCGACCTTCACGCCGAGCGAGTCGATACCGATGATCGGGAACTTGCCCTCGAGCAGCAGGCCCACGTCGATGCGGATGCCCTCGACCGTACCCTCGAAGGTGATCCCGTCATAGCCTTGCAGCCCGGTGATCGCCGCCGACAGGGTCAGGACGAAATCGGTCGGGTCGGCCTGGATGTCGGGCCATTGCACGCCGATCTCGGTGATGCGGATCGGCAGCCAGCTCGGCCATTTGAAGGCTTCGCCCGAAGCCGCGCCGACCCCGATGAAGACGCCGAAGCCCTGCTTGGTGACGAAGGTACCGTCACCGAGGAAGGCGAACTGGCGTGCCTCGCCCGAGAGCGCGAGAGAGCCGATCTTCAGCTCGGCGCCGATCGAGGCGAAGGAAATCAGCTCCTCGTCATCGGCCGCACCGGTGTCGAGCTGGAAGTCGACGCCCTTCAGCTTCAGCACCGAACCGATATTGATCTCGAACGTGTCGAGCTCGAAGATGAAGCCATCCACCACGCCATCCGTGAAGGTCAGGCCCGCCTTGAGCGCCAGCGTATCGGCGGGATCTTCGCCTGTTGCGCGGTCGGTGACCTTGGCGTTGATCGCCTTGCCCGGAGCAAAGGTCGCCCCGCCCGAACCCACATAGATCGTGCCGTCGAAGCTGACCTCCTGACCGAAGATGAGCGCGAAATTCTCGACGCCGATGCGCAGGTCGTCAAACTCGAGGATCGAACCGAACTTGATCTTCGCACTGCCGCCATCGGTGCGCTGCACGGCGCTGGTGCCGGTGCCCGTGCCCGTGCCGGTGCCCGAATAGATGATCTCGCCGCGGCCGATGCGGAAGCCGTTATCATAGACTGTGAGGCCCGGAATCTTCGCGTCGCCATTGCCCGGATCGTATTCGAGGATCGAACCCGCGATGCCGAATTTCAGGAAGGTGACCTTGATCGTCGAGATCGTCACGATCTCCTGCCCTGCCCCTTCGGGCGCGAGCGTCGACCAGTCATCCGGCGCTTCCCAGTTCGGGTCGTATTTCACCTTGATATTGGTGGCCTCGAAGAGAACCACATCGGGAACGGTGCCGGTGAGCTTGTCGGCGGTGATCTCCCACTTGCCGGTGAGCGAGACGACCGGGTCGTCGGAGCCACCCGAGATCACGCCGAGCACGTCGATGCCGATATCGAACTTCACCAACAGGTTGGTCAGGGTGATCTGGGTACCGCCGCTATTGGTCTGGGTGCCATCAGCATTCTGGGTCGCGGTTCCGCCAAAGGCGAGCGAGGCCGTCTCGGCGCCGATGCCGACGGTGATCACCAGCAGGCCATCCTTGAAGCCAAGCTTGGAGATGCCGACCTTGGGCGAGAGGATCGAGACCGGACCGATCTTGATCGGGGTCGCGGCCTCGGTGGGCGGCAGTTCCTCGACCTTGAAGATCTGGGTATAGGCAGTGGCCTTGGTCGAAATCGTGGTTCCGCCATCGCCGAATTCGGTGGAGCTGCCCACTTCTGCGCCGCCGAACCAGTATGCGGTGCCGTCGATCGTGTAGCTCCAGGTGCCGGTGACGAACTCGACCGTCACATCGCCCACGCCGAAGGCCGGGTTCGAGGGCGCGGTCGCGTTCTGGTTCACCGTGTTCACCACCCCGGTCTGAGCCGTGGTCGCGGCGACAGGCTTGGCGGTGACGTAATAGCGGTAGGTAGTCGCGCCGATCTTCTGGACCGAGAAGCGGGCGTTGGTCATCGTCTGATCGACATTGGTCGCGCCACCGGTGGCGGTGAAGCGGATCTCGTTGCCGTTGATCGTCGCCGCGTCGAGCGTGACCCCCTCGGGCACGAAATAGGTGATGTCGATGTAGCCCTTGGCGTTGAGCATCGACTTGTCGATCACCGCGCCATTGAAGGGCGAGGCAAGGTCGATCCCCGGCAGCGCCGTGACACCCGTGAGATCCTGCTGGCCAGCGGCAAGCGTCGAGGCCGGGCTGCGACGGACGGTGAAGCGCTCGAACTCCGCGGCGCTCTGCGCACCTGCCCCGTCGCGCCAGGAATTGGCGAGGAATTGCACCTCGTAGACGGTGTCGGCAGACAGGCTCGTGGGCGTGGTGATCTGGTAGCGATAGGTCGGACGCGACGCTCCCTCGACCAGCTCGCCTGCGCCATCGACGGTAATCGTGGTGCTCGTCCCGCCCGAGGTCGCACGGATCACGAATTCCGGATCGGCATCGGTGATCGAGTCGGGATCGATCCCCATCGGATAGGCATCGGTCTCGATCCGGTTCACGTTGTTGAAGGTCACGTCGATATAGGTGAAGCCGTCGAGGTCGATGATCTGACCATTGAGCGGCGAGGCAAGATCGGCGGTCAGCGGACGCAGGTTCGTGGTCTGCGTCAGCTCGACCGTCTCGCCGAAGAAGGTATAGCCCGTCACGCGCATATCGGCGAGCTGGAAGCCAAGCGCACCGCCGAAGCTGAAGCGCGCGGCCCCCTCGATGCCGAAGCTCTCGGCCCCCGGCGGGGTGACGAGGATCGAGGTCTGCGGCGCATCCACGTCGATCCGGCCATCGGGCGTGCGGGTGAACATCACGTCATCGGCCGAGATGACCAGCAGATCGCCGGTCTCCGCGACGCCGAAGCTGATCTCGACATCGCCCTTCACGCGCTCCATCTGGCCCGCGACGAAGGTGAACTGCACAGGATCGCCCGAGGTGTCGCCATCAAGGCGCGGGAAGCCATTATCGACGATCGTGAAGGTCTGGCCGGAATTGTTGATCCAGACCTCGACCGTGCCCGAGATATTGAGGCCCGGCAGGCCGACCACCTGAACTTCGCCCTTGGCATAGACGGCGAACTTGTGGTTCGCATCGACGCCGAATTCGTAGATGCCGATGACGGTATTGGTGATCAGCAGACCGATATCGTCCGTCGGGTCGCTCGGGTCGCCCGCATCGCCGATGAAGATCGTGATATTGCGCCCGACCTTGCCGCTGGTCGCACCGGTCGGCAGCACGGCGGCATCGCTCAAGCTGCCCTCGATGGTGAAATAGGGCTCGTAGCTTAGCTTGGCGTCGGCCAGCGCGATCTGGTTCACATTGGCCTGACCCAGGAAGTCGAGGATATAGGTCGCATCCCCGACATCCACCTCTTCGTAGATATCAGTGCGCGAGGTGGTGTTGATGCGGATGATCCCGGTACCGCCCGCCGAGAAGGGCGCGGCTGCGATGGCCACCGTCACCTCGATCTGCGCAGCTATGCCATTGGTGGTCGCGGTCGGGTTCGTCGCGCTCGAATAGAAGATCAGAACGCCTTTGCCGTTTTCGATCGTGAACCCGTCACCGGAAGAGTTGGTGTAGCCGCCCGCCACATCCGTGAAGGCCAGCGTCATCTGCTTATTGCCGAGCGTGTCGGTGAACTGCGACAGCGCCAGCGTGCTTTCGAGATAGATCTCGGGGTTCGCCATGTCGTCGTCGCCAAGGTCGATCTTGAAGGCGGCGTTCTCGACGCTCACGCGCAGATACTTGCCGCGCGGCAGATCGAGAATGTTGCCGCCGCCGAAATCGACATTGACGGCCTGGGTCGAGGTGTTGAGTTCCAGCGTCGCCGTGATCGGATCACCCGAGGTGCCGTTGCCGATCTCGTAGCGGTTCGTGCCATCGGTGAAGGAAATCGTGGGCAGGGTGACCGTGAATTTGCCCGCCATGCCCTGCGGCGTCAGGTAGATCAGCGCCGAGCCGCCGAATTCGTAGTCGCCAAATTTGAGGGTCAGGTCGGTGAGCGCGATTTTCGTGTAGACCGCGCCCGCAGCGCTCGTGGTCTTCTCGAAGAGCAGATCGCCGGAGAGAACGAATTCCGCATCTGCCGCGCTGGTGGGCGTCACACCCGAGAGGTTCACCCAAAGCTCGATCCCGTGGCCGGGGTCGGCGGGGGCCGTGCTGGCCGAAACAGAGAAGAAGGTGCCGCTGAAACCTTCATCTTTCAGAACTTGCAGCACACCGGGGTCCAGACCGGTCAGCGACGTGAAGTCGAAGCCCGGCAGGATCGTCTGGGTGCCCATGCCCGAAGCGCCAGACTTGCCCTGATTGATCTTGAGCTCGACCCCGTTCGCGCTGATCGCGACGCCCGGAATGCCCGCAAGCTCGACGCTCAGGATACTGGCATAGAGCGCGGTATACTTGTCGCCACCCGCAACCGCGACGCCGTTCGTGTCGACCTGCCCCAGCAGCGCAAGGCTGAAGGAGAAGTCGCGCAGCACGAGGCCCGTGGCGCCCGAGGTGTCCGCAAGTTCCTGCACCACCGGGGTATCGCCAGAGGTATCGACCTCGAAGAACGGCCCGCCGGTGCCCGCGAAGGCATAGATGCCGTCGCCCGAGATCTCGGTCACGGCGAAGTTCTTCTGATCGACGCCGGTGCCGATGGTCAGGGTGTTGCCCTTCTGGAAGGCGACATGGCCGGCGAGGAACACGTATTCCTCGAAGCCCAGAACCACGAAGCCCGAGGCCGAGAGGATCTCGCCCGCCGCATCCAGCGTCACGGTATCGGTGGTCGACACCTTCACGTCGAAGCCGCCACCGGTGAAGCTGCCGAGATTCAGCGCTTCCTTGACCGGGGTCGCATCGAGCGTCTTGCCCTGGTTCAGTTCCAGCTCCAGCCCGTAAGCCGACAGGGTCACGCCGTCGATGCCGACCAGCTCGACCGAGCCGCCCGCCTTGAGCGCCATGTAGGAGCCGCCATCGCCCGCATTCGCATCGGTGGCGAGGATCGGCGAGCCATCGGCATTGACCGCCTTGAACATCGCGAGCGCCAGATAGGCATCGGTGATTTTCAGCCCGACCAGATCGCTTTGCGCATCGAAACCCGCGCTCTGGTCATAGCCCGAGCCGATGAAGATGTTCACATGCTGCGCGCCGACCGTCAGCGCGCTTAGCTTGCGCGCATCGTCATTCTCGGTCAGCGCATCGTAGATCGTGGCCGACTTGGTGAAGGCGAACTCACCCTCGACGAAGACGAAGCTCGAGAAGCCGATGGTGATCGAGCCCGACACCTCGAGCGTGGCCACCGTCAGTTCGTCGAAGTTGACCGTGGTCGCACCGATCTCGATGTCCCAGGTGCCGCCGACGCCGCCATAGGTGAAGTCGAGCGTATCATAGGGCACCGGATCGCCGCCGGTGGTCGAGGGCAGTTCGCCCGAGCTGTTCATCACCAGCGTCAGATCGCCCGAGACCACCACGTCATCGACACCGACCAGCGACGCCGCACCCGTGGCTTTCACCACAATCCAGCTGCGCAACTGCGTCGGATCGGCCGTCGCCGGATCTGCCGCCATTTCCTTGACGATATGCAGGCCCATGCTGTCGAGCGAAAGCGCGACGCCGGTCGCATCCGAATCCGCGTTGACACGGCGCGAGGTGACATTGCCGTCGCCATCGGTGGTCACGTCGATCGTCGGCGTGCCGATCCCGGCGAAGACAACCGCATTCGCGACACCGACCGAGAGCACCGAGGCCTCGAAAGCGGTGGTCGAACCGACCTCGCGGGCCGCGACCTTGTCGGTCTTGGTGAGCGTGATATCGCCCTGGATATAGACGAAGCCTTCGATCTCGATCGTGGCCGCGGCAAACAGCGAGAAGCCCGACTGGTCCATATCCAGCACTGTGACACCGTCAGCGAGGGTCTCGCCATCCTTGTTCGTGCCGCTCAGAAGGTCCTGGCCGCCAAGCGGGCTGTCCGCATCACCCCATTCGGTCGAGTTGAGGTTGATGCTGTTGGCCCAGTCGAGCACATCGATCTCGCCGCTCGCATCCGCCGCCTTGTTCATCTCGAGCGAGAGCGCATCGAGAGAGATCGTCACACCGGTGATCCCGGTCAGCTCGGCGCTGTCGATTTCGGCCTTGAGCCCGGTGAAGCTTCTTGTATCGACGGTCGGATCGGCCGCCTTGATCGAAGCCAGCAGGATATCCGCACGCTCGATCGAGATGCCGGGGCCGTCGGGAATGCCGATGAAGAAGTTCGACTCGTAGCCGATCGAGGCATCGTCATCCGCCGGGTCGATGCGCAACCCGATCCGGGTCAGCTTCGCATCGTTCATGTCGGTGCTCAGATCGAACGTGCCGTCGTGGTTCACATCGACATCGACGATGTCCTGCGAGAGCGAGAAATAGGCGCCGACATCGACGAAGCCGAAGGCGTTGAGGGTCAGGTAGCCCTCGACCGTGGTGCTGTCGGTGAGCGCGTCGAAGGTGACGGTGGTCTCGTCATCCGACGGTCCGAAGGTGAAATCGACGGCGCCTGCGTCCGCACCAGTGCCTTCGCCATCGAGGTCGATCGAGGTCCAGTCGAAGAAGTTGGTCGCGTCGTTCCCGTTCGGCTTCGTCGCGTAATAGTTCAACGAGAAGCGGTTGACGGTCAGCTCCATCCCCTCGGGCAGGCCGGTCAGCTCGCCCCCCTCGACCGTGCCGATCACGGCGGTTGCAGAGGGCGTCGTCGTCGCGGGCAGCGGCAGCACGCCGGGCGGGTCGGTCGAATTGTCGGCCGGCGGCGTCGCCTTGATCAGCGCGAGCCCAAGCTTGGCCGAGGCCACGCTCAGCCCGACCCCGCCGGGCTGGCCGATGAAGAGATTGCTCACATCGAGCCCGATCAGCATCAGGCTGGCGCTTTCGAGACCGTCGGAGCTGTTGGCGTTGAGCTCGGCCTCGATCTGGTTGCGCATAACGATATCGAAATGGGCCGAACCGGAAACGAAGCCGAAGATGTCGAGATCGAGCCCACCCGAGATCACCAGATCGGTGCCATCCTCGGGCGCGACCGCATCGATGCCCAGATCCTGGATGATCGGCGCCCAGTCGAGCTGCTCAGTCGCGGCATCGCGCCCGTTCAGCGTGAAGTCGAGCGAATGCACCGTAAGTTCCAGCCCCTCGGGCAGACCGCGCGGCGCGATGGAATCCGCATGGGCCGAAAGCGCCGTCCAGCTGCGCGGGGTGGCGGTCGAGCCGTCGGGCAGCACCTCGGTCACCGAGATCAGGTCGAAGGCAAGCCCTTCGGCGGCAAAACCGGTGCCTGCATTGGCCACCGCATCGACCCGGTCGAATTCATCATATTCGAACGCGCCGCCGGTGCCGATGAAGACATAGGCGCCATCGATCGAGAAGGCGAAGACCTTGGTGTTGATCGACGTATCCCCAGGATCGTTGAGCGAGGTTTCACGGATCAGGCCCGACAGACCGCCCGCGAGCAGGATCGAGCCCTCGATCTGCAATTCGACATAGGCCGCAAACTCGATGCCGAAGCCCGCGTCGAGCTGGGTGATATCGGCAAGCGCATTGATCTGATCAACGCCGGTCGCGCCCCAGTCGAGCTTCTTGCCATTCACATCCGCACTGTTCATCGCGAAGTAGAGATCCTTCGCGGTTGCCGTCAGCGGCAGGCCTTGCAGACCGACCTGATCGACGCGCAGCGCCAGCGCCATCCAGCTGCGCGGCGCATCGGGCGTGGCTGGCGCAAGCGGATCTTCCTTCACCATCACCAGTTGCAGCGAGGCCCCCGTTGCGACGAATCCCATGCCCTGATCGGGATCGATCGAGCTGCCATCAAGCGCCCCGTCGACACCGGCGAAGACATTGAGATCGCTCAGGGTGAAGATCAGAACGCTCGCATTGCTCAGCGTGTTGTCCGCCTCGATATCGGAAGCCACCGCGATATCGGCCAGCAGGCTCTTGATCGAGAAGGTACCCGTCGCGATCACCACGCCTGCGATGTTCAGCTCGGAGACCGTACCCATGACAGTAAAGCCTGCCGTCGCGTCGAGACCATCCGCGGTATCGGCAAGGCTCAGCGTGTCGAGCCCTGCGACCGCGCCAAGCGCGCTCCAATCCAGAACCGAACCATCGGCAGCGGCGAAATTGCCCTCCACGAGCAGGTCGGAGAGATCGAGGGTGAAGCCGGTGATGCCGCGCAGGCCCAGCTCGGCCACGCTCAGACGCACAGCGGTCCAGCTCAGCGTGACAGTCGCATCGTCCCATTGCGTATTCGCATTGCTGTCATCGGCCGCGTTGTCATCGGTCGCACGTGCAAGCCGCGTCACCTGCGCAAGCTCGAGCGCATCGCCCGCCGCCATCGAAGCATAGATGCCCGTGCCCTGATCGAGCAGGCCAAGGACGCGATCGGTGCCGGCCTCGCGATCGAAGGCTCCGCCAGCACCCACGAAGATCTGCGCATTGGTGATCTTGAAGCTGGTGATATCGGCCGCAGTCAGTGAAATCGTGCCGTCACTCACAGCAGCTTGCGTGATCGAACCCGCCAGCGTGCCATAGACCAGCACGAAGCCGTCGAGCGCCAGATCAAGCGTACCGCCGAAGTTGATCACCGTCTCGTCCGTGATCTGCACGAGGCCCGGATAGTCGGTGCCATCGACGATCGCGCTCCAATCAAGACGGGTCGCCCCTGCCGAGGCGGTGTTCATGCGGAAATAGAGATCGGTCACGTTGAGCGCGAAGCTGGTCGGCAGCCCGCGCATCCCGATGAAATCGACCGAAACCGACAGCGCGCTCCAGCTGCGCGGGGTTGCGGCCGTCGCCGCATCCTTCACCAACATCATCTCGATCGTCGCGTTTTCGGCCAGGAAGCCCAGCCCTTGATCCGCGATGCCGATCGGGAAGGTAGCGGTGTCGCCGTCGGTGTAATCGAAGGCCCCGCCGACGCCCGCGAAGAAATTCACGCCGGTCAACTTGATCCGGGTGACCTGCGCATCCACAATCGGGGCCTGGCTGAGATCATCGATCGTTTCGGTGGTCGCCGAGAAATCGAAACTTGCGAGCGCGAAGACCGTATCGGCGACGCTCACCGCGAGGCTGCCCGAAACCGCGATCGCATCATCGGGCCCAAGCGTTCCAAGCGCCGCCAGCGCATCCGCATCCGAGATCGTGCTCCAGTCGAGCTTCGTGCCCACAGGAGTCACTGCATTGTAGCTCAGCGCCATCGAGGCCAGCTTGATCGTGACCGCATCGATCCCCATCACGTCGAGCTGGTCGAGCGAGGCGATCACGCCGGTGTATTTCGTGCCCGTGTCGAGATCGGTCAAAAGCCCCAGCGCCAGCGAGCCGCCTGCGGCGTAGAAGCCCGCAGCGCCCGACGCGAAGCTCAGCGAGGCCACGCCCGTCGCCTCATCCACCGAGAGCGTGGCGCCCGTCCCCGCGAAGAAGGTCACGTTGGTCAGCGACACGAAGGTCAGCGCGCCGGTGCTCACACCCGTCGCCGTCGCCGCGACCGACAGGAAGGTGAACTCCGCCGTCAGGAACACGAACGTATCCACCGCCAGCGTCAGCTTGCCGGTCACCTTCAGCGCGTCGCCCGACCCCAGCGTACCAAGCGCCGCCAGCGCATCCGCATCCGAAATCGTGCTCCAGTCGAGCTTCGTGCCCACCGGCGTCACCGCATTGTAGCTCAGGTTCAGCGAGGCCAGCTGGATCGTGACGCCCTCGATCCCCTTCACGTCGAGCTGCTCGAGCGAGGCGATCACGCCGGTGTATTTCGTGCCCGTGTCGAGATCGGTCAGCATGCCGAGCGCCAGCGAGCCGCCCGCCGCATAGAAGCCCGCCGCATCGGTCGCGAAGGTCAGAGAGGTCGTCCCCGCCGCCTCATCCTTGGCCAGCGTCGCACCGCTGCCCGCGAAGAAGGTCACGTTGGTCAGCGACACGAAGGTCAGCGCGCCGTTGCTCACACCCGTCGCCGTCGCCGCGACCGACAGGAAGGTGAACTCCGCCGTCAGGAACACGAACGTGTCCACCGCCAGCGTCAGCTTGCCGCTCACCTTCAGCGCGTCGCCGGGGTCGAGGGCGCCAAGCGCGGTGGCGGCAGCGCTTTCGGTAATGGTGCTCCAGTCGAGGTTCGGACCGGTGGCCGAGCTGTTCCCGTTGTAGCTCAATGCGAGCGAGGCCAGCTCAACCGTCACGCCTTCGATCCCATTGACCGAGAGCATGCTGAGCGAGGCGATCACGCCGGTGTATTTCACCGCGCCGGTCGCATCGTAGAACAGACCAAGCGCCAGAGTGCCATCCGTCGCCCCGAAGCCGATCCTGTCCGCAGCGAGGGTAAGGCTCGCACCGCTGACCGGATCGGTCGAAAGGGTCGCGCCGGTGCCGGCGAAGAACTGCACGTTTTCCAGCGTGACCAGCGTCAGTGCGCCGCCGGTGATGTGGATCAGCTCGGCGCCGGTGCCCGCATCGGCATCCGCCGTCACCGAACGCAGCCCGAAAGTGGCGGCCAGCGAGACGAACCCGCCGACGCTGAGGGTCAGCTCGCCCGAGACGGCCAGATCGGTCAGGCTGTCGACATCCGAGAGCGCAGGCGCATCCGTGATGGTCGACCAGTCAAGCTTACTTGCCCCACTCGTGGCGTTATAGACCACTTCGAGACTGGCGAGATTCAGCGTAACGCCGGTCACGTTCACCAGGCCCAGGCCCGAAAGACTTGCCGCGACGCCGGTATAGGTGACGGGGGTCAGCTCATCCGTGGTCAGGATACCGATCGCGAAATCGCCGCCCGATGCCGAGAAGCCTGTCGCGCCGGAAGTATCGAGCACGCCGCCCGAGATCACCCCACCCGCACCGGCGAAGAAGTTCACGCCCGTCAGCTCGACATAGAGGAGCGCAGCGGTGACGCCGCCGCCCAGGTCGATGCCGGAGGTCTTGAGAACGCTGAAGCTGCCGGTGAGCAGAACCGTGCCCGCGATGTCGAGCTTGTCGATCGTCGCGCCGATCAGGAACCGCTCGGTCGCGTCAAAGCCAGTGCTGGCATCGCTCAGCTGCAGCGGGAGCGAGAGCAGCTTCCAACTCATCACGGTGAGGCTGGTTGCATCCTTGATATTGGCCTGAACGATGAAATCGCTCACTTCGAGCTGGAAGCCCGGAATGTTGCGCAGCTCGACCGTCTCGGCCAGCAGGTTGATCGCGCTCCAGCTGCCCTCGACCGCGCCGGTACCCGCGTTGATCTTCTTGACCGAGGCGAACTCGAACCGGGTGACGCTGGCCGCGAACCCGGTGCCGCCGGTCGAGCCCGTCGCGGCGCCCGTGGTCGCGTCGAAGGTGATCGTGGCGCCGGAGCCCACGAAGATCACGCCCGAGGTCAGCGACAGGGTCATGACCTTGGCATCGGTCAGCTCCACGCCGGTGGGGCTATTTGCGGCGGCGATGGTCTGGGTGGTGACCGAGATCGCGAGATCGGCGGCGAGCAGAACGGTGCTCTGGATCGTGAATTCGGCACGCACCGCGAGAACGGTGCCCTGGAACGGATCGAAGGTGAAATTCACACCAGCATCGGTGAAGGGCGTCTGCGACCAGTCGAGATCGGCGCTCGAATAGGCCACGTCGAGCGTGTCGATCACCGCCGTGACATCCGGGATGCCGTAGATTTGCGCACTGGCCGAGAATTCCAGCCCGGTCACCGTCTCGGTCGCGCCGGTCGCGGTGAACATGGCGAGCGTGAAGCTCGGCACGGTGATGCCGAAGCCCGAGGCCTCGGTCAGATCGAGGCTGCCCGCGCTGACCTCGGCGCCGACGCCCGCGAACAGCTCCGCATCGGTGATGGTGATCACGAGCAGCTTGCCGCTCACACCCGTGACGCCGTTCTGATCGGTGATGCCGGTGACCTCGGTGCTCACCAGCCCGAAGGTGCCCGCGATATAGACCGCGCCATCGACCACCACCGTCGCGGTGGCCTCGACCTTGGTGATCTGCGTGCTCAGGCCCAGGCCGGTCACGGTGAGCGCGCTCTGCGTCCAGTCAATCGCCGAGCCGCCCGAGCCGCTGTTCGACTGCACCGTGAGGTTCGAGACCTCGACCGTCACGCCGGGGATGCCGACGCCGGTTGCGGCGAGCGAGAAGTCGATGCCGGTATAGGTCACGCCGCCCGAGGTCAGGATGCCGATTTGGCTCGTGAGGCTCGAGACGTAGAAACCAAACGCGCTGTCCGAAGTCGTGTCGACGGTCGGAGCGGTGGGCGTCGAGGTGTCGAAGCTCGCTCCGGTGCCCGCGAAGACCTGCACGCCGGTCAGGCTCAGCGCGAGCAGATCGCCCGTCGCGGCTGCCGCACCGGTCAGCCCGCTCACCGTCGTCTTGGTGAAACCGAACCCGCCCGCGATCAGAACCTCGCCACCCACGGCCAGGGTCAGCTGACCCGAGACCTGCGCGAGCGGCGCGGTGGCGCTGGTAGCGGACCCGTTGATCTGCGACAGCACGACCTGGTCGCCATCGGGCAGCGCGACATTGGCGGGCTGCTCGGTCACCAGCGTCAGCGATGCGTCGGTCAGGGTCGCGGTGATACCATCGACATTCACAAGACCGGCCGACGCGACCGACCCGTCTGCCAGCACCCACTGGCGACCGGTGGCGGTCTCGCGCACGAGGGTCACGCTGAAGCTCAGGCTGTCGATCTCGAAGCCGACCGAGCTGGTGGGCTTGCCTTGGGTGAAATACCCGTTCGCACCGCTGCCCGCGAAGAACGAGCCATTGGTGAGCGCGATCGTCGTCACGTCGAAGCCGTTCGCGGCCGAGCTCGTCGCACCGGTGCCGACGGTGTAGAGCTCTACGCCCACATCGGTCAGATCGGTGAAGTTGATCGCGCTGCCGATCTCGGAGGTCGTCGCCAGCGTCACGAAATCGCCGACCGAAATTTCGAGGAGCCCCGCATTGCCCGCGAAGCCCGCCGTCACGAAGCCCGGACCGTCGATGGCGAAGGCGTCGGCTTGCGCGCCGCCCTCGAGCCGCTCGACCCCGGTGAAGGTGACGGTGATGCCATCCCAGCTCAGCGACCCCTCGTTGATGCCGGTGATCGTCCAGACCGTGTCGGCATCCGGACCCTCGATCGTGTCGAGCAGACCGGCACCCGCCTCGATCGACGTGACCTGCCCGGCGGTGTAGGAGCCGATCGTGCTGAGGCCGTCGAGAACGACCAGCGCGCCGTCGGTCGCGAATTGGAAGGTCAGGTTGGTCGGGTCGGTGCCCTCGACGACGAGCGTGGCACCCGAGAGGTTCAGCGCGCCGCTCACCGGGTCCGCGGTCACGGCACCGGTCGCGGTCAGCTCGATGCTCTCGCCGGTGCCGAGCGTCGCACCCATCACGGCGATGTCGGCGTCGTGGTCGTAACCGAGCGCGTGGCCGATCTCGTGCAGCAGGGTGGTGAGCAGGTCGATGCCGTCGAAGCCCGCGTCCTCCGAGCCGGTGTACCAGCCGGCACCCGCGGCGGTCGCGTCGACCTCGATCAGCGTCCCGGTGATGCGGGCAAGCGCACCGTCCTCGAGATCGGTGATGGTGATGGTGAGCTGCGACAGGATCTCGGCGTTGTCGGTGAGGGCGGCCCATTGAGCGAGCGCTTCCTCGAAGACGGGGGCGAGCTGTTCGTAGGTCAGGGGCGCGGCATCGGTGCCGGTCGCGGCAGAGGCGTCGAGGCGCAGATATTGCGCGTCATCGGTGCCGTTTTCGCCGTTATCCCCTTGATTTTCGCTGGTTTCTTCGGTGCCAGCAGCGACAAACCCGGCGGCCGGATCGTCAGTATTCTCGTTGTTTTCCAGTGCGTTAGTGGTCGCGGCCGGGGGACCAGTGGCTTCGTGGCCGGTCAAATCCGCCACGGAACTGCCCACCGGGTCGAACCCGGACAGGGGCGTGTTTTCCATCCGCGACAGCGCCAGATCAAGCAGCTGTTGCACCTGAACGGCAGTCAGGAAACCGCCATTTTCCACCGCATCCGAGGCCATCTGGAACAGCGCAACCGCGTGTTCCTGGGCGTGATCTGCGGCCTCGTCAGCCGTGTCCGCCGCTGCCTCGTGCGTCCATTCCTCGGGCCAGTCCACACCGCCCTGGGCGGTGTCTTCATGGCCTTCATCGGCAGCCAATTCGTCCTGTTCATGCAGGTCATCGACCATCTGAACGAGCGCCGGAACGTCCTCCAGAGGGTCGATCTGATGGGCGGTTGCGGCCACGCGGGCCAGCTCGCCGAATACAGGATCTGCCGAGAGCAACAGGCGCGGTTCGAGCGCCTCGACACGGTAGTTTTCCTCGCGATGAAGGCTGGAATCCGCGTCGTGGAGGGGCTTGCCGGAGGTCATTTCGACATCGTCCTCTGCGCCGGAACGAGTCCGACGCAGGATCTTGGTCACAGAGGTGAAGCCAAAGATCGACAAGACACATAACGAGCCCAGCCATCAGGCGGGCTCTCTCCCCAGGTTGCTTTACGAACGCCACCCCGCCAAAAGGCGAAATTTTGTTCCCATTTAGGCTGCCTTAGCGCAGTGATATTGCAACAGAATTTACCTAAGGTCAGATGCACCTTTGGAATCCGAAAACAATTTCAGCCACTTAGCGCGGTTCACTTTTTTCCTTTCGGTCAGTTATCCACAGGACAGTTCAGCCCCGCACCGACACATTGTTGCCAGATTGTGGCGAATCGCCGCAGTCGAAAACAAGCCGGAAAGCCCCTGATTTCAGGTCAGAAAATTGCTGTTTCGAGGCGTGGAAAACCGGCGATCTGAAGAAGGTTCAGGCGCCCGTTCCTGAGCAATCTGCGCCCTCCTGAGCGCGGCAGATCGTGCCTAGAATCTGCTCGGGAGCCTGCGCGACATCGCAGATCAGCGCGGCCTCGTCGGGGCCGGGAAGCTCGAGGATTTCGAGCTGACTTTCGAGCAGATCGACCGGCATGAAATGATCCTGTCGGGCGCCCATCCGCGCCGCGATCAACGCCCGCGAACCGGTCAGGCAGACGATTTTCATCGGTCCCAGATGCGCCCGCAACCGGTCCCGATAGACGTGTTTGAGGGCCGAGCAGGCGAAGTTGACGGGACCGGTCTCGGAGGCCTCTGCGACCGCGTTCGCGACCGCGTCGAGCCAGTCCCAACGCATCTCATCGCTCAATGGTTTGCCGGCGGCCATGTGGTCGCGATTGGCCAGCGGATGGTAGTCGTCGGCATCGAGAAACACCCCGCCGCGCCGCTCTGCCAGAGCCCGCGCGATGGTGCTTTTGCCGGTCCCGCAGACCCCCATGACGAGGGTCGCGGCGGGGGTCTTGCGAGGTCTCGTGACCATGTCGACAGGCGCCCTCCCGAGGCTCGATCCGCGTCCTTTCAGGGCTAGAGGAGCGTGCCAGAAGGGTCAATGACACGACCGCGTGTGAAGCATTGCCCGCGCGCGGTTTGGGCGTCGGTCAGTGGAAATCGCGGCTCGGAAAAAGCTTCTTCGCCTGCTCTCTGGGATGGCGTGCAGTGGTCTGTGGACGGGGGCGCGGGGCGTCGTCGGCCTGCGGTGTCGTGAGGCCCAAAACGTCATCGAGCGGGTGCCCCAGATCGGCCAGCCGATGGGAAAGATCCTCGATCTTTTCGGCGATCAGATGGACCACGATCCCCTCCCGTTCGAGCCGCCCCGAGACCCGCAGCAGACGCCCGCCCATCACCGCCCGGCGGAAGCGTTCATAGAGCTTCGGCCAGACCACGACATTGCTCACACCGGTCTCGTCTTCGAGCGTCAGGAAGATCACACCCGAGGCCGTTCCGGGACGCTGGCGGGTGATCACGAGGCCACAAACCGTAACCCGATTTTGCCGCGTTCCGATCAGTTCGCAATGCGGCGTGAGGCCGGAAATCGAGGGGCGCAGCAGCTCCATCGGATGGGCGCGCAGGCTCAATCTGAGCGCCACATAATCCTCCACGACCTCCTCTCCCAGATGCATCGCGGGCAACTCCACGGCAGGCTCGCGCCCCCCTTCCCCATCCATCGGATCGGCGAAAAGCGGCAGCGGCGCGGGGGCGCGGATCGCCTTTACGGCCCAAAGCGCATCGCGCCGCGTGAGGCCGATTCCGGCAAATCCATCGGCCTCTGCCAGACGTTCGAGCACGTGCGGAGGCGTGCCCGCGCGCAGCCACAGGCTCTCGGGATCGGGGTAGCCGTTGCCCCGTGCGGCGACGATCCAGCCCGCATCTTCCTCGCGAAATCCCTTGATCTGACGGAACCCCAGACGCAGCGCCAAGGCGCCGTCCGCGCGGCGCTCCAGCGAGCTGTCCCAGCCCGAATGGTTCACGCAAACGGGCCGCACTTCGACCCCGTGTTCACGCACATCCCTCACGATCTGGGCGGGTGCATAAAAGCCCATCGGCTGCGAATTCAGGAGCGCACAGGCGAAGATCGCGGGGTGGTGGCATTTCAGCCAGGAAGAGACATAGGTAAGATGCGCGAAGGCCGCCGCGTGGCTTTCCGGGAAGCCGTATTCGCCGAACCCCTCGATCTGGGAAAAGCAGCGATCGGCGAAATCGGGCGTGTAGCCGCGCGCCAGCATTCCCTCCACGAACCGGTCGCGGAACGTGCCGATCGTGCCCATCTTGCGGAAGGTCGCGAGTGAGCGGCGCAGGCGGTCGGCCTCCTCGGGCGTGAAGCCCGCAGCCACAACCGCGATCTGCATCGCCTGCTCCTGGAACAGCGGCACGCCGAGGGTTTTGCCCAGCACGCTTTCCAGTTCCTTGGAGGGGAAATCGACCTTTTCGCGCCCCTGACGGCGGTTGATATAGGGGTGGACCATGCCGCCCTGAATAGGGCCGGGACGGACGATGGCGACCTCGATCAGGAGGTCATAGAAGGTGCGCGGGCGCATCCGCGGCAGGAAGTTCATCTGCGCCCGGCTTTCCACCTGAAACACCCCCACCGCATCAGCGCGGCAGAGCATGTCATAGGTCGGCGCGTCTTCCTGCGGGATAGTAGCGAGCGACATGTCGAGCTTCTCGTGGCCCGCCAGAAGGTCGAAGCTTTTTCGGATGCAGGTGAGCATCCCGAGGCTGAGAATATCGACCTTCAGGATGCCCAGCGTGTCGATATCGTCCTTGTCCCATTCGATGCAGGTGCGCCCCTCCATCGCGGCATTCTCGATCGGACAGAGCGCGTCGAGGCGGCCCTTCGTGATGACGAAGCCGCCGACATGCTGGCTGAGATGACGCGGGAACCCGATGATCTCGCGGATGAGCTTGAGCGTCTGCGCAAACCGCCGATCGGACGGGTCGAGGCCCAGCTCGCCCAACCGCGCATGGTCCGGCCCCTTTCCGGAAATTCCCCAGATCTGCCCCGCGAGGCTCGCCGTGACATCGGCGCTCAGCCCCATCACCTTGCCCACCTCGCGGATCGCGGCGCGGGTGCGGAAATGGATCACGGTGGCGCACAGTCCCGCGCGGTCGCGACCGTAGCGCTCGTAGATCCACTGGATGACTTCTTCGCGGCGCTCATGCTCGAAATCGACGTCGATATCGGGCGGCTCGCCGCGATATTTCGAAATGAAGCGCTCGAAGACCATGCCGATCTGATCGGGGCTGACATCGGTGATCCCGAGCGCCCAGCAGATGATCGAATTGGCCGCCGAGCCGCGCCCCTGACACAGGATGCCCCGGCTGCGCGCGAAGCCCACGATGTCATGGACGGTGAGGAAATAGGCGGCGAAACCCAGTTCGGAGACAAGGCGCAGTTCCTTCTCCAGCAGCCCCGCGTGACGCTCCGAGATCCCCCCCGGACAGCGCCGCGCCAGCCCCTCGCGGGCGAGCCGGTCGAGCCGGTCCTGCGCGGGCTCACCTTGGGCGACCTCGTCGGGATATTCGTAGCTGAGTTCGTCGAGATCGAAGCCGCAGCGCGCGGCGATCTCGCAGCTTCGGCGCAGCGCGGCGGGGTGGCGACGGTAGAGCCGCGCCATATCCTGCGGCCCCTTCAACCGGCGCTCGGCATTGGGCAGCGCGCGGGTGCCCAAGCTGTCGATGGTGCAGCCCGCGCGCAGGCAAGTCAGCACATCGGCCAGCTGCCTTCGCGACCCGCGATGCATCAGCACGTCGCCCACCGCCACCATCGGGGTCGAAGCCCTGAGCGCCAGCGCCGCGCAGGCATCGAACCAACGCTGATCCGAGCCGTCATAGCGCGGCGGTGCGCCAAGGAAGACCTGCCCCGGATAGCGCCGCCGCATCTCTTGCAGCGGGCGGTAAGCGCGGGCCAGATCGGCAGGCGGCAGGGCGATCAGGATCATCCCCTCGCAGCCTTCCAGCAGATCCGCGCGGGTCAGATGACATTCGCCCTTCCCCGCCCGGCGCTTGCCGCGGGTCAGAAGCTGGCTCAGCCGGTGATAGGCCGCACGGTCGGTGGGCAGTGCCACCCAATCGACCGGGCAATCGCTCAGCACCAGCCGGGCGCCGGTGATCAGTTTCGGCAAGCGCGCGGTCACGGGCCGCGGCAAGTCCTGCGGCGAGCCGATGGGCTGGCGGGAGCTTTCATCGCGCTGCACCTCGGAGCGGATGCGCAGCGCCTCCCCGATCTCGCGCTTGAGCTCCTTGAGCGCCGAAAAGGCCCGGACCACCCCCGCAAGCGAGTTGCGATCGGTGATCGCGATCGCCTCCAACCCCAGCTCGGCGGCGCGCACCATCAGTTCCTCGGGATGCGAGGCCCCGGTGAGGAAGGTGAAGTTGGAAGTGGTGCAAAGCTCGGCATAGCCGGTGGGAATGGCAGGGCTGGACGCCGTGGAGGGGGCGCCGCCCCCGCGCCCGTCGGGCGCCCCCCGAGATATTTTCATCAAGAAGAAGGGGGCGGTCATGCGAAGACCCCCTCCACATACCAGCCGGGATCTTGCGGGGTGTGGAACATCCAGAGCCGCCATCCCTGCCCGGTCTCGACGCGCCAATAATCCCGCATGCCGCGCCGCCAGTTCGGATCGTCGAACCACCATTCCGGCATGAGCCGTTCGGGCCCTTCGACCCGTTGAGCGGTGAGCGATTGCCGGCGCCAGCGGAAACGGCGGGGCGGATCGGGCGTGTCCGCCTCGACCGGTTCAGGCGGGAACAGCCGGAGCGGGCGCGGATGCGGCTGGTGCCAGTTGCCCCCGGCTTCGGTAAAGGCGGCCGGTGCGATCAGGAAGCTGCGCTCGGGGATGTGGCTGTCGGCGGGCAGGTAGCGTTGGACATTTTCCAGCCCGATGCGCAGCCCGATCCGGGTGATCAGGTCGCCCAGCCTGTCGCGCCGTTCGGTGGCGATCGCGCCGATCTGGCGGACGGGCAGCGGCTCGACCTGCGTGGCGGCAAGCCGCATCTGGTCGATACCGAAGCCCGCGTCGATATCCTCTATGCCGCGCGCGAAGAGCGCCGCGATCCGAGCCGGGTCGCGCAGCGGGGTGGCGAGGCGCAGCTCGACCTCCTGGCTGGCCTGATCGACGCGGCGCAGGGTGAGGCTCAGGGTTCGCGCCCCGGCCTCGTTTTCCTTGAGTTTCGCACAGAGCCGATCCAGCAGCCGGTCTATCCCCGCCATCACGTCGGCCTGCTGGCCGATCGGCTCGGGCAGGGTCAGGCGGGTGCCGTAATGGGGCGGCTCGGACGCGGGCGAGACCTGTTCGGGCAGATCGCCCAGCGCCTGATCGAGCCGCATCATCAGCCCTGCCCCGAAGCGGCGAACAAGCGGGGCGCGGGGCGTGCGGGTGAGATCGCCGATCTCGCGCAGGCCGAGCCGTTGCAGCCCCGTCACCGTCTCATGCGGCAGGCGCAGCGCCGCGACGGGGAGCTTGGCCAACGCCGCGAGCCGCGCACCGGGCGCAGCCCGTCCGGGTGCGAAATGCGCCAGCGCCCAAGCCGCGCCGCGGGTGTCGGCAAGGCCCAGCCGTACCGCGATCCGGGCGCGCTCCAGCCGGGCGGCCATCTCGGCCATCATCGCCTCTTCCCCGCCCCAGAGGTGGTCCGATCCGGTGATGTCGAGCACCAGCCCGTCGCTGCCATCCAAGCCCACCCAAGGGCAATAGCGCGTGGCCCAGCGGCGCAGGGTTTCAAGAAACTGGGCCTCGCGCGCGGGCTCGGCAGGGGCGGTTTGCAGCACGGGGGAGAAAGCGCGGGCCTCGGACAGCGCCATGCCGCGCGCGAGCCCCTGTCCCTCGGCAGCCGCGTTCAGGCAGTGCAGCCGGTCGGTATTGCCCTCGCGCAGGACCAGCGCAAACGGCCCTTCGATGGGGCGCACGCGCAGAACCCGGTCGCTCGCCAGCCGGGGAAACCAGAGGGTGAGAATACGCCGTGCACGCCCGTCGAACATTTCGCGAAGCCCAGGATTCGAGTCATTTGTTCCTGTTTTGTTCTTTTTAAATCCGCCCCCTTTCGGAGTCGAGTCTACAAAGCGGGGAGATCAACCCTGGGCCACCGCACCTTCGACGAAGGCGATAAGACGCGGCAGGCAATGGGTGCGCAGATCGTAGCGATCGAGGATATGGGCACGGGCGGCAGTGCGCATCGGCGCGAACCGCTCGGGGTTTGCCAGCCCCTCGGTCAGCGCGCGCGACCAGCCGGGGATGTCGAAGAAATCCACCAGCCGCCCGGTCTGGCCATCGGTGATCAGCTCGCGCACGGGCGCGGTGTCGGAGGCCACGACCGCGCAGCCCGCCGCCATCGATTCCATCAGCGACCAGCTTAGCACAAAGGGATAGGTCAGATAGGCATGGGTGCGGCTGACATGGAGCATGTCGATATAATCGGCATAGGGAATACGGCCGAGGAAATGCACGCGGCTGAGATCGAGACGGTCGCGCACCTCGTCGAGGAATTTCTGCTTCCAGCTTGCCGCGTCCTTCGGTGGGCCACCATAGCTCTGGCCTTCCTCGCCCACGATCAGCACATGGGCGTCGGGCCGTGCAGCCAGCACATCGGGCAGCGCGCGCATGAAGGAGTGATAGCCGCGATAGGGTTCGAGCGAGCGGTTCACGAAGGTCAGCACCTCGTCGCCGGGGCGGAAGGTGAGCGTGGTCTCTGGCACGGAAAACCGCGCCTCGGGGTTCGGCGCGAGACGCGCGCAATCGATCCCGTCATGGCAGACCGTCAGCTTGGCGCGCAACTCGGGCGGGAAGGTCGCGGCCTGAAACTCGGTCGGCGAGAGCCCCGCATCGGCCTGCACCATCGCCTGGATCAGATGCGCCGAGCGCGCGGTGGTCGAGATCCGGCTCTCGAGTCCGGGATGCTGGAACTCGGCGTCGAAATCCGTGTCCATCCCGGTCGTGCGATACATCAGTTCGGCATAGATCAGCAGCTTCGCCTCGGGCCAGACCTCGCGCAGGAACAGCGTCTCGCCCCAGCCGGAATGGCCGAAGATCACGTCCGGCACGAAGCCATGCTTGTCGCGCAGTTGTCGCGCGGCGAAGGCCACGCGCGCGCCGCGCTGCGCGCTCTCGGCATAAAGGCGCGTGAGGCGCGAGGAGAGCTTCACCTCCTCGGGCTTGCGGTATTTCATCACCTTCACCGGCGAAGGGCGCTGGTTCGTCTCGACCGTCAGGGCCAGAACGTCATGGCCGCGCGCAGCCAGCGCCGGGGCGAGATGCACGAACTGGGCCGGAAAGTTCTGATGGACGAAGAGGATCTTCATGCGGTCTCGGGTTCGAGCGCGCTCTTGCCGAGGGCCGCGGCCATGAGCTGTCGGGTATAGGCGGTCTGCGGGTTGGCAAAGACCTCGGATGCATTGCCCGCTTCGACCACATCGCCGCGCTTCATCACCATCACCTTGTGGCTGAGCGCGCGCACCACCCGCAGATCATGACTGATGAAGAGATAGGCGAGCCCGTGGCGCTTCTGCAGGTCGCGCAGAAGGTTCACGATCTGCACCTGCACCGTCATGTCGAGCGCCGATGTGGGCTCGTCCAGAACCACCACCTTGGGCCGCAGGATCATCGCGCGGGCGATGGCGATGCGCTGGCGCTGACCGCCCGAGAACTCGTGTGGGTAGCGCTCCATCATCGCCGGATCGAGCCCGGTTTCCTCCATGATCTCGGCCACCATCTCGCGCCGGTTGCGGCCCGGATCGACGCCGTGGACGGTCAGGCCTTCGCCGATGATCTGCTCCACCGTCATGCGCGGCGAGAGCGAGCCGAACGGGTCCTGGAACACGATCTGCATGTCGCGGCGCAGCGCACGCAGCTGGCGCGCCTGCCATTGCGAGATGTCCTCGTTTTCGTAGATGATCGGCCCTTCGGAGGCGATCAGCCGCATGATCGCGAGCGCGAGCGTGGTCTTGCCCGACCCGGATTCCCCGACGATGCCAAGCGTCTCGCCCGCGCGCACCGACAGAGAGGCGTCATTGACCGCCTTCACATGGCCGATGGTCTTGCGCAGAAGCCCGCGCTGGATCGGGAACCAAATCTTCAGATGCTCGGTGCGGACCAGTTCGGGCGCGTTCTCGGGCACCGGTTCGGCCATGCCGGTCGGCTCGGCCTCCAGAAGTTTGCGCGTATAGGGGTGCTGCGGATTGGCAAAGATATCCTCGGTCTTGCCCTGCTCCACGATCTCGCCATTCTGCATCACACAGACCCGATCCGCGATGCGGCGCACCACGCCGAGGTCGTGCGAGATGAACAGCAGGCTCATGCCCATGTCGCGTTTCAGATCGGCCAGAAGTTCAAGGATCTGCGCCTGGATCGTCACGTCGAGCGCGGTCGTGGGCTCGTCCGCGATCAGCAGATCGGGCCCGTTCGCGAGCGCCATGGCGATCATCACGCGCTGGCGCTGCCCGCCCGAAAGCTGGTGCGGATAGTCCTGCAAACGGTCCGCCGGGTTCTGGATACCGACCTTGTCGAGCAGCTCGATGATACGCTTTTTCGCCTCCTCGCCACGCACGCCCTGATGCAGCGCGAGGCTTTCGCCGATCTGCTTTTCCAGCGTGTGGAGCGGGTTCAGCGAGGTCATCGGCTCCTGGAAGATGAAGCTGATATCGTTGCCGCGCACCGCCATCAGATCGCGTTCCGAGGCGCCGATCATCTCGCGCCCCTCGTAGCGGATCGAGCCTTCGAGCTTCGCATTGCCGCCCACCAGAGCCACGGTCGACAGCGCCGTCACCGATTTTCCCGAGCCAGACTCGCCCACCAGCGCGACGGTCTCGCCCGCGTTCACGGTGAAGCTCACGCCCTTCACGGCCGGGGTGTATTTGCCCTCCGAGCGGAAGGAGACCTTCAGGTTTTCGACCTCGAGAACCGGTTTCATCGGAACACCTTTCTGGGGTCGAACGCGTCGCGGATGCCCTCGAAGACGAAGACCAGAAGCGAGAGCATGATGGCGAAGGTGAAGAAGGCCGAGAAGGCGAGCCACGGCGCCTGCAGGTGCTGTTTGCCCTGCAACGCCAGCTCACCGAGGCTGGGCGCGGAAGACGGCAGCCCGTAGCCCAGATAGTCGAGCGAGGCGAGCGCCCCGATCGCGCCGGTGATGACGAAAGGCAGCATCGTCAGGGTCGCCACCATCGCGTTGGGCAGGATGTGGCGGAACATGATCACCCGGTCGGACACACCCAAGGCACGCGCCGCGCGGACATATTCGAAATTGCGCGCGCGCAGGAACTCGGCGCGCACCACGCCCACCAGCGCGGGCCAACCGAAGAGGATCGAGACCATCACCAGAAGCCAGAAGCTGCGCCCGAGGATCGCGAAGAGAATGATGATCACATAGAGCGACGGCGTGGAGGACCAGATCTCGAGGATACGCTGGAAGATCAGGTCCGTCTTGCCACCGAAATAGCCCTGTACGGCACCCGCCGCGATCCCGATCACCGAGCCGATCCCAGTCACGATCAGCGCGAAGAGAACCGAGGTGCGGAAGCCGTAGATCACGCGAGCCAGCACGTCGCGCGCGGTGTCATCCGTGCCCAACCAGTGATCGGCATCGGGCGCCGACGGCGCGGTGCCCACATCGTTGATCGTGTTGTAGCTATAGGGGATCGGCGGCCAGAGCATCCAGCCCTTGTCGATTGTCTCCCCGTCGATCTCTCCCGTTTTCAGCGCCTCTTTGGCCAAAGCCTGCGGATCGTCGGCATCGAAACAGGTCTCGTTCCCGCCGGTCTCGATCAGGCATTGCACGACCGGGTCGCGATAGATCGCCTCGGTGCGAAAATCGCCGCCGAAGGCGGTCTCGGGGTAGAACTTGTAGATCGGGAAATAGAGCTCGCCGCGGTAGCTGACGACGATCGGTTTGTCGTTCGCGATGAACTCCGCGAACATCGAGGCGACGAATAGGACCGAGAAGATGATCGCCGACCAGAAGGCACGCTTGTTGGTCTTGAAGTTGCGCCAGCGGCGTTGGTTGAGAGGAGAAAGCGCCATCAGCCCGCCCTCTTCTCGAAGTCGATGCGGGGATCGACGAAGACATACATCATGTCGGACAGGATATTCACCACGAGCGAGATCAGCCCGAACATGTAGAGCGTGCCGAAGATCACCGGATAGTCGCGTTCCACCGCCGCCTGGAAGCCCAGCAGGCCCAGCCCGTCGAGCGAGAAGATCGTCTCCACGATGATCGACGCGCCGAAGAAGATGCCGAGAAACTGCGCCGGGAAGCCCGCGATCACGATCAGCATCGCGTTGCGGAAGACATGGCCGTAAAGCACCTTCTTCTCGGCCAGCCCCTTCGCGCGGGCGGTCATCACATATTGCTTGTTGATCTCATCGAGGAAGGAGTTCTTCGTCAGCAACGTCATCGTGGCAAAGCTCGCGATCGTCGTCGCCGTGACCGGCAGCGCGATATGCCAGAGGTAATCGAGCGCCTTGCCCACCATCGTGAGCTGGTCGAAATCATCCGATGTCAGGCCCCTGAGCGGGAAGATCTTGAAGTAGCTGCCGCCCGCGAAGAGCACCATCAGCATCACCGCGAACAGAAAACCGGGGATCGCATAGCCCACGATGATCGCGCCGGAGGTCCAGGTATCAAACGGCGTGCCGTCGCGCACCGCTTTGCGGATGCCGAGCGGGATCGAGATGATATAGGCGAGGATCGTCGACCACAGCCCCAGCGTGATCGAGACCGGCATCTTGTCGAGCACGAGGTTCACAACGCTTTCATTGCGAAAGAAGCTCGTACCGAAATCGAAGGTCAGATAGCCCTTCATCATGATCGCGAAGCGCTCCCAGGCCGGGATCTTCTCCTTGTGGCATGCCGGGTCTTTAAGATCGGGCGTGCCGGTGAAACCGTCGTCGCAGACGATCCGTGCAAAGCCCATTTGCACTTCGAGCTGGTTGAGCAGCTCGGGCGAGATCCCGCGCGCGCCCTGATAGCCGCTATCCTCGACACCGCCCTGGTTCTGCGTGCCCGCATCCCCGCCGCCCGAGATGTTGCGCATCGAATCCGCCTCGCCCTGCACGCGGGCGATGACCTGTTCGATCGGCCCGCCGGGGACGAATTGCGTCAGCGTGAAGTTGATGATCATGATCCCCAGCAGCGTGGGGATCACCATCAGCAATCGCCGCAGGATATAGGCGCCCATGTCCGGCCCTCTGCTCGTTTATCGGCGGGCGCTCAGAGTGCCCCGCTCGCTTTCAGTTTCTTGGCCTTTTCGGCGTCATACCACCAGAAATCCAGCTCTCCCAGAGAGAAGGGCGGCAGGGTCTTCGGGTGATCATACATGTCGTAATAGGCGACCGTATAGGTGGGTTTGAACCATTGCGGCACCCAGAAGCGCAAGCTGCGCAAGGCACGGTCGAGCGCATGGACGCGCGGCAGCAGCTCCTCTTGGGTCTTCGCCTCCTCGACGACACGGATCAGCTTGTCGATGGCCGGGTTCTTCAGCCCCATCGCGTTGAACACGTCATCGGTCGAACCCGAGCCGAAATATTGCTGCAGATCCGAGCCGGGAATGTAGTCCTGCCCCAGATGGGTGGTG
Source organism: Thioclava pacifica DSM 10166 (assembly GCF_000714535.1). Classification (GTDB taxonomy): domain Bacteria; phylum Pseudomonadota; class Alphaproteobacteria; order Rhodobacterales; family Rhodobacteraceae; genus Thioclava; species Thioclava pacifica. The sequence goes on along the minus strand of NZ_AUND01000001.1, from coordinate 110,622 downwards.
ATCATGTCGAAGTCGTGGCTGCGGCGACGGTTTTCATACTGGCTGTCGTCAACGCGCTCCATCTTCGCGTCGATGCCGAGCGCGCGCAGGTTCTGGACATAGGGGTTGATGACCCGGTCGAAGGTCTGGCTGTCATTGAGGATCGAAACGGTGAGGGTCTCGCCCTGCGCATTGCGCCGCATCCCGTCATCGCCCACGATCCAGCCAGCCTCTTCGAGAAGGGCGGCAGCCTTGCGCATGTTCTTGCGATCGAGCTGGCGCTTGCCCGAAACCGGCTGGATCACGGCGTCCTCGGTCAGGATGCCCTCGGGCAGATCCTTGGCGAGCGGCTCGAGGATCTTGACCTCCTCAGGCGAAGGCTTGCCCTGCGCCTGGAGCTTGGAGTTTTCCCAGATGCTCTCGACCCGGTCATAAAGGCCGTAGAATAGAGTCTCGTTCGACCATTCGAAATTGAACATCAGCCCCAGCGCCTCGCGCACACGGATGTCTTCGAATTTCGCTCGGCGCAGGTTGATCGCGAAGCCCTGGCCCGAGGCGATATTGCCATTGGGCAACTCCGCCTTGATGATTTCCCCCGTTTGCATCGCGGGGAAGTCGTAGCCCGTCGCCCAGATGATCGAGCTCGCCTCGTTGCGGAAGGTATAGGTACCCGACTTGAACCCCTCGAACGCGGATTGATAATCTCCGAAATACTCGATGCGGATCTTGTCGAAATTGGACCGCCCCTTGTTGATCGGCAGATCGCGGCCCCAATAGTTCGGATTGCGCTTCCATGTGATCGAGCGGTTGTCCTTCACGCTGTCGAACATGTAGGGGGCCGAGCCGATGAAGGGCACGTCCGAGGTCTGCGACAGGTCGATCTTGTCGCGCTCGAACTGCGCCTTTGAGAAAACCGGGAGCGTCGCAACCGACTGGATGATGTCGCGGCGCGGATAATCAGGCTGGAATTCGAAGCGCACATGTTTGTCGTCGATCGCCTCAGCCGATTTGACCTGCTGGGCGATCACCGCGCGGAACGAGCTCAGCCCCTTGTCGCGGAGTTGCTCATAGGAAAAGACCACGTCCTGCGCAGTCAGCGGCGAGCCGTCGGAAAAGGTGATGCCGTCGCGAAGGGTGAAGACCACCCAATCCTTCGACTTGGGATATTCGAGGCTTTCGCAGAGCAGGCAGTAAAGCTCGCCCACCGTGTCGGCCGTGCCTTCCATCAGAGATTCCAGCGGAGCCGAAGACAGTGCCGCGGCGCGCCCCTGGATCGAATAGGGGTTGTAATTGTCGAAGCCCCCCGGCGCCCATTCGGAGATTTCGCCTCCCTTGGGAGCATCCGGATTGACGTAATCGAGATGGGCGAAATCGGCCGGATATTTCAACGAGCCCAATGTCGCGATGCCATAGGAAGTGACCGTATCGCCCGCCGCATCCTGCGCATGTGCGCCAAAGGCCAGCGCCGCCCAGATCATCCCCGCCGCGATCAGCCCGCCCAGGGCACGCGGCCCCTGATGCAGCCAGTTTGCCCCGATCGTCCTGCTCGCCACGCGCGTCTCACCCATGCACACCTGCTCCCTGATCCAAACCGCTTGTCGCTCGCCCAAGCTAAAAGCCTATGGCCCCGTCCGGCAAGTTACGAATCTGTAAAGGGGCGCGCGGAAATGTGAAAGGGCCGCCCCGAGGGACGGCCCTTTATCTGCCGATGCAGGCGCGCTCAGTTCGAGTGCTCTTGCAGATAGGCGATCACATCGTTGCGGTCTTCGGGCTTTTTCAGACCGGCGAAGGACATCTTGTTGCCCGGGATGTAATCTTTCGGGTTCGCGAGCCAGTCATTGAGCGCTTCAAGCGTCCACTCGCCGCCATGTGCCTTCATCGCGTCCGAATAACCGAAGCCGTCGACCGAGGCGACCGCGCGATTGACCACACCATCGAGATGCGGGCCAACGCCGTTCTTGCCTTCGAGGCTGTGGCAGGCCTTGCACTTGCCGAAGATCTTCGCGCCCTTGGCCGCGTCCCCATCGCCGAGAACGACCATGGTTTCTGCCTCGGGCTCGGCAGCAGCGCCGTCGCCCTCAGCCGCGGCCAGCAGGTCGCCCGGTGCTGCGGACATCATGTCGGCCTGCTCATGTTCGCCGCCCGAGTGATCCTGGCTTTCGCCCACCGTGTAGAGCGCGCTCGAGGCCCAGGCCATGAGAAGGAAGAACAGAAAGCTGCCGAGAAGCGCACCGGCTGCCTTCGTGAGGGTCATGGTGTTGAACATGTCTCGTCCCTAGATATGCGTCGTCGTCCCGCGCATCTATCCGCACGGACCCTTTCAGATCAAGGGAACTTTACCGGATGTGAACGGAATTCCCAAGTCCCGTTGCGGTGACGCCGCGTGAGCACCGTGCGCCCCTGCCCTCTTCCCTTCGCCCCCCTCACGGGCTAGGCAGGCGCATCAGGATCGATGGCCGGAGGACGAAGCGATGAGCGGAACGAGTCAGACAGGGCGCACGGGCCGCATCGCCTTCCAGGGCGAGCCGGGCGCCTATTCGCATCAGGCCTGCCGCGACGCGCGTCCCGGCCTCGAGGCCGTTCCCTGCCGCACCTTCGAGGATGTCATCGACACGGTAAAACGCGGCGAGGCCGATCTCGCGATGCTGCCGGTCGAAAATTCGACCTATGGCCGGGTGGCCGACATCCATTACCTGCTGCCCGAGTCCGGGCTGCATATCATCGACGAAGCCTTCGTGCGCGTGCATATCAACCTGCTCGCAGTGCCCGGTGCGCAGATGAGCGACATCAAGCAGGCGATGAGCCATACGGTGCTGCTCGGCCAGTGCCGCGGCTTCCTGACCGAACATGGCATTCACCGCATCACCGGGGCCGACACCGCGGGGTCCGCGAAGATCGTCGCCGAGAAAGGCGACAAGGCGACCGCCGCGCTCGCCTCGGAACTGGCGGGCGAGATCTACGGTCTCGACGTGCTCGCGCGGCATATCGAGGACCACTCGCGCAACACGACGCGCTTTCTCATCATGGCGCGCGAGCCCGACCAGACGCGGCGCGCCGACAAGATGATGACCACCTTCGTCTTCCGCGTGCGCAACATTCCGGCCGCGCTTTACAAGGCGATGGGAGGCTTCGCGACCAACGGCGTGAACATGACCAAGCTCGAAAGCTACATGGTGGGCGGCAATTTCACCGCGACGCAATTCTATGCCGATGTCGAGGGCCATCCCGACGATCCGGCGCTGAAACGCGCGCTCGAGGAGCTGGACTATTTCACCAGCTATCTCGAGATCCTCGGGGTCTACCCGGCCGATTCGCGTCGCGAGGACTGATCGGGCGGCGGCGCTCCCGGCTCAGGCCGTCTTCTCGGCCTGACGCTCGATATCCTCGGCGAAAAGATCGACCCGTTCCTTGAAACGACGCTCAAGATTGCCCTTGCCGAGCTTCGCCGACTGAACCATCAGCCGCGCGCCGAGCGTGCGCGGCGTGACCTCAAGCCCCACCTGAAGCCGCGTGCGGTTTTTCGACAGCTCGGTCAGCACGCATTCGAGAGCCGCCTCGAAACTCTTGGACGCCCCGGCATATTCGATCAATTCGGAAACCTCATAGCGGCGGATATCGGTAATGAGCTGGCGCTGCTTGCCGCGAAACCGAAAGCCGATATCCCAGGACATGCCCGCGCCGGGCTCAGACAGCGCATCGAGCCGCTTGAGCGTGATGCCGCGCCGCAGGGCCACCCGCTCGAAAGACCCGAAATCCGCGAGACGCTCGAAGACGAACTCCGCAGGCGCTGCGATATCGGTGCGGGTCGAGAATTTCATCGGCGGGCTCCTTGCGCGTCAGGTCCGAGGGGGTCCCTCGGGCGGCAAAGTGGCGTCAATCGAGCCGGTCCGCAAGCCACTCCCGCATCAGCCAGCCCGCGATCGCCCCCGGGCGCGGCGGGCTGATCTCGGGATCGCGCCCGGCCAGCACGCCCAAAAGCCGTTCGCGCGAGATCCAGCGCGCATCGGCGATCTCGACCGGGTCGATGGTGATCTCGGAACTGGTGGCAATCCCGTGACAGCCCAGCATCAGCGAGGCCGGGAAGGGCCAGGGTTGCGAGGCGACGAACCGCACCGGACCGACCTGCACACCGGCCTCCTCGAAGACCTCGCGGCGCACCGCCGCCTCAAAGGTCTCACCGGGCTCCATGAACCCTGCCAGCGCCGAATACATCGTCTCGGGCCAATGCGGGCCGCGCCCCAGAAGCACCTCGTTGCCGCGGGTGATCAGCATGATCACAACCGGGTCGGTCCGGGGAAAATGCGGGCGCTCGCAATCCGGACAGCGCCGCTGCCAGCCAGCCTGCTCGGGAACGCTCTCGGTGCCGCAGAAGGAACAGAAACGATGCGAACGGTGCCATTCGAGCATCGCCCGAGCGGTCGCGGCGATCTCTGCCTCGGCAGGGGTAAGCAGCCCCATCCGGCCGCGCAGCTCGGCGAAGACGACGCCTTCGGGCAGATCCGGATGGCGCTGCTCGCTCGCATCGAAAAAGGCCGCGCCGTCGGGGCGGTCCCCCTCGGGCTCAAAGGCGGAAAGGTCTCGGGCGAAAATCGCGCGGCCTTCGGAAAGCCCCACGAACAGCTCGAGCCCCGCGATCTCGGCAAGCACAGGATGGGCGCAGGGCAGCAGATGCAAGCCCGCCGCATCGAACAGCGGGCGCCCGCGCCAGAGGCTGATAACGCGCGATTGCGGATCCGCACGCAACGCCGCCAGCGCCTCGGCATCGCCGCGCAAATGGGCGGACCGATCGAGCGCCGTCTGAGGATCGACAAAGGCCAGCCCACTGAGATCACGCGGTCCGCTCGCAGACGGCACGGCTGAGGCGGCGACAGGGCGGGGATCGGTCATGGGGAGGCTCTCCTTTGCCAAAAGGCTTCTCACAGCGCGCCCCGGGAGACCAGAGCGCAATGGCCCTTCACCCGCCCCGCTCGCGCAAAAGAGAAATTTGGTCGCACCCGTGATTTATCCACTGGCAAAACACATATTTCTACCATAGGTTGAAAATCAGGGGCAAAGCCGGCCCGTTTTGGGCTTGGCGTGATCGCGGAAAACCGCGACAAAGGGATAATGATGGGGCAACGACCTGACCGGGGAACCGGGCAGAATGCTGATCTGCGTTGTGCGACGCTTTCGCTGAGGCTTCTCGAAACGACAGACCTCCACGGTCACGTGCGCGCCTATGATTATTTCACGGACCGCCCCGCTCCCCATCGGGGACTTTCCGCCCTTGCGCTCGAAATTGCGCGGGCCCGCGACGAGGCGCGCAACTGCCTTCTCTTCGATTGCGGTGATTTCCTGCAAGGCACCCCGATCACGCAGATCTGGGGTGAGGGAGATCCTGCGCTTGCCGACGCTCCGAACCCGATGATCGCCGCAATGAATACGGTGGGCTATGATGCGGCGGCACTGGGAAATCACGAGTTCGATTTTGGCCTCGCCCAGCTCGACCGGGCGCTCGCCGAAGCAAATTTTCCGTTTGTCTGCGCCAATCTCGAACGCTCGCCCGAAAGCGAGAGCCCAGCCGCTCGCGGCAAAGTCACCCCTTGGCGGATGATCGAGCGCGAAATGCAGGACGATGCGGGACGGATGCAAAAAATGCGCATCGCCGTGATCGGCCTGCTGCCGCCCCCAACATTGGGCTGGATGCAAAAGCGGTACACCGGCGCGATGGCGACGACCTGCATCGAACAGGCCGCGCGCCACCATCTCGCACAGATCCGCGCGGCGCGTCCCGATCTGGTGATCGCGCTGGCCCATACCGGGATCGCGCCGATCGAACCGGGTAAGCATGACTGCGCCTGTGATTCCGAACATGCCGCGCTTGCCGTGGCGCAGCTTGATGGGATCGACGTGGTGCTTGCCGGCCATGACCACCGTCCTTTTCCCGATCTGGGCCGTCCCGCCACCGCCGGGATCGACCCGATCACCGCCACGCTGGCCGGCAAACCTGCGATCAATGCCGGGGTGGCGGGAACGACACTCGGAGTGCTCGACTTGACGCTCGAACGCCGCGACGGAACCTGGCAGATCACGCGCCACAGCGCCGCACTGCGCCAGGTCCGGAATGGCGAGCCACGGGAATGCGCCGCGATCCTGACTGCAAGCGCCTCTGCCCATGCCGCCACGCTTGCCCATATCCGACGCGAGATCGGCGAAAGCGCCGTGCCGCTGCACAGCTATTTCAGCATGATCTCCCCTGACCGCTGCCTTGCACTCATGGCGCGGGCGGCTTTTTCCCATGCCGCAGAGCGTCTGCGCGGACACCCGCTCGCGGCGCTGCCGCGCCTTGCCGCGGTCTCGACCTTCAAAGCCGGAGGGCTGGGCGGCGCGGGCAATTTCATCGACATCCCCGCGGGCAAACTGCGCGCAAGCCATCTCGATGATCTTTACCTTTTCAACAACGGCATCGGGGCAGTCGAGATCACCGGCGCGGAGCTGCGCGACTGGCTCGAGCAATCGGCTTCGGTCTTCTTCCAGATCACCCCCGGCACGCAAGCGCCTCGCCTGCGCGATCCGGGCTTCGCGAGCTACCAGTTCGACGTGATCTCGGGGCTGCGCTACGAAATCGACCTGAGTCAGCCCCCGCGCTTCGCCCCCGACGGCCGCTGCATCGCGCCCGAAGCCGCGCGAATCCGCACACTGACCCATGCCGGGCGTCCCGTCACGCCAGATGATCGCTTCGTCTTGCTGGGCAATGATTTCCGCCTCTCGGGCGGCAGCGGCTTCCGGCAGCGCGGGCGCCCCATGAACCTCGATCCTGCGCCGGTCCTGATACGCGAGCTTCTCCAAAGCGAGATCCGCGCCGCCAACCCGGTTCTCGACATCGCGCCCGAGCCGATCTGGCGCTTTGCACCGATGCCCGGCACGCAGGTGATCTGCCATACCGGGCCGGGCGCCAAGCCCCATCTGCACGAGCTTGCGACGCATGGCGTGCACGCCACGCCCCTGCCAATCGACTCTGACGGCTTCCTGCCGCTGCGCATCGCGCTCTGACGCCGCAACGCAGCGCCCAATTTTCTTGCATTCGAGAAAAGCGCCGCCCAAAACTTAATCACACAACCGTGAGCCCTCGCTCCGACCCCGTGCCGCGTCCGGTTTCGATTTACCCTCGGGCGCGCGTGGCGAGGATCGGGCTCGACATCCGATCAGACCAGTGAGGAACACCATGCTGCATATCAAACCGGGCCTTCTCGCGGCCCTCGCGTTCGGCCTCTCGGCCACCTTCGCGCAGGCCGAAACCAAGATGCCCTTCGCGCTCGACTGGAAATTCGAAGGCCCCTCGGCGCCCTATTTCCTCGCCGTGGATGAAGGCTTTTACGGCAAGGCCGGGCTCGACGTGGAAATCGCAGAGGGCAAGGGCTCGCTCGATGCGATCCCGAAAGTCGCGACCGGCGCCTATCCGGTGGGCTTTGCCGATATCAACTCGCTGATGAAATTCCTCGACCAGAACCCCGGCGCGCCCGTCACGGCCGTTATGATGGTCTATGACAAGCCGCCCTTCGCGGTGGTGGGCCGCAAATCGCTGGGCATCAACGAGCCCAAGGATCTCGAAGGCAAGGTGCTGGGTGCGCCGCCGCCGGATGGCGCCTGGGCGCAATTCCCGATCTTCGCCAAGGAGACCGGGCTCGACATGGCCAAGATCAAGGTCGAACCCGTCGGCTTCCCGACCCGCGAGCCGATGCTGGCCGAAGGCAAGGTCGATGCAGTCACCGGCTTCTCCTTCTCCTCGACGCTCAACCTCAAGCGCCTCGGCGTGCCGATGGACGACCAGTCGGTGCTGCTGATGGCCGATTACGGCGTGGCGCTCTACGGCAACGCGATCATCGTGAACACCGATTACGCCAAGGCCCATCCCGAAGAGATCACCGGCTTCATCAAAGCCACCGCCGAGGGCTGGAAAGCCGCGATCGCCGATCCGGGTAAGGCCGTGGACTCGCTGCTCAAGCGCAACCCGGCCGCCGACAAGGCGCTGGAGACCGAGCGCCTGCAAATGGCGATCGACGCGAACGTGCTGACCGATTACGTCAAGGCCAACGGCATGGGCGGGATCGACGCGGACCGCATGGCCACCGCGATCGAGCAGACGAAAACCGTCTACGAGTTCCAGAACGCCCCCGACGCGGCCGCCTATTTCGACGGCGAATACTTGCCCGGTGCGGCAGATCTGAAGATCGACTGATCCTTCCTCAAGGGGGCGGGCGACCTCGGGTCTGCCCGCCCTTTTCCCTTTTACGCACCCCCGGCCCCTCATGGAAAATCTCATCGACATTCGCGGCGTGACCCACGCCTACAAGACCAAGCATGGGCCGCTGCCGGTGCTCGACAATCTCGACATCCAGGTGCCGCAGGGCGAGTTCTGCGCCGTCGTCGGCCCCTCGGGCTGCGGCAAGTCCACGCTGACGCGCCTCGTCGCCGGGCTGATGAAACCCGATCAGGGCGAGGTCTGGCTACATGGCGAGAAGGTCACCTCCCCGCGCAAGACCGTGGGCATGGCCTTCCAGAACCCGGTGATGCTGGAATGGCGCTCGATCATCGACAACGTGATCCTGCCGCTCGAGATCGTCGCGCCCTCGATGTCCAAAGCCGAGAAATACGCCCGCGCCGAGCATCTGCTGGAGATGGTCGGCCTGAAGGGCTTCGAGACCAAGCGCCCGTCGGAGCTGTCGGGCGGCATGCGCCAGCGCGCCTCGCTCTGCCGCGCCATCGTGCATAAACCCGATGTGCTGATCATGGACGAACCCTTCGGCGCGCTCGACAATTTCACCCGTGAAGACCTCTGGCAGACGATGCGCGACCTGCGCGCCGCCGAGCCGTTCACCGCCGTGCTGATCACCCATGACCTGCGCGAGAGCGTGTTCCTCGGCGATCAGGTCATCGTGCTCTCGGGTCGCCCCGCCAATACACAATATGTGCTGGACGTGGATCTGCCCGCAGACCGCACGATCGACATTCTTTATGAACCGAAAGCCGTGGACATGCTTCACGTGCTGCGCGACCAGATCCGCATCGCCCAGGGTCGTGACGGGGAGGCGCACTGATGGACTTCAAGAAAATCCTCACGCCGATCCTGTCGATCGTGGCCTTCCTCGCGCTCTGGGAGTTCATCGTCTGGGTGAACGGCTGGCCGAATTACGTCATGGCCTCGCCTTCGGACCTGCCCGCCGCCTATATCCGCTACTGGCATCTGTTCCTGATCGACAGCTGGCAGACGCTCTGGCGCACCGTGGCTGGCCTCGCGATCGCGATCGTCTTCGGGACGTTTCTCGGGATGGTCATGGGTTTTTCCAAGACCGCCCGCGATGCGCTCTACCCGCTGCTCGTGGGCTTCAACGCGGTGCCCAAGGCGACCGTGGTGCCGGTGCTGGCGCTCCTCTTCATCGGCGCGCATGATTTCAACACCGTGCTGATGGCCTTCATGATCTCCTTCTTCCCGATCGCCGTGTCGGTTGGGATCGGTCTGTCCACGCTCGAGCCCGAATATCGCGACATCCTCGGCGCGTTGGGGGCCTCGAAATTCACCATCTTCCGCAAGATCGCCCTGCCGAAAACGCTACCCGAATTCTTCGGCGCGCTGAAAGTCTCGGTGACGCTGGCCTTCATCGGCACCAACCTCGTCGAGATCATCTCGCCCCACGGCAAAGGCCTCGGCGCGCTGTTTCTCTCGGGCCAGACCAACGGGGATTACCCGCTGATGTTTGCGGTGCTCATCGCCTTGGCCTTCCTGGGCATTCTTCTTTATTACGCCGTGGTCGCGCTGGAGAAGATCTTCGCCGGCTGGGCCGAGCGCCAACCGGGCTGAGGGGGCGCTGCCCCCTCTGGCTTCGCCATTCACCCCCGGGATATTTGGAGCAATTGGAAGCGAGACATCCTCTTTCATTCCAACTGCATGATATATCCCGGGGGGCGCGATAGCGCGGGGGCAGCGCCCCCTCCCCGCTCGAAGCCCTCACGACGCTTGCGAATCTGGTTCGGGTTTCCTATATCGCCTCTCGAGAGGTTGGCGCGGGCGAGCGCCTCGCCAACCCGGTCAGGTCCGGAAGGAAGCAGCCGCAACGAGCCCCGCTTGGGTCGCTGTCCAGCCTCTCACCTAAATCCCCCGAAATTGCCGACGCGTCACCTTGCCGGCTTGTGAGCGCCCGCGGCTTCGCTAAGCTGCGCGCCAAATGGGAGGATTTGTCATGTTTCGTATCGCTCTGGCCGTTCTGGCCATTCTGCCCGTGCCGCTTTTCGCGGGCACGCTCACCACGGTCGAGGTCGCGCCGAACACCTATGCCATCGAGGGCCCGTTCGGGCAGCGCGATGCGGAAAACCTCGGCAATAACGCGACCTTCGGGCTGATCGTGACCGACGAGGGCGCGGTGCTGGTTGATGCAGGGGGCTCTTACAAGGGGGCGGCGGCGCTCGATGCGGTGATCGGCACGCTCACCGATCAGCCGGTGAAATACGTCATCGACACCGGCGGACAGGATCACCGCTGGCTCGGCAATGGCTACTGGAAAGAGCACGGGGCCGAGATCATCACCTCGGAAGACGCGCTCGCCGATCAGAAGGCCCGCGCCTCGATGGAGCTGACGATGCTCGACGCGCTGTTGGGTCAGGAGGCGCTTGCAGGGACCGAGCCGGTTTATGCCGGAACCACTTTCGACGAGAGCTATACGCTGACCCTTGGCGGGCGCGAGATCCAGATCACCCACCCCGGCCCGGCCCATACTCCCGGCGACAGTTTCGTCTGGCTGCCCGAAGACAAGGTGATGTTCACCGGCGATATCGTCTTCGTCGGCCGCATCCTCGGCGTGCTCGACATGTCCTCGTCGAAAGGCTGGGTCGAGGCCTTCGAGGCGATGGCCGCGCATGAGCCCGCCCATGTCGTGCCCGGTCATGGCCCCGCCACCGATCTGGCGACCGCCACCCGTGACACTTATGATTACCTGACCAATCTGCGCACCCAGATGACCGACTACATCGACGGCGGCGGCGACATCATCGGCTCGGTCGATGTGGACCAGTCCCAGTTCGAATACCTTCAGGATTTCGACACGCTCGCCAAGCGCAATGCCCAAGCCGTCTTCAGCCAGATGGAATGGGAATGAGCCGGGTGGACGCCGGACGCGCGGGGGCCTAGTCTGGCGCCTGCGCAAGACACCGGAGCCCCGATGACCGACACCCAATACCAGGTTCTCGCCCGCAAATACCGCCCCGCCACCTTTGCCGATCTGATCGGTCAGGAGGCCATGGTGCGCACGCTGAAGAACGCCTTCGCCGCCGACCGGATCGCGCAGGCCTTCATCATGACGGGGATTCGCGGAACGGGCAAAACCACAACGGCGCGGATCATCGCAAAGGGGCTCAATTGCGTGGGGCCCGATGGTCAGGGCAACCCCACGACCGAGCCCTGCCTGCAATGCGAGCATTGCAAGGCCATCGCCGAGGGCCGCCATGTCGACGTGATGGAGATGGACGCCGCCTCGCGCACGGGCGTCGGCGATATCCGCGAGATCATCGAAAGCGTGCATTATCGGGCGGCCTCGGCGCGCTACAAGGTCTATATCATCGACGAGGTTCACATGCTCTCCACGAGCGCGTTCAACGCGCTCCTGAAGACGCTGGAGGAACCGCCCGCCCATGTGAAATTCATCTTCGCCACGACCGAGATCCGCAAGGTTCCGGTCACCGTGCTCAGCCGCTGCCAGCGCTTCGACCTGCGCCGGATCGAGCCCGAGGTGATGATCGACCATCTCAAGCGGATCGCGGAGAAGGAAAACGCGCAGATCGCCCATGACGCGCTGGCGCTGATTACCCGCGCGGCCGAAGGCTCGGTGCGCGATGCGATGTCGCTGCTCGATCAGGCCATTGCCCACGGTGCGGGCGAGACCACGGCCGAGCAGGTCCGCGCGATGCTGGGCCTCGCCGATCGCGGCCGGGTGCTCGATCTCTTCGACATGATCCTGCACGGGCAGGCCGCCGAGGCGCTGACGGAACTGGCCGCGCAATATGCCGACGGGGCCGACCCGATGGCGATCCTGCGCGATCTGGCCGAGATCACGCATTGGGTCTCGGTCATCAAGGTCACGCCCGAGGCCGCCGAGGACCCGACCGTGCCCCCCGAGGAGCGCAATCGCGGTCAGGAGATGGCTGCCGCCCTGCCGATGCGGGTTCTGTCGCGGCTCTGGCAGATGCTCCTGAAGGCGCTGGAAGAGGTCGCGGGCGCGCCCAATGCGATGATGGCGACCGAGATGGCCGTGATCCGCATGACCCATGTGGCCGACCTGCCCGACCCGGAGACGCTGATCAAGAAGATCCAGCAGGGCAGCACGAACACGCAAGCCGCAGGCCGCGGCCCCGCGCCCTCGACCGGTCCGGTGCATGGCGCGACGCTGCGCGCCCGGCGTGCCGGTGGCGGCGCGGTTGCGGCCGCAGCCCCTGCCCCGCAACACGATCCGATGGCCGATGCGCTCGCGCGCTTCGCCAGTTTCGACGACGTGGTCGAGCTGATCGCCCGAATGCGCGACATGACCCTGCTGCTGGAAGTCGAGAGCAACCTGCGCCTCGTCAGCTACCGCCCCGGCCGGATCGAGTTCGAACCGACCCCGCGGGCCTCGCGCGATCTCGCCGCGACCCTCTCGGCGCGGCTGCAAGGCTGGACCGGTGCGCGCTGGGGCGTCTCGGTGGTCTCCGAGGGCGGCGCACCCACCATCGCCGAGGTGAAAGCCGCCGAGATGGCCAAGGCGCAATCCGAGGCGATGGCGAACCCGCTCGTGGCCGCGATCTTCGAGGCCTTCCCGCAGGCCCAGTTCGAGGACATCGCCACCGCCGAGGATCTGGCCGCCGAGATCGAGACCGAGGCGCTGCCCGAGGTCGAGGACGAATGGGACCCGTTCGAGGATAGCTGAGGCTTTGCCCCGGCGTTTTCCCGCCTTCTCCCTTGTCCGCCCGCGCGCCGATGCGTATCTCTGGACCCAAGCCAAACGTGACGGAGTGAGCGATGTTCAAGGGACTGGGCGCCATGGGCGACATGGCCAAGATGATGAAGGCCGCCAAGGAAATGCAGGAGAAGATGGGCCAGCTCCAGGAAGAGCTGAAATCCATCGTGGTCGTCGGCGAGGCCGGGGCCGGTCTCGTGCAGGCGCGCGCCACCGCCAAGGGCGAACTGACGGGCCTCTCCATCGACCCCTCGATCCTGCAGGCCTCGGAAAAGGAAGTGGTGGAGGACCTGATCCTCGCCGCGATCAAGGACACCCAGGCCAAGGCGAAGCTGCGCGAACAGGAAGAGCAAAAGCGCCTCCTGCGCGAGCTCGGCCTGCCCGAGAACATGGACCTGCCGGTCTGAGATGACGGGCGGGCGCGACGAGATCGAGGCGCTGATCGCCCTAATGGCGCGGCTGCCGGGGCTGGGGCCCCGCTCGGCGCGCCGGGCGGTGCTGCACCTGATCTCGAAACGCACCCAGCTGATGGGGCCCTTGGCCGAAGCGATGGCCGGGGTCGCCCGCACGGCGCGTGAATGCGCGCGCTGCGGCAATATCTCGACCGCCCCGATCTGCGAAATCTGCGAGGACCCCAAACGCGCCACCGGCGAGATCTGCGTGATCGAGGATGTGGCCGATCTCTGGGCGATGGAGCGCGGCCACGCCTTCAAGGGCCGCTACCATGTGCTGGGCGGCACGCTCTCCGCGCTCGATGCGATCGGCCCCGAAGACCTGCGCATCCCGGACCTGCTCGAGCGCGTCGCGGCCGAGGGCATCTCGGAAGTGATCCTCGCGCTCAACGCCACCGTTGAGGGCCAGACGACCGCCCATTACATCGCCGAGGCGCTGGAAGGGCGTGGCGTCACCGTCACCAGCCTTGCCCAAGGCGTGCCGATCGGCGGAGAGCTCGACTATCTCGACGACGGCACGATCCAGGCGGCCCTGCGCGCCCGCAAGGCGTTCTGAGCCCCCCTTCTTCTTGATGAAAATATCCCCGCCGGAGGCTCCCGCCCCCACATCCTCGCACTATCGTCAGGCAGGAGCTTGCCGGGTTGCGGCTGCCCACCATTGAACCCGCGCGCGGCCCTCGCTATCAGGGATGAAACCGCAACGAGAGATGAGAGCTTCGAGCCGATGATCCGCCTCTACCACGTCGCCCTCTCCCCGTTCTGCCGCAAGGTCCGCCTGACGCTGGCCGAGAAGAAGCTCGAAGTCGAGCTCGTCGAGGAGCGCTACTGGGAGCAGCAGCCCGATTTCCTGCGCCGCAACCCGGCGGGCAAGGTGCCTGTGCTGAAGATGGATGGGATGGTCATGGCCGAGAGCCAGGCGATCTGCGAATATATCGAGGAAACCCACCCCGAGGCGCCCTTGATGCCGCGCGATCCGGGTGCGCGCTACGAGGTGCGCAGGCTGTGCGCCTGGTTCGACGACAAGTTCAACGACGAGGTTACCGCAAAGGTGATGGGCGAGCGGGTCTGGAAGAAGGTCCGCAAGGAAGGCTATCCCGACAGCAAGACCGTGAAGGCGGGGCTCTCGGCGATCAAGTATCACCTCGACTACATGGGCTGGCTGCTCGATCAGCGCCGCTGGCTCGCGGGCGACGTGATGACGCTCGCCGATTTCGCCGCCGCCGCGCATCTGAGCTGTCTCGACTATATCTCGGATGTGGACTGGAACCGGCAGGAGGCGGTGAAGGACTGGTATGCGAAGATCAAGTCGCGCCCGGCCTTCCGCTCGCTTCTGGCCGACCAGCTGCCCGGCATGCCGCCCGCGCCGCAATATGCGGAGCTAGATTTCTGATCCCGACCGGCTGGGGGTTTTGCACCCCCAGACCCCCGCAGGATATTTGGAGCAATTGGAAGGATCGCCGTGGACGCATTGAAAACACGGCTGGTCGAGAAAGCCCTTGAGGAAGGGTTTTCGAAGGCGCGCGTAACCACGCCCGATGCGATCCCTCAGGCGGCGGAGCGGCTGGACGCCTTCGTGAGCGCCGGGATGCATGGGCAGATGGGCTGGATGGAAGAGCGTCAAAACTGGCGCGGCGCGCCGGATGCGCTCTGGCCCGAGGCGCGCTCGGTGGTGATGCTGGCCGAGGCCTATACGCCTGACTATGATCCGCTGGAGCTGCTGGAGCAGCGGGACCGCGGCGTGATTTCGGCCTATGCGCAGGGCCGCGATTACCATGATCTGGTGAAGAAGCGGCTCAAGCGGGTCGGGCGCTGGCTGCTCGATCAGGCCGAGGGCGCGCAGATCAAGGTCTTCGTCGATACCGCGCCGGTGATGGAGAAACCGCTGGGTCAGGCGTCGGGGCTTGGCTGGCAGGGAAAGCATACGAACCTGCTCGCGCGCGATCTGGGCAACTGGTTCTTCCTTGGTGCGATCTTCACCACCGTCGAATTGGAGCCCGATGCGCCGGAGGTCAGCCATTGTGGATCCTGCACGGCCTGTCTCGACATCTGCCCGACCGAGGCCTTTCCCGCGCCTTACCAGCTCGACGCGCGCCGCTGTATTTCCTACCTGACGATCGAGCATAAGGGGCCGATCGCGCCGGAGCTGCGCGCGAAGATGGGCAACCGGATCTATGGCTGCGACGATTGCCTCGCCGTTTGCCCGTGGAACAAGTTCGCCGCCGAGGCGCGCGAGCTGCGCTATCACGGGGGCGTCGGCGCGCCGCCGCTGGCGGAGCTGGCGGGGCTTGATGATGCGGCATTCCGGGCGCGGTTCGCGGGCTCTCCGATCAAGCGGATCGGACGCGACCGGTTCCTGCGCAATGTCCTTTACGCGATCGGCAACTCGGGCGATCCGTCACTCGTCGAGGCGGCGCGGGCGCATCTTGAAGACCCTGATCCGGTGGTGGCCGAAGCGGCAAGCTGGGCGCGCGCACAACTGGCGTAAAATCGCGATTGCAAGCGGTGCGCGCCGCGCTAGCTTGGAGGGCATGACCAGTTCCGCACTTCCCACCCCCTCGCCGATGACAGGCATCAGCCTCAAGCTCGGGGCCGTGATCGGATTCGTGGTGATGCAGGCAATGATCAAGGCGGTGGCCTCGGAGGTGCCCCCAGGTGAGGCGGTTTTCTTCCGCTCTTTCGTCGGGATCGTGCCGATCCTGATCTGGCTGGCCTGGCGGCACGAACTGGGACAAGGGCTGCGCGTCGCCAAGCCGATCAATCACGTGATGCGCGGGGTGATCGGGACGACGGCGATGGGGTTGAGCTTTGCCTCTCTTGCATTCCTGCCCCTGCCCGAAGCAACCGCACTGGGCTACGCGGCCCCGCTTCTGACGGTGGTCTTCGCGGCACTCCTGCTGAAGGAGACGGTGCGGCTTTTCCGGATTTCTGCGGTTGGCCTCGGGCTTCTGGGTGTGCTGATCGTGCTTTGGCCCAAACTCGGCAGTGAGGGGCCGAATGCGGGAACCGAAGCGCTGGGTGCGGGACTGGCGCTGGCCGGCGCCACCTGCGCGGCGCTGGCACAGATCCAGATCCGGCGCATGGTCGGGACCGAACGCGCCTCGGCCATCGTGTTCTGGTTTTCGGCCACCGCGAGCGTGCTCTCGCTCCTGACCCTGCCCTTCGGCTGGGTGATGCCGGGCCCGCGCGAGGCGGCGCTCCTGATCGGGGCGGGACTTCTGGGCGGAACGGCCCAGATCCTGCTTACCTCCGCCTATCGCTTCGCCGATGCCTCGATCGTGGCGCCGTTCGACTATGCTTCCATGATCTTCGCGCTGGCGATCGGCTATTCGGTTTTCAACGAGATACCCACCGCTGCAACGCTTTGGGGGGCGGCGCTGGTCATCGTGGCCGGGATCGCGATTATCCTGCGCGAACATTGGCTTGGGCTGGAACGACGCCGCGCACGCAAGGCCGCCACACCCCAGGGTTGAGCCGGTTTCCGCCTGCGACGAAAAACCGTCACCTGAAGATTCCCCGACTCACCGCAATTCTGCTATAAGAGAGAGGCAGCGATGAAGAGGAGAAGATCCATGTCCCGTCACATCATCGACCACGCCAAGCCGAAATCCGATGGCTCGCGTCTCAAGCGGTTCCTCGAATTACAGCGGCGTGAAGGGGTCCACCCCGCGATCCTGGAACTCAGCAAGCGCGAACAGCCTGCCAACGGCGCGCGCATGAAACAGTTTCTCAAGATCGAACGGGCCAAAGCGAGCTGAGCGCATTGCCACAGCGGCTTTGCGGAGACCGGCACAGAAAAAAGGGCGCGCCTGACTTGGCGCGCCCTTTTCGTTTATTCGCTTTTTGAGGCGCCTCAGGCGCGCACGAGTTTCTCGTAGGTCTCGGCGATATCGCGGGTGAGCGCACCGACCTCGAAGTTGAACTCGCGGATCTGGCTCACGGGCGTGACTTCGGCAGCGGTGCCGGTCAGCCAGCACTGTTCGAACTCGGCCAGTTCGGTCGGCTCGATCAGGCGCTCATGCACGGTGATGCCCTTCTCTTCCAGCAGCCCGATCACGGTGCGCCGGGTGATCCCGTTGAGGAACACGTCGGCCTTCGGCGTGTGCACCTCGCCATCCTTCACGAAGAAGATGTTCGCGCCGGTCGCCTCGGCGACGTAGCCGCGCCAATCCATGAACAGCGCGTCCGAATAGCCGCGATCCTCAGCGGCATGTTTCGACATGGTGCAGATCATGTAGAGACCGGCAGCCTTGGCTTCAGCCGGGATCGTGCGCGGGTCGGGGCGGCGCCATTTCGCGATGTCGAGCTTGGCGCCCTTCATCTTCGCATCGCCGTAATAGTTGCCCCATTCCCAACCGGCCACAGCCAGACGAACCGGGTTCTTGCGCGCCGAGACGCCCATATCCTCGCCCGCGCCGCGCCAGGCCACCGCACGCACGTAGGCGTCGGTCCACCCATTGGCCTTCAGCATGTCGTATTTCGCCTTCTCGATCTCCTCGACCGAATAGGGGATCTCCATATCGAGCAGGTTGGCCGATTTGCGCAAACGCTCGGAATGCTCGACACCTTTGAAGATCTTGCCGTTATAGCAACGCTCGCCTTCAAATACCGAGGAGGCATAGTGCAGCGCGTGGGTCAGAATGTGGACATTGGCGTCGCGCCAGTCCACCAGTTTACCATCCATCCAGATCTTACCGTCACGATCCTCATACGACCCGGCCATCATACCCTCCTTGCGGCTCTGCCGATTTACGAATATTGCGCGCGATCAGTCCGATCCGGACATTTTCTTGCGCGAAAACTGCCGTTCGGTACCAGTTGAGTCTTGGAAAGTCAACAAGGCTGACTTAAAGTCACAGAAAAGAGAGGGAGAGAGATGGCCGACAGCGGAAGCCCCGGGGGCGAAACCCTTTTGTTTCTGACGGACGAGCAGCTGCGCAAGGGGATCGAGGCGATGTTCTTCGCCTATCGCGCCTTTACTGCGGATCCCGATCGGCTTTTGGAAGAACATGGCTATGGCCGCGCGCATCACCGGGCGCTGCATTTCATCAATCGCCAGCCGGGCCTGACCGTGACCACGCTGCTCGCAGTGCTGGGCGTGACCAAGCAATCGCTCAACCGCGTGCTGCGCACGCTGATCGAGGACGGGCTGGTCGAGAGTCGGGTCGGCAAGCGCGACAAGCGCGAGCGGCGGCTACATCTGACCGAGGCAGGCGAGGCGCTGGAGCGCGCGCTCTCGGAGGCGCAGCGCGGGCGTATGCGCGCCGCCTATCGCGCGGCCGGGCCGCAGGCGGTGGCTGGCTTCCGGCAGGTTCTCGAGGCAATGATGGGTCCGGACCTGCACAAGCTCTACCAGATGATGAAAGACGAGTGATGCCCTACTCCGCCGATCCTCACCTGCTCATCATCGACGATGACGAGCGCATCCGCACGCTGCTGAAGGGCTTCTTGCAGCGCCACGGCTTTCTGGTGACCGCGGCGCGCGATGCCGCCCATGCGCGCTCGCTGCTGTCGGGGCTCGAGTTCAACCTGATCGTGATGGATGTGATGATGCCGGGCGAGGACGGGCTGAGCCTGACCCGCGATCTGCGCAAGACGATCGCGACACCGATCCTGCTGCTGACCGCGCGTGGCGAAACCCGCGACCGGATCGAAGGGCTCGAAGCAGGCGCCGACGACTACCTGCCCAAGCCGTTTGAGCCCAAGGAACTGCTGCTGCGGATCAACGCGATCCTGCGCCGCGTGCCGCAGGATGCCGAGACCGGCCCGAAATTCCTTTCGCTGGGGCCGCTGAAATACGATCAGGACCGGGGCGAGCTCTGGGACGGCGAAAGCCCCGTGAAGCTGACCGCGACCGAAGTTCAGCTGATGAAGATCTTCGCCTCTCATGCCGGAGAAGTCGTCAGCCGGACCGCGCTGATCGAGGAACTCGGCCGCGAACGTTCAGCCAACGAGGACGGCTCGGGCGGCGACCGCGCCGTCGACGTGCAAATCACCCGCCTGCGCCGCAAGATCGAGCGCGATCCGCGCGAGCCGCGCTATCTCCAGACCGTGCGCGGGCTGGGCTACATGCTCGCCCCGGACTGAGTTTTCGACGGGCCCGGCCAATGATGTGAAATTGTTATATGATTTTACTTGATTGATTCGTTTTGTCGCAGGGCGAAAAGATCGCAGGACAGCGTGTACGGGACTGTTGGCGCTCGCAGTCCCCTAATCGCTCGGATGACCCGGGGTGACGTGTTGCAACTGCGTCATTTACATTGGTTCAGCCGGTCTTGAAGCCGAATGACTTCTGGACTGACAAATTCGTGATTGCTATGAGAGCGGCCATGTTGGGCGGCACTGCGAGATGTGCCCCGGCACGTCACTATCGGCCCATCCCACGGGCCCGGGAAGGAGAGACAACGTGTCCCACGCAGACAATAACGCAGGTTCCCGGAGGGATTTCCTCTACTACGCCACCGCCGGCACCGGCGCGGTCGTCACCGGCGCGGCCGTCTGGCCGCTGGTGAACCAGATGAACGCCTCGGCCGACGTCAAGGCGCTCTCGTCGATCTATGTGGATGTCTCGGGCGTCGAGATCGGCACCCAGCTGACGGTGAAATGGCGCGGCAAGCCCGTCTTCATCCGCCGCCGGACCGAAGAAGAGATCAACATGGCGCGCGAAGTGCCGCTCGACGAGCTGATCGACCCCTCCGCCGAGAACGCGAACAAGCCCGACGCCGATGCGGCCGACGAGAACCGCACGCTGGACGAAGCGGGCGAATGGCTTGTGATGATCGGCGTGTGCACCCACCTGGGCTGCGTGCCGATCGGCAATGGCGCGGGCGAGTACCACGGCTGGTTCTGCCCCTGCCACGGTTCGCATTACGACACCGCCGGGCGGATCCGCAAAGGTCCCGCACCGCGCAACCTCGATATCCCGGTGGCGCAGTTCACCGACGAAACCACCATCCTGCTGGGCTGAGGAGGCACTGAGATGTCGGGCATTCCCCACGACCATTACGAGCCCAAGACGGGCGCCGAGAAATGGGTGCATTCGCGCCTGCCGATTATCGGGCTGATCTATGACACGATCATGATCCCCACCCCCAAGAACCTGAACTGGTGGTGGATCTGGGGTATCGTGCTGGCTTTCTGCCTGGTGCTGCAGATCGTCACCGGTATCGTTCTGGTGATGCATTACACCCCGCATGTCGACTTGGCCTTCGCCTCGGTCGAGCACATTATGCGTGACGTGAATGGCGGCTACATGCTGCGCTACATCCACGCGAACGGCGCGTCGCTGTTCTTCCTCGCCGTCTATATCCACATCTTCCGCGGCCTCTATTACGGCTCCTACAAGGCGCCCCGCGAGATCACCTGGATCG
The DNA here is from genome assembly GCF_000714535.1 of Thioclava pacifica DSM 10166. Lineage (GTDB taxonomy): Bacteria > Pseudomonadota > Alphaproteobacteria > Rhodobacterales > Rhodobacteraceae > Thioclava > Thioclava pacifica. The sequence continues at coordinate 89,865 of NZ_AUND01000001.1, read as the reverse complement.
TCGGCATGATCATCTACCTGTGCATGATGGGCACCGCGTTCATGGGCTACGTGCTGCCCTGGGGCCAGATGTCCTTCTGGGGCGCGACCGTGATCACCGGCCTGTTCGGCGCGATCCCGGGCATCGGTCCGGACATCCAGGCCTGGCTGCTGGGCGGCCCGGCGGTGGACAACGCGACGCTGAACCGCTTCTTCTCGCTGCACTACCTGCTGCCGTTCGTGATCGCCGCGCTGGTCGTGGTCCATATCTGGGCCTTCCACACCACCGGCAACAACAACCCGACCGGCGTCGACGTGCGTCGCGGCTCGAAGGCGGAAGCCGAGAAGGACACCCTGCCCTTCTGGCCCTACTTCGTGATCAAGGACCTTTTCGCGCTGGCTGTCGTGCTGCTGATCTTCGCCGCGGTCGTGGGCTTCATGCCGAACTATCTCGGTCACCCCGACAACTATACCGAAGCGAACCCGCTGGTGACGCCCGCACATATCGTGCCCGAATGGTACTTCCTGCCCTTCTACGCGATCCTGCGCGCTTTCACCGCCGATGTGTGGGCCGTGATGTTCGTGAACTGGATCACCTTCGGTATCGTCGATGCGAAGTTCTTCGGCGTGATCGCGATGTTCGGTGCGATCATCGTGATGGCGCTGGCGCCGTGGCTCGACACCTCGAAAGTGCGCTCGGGCGCCTACCGTCCGATGTTCAAGTGGTGGTTCTGGCTGCTCGCGATCGACTTCGTGGTGCTGATGTGGGTGGGTGCGATGCCAACCGACGGGATCTACCCCTATATCTCGCTGATCGGCGCAACCTACTGGTTCGTCTACTTCCTGATCATCCTGCCGCTGCTGGGACTGATCGAGAAGCCGGCGCCGCTACCCGCGACGATCGAGGAAGACTTCAATCATCACTACGACATCAAACCGGCCGAGTGAGTAAGGAAGAGGGACGCAAAATGAAAAATCTTCTGATCTCCGCCATTTCGGCACTGGCCATCGGCACCGGCTTCTTCGCCGGTCCCGCCCTGGCCTCGGGCGGTGGCGAAAGCCATGTCGAGAATGTCGACTTCTCCTTCGAGGGTGCTTTCGGCACCTTCGACCAGCAGCAGCTGCGTCGCGGCTTCCAGGTCTATCGGGAGGTCTGCTCGGCCTGCCACGGCCTGAAATTCGTGCCCTTCCGCACGCTGGCCGACGAAGGCGGCCCGATGATGGATCCGGCCTGGGTTCGCGCCTATGCGGCCGAGTTCACCATGGTCGACAAGGAAACCGGCGAGGACCGTCCGGGCAAGGAAACCGACCACTTCCCGACCGTGACCGGCGAGGGCATGGGCCCCGACCTGTCGCTGATGGCGAAGGCGCGCGCGGGCTTCCACGGCCCCTACGGCCTCGGCCTCAACCAGCTCTTCCGCGGCATGGGCGGCCCCGAGTACATCTACTCGATCCTGACCGGCTATACCGGTGAGGAAAAGGAAGAGGCGGGCTCGTTCTTCTACGGAAACCACACCTTCCCGGGCGGCTGGATCGCGATGCCGCCCCCGCTCTCGGAAGACCTCATCGAGTATGAGGACGGCACGCCCGCGACCGTCGAGCAGATGGCCAAGGACATTTCGGCCTTCCTGATGTGGACGGCCGAACCCAAGCTCGAGGCGCGCAAGCGCTGGGGCTTCGTGGCCGTTATCATGCTGGTGCTGCTCAGCTCGCTTCTCTACCTGACGAACAAGAAGCTCTGGGCCCCGCACAAGGGCAAGCATGTCGATCTGTGATCGCTGCTGAATTGAGATGACAGACGCCCCCTCGGAAACGAGGGGGCGTTTTTCTTTCGACGAGCGCGGGCTGCGGCCCCTGCGCCCACACGATCCGCGTCACAATGGTTGCCAAGGACAGGACCGCGCCTTAACTCACAGGGAGCAACCTCAGGAGAGACAATGCCCGACCTGCCCGATTTCCCCCATGCCTCGCCTGCGGCCCGCGCGCCGCGGCTCTGCGTGCTGATCGACGCGGATAACGTGCCCGCCTCCTATGCCGAGGCAATCTTTGAGGAGATCGCATCACTGGGCGAGGCCTCGGTGCGCCGGATCTATGGCGACTGGTCGGCGCAGCGACTCGCAGGCTGGGCAAAGCGCGTGGCCGAGCTGGGCCTCGTCGCGGATCAGCAATTCGCCAACACCAAGGGCAAGAATGCCTCGGATATCGGCCTCGTCATCGCGGCGATGGATTTCCTCCATTCGGGGCTCTTCGACGGGTTCGTGCTGGTCTCCTCCGACAGCGATTTCACCCGGCTCGCCGCGCGCATCCGCGAACAGGGGCTCGACGTCTACGGCATTGGCGAACAGAAAACGCCCGAAGCCTTCCGCAAGGCCTGCAAGCGCTTCATCTATGTCGAGAACCTCGGCAATGGCGACAGCTCTACCGCCAGCACGAAACCAAGCCCCGGCAAGGGCAGCGCGCCGAAATCCGCTGGCGGCAAACAGGAACCGAAAGAGGCGATCCCGATCATCGTGAACGCAATGAAGGCAATCGGCCTGGAAGAGGAATGGTATTCGCTCGGTCAGCTCGGCCAGTTCATCACCCAGGCGAACCCGGATTTCGATACCCGCACCTATGGCAGCGCGAAGCTCTCGGACCTGCTGATCAAGACCGGACGCTTCCAGCTCCAGCGCGGCGAAGGAAATCAGTGGATGGTGCGCGATCTGGCCTGATCAGGCGCGCTTCTTGCCATATCTCGCAAGGAACATCTCCACCGCGCCCTTGATCACGCGCGCTTTGTCGAGCGACGAGCAGCAGCTCATACCGAAGAGCAGCTTGGCATGCAGCTCGGCCTTGCACAGTTCGGCGAAGAGATGCGCCGCGAGATCGAGATCGTCGATCTCCAACTCGCCGCGTGCGACCGACTGCTCGAGATAGGCGCAGATCTTGTCATGCACGAGCTGCGGGCCGGAGGCATAGAAAGCCCGGCCCAGATCGGGAAACCGTTCGGCCTCGGCCACGCAGAGCCGGTAAATCCCCTGCCCCAGATCGGACGCCATGAAGTCGATGATCTGCTCCGCCGCCTGTGGCAACACCACCTCGGGGGGCTGGCTGAAATCGATTGTCTCGCTCGCCTGTTCGGCCTGACGCTGACATTCGGTCCGCGCCACTTCGAGAAACATCAGCCGCTTGTCGGGAAAATAGCTGTAGAGCGTGGCCTTGGAGACGCCCGCCTCCTTCGCGATATCGTCGACCGAGGCGCCGTCATACCCATCGCGCAGAAAGATCATCCGCGCACCTTCGAGCACCTGATCAAACTTCCGCCCGCGATGGATCTGATCTGCGTCCGCCATTCACCTCTCCGCTGCCGGGCATCCTCACCCGGTCCCTCAGAATAAACCGGCTCGTTCACCTCCCGCAAGGCGGCGCAACGTCACGTCATGCCCGCCATGCAGCCAGCAAGGCGATCTTCGACACACGCGCGGCGCGCCTCGCACAAAGACGCTCTCTTCTTCTTGATGAAAATATCTCGGGGTGAGGCGCGCAAGCGCCGAGGGGCAGCGCCCCTTACCTTCAGCCGATGGTCCCGCGCGTCCCGCCCGTTTGGCCGCGATCCATCAGGAACTGATCGAGGATCACGCAGGCCATCATGGCCTCGGCCACCGGCACCGCGCGGATACCGACACAGGGATCGTGGCGGCCCTTGGTGATCACCTCGACCTCTTCGCCCGCGACATTGACCGAGCGGCGCGGCGTCAGGATCGAGGAGGTCGGCTTGACCGCGAAGCGTACGAGGATCGGCTGGCCGGTGGTGATCCCCCCGAGGATACCGCCCGCGTGGTTGGACAGGTATTCGACCCCGTCCGGACCCATCACCATCTCATCGGCATTATCGACGCCGGTCAGCGCCGCTGCGGCCATCCCCTCACCGATCTCGACACCTTTCACCGCGTTGATCGACATCATCGCGGCGGCGAGTTCGGTATCCATTTTCGCGTAGATAGGCGCACCGAGACCCGCCGGACACCCTTCCGCCACGACCTCGATCGCAGCCCCCACCGAGTTCTGTCCCTTGCGGATCGCGGCGAGGTAATCGGCCCATTCGTCGACCGCTTCCGCGTCGGGAATGAAGAACGGGTTTTGCAGGATCTGACTGCGGTCGAAACGCGCGCGGTTGATGTGCTTGGCGCCCATCTGGACCATGTAGCCGTAGATCTTCAGATCGGGGACCAGCTGGCGCAGCACCGCCTGCGCCACACCGCCAGCGGCAACACGGGCCGCCGTCTCACGCGCGCTCGAGCGCCCGCCGCCGCGATAGTCGCGCACACCGTATTTCTGGTGGTAGGTGATGTCGGCATGGCCGGGCCGGAACTGCCGCGCGATCTCGCCGTAATCCTTGGAACGCTGATCGGTATTCTCGATCATCAGCTGGATCGTGGTGCCCGTGGTCTTGCCCTCGAACACGCCCGACAGGATGCGCACCGCATCGGGCTCCTTGCGCTGGGTCGTCTCCTTCGACTGGCCCGGACGGCGGCGGTCGAGGAATTGCTGGATGAACCCCTCGTCGATCTCGATCCCCGGAGGGCAGCCATCCACCGTCGCGCCCAGAGCGGGCCCGTGGCTTTCGCCCCAGGTGGTGACGCGAAACAGGTGACCAAATGTGTTGAAGGACATGGGCGCGGCCTCGATCGGGTATGTTCGGCGTCTGCTTTAGCAACCGGGGCGGTGCGAGGCAACGCGGATGGTGGTGCGTGACATAGGAAAGGCGCGCCACGAGGCACCGCCGCGGAGCGCTTGGTGCGAGCCCTCTCACCACTCTATCGCACCATGACCTGCCCCGGACGCCCTCGCCTTCGCACTTGCACCGCCCCGCGCGTGCCCTTAGGTTGCGCCTCACCTCGGGGTGCCGGCGCAAGGCTGGCTGAGATGCGATCTTCGCGAACCCGTTGAACCTGAACCGGTTAAGACCGGCGGAGGGAAGGTAGCCGGATCCCCCGGCCCCACTCCGCCCGGCAAGCCCAAGGAGTGAGGCATGAAAACCCACCTGATGCTTGCGGGAGCCCTGAGCCTGATCGCCACGATGGCGGCGGCAGAGGACAAGCCCGTACTCACCGTCTACGCGCCCGACTACTTCACGAGCGATTGGGGCCCCGGCCCCGCGATCGAGAAAGGGTTCGAGGCGATCTGCGACTGCGATCTGAAATTCGTGGCGGGCGATGTGCTGCCGCGCATCCTGCTCGAAGGCGACAAGACGCAGGCCGATATCGCGATCGGTCTGAACACCGACGTGACCGCCAAGGCGCGCGCGACGGGCCTCTTCGCGCCGCATAACGAGGACACCTCGAACCTCACCATGCCGGTCAAATGGACCGACCCGATCTTCCTGCCCTTCGACTGGTCCGAGCTCGCCTTCGTCTATGACAAGACCAAGCTGAAGACCCCGCCGAAGAGCTTCGAGGAGCTGCTCGACGCGCCGAAGGATGCCTACAAGATCGTCATCGAAGACCCGCGCAGCTCGATCGCGGGGCTGTCGCTGCTGCTGTGGGTGAAGGACATCTATGGCGACAAGGCCGAACAGGCCTGGGAGAAAATGGCGCCCAAGGTGCTGACCGTGACCCCGGGCTGGTCCGAAGCCTACGGGATGTTCACCGATGGCGAGGCCGATATGGTGCTGTCCTACGTCACCTCGCCCGCCTATCACATCATGGCGGAGAAGGATGACAGCAAGGTCGCGGCGATCTTCCCCGAGGGGCATTACTTCACCCCCGAGCTGGTCGCGCAGCTCAAAACCTCGAAGCACCCGGAGCTGGCGCAGAAATTCATGGATTACGTTCTCAGTCCCGAGTTTCAGGGCATGATCGCGACGGCGAACTGGTCCTTCCCGGCGAAGCTGCCGCATGACCAGCTGCCCGAGGTCTTCCAGACCCTGCCGATGCCCGACAAGACGCTCTATCTGGGCGAGGACGAGGCCGAGAAACTGCGCGGACCGGCGCTGGACGAATGGCAACGCGCCTTCGCGAAATAACGCCCGCGGCCCTGGCGAGCGCGGCTCTGGCCGCGCTCGTTCTGGGCGCGCTGGCGGCGGTGGCGATCCGCGCGGGCGGGCTGACCGGCCTGCGCGCAACCGATCTCGCCGCGATCCGCTTCACGCTCTGGCAGGCGGCTCTGTCCGCGCTGCTCTCCTGTCTCCTGGCAATCCCTGTGGCGCGCGCATTGCATCGCCGCCGCTTTCCCGGGCGCGGCCTGCTGATCTCGCTCTTGGGCGCGCCTTTCATCCTGCCGGTGATCGTTGCCGTCTTTGGCCTGATCGCCGTCTTCGGACGCCGTGGGCTGGTCAACGCAGCCCTCGCGCCTTTCGGGGTCGAGCCGATCTCGATCTACGGCGCGCATGGGGTGATCATCGCCCATGTCTTCTTCAACCTGCCGCTGGCGACGCGGATGATCCTGCATGGATGGGAGGCGATCCCCACCGAGCGGTTCCGCCTCGCCGCGTCCCTCCGCTTTGGTCCCGCCGAGGTCACCCGCCATCTCGAACGCCCGATGCTGCGCGCGGTTCTGCCCGGCGCGTCCCTTGCGATCTTCCTCGTCTGCCTGACCTCCTTCGCAGTTGCCCTGACCCTTGGCGGCGGCCCGCGCGCGACCACGGTGGAGCTTGCGATCTATCAGGCCTTCCGCTTCGATTTCGACATGGGCCGCGCGGCGAGCCTCGCGCTGGTGCAGGTCGCGATCTCGGTCACGGCGCTGCTGATCGCGGCGCGCGTGACGACACCCGCGAGCTTCGGCGCAGGTCATGACCGCACCTCCCTGCCGATCCCGCAACTCTCCGTTGGCGCGGGGCGCGCAACCCTAGATGCGCTCGCGATATTGCTCGCCGCCGCCTTCCTGCTCGCCCCGATCGGCGCGGTCTTCGCCCGGGGGCTGCCGGCCCTGCCCGAGCTGCCCGCGATGATCTGGCCCGCGACGCTGACCTCGCTGGGGATCGCGCTTGCGTCCACCCTTGTCACGCTCATCATCGCCTTGCCGCTGGCACTCGCCGCGACCCGCCACCGCTGGGCCGAGATCGCGGCGATGCTGCCGATGACGGCCTCGGCGCTGGTGATGGGCACGGGCGCGTTTCTCATCGCGCGGCCCTTCGTGAACCCCACCAGCCTCGCCCTGCCGATGGTGCTGCTGACCAATGCCGCGCTGTCGATCCCCTTCGCGACCCGTATCCTGATGCCCGAGATCCGCACCCTTCAGGCCGATTACGACCGGCTCGCGGCCTCTTTGGGCCTGCGCGGCCTCGCCCGCCTGCGGCTGCTGACGCTGCCCCGCCTCGCGCGCCCCTTGGGCTTCTCGGCAGGGCTCGCGGCGGCGTTTTCAATGGGCGATCTTGGCGTCATCACGCTCTTTTCCGATGGCCAGACCCGCACCCTGCCGCTGGCGCTGTTCCAGCTGATGGGCTCTTATCGGATGGATCAGGCGGCGGGCGCGGCGACGCTCCTGCTGACACTCACCTTCGCGCTTTTCTGGGCGCTCGACCGTGCGGGGCATCATGCTGACCCTCGATAATCTGCTCATCGAACAGGGCGACTTCCGCCTGAGCGCCGATTTTGAAATCGAAACCGGGGCCAGGGTTGCGGTGATCGGACCATCGGGGGCGGGCAAGTCCACGCTGCTTTCGGTGATCTCCGGGTTCTTCACGCAACGCGCGGGCCGGGTTCTCTGGGACGGCATCGACATCACAGGAACCGCGCCAGGGGAACGCCCGCTCTCGATCCTGTTTCAGGACCAGAACCTCTTTCCGCATCTGAACCTCGAAACCAACCTCGCGCTTGGGCTGAACCCGAAAGGCAAAATCGACCGTGCGGCGCGGGCGCGGATCGAAGCTGCCCTGGAGCGCGTCGGGCTGGACGGTTTCGGCAAGCGCAAGCCGGGGCAGATCTCGGGCGGGCAGCAAAGCCGCGCGGGTCTGGCACGCGCTCTGTTGCGGGCTCGGCCGATGCTGCTTCTCGACGAGCCTTTTGCAGCTCTCGGGCCTGCGCTGAAGGCGGAAATGCTCGCGCTGGTAGCCGAGATCGCAGGCGAACAGGGAACGACGGTGCTGATGGTCAGCCACGATCCCGAGGATGCGCGTGTGCTTTGCCCGCAGACCGTTCTCGTCGCAGACGGCATCGCGCATCCGCCGCAGGACACGGCTGCACTACTGGCCAATCCGCCGCCGGTTCTGAAGGATTATCTGGGATAAAGGGCGCAGCCCCGGGCTCAGGTCTTGCGGACCCGGATCACCACGTCGACGCGGGTGATCTCCGCGCCTTCCGGCGCCTTGGGCACCGAAAGAAGCTTGAGCTCTTCGGCCGGCGCATCCGACAGACGGTTGTCATCTTCCCAGAAGAAATGCGGGTGATCGTCCATCCGGGTGTCGAAATAGCTGCGCGAGGCGTCCACCGCGATTTCGTGCATCAGGCCCGCTTCGCAGAAGGCCTTGAGCGTGTTGTAAACAGTGGCGAGCGAAACTTTCTCGCCGCGTTTGAGAGCGGAGGCATAGAGGCTTTCGGCGGTGACGTGACGATTGTTGCCATCGCCCACGAGAAGCGTGGCCAGCGCAAGACGCTGACGGGTTGGGCGCAGCCCCCCCTTAGCGAGCCAATCCTGCCCGCGACGCTGTTCTGTCGAGCTTTTCACAGCCATGTCACCTCTCCTCTCTATCCTATATGCGACTTTTCGCCTCGGGTTTCAATGGAACCCGGAAGAAGCCCCCACGCCGTTGCCCTTGCGCCGCTCAGCCGCGCGGTGATAGAGGGTTTGAAAAGCACGCCAAAACCGGGAAGGAGCGCCAATGGCAGGGTTTCCGACGAGCTTCGGGAAAGAGGATCTTCTGAAATGCGCACGCGGGGAGCTGTTCGGCCCCGGCAATGCGCAGCTTCCGGCGCCTCCGATGCTGATGATGGATCGCATCACCGAGATCTCGGGCGATGGCGGTCTGCACGGCAAGGGCCATGTGGTCGCCGAGTTCGACATCACGCCTGACCTGTGGTTCTTCGAATGCCATTTCCCCGGCAACCCGATCATGCCCGGCTGCCTCGGCCTCGACGGTCTGTGGCAGCTCACCGGGTTCAACCTCGGCTGGCGTGGCTGGCTGGGCCGCGGCTATGCGCTCGGCGTGGGCGAAGTGAAGCTCACCGGCATGGTCCGCCCGGATCGCAAAATGCTGACTTACAAGGTCGATTTCACCAAGGCCGTGCAGACCCGCCGGCTGACCATGGGCGTCGCCGACGGGATCGTCGAGGCCGATGGCGAGATCATCTACCAGGTCAAGGATATGAAGGTCGCGCTCTCCGAGAGCTGACCCCCAATTCGAGAAAAGACAGGAGGCCCGTCATGCGCCGCGTCGTCATCACCGGTTTGGGCATCGTCTCGCCCATCGGCAACAATGCCGAAGAAGTCACCGCCAGCCTGAAGGCCGGGAAATCCGGCATCGTCTTCGCCGAGGACTATGCCGAGCGTGGCTTCCGTTCGCAGGTCAAAGGTCAGCCGCAGATCGTGCTCGAGGACCATATCGACAAGCGCAACCTGCGCTTCATGGGCCCGGGTGCCGCCTATAACTTCATCGCGATGGAGCAGGCGCTGGCCGATAGCGGTCTGGAAGACGGCGACATCTCGAACCCGCGCACCGGCCTGATCATGGGCTCGGGCGGTCCGTCGACCTCGAACTTCTTCGAGGCGCACCGGATCGTCATGGAGAAGGGCTCGCCCAAGCGCATGGGCCCGTTCATGGTCACCCGCTGCATGAGCTCGACGAACTCGGCCTGCCTCGCAACGCCGTTCAAGATCAAGGGTGTGAACTACTCGATCACCTCGGCCTGCTCGACCTCGGCGCATTGCATCGGCAACGCGGCCGAACTGATCCAGATGGGCAAGCAGGACATCGTCTTCGCCGGCGGCGGCGAGGAACTCGACTGGACGCTGAGCTGCCTCTTCGACGCGATGGGCGCGATGTCGTCCAAGTATAACGACACGCCCGAGACCGCCTCGCGCGCCTTCGACGCGACCCGCGACGGCTTCGTGATCGCGGGCGGCGGCGGCGTTGTCGTGCTCGAAGAGCTTGAGCACGCCAAGGCGCGTGGCGCGAAGATCTATGCCGAAGTCACCGGCTACGGCGCGACCTCGGACGGCTATGACATGGTGGCCCCCTCGGGCGAGGGTGGTGAGCGTTCGATGAAGCTCGCCGTCTCGACGCTGCCCGAAGGCCGCAAGGTCTCCTATATCAACGCGCATGGCACCTCGACGGTGGCGGGCGACGTGACCGAGATCGAGGCCGTGCGCCGCGTCTTCGGCGAGGGCAACGTGCCGAAGATCTCGTCCACCAAATCGCTCACCGGCCATTCGCTCGGCGCGACCGGCGTGCATGAGGCGATCTATTCGCTGCTGATGATGCAGAACAACTTCATCGCGGCGTCGGCCAACATCACCGAGCTCGATCCGGCGATCAAACCGGAAGAGATCGCAACGCAGCGCATCGACGACATCGAGCTCGACTCGGTCCTGTCGAACAGCTTCGGATTCGGCGGCACCAATGCGTCGCTCGTGATGAGCAAATATCGCGACTAACGGCAAGAAACGGCGGCGGGGACGGGAATGGCGGAACTGATGAAGGGTAAGCGCGGCCTCGTGATGGGTGTCGCCAATGAGCGTTCGATTGCCTGGGGCATCGCGAAGGCGCTGGCCGATGAGGGTGCGGAACTTGCCTTCTCCTATCAGGGCGAGGCTTTCGGAAAGCGCGTGGAGCCGCTGGCCGCGAGCGTCGGATCGACCCTGCTGCTCGACGTGGACGTGAATGACGACGCCTCGATGGATGCCGCCTTCGCCAAGCTGAAAGAGGAATGGGGCTCGATCGACTTCGTGATCCACGCGATCGCCTATTCCGACAAGAACGAGCTGACGGGACGCTTCATCAACACCACCCGCGACAACTTCAAGAACTCGCTGACGATCTCGTGCTACAGCTTCATCGATGTGGCCAAACGCGCGTCCGAGCTGATGACCGAAGGCGGCTCGATGATCACGCTGACCTATATGGGCTCGCAGCGCGTCACGCCCTTCTACAACGTGATGGGCGTGGCCAAGGCCGCACTGGAATCGGCGGTGCGCTATCTCGCGGCCGATCTCGGCCCCGACGGGATCCGCGTGAACGCGATCTCGCCCGGTCCGATGAAGACGCTTGCGGGCGCGGCCATCGGCGGCGCACGCAAAACCTTTCGTCACACCGAGGCCAACGCGCCGCTTCGCCAGAATGCGACGCTCGAGGCGATCGGCGGGACGGCGGTCTATCTGTGCTCGGAATACGGGGCCTGCACGAGCGGCGAGATCATCTCGGTCGACAGCGGCTATCACGTTCTGGGCATGCCCGCGGCCGAGAACCTGTAAGGGGCTGACCTCTAGCAGGGCGCGCGCCGGCCCGTGGGGTGGCGCGGCATACGCTTTGAACGGCAGCGTTTTATACCAGCCAAATCCCTCCACGATCCGAGCGTCTTGCGCAGGTGGCCAAGGCGGCAGCCCGTGGGGACGGGCCGGCGCGCGCCCTGCGGCTACGCCGCGCATCGGGCGCGAGCTCATGCTTGAGGATACCTCTCTCTTTCGCCCGTCGGTCCCTCACGCTAGGCTCGCCATGACCCATCAGGGAGGCGCGCATGGCACTCGATTTCTCCATTGGTATCATCGGCTCGGGCATGCTCGGCGCGGCCATCGCCGAGGCGCTCTGGCGGGCGGAGCCGCAGGCGCTGTTCGTCGCGAACCGCTCGGGCAAGGCGCCGGACATCCCGGGCTTTCCCGCCGAGAACGTGCTGACCGACCCGCAGGCGCTGGCGGATCGTTGCGACGTGGTGATCCTCTGCGTGCCGCCCGCCGCCGCGCGTGACCTCAGGATTGACGCCACGGACAAGCTGGTGATCTCGGTCATGGCCGGGGTGCCGCTGGCCGAGCTCAGCCGTATCTCGGGAAGCCTGCGTGTAATCCGCGCGATGTCGAGCCCCGCCGCTGCCCAAGCACTCGCCTATTCGCCGTGGTTTGCGAGTGACGCGATCACCGAGCAGGACCGCGCCCGCACACGTGCCCTGTTCGAGGCCTGCGGGCAGACCGACGAGCTCCATGACGAGGCGCAGATCGACCTTTTCACCGCGATGACCGGGCCGGTGCCGGGCTTCGTCGCGGCCTGCGCGGCGGCGATGGCGCGCCATGCCGAGGCCGAGGGTGTCCCGCCGGAAGTCGCTGACCGGGCCGTGCGCCAGCTTTTCCGATCGGCGGGCGAAATGATGACCGAAGGCCCAACCCCGCAAGCGCATGTGCAGGAAATGATCGACTATGCGGGCACCACGGCTGCGGGTCTCGTCACCCTGCGCGACAACGGGTTCGGTGCCTGCCTCGCCGAAGGGCTGGCCGCCGCCACCCGGAAATCGCGCGAGATCTACTGACCCTTGCAGCGCCGCGCCCGCGCGCTAGGCTGGTTGCGACGATCAGGGGAGGGTTCGCCATGTCCATTCAGCTTTGCGTTTTCGATGCCTATGGCACGTTGTTCGATGTCGACGCCGCCGCGCGCGAGCTGGCGCTGGAGGAGCCGCGCCTGACCGAGATCTGGCCGCGTCTGGCCGCCGACTGGCGGCGCAAGCAGCTCGAATATAGCTGGCTACGCGAGGTGATGGGCGATTACGTCGATTTCTGGCAGCTCACCCGCGACGGGCTCGACTGGGCGATGGAGGCGCAGGGGCTCAACGATCCCGACCTGGCCGCGCGGCTGATGGCGCTCTACCGCGAGCTGCCCGCCTATCCCGAAGTGCCCGAGATGCTCGACGCGCTGCATCATCGCGGCATCGGGCGGGCGATCCTGTCAAACGGCGCACCGGAGATGCTCGACGCGGCGGTGCATGCGGCGGGGGTGGGACATCTGCTCGATGACGTGATCTCGATCCACGGGCTTGGCCATTACAAGCCGCGCGGCGCGGTCTACGAACTGATCGCGCAGAAGATGGGGGTCGCGCCTGAAGAGACCTGTTTCGTATCGTCCAATGGCTGGGATGCGGCGGGGGCTGCGAAGGCCGGGTTCCGGGTGCTCTGGGTCAATCGTGCAGGCGTGCCAGTGGATCGGCTCCCCTACAAACCCGCCGCAACGCTCAAGGATCTGCGCGCCGTGCCCGATTGGGTCTGAATGCACGCTTCGGTCTTTGACCCTCGCGCGGGGCACATCCGTCAGTCTTTCATCTGCCGCAACGCATTGCGCAGCCGCATCGTCTGCGACTGGAACGCCTCTGCGTCGGCGTATTCCACAAAATCCCGATAGCGCAGATGCGGCCCCTTCACACGCCGGGCATGTTTGATCGGACACCAATATTGCTCGGTCCGCCCGGCGACCTCACGCACATAGCTCAGCAGTCCGTTGCAATAGCCGCAATAGACGCAGTTGAGCTTTTGCAGCCCGTTCAGATAGGCCAGATGCTGGCGGTCGATCGCGATGTGGTCCGACCGCTTCACTTTCGCGATCTTGTAGATCGGGAAACAGATCGCCTGATAGACCGTCACGAACAGATCGAGCAGCACGAAGGGCACGATCAGCGCATAGATCACCGGCGCGCTCAGAACGACCATCGGCCGGGTGTATTTCAGGAACTGCCACAGCCTCACCCGTGCCTTGCGATGGGCGTCGCGCACGTTCTTTTCGAACACGACCTTGTTGCGATCGAGGTGAAACTGCATCGCGTCGCGCCGGCGATCCCATTCCTGCTCGATCTCATCCTCGAGCGCGTTGAGCCTGGCTTGCAATTTGTCGAGCGTTTCAGACATGGCGATCTCCTTCCCGCGCACTATGATCCGTGCCAGAGCAGCAATCCAGAGGAGACGCGCAATGAAGTTCTTCACCGCAGATGACGGGGCGAAGCTGGCCTATCTCGACGAGGGAGAGGGCGTGCCGGTGCTTGCGCTGTCCGGCCTGACCCGCAATGTGCGCGATTTCGACTATGTCGCCCCCCATCTGGAAGGCGTACGCTTCATCCGCATGGATTACCGCGGGCGCGGGCAAAGCGCGTGGACGGGCGAGGCAAGCTATACCGTGCCGCGCGAAGCAGCGGATGCGCTACAATTGCTCGACCATCTGGGGCTGGAGAAGGTCGCGATCCTCGGCACCTCGCGCGGCGGGCTGATCGGGATGTATCTGGCCGCGACCGCGAAGGACCGGATGACGGGGCTGTGCCTCAACGATGTCGGCCCGGTGCTGGAGATGGAGGGGCTCAACAAGATCTTCGACTATATCGGGCGCAACCCGGCGGCGAAGAGCTATGCCGAGATGGCCGCGAAACTGCCCGCCGCGATGACCGGGTTCGAGGGCGTGCCCGAGAGCCGCTGGCTCGACGAGGTCCGCCACCACTATGTCGAGACCGAAACCGGCCTGAAGATCAATTACGACCCCGAGCTGCGCGATGCCTTCCTTGCCGCCTTCAAGGGCGATATTCCCGAAGCTTGGCCGCTGTTCGAGGCCGCCGAGGGGCTGCCGCTCGCGCTGATCCACGGCGCGAATTCCGACCTGCTGAGCGATACCGCGGCGCAGGAAATGCAGCGCCGCCGCCCCGATATGATCTATGCGAAGGTGCCCGGCCGTGCGCATATCCCCTTCCTCGACGAGCCCGAGGCGCTGGACGCGCTGAAGGCCTGGATCGCGAAGCTCGGCTGACGGAACGTGCGCGAGGGGCAGATCATCTTTCTGGCGAGCGCCATCACCCTTTTCACAGGGGCGTTCTGGGGGCTCTACTGGTTGCCCGTGCGCGCGCTCGACGCGCGGGGGCTGGCAGGCGCCTGGGGGACGGTCGGGATCACGCTCGCGGCACTTGCGGTGCTCGCCCCCTTCGCCTGGCGCAAGCGGCAGGAAATCGCGGCGACCTCGCCTGTCGCACTGGCCTCGATCGCGCTGGGAGGCGGGGCTTTCGCGCTTTACTCGATCGGCTTTGTGTATGGGCGCGTGGCGCTGGTGATCCTGCTGTGGTTTCTCACCCCGGTCTGGTCCACGCTCATCGGTCGCTTCGTCATGGGCTGGCCCACGCCGCGACTGAGACTCTACGCGATCGCGCTGGGGCTGGCGGGGCTGGCGCTGATGCTGGGCGCAGGCGGCGGGTTGCCGCTGCCCCGCGATCTGGGAGAATGGATGACGCTTTTGGGGGGCGTACTCTGGGCGATTTCGACCACCGGCATCCGCGCGACCTCGCGCCTCTCTCCCGCGCCTTCGGCTTTTGTCTTTTCGCTGGGGGCGGCATTGGCGAGCCTGATCCTCGCCCCGATCCTCGCGCCTCTTCCCACCATGGTCGAAACGCTCCCCGTCACGCTGGCCCTTACGCTTGGCACCGGTGCGATCTGGTGGGGGCTGTCGCTCGCGGCGCTGATGTGGGCCACCGTGCGGCTGGAGCCCGCCCGCGTCGGCATCCTGTTGATGACCGAGGTGGTGGTGGGAGCTATCTCGGCCGCGTTTCTAGCCCATGAACTGCTTTCGCCGATGGAACTCGCAGGGGGGCTTCTGGTTCTGGGCGCGGGTGTGCTGGAGCTGTGGCCGGTGAAGGTCGCAAACCCTCAAAGCCGTTCCTGAACCCCGTTCAGGGTTGCGAGATCAGCGCCTTGGCTTCGGCGATGACGCGCTCGGCCAAGCCGCCAATCGCCTCGGGCGCAAGGCTCTCGGCCTCAATCACCCGCTCTTGCTCCACATGGCGGGCGCGGTGCTTTTCATAACGCGGATCGTAATGGTCGCGCATCAGCTCGCCAGCCAGCGCCGCATATTCGCCCGCCGCGGCCTGTTCCTGCCACTGGGCGATCCGCTCGGCGGGCTGGAACGGGCGGAGCTGGTCGATCACCGACAGCAGCCGTTCGGGATCGGCGGTGATATCGGCATAGGCGCGCGCGAGATAGGCGGCGCGCTCGGCCAGCGGCGCTTTCACCCGAATGCGTGGCGCATCCTTGATCGCGGTCCATATCCCCTTGGGCAGTTGCAGATCGCCGATCTTCGAGCTTTCCGCCTCCAGCAGCACCGGGCGCGACGGATCGAGCGCGGTCACCTCCATCGCCAGCCGGGTCTCGAAATCCTTCTGGCTCGACTGCCCGCCTTCCATCGCGCCGAACAGCGAGCCGCGATGATTGGCGAGCCCTTCGAGGTCGATCACCTGCGCGCCCTGACGCTTCGCCGCCTTCAGGATGTCGGTCTTCGCGGTGCCGGTATTGCCATCGAGCACGACCACCGGACAGGGCATCGGGGCATTGCCCGCCTCGACCACCAGCGCGCGAAACGCCTTGTAGCCACCCTCGACCAGTTCCACCCGCCAGCCGATCTGCTTGAGGATCGTCGCGAAAGAGCCCGAACGCTGCCCGCCACGCCAGCAATAGACGAGCGGGCGCCAGCCCCCCTCCTTGTCGGCCAGAGGCCCGCGCAGATGTTTCGCGGCGTTCGAGGCCACGATGGCCGCCCCGATCTTGCGCGCATCGAAGGGCGAGACCTGCTTGTAGATCGTGCCGACCTCGGCGCGCTCGGCATCGTCCATCACCGGCAGGTTGATCGCGCCGGGAATATGATCCTCGGCAAATTCCGAAGGCGAGCGCACGTCGATGATCGTGTCGAAATCGAGCGCCGCAACCCCGGCCAGAGAGGTGAGTTGCATCAGTAGACGGTGACCTGCGTGCCCACGGGGACCGTGTTGAAGAGCTCGATCACATGGTCATTCACCATCCGGATGCAGCCATTCGAGACCGCATGCCCGATGGAGCTCGGCGCGGTCGTGCCATGGATGCGGATCGCGGTGTCGCGGCCGTTCTGATAGAGATACATCGCCCGCGCGCCCAAGGGGTTCTTTGGCCCGCCCGGCATCCCGTCGGCATATTTCGCGTAAGAGCCCGGATCGCGCTGGATCATCTCCGGGGTGGGTTTCCAGCTCGGCCATTCGACCTTGCGGCCGATCGTGGCGGTGCCGCGGAAGGTCAGCTCGGCTTTGCCGACGGCGACGCCGTAGCGCATCGCCTCGCCCGGCGCGACGATGTGGTAAAGGAAGAACTTGTCCGACAGCACGATGATCGAGCCCACCGGCAGATCGGGCTTCACACGCACCTTGGTCGGGTAATATTGCGAGCCGATCGGCCAACGTTTCGCGGGCTCGCCTTCAGGCTCGACCTCGAGGGCGAAAGCGGGCAGGCCCGCGAAGGGCAATGCGGCCAGCGACAGCACAAAGGCACGACGGTCCATCGTCAGCTCCTCGTAAAAATGACTAAGGGCGAAGCTAGCAAAGCCGCTCCGCCCTCTCAAGCTTATGCGCCGCCCACAGCATAACTGCCGGGCCGAGCGTTGCCTGTCTGCCTTACTTTTCGCCGAAAGCGCAGCCGGCCTTGATGCCGAACAGGCCGAAGATCTTGGCAGCCGGGCAGAAACCGGTGAAAGCCGATTGCAGCAGGTTGGCACCGATGAAGACGGTGAACCAGACGAAATAGGGCGAGACCCAATGCGTCAGCGCAACGCTGATCAGGATCATCACACCGGCAAAGGCGAAGATGGTGCGGTCGAGGTTCATGGGATTGCTCCGGAAAAGGGGTTGTTCTTGCGCGCGCTGTACCATTTCCTCACGACAAATTCAATCCTTGGCATATGTCTCTTAGCGCTTGACCGCAGGGCGAAATCCCCCAGATCAGGGGGCAGGAGACATGCGATGACGAAAACCAGCTTTAGCATCGACGCGATGCACTGCGGCGCCTGCACGGGCCGCGTGGAACGCGCCCTTCTGGCCGAGCCGGGGGTGACATCGGCCTCTGCAAACCTGATGGCGCGCAGCGCGAGCGTGGAATTCGACGCCCCCGCCACCCAGGCGAGCCTGCGCGCGGCTCTCGAAAAGGCGGGCTACCCGGCCTCGGGCGGCTCCGCGCGGCTCGAGGTCGAGGGCATGACCTGCGCCAGCTGCACCGGTCGCGTCGAGCGCGCATTGACCGCCCTGCCCGGCGTCACCTCGGCCAGCGTCTACCTTGCGACGCAAAGCGCGCAGGTCTCCTTCGATGAAGCAACGCTCACGCCCGAGGATCTCGCCCGCACCGTCACCGAGGCTGGCTACCCTGCCCGCATCGCGGATCGCAGCGCGCCCACAGCACCCGCTGCCGAACGCCAAGCCGCCGAGGCGCGCCAGCTCAAGCATCAGTTCCTGCTCTCGCTCGTCCTGACCTTCCCGGTTTTCGTGCTCGCGATGGGGGCGCATATGATCCCCGGCGTGCATCACCTGATCGCCTCGACCATTGGCGAGCGCGCGAGCTGGTGGATCCAGTTTATCCTGACGGCGGCCGTTCTGGCTTTCCCGGGACGCCTGTTCCTTCGCATCGGTATCCCCGCCCTGCTGCGCGGCGCGCCCGAGATGAATTCGCTCGTGGCGATGGGCTCGCTCGCGGCGTTTTTCTATTCCGCACTGGTGACCCTCGCCCCGCAGCTGCTGCCCGAAAGCGCCCGCGCCGTCTATTTCGAGGCCGCCGCGACCATCGTCACACTGATCCTGCTGGGCCGCTGGCTGGAGGCGCGCGCGAAGGGCCGCGCGGGCGAGGCGATCTCGCGGCTGATCGGCTTGCAGCCCAAGACCGCCCGCGTGCAGACCGAGGCCGGGGTCGAGGAACGCCCCATCGCCGAGCTTGCTCCGGGCGACGTGCTACTGCTTGCCCCGGGCGAGCGGGTGGCGCTCGATGGGGTGATCACCGAGGGCGCGGGCCATGTCGATGAAAGCATGCTCACGGGCGAGCCCCTGCCCGTCACGAAAGCCGAGGGCGACAAGATCACCGGCGGCACGGTGAATGGCGAGGCGGCGCTGAGCTACCGCGTCACCGCAATCGGCGCCGATACGGTGCTCTCACGGATCATCGCGATGGTCGAAGAGGCACAGGGCGCGAAACTCCCGGTTCAGGCGCTGGTCGACAAGGTCACCCGCGTCTTCGTGCCGGTGGTGATGGCACTGTCGGTTCTGACCTTCGCGATCTGGATGCTGGCGGGGATGGGCTTCACCCATGCTTTCGTCGCCGCAATCTCGGTGATGATCATCGCCTGCCCCTGCGCGATGGGGCTGGCCACACCCGTCTCGATCCTCGTGGGCACCGGGCGCGGCGCCGAGCTGGGCCTGCTGTTTCGCCGCGGCGACGCGCTGCAACGGCTGTCGGAGGTCGCACTAGTGGGCTTCGACAAGACCGGCACGCTGACCGAAGGGCGCCCCGCCCTGACCGATCTCGAACCCCTCGCCGATCTCTCGGAAAGTGAAATCCTCGCACTCGCCGCCGGTGCCGAGAGCCGGTCCGTACACCCGCTCGCCCGCGCGATCCTCGCCGAAGCCGCGGTGCGCGGTATCGCCCATGCCCCGGTCAAACGCGTGAAGGCGCTCTCAGGCAAGGGGCTGCGCGCGCAGGCCGAGGCGGGCAAGCTCTGGATCGGCAATGCCGCCGCGATGGCGGAGGCCGAGGCCGATATCTCGCCTTTCTCGGAGCGCGCCGCCGCCCTTGCCGCCAAAGGCCGCACTCCGGTCTGGATGGCGATCGAGGGCAAGCCCGTAGCGCTGATGGCGCTGTCGGACCCGATCAAAGCCGAGGCGCGCGACGCCATCGTGGCGCTTCACGCAGCGGGCGTTCAGGTCGCGATGGTCACCGGCGACACCCGCGCCACCGCGCAAGCCGTCGCCAGTGAGCTTGGCATCGACCGGGTCGAAGCCGAAGTGCTCCCCGAAGGCAAACGCGACGCGGTCGAAAACCTGCGCGCAACCGGCCCCGTGGCCTTCGTCGGCGACGGGATCAACGACGCGCCTGCGCTGGCCGCGGCCGATGTCGGCCTTGCGATCGGAACCGGCACCGATGTCGCGATCGAGGCGGCCGAGGTGGTGCTGATGCGCGGTGATCCGACGGGCGTGGCCAAGGCGCTCGATCTGTCGCGCGCGGTGATGCGCAACATCAAGCAGAACCTGTTCTGGGCCTTTGCCTATAACGTTGCGCTGATCCCGGTCGCGATGGGTATTCTCGTGCCCTTCGGCGGCACCGGCCTGTCGCCGATGCTGGCGGCGGGAGCGATGGCGTTTTCCTCGGTCTTCGTGGTCTCGAACGCGCTGCGCCTGCGCCGCGCCGCTCGCTGATCGGCGAGAGCGCGCCGAGGCGGAAAATCCCCACTTCCCAAGTGCGTCCTGCCTCGCTTAGCTGCTCGCGACCCGACCGGAGCGCCTGCATGCTGACACGCCGATTTTTCCTGCTCTCGCTGAGCGCGCTTGCCGCCTGCGGCGGCTCGCCCCACCCGATGGCGAAGCCCGATTACAATCCACCGCTTCATCCCGGCGAGACGACCGAACTGCGCGTGCTCATCAATCGCTATTCCGACCATTACGGCGTGCCGCGGACCCTCACCCATCGAGTAATCCAACGCGAAAGCCGCTACCGCGCCAATGCCCGAAACGGTCCCTATTACGGGTTGATGCAGATCCTGCCCCAGACCGCGCGCGGGATGGGGTTCAAGGGCAAGCCGAAGGATCTGCTCGATGCCGAGACGAACCTCAAATACGCGGTGAAATATCTGCGCGGGGCCTGGCTTCTGGCCGATGGCTCGGAAGATCGCGCCGTGATGTGGTATGCGAAGGGCTATTATTACGAGGCCAAGCGGCGCGGGATGCTGAAGGAGACCGGGCTGCGCTGACCCGGCGCTCGCGCCCGTAGCAGGGTGAGGACGCTCCGCGGGGGATATTTGGAGCAGTTGGAAGACAGGTTCTCGTTTCCAACTGCTCCAAATATCCCCGCCGGAGGCATCCGCCCTCTCAACCCGCGCGCCTTTATTCCGGGGCGCGCAACACCCCCGCAGGCCGCGCCGCCAGCGGGCGCAGCGCGAAGACGAGGCCCGCGAGCAGCGTTGCGATCACCCCGCCCGCCACGATCAGCAGCGCGGGGACCGGCGCAAATCGGAACTCGGCCCCCATCACCAGATCGACCACGGCCCAGCCCGCGAGCCCGCCGAAGAGGATCGCGACGAGACCCGCCGCCGCTCCCATCAGGGCAGAGCGCAGGGCGAAGCTCGCAAGGATCGCGCCGCGGGTGGCGCCGAGCGTTTTCAGCATCGCCGCCTCCCAGGCGCGTTCGCGCTCGCCCGCGGCCGCCGCACCGATCAGCACCACGAAGCCGGTCAGAAGCGTCACCCCTGCGGCAAGCGAGGTTGCGCGCGCGATGGCCGAGAGCGCCTCGGTCACGCGGGCGATCGCGTCGCGCACGCGGATCGCGGTGATATTGGGGAAGCGCTCGGCCAGATCGCGCATCACCTGCGCCTCGGCCTGAGGCGGAGCGTAAATCGTGGCGAGCCATGTGTGCGGGGCCCCGCGCAGGGCCGCCGGATCGAGGGTCAGCACGAAGCCGATCCCGCCCGTCGCGAAATCCACGTCGCGGAAAGAGGTGACCTTCGCGGTGATGTCGCGCCCGAGGATATTCACGGTGATGTCGTCACCGAGCTTCAGCCCGATCTCCTGCGCCTCCTTCGCCGAGAAGCTCGCCAGCGGCGGGCCGTTGTAATCCTTGGGCCACCATTCGCCCGCCGTGAGTTTCTCGCGCGGGGTGTCGGCATAGGTTACGCCGCGATCGCCGCGCAGCACCCAATGTTCGCCATGCGTCTTGCGCGCATCCTCGCCGTTGATCTTGGTGATGACGCCGCGCAGCATCGGCACGCTTTCGACCTTGGTGACGTCCGGCATACCCGCCAGCAGATCCTTGAAGGGCTGGATCTGGTCGGGCTGGATGTCGATGACGAAATAGGCGGGGGCAACCTTCGGCAGGTCGCGGTCGATGGCGCCGCGCAGCCCGCTATCGACCTGGCCCACGGCCGCCAGAACCGAGAGGCCGAGGCCGAGCGACAGGATCACAGAACGGGCCTCGGAGCGCGGCCCACCGATGGCGGCGAGCGCCGCGCGCAGCACTGGACGGCCGCGCGCGAGGTGTTGGCCCGCGCGCGCGGCGCGGCGGATCACCCAAGCGGCAAGCGTCAGGATCAGCAGCGCGAATGCGATACCGCCAAGGCTTGCGAGCGTCAGCGTCCAGAGCCCCGAGAACCAGGCGGAGACGCCGACGATCACCGCCAGAAGCACGACCGTGAGGGTCAGCGTGGGCCAGCCCGGCAGTCGGCGGCCCGCGCCGGTGTCACGGTAAAGCGTCGCCGCACGCATCCTCGACATGCGCGAGAGTGGCCAGAGTGCGAAAAGCGCGGCCACTAGCGCGCCATAGAGCGCGGCCTCGCCCAGCGGTCCGGGATCGAGGGTGATCGCGACGGGCAAGGGCAGCGCGCGCTCGATCAGGCCGGAAGCGCCGAGCACCAGCCCCGCCCCGAGCCCGAGCCCCGCGAGAATACCGATCGCGCCGAGGGACGCGAGCTGGATCAGGAAGGCGGCGCGGATCGTGCGGCCGGTCGCGCCAAGCGCGCGCAGCGTGGCGATCGTCGGGGCTTTGCGCTCGATCCAGGCGGCGACCGTGGCGGAGATGCCGACGCCGCCCACGGCGAGGCCCGCGAGCCCCACCAGCACGAGGAACGAGCCAAGCCGTTGCACGAAACGCTCTGCACCCGGCGCCGCGCGACGGCGATCCGACCAGCGCATACCCGCGCCCTCGAAATGCGCCTCGGCCTGCGCCTTCATCGCGGCCAGATCGGTCTGGGGCGGCAACGTCACGCGGTATTCCGTCTCAAATAGCGAGCCCGGCGCGAGCAGCGGCGTCGCCTCGATGGCCGAGAGCGCGACGATGGAATGCGGCCCGAGCCCCATCCCCGCCCCGGTGGAATCCGGCTCACGCACAATCCGCGCCTTCATCACGAAATCCTGCCCGCCCAGCTGGACCTTGTCGCCGGGCTTGAGGCCGAGACGGTCGGCGAGGATCGGATCGAGGAAGATCCCCGGCACGCCGCCCTCGCCTTTGAGCGCATGAGGCGTCACGGGCGGATCAAGCTGCAGCTTGCCGGTCAGCGGATAGGCCCCGTCCACCGCCTTCACCTGCGTCAGCGCGCGGTCGGCGGGATCGGTGCCGGTCGCGAGCATCGAGCGGAAGTCGATCACCTCGGAGACGGCCGTCGCGTGATCGGTGATCCATTGCAGCTCATCAGGCTTGGCGCGGCGATAGGTGAATTCGTATTGCGCATCGCCGCCCAGCAGCACCGCGCCCTGATCGGACAGCGCGCGCTCGATCGCCGAGCGCACCAGCCCCACCGAGGCGATCGCCGCCACACCCAGCATCAGGCAGAGCAGCATCACCCAGAAGCCACGAATGCCGCCGCGCAGCTCGCGGCGGGCAATGGTCAGCGACAGGCTCATACGGGGGCGCCCTCGGGGGTGACGACCACGCCATCGCGCAGCTCCACAATCCGGTCGCAGCGCGCGGCCAGATCGGGCGCGTGGGTCACCAGCACCAGCGTCGCGCCGTGTTTTTCCTGAAGGCCGAACAGCAGTTCGATGATCGTCTCGCCCGTGGCGCTGTCGAGGTTGCCCGTGGGTTCATCCGCCAGAAGGATCGCCGGGCGCGGGGCGACGGCACGGGCCAAGGCCACGCGCTGCTGCTCGCCGCCCGACATCTGGCTGGGGTAATGATCGAGCCTGTGCGCCAGCCCCACGGCCTCCAGCTCGGCCGCCGCGCGTTCGAACGGCTTCTCGGCACCGGCGATTTCCAGCGGCATCGCGACATTTTCCAACGCCGTCATCGTCGGGATGAGGTGGAAGCTTTGGAAAACCACCCCCATATTACCCCGGCGGAACCGGGCCAGCGCATCTTCGGACATGACCGACAGATCGTGCCCCAGCGCCGTGACAGACCCGGAGGTGGCTTGTTCGAGCCCCCCCATCAGCATCAGGAGCGACGATTTGCCAGATCCAGACGGCCCCGTGAGACCGACGCTTTCCCCCTTTGCCACCGCCATGTCGATCCCGCGCAGGATCTCGACCGGGCCGGTATTGCCGTCAAGCGCGAGCCGCGCGTCTTTCAGTTCAAGGATGGTCTCGCTCATGCGCCACTGTCTTTCTTTTGCTTCAAAGGGATATGGGCCGGTCCTCGGGATACGCAAGCGTCTGGCGGCGGGTTTTATCGTCGCGGGGCTGGCCTTTGGCGCGGGTCCGGCACTGGCGGAGGTGTCGATCCTCGCGCTCGGGGACTCGCTGACGCAGGGTTACGGGCTGGACAATCCCGAGGACGGGCTGGTGCCGCAACTGCAGGGCTGGCTGAGGGATCACGGGCAGGATGTCAGCGTGATCAATGGCGGCGTGTCGGGTGACACCACCGCAGGCGGGCTGTCGCGGATCGACTGGCTGCTGAGCCCGCAGCCCGATGCGGTGATCGTGGCGCTTGGCGGCAATGACCTGCTGCGCGGGTTGCCGCCCTATCAGGCGCGGGACAATCTTGACGGGATCCTGGCGAAGCTGCAGGCCAAGGGCATCCCCGCGCTGCTGGCCGGGCTGCCCGCGCCGGGGAATTTCGGCCCCGATTACCAGAAGGAATTCGACGCGATCTATCCCGATCTGGCGCAGAAATACGGTGCGGTTCTGGTGCCCAACCTGCTCGCCCCGATCATGGAGACCCCGATCGAGGAGCGCGCGAGCACTGATTTGATGCAGCCTGACAATATCCACCCTTCCCCCGAAGGCGTGAAGAAGGTGGTCGCCGCGCTGGGGCCGAAAGTTCTGGAGTTGCTGGCGAAGGTGAAGGCCGGGAGCTGAGAGGGCACCCTGCCCGGCTCACGAGCGCGCCGCGCGCCGGTCCAGCGCCCAGAGCATACCGGCGCCCGCAACACCCAGAATCGCCCCGGCGGCGGCGGCCAGCTCATAGCCTGCCAGCGCCGTTCCAATCGCGAAAACGGCGGCCGAGAATCCGTCGCCCGCAAGCTTTTGCAGCGCCATGAGCGAGGCGCCCGCTCCGGGCCTGTTCGACAGCAGGTCCTGCAGATAGGCCATTGGCTGGGTCAGAACCACCGCCCCGCCAATGGCGCCCGGCAAGGTCAGCAACCAGACGAAGGGCGTGGGCGCCAGAAGCGGGATCAGCCCCAGATGGGTCGCGTAAAGCGCCGCCCCGATCCAGATCAGCGTCGTGCGCTCGACCCGGCCCAGCACCAGCGGCAGGGCCAGCATGAAGGGCACTTCCAACCCCGCCATCAGCCCCGCATAAAGCGCGGTATCGGCGGCGCCGCGCCCGGGCGTTGCCTCGAAGACCAGACCCATCACGACGAGGTAGAGCATCACCGCACCGTTGATCGTCCCCAGCGCCACGACGCGGGCGAGGATCGGCAGGTTTGCCATCTCGCGCAGCGACTGGCGAAAGCTCAGCCCCGATTTCGGATCGGGCCAGCGGGTCGCCCCGTCACGCGGCCAGAACAGGAAGGTCAGGGCGACGATCGCGGCGCCGAGGCTCAGCGTCACGGGATAGATCGCGGTGAGCGCCGCACCCTGATCGAACACCACCGACCAGATCGGCAGCACCACCACCCAGGGCAGCGCAAACAGTGCCCGCAGCGTGGACAGGATCGCGGGGCGGTCGGCATCCGGGTGCGTCGAGGCCGCGAGCCGCGACAGCGCAAAAAGCTGGCCGAAGATCGAGGCCGATAGCGGCAGGATCAGCGCATTCGCAATCACGAAGACGATCCAGTTCTCGCCCGCCAGTACCAGCCCAGACCCCACGATCAGCATCGCGGAGGTGCCAAGCGCGATGGCGCGCCGGTTCGCGCGTTGATCGGCGAGGATGCCAAGGCCGACCGAGGCCGAGACCGACAGCACCGAGGCCACCAGAAGCACCCCCGAATAGGCGCGGTCCGACAGTCCGAACACCTTGATCGCGAGCGCCGAGACATAGGGCCCCATCGTCGCCGCATGGGCACCGAACAGCACCAGCAACACCGCGGCGAGCCGCAGCGCAGGGTCTGAGAGAACGAGGCGAATGAGGCGCAGCATGGGGCCGCTTTGCGCCTCTTGGCGCGCGAGATCAAGGGGGGCCTTCGCGGCAGCGCACGCCCGCGGCGGAGGCAAAATCCTTATCATCGCGCGAGCTTGGCGCCCAATCGGCAGGTTTCCGCTGCGTCAGGGGACAGTTCGTCCCAGCGCGCTACCTGAAACGAATGGGCGGGAGACGACAGTAAACGGTGGAAAGGTTCCGACATGCTCTCACGCCACATCGCTCTGAAGTTCGACACAGTTATCCGCAATATCCTCCTGCGCGCCGAAGCGTCCAAGGCGGATGTGATGACGCCCCGCCTCGGGCGGCTCGAGGATGCCGAGACAGCGTTGGAACAGGCTTGCGCGCGGATCGTGCAGTCGATGGAGTCTGACGAACGCGCGGTGCTGTGTCTGACCTATGGGCTGACCGGTCACAAGCCGATCCCGCCCCATCGCGCGGCCGATGTGCTGGGCTGGTCGCTGATCCAGACAATGACGATCGGCGAAGGCGCTATCCTGCGGTTGCGCAATGCGGCCTCGGCGCGGGCGGCGTTCGAGCCGCTTCTGACAAGCCTCCACCCGCGCCTGCTGGCCGTGGCCGACGAGATTTACGAGATGCGGCTCGCCGATATCCCCCGGCGCTACCGCGATCTGGCACTCAAGCGGTTCTGGTGCGATCTGGCACCGCTGGAACGGCTCGCCCTGCGCGGGTTTGGCGACGGCGAGGTGCCGGAAATGGAGCGCGCCTTGCAGCGGCGCGCCTCCGGTCAGTTGCTGTGCTGATCAGCGCTCAGCGCCAGTCGAAGAAACCTTCGCCCGCCTGAGACAGCAGGTCGCGCGCGAGGTGTTCACCCATCGCGGCCCCGTCGTCGATATCGCCCCAACGCTCACCCGAGATCGCCTCGGAACCGTCGGGCCGCAGGATCTCGCCGCGCAGCCAGAGCCGATCACCCTCGATCAGCGCCAGCCCCGCGATCGGGGTTTCGCACGACCCGTCGAGCGTCGCGAGGAAGGCCCGCTCCGCCGCCAGACGCTGCGCCGTGGGCACGTCATGGATCGGATCGAGCAGCGCCTCGGCGCGCGCATCCGACATCCGGCGCTCGATCCCGATCGCGCCCTGCGCCACGGCGGGCAGCATCTCTTCGGGCTCGATCGCGCAGCGCGCCACATCGGCCATGCCCAGACGGTTCAGCCCCGCCATCGCGAGGAAGGTCGCCGCCGCCACCCCGTCTTCGAGCTTCTTCAGACGGGTCTGCACGTTGCCGCGAAACTCCACCAGCTCCAGATCGGGGCGCACATGGCCCAGCTGCGCGCGGCGGCGCAGGCTCGACGAGCCCACTTTCGCGCCCTCGGGCAGCGCCTTGATCGACTCGTGATGCAGCGACACGAAAGCATCGCGCACATCTTCGCGCGGCAGATAGCAATCGAGCACGAGCCCCTCGGGCTGCTCGGTCGGCATGTCCTTCATCGAATGCACGGCGATATCAATGCGACCATCGACCATCGCCTCTTCGATTTCCTTGGTGAACAGCCCCTTGTTGCCAATCTCCTTGAGCGGCGTGTCGGACGCGATCAGCGCCCGATCATCGCCCGTGGTCTTGATCACCACGATCTCGAACGCGTCTTCGGGCAAACCATGCGCGGCCATCAGCCGCTGCCGGGTCTCGTAGGCCTGCGCGAGCGCCAGCGGCGAGCCGCGGGTGCCGATCTTGAGCGGGGATTTCGCATCGGGCATCTGTGTCATGGCACCGGAATATCCGCGACAGATGGCCCGCGCAATGGGGCTCGCGCTTGACATGACGCCTCAGGTGGCGATGAAGGGGGCAAAGAGGAGGCGCGAATGACTGACAAGACGATCCTGCGAGCCCTGAAAGGCGAGGTTCTGCCCACGCCCCCGGTCTGGATGATGCGCCAGGCGGGCCGCTACCTGCCCGAATATCGCGCCACCCGCGCGCAGGCGGGCGATTTCCTGTCGCTTTGCTATACGCCCGATCTCGCCGCCGAGGTGACCTTGCAGCCGATCCGCCGCTACGGCTTCGACGCGGCGATCCTGTTTGCCGATATCCTGCTGCTGCCGCAGGCGCTTGGCGCCGATCTGTGGTTCGTCACGGGCGAAGGCCCGCGCCTGTCCACCATCACCACGCCCGAGGAATTCGCCAAGCTCAAGGGCAAGGATGACATCCACGAGACCCTGAACCCGGTCTATGAAACCGTCTCGATCCTGTCGCGCGAACTGCCCAAAGAGACGACGCTGATCGGCTTCGCAGGCGCGCCCTGGACCGTCGCCACCTACATGATCGCGGGCCGCGGCACCAAAGATCAGGGCCCGGCGCATGCGCTCAAGGCCGAGGATCGCGAGACCTTCTCGAAGATCATCGACCTGCTGACCGTCTCGACCGTGGAATATCTCTCCAAACAGGTCGAGGCCGGGGCCGAGGTGGTAAAGATCTTCGACAGCTGGGCGGGATCGCTCAAGGGCCAGGATTTCGAGGATTTCGCCGTCGAACCTGCGCGCAAGATCATCTCCGAGATGAAGGCGCGCTTCCCCGGCCTGCCGGTCATCGCCTTCCCGCGCGAGGCGGGCGAGGGCTATATCGGCTTCCACCAGAAGACCGGCGCCGATTGCGTGGCCCTCGACAATTCGGTGACGCCGGAATGGGGCGCGGCCAATGTGCAGGTCTCGGGCTGCGTGCAAGGCAACCTCGCGCCGGGCCATATGGTCACCGGCGGTCAGGCCCTCATCGACGCGACCCGCCATGTCGTCGAGGCGTTCAAGAACGGCCCCCACATCTTCAATCTCGGCCACGGCATCACCCCCGATGCCGATCCCGAAAATGTGGCGCTGATGATCGAAACGATCCGCAACGGCTGAACCGGGCCCGACATCCGGCACGTCAAAGCCGCCTCCGACATCTCGGGGGCGGCTTTTTTCTTTCTCTTGCGCGATGCCGGGTCGGACCCGCATGATTTCGTAACGCAGGACTTCCCCGGAGACGCCATGCTAGAACGCTATATCGACGGCATCCGCAATACCGACCCCTGGGTCTGGCTGAGCCTCGCCGGGCTCATGGCCTATGTGATCGGCCGATCCTTTCGCGGCAAAGGGGGCGACGATGGCGGCGGCTCGGGCTTTTTCGACAGTGACGGGGATGGTGGGGACGGCGACTGAGCCGATCAGCAGATCCTCGGCAATTGCTCGCCCACCAGCATATCGACAATGCGCTGCCCGCCGAAGGCGGTCGTCATCCGGACCTGTTTGTGCCCCTCGACCGCGCGCCCCACGATCACCGCACCTTCGCCTTCCGGCCGCGCCCGCATCGCGGATAGCGCCGCCTCGGCCTGATCTTCAGGCACGAAAACCACGAGCCGCCCCTCATTGGCCAGATAGAGCGGATCGAGCCCGAGGATCTCGCACATGCCAACCACCTCGGCACGTAACGGCAGCGCGTCTTCGGCAATCTCGATCCCGCAGCCCGCGGCCTCCGCGATTTCGTTGAGTGCAGAGGCCAGCCCGCCTCGCGTCAGATCGCGCGCGGCTTTGGCCCCCGGTGCGGCGACCAGCACATCCACCATCAGATGTCCGAGCGCCGCGCAATCGCTCTCGATCGCGCTCGAGAGCGCCAGATCGCCCCGCGCGGCGAGGATCGTGGCCCCATGATCGCCGAGCACCCCGTTCACGATCGCCACATCGCCGGGGGCGACCAGACCCGCCGCCATCTCGATGCCGGGTGGGATCACCCCCACCCCGGCGGTGGTCACGAACACCCCGTCACAGGCGCCCCGCCCCACGACCTTGGTATCGCCGGTGACGATCCTCACACCCGCAGCCTCCGCCTCACGCGCCATTGTCGCCACGATCCGGCGCAGAAGCGCGATCTCGGTTCCCTCCTCGATAATGAAGGCGGCCGAGAGCCAGAGCGGCGCAGCCCCCCCGACGGCCAGATCGTTCACGGTGCCGCAAACGGCAATCTTGC
This sequence comes from Thioclava pacifica DSM 10166, assembly GCF_000714535.1. Taxonomy (GTDB): domain Bacteria; phylum Pseudomonadota; class Alphaproteobacteria; order Rhodobacterales; family Rhodobacteraceae; genus Thioclava; species Thioclava pacifica. The sequence goes on along the minus strand of NZ_AUND01000001.1, from coordinate 60,018 downwards.
CGATATCGCCGCCGGGAAACTCGATCGGCGTGACGACATAGCTATCGGTAGTGAAGGCCAGACGCGCTCCGGGCTCGGCCAGCGCCTCCGCCTGAAGCCGCGCCTGATCCTCCATACCGGGCGGTGCAAAGACCGAGGTAAAAACCTCCTCGATCAGATCCCGCATCGCCTTGCCGCCGCCGCCATGGGCCAGCGTCACCCGCTCGTCGCGCAGTGCCATGTCTCACCTTCCAACTGCTTGAAATATCCCGGGGGAGCGGCGCAGCCGCGGGGGCAGAGCCCCCTACTCCGCCGCCTCGCGCGCACGGGCGCCCCCATATTGCCAATAGGCCGCGCAAGCCCCCTCCGAGCTCACCATTAGCGCCCCGAGCGGCATTTCCGGCGTGCAGCCCCGGCCGAATTGCGGGCAATCGACCGGCTTCATTCGGCCCGTCATCACCGCGCCACAGGCGCAGCCCTCGGGATCTTTCAGCTCGGTGCGCACACCGGCATAGCCCACACCGAATTTCTCCTCGGCATCGAAAGCGGCATAGGCGGGGCGGATCCGCAATCCGGAAGCGTCGATCTCGCCGAGGCCCCGCCATTCGAAGCTCGGCCGGCGCTCATAGACATCCGCGATCGCGGCGAGGCTGACGGGGTTGCCATGTTCCGGCACCACGCGCGCATATTGGTTCTCGACCTCGGCGCGCCCCTCGGCAACCTGATTGAGCACCATCAGCACCGATTGCAGCAGATCGAGCGGCTCAAACCCGGCCACGGCGATCGGCTTGTGATAGTCCTCGGCGATGAAATCATAGGGATGGATCCCGATCACCATCGAGACATGGCCGGGCCCGATGAACCCGTCGAGGCACATATGCGGGTCGTCGAGCAGCGCCTTGATCGGTTCCGGCACCGTGATGTGGTTGCAGAATACCGAGAAGTTCTGGAGCCCCTCACGCGAAGCCTGCTGGATTGCGAGCGCGGTCGAGGGCGTGGTGGTCTCGAAGCCCAGCCCGAAGAACACCACTTCGCGCTCGGGGTTGCGCCGCGCCAGCTCCAGCGCGTCGAGCGGCGAATAAACCATGCGAATATCCGCGCCTTCGGCCTTCGCCTGAATGAGCGACTTTTTCGACCCCGGCACACGCATCGCATCACCGAAGGTGGTGAAGATCACGCCCTCACGCTCTGCGATCTCGATGCATTCGTCGACGCGGGCGCGCGGCAGCACACAGACCGGGCAGCCGGGCCCGTGGATGAACTCGACACCTTCATGGATCAGCTTGTCGAGCCCGTAGCGGAAGATCGAATGGGTATGCCCGCCGCAGATCTCCATGATGTGGATGGGCTTTTCCTTGGTCGCACCAATCTTGTCGGCCACGCGTGCGATCTCGGCCAGCAGCGCCTTGGCGGCTTTCGGATCGCGGAATTCGGATGCGAATTTCATCTCTCTCACTCCCCTGCCAGCGCGGCGTCACCTGCCGCCATCTGTTCAAGCGCTTCCTGCGCCTCGCCAAGATCGTGCAAGGCTTCCAGTGTCTTGGCAGCCTCATCCTCGTCGATCAGGCTCATCGCGAAGCCCACATGGATCAGTGCCCATTGCCCGATCAGGCCCGAGAGCGGGCCTTCGTCGGCGACACAGGCGACACTGACCTCGCGGCGCACGCCCGAAACCTCGGCCATCGCCATCTGGCGGCTCTCATCGGTGATCGCGACGATCTGCCCCGGAATTCCCAGACACATCAGCTATCCTCCTCTTCGGTGGCGGCCGACGGGTCGGCAATGCCATAGCGTTCCAGTTTCGCACGCAGCCCAACGCGGGAAAGTCCCAGCTCGGCGGCCGCACGGCTTTTGTTCCAGCGGTTACGGGTGAGCGTCTCGCGCAGGATGCGCATCTCGATCAGCTCGATGCGGTCCTTGAGCGTCCCTTCCGCGGTCATCACGTCCTCGGCGGCGCGGTCAGCGCCTTCCTCAGACGGAGCCGCTTGCAGGATATGGCGCGAGATCAACTCGGCGCCCAGCGAGCTTTCCTGCGCGAAGATCAACATGCGCGTGACCTCGTTGGTCAGCTCTCGCAGATTGCCCGGCCAGTCGTAATTCTCGAGAAAGTCCAGTGCCGCCGCATCGAAGCCCATCACCGGTTTGCCATGCGCGCTCGACATCTCCGACAGGATCGACTGCGCGAGCAGCGCCACGTCGCCACGCCGCGCCCGGAGCGGCGGCACCGCGATCTCGCCCAGCGAGAGCGCGTAATAGAGATCGGCGCGAAAGCTGCCATCGGCCACAAGCGGGCGCAGATCCACTGAAGCCCCCGCGATCAGGCGCAGGCTGGTCGCGACGGTTTCCTGCCCGCCCATCGGGCTGATCGTGCCCTCGCGCAGCATCCGATGCAGCGCGAGTTGCAGCGCCGGACTCGCCTTCTCGATGCCCGCCAGATAGAGCGTGCCGCGATCAGCCTTCTGCGCCAGCCCGATCCGGGCCACCCCGCCCGGCAACACACCGCGCTTGGCCCCGAACAGCTCGACCATCGCGAGATCCTCGGGCATCCCCGAGATATTGACCTCGTAGAAAGGTTTCTCGGAGCGCAGCGAGCCGTAATGCATCGCACGCGCCATCTGCGCCTTTCCGGTTCCCGGCTCGCCCGTCATCAGCACCGGCACATCGAAGCTCGCGAATTGCCGCGCCAGTGCCACCGCCGCGTTCATCGAAGAATTGGGCGCACGCAGGATCGTCTCGAAGCCCATCCCGTCACGCAACGCCCGACGCCGCTTCTCGACCCGCGTCTCGGTGGTCGAGTTCAGAAAGCGCATCTCCAGCGTCAGCCGCTCATTCTCGCGCGCAAGCTGGAACATCTTCGCCGCCTGCCGCGCCGCCGCGAGAAGCTGCTCGGGATGCCAGGGTTTGGCGATGAACTGATGTATGCCCGCCTCGTTGATCGCGGCCACCATCGAGGCGCTGTCCGTATAGCCGGTGATCACGATGCGCACCGTCTCGGGCCAGCGCTCGCGCACCTCGGTCAGGAACTCGACCCCCGAGCGTCCGGGCATCCGCTGATCGCAGAAGATGACCTGAACCCATTCCTCCTCAAGGACACCCATCGCCTCTTCCGCGCCCGAGGCGGTGAGGATCTCGAATTCGTCCTCGAGCGCCATGCGCATCGACTGGAGCGAATGGGGTTCGTCATCGACGAGGAGGATGGCGGGGGTCGAGCTGGTCATTTCGCACCTTTGCGGGCAAGCCCCGCGCGCAGCCAGTCGAGCCAGGCCTGCATACCTTCGCCCGTGCGCGCCGAGACGCGCAGGACCTCGATCGCGGGGTTCACGCGCTTGATGTTGGCCTCGTAAAGATCGAGATCGACATCGCAATGGGGCGCGAGATCGACCTTGTTGAGGATCGCAAGCCCGGCGGCGGCGAACATATCGGGGTATTTCAGCGGCTTGTCCTCGCCCTCCGTGACCGAGAGGATCGCGACCTTGGCATCTTCGCCCAGATCGAAGGCCGCCGGGCAGACGAGATTGCCGACATTCTCGATGAAAAGAAGCGCGCCTTCGGGCATCTTGAGCCGCTCGAGCGCGGTCTCGACCATGCGCCCGTCGAGATGGCAGCCCTTGCCGGTATTGACCTGGATCGCCTGCGCCCCGGTGGCGCGAATGCGGTCGGCATCATTGGTGGTCTGCTGGTCACCCTCGATCACCGCGAGCGGCACATCGCCGAGCATCTCGATCGTGCGGCACAAAAGCGTGGTCTTTCCCGAGCCGGGGGAGGACACGAGGTTGGTTGCAAAAATGCTCTTTTGGGCTAGTTCCGCGCGGTTTCGGCCGGCGAAATTGTTGTTTTTAGACAAGATATCCGTCTCGATCTCGATCAGCCGCTCCTGGCTCATCCCGGGCACCTCGGTACCTGCGGGGCCTTGGCCAAGATGGAAATCACCGTGATCGTGATGGTGATGATGGGCATGCCCGTGGTCGTGTGCATGATTATGCGCGTGATCGTGGGAATGCGCATGGGCGCCGCCCCCGCCTGCCTGCGCGAGCACCGCGAAAGGTGCGCCCGACCCGTTGCCCGGCGCTTTCCCGGTCTTCTCGAGATGCGCGCGGAATTGATCTTCCACGCTATGTCCTCCGCAACCGCAAACCGTGCACATCAGAGCACCTCCATATCCTTGATCCGCATTTCCTCGCCGCCCTGGGCGAGCAGCTTGCCCCCGCCGCATTTCGGGCAAGGATCAAGCCGATGTTCGATTTCCACAATTTCAGCGCAGTCGTAACAAAGCGCCTTGCCGGGAAGGTCGATAATCTGCAATTCCGCACCTTCCGCGACCGAGCCGCGCATCACCACGTCGAAGGCGAATTCGAGGGCATCGGTCTCGACGCCGGCAAAGCGTCCGATCTCGAGCCGCACGCGGGTGACGCGGTCGAAGCTGTTGGCGCGTGCCGAATCTTCGATCACGCCCCGAATCCCTTCTGCGATCGACATCTCATGCATTGGCGGCCTCCTTCATCAGGACTGGCACGCAGGGATCGAGTATGTCCACCAGCAATGGCGCCAGATCGGCCTTGCATGCGGGGAGCGTCGCGAAGCTGCGCTCGAGCACACCGCCCGCCGCAAGGAGATGATCGGTCGGGGTGACGCGGCTGAGCATCGTCACACGCCCGTCGCTCGCCTGCGCCTGAAGCGCATAGCTGCCGCGCGCGGCCGCAACCACCGCGAGCCCTTTCGAATAGAGCTTGGAGATCGGAGCGTCCTGGCACAGCCGGTCGAGATCAATAGCGCGCCCCAGCGCGCGCCAGAGCGGCCCACGGCCGTAACGGTCCTCGATCATACGCATCCGCGGATCGTTCGAGACCCGGCCCGCCGGAGAGTTCTCCTGTGCGATCAGGGAGATCGGATTGGTCAGGGGCGGCAACTCTGCCACTGCTTCGCCCGGCGCGAAACGGTCGGCAATGACCTGAAGAACCCCGCTCACGCCCTCGCCAGAGGCAAGCCAGCGCCAGATATCCTCTGGCGGCTCTCCGCCCCACAGCCAAAGCCGCAGCGTCTCGCCACCTTGCGACCAATTGGCCGGCAATGCCTGCGGCGAAAGCCCGAGCAATTGCGGCCAACGCAGGCAGAATTTCGCAAGATGATCGCGCAGGATCTCGCGCCTTGGATCGCTGCCCCCGGCATCGAGCCCCAGCGCGAGCCGCGCTGCCAGCCCCTGCGCGACGCCGCAGAGATTGAACAAACGCGGCATCAGCGAGGCCACTTCCTGAGGGGATTTGCCCAGCATCATCGCCTCGACGGGGCTCGGCACGGGCGGCGCGATCGCCACCCGCAACGCGTCTCCGTCGCGCGCAATGGTTATGCCGAGCGCTCCATTCACGCCTCATCCTCCGCGCTGTCCTTGTCCTCGGCCAAACCGGCCGAAATCAACTTGCGCCGCGTCGGCTGGGCCATCTCCTCGACGCGCGCATCCTCGGCCGCCTGAGCGGCTTCGGCCTCTTCGACCGCCGCAATCTCGGCCTCGCGGCTGGCACGAATTTCCGACTTGCGGTCGGTTTCGGCGCGGTTCTCGTCCTTGAACAGCTCGACCATGATCGCACGGGCGACATCGGTCGCCTGAGCTTGCGTCTGGAAATCGCCCATCGGCGAGAAAAGCGAACAGGCCTTGTAGCCGCCGCCCAGCTCACGGACATTGTGGATGAACTCGTAAGTCCCCGACGGAAAAACGATATTCTCCTTCGCACCCGGCACCAGCGCCGACCAGTCTTCGCCCTCGCGGGGCAGCAGGATCAGGTTCATGAACCACGGGCTGACCAGCACGCCAAGCCCGCGCCCCTCGTGGCTGACAAAGCCCACCGCCTCGACAGACAGCGCCTTGTTGACCAGCGGCACGTCGCGCATCTTCGAATGCCAGACCTCGCGGAAATCAGCCGTGAGTTTCGTCACCTGCTCCTCGATGCGGCGCGCTTCCAGCATCGCGGGCGCACCGGGATCGGTCTGCACCATGAACTGCTCTTTCGGCGCATCGCAATTGGGGCAATGCCAGTCCTCGGGCAGCGCCGTGAAAGGCGTGCCCGGCAGAACCTGGCGGAAATCATCGCCCTCGGCCGGATCGTAAGGCGTCCAGCAGATCTTGCATTCCATGATCGCCTGATCGGAGATCCGATCATTGGCCCCCAGATAGCTGCCCTCAAACCCAGCAAAACTCATCGGATCGCCTCCAGCACTTCGCGGATGCGCTCGGCCGAGTCAGCAAGATCCTCGGACGCCGCGATGGCGACTTCGGGCATCGTAGTCACTTCGAACGTGTCGAGGATCAGCGTGTCCATCGAGTTGAAAAATTGCACGCGCCAGACATGGGGCAGCGCCGTCGCCGTGATGCGGCAATTGCCGTAGCCGCGCGACAGGATCGTGACCGCGCCCTCGCCCAGCACCGCATCGAGCCAAAGCAGATCGCCCTCGGTATGAGGCAGAAGCGTAAGATTGATCACATGCGGCTCACCGCCCATGAAAGCGGCCGACTTGTCTTCAAGCTCGGCCATCAGCGCGGGCGCATTGACGACATCGCCGCCGCGCGGATGGGCCTTGCCCTGCCCATGGCGAAAGGGCTCGAAGGCGCGGCTCAGCGCGGCGGACGGCACCGGGCCGACCTCGATCTTGTCGATGCCGACGCCCGCGATCATCCACACCCCCGCGAAAACCGACTCCTGCACGGAAAGCGCGGGGATGCCCCGGATCTTCACCGAGACCTCGCCCTGCCCCATCGTTTCAGCGATGAGCGCGCGGTTGGCTTTGTCGAGATGGCTCAGATCGAAACTCGCCATGCCACCGAGCGCGGCGGCCTCGCTGGCCGAGGCGATATCGGCAAGGGTCTTGAGCGCCGGGGTCACCGCAGAGGGATCGTCGATATCGGGCATATGGGCGGAATAGGTCCGCATCCCCGAGGGCAGCTGCATATATTCGAGCTGCTTGTCCTCATCCTCGGGCTGGGAACCGGGACCGAAACCCACGGGCGGCATGTGGAAATTGGAAACCATGTCGTCAGCCTTTCGCAGTCAGGATGTGGGTGGTGCGGGCGATGTAATCATCCCAGTCGCGGATCTTCTCGATCGCGCCGAGATACGCGCTCTCGCGATAGAACAGGAAACCGGGCGTCTTGAGCGCACGGGTCTGCTGGCGCAGCTCGGCCTCGATCTCGTTGCCGACCACCGCGCAATCGAAGGCGTGCTGGAAGGTCATGCGGATCTCGGGCAGCACGACGGCGGCGTCGGGGGTTTCGAGATTGCGCTTCGCATCGCCCGGAATGAACAGGCAATGCGCCCCTTCGCGCGCGGTGAACTCGGCCACGTCGGACATGTTCGACAGAAGCGGATAGCCCAGCTCCTCGATCAGGCGGGTCACGAGCGGGTGCATCTCGCCCGAGGGGGCGGTGCTGTCTGGCATGACGAAATCGTGCATGTCTGTCTCCTCAGGCAGAAGTTTCGCCGGCATCGAGCGCGGCTTGCAGATGGGGCGGAAGTTGCGGGGCGCGGGCTTCGAGATCGGCGAAGGCATCGCCCAGATCACCGCCCTGCATCAGCGCGCGCAGACCCGCGAGTGCGGCGGCGATCTTCTGCGCTTCGTCCTCGGAAATCACCTCGCGTGCGGCCCCCAGGAAGGCCAGAAGCCAGTCACCGGGCTTGGCATCGGGGGTGAGCGAGAGATCGACGACACCGCGCTGGCCCTCCTCGAGCACCTCGCCGCGGATACCATCGACCGCGATCAGTTGAACGGGCACGCCGACACACATCAGGCGCGCACCTTCTCGGCGCCGGGGAAGAAGCGATGATCGCCCATCCGGCAGGCCTCGTCTTCCGAGGGACGACCCTCTTCATAGGCGCCTCGACGGATCGAGACATCGGCGAGATCATGGGCCTGTGTCCGGCCTTCACCGACCTCGATGCCCCAGCGGGCGAGTTCGGCCACGCATTCGGTGATCGCCGGTTCAATCTGGGCGGCGACGGCAGGGCGCAAGCCTCCGCCGTAATCCTCCAGCTCGACCGGCTGGCAGCCGATCAGCGTCAGCTTTCCGGGGCAACGGTTGAGAAGCTGCGCGGTCGCGATCACGTCCTGAAAGCCGGTCTGGTGCAGGCTCATCTTCTTGGCGCCCATGAAGGCGGGCACGTCCGCGTCGCGCAGCACCCGCATCTCCCCCGGCTCCAGCCCGAAATCGATCGCGTCGAACACGATCAGCGCTTCGGCCTCTTCGAGAAACGGCAGCAGGTAGAGCCCCTGCGTGCCGCCATCGAGCAGCTTCACATTGCCCGGCACCGCGCGCGTCTCGGCCATCACCTCCACGCAGCGCACCCCGAACCCTTCGTCGGCCCAGAGCACATTGCCAATTCCCAGCACGAGCACCCGCGCAGGTTTGAAATCCGTCATCCTGTCCCTCCTCAGGCGGGCGGCAAGCGAGTTGCCAGCACCGCATGAAAGCGACAGTAGGCTTTGCAGCGGGTCCAAATTCATAAAAACCGCAGGAGGCTGCGACAATCTGTCTTCTTATTGTTTTTGCGACCTTTTCTGCCAATTCGTCGTGCTATTTCCATCTGCGCAATGGAGACAAAGTTACCACTTATACGCAGATTGCGGAAGATCTCTTTCCACCGTGCTTGCAAATCGATGCGAAACGCGAATCCACATCTGTGCTCAAAATGCGAAACGGGCGCGGAGGGAGCCGCGCCCGTTTGCAGGGAGACCGAACAGGTTACCGTTTACTCGACACGATCATCCTTGAAGGTCCGGTGCCCCGAGATCATGGTCGAGACCATCGATTGACGGCTCATGATGTCCTCGCGGATCGCGGCATAGATATGGATGATCATGAAGATGATGATCGCCCACATCCCGAGATGGTGCAGCGTATGCAGACGCTGGGAGTTTTGCACCAGCCCGAGCACCCAGCCCATCGCCGTATCGGGCAGGCTGCCCTGACCCGCACCCTCGGCATAGAGCGCCCAGCCCGTGATCAGCATGAAAGTCAGGCCGATCGTCATGAAGAAGAACATGGCAAGCTGTGCGAGCGGGTTGTGGCCCACGTATTTCTTCGGCGTGCTCTCCAGAAAGGAGTACCACTTCAGTTCGTGGAACAGCTCCCGCCACCAGCGCGCACGCCAGACAGGCACGTAGAAGCGCTGGCGGGCGTGGTGATTGCCCACGAAGGCCCAGTAGATGCGCCCGAAGAAGATCACCGTGAGCACCTGCGCGGCCGCGAAATGGCCGAAGCGGATATAGCCCATGACGAACTGGTTATAGGCTTCGTCGATCTGCATCGAGGGCAGCGGGCTGCCGATGAAATAGCCGGTGACGATCAGGATCGTGATCATCGCGGCATTGAGCCAGTGCCAGACGCGCACGGGCGCCTCGTAGACATAGACGGAGGTGCGGCGGCGGATGGAATCAAGATCCTCCGCGGTCGCATCGCCGGTCAGCCGGGACGCCTCGAAAGGCTCCGGGGCGGCGGGGTTGGGAACATGGATATGTTTGTCCATGCGCTCACCCTTTGCGGATCCGCTTGAGCGTCCGACCGAGTTCGAGTGCGACATAGACCGCGGCGATGGCGATGGCAGCCATCGCGACATGGGCGATGGCATGGCCTTCGGGCCCCGGCGCCACGGCGTGGCCCGGATGGGCCAACGCCGGCGCTGCGATCACGCTGAAAGCAACTGCGAGTTTCTTCATGGTTTCCTCCTCTATCAGCGCACCTTGACGGTGGTGAGCTCGTCGCCATCGGGCGACATGACATGGGTCGAACAGGCCAGGCACGGATCGAAGCTGTGCAAGGTGCGCAGAATCTCGACCGGTTCCTCCGGACGCTCCATCTTGGTGTTCATCAGCGAGGCCTCGAAGGCGCCGATATTGCCCTTGGTGTCACGGGGCGACCCGTTCCAGGTGGTCGGCACGACGCATTGGTAGTTCTCGATGCGGCCATCCTTGATCTTCACCCAGTGCCCCAGAGCACCGCGCGGCGCCTCGGTCATGCCGACGCCCTTGGCTTCCTTCGGCCAGGTCGACGGGTCCCACTTCTCGACATTGGCGGTACTTTCATCGCCGTTCTTGATGTTGGTCATCATCTTGTCGAAGAAGTGCCGCTGGAGACGCGAGCAATACTCGGATTCCAGCGCCCGCGCCGCGGTGCGGCCCAGCGTCGAGAAGATCGCGTTGAGCGGCAGGTCCATCTTGCGAAGCAGGCCGTCGACCTGGTTCTTGATGTCCTCGTGGCCCTTGGCATAGCCCACGACGTAGCGCGCCAGCGGACCGACCTCCATCGCGTGCCCCTTCCAGCGGGGCGCCTTGATCCAGCTGTATTTGGCAGCCTCGTCGAGCTCGATGATATTGGTCTTGGTGCCCTTGGCATTGGGGCCGAGCTCGTAGAGCGGCTCGGTCACGCCGTCCCAGGGATGCAGGCCCTTGCCCGGCTCGCCATAGGTATACCAGGAGTGGTCGACGAATTCCTGAACCTGCTCGGGATCGCGCGGGTCGACGTCATGCACCTCGTTGAGATTGCCGTTGATGATCGCGCCGCGCGGCAGGTGAAGCTGCTCGGGCGAGAAGTCGTTCGGGTTCTCGGGGATATCGCCATAGGCAAGGCAGGCCTGCGACGACAGACCGCCGCCATAGAGCCAGTTCTTGTAGAAGCCGCCGATCGCGATCACGTCCGGGATGTAGACGTTCTCGTTGAACTCCTGGCACTTGTCGATGATCGAGGACACCAGGTTCAGGCGCTCCATGTTGATCGCGCCGACCGAGCCTACGCCGTCGATATTGATCGGGCACGGCACGCCCCCCACCAGCCAGTTCGGATGCGGGTTCTTGCCGCCGAAGATGGTGTGGACCTTGACGATCTCCTTTTGGAGATCGAGCGCTTCGAGGTAGTGCGTCGTCGCCATCAGGTCCGCTTCGGGCGGCAACAGATAGGCCGGATTGTCCCAATAGCCGTTCTTGAACAGCCCGAGCTGCCCGCTTTCGACGAACTTCTTGAGACGGTTTTGGACGTCCCGGAAGTATCCAGGGGAGGACAACGGGTGGCTCGGGCTGACCGCTTGCTGCAGCTCCGAAGTTGCCTTCGGGTCCGCGCGCAGGGCGTTGACCGGATTGACCCAATCGAGCGCGTGCAGGTGGTAGAAATGCACGACATGGTCATGGATCTGCAACGCGAGCTGCATCATGTTGCGGATCGAGTTCGCATTGTCCGGGATCTGGATCCCGAGCGCGTCTTCCACCGCGCGCACCGAGGTCAGCGCATGGGTGCCGGTGCACACGCCGCAGATCCGCTCGGTGAAGGCCCAGGCGTCCCGCGGGTCACGGCCCTTGAGGATCACCTCCAGCCCGCGCCACATCGTGCCGGTCGAGACCGCGTTGGTGATCATGTTGTTTTCGTCCACGTTCACTTCGCAGCGCATGTGGCCTTCGATCCGGGTCACCGGGTCGACGACGACCCGCTTGCCCGAATTGTCCATGGTGTAGCCGTTCGGCGTGTTGAGAACCGACATGGATTACGCCTCCTCGTTCTTCTTCTGGGCGCGTTTGAGCGCCGAGATCGCGGCATGGGCGGCCACGCCGGCCCCCACGACAGCCGCCGTGGTGCCACCGATCACGTCGGCATTCGCCTCGATCCCGAATTGCTTGATATTGGTGAGCCGGTCGTAGAAGGAGCCCTGGTCCCAGAACCCGTCCTCCGAACAGCCGATGCAGCCGTGACCCGACTGAATCGGGAAGGAGACGCCATCATTCCAACGCACGGTCGAACAGGCGTTGTAGGTCGTCGGCCCCTTGCAGCCCATCTTGTAGAGGCAATAGCCCTTGCGCGCGTTCTCGTCGTCCCAATGTTCGACGAACTGACCCGCGTCGAAATGCGGACGGCGGTAGCACTTGTCGTGAATGCGCTGCGAATAGAACATCGCCGGGCGCCCCTGACGGTCGAGCTCGGGCATCCGGTCGAAGGTGAGCATGTAGGTGATCACCCCCGTCATCACCTCGGCGATGGGCGGGCAGCCCGGCACCTTGATGATCGGCTTGTCGGTGATGACCTTGTGCACGGGCGTCGCGCGGGTCGGGTTCGGGGCGGCAGCCTGCACGCAGCCATAGGAAGCGCAAGCGCCCCAGGAGATGATGGCTTTTGCGTGCTCGGCAGCATGGCGGAGTTGCTCGACAAATGGCTTGCCGCCCACGATGCAGAACATCCCGTCTTCGTTGAGCGGCGGATTGCCCTCGACGGCCAGGATGTAATTGCCTTTATACTTGTCGATGGTGTCCTGAAGGGCTGCTTCCGCGGCCTCCCCTGCCGCTGCCATCAGGGTGTCATCGTAATCAAGCGAGATCATCGAGAGCACCACATCCTTGGCCAGCGGATGCGCCGACCGGATGAAGCTTTCAGAGCAACAGGTGCACTCGAGCCCGTGCACCCAGATCACCGGGGTGCGCGGCTTGGTTTCCATCGCCTCGGCGATCTTGGGCACATATGCGGGGCCAAGCCCCAGCGCCGCAGCCGTCAGCGAACAGTATTTCATGAAGCTGCGGCGGGTGATCCCCTGCCGCCGCATCACATCGTAAAAGGTTTCGATCGCAGGCAAAGTGTCCCTCCCTTAAGATCCCGGATGCGGAGCCGTCCCCCTCCCGGGGAAGAACCGCGTGTGAGACCAGAAATGGCAGGGCGCAGCGCCGGTTTCGAAAGAAAAATGACAGAATGTCGCAGTCGATAATTTTTCAAATGATTCAATAAATTGCGCGAATTTTCGAGGCGTTTTCTACACCCCTCACTGGCTAGGCGGTAACCAGCTTGTCAGCTTTCCGGTCAGTCTCTTTCCGACTGCGCCGCAGCAATGATCGCCTGTCCCAGCGCGAGTCCGCCATCGTTGGCCGGCGTCCTCCGGTGAAGCAGCACCGGAACATCGCCAAGCGCGCGCAGTGTCTCGCGCAGAAGCCGCGCATTCTGATAAACTCCGCCCGACAAGGCCACCGCCTGCGCCTCTCCCGATGCGACCAGCGCCACGGCCTGCGCGGCGAAGGCCTCCGCAAGGCTGACATGGAACAGCGCCGCCGCCTGCGCCTGCCGGTCGGCCTTTACGAGGTCCTGCAGCGCATGAAAGAGCGGCGCCGGATCGAGCATCCCGTTCCTTGCTTCGAAAGCCAGCGCCTCTTGCGTCGCCTCGCCCGCCAGCGCCTCCAGACGCATCGCCGCCTCGCCCTCGAAACTCTGCCGCATCGGACAGATCCCCAGACAGGCCGCCACCGCATCGAAAAGTCGACCCGCGCTGGAGGACAGCGGAGCGTTGATCCCCTTCGCCGCCGCCTGCCGCGCCAGATCGCGCGGCGCATCGGGGAAAAGCGCATCCGCCCAATCCGAAAGCCCCGCCGCATCCAGCCGCACCAGCGCATTGCGCCACGGCTCCATCTGCGCGCGATCGCCGCCGATCAAAGGCACAGGCTTCAGCCAGCTTCGCCGCTCGACCCCACGATAATCGCCGAGCAGCAGCTCGCCGCCCCAGACCGTGCCGTCAGGCCCGAGCCCAAGCCCGTCCAGCACGATCCCCGCCACCTTGCCGCCCTCTCGCGGCCAGTCATTCTCCACCATGCAGCCCGCGAGATGGGCGTGGTGATGCTGCACCTCTATCAACCGTAGGCTCTCACGCGCAGCCCGCTCCACCCCATGGCGCGAGGCGCGGAAATCCGGATGCAGATCGACCGCAACCCGTTCGGGGCGATGATCGAAAAGCGCGGCATAATCCGCATCGGCCTGCTGGAACGCCTCCCATGTCAGCGCTTCGTCGAGCTCTCCCAGATGATGGCCCAGCAGCGCCTGCCCGTTCTTGATCAGGCAGATCGCGGATTTCATCTGCCCGCCATAGGCCACGACCTGCGGTGCCTCATCGAACCCCTCTGGCAACGGCAAGGTGCCGGGCACCTGCCCCCGCGCGCGACGCAGCACCATTGGCGGATCGGCCCGTACGACCGAGTCATCCAGCCGCCGCGCGATCTCCCGGTCATGCATGAGAAAGGCATCGGCGAAGCCTGCCAGCTTCGCGCGCGCCTCCTCATTGCCGATCACCTGCGGCTCGCCCGAGAGATTGCCCGAGGTCATCACCAACGGCGCCCCACTCCCATCCGCCCCCCATTCGCGCAGCAACAGGTGATGGAGCGGCGTGTAGGGCAGCATCCAGCCGAGGGTCTGCTGCCCCGGCGCGACCGTATCCGGCAGCGCCTCTCCCGATTTGCCAAGCAAAACGATCGGGGCCGAAGGATCGCGCAACAGTTCTTCTTCCGCCTCCGAGACCTCGGCGTACCGCCGGATGGCCTCGATCTCTCCCATCAGCGCGAAAGGCTTCGCAGGCCGATGCTTGCGCGCCCGCAACAGCGCAACGGCCTCAGGGTTCGTCGCATCGCAGGCCAGATGAAACCCGCCCAGACCCTTCACCGCGACGATCCCGCCTGCGCGCAAAACGGCGCCGACCTCTTCGGCAGGCCGCTCTTCGCCAGCCACTTCCAGCCAGACCCGCGGCCCGCAATCGGGACAGGCGATGGGCTGCGCATGAAACCGACGATCCGCAGGGTCCTCGTATTCCGCACGACAGGCCGCGCACATCTCGAAGGGCGCCATCGTCGTCTTCGACCGGTCATAGGGCAGCGCCTTGAGGATCGTGAAACGCGGCCCGCAATGGGTGCAATTGGTGAAGGCGTAATGCCACCTGCGCCCCTCACCCCGGATCTCCGCCAGACAGTCCGGGCAGGTCGCTGCATCCGGGGTCACCCGCGTCTCGGCCCCCGCCCCCTGCGAGGCCACGATCTCGAATTCTTCCGGGACGCGCTCAAATTCGAACTCCGACACTTCCACCGCATCGACCCGCGCCAGAGGCGGCGCTTCTGCCGCAATCGCCTCCGCGAACCCGCCCAACGCCCCCGCCACGCGGATCAACACGCCCTCGGGATCGTTGAGCACATGCCCCGCAAGCCCGCGCTCGCGCGCCAGCCGCCAGATGAAGGGGCGGAACCCCACCCCCTGTACCTGCCCGCGAACCCTGATCTCGTAACCCTGCATCTTCTTCTTGATCCAAATATCTCGGGGGTGAGGCCGTCAGGCCGAGGGGGCAGGGCCCCCTTTTCGCTTTCAGTTTATCGCCCTCCGGCGACGGGCGGGGCAGCGCCCCCTTTTCGCTTTCAGTTTGTCGCCCTCCGGCAATGGAAGGGGCAGTACCCCCTGCTGCGCTCAATGCACTGTGCAGACCATGCAGGGATCGAAACTGCGCACGATATGCTGCACGGAAACCGGCGTGGTCTCTCCTGCGCCGACCGGGGCACCGACCAGGGCTGCCTCGAGCGGCCCGGGGGTACCGTCGGCATCGCGCGGGCTGAAATTCCAAGTGGTCGGCGCGATGATCTGGTAAGAGGCGATCTTGCCGCCCTCGATGCGCAGCCAATGCCCCAGCGCGCCTCGCGCGGCCTCCACGAGTCCCGCGCCCTGCCCCGCCTCGGGCAGCTCACCCTGCACCATGAATGCAGCCCCCGGATCGATCCCTTTCGCGAGCCCTTCCATGAAGCTCTGCGTCCGCGCCAGTTCCAACAGGCGCCCCGCGACCCGCGCCAGCACACCGCCCCCCGCAAGCGCACGCGCCAGCGGATGACCATCGACCACCTGCCGCGCGAGCGCGCCGGTCTCCACCGTCTGGCCCGCCAGCCGCGGCGCCTTGCACCAGCTATAGGCCGCCTCGCGCATCGCCTCGTCGGGCCGCGTCTCGCCCTGCCAGGGATGCGCCTGTGCGCCGAGCATCCAGGCATGGCTGAGATCTTCCGTGATCGCGCCGAAATCCACCGCGCCCAGGCCGCCATCCCATAGCCCGCGCGCGAAACCGAAACCCTCGGCAAGCGGATAGGCGCCAAAGCTCATATACCGTCCCGAGCCTCGGCCCAGCCGGTCCAGATCGAGATCGGCGGCGATGCGCAGGAACAGGCCCGCATCGCCCGTCTCCCATGCCATCAGCTGATCGACGGTTTCGATCGCGCAGAAGGCTTCGAGCGACCCGCCGAAAACCACCTCCTCGAGATAGCGGCGGAAAGCGCGCAGGGTCGTCTCGATCCGCACCTTGTCGCGGGGCCCCGGCGCGCGGGTCACGCCGCCGGGCTGGATCGCGAGCGTATGGGGCCATTTGCCCGCCATCAGCCCGAGGATATGCATCAGCTCGGCGCGCGCCGCGACCGCGGCCCGCTGCGCGCCACCCTCGGCGGGGGTGAAGCGCGCGACGGCCCGGTCGAACCACGGCTTGTCCGCGTAAACGGGGCGGATGAAATCGGGCATGAAGAACAGGTTGAAATGAAAGAGATGATCCGAGACGTTCTCGATCGCGTGGATCAGCGCCGCCACGCCCGCGCCTTGCGGCGTGGGCTCCAACCCCATCGCAGCCCCCAGCGCCCGCGCCGCCGCCGCCGACTGACTGATCGAGCAGATCCCGCAGATCCGCGGCGTGATCGTCAGCGCATCGCGCGGATCCTTGCCTTCCAGCATCCGCTCGAACCCGCGATAGAGCGGCGAATTCACGCGCGCCTCGGCCACCGCCCCATCGGCGAGATCGAGATGCACTTCGAGATCTCCCTCGACCCGGTTGAACGGACCGACGACAAGGCGCGGCTGATCACTCATCTGCGTCCTTTCGGCTTGCGGATCGTCGGCGTCACTTCGACCCGGTCGGCGACCGCGTTCTTCGCGATCCGTTCGGGCGTGGCGGCCTTCGACAGTGACGCGAGCGCCATGAACCAAGCTTTCGGCATATCGGTCGGCAGGCCCACGGGGATGCCTGCGATCTTGGGCGTCTCGGTGAAGGCGTGGCGCGGCTCCTCGAACTCGGGCGCGGTGCAGTTGATGCAGGGATAGCCCCCCGAGGTGCACGAGCCCTCCCCGTTCCACGGCCGGATATTGCAATCGCCCACCGCCTGCGTGCCGATGCAGCCGAGATTCTCCATCATGCAACCGATATCGGACAGCTCCACGGCCGAGGCCTTGTATTCGTAGAACTCGTTTTTCGAACAGCCGTGATGGACAAGGTGCTGCGCGTAAAACAGTGGCCGGCCGAACTCGTCGAGATCTTCTGCGCTCAGCGCACCTTCATTGAGCAAAAGCAGCGTCTCGGTCACCCAGCCGGGATGGGTCGGGCAGCCCGCCACGTTTATCACCGGCAGGCCCGAGCCCGAACGGAACTCGGCCGCAAGCGCGCCACCACGATGCGCCCCGTCATATTGCACGCCCACTGCGTCGGAGGGATTGCCACCCGTAGAGGTCACGCCGCCATAGGTCGCGCAGGTGCCCACGGCCACGACATGGCGCGCTTTCGGTGCGAGGCTCACCACCCAGTCGAGCATCGAGCGCCCGGTGCCCGAAACCATCTGGAACTTGCCCGTCCCACGCGGGCCGCGCGCGATCGAGCCCTCGACCGCCAGCACATCCAGTTCGATCTCACCGGCCTCGACCGCCTCGAAGATCGCTCGCACCTCCGCCCCGGTCTCGAGACTGATCGTCGGATGCCAGAGAAACTCGATCCCCGCGCCGCCCAGAGTATCAAAGACATTGGGCGATTCCGCGCAAAGCAGCGACATCGTGCAGCCGCCGCAGCCTGCCGCCTGAAGCCAGAGAACCTTCATTCCGCCCCCTCGACCAGTTCGAGATCGAAGGAGAAACAGGCCCCTCCCAGAGCGCCGCCACGCGGGCAGAGACGAAGCCGTCCACCGTGCTCCTCGACAATCTTGTTGCTGATCGCGAGACCGAGTCCGGTGCCTGATCCTACCGCCTTGGTGGTGAAAAATGGGTCGAATACGGCCTGCGCGACCTCCTCGGAAATGCCGGGCCCGTTGTCGCTCACCGCCAGACAGGCGCGGCCATCTTCGGTATCGGCGGTGATCTCGATCCGGCCCGCCTCTCCCTGTTCGCTGACCGCATCGATGGCGTTCTGCACGAGGTTCATCACGACCTGCTGGATATGGCCCTGCCGCCCGCGCACCGCGAGCGAGGGCAGCCCGGTGAACATGACCTCCGCCCCGGCCTTGGAACCGCGCTGCACCCAATGGGCCGCGATCCGCGCGACATCTACAAGATCGAACTCGACCATCTCGCCCGAGCCTTCGGCGCTGAGCCGACGCAGGTCCTCGACGATATCGCGCACCCGTTCGGCCCCGTCGCGCGCACCCTCGATCGCGGTGCGCAGGTTGCGGATCTCGCGGTCGAGCTTCAGCGCCTCGCGCAGCGCGATCAGCTCGTCACGATCCGCTCCCGCCTGAAGTTTCTCGAAATAGGCCTCGAATTTCCCCGCATAGCGTTCGAGCGCATGCGCATTGGCATAGACGAAAGAAATCGGGTTGTTCAGCTCATGCGCCACGCCTGCGAGAAGACGACCCAGCGAGGCGAGCTTCTCGTTCCGTACGAGCTGGGCTTGCGTGGATTTCAACGCCTCGTGGCTCGCAGCCAGTGCGGAATAGGCCTGACGCAGCTCACCCAAGGGTCGGCCCGTCAGCACGTAACCCACGACGCGCTTGCGATCATCGAGCCGCGGACTGATCGACAACTCGAGCGGCGCGGGACCGACCGGGCCTTTGAGGGCGACCTCGAGCGTCACCGGGCTGCGCGAATTGGCAGCCTCGCCCAACGCGCGGTCAATCGCCTCGATGCTGCCGGACTCGAACATCCCAGCCAGCGCCTTTCCGTGCCACGTGCCGCGTGGCTGACCCGTCAGCGTGGCCACGGAGGCGGAGGTTTCGAGCACTTCGCCAGAACGTGAGATCACGATCAGCGCATCGGAAACGCTGAACAGGATCGACGCGAGGAAAGACCGAAGATCTTCGAGCTCGTGATTCTGCCGCTCAAGCCGTTCCTGATAATCGACGAGATCGGCACAAGTGCGGTCGACCGCCGAGAGCACCTCGAACCAGACATCATCCCCGCCCTCTGCCGGCGCCGCATCGGGCCGGACCAACCCGGCCAGCCGGGCCGGATCGAAGGTCTCAGGGTCCAGTTTTTGCGGGGTTTTCGACATTGCGCTCCTCGGGTCGAGCATATTCCCTTCCCGAGCCCACGCAAGGTTCGATTGGCGCGCCCGGATGCGGAGCATGCCGCAACCGGGCCCAGCCGATCAATACCACTTCGCGACAGGCGGCAGGCTCATCAGAACCGCATCCGCGTTATGCCCGGTTTCCAGACCGAATTTCGTACCCCGGTCATAGACGAGATTGTATTCGGCATAGAGGCCGCGATGACGCAGCTGCGTTTCGCGATCTTCCTCGGACCAGTCCTGCACGCGGCGCTTCTCGATCAGCGGCTGGAAAGCGGGCAGGAAGGCCGCGCCGACCGATTGCGTGAACGCGAAATCCTCGTCCCACTCATCGGTGTTCAGATCATCGTAGAAGATACCGCCGACACCGCGCGCACGGCCACGATGGGGCACGAAGAAATACTCGTCCGCCCAGGCCTTGAAGTGGTCGTAGTAGCTCTTGTCATGGGTATCGCAGGCACGCTGCATTTCGGCGTGGAAATGCTCCGTGTCCTCTTCATATTCGATGCAGGGGTTGAGATCCGCGCCGCCGCCAAACCACCACGCACCGGGCGTCCAGAACATCCGCGTGTTCATGTGCACAGCCGGGCAATGCGGGTTCTGCATATGCGCAACGAGGGAAATTCCGCTCGCCCAGAAGCGCGGATCTTCCTCCATTCCCGGAACGCCGCGCGCCGCCATCGCCTTTTGCGCGCGCGGAGCCAGTTCACCCCAGACGGTCGAGATGTTGACGCCGACCTTCTCGAAGACCCGTCCGCCACGCATCACGCTCATCTTGCCGCCGCCATGGTCTTCGCCATTCGGGCCCTTGCGTTCTGTCGGCGTGACCTCGAACCGGCCCGGCGCCTGATCGGAAAGCGGGCCTTGCGCGTGGCTGTCTTCCAACCCCTCGAAGGCGGCCACGATCCGGTCGCGCAGGTCCGAGAACCATTGGCTCGCCTGGGCCTTGCGGGCATCAAAATCCTCAACCGTGTCTGTCATGGGGGCCTCCTCGTACATTCGGCGAAATCCTTAGCAGGCCACTGCGCGTGCGGAAAGGGCACGATTGATCGCATCGGCGCGCGGGCGTAGGCTGATCAAAAGGAGATGCCCCATGCGCGCTGCCCTGTTGCTGTTTCCTCTTGTCCTCCTGACCGCCTGCGGTACCCCGCAGGAGCGCTGCATCCGACAATCAACCGCTGAATTGCGCCGGGTGACCGAGCTGGTCGCGGAAGTGCGCGGCAATCTTGCGCGCGGCTATGCCTGGCAGGAATACGAGACCGAAACGAGCCGCTGGGAAGTCTGCGGCTATGACACGATCACCAAGGGCGACAAGGTGATCAAGCGGCCGCGCATGTGTCTGGAGGATTACACGGTGACGCGGAGGCGTCCCGTTCCGATCGACCCGGTGGTGGAGAAGCGCAAGCTGGAAAACCTGCTCAAGCGGCAGGCCGAGCTGAGCCGCGCGGCCGAAGCTCAGATTGCAGCCTGCAAGGCGGCCTATCCTGAAGAGGTGAAGTAAGGCGCCCGACAGAGCCCGGAAACGAAGTCCTCAGAATGCCGGGACCTGCACCCGGTCCAGCAGCCCGCGCCCGCCATCGACATTGATGATCTGACCGGTCACGAAGCTCGCGCCCGAGGAGGCCAGATATTGCACCGTCTCGGCCAGTTCCGAGGGTGGCGCGATGCGGCCCAGAGGCGTGCCTTCGCAAATCGCTTCGCGCCAGTCGTCGTTTTCCTTCAGCGCATCCTGCAAGGAGCGGCTCATCACCGAGGCAAAACTCACCCCGTTCACCCGGATGCGGTGGGGCGCGAGGGCGACTGCGAGCGAGCGGATCGCCTGATCCTGTGCCGCGCAGGCGATAGAATAGGCCATCAGCTCGGGCTGGGTACGCGCAGAGGCGAGCGTCGAGACATTGATGATCGTGCCGATCTCGCCCTCGGTTCGGCCTTCATCCTCGGCCTGCTTGATCATCCGCTTCGCGGTCAGCTGCGAAACGCGCAGGGCCGATTTCATGTTCTGGGCGAGCATCGCATCGAGCACTTCGGTCGAGGGTTCCAGCGGATCGCAAGGCGCAAAGGTGCGCGCGCAATTCACGAGAATGTCGATCCGGTCGAACGCGTCCACCGTGGCCGAGAGCAGGTTCTTCACCGTCAGCTTCTCGCACAGATCTCCCGAGAAATATCGTGCGGGCCCTTCGGATTTCGCCTCGTCGCCCAGCTCGGCGAGCAGTTTCTCTTCGTCGATATCGGCAAACATCACCTGCGCGCCGCGATCGATGAAATGGCGCGCGATAGCAAGGCCGATACCGTGGGCAGCACCCGTAACGATGGCAGTCTTGCCGGAAATGGAAAGGGACATCAGAGGTCTCCCTGAGTGGTTTGGCGCAGGTTAGGCGAGCTCAGCGCCGCTTGCGAGGGGCGAGGCTGCGTTTGGGCGCGGCTGTGGCGCGTTTGCTCGCCACCTGTTTTGCGGAAAGCGGCTTGGCCGCACGGATGATGCGAAACCGGGTCGAGGTTCCAGAAGGCGGAGTGATCTCTTCAACCTCCTGAAACGCATCGGCGAGCGCATCGGCATAAGGAAGATGGCGGTTCGCAACCATCCACAGCGTGCCCGAAAGCGAGAGCATCCGCTGCGCGGCATGAATGAAAGCCAGCCCGAGCGAAGGCTCCGCGCCGCGCGCGGCGCCATGGAAAGGCGGGTTCATTACCACGGCATTGTAGCGCTCTTCCGGCATGTGGCGGGTCGCGTCGGCCCAGAGGAACTGCGCGCGCGGATCGGAAATGTTGCGCTTGGCGCAATCGAGCGCCACCGCATCTGATTCCACGAGATCAAGTTGCTCGACACCCTTGCGCGCAAGGATCTGCGCCGAAAGCCAGCCCCAGCCAGCGCCAAGATCGGCCACCCGCGCGGGCAAAGTCTCGGGCAGGCACTCGGCCAGCAGCGCCGATCCCTCATCCACCGCATCGGCGGAAAACACGCCCGGCCGGGTCACGAACCCTTCTGCCGGATGAATGTCCGTCGCGGCCCAGTCAGCCAGCGGCGCGGGATCGGCGGCGAACCATGCGATCTTGCCATGCGCCTTGGCGATCGGGGCGGAAAGATCCACCCGCCCGCGCAATTCCTTGATCAGCGAGTCGATCCCCTCGGTCTTCACCCCGTCGACGAAGACCGGACCGCCATCGGTGACACGCGCGGCGGCCTCGGCCAGAAGCGCCTTGGCCTCGGCCTTGGCGCGCGGCGCGAAGACGATCGCGGCGGCGTAGCTGCCTTCGGGTGCAACGCTCACCCGAACCCCGCGCGCGGCCAGCGCATCGTAATCGGGCTTTTCGCGCTGGACCGCAACGAGCCGCTCCAGCGGCAGCCCACCCAGATCGAGCGTGCCCGAAGGCGCGAACAGCGCGATGTCGCCCGCCTCCGGCAGCGAGCCGGGCATTTCGAGCGCGAGCGTCAGGCGGGGATGGCTCATCGGCGGACCTCCGGAAAGAAACAAGCCCGCCAGATAGGCGGGCAGCGCAGATTCTGCAAGAAAGCGCGGAACGTCAGTCTTTCTCCATCGTGCATTGCAGCGGGTGCTGGTGACGGCGGGCGAAATCCATGACTTGCGCGACCTTAGTCTCGGCAACCTCGAAGGAGAACACGCCGACGACGGCGAGCCCCTTCTTGTGGACGGTCAGCATGATTTCGAACGCCTGCGCGTGGTTGAGGCCGAAGAAGCGCTCGAGGATATGCACGACGAATTCCATCGGCGTGTAATCGTCGTTGAGCAGCATCACCTTGTACATAGGCGGGCGCTGCGTCTTCGGCCGGGTCTTGGTCGCGACACCGGTTTCGTCTTCGCTATCGTCCTTGTTGTCGTCGGACATCATGTGAAGCGGCTCGATCACGGGCACTCCGGCAATCAGGAATCGTTGAGGGGCTCTGGCGGAATATAGGCGCTTCGTGACATATGAAAAGCCTTTGGGGCTTGAGAGTGGCGAAAGGCGAAGCGATGCGGCTCACGGTAATCGGGTTCGATGCGGATGACACGCTCTGGCACAACGAGCGTTTCTTCCAGCTCACGCAGGCGCGCTTCGCCGAGCTGATGGCCGATCACGCGGGTGCCGATCATCTGGGCGAGCGGCTGATCGAGGCGGAGAAGCGCAACATCGCCCATTACGGTTTCGGGGTGAAGGGCTTTACCCTGTCGATGATCGAGACCGCGATCGAGGTGAGCGAGGGGCGCGTGCCGGCGTCGGTTCTGGCCGAGATCCTCGCGGCGGGGCGCGAGATGCTCTCCCATCCGATCGAGCTCTTGCCGGATGTGCGTCCGGTGATCGAGAGCCTGTCGGATCGCTACCGGATCATGCTCGTGACCAAGGGCGATCTGATCGACCAGGAGCGCAAGCTGGCGCAATCGGGGCTGGGCGATCTGTTCGATGCGGTCGAGATCGTCTCGGACAAGAAACCGGCCATCTATGCCGAGGTGTTCGCGCGCCATGGCGAGGGTGCCGAGCGCGGCCTCATGGCAGGTAACTCTTTGAAATCCGACGTGATCCCGATGATCGAAGCCGGTGGCTGGGGCGTGCACGTTCCCCATGAGCTGACCTGGGCGCTCGAGCATGCCGAAGCCCCGCTGACACATCCGCGCTTCGCCGAACTGCCCGACCTCAGCGGCCTTCCGGCACTGATCGAGCGGATCGAGAGCTGAGCGCGACATTTCGGCTCCTCACGGAGGCGCGATCAACCCATAGAGGGGTGCCCGCGGGTCATCCCACCACATCTTGCGGTATTGCATGAATGTCGCACTGAAACCGCTTGAAAATAGATGGTTTTCAGCTCGCGGACCTCGTGTTACGCTGGTTTTAACAAGCTCCGAACGCCGTCAACGATGCGGCACGAAGACAAGGGGCGAGAGAGGCAGTAAAAAGGTGAGAGCCGTGACCACGCTGGCGCGCTGGGTCCGTTCAGGGCTATTCGTATTTCTTCTTGCAATCTTTGCTCCGCTTGCGGCGCTGGCCGCGCCCTATGCGGCGATGGTGATGGATATGCGCACCGGTGAGGTGCTCTATTCCAAGAATGCCGACACCCCGCTGCACCCTGCCTCGCTGACGAAGATGATGACGCTCTACATCACCTTCCAGGCTATCGAGCATGGCGAGATCAGCCTCGACGAGATGGTCACCGTCACCAAGCATGCCGCCTCGCAGCCGCCTTCGCGGCTTGGGCTGCGTCCGGGGCAGAAGATCGCGGTGCGCTACCTGATCCGCGCCGCCGCGATCAAATCGGCCAACGACGCCGCCGCGGCGCTTGGGGATTTCATCGGCGGCTCGGAAGAAGGCTTCGCCGAGCGCATGAACCGCACCGCCCGGCAGCTCGGCATGACCCACACCCATTTCGTCAATGCCAACGGCCTGACCCGCAAGGGGCATCTCTCTTCGGCCCATGACATGACGATCCTCGGGCGTCACCTGTTCTTCGATTTCCCTCAATATTACAACATCTTCTCGCGCCGCTCGGCCGACGCGAAGATCGCCACGGTCTATTCGACGAACCGCCGCTTCCTGAATGCCTATCAGGGCGCGGACGGGATCAAGACGGGCTACACCTCGGCTTCGGGCTTCAACCTCACCGCTTCGGCCAAGCGCGGCAACGAACGCATCATCGCCACCGTCTTCGGCGGCACCTCGACCGCGCAGCGGAATGCCAAAATGGCGGACCTGCTGGATCTCGGCTTCAAGCGTGCGCCCTCGAAAGCGCCGACGCTGCGCCCGACACCGCCGCGCTATATCGGCCCGCAGGGTGGCGATCAGCCGATGCTGCTGGCCAGCGCCAAACCGCTTGCGCCCAAAGCGAGCCCGCGCCCCGATGCCCGCCCCGCACCGCCGAAAGCCGACAGCGATGCGATCGCCCTGGCACTCGCCGAAGCCGTGCAGGCCGATCAGGTCGATGACACGTCGACGGATGTTCCCGAGGATGTGGCCGAGGAAAGTGATGCACCCGCGGCTGAGACCCAGGTCGCGACGCTTGAGACCGACACGGTCACCGACGCGCCGGACGCGGAAGATATCGTCGTGGCCGAAGCAGGCACGGTCGGGATCGGCGCCGATATCACCGCCAGCCCGCGCCCGATGCCCGCGCCGCGCCCGGTCATGATGGCTGCGGCCACGCAATCGCTGCCCGCCGCCGTCACCAAGGCCACCCCGCTTGCACAGGCGCAAGCCAGCGACGCCGCCGCGCGCACCGAGGTGGCCGAGGCCGACACTTCGATCGAGCCCAGCGATATCCAGCTTGCGTCCTATGAGCCGCAGGCAGATGCGCCGAGCGGACCGAAATTCATCCAGAGCACCGAGCCCCAGCCCGAAACGCAAGAGCTGGCACAGGCGCGCGCGCTCGACGTGGGCGACGAAAGTCTGGCCGAAGGCGATGCCGTGCCGCCGACCCCGAGCTTCCTCCAGTCGACCGAGCCGCAGCCCGAGACCATGGCAATGGCCGAGGCGCCCGAAGCGCGCCCCTCGACGATGATCCTCGCAGCTCTCACCCCGCCCGCCCCCACGCCGCAGGCGAAACCGCGCATCGTGGCGCGCGTCTCCAGCTCGGGCGGGCGCAACTGGGGCGTCAGCCTCGGTCAATTTGGCTCCCGTTTCGCCGCCGAACGTCACATGTTGACGACGGCGCTGATGGAATCGGATACGCTGGGCGAAGCGCTGCGCAAGGTCGCGCAACGCAAGACCGGCTATGAGGCGAATTTCGTCGGCATGACCGAAGACATGGCCTCTCTGGCCTGTGCGCGCCTCCAGGCTCGTGCTATGGATTGCAAGGTGATCGGCCCCTGAAACCCTCTTCCTCCGGTTGGGGCCAGATCAGAGAAAGCCGCGCTTCGCAGAGCGCGGCTTTTCTCTTTTCCGGTATCGGCGTTGATGCCCTGCCCGCTCAGTCCTGCTTGGGCCGGTCGTCGAACTCGTCCGATAGGATGCGCTCGGCATCCCCTTTCGGATCATCATATTGGCGGTTCTTGATCGACCACCAGAAGGCGGCAAGACCAATGCCCCCCAGCAACAGCGAGATCGGGATCGAGTAGAGAAGTGCGTCCATCGTCAGTCTTTCTCAGCGCAGGCGCAGCGAATTCAGAGACACGGTGATCGAGGAGGCCGACATTGCGAGCGCCGCCATCAGCGGCGTTGCGAGCCCGACCAGCGCCAGCGGCACCGCGATGATGTTATAGACGATTGAGATGCCGAAGTTCTCCTTGATCCGGCGGCGCGCGCGCACCGCGATCGAGGCGGCATCCGCGACCGGGGCAAGCTCCTTGCCCAGCAGCACGATATCGGAGGCCGTGCGTGCTGCATCGAGCGCCGAGGCCGGCGAAACCGAGACATGCGCGGCAGCCAGTGCGGCCGTGTCGTTGAGCCCGTCGCCCACCATCAGCACGCGATGGCCCTCATGGGTGAGATCGTTCACCAGCTGCGCCTTCTCGAGCGGCAGCGCGCCGGAGCGGTAATTCTCGATGCCAAGCCGGGCGGCAAGCTCGGAGACCGCGCCCTCGACATCGCCCGAGACCAGCCACACCTGTTTGCCCTGCGCCTTGAGGCCCGCCACGGCGTCCTCGGCGCCGGGCCGCAGGCTGTCGGCGAAAGTGATCGCGATCGGCGCGGCATCGCCAATCCCCAGATGGGTCGCTGTGGTCGCGCCATCCTCGGCCCCGATCCAGTTCGCACGACCCAGCCGCACGGTCTGGCCCTGCCAACGGCCCTCGACGCCATAGCCGGGAACTTCGCGCAGATCCTCGAGCATGGCGGGGGTTGCCCCCTGCCCCACCGCCACATCATGCAGGGCGCGCGCAAGCGGATGGGCCGAGCCCTCGGCCAGCGCCATCGCGACCGAGAGCGCTTCGGAGGAAAGTTCAGAAAGGTTTTGCGGGCGTGGCGCACCCATCGTCAATGTGCCGGTCTTGTCGAAGACCACCGTATCAACCTCGGCCAGACGTTCGAGCGCCGTGCCATCCTTGATCAGAAGCCCCTTGCGGAACAGCTTGCCCGACGCGGCCGTGACAACGGCAGGCACGGCCAGACCCAGCGCACAGGGGCAGGTGATGATCAGCACCGCCGCCGAGATATTCACCGCAAGACGAAAATCCCCGCCCGTAACCCATGCCCAGGCGCAAAAGGCAGAAAAGGAAAGCAGGTGCACGATCGGCGCGTAGAGCCGCGCAGCGCGCTCGGCCAGCGAGGTGTATTTGGTCTTTGCACTTTCCGCCATCGCGACGAGATCGGCCATGCGGTGCAGCGAACTGTCCTTGCCCGCCGCGGTGACGCGGATCGTCAGCGGGCCGGTCAGGTTCACCTCGCCCGCCGACAGCACCATGCCCGGCGCGACCTGCACCGGCAGGCTCTCGCCCGTGAGCACCGAACGGTCGCTCTCGGAATGGCCCTCGATCACCTCGCCGTCGGCGGGGATGCGGCCACCCGGGCGCACCCGGATCAGATCGCCGGGAACCAGCTCGCCGACCGGCACCACGGCCTCGACGCCATCACGCAGCACGGTCGCGCGCGGCACTTCGAGCGCGGCCAGTTCCTCTGCCGCCGAGCGCGCCACGGCGCGGGTGCGATAGTCGAGATAGCGGCCCACCAGCAGGAAGAAGGTGAGCATCGTCGCCGCTTCGAAATAGGCATGCGAGCCCGAATGGATCGTTTCGAACAACGAGATCCCGAGGGCCAGCAGGATCGCCAGCGAGATCGGCACATCCATTCCCAGACGCCCACCGCGCAGCGCGGCCCAGGCATTGGCAAAGAACGGTTGGGCGGCGAAGATCGTCGTCGGGATCGCGATCGCCGCCGAAATCCAGTGGAAGAGGTCGCGCGTCGTGTCCTCGGCCCCGGACCAGACCGCGACCGACAGCATCATGATATTCATCATCGCGAAACCCGCGACGCCGATCCGCATCAGCAGATCGCGGCCGCGCTTGTCGGCCTCGGTGGCCGAGAGCATGCCCGGGTCGAGCTCATGCGCCTCGTAGCCGATCCGGTCGAGCGCCGAGATCAGCCCTGCCGCCTCGACATCGCCCTCGGCATCGACCGAGGCGCGTTTGAGCGTCAGGTTCACCCGCGCCGATTTCACGCCCGGCTGCTTCATCAACTCGCGTTCGACATCGGTGATGCAGACCGCGCAATGCGCAGTGGGCAGCGAGAGCATGATGCGCGCGCCCTTGATGTCGCCCGATTTCGCCATCTGCTCGGCCGAGGGGGCCGCGATGCAGGCGGGACAGGCCGAGGCCGAGACATGCTCGTCCTCGAACTCGTCCACGCTGCGGGATGGCGCTGGCGAAACCGTCATCGCACTCAGCCTTTCACGAAGAGGTCGATCCGCTGGCGGAAATGCGTGCCATCGGCGGCCTCGGCATCAAGATGGATCAGCCAGGCGCCCGGCCCAAGCTGCAACGGGGCGACAAAGATGCCGCCCACGTAGTCGAATGTCGGCTCCATGTCCTCGCGGACATGGGTGGTGCGCCCGATCAACGCCTTCAGCGATTTGACCTTGGCCGGCAGCCCCGCGCTATCACGGACGACAAGGCTCAGCTTGCCGTCCGAATAGTCGGGAGAAACCGTCCAGCCGAGAGCCTCCTGCGCGGCGCGGTTCTTGTCGAACTGCTGGGACGCCACATAGGAGTTCTTGACCTCAAGACCGGGGAATGTGCTGATCGCCTGCCAGGCCATCACGAGGTTCACCGTGATGATGATGCCAAAGGCACCCACGGCAATCATCAACACCTTCCGGCCGGTGAGAGGTTTCGACATCACGCTCAATTCGCCTTTCCGTTGAAGACCGTCTCGGTCGAGACGCGGTCCGTATTATGGGTGTCTTCGACCCAGATCGTCAGCTCGGTCCGGTCCGAAGTCGCCAGCGAAGAGCCCGGCGCAGCCATAATATAGAGACGCTGCGTGTAGGTTTCATCTGCCGGTACCGTCACGGTATCACCATCCGTTCCCTCGAGTGCAAGGGAGAGTGTGGATTGCTCTTCCGGCGTCGGCGCGATGACCGAAACCTTGAAGGCGGTATCCTCGCCCGACTTGTTGCGCAGCCGCAGCGTGTAGATGTTGCGGATCGCGCCATCGGGCTCCATCACGTAGAGCGGATCGCGGTTCGGAGTAATGTTGAAATCGATCGGCGAGCGCATGAAGAGCGCCACGACGAGCCCGACACCAATCCCCGCCCAAAGCGTGAAATAGAGAATCGTGCGCGGACGCAGGATGTGCTTCCAGACGTTGATGACCGGGTTGCCCGAGCGCTCGTTGGCTTCGTCCTTGAGCGCCATGTAGCCGATCAGGCCGCGGGGCTTTCCGATCTTGTCCATCATCTCGTTGCACGCGTCGATGCACAGCCCGCAGGTGATGCATTCGAGTTGTTGCCCGTCACGGATGTCGATCCCCATCGGGCAGACGTTGAAGCACGCCATGCAGTCGATGCAATCGCCCTGACTCGGGTCATGCTGACCCTTTTTGAGCTTGCCGCGCGGCTCGCCGCGCCATTCGCGATAGGCGATGGTGATCGTGTCTTCGTCCATCATCGCGGCCTGAATGCGCGGCCAGGGGCAGGCATAAATGCAGATCTGTTCACGCGCGAAGCCGCCGAAGGCGAAGGTCGTCGCAGTAGCGACCGCGATGGTGATATAGGCCACCGGCGAAGCGGTGCCGGCGAACAGCTCACGCAGCAGCGTCGGCGCATCGGTGAAGTAGAACACCCACGCCCCGCCCGTCGCGAGGCCGATGAGCAGCCAGAGCACCCATTTCGTGACGCGCTTGCGGATCTTCTCGGAATTCCAGTTCTGACGCAGCAGACGGATACGGGCGTTGCGGTCGCCTTCGACCCAGCGTTCGACCAGCACGAAGAGATCGGTCCAGACGGTCTGCGGGCAGGCATAGCCGCACCACACCCGACCCAGCGCGGAGGTGAACAGGAACAGGCCGAGGCCAGCCATGATCAGAAGCCCCGCGACGAAATAAAATTCGTGCGGCCAGATCTCGATCATGAAGAAGAAGAAGCGTCGATTGGCGAGGTCGAGGAGGACCGCCTGGTTGGGCAATTCCGGCCCGCGATCCCAGCGGATCCAGGGCAGGATATAGTAAAGCCCCAGCATCATTGCCATCAGCACCCATTTCAGGTTGCGGAACTGGCCTTTGACACGACGCGGGAAAACCGGCTCGCGCGCGGAATAGAGCGGCGGGGGTTCAACTGGTTCGGTGGAGCTCACGACTCTCTCCAATATTTGACTGCGTCCGAAGCCTCTTCTGGGCTGCCACCGGCTTCAAGACTTTGACCTGCGTCAAAAAGGCAGATTTGCCATGCAGGAAAACCTCGGGCGTTTGGTCGCAGGGCCGTCCTCCGGCATGTGCCGGTTTTCGGGCCTCCGATGCGGCTTCACTCATCACATGGGCGTGCTCGGGCGCCTCAGACCTTGCTTTTGCCAAAGATACATCCAAGACTAAGGAAAGGTAACCCTCAACACGAAAAAAGAGGGCCCTCGCGGGCCCTCTTGATAAGGGCACCGGCACCCCCAGGAAACGCGCGAACAGGACGGGGCGCCGGTGCGACCCGAGGGGACCGAAGCCCCCACGGATTTCTTGTTACTGACCACCGCCGAGGCTGTGGACATAGGACGCGACCGCACGGATATCCGCTTCGGTC
This sequence comes from Thioclava pacifica DSM 10166, assembly GCF_000714535.1. GTDB lineage: Bacteria > Pseudomonadota > Alphaproteobacteria > Rhodobacterales > Rhodobacteraceae > Thioclava > Thioclava pacifica. The sequence continues at coordinate 29,355 of NZ_AUND01000001.1, read as the reverse complement.
AGACGCTCGTTCCAGTTCGGCATCACGCCGAAACGGGCGTTGGTCACGGTGTAGGTCAGCGTGTCCACGTCCCCACCATAGAGCCAGATCGCGTCGGTCAGGTTGGGCGCGCCCTGCATCTGGTCGCCGGTGCCGTCTTCGGCGTGGCAAGCAGAGCAGTTGTCCATGAAGATCGTCTCGCCAGCCGATGCGAGATCCGCATCATGTTCCTGGCCCGAGATTTGACGGACATATTGCACGACCTGATCGATTTCCTCTTTCGCGAGGATCTCATCGCGACCGAAGGCGGGCATTTCAGAGTAACGCGCCTCTTCGTCCGGATCGGTCTCGTTGCGGATGCCGTGGGTGATGGTGAAATGGATATCCTCCATCGTGCCACCCCAGAGCCAGTCGCTGTCGAGCAGGTTCGGGTAACCAAGACCCGGATTGCCGCCCGCACCCGCACCGTGGCACTGCGCGCACCAGGTCCGGAACACGGCCGCACCGGCATTCTGCGTGTAGTTACGCAGTTCCGGATCTTCCGCGATCTGGTCGAGATCGACCGTCACCAGCTTCTCCTGGATCGGCTTGTTCATGGCCGCGAACTTGTCGATATCGGCCTGAACGTTCGCACGCGTCGAGGAACCAAGGATCCCCGGGGTCGCCCCCGACTTGAAGATCGGCCAAGCGGGCATGGCGATCGAATAGCCGATGCCCCAGATGATGCAGGCGTAGAACGTCCACAGCCACCACTTGGGAAGGGGGTTATTGTATTCCTCGATGCCGTCCCACGAATGACCCGTGGTTTCGACCTCGTGCTTCTTCTTCAACGGTTTTTTGCTCATTTTCTCCACGCCTCCTTAGAACGTGGCGCCGTCATTCCTTGGAGTCCCGGCTTGCGCCGGGCTCCTCGGAACTGGCGGGTTTGTCTTCATTCCGGAAAGGGATCGCGGACGTATCCTCGTAGGTCCGGCGCGCACCGGGGCGAAACACCCAGACGACGATGCCGAGGAAGAACGTGAACAGGAAGATCAGAAACCAGCTGTCCGCGAATTCCCTGAGGATGTGATAGTCCATCGCTAAGCCCCCTTACCGGCTGGCCACGGGTTGGAAGGTCGAGAAATCGACCATGGTTCCGAGCACCTGGAGATAGGCGACAAGAGCGTCCATCTCGGAAATGCCCGGGCGACCGTCGAAGTTACGGACGTTGGTGGCGTTGGGATAACGCTCCAGCAGGCCGTCATAGTCGCTGTTCGGGTCCGCTTGGGCGGCAAAGTCCGCCTTCGCGTTCTCGATCATGTCCGACGTATAGGGCACACCCACCATAGCATCGGTCGACAGACGCTGATCGATATGCGCCGGCTCGATCATCCGGTTCAGCAAGAAGCCGTATTTCGGCATCACCGATTCCGGAACGACCGACTGCGGGTTCACGAGGTGATCCACATGCCAGGCATCCGAGTAGCGGCCGCCCACGCGGGCGAGGTCGGGCCCCGTCCGCTTCGAGCCCCACTGGAACGGGTGGTCGTATTGCGACTCCGCTGCCAGCGAGTAGTGACCGTAACGTTCAACCTCGTCACGCATCGGACGGATCATCTGCGAGTGGCAGACGTAGCAGCCCTCGCGGATGTAGATGTCGCGACCGGTCAGTTCGAGCGGCGTGTAGGGACGCATGCCTTCCACATCCTCGATCGTGTTCTCGAGGTAGAAGAGCGGTGCGATCTCCACGATGCCACCGACGGTGACCACGAGGAAGGCGAAGATCAGAAGCAGCGTGGCGTTCTTTTCAATTACGCCGTGCTTGTCGAGAAGTCCCATCTGTTCTCCTCCTTACTCGGCGGGCACTGCGGCAACCGAACGCGATTCCACGCGCGGCTGACGAGCGACCGTCATATACAGGTTGTAGGCCATGATGATGCCACCGGTGAGGTAGAGCACCCCGCCAAGGCCACGGACCACGAACATCGGGTGCATAGCGGCCACCGTGTCGGCGAAGGCGTTCACGAGGAAGCCCTGGCTGTCCACTTCACGCCACATCAGGCCCTGCATGATCCCGGCAACCCACATCGACGCTGCATAGAGCACGATGCCGATGGTCGAGAGCCAGAAGTGCCAGCTCACCAGTTTCAGCGAGTAGAGCCCTTCACGCGCCCACAGACGCGGCACGAGGAAGTAGAGCGTGCCGAAGGTGATCATGCCGTTCCAGCCGAGCGCGCCCGAGTGCACGTGACCGATCGTCCAATCGGTGTAGTGCGACAGCGAGTTCACCGCCTTGATCGACATCATCGGGCCTTCGAAGGTCGACATGCCGTAGAAGCCGACCGACACCACCATCATACGGATGACCGGGTCGGTGCGCAGCTTGTCCCAGGCGCCCGAGAGCGTCATCAGACCGTTGATCATGCCGCCCCAGGAAGGCATCCACAGGATCACCGACATCACCATGCCGAGCGTCGAGGCCCAGTCGGGCAGCGCCGTGTAGTGCAGGTGGTGCGGACCAGCCCAGATGTACAGGAAGATCAGCGCCCAGAAGTGCACGATCGAGAGCTTGTAGGAGTAGACCGGACGTTCGGCCTGCTTCGGCACGAAGTAGTACATCATCCCGAGGAAGCCCGCGGTCAGGAAGAAGCCCACCGCGTTATGGCCGTACCACCACTGCGTCATCGCGTCCTGCACGCCCGAGAAGACCTGCACCGACTTCGAGCCGAAGAGCGAGACCGGGATCGACAGGTTGTTCACGATATGCAGCATCGCGATGGTCACGATGAAGGACAGGTAGAACCAGTTGGCGACGTAAATATGGGGCTCTTTGCGCTTGAAGATCGTGCCGAGGAAGGCAGCCAGATAAGCCACCCAGACGATCGTCAGCCAGATATCGACATACCATTCCGGCTCCGCATATTCCTTCGACTGCGTTGCGCCGAGGATGTAGCCGGTCGCGGCGAGCACGATGAACAGGTTGTACCCCCAGAACACGAACCAGCCGAGGCCGTTGCCGCCGAAGAGCCGCGCAGCGGAGGTGCGCTGCACGACGTAGAAGCTAGAGGCGATCAGCGCGTTGCCACCAAAGGCGAAAATCACCGCCGAGGTGTGCAGCGGGCGCAGCTTGCCGAAGTTCAGATAGCCCTGCGCCCACTCGAAGTTGAGCGCCGGATAGGCCAGCTGGAATGCGATAATGACGGCGACCAGGAAGCCCACGACGCCCCAGAAGGTCGTCGCGATCACCCCGGCGCGAACCACGCCGTCGAAATACTCGTTCTGAGCCACCGGCTGGCGGCTTCCCATGGTGCGAAGCACCCAGATGAATGCGATCGCCGCGGCCAGCATGACCTCGACGGCATTCACCTGATAGGCAAGATCGCGCGCGTTACCGGCCGCAATGGCGGCCAGAACCGCCACAAGGCCAAGCGCGATCAGCTTGATATAATCCCACATTTTGTGCGTCCCTTCGTCTTGTCTGCCCTCGGCTCGACGCTCGCTTCGAGAGAATCCCCCCGAGGTGTGACTGTAGTCCTTGTGATCTGAGGGTATGCACGATGCCTTGATCTGCATCAAATGCTCGCGATCGAACTGCGCCATTCGGTCGCAGCTTTGTGATCTCGCGGCCACCGCTCTTGATCCTTGTCAAAGTCGTACCGATGTGATCGCGTTAGCTTTGTTCCCGAAACGCAATTTGCTTTGTGCAAGGACGGGACCCATGAACTACAAGACCCTTCTCACCATCGTGACGGATCCGGCCGCCGCCGCATCCCAGCTCGATACCGCCGTCGCGGTGGCGCGTCGTCGCGATGCGCATCTCGACGTGCTCTGCCTGGGAGTCGATCGCACCCAAACGGGCTACTACTACGCAGGGGCGACCGCCTTCGTGCAGCAAGAGACGATGGATCGCGCGCAGGACGACGCCCGCAACGCCGAGATCGCGGTGCGCGCGCGGCTTGAAGCCGAGGATATCCGCTGGGGCGTCGACGCCGTTGTCAGCCAGATCGGTGCGATGGCCACGGTGGTGGGGCTGCGCGCCCGCTTTGCCGACCTCGTGGTGATGGGCCGCCCCTATGGCGAAGGCCGCGGGCCGGAAGTCGAGGCCGCGGTCGAGGCCGCGCTTTTCGAAGGTCAGGTGCCGGTGGTGATCGTCCCCGATGGCTACACCGGTGATCTCCCCGCGAAACGCGTCGTGGTCGCCTGGAACCAGTCGCATGAATCGATGCGCGCGATCCGCGCGGCCCTGCCGGTTCTCAAGGCGGCCGAACTGGTCGACATTACCATCATCGACCCGCCCGCACATGGGCCCGAGCGCTCCGATCCGGGCGGTCAGCTCAGCCAGATGCTCTCGCGTCATGGCATTCACGCCGAGGTTTCGGTGCTCGCCAAGACGATGCCGCGCGTCTCGGACGTGCTCAACCGTCACGTCAGCGACACCAATGCCGATGCGATCGTTATGGGCGCCTATGGCCATTCGCGCTTCCGCGAGGCGATCTTGGGTGGCGCGACCCGGCACATGCTGGAAATGGCGGAAGTTCCGGTGCTTATGGCGCATTGAGCGCCCCTGCCCCAAAACGACAAACGGCGTCCCTCGGGGCGCCGTTTTGCATTACCGCTCCGCTCAGTCGGGCGTAATCCTCAGCCCCTTCGATTTGGCCAGCGAGCTGCAATATTTCGTCCAGTCGCGGAAATCCTCGCTGAAGGCCGCGAGCTTGCCGCGCCCGCGCCAGTCATCATAGCTCTCGCGCTGGTAGCGGGCGACATGGCCTGCCGGATCGGCCTGCCCTTCCTCTTGCGCCTGCAACACGGCCGCCGCGCGCCATGCGATTCCCGCCTCGTCGAGCGTCTGCGCACGGACGGGGTCACTCATGAACGTGCTCACGGCATGGAAAAGCCCCGAACATTGCGCCATGCTTTGCGATAGCGGTTGAGCCTGTGCCGCGATCGGGAGCGCGGTCACGACGACGGCAAGAATCAATCGGCGCATTGAAACCTCCAGAAGCGATTACGCGAGGCTACCCTCAAAATCCGGCCAAGATTTGACGCTCAGACTCCCGGCAGATCAATCTCGCCGCGCATCACCGGGACGGCACTGCCCGCAACATGCGCCGCACGCAACTGACCGCCCTCGACCTCAATGCGCAGAACCAGCTCCGATGGGCGCCCCATCTCGACGCCTTGCCGTAGCTGCAACACCGTCTCGCCCTCGCCGACACGACCCTGCGCGACGAGCGGACCGGCTAGGATCGCCGTCGCCGAGCCCGTCGCGGGATCTTCGGGCATGTTCTCGGCTGGCGCAAACATCCGCCCCTGAAAATCGCACCCCTCGCCTGCGGCAAAGACATAGACGCCCAGTTCTCCAACCTGCGCCATCAGCGCGTCGAAACCGGGCTGGATCGGGCGCGCCCGCGCGAGCGCGTCCAGTGAGGCCAACTCGATATAAAGAAATCCCGGTCCACCGCGCCAAAGCTGCGGCACGAGCGCCCCGAGATCATTCTCCGCCACCCCAAGTGCGGCGGCACAATCCGTGCGAGCAGGCGTGACCGCTCCAAGTTCCGGCAGGACCGGCGCGGTCAGCTCGGCCTGCATCCGTCCGCCTTTGGACCAGATCCGCACCGGAACCGGACCCGCCTTTTCACCCAGGACCAGTCGCCCTTCGAAGTCGGGACCATGGCGGGTGGTGGCCAGATGGATCGCCGTGCCGATCGTCGGATGGCCCGCGAAGGGCAGCTCACCCATAGTTGTAAAGATCCGCAACCGCGCCGCGTGGCCCGGCAGGTCGGGCGGCAAGACGAAAACCGTTTCGGAGAGATTGAACTCGCGCGCAATCGCCTGCATCTGCGCGCTGTCGAGACCTTCTGCCTCTTCCACGATCGCCAGAGGATTGCCAGCCAGCGCCCTGTCGGTGAACACGTCGAGGGTCGCGAAGCGCCGCGTCAAACGAGGAAGCCGCCGTCGCAGTCGTCGCCCGCTTCCAGCAGCAGCCGGTCCATATCGGGCACGGTCACATGGCGCTTGCCCTGCAACTCGATCACCCCGTCACGCTTGAGCGCGGACATCTGGCGGCTCACCGTCTCTAGCGTCAGCCCGAGATAATCGGCCATTGCCTCGCGGGTCAGCGGGAGATCGAAGGTCATCCGTGCCGCGGCGGTCGACATCTTGATGGAGGCATCGCGCCGCGCCACGATCGACAGGAGCGATGCAATCTTCTCGCGTGCAGTCTTGCGGCCCAGTAGCAGCATCCATTCGCGCGCCGCGTCCAGCTCGTCGAGGGTCATCTGCAACAGACGCTGCGCGATATGCGGCGTCCGGTCCATCATCTCCTCGAAGGGCTTTTTGCGGAAGCAGCACATCAGGATGTCGGTGGTGGCGGTCACGTTATAGGCCGCACGCGAGCGCCCCGGGCGGCCCACGAAATCCGACGGCAGCAAAAGCCCCACCATCTGCGTGCGTCCGTCCTCGAGCGTCTGCGTCAGAGTCGCGATCCCGGAGACCACCGAGGCCACGAAATCCATCTGATCGCCTGCCCAGATAACCGTCTGCCCCGCTTCGAAGCTGCGGTAATATTTGATCTTTTCAAGCTCTACCAGTTCGTCCGAATCACAACGGGCGCACACTGCCCGGTGTTGAATCGGGCAGTCTCCGCAAGCAAGCGAGACAGGATATACGTCGTCATGAGCCATAGGGTGAAAAGGCTTGATCTGGGTCAAATTCTGTTGCGCGTCTTACCGCTAAAGATACGCATATGGAACAGGAATCGCAACTGACCCGGCTCGGTCTATTCGACGCACGGGTTCCCCGCTATACGAGTTACCCCACCGCGCCGCATTTTTCGGCCGATGTCGGGCCTTCTCATTTTGAACAATGGATCGAGGCGATCCCCGCTGGCGCCTCGATCTCGCTCTACATGCATGTGCCGTTCTGTCGGCGTCTGTGCTGGTTCTGCGCCTGTCGCACGCAGGGCACGCAGAGCGATGAGCCGGTGCGCGCCTATTCCGAGACGTTGCTCGCCGAATTGAAGATGCTCAAGGACCGGCTCGCGCCGGGCGTGAAGCTTTCGCGGCTGCATTGGGGCGGCGGCACGCCGACTCTGATGCCCGCCGATATGATGCGCCGCGTGGCCGATGCCGTCTTCGAGGCTGTGCCGATGGGCGAAGGGGCCGAATTCTCGGTCGAGATCGACCCCAACGAGATCGACGCCGCGCGCATGGATGCGCTGGCCGAGTCGGGGATGAACCGCGCCTCGATCGGCGTGCAGGATTTCGACCCGCAGATTCAGAGCGTGATCGGGCGCGACCAGAGCTACGAGATCACCCGCGCCGCAGTCGAGATGATCCGCGAGCGTGACGTGGCCAGCCTCAACGCCGACATCCTCTACGGCCTGCCGCACCAGACCCCGACGAAGATCGCGGATTCGGTGCAGAAGCTTTTGTCGCTCAACCCCGACCGGGTGGCACTTTACGGCTATGCCCACGTGCCGTGGATGGCGCGGCGTCAGACGATGATCCCCTCGGATCACCTGCCCACCCCACAGGAGCGCCTGAAACTCTTCGAGGTGGCGCGCGAATTGTTCGTGGCCGACGGCTATGACGAGATCGGCATCGACCATTTCGCTCTGCCGACCGACGGTCTTTCGATCGCGCAGAAGGCGGGCAAGCTGCGTCGCAACTTCCAGGGCTACACTGACGATCTGGCCGAGGCCCTGGTCGGCATGGGCGCTTCGTCGATCTCGCGCTTCCCGCAAGGCTATGCGCAGAACGCCTCCGCGACCTCGGCCCATACGGCCGCGATCCGCGAGGGGCATTTCTCGACTGCCCGCGGCCATGAATTCACCGCCGAGGACAAGCTGCGCGCACGGTTGATCGAGGCGCTGATGTGCGATTTCGAGGTCAGCACGGAGGAACTGGTGCGCGACTTCGGCGCGGACCGGGACGAGCTCACCGCGATGTTCAAATCCTGCGCGGATCATTTCGACGATATGGTGCAGCTCAGCGAGGAAGGGCTGCGCATTCCGATGAAAGGCCGTCCGCTGACGCGGATGATCGCCCGCCATTTCGACGCCTATGACCTGTCTAAAGCGGGCCACAGCTCGGCGATCTGAGCGAGAAAGTATGAGGAATGAAAAAGGGGCGGCCACGGTCGTCCCTTTTGCTTTTTGGAGCGCAAGGCGGCCAGCCTTGCCCTCAGCCGCATCCTCGAGAACCCGCAACTCATCCACCAAGCCCCGCACCGCGTAACTCGCCCATGAAAATGCGCCGCAAATCCGATCTGCCTTCGAAACTCTGCGCCCATTGCGCGCGCCCCTTCACCTGGCGCAAGAAATGGGCGCGGGATTGGGACGCGGTGCGGTTCTGCTCGGAACGATGTCGGCGTGAAGCACGCTCGGTCAGGACGGAAGACAGGCCGCGTTGAGAAAGCTCACGATCTCGGGCTCATGTGCGTGAAGACTGTCGCGCAGGTCGTGATCGCCGTGAACCGGCAGGAGCTGCGCGTCGGGGGCGGCGGCGCGCAGGCGCTCGGCGTCGGAAAACGGCGCGGTCACATCTTCCAGCCCATGCACCAGCAGCACCGGGCAGCGCAGTTGCGTCACCGTGTGGATCGGCGCGATCTCGTCGAACCGCGCGCCGATCACGCGCTGCACATGGCGCAGGATATATTGGCCGATCCCGCGAAACGGGATGCGATGCTCGGCCATCCATCGCTGCATCACCTCGCGCGGATGGGCGAAGGCCGAGAGGCTGACGACCGCGCAGATATCGCGCGCCCGCGCCGCATGGAGCAGCACCGCCCCCGCGCCCACCGAATGGCCGATCAGCGCGATCCGCGCCGGGTCGATCCCCGGTTGCGCGCGCAGATGCGCAAGCCCCGCCGCGATATCCTCGGCAAAGCGCGGCATCGAGGTGAAACGCGCGCCATCGCTGCGCCCGTGGCAGCGCGCATCGAGAAACATCACCGCATAGCCCGCCGCGATCAGGGGCGGCGCGAGCCCCAGCATCATCGCCGCATTGGCGCCCCAGCCATGCATGACCAACACCGCCGGGCGCGGGGTCTCGGGCGGACCCCCGGACACTGTCGCGGGCGTGATCAGCCAGCCGAAAAGCCGGGCGCCCTCGGGGCCTGCGATCTGGACCTGCGTCACTTCGGCCCTGCCCAGATCGAGATCGGCAGGCGTCACCTCATGCGCGATCCGAGGCGCAGCCAGCCCGCGCAAAAGCGCGCGATGCACCAGCGCGCGCAGCGCCAGCAGCACCACTCCGAACATCGCGACATACAGGAAAAGATCCGCCATTCCGGCCTCTGCGCTCATCTCCCGCTCAGCTAGGCCCGCGCTGGCGGGCAGACAAGACGAACGGGCCCGCGCGCGACAACAGGCCGCGATCCGCCCGACCCCGCCCTTCCCCCTTTTCCCGAGGCGACGGGGCGGCTATTGCTGACGGCCCGATTGCATCAGGAGAGAGCCTTGGCCCAAACCGATTCCGCCCCCGTCCAAGCCCGTATCGCGCAGACCATTGCGAGTGACATCGCGGCGAGCCCCGCGCAGGTGACCGCGGCGATCGGACTTCTCGATGGCGGCGCGACCGTGCCCTTCGTGGCGCGCTACCGCAAGGAGGCCACGGGCGGGCTCGACGATACGCAGCTGCGGACGCTCTCGGACCGGCTGGGCTATCTGCGCGAGATGGAGGCGCGGCGCGAGACGATCCTCAATTCGATCCGCGAACAGGGCAAGCTGACCGACGACCTGGCGCGGGCCATCGCACGGGCGGAGAGCAAGGCGACGCTCGAGGATATCTACCTGCCCTTCAAGCCCAAGCGCCGCACCAAGGCGATGATCGCGCGCGAAAACGGGCTGGAGCCGCTGTTGCGCGCCATTCAGGACGACCGGAGCGCAGCCCCCGAAGCGCTGGCCGAGGGGTATCTCACCGAGGCCGTGCCCACGGTGAAGGATGCGCTGAACGGCGCGCGCGACATCCTGACCGAGGAACTGTCGGAAAACGCCGATCTGCTGGGCAAACTGCGCGAGTTCATGCGCGCCGAGGCGATGATCGCCGCTCGCGTCGTGCCCGGCAAGGAAGAGGCGGGCGCGAAATTCTCGGACTATTTCGACCATCGCGAAAAATGGGCCAGCATTCCGGGTCACCGAGCGCTCGCCATCCTGCGCGCCGCGAAGGAAGAGGTCGTGACGATGGAGATCGCGCCCGACCCCGAGACCGGCGAGCCGCGCGCGATCGCCACCATCGCGGCCACGCTCGACACCGAAGCCGGGCGACCGGGCGATCTGTGGCTGCGCGACGTGGCGCGGTGGGCGTGGCGGGTGAAATTCTCGGTCTCGCTCTATGTCGATCTGCTGGGAGAACTGCGCCAGCGCGCCCATGACGAGGCGATCAAGGTCTTCGCGCGCAACCTGCATGACCTGCTGCTGGCAGCGCCGGCCGGGCCGCGCGCGACGCTGGGCCTCGATCCGGGCATTCGGACGGGCGTGAAAGCGGCCGTGGTGGACGCGACCGGGAAGCTCCTGGAGACCGCGACGCTCTACCCATTCCAGCCGAAGATGGACCTGCGCGGGGCCGAGGCGAAGATCATCGACATGGTCAAGCGTCATGGCGTCGAGCTGATCGCGATCGGCAACGGCACCGCCAGCCGCGAGACCGAACGGATGGTCGCCGACACGCTCAAGCTGCTGCCGCCGGGCGTGCGCGCGCCGACGAAAGTGGTGGTCTCCGAGGCGGGCGCTTCGGTCTATTCTGCCTCGGAACTGGCGGCGCGCGAATTCCCCGATCTGGATGTATCCTTGCGCGGGGCGGTCTCGATCGCGCGACGCCTGCAGGACCCGCTGGCGGAGTTGGTGAAGATCGAGCCGCAGAGCATCGGCGTCGGGCAATATCAGCACGACGTGGATCAGCGCCGCCTGTCGCAGGCGCTCGACGCGGTGGTCGAGGATGCGGTAAACGCGGTGGGCGTCGATCTCAACATGGCCTCCGCGCCGCTTCTGGCGCAGGTGGCGGGGCTTGGCCCGGCGCTCGCGCAGGCCATCGTGGCGCATCGCGACGCGCATGGCGCCTTCCCCTCGCGCCGCGCATTGATGGAAGTGGCGGGGCTCGGACCCAAGGCCTTCGAGCAATGCGCGGGCTTCCTGCGCATCCGCGAGGGCGAGGAGCCGCTCGATGCCTCCTCGGTTCACCCCGAAGCCTACGCAGTCGCGCGCAAGATCGTGCAAAGCTGCGGCCGCGACATTCGCGAAATCATGGGCCAGCCCGCAGCGCTCAAGGGCCTGCGCGCCGAAGAGTTCGTCACCGGCGAATTCGGACTGCCCACGATCCGCGACATCTTCGCGGAGCTGGAAAAACCCGGCCGCGACCCGCGCCCGAGCTTCAAGACCGCGCAATTCACCGATGGGGTCGAGGATATCAAGGACCTCAAGCCGGGGATGAGCCTCGAGGGGACCGTGACCAACGTGGCCGCCTTTGGCGCCTTCGTTGATATCGGCGTGCATCAGGACGGGCTGGTCCATGTCAGCCAATTGGCCGATCGCTTCGTTAAGGACCCGCATGAGGTGGTGAAGGCGGGCGATGTGGTGCGCGTCCGCGTGACCGAGGTCGATATTCCGCGCAAGCGGATCGGGCTGTCGATGCGCAAGCAATCCGAGGGCGGTGCAAGTCCGCAGGGCCAGAATCCGCGTCAGGGCAAGCCCGGACCGCAAGGCCCGCGCGGGAAAGGCCCGGGTAAAGGGAGTGGCAAAGCTCCCGCGAAGGATAGCGGCAATGGCGCGCTTGGCGCGGCTTTGCGCGATGCGATGAACCGGCGCTGAGGCAGGCCAGGCGGTTTTACCCTCTCGGGTTTTGACTGTCTCGCGGGGCTGTGATCTGATCGCAACCGGGCCATCCGGCCCGCAACGATCACGGAGCCCGCGCGTGCAGCCCGCCTTTCGCACAGAAGCGCTATCGAAGACCTATGGCGAGGGTCCGGCCGCCGTCCACGCCCTGCGCGAGGTGACGCTGGAAATCCCGCGCGGCGAGGTCGTGGTGCTGCTTGGCCCTTCGGGCAGCGGCAAGTCCACCTTTCTGAACATCATCGGCGGGCTCGACCGGCCCAGCTCGGGCAAGGCCTGGTTCGGCGATCAGTGCCTGACCGACATGTCCGAACGCGCGCTCACGCAATACCGGCGCAGCCATGTGGGCTTCGTCTTCCAGTTCTACAACCTGATGCCCAGCCTCACCGCGCGCGAGAATGTCGAGCTGGTGACGGAGATTTCGCATGACCCGATGGATGCGGGCGAGGCGCTGCGGCTGGTGGGCCTCGAAGGGCGGCTCGACCATTTCCCGGCGCAGATGTCGGGGGGCGAACAACAGCGTGTCGCCATCGCCCGCGCCATCGCGAAACGCCCGGCGGTTCTGTTCTGCGACGAGCCGACGGGGGCGCTGGACAGCACGACCGGGCGGCGCGTCTTGCAGGTCCTCAACGACGTGAACCGCGAGCTGGGCACCACCGTTCTGATCGTCACCCATGCGGCGGCGACGGCGGCGATGGCCCATCGCGTTCTGCATTTCACCGATGGCCAGCTGCGCGAGACGATCACCAACGAGACCCGCGCCGATCCGTCCGAGATCGAGTGGTGAGCCGATGGCGATGACGATCCTGCATCGCAAGCTCGGCCGCGACCTCTGGCGCATCCGCGCGCAGGCGCTCGCGATTGCGGCGGTGGTTGCGGTCGGCGTGATGGTGCAGGTGATGATGGCGGGGCTGACCGACACGCTCACCATCACCCGCGACGCTTATTTCGAACGCCACCGCTTCGCGCAGGTCTTCGAGCCGCTGACCCGCGCGCCGAATTCCCTGATGGAGAAGGTCAGCGCGATCCCCGGCGTGCTGACCGCTGAAGGGCGGCTGAGCGGTTACGGAAGGATCGACGCGGATGGGGGCGAGCCGGTGCAGGCGCGCATCCTGTCGCTGCCGGGGCCTGCGGGGCTCAACGGCATTCTGATGACGGCGGGGCGGATGCCGGTGGCGGGGCGCAGCGACGAGGTCGTGCTGCTTGACACTTTCGCCGCCGCGCGCGGGATCGCGCTTGGCGACACGCTCGGCGTCACCGTCGAGGGTCGCCACCAGCGCCTGCGCGTGGTCGGCTTCGCGCGCTCGCCCGAGTTCCTGTTCATGCCCGCGCCGGGCGAGTTCTTCCCCACCGACGGCCGCTTCGCCGTGATCTGGATGGAGCGCAAAGCGGCCGCTGCCGTGCTCGATCTTGATGGCGCGTTCAACGAGGTTCTGGTGCTGACCACCCGCGAACGCCCGCGCAAGGCGGTGCTGGCCGATCTCGACCGGCTGATGGCGCCCTATGGCGGCGGCGCGGGCTACCTGCAGGACCAGCAGACCTCGGCACGCTTCATCGACGAAGAGCTGAACGGGTTGCGCCAGTCGCGCCTTTTCCTGCCGCCCATTTTCCTCGCCGTCGCGGCCTTCCTGCTCAATGTCACGATCACCCGGATCGTGCAGGCGGAACGGCGCGAGATCGGGCTGATGAAGGCCTTCGGCCATAGCGGGGCCGAGATCGCGGGGCATTACCTCGAACTGGCGCTGCTGATCGCGCTGGCGGGGGCGGCGCTTGGCTCGGGGCTGGGCGTGATGGCGGGGCGCGGCATCACCGGGATCTACATGGAGTTCTACAAGTTCCCCTATCTCGTCTTCTCGATGCGCCCCGGTCCTTTCGCGGGAGGCCTCGCCTTCTCGCTGCTCGCCGCCGCCCTGGGCGCGGCGATCGCGTTGCGCACCGTGTTCCGCCTGACCCCGGCCGAGGCGATGCGTCCGCCCGCCCCGCCCGATTTCACCCATGGCCGGATCGGGTTTCTGGCGCTCCTGACCCGTCCGCTCGATCAGCCGGGGCGGATGATCCTGCGCCAGATCACGCGCCAGCCGTTTCGCAGCCTCGGCACCATCGCGGGTGTGGCGGCGGGGCTCGCGCTCAACATGGCGATGCTGATCATCTATGCGGGCTTCGATCACACGATGGCGGTGACCTTCGGCTTCGCGGATCGCTCGGATGCGGCGGTGAGCTTCATCCATCCGATCTCGCGCGATGTCACCCACGAGATCGCCCATCTGCCCGGCGTGCTCGAGGCCGAGCCGCAGCGCATGGTCCCGGTGCTGTTTCGCAACGGCCCGATCACCCATCGCGGCGAGCTGACCGGGCTGCCCGACCCTGCCACGTTGAACCGCGCGCTCGATACCGGGCTGAACCCGATCCCGCTGCCTGCAAACGGGGTGGTGCTGTCGCGCGGGCTGGCGGAGCTTCTGAAGCTTCATCCCGGCGATCTGATCACCGCCGAAGTCACCGAAGGACGCAAGCGTCACCTGACCCTGCCCGTCGTCGCGGTCTCCGACACGCTGCTGGGCTCGCCCGCCTATATGCGCCTCGATGCGCTCACCCGCGCGATCGGAGAGGCCGACCGGATCACCTCGGTCTCGATCCGCACCGCCGGCCCGCCCTCGCCGGAGCTGCTGCACGCGCTGCGCGAGCGGCCCAAGGTGGCGGGCGTCTCGGTCAAGGCCGACAGCTACGCGGCCTTTCGCAAGATCGCCGATGAGGGCGCGGGCCAGATGCGCTTCGTTTTCGGCGCCATCGCCTTCGTGCTGAGCTTCGGCATCGTCTATAACGCCGCGCGCAACGCCTTCGCCGAGCGCGCCCATGAACTCGCGAGCCTGCGCGTGCTGGGCTTCACCCGCGCCGAGGTGACGCTAGTTCTGGCGGGCGAGATCGCGGTGCTGGTGGCAATCGCGCTGCCGCTGGGGATCTGGCTGGGCTGGTGGCTCGCCAATCTGATCGCGGTGGCTTTCTCGAACGAGCTTTACAAGGTCAGCGTCAGCTTCGATCTGCCCAGCATCGCCAAGGCGGTGCTGGTGGTGGTCGCGGCGATGCTGGTCTCGATCCTGATGTTGCGCCGCGCTCAGGATCGGTTGAACATGGTGACGGCGCTCAAGGCAAGGGACTGACCTCGTGACCCCAAGACCCCGCACCCGCTGGCTGATCCTGATCCTCGTCGCGCTGATCGCGGCAGGCGCCGTGGCGGCCCTGCTCTGGCCGCAGTCGCAGACGGTCGATCTCGGGACCGTCACGCGCGGGCCGATGCGGCTTGCGATCGAGGATGACGGGCGCACGCGGGTCAGCGAAAGCTACACGGTCTCGACCCCGGTGAGCGGTCGGCTGCAGCGGCTCGACATCCATGTGGGCGACCCGGTGGTGAAGGGCGAAACGGTGGTGGCGCGGATGCGCCCCGCCCTGCCCGCCGTGCTCGATGCCCGCAGCCGCGCGCAGGCCGAGGCCGCGCTGGCCGAGGCGCAGGCGGCGCTGAGCGCGGCCCAAGGCGATTACCGCGCGGCCGTCGCGATGCGCGAGCAGGCCGATGCGGATCTGTCGCGCGCCCAGCGTCTTGCGCTCTCGGGCACGATCAGCCAATCCGCGCTCGACCGCGACCAGATCAACGCCGATTACGCCGCAGCCCAGGAGGCCGCCGCGAAAGCCGCGATCGCGATGCGCGAGGCGGCCGTCGCCTCGGCGCAATCGGTGCTGCAAAACGATGCCGCCGTCGCCAATAGCGCCGGCGCCGAGACGATCCCGCTTTATGCGCCTGCGACCGGAACCGTGCTGCAGATCCTGCAGGAGAACGAGACGGTCCTCTCCGCCGGCAGCCCGATCATGGAGATCGGCAATATCTCGGACGGGCTGGAGGTGGTGGCCGACCTGCTCTCGCGCGACGCGGTGCGGGTGCGCGTGGGCGATCCGGTCGAGATCACCGATTGGGGTGGGCCGGATGTGCTGAATGGCAAGGTGCTGCGCGTCGATCCGGCGGGCACGACGAAGGTTTCCGCGCTGGGGGTCGAGGAACAGCGCGTCGGCGTGGTGATCGGCTTCACCGGCGATCCGGCAAAACGTGCGGGGCTCGGCCACGGGTTTCAGGTGACAGTGCAAATCGTGGTCTGGCAGGCGGAGGATGCGCTGCGCGTGCCCTCCAGCGCCCTGTTCCGGCGCGGCACGGGCTGGGCGGCCTTCAAGGTCGAGGACGGCCGCGCGCATGAGGTCTCGGTCGAGATCGGCACGGATAACGGCACCGTGGCCGAGGTTACATCGGGGCTGAGCGAGGGCGATCAGGTCGTGCTTTACCCGGTCGAGGGGCTGGAGGACGGCTCGCCCGTCGCGCCCCGTTCGGGCGGCTGAGCGACCCCAAGATTACGGCGCTTTATTTATCATACCATTCGGTATATTAAATCCGCATGAGCGCCCCCGCCCCCGATTCCAACGCCCCCCGCCGCCGGGGCCGCCCACCGCGCAAGCCGGACGATCAGGCCGCGCGCAAGGCGCTGATCCGCGCGGGACTCGTGCAGCTGACCGAGCGCGGCTACACCAATGTCGGGCTCGACGAGATCACCGCCGCCGCTGGCGTCACCAAGGGCAGCTTCTACCACTACTTCCCGACCAAGGCCGCCTTCGGCGCCGAGCTGATCGAGGCTTACGGCACCTATTTCCGCGACAAGCTGTCCCTCTCGCTTAACCGCGCTGACCTGACGCCGCTCGCGCGCCTGCACGCCTTCACCCGCGACGCCGAGGCGGGCATGGCGAGATACGATTTCCGCCGCGGCTGCCTGATCGGCAATCTCGGGCAGGAGATGGGCACGCTGCCCGAGGACTACCGCGCCCGCCTCATCGTCGTGCTGGAAAGCTGGCAGGCGCTGGTCGCGGACTGCCTGCGCGCGGGCCAGACAGCGGGCGAAGTGCCTGCCCATCAAGACCCCGACACGCTCGCCGAGATCTTCTGGACGGGCTGGGAAGGCGCCGTCCTGCGCGCGAAACTTCAACATTCCCCCGAGCCGCTGCGTCGCTTCGCCGACGGGTTCCTGCGGCTCGCCCAAAGCTGAAAGGACATGACATGGTGCAGGCCATCCTGATCGAGAAACCGG
Organism: Thioclava pacifica DSM 10166; assembly: GCF_000714535.1. Classification (GTDB taxonomy): domain Bacteria; phylum Pseudomonadota; class Alphaproteobacteria; order Rhodobacterales; family Rhodobacteraceae; genus Thioclava; species Thioclava pacifica. The sequence continues at coordinate 12,453 of NZ_AUND01000001.1, read as the reverse complement.
AAGACACCCAGACCGTCGCGCTGAAGGAGATCGAGCTGCCGCCGCTGGCCGAGGGCGATGTGGCCGTGGACGTGGCCTATTCGACGCTCAACTACAAGGACGCGCTGGCGATCACCGGCGCGGGGCCGGTGGTGCGCTCCTTCCCGATGGTGCCGGGCATCGACTGCTCGGGGATCGTCACTGAGAGCAACCACCCCGATTTCGCCAAAGGCGACCGCGTCGTGCTCAACGGCTGGGGCGTGGGCGAGAAACATTGGGGCGGGCTGGCAGAGCGTGCGCATCTCAAGGGCGACTGGCTGGTGAAACTGCCCGAGGGGATTTCTCTGCGGCAGGCGATGGCGATCGGCACGGCGGGCTACACGGCGATGCTCTGCGTGATGGCGCTCGAGGCGCATGGCGTGACGCCCGAGCGCGGCGAGGTCGTGGTGACCGGCGCCACGGGCGGCGTGGGCAGCGTGGCGACGGCGCTTCTGGGCAAGCTCGGCTATACGGTCGCCGCCGTCACCGGCCGCCCCGAGGAAGAGGCTTACCTGAAATCGCTCGGCGCGTCCTCGATCGTCGCGCGCGAAGAAGTCTCGGGCAAGGCGCGCCCGCTGAACAAGGAACGCTGGGCGGGGGCCGTCGATGTGGTCGGCGGCGAGGTGCTGGCCAACGTCCTTTCCATGATGGCCTATCGCGGCACGGTCGCGGCCTGCGGGCTTGCGGGCTCGATGTCGCTGCCGACCTCGGTCGCACCCTTCATCCTGCGCAATGTCACGCTCGCGGGCGTCGACAGCGTGATGTGCCCGCTCGAAGACCGCATCGAGGCGTGGAACCGTCTGGCCGCCGATCTCGACATGGACAAGCTCGCCGCGATGGAGATGGAGGTCGCGCTGGAAGACGTGATCGCGACGGCTCCGAAATTCCTCGAAGGGAAGGTGCGTGGGCGGATCGTCGTGCCAGTTGCGCCCGAGCTTGGCTAACCGAGCCAAAGCGCGGAGCCGAGCATCCGCCGCAACAGCCCCGTCTGGCCGCTGACCCCGGCCCGCGCATAGATCTGTTTCGAGGTCGAGCGCGCGGTCTCAAGCGTCCAGCCGAGGCTCTCTGCGGCTTCGCGCAGGCTCGCTCCATCGCACAGAAGCACCGCCAGCCGCGCTTCGGAGCGGCTCAGGTCGAGATCGCCCGCGACTTGCGCGAGCGGCAGATCCTGCGCCATCGGCAGGGCGCGCAGATGGCCGATCACGGCCGGCGCGCCCTGCCAGTCTCCGAGCACGAGCCGGAGGTGCACAGGGGGGGCGCCGGCAATCGCGATCGGGCGCTCTGCGCCTTCTCCGGCAGCCAGCGCCGCGAGGGCTTGTCGAAAGGCTATCGCGGCCTCGGGGTCGGCAAATTCGGGCCGCGCGCCCCGACGCAGTCGCAGCCGGTCACTCGCATCGAGCCCCGCCGCGATCTGCGGATCATGCGCGATCACCATTCCCGCCGAACTCAGCACCACCCAACCCGCCCCAAGCGACGCGGCACTTTGCCCGGCCAGCGCGGCGCGGGCCCGCTCGGTCTTTAGTGCGGCCTGGATCGACAGCGCCTGCCCCAGGTGAGGTGCGAGATTGGAAAGCGGCAGCGCCTCGGCGGCCCGAAATTCTCGTCCCGAACGGGCAATCATCAGCGCCACCTGCCCCGCCGCACCCGCCGCAACCTTCAACGCCCGCAGGGGTGTCGGCCAGTCCGGCCCGCCTGGCAGGTCAATCTGCGAATAGACCCTGTCGAGACGCATCGCGTGCAACCGCTCCGCCTCGGGGAGCGCCAGCGTGCCGACCTGCCAACCCGGTCCTTCTCCTTCGGGCCCAAGCAAACGCAATGCCGCCGCCTCGGCATGGCTGGCCACACAAAGGCGGTCGAGAAACCCGTTCCAGCCCGCCTGCCCCGCATCACTTGCGGCGGCAAACAGGGCGTTGATCAACAAACTGTTTTCGGACTGACCCAACATTGCTTTAATTTACCCCCCATTTGGGGGGTTATCCAGAAAGATCGCTTCCCTATACCGGGAAAAAATTCGCGTTCGGACAAAGGCCCTCCCATGGACCAGAAAACCCTGACCCACCTGCAACGCCTCGAAGCCGAGAGCATCCACATCATGCGTGAAGTGGTTGCCGAGGCCGAAAACCCGGTGATGCTCTACTCCGTCGGCAAGGACAGCGCGGTGATGCTGCACCTCGCGAAGAAGGCCTTTTACCCCTCGCCGCCCCCCTTCCCGCTCATGCATGTCGACACGACCTGGAAGTTCCAGGACATGTACAAGCTGCGCGACAAGGCGGCGAAAGCGGCGGGGATGGAGCTGATCGTCTATCAGAACCCCGAGGCCAAGGCGAAGGGCATCAACCCGTTCGATCACGGCTCGCTGCATACCGACATGTGGAAGACCGAAGGCCTGAAACAGGCGCTCGACAAGCACGGCTTCGACGTGGCCTTCGGCGGCGCGCGCCGCGACGAGGAGAAGTCCCGCGCGAAGGAGCGTGTCTTCTCCTTCCGCTCGGCCAATCACCGCTGGGACCCGAAGAACCAGCGCCCCGAGCTCTGGCGCCTCTACAACGCCCGCAAGGCCAAGGGCGAGAGCGTCCGGGTCTTCCCGATCTCGAACTGGACCGAGCTGGACATCTGGCAATACATCCACCTCGAAGGGATCGAGATCGTGCCGCTCTACTTCTCGGCCCCGCGCCCGACTGTCGAACGTGACGGGTTGATCCTGATGGTGGATGACGACCGCTTCCCGCTGCGCGAGGGCGAAGAGCCGGTGATGCGCTCGGTGCGCTTCCGCACGCTTGGCTGCTACCCGCTGACCGGCGCCGTCGAGAGCGAGGCGCAGACCCTGCCGGAAGTCATCCAGGAAATGCTGCTGACCACCACCTCCGAACGTCAGGGCCGCGCGATCGACCACGATCAGGCCGCCTCGATGGAGAAGAAAAAGCAGGAAGGCTATTTCTGAGCCTTCCCTCTCGCGCCCCCATTTCCACCCGTATCAGGTGAGCCGACATGACGACCAAGGATCCGATCTACAAGACCGACGCGCTGATCGCGCAGGATATCGACGCCTATCTCGAGGCGCATCAGCACAAGACCATGCTGCGCTTCATCACCTGCGGCTCGGTCGATGACGGGAAATCGACGCTGATCGGGCGGCTGCTCTATGACAGCAAGATGATCTTCGAGGATCAGCTGGCCGCGCTGGAAGCGGATTCCAAGCGTGTCGGCACGCAGGGTCAGGAGATCGACTTCGCGCTGCTGGTCGACGGTCTGGCCGCCGAGCGCGAGCAGGGCATCACCATCGACGTGGCCTATCGCTTCTTCGCGACCGAGAAGCGCAAGTTCATCGTCGCCGACACCCCTGGCCACGAGCAATATACCCGCAACATGGTCACCGGTGCCTCGACCGCCGATCTCGCCGTGATCCTTATCGACGCGCGCAAGGGCGTGCTGACCCAGACGCGGCGCCATTCCTACCTCGTGAACCAGCTCGGCATCCGCCATATCGTGCTGGCGGTGAACAAGATGGACCTGGTCGATTACGATCAGGCGACCTTCGACGCCATCGTCGCCGACTACAAAACCTTCGCCGACAGCATCGGTATCGAGGGCTTCACCGCAATCCCGATCTCGGGCTTCAAGGGCGACAACATCACGGGCCCGAGCGAGAAGACCGGCTGGTATAAAGGCCCCTCGCTGCTACCCTACCTCGAAGCGGTCGAAGTGGACGTGACTTCCGATCAGGAGCGCCCCTTCCGTCTCCCGGTGCAATGGGTGAACCGCCCGAACCTTGATTTCCGCGGCTTTTCCGGCCTCATCGCCTCGGGCACGGTACGACCGGGCGACGAGGTGCGCGTGCTGCCCTCGGGCAAGACCTCGACGGTGGCGCGTATCGTCAGCCTCGAAGGCGACCGCGACATGGCGGTGGCAGGCGAATCCACCACGATCACGCTCACCGACGAGATCGACTGCTCGCGCGGGCAAGTCATCGTCGCGGCCAAGGATCCGCTGGAGGTCGCCGACCAATTCGAGGCCACGATCGTCTGGATGGACGAGAACGAACTGGTGCCGGGCCGCGCCTATTGGCTCAAGATCGGCACCCAGACCGTCTCGGCGACCGTCCACGAGCCAAAATACGAAGTGAACGTCAACACGCAGGAGCATCTGGCCACGAAGACGCTGGACCTCAACGCGATCGGCGTGGCCAATGTCACCACCGACCGCGAGATCCCCTTCGCGCCCTATGCCGAGAACCGCGATCTGGGCGGGTTCATCCTGATCGACAAGATGACCAACCAGACGGCGGCCGCGGGCATGATCAACTTCGCGCTGCGCCGCGCCCAGAACATCCACTGGCAGGCGACCGATATCGGACGCGAGCATCATGCCAACATGAAGCATCAGAAGCCCGCCGTGATCTGGCTGACGGGCCTCTCGGGCTCGGGCAAATCCACGATCGCCAATATCGTCGAGAAGAAGCTGGCGCGGATGAACCGCCACACTTTCCTGCTCGACGGTGACAACGTGCGCCACGGGCTGAACAAGGATCTGGGCTTCACCGAGGCCGACCGCGTGGAAAACATCCGCCGCGTCGGCGAGGTCGCCAAGCTGATGACCGATGCCGGCCTGATCGTGATCACCGCCTTCATCTCGCCCTTCCGCTCGGAGCGCGACATGGTGCGCGCGATGATGCAGCCGGGCGAATTCCTCGAGATCTTCGTGGATACGCCGCTGGAAGTGGCCGAGGCACGCGACGTGAAGGGGCTTTATGCGAAGGCGCGCTCGGGCCAGCTGAAGAACTTCACCGGCATCGACTCGCCCTATGAGGCGCCCGACAATGCCGAGCTGCGCATCGACACGACCGCGATGACGCCGGACGAAGCGGCCGATCTGATCATCGCGCGGCTGATCCCCTAACGACCTTGGCGGGGCGCGGCGATCCGCGCCCCCAAACGCGCGCTTAGCCCAGCAGATCGCGGGCGATGCGCTCGAAGAGATGCGCGCCGGTGCCGATCAGGTCGTCGGGGAAATCGTAATCGGGATTGTGCAGCGCGGGGGCATCCCGGCCCACCCCGAGGCACAGCATCGCCGATTGCGCCCCATGCCCGAACAGCCCGAAATCCTCCGAGGCGCGCATCGGCACGCCCTCCTCGCCATGCGCGATCTTGAGGGCATCCATCGCCTGCCGCGCGATTCCGACGGCCTCGGCCGCATTGACCGAGGCCGCGAAACGGTCGTGTTCCTCGATCATCAAACCCAAGCCCGCCGCTTCGGCCTCCTGAGCCACCCGAGCGCGGATCTCGGCCTCCAGTGCCGCAAGGCTGTCATCGCCCCCGGTGCGCAGGGTGGCATAAAGCACGCCCTCGCCCGGCGCGATGCCGAAGGTCGGCTCGCCCACGGACAGATGGGTCAGCGTCACGAGGCGGAAGCTGTCGTCCAGTTCGCCCCCCGGCCCGAGTGCCTCCAGCACCGGTGCCAGACGCGCGAAGACCGGGAGCGGCGAGCGCCCCGCGCCGGGATCGGCAGCATGGGCAGTCTTGCCCGAGAGCGTGATCTTCAGCCCGACCGAGGCGCAGTTCATCAACCCCGGCTTCGTGCCCACATAGCCGCGCGGCAGGCCCGGCAACCCGTGGATCGCAAAGGCGAAATCGGGGGCGATGCGGGCAAATTGCGGGTCCGCGATCACCGCACGCGCACCCGCGCCCGTTTCCTCGGCGGGCTGGAACAGCGCGACCACCCGACCCTTTGCGACGGGCTTGCGCGCGATCAGCCGCGCCAGCCCCATCAGCATCGCCATATGCCCGTCATGGCCGCAGACATGCGACACGCCGGGGTGCTCAGAGACCCAATCGACATGGGGGGCCTCGGGGATCGGCAGCGCGTCGAGTTCCGCGCGAAACAGCACCACCGGCCCCGGCGCTCCACTGTCGAAGATCGCCGCCACGCCATGCCCGCCGAGCCCGGTGATCAGCTCGGCCGGGTTCAATGCGCTCAGCTCCCCTGCGATCCGGCGCGCGGTGTCCACCTCCTGCCCCGAGACCTCGGGCGCGCGGTGGAGCGCGTGGCGCAGCGCGGTCAGCTCAATCAGATCGGCATTCCCCAGCATCACGCCTCCTGCAGCTCGCGCAGCACCTCGGCCCCGATCTGGAAGGACCGGATGCGCGCGGCCGGGTCGTGGATCATCCCAGTCACCATCAGCTCGTCAGGCTGGTAGCGTTCGATCAGCGCGGCAAGCTGCGTGCGGATCATCGCGGGCGCGCCCGTGGCCGAGACCGCGAGCGCCTGTTCCGCCTGCGCCAGAACCTGCGCGGGGATGCCAGCGCCCGGATCATGGCTCGGGCGCGGCAGCTTGCCCGGTTTGCCCATGCGCAGCCGTGCAAACCCCATCAGATGTGAGGAGCGCAGATAGGCGGCCTCCGCATCCGTCTCGGCCGCGAAGAGCCCCGCCGCCATCATCGCATAGGGTTGCGAGAGGTGCTCGGACGGGCGGAAGCCTGCGCGATAGGCGGCCAGCGCCTCTTCCAGCATCGCCGGGGCGAAATGCGAAGCGAAAGCATAGGGCAGCCCGAGATAGGCGGCGAGCTGCGCACCGAACAGGCTGGAGCCCAGAATCCAGATCGGGACTTTGCTGCCCTGCCCCGGAATCGCGCGGACACGGGCATCCTCGGGGCCTTCGGCAAGGAAATCCATCAGCTCGACCACGTCATCGGGAAATCCATCCGCCGGCGCCATATGTCGGCGCAGCGCCCGCGCCGTCGCCATGTCGGTGCCGGGCGCACGGCCCAGCCCGAGGTCGATCCGGCCGGGATAGAGCGCCTCGAGCGTGCCGAACTGCTCGGCCACCACGAGCGGCGCATGATTGGGCAGCATGATGCCGCCTGCCCCAACCCGCATCCGCCGCGTCGCGCCCGCGATGTGACCGATCACCACCGCAGTCGCCGCGCTCGCGATGCCGGGAAAGTTATGATGCTCGGCCAGCCAGTAGCGGTGATAGCCCGCCGCTTCCGCCGCGCGCGCGAGATCGGTGCTGTTGGCCAGCGCCTCGGCCGGGCCGCCGCCTTCGGGAATGGGCGAGAGATCGAGAAGGGAGTAACGTTTCATCGAGCCTCCGGGGGTCTCCGGGAATTCGCCCTCAGGGGTTTCAGAGACGCGCGCCGCTGTCAATCGGCGCGGCTGCGCGGCATTGCACAGCCCGCTCTTCCCCGCGCGGCACGCCGCCCTGCCCGGCTTTGCCCTTGACGTTTCCCATGCGACCGTCCCACCCTGCGCGCAAGCGACAGGAGACCCAGATGCCCATCACTCACGCCCCCTTCAGTCAGGCCGAATATGACCGTCGCATCAAGCTGGTACGCGCGGCGATGGCCGAACGCGGGATCGAGCTTCTCTTCGTCACAAACCCCTCGAACCAGTTCTGGCTGACGGGCTATGACGGGTGGTCCTTCTACACGCACCAAGGTGTGATCCTGCCGATGGAGGGCGCACCCTTCTGGTGGGGCCGCTTCATGGATGCGAACGGCGCGCGCCGCACCGTCTGGATGGAGGAGGAAAACATCCTCCATTACAACGACGCGATGGTGCAGTCGGATGTGATGCACCCGATGGAAGACCTCGCCTCGCATCTGCGCATCATGGGCTATGGCAAGGCGCGGATCGGGGTCGAGATGGAGACCTATTTCTACACCGCCAAGGCCCATGCCGTGCTGGCCGACGGGTTGCCCGAGGCCGAGCTGATCGACGCGAGCGTGCTGGTGAACTGGCAGCGCCTGATCAAATCCGACGAGGAGTTGCGCTTCATGCGCCGCGCCGCGCGGATCTCCGAACTGGTGATCGAACGCGCGATGGAGCTGGCCGAGCCGGGGCTGCGCAAGCACGATCTGGTGGGCGAGCTCTACAAGACCGCCGTGCAGGGCGAGGAGGACAGTTGGGGCGATTACCCCGCAATCGTGCCGATGCTGCCCTCGGGCCCCGATGCCTCCGCCCCGCACCTGACCTGGAACGGCGAGGCGCTGAAAGCGGGCGAGGCGACCTTCGTCGAGCAGTCGGGCTGCTATCGCCGCTATCACGCGCCGCTCTGCCGGACCGTGTTCCTCGGCAAGCCGCCGCAGCACATGATCGACGCGAGCCACGCCCTGACCGAGGGGCTGAACGCCGGGATCGAGGTCGCCCGCGCCGGCAATCGCGCCTGCGACATCGCCCGCGCGCTGAACGTGGAGCTTGCGAAAGTCGGGATCGAGCGGCCCAACCGCGCGGGCTATGCGGTGGGTTGCTCCTATCCGCCCGATTGGGGCGAGCACACCGTCTCGATCCGCGACACCGACGAGACGATCCTGGAGCCCGGCATGACCTTCCATTTCATGCCCGGATTGTGGATGGACGACTGGGGGATGGAAACCACCGAGACGATCCTGATCACTGAAGACGGCCCCGCCGAGCCGTTGTGCAAGGTCGAACGCAAGCTTTTCATCAAGGACTGAGGCGATGCGGCTCGACACCACCCGCGCGATCCTGTCCGACCTGATCGCCTATCCGACGATCTCGACCGACCCGAACCTGCCGATCATCCATTACATCGCCGACCGGCTGGAAACGGTCGGCGCTTCGGTGGAGGTCATGGTCGACGAGAGCGGCCAGAAGGCGAACCTCTTCGCCACGCTGGGCGAGGCGCGCGATGGCGGGCTGGTTCTGTCGGGTCATTCCGACGTGGTGCCGGTCACCGATCAGGATTGGACGAGCGATCCCTTCACCCTGACTGAGCGTGACGGCAAGCTCTACGGGCGCGGCACCTGTGACATGAAAGGGTTTATCGCGGCCTGTCTCGGCTCGCTCGATCTGCTGGCCGAGGCGGCACGGACCCGCCCGATCCATTTTGCCTTCACCCATGACGAGGAAGTCGGCTGTCTGGGCGCGCAGGAGCTGGTGAAGATCCTCGCCAGGCGCCCGGTCAAACCCGCCCTGTGCATCATCGGAGAGCCGACCTCGATGCAGGTCTTCGACGGCAACAAGGGCTGCTGCGAATATACCGTGCGCTTCGAGGGACGGCCCGGGCACAGCTCGGCCCCCGAGAAGGGCGTGAACGCGGTCGAATATGCGGTGCGCTACATCAACCGGCTGTTCGAGCTGCGCGCCGAGCTGGTCAAACGCTGCCCCGAGGGCTCGCGCTTCGACCCGCCGCAGACGACGCTCAACGTGGGCGCGCTGCGCGGCGGCGTCTCGCATAACGTGATCGCGCCGCGGGCCGAGCTGAACTGGGAGATGCGCCCGATCAACGAGGCGGATATGCGCTTCGTGAAAGAGGAAATCGCGAGTTTCGTCGAAGACAAGCTGCTGCCCGAGATGCGCGCCATCGCCCCCGAGGCGGGCATCTCCACCGAGACGATCGGCGAGGTGGTGGGGCTCGAGCCGATGGACGAGAACGCCGCGCGCGATCTGGTCTTCGCGCTGACCGGGCAGAACCACGCGGGCTGCGTCGCCTTCAACACCGAAGCCGGGCTGTTCCAGTCGATCGGGATGGACGCGGTGATCTGCGGGCCGGGCTCGATCGAGCAGGCGCATAAGGCCGATGAGTACGTCTCGCTCGACCAGATGTCCCAGGCGCTGGCGATGATCGGGAGGCTCGCCAGCGCCCGGAGCTAGCCGCTCTTACGCGGCGGCTTTCTGTGCGGGCGCGGCCGTCTCGCGGTAATGCGCCTGCGCGGCGGCAACGCCGCTGCCCAGCTCGACAGGCAGGCCCAGATCGGCCATCGCCATTTCGGCGGTCGCGAGTCCGGAGAGCGTCATCACGTCGGTGATCAGACCGAGATGCCCGATCCGGAACACCTTGCCCGCGACATCGCCCAAGCCCCCGCCAAAGGCGACGCCATAGGTATTGAGCGCCTGCGCCACGATCCGGCCCGCGTCGAACCCCTCGGGCGCGCGCACAGCACTGACGCTGTTGGAATAGAGATCGGGCGAGACCGCGCACAGCTCCATCCCCCAGGCCGAGACCGCGCGGCGCACGCCCTCGGCGATGCGGGCATGGCGGGCGAAGACGTTTTCCAGCCCCTCGCCCAGCAGCATGTCGCAGGATGCTTTCAGCCCGTTCAGCAGACCCACAGGCGGCGTATAGGGAAAGCCGTTCGCGGCGTAACCCGCCTGCATGTCGCGGATATCGAAGAAACAGCGCGGCAGCTTGGCGCTTTGCACGGCGGCGAGCGCCTTTTGCGAGAACCCGGTGATCGCGAGGCCCGGCGGCAGCATGAAGCCTTTCTGACTGCCGGTCACGGCCACGTCCACGCCCCAGTCATCCATCCGGAAATCCATCGACCCGATCGAGCTGACCCCATCGACGAAGAACAGCGCCGGGTGGCCCGCCGCATCCATCGCCCGCCGGATGCCCGCGACATCCGAGGTCACGCCGGTCGCGGTCTCGTTATGGGTGGCCAGCACCGCCTTGATCTCGTGGCCTTTATCGGCGGCGAGGATCTCGGCGAAGCGGTCGACCGGGATGCCCTCGCCCCAGTTCACCGTGACCTGCTCGACCACCAGCCCGTAGCGCTGGCACATGTCGATCCATTTATGGCTGAACATCCCGTTGCGGCAGGCCAGAACCTTGTCGCCGGGCGAGAGCGTGTTGGTGATCGCGGTCTCCCAGCCGCCGGTGCCGGTCGCGGGGAAGACGAAGGCCTCGCCGGCCTTGGTCTTGAGCACCTTCTTCACGCCGTCCAGCGCGGGGTGGATGATATCGGCGAAGCCGGGGCTGCGATGGTCCATCGTCGGGATATCGACGGCCTTGCGCAGGCTTTCGGGAATATTGGTCGGGCCCGGAATGAACACGGGGTTGAGATGGATCATGACGCCTCCTCCTCTGGCTGGGAAAAGTCGTATCACGCGCGGGTAGGCTCGGATATTTTTACGAAAAACCGCAGCCGCAGCGCAGAAATTTCCAGCTTTCACCGTGAGAGCAACGGGTTACGTTTTTCATACAATGAAATATATTTTTGCTTTATGCTCGTTAAAAAGGATTTTCCCCGTCCGGGAGGCGAAAGAATGACCACAGCCCGCCGCAAGGGCCGCCCGCGCGGGTTCAACACCGAACCGGGGCAAGGCACGATCCAGGCGCTCGACCGGGCGCTGGACGTGCTCGACCTGCTCTCGCGCCACGAGGGGCTGAGCCTGAGCGAGATCGCGCGCGGCCTCGGCCAGTCGCCGGCCACGATGCACCGGGTCCTCGCGACGCTGCACGCCCGCGATTTCGTCGAGACCAGCCCCGAGGGACAGGATTGGCATATCGGCCCCGCCGCCTTCCGCATCGGCTCGGCCTTCCTGCGCCATACCAACGTCTTCGAACGCGCCCGCCCCTTCATGCAGGAGCTGATGCGGGTCACGGGCGAGACCTCGAACCTCGGGGTGGAGCGCGCGGGTCAGGTGCTGTTCACCGGGCAGGTCGAGACGCATCAGGCGATCCGCGCCTTCTTCCCGCCCGGCACCGTCGCGCCGCTTCATGCCTCAGGGATCGGCAAGGCGTTGTTGAGCGGCTACGCGCCGGAGCGGCTGGCGCGCTTCCTCGGCAGTCATGAGTTCACGCGGTTCACGGAGAAGACGATCGGTGATGCCGCGACCTTGCGCGCCCAGCTCACCGAAGCACAGGCGCGCGGCTATGCGATCGACGACGAGGAGCGCACCGTGGGGATGCGCTGCGTCGCCGCCCCGATCTTCAATATCCATGGTGAGGCGGTGGCGGGGATCTCTGTCTCCGGCCCGGTGCAGCGGATGGGTGAGACGCGCCTGCCCGAGATCGGCGCGGCGGTCACGAAGGCCGCGCGCGCCGTCACGCGCCAGATCGGCGCGGGCTGATCAATTCAGCCGCTGGCCCGATTTCGCGTCGAACAGGTGCAGGTCCTCGGGCTTCACCGAAAGCCGCATCTGGCCGACCTCGTTCTGCGCCATGTGAACGCCGGGCAGCGCCGCCGTCATCGCCTCTCCGGTCGCGCCCAGCGTGCCGTGTAGCAGCGTGTTCGCGCCCAGAGGCTCGGCCAGCGTCACCTCGAGCGTGAGCGGGCCCGCATCGTCGGGATGCAGATGCTCGGGACGGATGCCGAGGCTGACCGGGCCATCGGGCAGATCGCTCGCGCCCAGCGCCGCGCCACCCAGCATCACCTGACCGCCCTTCACCTCGGCGGGCAGGATATTCATCGAAGGGCTGCCGATGAACTGCGCGGCGAAGACCGTCACCGGGCGCTCATAGACCTCCAGAGGCGTGCCGATCTGCTCGGCCACGCCGCCATTCATCACGATCATCCGGTCGGCCATTGTCATCGCCTCGACCTGATCGTGGGTGACGTAAAGCGCGGTGATCCCGAGCTTGCGCTGCAATTCGCGGATCTCGACGCGCATCTGCACGCGCAGCTTGGCATCGAGGTTCGAGAGCGGCTCGTCGAACAGGAACACCGCCGGTTCGCGCACGATGGCGCGGCCCAT